>NZ_MTQG01000022.1:0-55445 GCF_001975995.1 Bacillus sp. GZB
ACTCTCAATGGTTTGGTGGCGATAGCGAAGAGGTCACACCCGTTCCCATGCCGAACACGGAAGTTAAGCTCTTCAGCGCCGATGGTAGTCGGGGGTTTCCCCCTGTGAGAGTAGGACGCCGCCAAGCTATATTATGGTAAAGGCAGCTCATCATGAGTTGCCTTTTTTGTTTTTGAATAAAAACAAAACAAACACCGAAATACGGAAACACCCATATACTAATTGCAAACTTCAAAAAGGTCCAAATTGTGTATACAATCAACAGCTTAAGGGAAGGCTATTCATACGGAGGTGGGCAAAATGAATGAAACGTCCAGCCATGAAGAAACATGTATTGTGTGTGAAAACAAAAAAAGCAGGGGAATCCATATTTATACGAAATTTATATGTTTAGAGTGTGAGAAGAAAGTAGTTTCCACTCCGACCTCTGATCCAAATTATGAATTTTTCGTTCGTAAACTGAAAAGCCTTCATACACCGACGTTATATTCTTAACCCTGAAAAGGGTCTTTTTTTTGCCTGAAATCAGAGGAGTTTTTACACTTTTTATAAAAGAACTGATACGATAAGAAGAGGAACTTGTTTAGACATGGAATGTAATAGATAATACTGATAAAAGTGAATAAATAGGAGTCGATCAAGTATGAAACCGTTTATTCAATATATGAAATGGACGCTTTGCGGCAGCACAGTTTTTGTATTAGCGGGGATAACCTTCTTTACGATAGGGCATCAGCCTTTTCTGTATTCGCTTTTATACGGGGCGGCCGGCGGAGCCGCTGTCAGTGCGGCCGGCCTGTGGAATGCGAAGCGTCTCCTTTTAAAAAAACACCGGCTGACAAGAAAAGAATATGCTTATATCAAGGAAAATCTTGAGGAAGCAAAGGGTAAAATCATCCGATTACGCAGGGCGCTTTTTCGCTCTAAAAGTATACAAATGCTGAAGCAGAATGCAGAGATACTGCGGATAACCCGACGAATATATCTGCTCACAAAGCAAGAGCCGAAGCGTTTTTATCAGGCAGAGCGTTTCTATTATCAAACGCTTGATTCTGTTGTGGAACTGACGGAAAAGTATGCTCTGCTCTCCTCACAGCCGCGAAAAAATAAAGACTTATCAATGTCCTTGAGTGAGACGAGGATGACTCTAGCAGAGCTTTCCAGAAGGCTGGAAGAGGATCTTCATGAACTGATGAAGGAGGACATCGACGACCTGCACTTTGAATTAGATGTGGCAAAGCATTCACTGAGAAAATAGGAAAGGAAGAAGGAAATGGCCAAAGACCGTTCCGACGACAGCATGGGCGCCCAAAATGACCAGACCCCTCTTAAGCTTGCAGATACGCTGCCGGAAGAAAAAAGAGAAGCGGCACTTCGGCTCGCTGAAAAACTGGACCCTGAGAACATGCAAAGCATTGTTCTGTTTGGTTCACAGGCGCAGGCGAATCTTCTGGAATTTTCCCACACGATGATAGAGCACGTGCAAAGAAAAGATGCAGGAGAGATGGGACAGATACTGGCTGATTTGATGCTGAAGCTTGACCAGGTCAACCCTGATGATCTGCAGATGAAGAACAAAGGGTTTTTCGCCAGGCTGTTTAAAAGGGTGTCCGGTTCTGTACAGGAAGTGCTTTCGAAATATCAAAAGACAAGTGTGCAGATTGACCGTATCAGCAGAAGGCTGGAACATTCTAAAAATGTGCTGTTGAGTGACAATAAATTGTTAGATGAGCTGTACGCCCAAAATAAACAATACTTTTCTAATTTAACTATGTATATAGCAGCGGGGGAATTAAAATTAGATGAGCTGAAAACAAAGCTGATACCCGAAGCGGGAAGAAAAGCCGAATTACAAGAACACAATCAAATGGCCGCGCAGGAAGTGAATGATCTTCGCCAGTTTGCCGACCGTCTGGATAAGAGGGTGCATGATCTGCTGCTGAGCAGGCAGATTACGCTTCAGAGTGCGCCGCAAATCCGCCTGATTCAAAACACGAATCAGGCACTGGCAGAGAAAATTCAGTCCTCCATTGTTACGGCTATTCCTTTATGGAAGAATCAAGTCGCCATCGCGCTGACGCTTATGAGGCAGCGGAGTGCGGCAGATGTGCAGCAGAAGGCGGCGGATACGACAAATCAATTGCTGCTGAAAAACGCTGAACTTCTGAAAACAAGTACAGTCGAGACCGCCAAAGCCAATGAGCGCGGACTTGTTGAGGCAGAAACCCTCAAAAAAGTGCAGGAAAGCTTAGTCAGCACACTTGAAGAAATCATGTCTATTCAAGAAGAAGGCAGGATGAAACGCAGGCGTGCCGAGGAGGAGCTTGTTATCATGGAAGGCGATTTAAAAAAGAAGCTGCTTGATATGGGGGCCGGCCGGGATAACGGCTAGATGGCAAAAGTCTTAGCTTTAAGTTGGCTCGCAGTCACGATATAATAAGAAAGACAGGCAAAGGATTTGTTTAAAAATGGACACACCTTTATATACAGCGCTGATGAAGCATGCGCACCGAAATACGTATTCTTTTCATGTTCCGGGACATCACAATGGAGATGTCTTTTTTGATGAAGCCAAATCTGTATATCAATCTCTTTTATCTATTGATATGACTGAGATCACGGGTCTTGATGACTTGCATCACCCGACGGGGGTCATTAAGGAAGCGCAGGATTTGGTGAGCAGATTTTACGGCTCTCAGGAAAGTTTCTTTCTCGTCAATGGAACGACCGCCGGCAATCTGGCGATGATTTTAGCTGTTTGTGAACCGGGTGAACCCATTCTGATCCAGCGTAATTGTCACAAGTCTGTTTTCCATGCGGCGGCATTGGCCGGAGCCAAGCCGGTTTATTTGGCGCCGGAAATCGATGAAAACATGCATGTGCCGGCACATGTATCCCTTTCAGTCATCGAAAAAGCGCTGGCGTCATACCCGAACGCGAAAGGACTTGTTCTGACCAATCCGACTTACTACGGGCATGCCGCCGATTTGACTGCGGCAGTTAAAAAAGCCCATTCATACGGCGTTCCTGTACTGGTAGATGAGGCTCATGGGGCTCACTTTGTGTTAGGGCAGCCTTTCCCGCCTTCATCATTGGCTATGGGGGCGGACGCCGTTGTTCAATCGGCTCATAAAACGCTTCCGGCTATGACGATGGGGTCTTACTTTCATTTGAACAGCACCAGAATTGACAGAGATCGATTAACTTATTATATAAGCAGTTTGCAAAGCAGCAGCCCGTCATACCCGATTATGGCATCTTTAGATACGGCGCGCGCTTATGTGCAGGATATTGCTGAAAAAGGGACACTTCCCGTTCATATGGAGCACATTGAGAAAATCAAACGAAGATTCGCATCAATTTCTTCTATTGAAATAATCGAGCCTTCCGGATATGGGCTGCGGGCGGACCCGTTAAAATTAATTCTTCGGTCAAAGCTCGGACATTCCGGCTATTCATTACAACGGATTTTGGAGAGTGAAGACATTGTTGCCGAGCTGGCTGACGAGTACCAAGTATTGCTCGTACTGCCGATAGGCGGCCGGCGGATGATAGAACAGGCAACCGTAAGAAACATACAGCAGAAACTGGAGAATACACCGCTCGATAAATTGCCGGATGCCGTGAAATGGACATTTCCGTCCATATCGACACTTGAATACCCGCAAAATGAGATGCGGAAGTTTAAAAAAGAGCTTACAGATATAAATAAGGCTGCCGGGCGCTTGCATGCGGGGAACATTATTCCTTATCCGCCGGGAATTCCGCTGATCATGGACGGAGAACGGATAACAGAAGAGATCGTACAAAAGCTTTCTCGTTTAATCGGCATGGACACGCATATTCAAGGCTTGTTAAACGGGGAACAATTACTTGTCTATATAGAAGAGGAGAAATCATGAGCGGTTTATTTATAACATTTGAAGGTCCTGAAGGTGCAGGGAAAACGACTGTGCTTCAGGAAATGAAAGAGATTCTGTCGGCAGAGGGGCTCCCGGTGACAGCGACAAGAGAACCGGGCGGCATCGACATTGCGGAACAGATCAGAGAAGTGATCTTAAATAAAAACAATACACTGATGGATGCAAAAACGGAGGCGCTGCTTTACGCTGCGGCGAGAAGACAGCATTTAGCCGAAAAGGTGCAGCCTGCATTGAAAGAAGGCCGCATTGTGCTGTGCGATCGTTTCATCGACAGTTCGCTGGCTTATCAAGGCTATGCGAGAGGGCTCGGCATTGATGAAGTCCTTTCTATTAACCAGTTTGCAATCGGCGATACGATGCCTGATGTCACCATCTATTTTTCTATTGAGCCGGAAGAAGGGTTGAAACGGATTACGTCGAATGATTCAAGAGAGAAGAATCGTCTCGATCTTGAGGCCCTGCACTTTCACACAAAAGTACGGGAAGGATACCAAAAGGTCATGCAGCGTTTTCCGGAAAGATTTCATACAATTGACGCTTCGAAAAAGAAGGAACTCGTCATTCAGGACGCACTTAAAGTGATAAATGAAGCATTGAAAAAAATTCAGTTGTGACCTGTTTCTCATAAGTTGCTATAATGAATGTAACGACAATGTTCTTTCCAACCTAAAGGGGGCCTAGAGAATGAAACTAATAGTGGCAGTGGTGCAGGATCAGGACAGCAACAGGCTTTTGAAAGTATTAACCGACCACAACTTCAGGGTGACGAAGCTTGCGACAACAGGCGGATTCCTTAAATCAGGCAATACGACGTTTATGATCGGGGTGGAAGATATCCGTGTCGATAAAGCGCTCAGCCTTATTAAAGAGAATGGCTGTAAACGTGATCAGATGATTGCCCCGGTATCCCCGATGGGCGGGAATGCGGATTCCTACGTTCCATATCCCGTCGAAGTGGAAGTCGGCGGAGCGACGGTCTTTGTCCTCCCGGTCGATGAATTTCATCAATTTTAAGGATTTGACGACGTGAAAATAAATTCTGACTTACGTACATTTATTGAGAAAAAGCAGCAGCCTGCTTATAAAGCGGCAGAGCTTTCCGGAACATTTAAAAGTTCAATGGACAGCCAAAGCAGTAAGCTGAAATTTGATCAGCTGAGCAGGTTCTTAACGGATATAGAAACGTTCGGGAAAAGGCTGACGAAGTCGAGAAACTTCAAAGACTTAGCGAAATTCAAAGGATTGGTAAAACGTTTTGTAAAAGAGGCCGTAGACAGCGGATTATCGCATGAGACGGAGAAAAGCTTTGACCTGTACGGCAGCAGCCGGACTCTGGGGCTTGTGAAAGAAATAGATGAAAAACTGCTCCAGCTGACAGAAGAAATGTTAGATCAGGAAAAACCGGCAATTGATTTGCTGGATCGAATCGGAGAAATAAAAGGTTTATTGATTAACCTTTACACATAGAGAGTGATACAATGGCAATATCATGGAAGGAAATGACCGGGCAGCAGCCCAGAGTGATGCGGCTTTTGCATAACAGTATTGAAAAGAAAAGGCTTTCTCACGCATATCTGTTTGAAGGTAAAAAAGGTACGGGCAAATTGGATGCCGCACTGCTTCTCGCAAAAAGTTTTTTTTGCCTTGAAGGCGGGACTGAGCCTTGCGGGGAGTGCCGGAACTGTAAGCGCATCGAATCCGGAAACCATCCCGACCTGCATGTGGTTCAGCCCGACGGATTATCCATTAAAAAGGCTCAGATCCAATCGCTTCAGGAAGAGTTTTCTAAAACAGGACTGGAATCGCATAAAAAGCTGTACATTATATCCCATGCGGATCAAATGACGACAAATGCGGCAAATAGTCTGCTGAAATTCTTAGAGGAGCCGAGTCAAGACACCATCGCAATTCTGATTACTGAACAGCTCCACCGAATACTGGATACCATCGTTTCGAGATGTCAGGTTCTTCCGTTCCAGCCGCTTCAGCCGAAAGCCATAGAAGAAAGGCTGATTGAACAGGAAGTGGGCCCTCACATGGCCCGGCTCTTAGCAAATATGACAAATAATATTGCGGAAGCAGTCGAATTAAGTCGAAATGATGAGTTTGCAGAGTCCAGAGCGAAAGTGATAAAATTGTATGAAGTCTTACATCAGCGGAAAGGACATGCCTTTTTCTTCATTCAGGATCAGTGGGTGCCCTTTTTCAAAGAAAAAACCCATCAAGAAATGGGTCTTGATATGCTCTTATTGATATACCGTGATGTATTATCCATCCAAATTGGAAATGAAGATAAACTGATTTATCAAGACTTATTCCAATCAATAAAACAGCATGCGCTGCAATTTACACAACAAAGCGTTACGAACCAAATTCTCGCTGTTTTAGAAGCAAAAAAACGGCTTCATTCCAATGTGAATGTGCAGGGATTAATGGAGCACTTGGTGTTAACGTTGCAGGAGGGATAAGCTTGTACAACGTAATAGGCGTCCGCTTTAAAAAAGCGGGAAAAATTTATTACTTTGATCCGAACGGATTTGATATAGAACAAGACAGCTGCGTCATTGTTGAAACCGTAAGAGGTGTCGAATACGGGCAGGTTGTCATCGCAAATAAACAAGTGGACGAGCATGATGTTGTGCTTCCGCTTCGAAAGGTCATACGCGTTGCTGATGAACGCGATCTTCTCATTGTAGAAGAAAACAAACAGGAGGCCCTGTCCGCTTTTGAAGTCTGTCAGAAAAAAGTGGCTGACCACGGCTTAGATATGAAGCTGGTTGATGTTGAGTTTACATTTGACCGCAATAAAGTCATTTTTTACTTTACAGCAGACGGACGGGTTGATTTCAGGGAATTGGTCAAAGACTTGGCTTCTATCTTTAAAACGAGAATCGAATTGCGCCAAATCGGGGTGAGGGACGAGGCGAAAATGCTCGGCGGTATCGGACCATGCGGGAGAATGCTTTGCTGCTCCACGTTCCTCGGCGATTTTGAACCGGTGTCCATCAAAATGGCGAAGGATCAAAATTTATCGTTGAACCCAACGAAGATTTCCGGTCTGTGCGGCCGTTTGATGTGCTGTTTGAAGTACGAAAATGATGAGTATGAGACGGCAAAAGAACAGCTGCCGGATTTAGGCGAAATGATTACGACGGCAAACGGCCCCGCAAAGGTTGTCGGTCTTAATATTCTGGAACGGGTGCTTCAGGTGGAACTGAAGAATCGTGAAAAAGTGATAGAATATACTTGGGAAGAGCTCTTGGAAGAGGGCGTCGTATCCGCACAAACCACAGATTAACGAGGTGTGGAACCTTGGATAAAAAAGAGTTATTTGATACTGTCATAAACCTGGAGGAACAAATCGGTTCGCTGTACCGTCAGCTGGGTGACTTAAAGCAGCATATCGGCGAAATGATTGAAGAGAATCACCATCTTCAGCTTGAAAATAAGCATTTGCGTAAGCGGCTTGATGACACGACAGAGCAAATTGAGAAATTCAAAGCTGATCAGAAAGAAACAAAAACACAGAAGGCAGAGCAGAGTGATATAGGAGAAGGGTACGACAATCTGGCCCGGCTGTATCAAGAAGGCTTTCATATTTGCAACGTCCATTATGGGAGCGTCCGCAAGGGAGATTGCCTTTTTTGTCTGTCCTTCTTAAATAAAAAATAAGGAAAAGGCTTCCGCTGATGTCGGAAGCCTTTTTCAAAGAGTGCCGAAAGGAATAAGATTATGGTTTCATTACGTGATGATGAAAGACTGGATTACTTATTAGCAGAGGATATGAAAATAGTACAGAGTCCGACGGTTTTCGCTTTTTCATTAGATGCCGTGCTGCTGTCTAAGTTTGCATACGTTCCGATTCAAAAGGGGAACATCGTTGATTTATGCACGGGGAACGGCATTGTGCCGCTTTTGCTCAGCACAAGGTCAAAAGCCGATATCACCGGCGTTGAAATTCAGGAACGCTTGTATGATATGGCGCTCCGAAGCGTGGAATACAACGGGCTGGGCGGTCAGATCAGTCTCATTCATGATGATCTAAAAAATATGCCGGAAAGACTCGGACATAATAAATATGATGTTGTCACCTGCAATCCGCCTTATTTTAAAACACCGAAAGAGGCGGAGCAGAACCTGAACGAGCATCTCAGAATCGCAAGGCACGAAATTCTTTGCACGCTTGAAGATGTGATTTCCATCAGCAGCAAACTGCTGAAGCAAGGCGGAAAAGCATCTCTCGTTCATCGGCCGGGGAGGCTTTTGGAAATCTTTGAATTAATGAAAGCGTACCGAATAGAACCGAAACGGGTTCAGTTTATTTATCCGAAACAAGGTAAAGAAGCGAATACCATTTTGGTTGAAGGAATTAAAGGCGGCCGCCCTGATCTCAAAATTCTTCCCCCGCTGTTCGTATACAATGAACAAAATGAATATACGAAAGAGATCCGCACGATTTTATATGGAGACAAATAGTCATTTCTTTTATGTGCTGCTGTGCAATGACAACAGTCTGTACGCCGGTTATACAAATGATCTGCAAAAACGGCTGAAAACCCACAATGAGGGAAAGGGCGCGAAGTACACAAGAGCGCGGAGGCCGGTTTTGTTATGCCATGCGGAATCATTTGAAACAAAACGGGAAGCGATGCAGGCGGAATACCGTTTTAAACAGCTGACCCGAAAGAAAAAAGAGCAATATATAGAAGAAAAACGACGCAGCAAGGAGGCTGTATATGTTAAGACGCCAGATGAGTTTTAACGGAAAATCTGAAATGGGAACTCTGTACCTTGTTCCTACACCGATCGGCAATTTGGAGGACATGACCTTTCGTGCAGTAGAGACGCTGAAATCGGCCGATGTCATAGCTGCCGAAGATACGAGACAGACGAAAAAGCTGTGCCATGTTTATGACATAGAAACATCTCTCATCAGCTATCATGAACATAATAAAGAAAGCAGCGGCCATAAAATCATTGAATGGCTGAAAAGCGGAAAGAATGTGGCATTGGTCAGTGATGCCGGCATGCCGACAATTTCCGACCCGGGGGCTGAGATTGTGAGAGATTTCACCCAAATCGGCGGATATGTCGTTCCGCTTCCGGGTGCAAATGCGGCATTAACCGCGCTGACCGCATCAGGCATCACCCCGCAGCCGTTTTTCTTCTACGGATTTTTAAACAGACAGAAAAAAGAAAAGAAGAAAGAACTCGAAATCCTGAAAAAACGGCAGGAAACGATGATATTTTACGAAGCGCCGCACAGATTAAAAGAAACATTAACAGCAATGCATGACGTTTTGGGTAATCGAACCATCGCCGTCACGAGAGAATTAACGAAAAAGTACGAGGAATTCATCAGAGGAACCATCGCCGAGGTGATTGAATGGGCAAATGAAGATCAAATCCGCGGTGAGTTCTGTCTCGTTGTCGAAGGAAATCAAACCGCAGAACCGGATGAAGATGAAAAGCCTTGGTGGACGGAGCTTTCTGAGAAAGAGCATGTGGAGCATTACATAAACGAAGGAGCATCTTCCAAACAGGCCATAAAACAAACAGCGGTAGATCGGGGCGTTCCGAAACGCGAGATTTATGACGCTTATCACATTCAATCATAAAAAAAACCGTTCTTGTATCGTAACAAGAACGGTTTTTGTATGAAATAGCTTATTTTTGGTTTTGAAGCTGGTTTTGAATTTCAGAGATGATTTGCTCAGCGCCTTCTTTGCTGAGTACCAATTTGCCGCCGGCAAGTTTAAGGTTATCATCAGAAACTTCACCAGTTACTTGGCAAGTCATGTTTGGTTTATATTTTTTAAGGATGATTTTTTCATCATCAACATAAATTTCAAGAGCGTCTTTTTCTGCGATGCCCAGTGTACGGCGAAGTTCGATAGGGATAACTACGCGTCCAAGTTCATCAACTTTACGTACGATACCAGTAGATTTCATTAACAGTCTCCTCCCGAGAGATAATTATTTTGTAGTTTATATTTTTCTTCGTCATTATTCGACAAAATTCCTTACATTCCTAGCATAACAAGGTTTCCAATAATCGTCAATCTTTTTGTTTACTATTGATTGTAAGAATTAGTTCTTATAGTAAGTAAAGCCTTGGAAATCCTGAAATAACAGGCTTTTTGACTGCTTTTTCGAACCTATTATCCTACTGAAAATCCTTTTAAATCAAGACTTTCGAACCAAGATGTTTTATATTAGTAGATTATATACGACAAATTTCGACATGTTAAGACTTTTTTTAATTTCAATAAAAATTTTTAATTTTATTTACTCTTTTACGCGCAGTACGTATATATCCTTGATCTTAAAGGCTAAGATGGTATCATAGATAGAGGACAAATATCAATATTGTATATCAAATAAAACCGCTCTCGTCCTTTGGGCGTGAGCTTTTCGACATTCTGAATGGGAGGTTGCAACATGCCGCAAGACAATAATACTTTTTATATTACAACCCCGATATATTATCCGAGCGGAAAATTACATATCGGCCATGCTTATACTACCGTGGCCGGCGATGCGATGGCGCGTTACAAAAGATTAAAAGGATTTGACGTACGCTACTTAACCGGAACGGATGAGCACGGACAGAAAATCCAGCAGAAAGCGGAGGAAGAGAATATAACGCCTCAAGCTTATGTGGATCGTGCAGTTGCTGAAATCCAAAAACTATGGAAGCAGCTCGACATTTCTCACGATGATTTCATCCGGACGACGGAAAGCCGGCACAAAGAAATTATCGAGAAAGTGTTTCAAAAACTTCTTGATAATGGTGACATTTACCTGGATGAGTATGAGGGCTGGTACAGCATCCCTGATGAAACATTCTATACGGAAACACAGCTGGTGGATGTGGAAAGAAATGAGAAGGGTGAGGTTGTCGGCGGAAAAAGCCCTGACAGCGGCCACCCGGTCGAATTAATCAAAGAGGAGTCATACTTCTTCCGCATGAGCAAATACGCAGACCGCCTGCTGAAGTTTTATGAGGAAAATCCTTCTTTCATCCAGCCTGAATCACGCAAAAATGAAATGATTAACAACTTCATTAAACCGGGGCTTGAAGATTTGGCCGTTTCCAGAACGACGTTCGACTGGGGCGTAAAAGTGCCGGGAAATCCGAAGCATGTCGTGTATGTATGGATTGACGCACTGTTCAACTATATTACAGCGCTCGGTTACGATACGGAAAATGATGAGCTTTACAAAAAGTACTGGCCGGCTGACGTCCATCTTGTCGGTAAAGAAATTGTCCGTTTTCACACCATTTACTGGCCGATTATGCTGATGGCGCTTGATCTCCCGCTGCCTAAGCAAGTATTCGCACATGGCTGGTTATTGATGAAAGACGGAAAAATGTCGAAATCAAAAGGAAATGTCGTTGATCCGGTAACGTTAATTGAACGCTACGGCTTGGATGAACTTCGCTATTACCTGCTTCGCGAAGTACCGTTCGGTTCAGACGGTGTCTTTACGCCGGAAGGTTTCGTAGAACGGATTAATTATGACTTGGCGAACGACTTAGGAAACCTTCTGAATCGTACAGTCGCAATGATCCAAAAATATTTTGACGGCGAGATTGGTTCATATGAAGGAAATGTGACCGATTTTGAT
This sequence comes from Bacillus sp. GZB, assembly GCF_001975995.1. Taxonomy (NCBI): domain Bacteria; kingdom Bacillati; phylum Bacillota; class Bacilli; order Caryophanales; family Bacillaceae; genus Bacillus; species Bacillus sp. GZB. Next base: position 11,556 of record NZ_MTQG01000022.1, read on the forward strand.
TCAGAGCTTTCTTCTGTAGCCGGTGAAACGGTTAAAGCTTATGAAAAGGCAATGGAAAACATGGAGTTTTCAGTCGCCTTATCAACGCTATGGCAATTAATCAGCCGTACGAACAAATATATTGATGAAACTGCTCCGTGGGTGCTTGCTAAAGACCAGGAAAAAGAAAAAGAATTACGTTCTGTCATGTATCATTTAGCTGAATCTTTACGTATCTCAGCCGTATTGCTCCAGCCTTTCTTGACACAAACGCCTGAAAAAATGTTTGCCCAGCTCGGAGTTGAGGATCAGTCTCTAAAAGCTTGGGACAGTATTCAGACATTCGGCCAATTGAAGAACACGAAAGTGAAAAAAGGGGAACCGCTTTTCCCTCGTCTTGAAGCTGAAGAAGAAGTAGCTTACATCAAGCAAAAAATGCAAGGAACTGCTCCTGCTAAAGAAGAAAAGGCGGAAGAGCCGCAAGAAGCAGAGCGTCTTCCTGAAATTACGTTTGATCAATTTATGGATACAGAACTTCGCGTTGCAGAGGTCTTGTCCGCAGAGCCGGTGAAAAAAGCAGATCGGCTGCTGAAATTGCAAATTGATCTGGGCTTTGAACAGCGCCAAGTTGTATCAGGTATCGCAAAGCATTACACACCGGATCAGCTTGTGGGAATGAAGATCATTTGTGTAACGAATTTAAAACCGGTAAAACTGAGAGGCGAGCTTTCTCAAGGAATGATACTGGCAGGAGAATCGGACGGCGTTCTCAAAGTTGTAGCTGTCGACCAGTCATTACCGAAAGGCACTCGAATTAAATAAATAGATGCAAAAGGTGTTTCACGTGTAACATTCCGTCGAACACCTTTTGTTTTTCAACAAGAAAGGAGTTTTTATGATGCTTTTTGATACACATGCGCACTTAAATGCCGAGCAATTTGACACAGACTTAGAGGAAGTCATTGCGCGTGCAAAGGCTGAAAAAGTTGAACGGATCGTCGTTGTCGGATTCGACAAACCCACTATCACGCGTGCGATGGAGCTGATTGAGGAATATGACTTTATATACGCTGCGATCGGCTGGCATCCGGTAGACGCAATTGACATGACAGAGGAAGATTTATCATGGATTAAGGAACTGTCCTCTCATGAAAAAGTCGTGGCAATCGGAGAGATGGGCCTTGATTATCACTGGGATAAATCACCAAAAGACGTTCAGAAAGAAGTATTCCGGAAACAAATCGCTCTCGCCAAAGAAGTGAACCTTCCAATTATCATTCATAATCGTGATGCAACGGAAGATGTTGTCACAATTTTGAAAGAAGAGGGAGCGGAAGAAGTCGGCGGTATTATGCACTGCTTTACGGGGAGCGCGGAGGTTGCGCGGCAGTGTATGGCTATGAATTTCTATATTTCATTCGGCGGACCGGTTACCTTCAAAAATGCGAAGAAACCAAAAGAAGTTGCAAAGGAAATTCCGAATGACCGTTTGCTGATTGAAACTGACTGCCCTTTCCTGACACCGCATCCTTTCCGCGGCAAACGAAATGAGCCAAGCTACGTAAAATATGTTGCTGAACAGCTCGCCGAATTAAAAGGACTGACGTATGAGGAAATTGCCTCAATTACAACCGAAAACGCAAAAAGACTTTTCCGCATGAACTGACAGAATGCGCTGTCATAACGTGTAAAAGCTTGTCCGATTCAGTGGATATGTAAAACGGTTCTACAAGCTTCCTTCTCCTCATAAGATAGGTTGTCGATATGTCTCTCTTCCTTTTTTTGCTTTGTTTTTGCATAATGAGGGATACGCTGAAGGTTTTTCATCTTCGAGATGGGAGGGTTGACAGCATTTTAGATACTCTATATAATCTCTCCGAGGAGAAGGAGGCGTTTTTCATCACACAAAAAATGAAAAAACTGTTTTCCGTAAAGCTTGGTAAAAGCAAGGTTATTCTTATTGCAGCTATTATTCTGCTGGGCGGAACCGGGACTGCATACGGGGCACATGAGCTCTCAAAACAATCAGTTTCTGTTTCCATCAACGGCAAGAAAAAGCAAATACGCACTCATGCAAAAACGGTTGGGGAACTTCTGGAAGATTTACATATAGAGACGAGAAATGAAGACCGGATTACCCCGTCTAAGCAGACAGCATTGGCAGACAACATGAATGTCGTGTATGAAGCTGCAAAGCAGATCCGTGTGACAAGAGGCGGAGAAGAAAAGACTTTATGGTCAACGGCAAAAACAGTCGGCGCATTTCTGAACGAACAGCATACACCTGTGAATCAGCACGATAAAATAGATCCAGCAGCAGATACGAAAGTGACAAACGGCATGAAAGTCACGGTCGACCCGGCTTTTCAGGTCACTGTAAATGATGCGGGAAAGAAAAAGAAAATATGGACGACTTCGACTACGGTCGCTGACTTTTTAACGCAGCATAAGATGGACATGAAAGACGAAGATAAAGTAAAACCGGCATTACACGAAAAGCTCACAAAAAATCAGGCCGGCATACAAATCACTCGTATCGAAAAAGTCACCGATGTAGTTGAGGAAAAAATAGCGTATCAAGTGAAAGAAAAAGAAGATGCGTCTCTCGACAGCGGGAAAGAAAAGATCGTTCAAAAAGGAAAAGAAGGCAAACTTAAAAAGCATTTTCATGTTGTCAAAGAAAATGGAAAAGAAGTTTCAAGAAAGCTTGTTAAAGAAGAAACATCTGAAAAAAGCAAAGATCAGATCATTGCGGTCGGCACAAAGCGGCACAGTCCCAAGATTGAGCAGCTCAGTGCACCTGTGAAGGCATCTTCGGGCGAAACCGGATCTTCCGGTAAAGTGATTACCGTGTCTTCCACGGCTTATACCGCAAGCTGCAGCGGCTGTTCCGGCCATACGGCTACAGGCGTTAACCTGACAAGCAATCCGAATGCCAAAGTCATTGCGGTAGACCCAAGCGTCATCCCGCTCGGCACAAGAGTCCACGTAGACGGATACGGGGATGCTGTGGCCGCTGATACAGGTTCAGCCATTAAAGGAAGACGGATTGATGTCTTTTTCCCTGAAAAATCTTCAGCTTACCGCTGGGGAAAGAAACAGGTCAAAATAAAAATCTTAAATTAATTCCGATTCACTCAGAGGGTTTTGCGCCCTCTGTTTTTTTCGTTATAATAGGTAAAGTGTATTTTCAGTATATTAGACGTGACATGCAAGCAAAGGTTTCGTTTTGGATATAAAAAGTTTTTTTGGAGGAAGTAATGAAAATTAAAGAAATTATTGTAGTCGAGGGACGCGATGACACTGCGCGCATAAAACTTGCCGTTGATGCGGATACGATCGAGACAAACGGTTCCGCAATCGGAGACGAAGTCATCAGGCAGATTCGGCTGGCGCAGGAAACGAGAGGGGTCATCGTGCTGACGGACCCGGATTTTCCGGGGGAAAAGATCCGGAAAACCATTTCTGAAGCAGTACCCGGCTGTAAACACGCATTTCTGCCCAAACATCTTGCCAAACCGAAAAACAAGCGCGGCATTGGCGTTGAGCACGCATCCATTGAAAGCATCAGAGCATGTCTGGAAAATGTGCATGAAGAGATGGAGGCAAAGCCGAGTGAGATTTCAGCTGAAGATGTCATACAGGCCGGTCTGATCGGCGGACCGGCTGCCAAAAGACGCCGCGAACGATTGGGCGACCTGCTGAAGATCGGCTATACAAACGGCAAGCAGCTTCAAAAACGGCTGCAAATGTTTCAAATCAAAAGAAGTGATTTTATTGATGCGCTCGATGCTATGAGGCAGGAGGAACAGGATGAACAATAAAGATATCGCGACACCTATCAGAACGAAGGAAATTCTGAAAAAGTACGGTTTCTCTTTTAAAAAGAGTCTGGGACAGAATTTCTTAATTGATACAAATATATTGGACAGAATTGTGGACCATGCGGAAATTACGGATCGGACCGGAGTCATTGAAATCGGGCCCGGAATCGGCGCGCTGACAGAGCAGCTTGCCAAACGGGCGAAAAAGGTCGTCGCGTTTGAAATTGATCAGCGCCTGCTGCCCATTCTCAATGATACGCTGTCTCCATATGACAATGTAACGATCATTCATCAAGATGTGCTGAAAGCAGACGTAAAATCCGTCATTGAAGAGCAGTTTCAGGATTGTGATGAAATTATGGTGACGGCGAATCTCCCATATTATGTGACGACGCCTATCATCATGAAGCTATTGGAAGAACATCTTCCATTAAAAGGAATTGTCGTGATGCTGCAAAAAGAGGTCGCTGAGCGGATGGCCGCTGATCCTTCCTCTAAGGAGTACGGATCGCTTTCCATTGCGGTTCAGTTCTATACGGAGGCCAAAACCGTCATGACCGTCCCGAAAACGGTGTTTGTGCCTCAGCCTAATGTCGATTCAGCCGTCATCCGTCTCTTGCTTCGTGACGGCCCGGCGGTTGATGTCGATAATGAACCGTTTTTCTTCCAGCTGATTAAAGCAAGCTTCGCACAGCGCCGGAAAACCTTGCTGAACAACCTTGTGAACAATCTTCCGGACGGAAAAGAGAAAAAAGCTCAAATTGAAGAAGTTCTTCAAGAAACGAATATTGACGGAAAGCGGCGCGGTGAATCCCTGTCCATAGAAGAATTCGCGCTCCTGTCCAACGGATTGCATAAAGCCCTTTTCTAAGAGGGCTTTTTGTTTTGCGTCACCACTTGGACTGCCGCTACATAGGCTAGAGGAGAACCTTATTCATTCAACTGCAAGAAAAGCTTGAAACATCAAGCGCCGCAGCGGAAAGAGGTGTATTTGCCAAGACTTCTTTCATGATGAGGCTTAGTCTATTTGTGGAGTGGGTAACGTGCAATTTCAAATAGGAGATATGGTAGCCAGGAAATCCTATCAAATGGATGTTTTATTTCGCATTATCGGTATAGAACAAACAAGCAATGGAAATTCAATTGCCATCCTGCATGGTGACGAAGTCAGATTGATTGCGGATGCTGATTTTTCTGATTTGGAGCCTGTCAGAAAAGACGAACAGGCCATGAGAAAGAAAAGAGATGAAAGCAGGATGAATGAATCTCTCGAGCTGCTCCGCCAGGATTATAAGCTGCTTCGGGAAAAACAGGAATATTATGCGACAAATCAATATCAGCATCAGGAGCACTACTTTCATATGCCCGGAAAGGTATTGCATCTGGACGGCGATGAGGCCTATTTGAAAAAGTGCCTGAACTTTTATGAAAAAATCGGTGTGCCGGTATACGGAATTCACTGCCATGAGAAAAAAATGCCGGCATCAATTGACGAGCTGCTTGATAAATACAGGCCGGATATTTTAGTCATCACCGGCCATGATGCATATTCCAAGCATAAGGGTGACGTGAACGATTTAAGCGCCTACAGGCATTCCAAACACTTTGTCGAAACCGTTCAAAAAGCGAGGCGTAAAGTCCCTCATTTGGATCAGCTGGTCATATTCGCGGGGGCCTGTCAATCTCATTTCGAGTCTTTAATCAGAGCAGGCGCGAATTTTGCAAGTTCGCCGTCACGCGTCAATATCCATGCGCTTGACCCGGTATATATTGTCGCGAAAATCAGCTTCACCCCGTTTATGGAGCGGATCAATGTATGGGATGTCCTGAGAAATACGCTGACGAGAGAGAAAGGGCTGGGAGGAATTGAAACGAAGGGTGTGCTGCGTGTCGGTATGCCGTATAAATCAAATGGATGAGTGATAAAACCCGCATATATTTCGCTATGCGGGTTAATTATTTTACATATTGATACATAAATTTCCGGAACTTGTGAAAAATAACGCAGAAATCAATAGAATTTTGTCAAAATAATTTTGTTGACAATGACTTATTAACGTTGATATAATTTAAATTTTATTTGACAAAATTGGGCTCTTGTTGTACAATAAATGTAGTGAGGTGGATGCAATGGCGAAGACGTTGTCCGATATAAAAAGATCGCTTGATGGGAATTTAGGTAAACGGCTTACGTTAAAAGCAAACGGCGGCCGCCGAAAAACGATTGAGCGTTCGGGCATTTTAGCTGAGACGTACCCTTCTGTTTTTGTGATACAACTAGATCAAGACGAGAATTCGTTTGAAAGAGTTTCATACAGTTATGCTGATATTCTGACTGAGACTGTTGAATTGACATTCAATGACGATACGGCAAGCTCAGTAGCATTTTAATGGGCAGTGAACCTTTTGTTTACTGCTTTTTGTTTTGCCTTCCAAAGCTCTTCTAATTATTCCCTCGAAAGTTTCAGCCGATTAAACGGAAGCTATAGGTGTCACATGTTTTATCGTGGCGTGCACGAATGGTGATCAATTCTATAAAAGGGGTTGTTTCGTTTGGGCAGACGTCGTGGAGTTATGTCAGATGAGTTCAAATATGAGCTGGCGAAGGACCTTGGTTTTTACGATACGGTGAAAAACGAGGGCTGGGGAGGCATTCGGGCGCGTGACGCCGGGAATATGGTAAAGCGCGCGATTGAGATTGCCGAACAGCAGATGGCGGCTCAGAACCAAAATAACCGATAATTCAGTGGCCCGGGGGACAATCCGTTCCCCGGTTTTTTCTATCGGCTGTCAAAACCGGCGTCAATTTCGGATAAGTACCTCCGGGTCTCCAAATGTGATACAATGTTCATACTTATGTTTAGATGGAGAAGTAGGTGAAAGCTATGCGTATTTTAGAAAAAGCGCCGGCCAAAATCAATCTGTCCCTCGATGTGACGAGTAAACGCCCGGATGGTTATCACGAAGTGGAGATGATCATGACGACAATTGATTTGGCAGATCGGATTGAACTGACAGAACTGCCCGAAAACGTTATCAGAGTGGCGTCGCATAACCGCTTTGTTCCGGATGATCAAAGGAATCTGGCTTATCAGGCAGCCAAACTGCTTAAAGAACGGTTTCAAGTCAAAAAAGGCGTTTCCATTATGATTACAAAAGTGATCCCTGTAGCGGCAGGGCTTGCCGGCGGAAGCAGCGATGCGGCAGCCACGCTCAGAGGGCTGAACAGGCTTTGGGATTTAAAGCTTTCTGTCGAAGAGCTCGCGGAGCTTGGAGCTGAAATCGGTTCAGACGTGTCCTTCTGTGTATACGGAGGCACTGCTCTGGCAACCGGACGCGGTGAGAAGATCAGGCACATCAGTGCTCCGCCTCATTGCTGGGTCGTGCTCGCCAAACCGACGATCGGGGTATCGACTGCCGAAGTGTACCGCCGGCTGAACTTACAGCAGGTTCGGCATCCTGATGTGCAGGCGATGATTGACGCGATTGAAGAAAAAAGCTTCCAAAAGGTATGCGGACAATTAGGAAACGTATTGGAGTCGGTTACGCTCAGCCTCCATCCCGAGGTGGCGATGATTAAAAATCAAATGAAACGCTTCGGCGCTGATGCGGTGTTAATGAGCGGAAGCGGACCGACTGTATTCGGTTTGGTTCAATACGAATCGAAGGTGCAGCGGATTTATAACGGGTTAAGAGGTTTCTGTGATCAAGTGTACGCAGTGCGGATGATCGGCGAACAGAATGCTCTTGATTAAATCCGTATGTTAAGTTATATTATTTTTAAATTATTCGGATTTTGGGGGTAAGTTCATGAAGTTTCGTCGCAGCGGCAGATTGGTGGACTTAACAAATTATTTGTTAACCCATCCGCATGAATTAATACCGTTAACGTTTTTCTCAGAACGGTATCAATCAGCAAAGTCATCAATCAGTGAAGATTTAACGATTATTAAACAGACCTTTGAACAGCAAGGCATTGGGACGCTGCTTACAGTGCCGGGAGCTGCCGGAGGCGTCAAATACATTCCGAAAGTGAAACAGGCTGAAGCAGAAGCGTTTATACAGGAGCTGGGACAGTCTTTAGTAAATCCTGAGCGTATCCTTCCGGGCGGTTATGTATATTTAACGGATATCTTAGGAAAACCCTCTGTCCTCTCTCATGTAGGCAGGCTTTTTGCTTCCGTTTTTGCGGAGCGGGAGATTGATGTGGTGATGACCGTTGCGACAAAAGGAATCCCTCTTGCTTACGCAGCGGCCAGTTATTTGAACGTTCCGGTTGTCATCGTGCGAAAGGACAATAAAGTGACGGAAGGCTCCACGGTGAGCATCAATTATGTATCAGGGTCATCTAACCGCATTCAAACGATGTCGCTTGCGAAAAGAAGTTTGGCTACGGGTTCGAACGTTTTGATTATTGACGACTTTATGAAAGCCGGCGGCACCATTAACGGCATGATCAGTTTGCTTGATGAGTTTAATGCAAACGTCGCGGGAATAGGTGTCTTGGTTGAAGCCGAGGGAGTGAATGAACGGCTTGTCGATGAATACATGTCACTGCTCACGCTTTCAACCATCAATATGAAAGACAAAACGATTGAGATTCAAAACGGCAATTTTCTGCGATTTTTTAAAGAACAGCATTTAAAGAATGGGGAGACAGAAAAATGACAAAAGCAATCCATACAAAACACGCGCCGGCAGCGATCGGGCCATATTCACAGGGAATCATCGTAAACAACATGTTTTACAGCTCAGGCCAGATTCCTCTTACTGCTGAAGGAGAAATGGTAAACGGTGATATCACAGAACAAACGCATCAGGTGTTCAGCAATTTAAAAGCTGTGCTGAAAGAAGCGGGCGCTTCTCTCGAGACGGTTGTAAAAGCAACGGTATTTATTGCTGATATGGAGCAGTTTGCGGAAGTGAATGAAGTGTACGGACAATACTTTGATGTACATAAGCCGGCAAGGTCTTGTGTGGAAGTGGCGAGACTGCCGAAAGATGCTCTCGTGGAAATTGAAGTCATTGCGCTGGTGAAATCTTAAATCTCAGAAAAGTGGTTCCGGTCTCCGGGATCACTTTTTTTATGCAGTATATGATCCCCAAATATGGTTTATCACCTAATTGTGTATGTATATCCTATATTTTCAAAAAAACTTTTTGAAACGTGCAGGAATTTAAAAAGAATCGTGGAATTGTTAGACTAATGCTTTTATATAGGGAAAAGGTGGTGAACTACTGTGGAAGTTACTGACGTAAGATTACGCCGCGTGAATACCGATGGTCGCATGAGAGCGATTGCATCCATCACGCTGGATCACGAATTTGTTGTACATGATATTCGTGTGATTGATGGAAACAATGGTCTTTTCGTTGCGATGCCGAGTAAACGCACCCCTGATGGAGAATTCCGCGATATTGCTCATCCTATTAATTCCAGCACGCGGGGCAAGATCCAGGATGCTGTTTTAAATGAGTATCATCGTTTGGGTGATTCTGAAGCATTAGAATATGAAGAAGCCGGGGCTTCTTAAACATAACAAAATGTAAGGACTGCTGATAAAGGCTGACACAAGGCCTTTTCCGGCAGTCCTTTTTTAAATCTGATTTTTCAGTAATAAAGCGATTACATAGAAAATTCTTGCACTTTTTGATGTCTTCTTGAAATCAACAGCTATTTAGGATATATTTTTCTATGGATAAAAGGGATATTGGAGGCCATTAAATGGATAAGCGGTTTGCAGTGATTTTAGCTGCCGGAAAAGGAACGAGAATGAAATCGAAGCTTTACAAGGTCCTTCATCCGGTATGCGGAAAGCCTATGGTAGAGCACGTCGCAGACGAAGCTCTGAAATTATCTTTAGCGAAGCTTGTCACCATCGTAGGACACGGCGCCGAAGATGTGAAGAAGCAGCTCGGACAGAAAAGCGATTACGCTCTCCAAGCAGAACAGCTCGGTACGGCTCATGCGGTCAAACAGGCAAAACCATTTCTTCACGGAGAAAAGGGTGTCACGATCGTTATTTGCGGCGATACACCGCTTCTGACGGCGGAGACGATGGAAGCCATGCTGAATGAACATACAGACAAAGGTGCAAAAGCCACGGTGTTAACGGCCGTTGCCGACGATCCCGCCGGATACGGAAGAATCATCCGCAGTGAAGACGGCGCCGTTCAAAAAATCGTGGAGCACAAGGATGCTTCGGAACAAGAACGTCTTGTGAAAGAAATTAACACGGGAACGTACTGTTTTGATAACGAGGCTCTTTTTCGTGTCATCGAACAGGTTTCGAATGAAAATGCCCAAGGCGAGTATTATCTGCCGGATGTGATCGAAATCCTCAAAGACGAAGGCGAAACTGTTGCCGCTTACCAGACTGGTAACTTCCAAGAGACGCTCGGAGTGAATGATAGAGTCGCTCTTTCTCAGGCTGAAATGTATATGAAAGAGCGTATTAACAAACGGCATATGCAGAACGGAGTCACTTTAATCGATCCGATGAATACGTACATCTCACCTGACGCACGTATCGGACAAGATACAGTTATTTATCCCGGAACTGTGTTAAAGGGACAAGCTGAAATCGGCGATGAATGTGTCATCGGCCCTCACACTGAGATAGAGGACAGCTCAATCGGCAGCCGCACTGTGATTAAACAATCCGTTGTCAATCGCAGCAAAGTTGGGAATGATGTAAATATCGGTCCTTTTGCTCACATCAGACCCGATTCCGCAATCGGCAATGAAGTGAAGATCGGAAACTTTGTTGAAATCAAGAAAACACAATTCGGCGACCGGAGCAAAGCATCTCATTTAAGCTATATCGGTGATGCCGAAGTGGGCACGGATGTGAATCTGGGCTGCGGCTCCATCACGGTCAATTATGATGGGAAGAAAAAGTATTTAACCAAAATTGAAGACGGCGCCTTTATTGGCTGCAACTCCAATCTGGTCGCTCCTGTTACAGTGGGAGAAGGCGCATATGTCGCTGCGGGTTCAACCGTAACTGAAGATGTGCCGGGCGAAGCGCTTGCCATTGCCAGAGCAAGACAAGTAAATAAAGAAGATTATGTGAAAAATATTCATAAAAAATAATCCTAAAATCGGAGGTTTACCATGTCTAACGAATACGGAGATAAGAATTTAAAGATTTTTTCTTTGAATTCAAATCCAGAACTTGCAAAAGAAATCGCGGATAATGTAGGGGTTCAATTAGGAAAGTGCTCTGTTACAAGATTCAGTGACGGAGAGGTCCAGATCAATATAGAAGAAAGTATTCGCGGCTGTGATTGCTATATCATTCAGTCTACAAGTGCGCCGGTCAACGAGCACATCATGGAATTGCTGATTATGGTTGACGCTTTAAAGCGCGCTTCCGCGAAAACAATCAACATTGTCATTCCGTACTACGGTTATGCGCGCCAGGACAGAAAAGCAAGATCACGTGAACCGATTACGGCAAAACTTTTTGCAAACCTGCTTGAAACAGCGGGTGCGACACGCGTGATCGCGCTTGATTTACACGCGCCGCAAATTCAAGGTTTCTTTGATATTCCGATTGACCACTTAATGGGTGTTCCGATTTTAGGCCATTACTTTGAAGGTAAAGACTTGAAAGATATCGTCATTGTTTCTCCTGACCACGGCGGTGTGACGCGCGCCCGCAAACTTGCGGACCGTCTGAAAGCGCCGATCGCGATTATCGACAAACGCCGTCCTAGACCGAATGAGGTAGAAGTGATGAACATCGTCGGTAACGTGGAAGGAAAAACAGCGATTCTGATCGATGATATTATTGATACGGCCGGCACAATCACACTTGCCGCTAACGCGCTGGTTGAAAACGGAGCTGCAGAAGTGTATGCATGCTGTACGCACCCTGTACTGTCAGGTCCTGCCGTTGAGCGGATCAATAACTCTAAAATCAAGGAGCTTGTCGTAACGAACAGCATTAAGCTTCCTGATGAGAAAAAAATCGACCGCTTTAAGCAGCTTTCTGTCGGACCGCTTCTGGCTGAAGCGATTATCCGCGTTCACGAGAAACAATCTGTCAGCTATTTATTCAGCTAAACCGAAACTTTAAGGTTTAAATCCCAGTTATTGTGGGTATTGTTCTAATAGGACGATAAAACGATAATTAGGATGGTGCTGAATATGGCAACTTTAAAAGCAAATGAAAGAACAGATTTTAAACGTTCGACGCTTCGGAAAATCCGTCATTCAGGACATGTTCCAGGGATTATATACGGTAAAGAAACAACGAATACGCCTGTCTCTTTAGACAGTGTCGAATTGCTTAAAACATTGCGGGACGAAGGAAAAAACACGATTATCACAATTGATGTCAACGGAAATCAGCAATCGGTTATGGTGACTGATCTTCAGACAGACCCGCTCAAAAACGAATTGACGCACGCCGATTTTCAAGTCGTGAATATGAGTGAGGAGCTGGAGGCCGAGGTGCCGATTCAGCTGACGGGAGAGGCGAAGGGAGTCAAAGACGGAGGCGTCATCCAGCAGCCGCTGCATGAGCTTTCGATTAAGGCCAGACCGAAGGACATCCCTCAGACAATCAATGTTGATATTTCAGGACTTGAGATGAATGATGTGCTGACCATCGCAGATCTGACTGCTGACGGCAATTATACATTTACAAACGATCCGGAAGAAGTCGTGGCTTCCATCCTTCCTCCTAAGCAGGAAGCATTCGAAGAAGATGCAGAACCGTCTCCTGGGGAAGAGCCCGAAGGAGAAAATCAATAAGCGCTTTAAGACGTAACCCGCCCGAGGTTACGTCTTTTGTGCTAGAATGAGAAGAATTACAGCGATGTTGAGGGAGGATTTACGATGCTTGTGATTGCCGGTCTCGGTAACCCCGGGAAAACCTACGAGAACACGAGACATAATGTCGGCTTTATGGCCATTGACGAGCTTTCTAAAGAATGGAATATTGAATTGAATAAAACGAAATTCAACGGACTTTACGGAATGGGGTTTGTTTCCGGAAAAAAAGTTCTACTTGTTAAACCGCTTACATATATGAATTTATCAGGGGAATGTTTGCGGCCGCTACTGGATTATTATGATGCCGATCATGAAGATCTGAAAGTCATATACGATGACCTTGATCTTCCGACGGGAAAAATCAGACTTCGGACGAAGGGGAGCGCAGGCGGACATAACGGAATTAAATCGCTTATACAGCACCTCGGAACCCCTGAATTTGACCGGGTCAGAATCGGAATCGGCCGCCCCGCTGGCGGAATGAAAGTCGTTGACTATGTACTGGGAGCTTTTACGAAGGAAGAAGCGCCGCATATCAATGATGCCGTCTCAAAAACCGTAAAAGCCTGCGAAGCTTCCTTAACGAAACCATTTTTAGAAGTCATGAACGAATTTAATGCAAATGTATAAGATAAATAATGGGAGACCATACTAGGGAAAAATGATTTTTTCACATCAGGAGGTCCAACGTATGGCTTTGCATTATTTCTGCCGCCACTGCGGCTTTAAGGTAGGGAGCCTGGAATATTCGACGGTGCCGACACAGTCACTTGGATTTCAGCACTTAACAAATGAGGAAAGAAACGATATGATTTCATATAAAGACAATGGAGATGTCCATGTTCTTACAATTTGTGAAGACTGCCAAGAGGCGCTGGAGCGCAATCCGCACTACCATGAACACAACACATTTATTCAATAAGAAGCTTTGGTGTAGATTCTAGACCAAAGCGTTTTTCTGTTCTTGCAGAAAATAGAGAGGAGGGCCCATATGGACAACATTCAAACCTTTATTAAAGAAAGCGATGATTTTAAATCCATTGTCAACGGTTTACATGAGGGGCTGAAGGAACAGCTGCTTGCGGGTCTGTCAGGTTCCGCGCGTTCTGTTTTTACCTCCGCCCTTGCACAGGAAACGAAAAGGCCGATTTTCTTTATCACCCATAATTTATATCAGGCCCAAAAAGTGACGGAAGATCTGACGGCGCTTCTCGGGGATCAATCTGTTTTTTTATACCCCGTGAATGAATTGATTTCTTCAGAAATTGCGGTAGCGAGCCCTGAACTGCGCGCTCAGCGGCTTGATGTCATTAATAGATTAACAAACGGAGAAGCGCCGGTCGTTGTGGCGCCCGTTGCGGCAGTGAGAAGAATGCTTCCGCCGAAGGAGCTGTGGAAAAGCAGCCAGATCGTCATTTCACTCGGAGACGAAATAGAACCGGATCAGCTGTCCGCGCGCCTTGTAGAGGTGGGGTATGAGCGTTCCGATATGGTTTCTGCACCCGGTGAATTCAGTATTCGCGGCGGAATTATCGACATTTATCCGCTGACGTCGGAGCATCCGGTGCGAATTGAACTGTTTGATACGGAGGTCGATTCCATCAGAAGCTTCAATTCTGATGACCAGAGATCAATTGAGACGCTCAAACATGTGGCGATCGGACCGGCGAAGGAATTGATCATCAGGGCGGAAGAAAAAGCCCGGGCAATGGAAAGGCTCGATAAAGGGCTTGCCGACAGTCTGAAAAAGCTGAAGCAGGACAAACAAAAGGAAATGCTTCATATCAATATCTCACATGATAAAGAACGGTTATCAACGGGACAGACTGATCAGGAACTTGTGAAGTATCTCTCGTACTTTTACGAAAAACCTGCTAGTTTGCTAGATTATACACCGGCAGACACGTTGTTACTGTTAGACGAGGTCAGCCGCATTCATGAAATGGAGGATCAGCTGCAAAAAGAAGAGGCCGAATTTATGACAAGTCTGCTTGAGGAAGGGAAAATTCTGCATGACATTCATTTATCCTTCAGCTTTCAGGAGCTTATGAGCGAAAAGCGGCGCCCGGCTATTTATTATTCATTATTTTTGCGTCATGTCCAGCATACAAGCCCTCAGAATATCGTGAATGTGACAAGCCGACAGATGCAGAGTTTTCACGGGCAGATGAATGTGCTCGCAGGTGAAATGGAGCGCTTTAAGAAATCAAACTTCACCGTCGTCTTTTTAGGCGCAAATAAGGACAGAACTGACAGATTGGCATCCGTGCTGGCTGATTACGAAATTGAAGCCGCAAAAACGGACAGCTCCAAAGCGCTTGTGCAAGGACAGGTCTATGTCATGGAAGGCGAGCTGCAATCCGGTTTTGAACTGCCGCTGATGAAGCTGGCCGTCATTACGGAGGAAGAGCTGTTCAAAAACCGAATTAAGAAAAAGCCGAGAAAGCAGAAGCTGACAAATGCCGAACGGATCAAAAGCTATTCCGAGCTTCAGGTCGGAGACTATGTCGTCCACGTCAACCACGGGATCGGTAAGTATTTGGGGATCGAAACACTAGAAATCAAAGGCATTCATAAAGATTACCTCAACATTCATTATCAGGGCAGCGATAAGCTGTACGTCCCTGTAGAACAAATCGACCAGGTGCAGAAGTACGTCGGCTCTGAAGGAAAAGAACCGAAGCTTTATAAACTGGGCGGCAGTGAATGGAAACGGGTGAAGAAAAAAGTTGAAAACTCCGTTCAGGATATTGCCGATGATCTGATTAAGCTTTATGCGGAACGGGAAGCAAGCAAGGGCTATGCGTTCTCGCCGGATCATGAAATGCAGCGGCAGTTCGAATCTGCTTTCCCTTATCAGGAAACAGAGGACCAGCTCCGTTCCATTCAGGAGATTAAAAAGGATATGGAAAGAGAGCGCCCGATGGACCGTTTGCTTTGCGGTGATGTCGGTTACGGGAAGACGGAGGTAGCCATCCGAGCGGCCTTTAAAGCGATCGCAGACGGAAAGCAGGTCGCGCTTCTTGTGCCGACGACAATACTCGCGCAGCAGCATTATGAAACCATTATGGAGCGTTTCCAGGACTATCCGATTAACATCGGTCTTCTCAGCCGATTCAGAACGAGAAAAGAATCCAATGAAACGATTAAAGGCCTGAAAAACGGAACGGTAGACATCGTAATCGGGACCCACAGGCTCTTATCTAAAGACGTCGTCTATAAAGATCTCGGCTTGCTCATCATTGATGAAGAGCAGCGCTTTGGCGTAACGCATAAGGAAAAAATCAAGCAGATCAAAGCCAATGTCGATGTGCTGACTCTTACAGCAACGCCGATACCGCGTACGCTTCATATGTCCATGCTCGGTGTGCGGGACTTATCTGTTATTGAAACGCCGCCGGAAAACCGTTTCCCTGTTCAGACATATGTCGTGGAATACAACGGCGCGCTTGTGCGGGAAGCCATCGAAAGAGAACTGGCGCGCGGAGGACAGGTATATTTCTTGTACAACCGCGTGGATGACATCGAGCGGAAGGCTGATGAAATTTCCATGCTTGTTCCCGATGCGAAAGTGGCATATGCCCACGGAAAAATGACCGAAAATGAATTGGAAAGCGTCATGCTCAATTTTCTGGAAGGGGAATCAGACGTCCTTGTCAGCACGACTATTATTGAGACAGGCGTAGATATACCAAATGTGAATACCTTGATTGTGTTCGACGGAGACAAAATGGGGCTGTCTCAGCTGTATCAGCTGAGAGGACGGGTCGGCCGTTCCAACCGCGTCGCTTACGCGTATTTTACGTACCGCAGAGACAAAGTGCTCACTGAGGTGGCGGAAAAACGGCTGCAGGCGATTAAAGAATTTACCGAGCTGGGGTCAGGCTTTAAAATCGCCATGCGTGACTTGACGATCAGGGGAGCGGGGAACCTTCTCGGCGCCCAGCAGCACGGCTTTATCGACTCAGTCGGTTTTGACCTGTACTCGCAAATGCTCAAGGAAGCGATTGAAGAGCGGAAAGGCGATATTCCGAAAAGCGAACAGTTTGAGACAGAAATCGATATCGAGCTGGACGCGTATATTCCTGAAAACTATATACAAGACGGCAAGCAAAAAATCGACATGTACAAACGCTTCAGGTCAATCGCCACAATTGAGGAGAAAAATGAGCTTCAAGATGAAATCATTGACAGGTTCGGCAGCTATCCTAAAGAGGTTGAATGGCTGTTTACGGTTGCTGAGATGAAGGTATACGGAAAATATGAACGCGTCGAACTCATCAAGCAGGATAAAGACGCGATCAGATTTACCATTTCTGAAGAGGCCAGCGCACAGATTGACGGCCAGAAATTGTTCGAACTCGGCAATAAATACGGCCGGCAGATCGGACTGGGAATGGAAGGGAAAAAGCTGAAAATCTCAGTACAGACGAAAGGCCGCAAAACGGAAGAGTGGCTGGAGACCGTGCTCGGCATGCTGAAAGGCCTTCAGGATGTGAAGAAAGAAACAATCGCGTCTTCATAAAAATTGTTACTCTCTGGTGTATATTACATTTGATGTGACGGATACTAATTTCAAGCGAGTGGCGGAAGCTACATAAAGTAAAGAGCTTTAGTACTTTCCCTTAAATATCATCACATGAAAGAGAGGCACCAGAGAGATGAAAGCTACAGGTATCGTACGTCGTATTGATGATCTAGGACGGGTCGTCATCCCTAAAGAAATTCGGAGAACACTGCGGATCAGGGAAGGAGACCCGCTTGAAATATTCGTTGACCGCGACGGAGAAGTTATATTGAAAAAATATTCTCCTATCAGTGAGCTTGGCGATTTTGCGAAAGAATATGCAGATGCATTGTATGACAGTCTCGGCCATTCCGTCTTGATTTGCGACCGTGACGCGTATATTGCCGTTTCAGGCAGTTCGAAAAAAGAATTTCTGAACAAAGCCATCAGCGATTTGCTCGAAAAAACGATGGATCAGCGCAGCTCTGTGGTAGAAAACGACGTGAAGTCCGCGCAGCTTGTTAATGACATTGATGAAGATATGAGCTCCTATACAATAGCTCCGATCGTGGCAAATGGCGATCCTATCGGCGCCGTGGTCATCTTTTCCAAGGAACAGGCACTTGGAGAAGTAGAACATAAAGCAGTAGAAACGGCAGCCAGTTTTTTGGCGAGACAAATGGAGCAGTAGGTCTTATTACCATTATTGAAATAAGAAAACGGAGAAAGAACAGCTCTTATACAAGTGCTGTTCTTTTTCATATTCATATGTGCTCTCTATCGGTTCGGCCGTTAGGATTGTGATATAATAAGCTCGTTTTATAGACGTAATTTTCTAGCGGCTGGAAGGAGCTTTTGGATGAACGATTCAGTTGGCGCCAATCGGCAATCGGCATGGAAAGGTGCTTTTGTGCTCGTCGTTGCGGGTATCGTGACGAAGATATTAAGCGCCGTGTACAGGGTTCCTTTTCAGAATATTGTCGGTGACGTCGGATTTTACATTTATCAGCAGGTGTATCCGTTTTTAGGGATCGCGGTCATGCTGTCAACATCCGGTTTTCCGGTAATCATCTCAAAATTAATGAACGATTATAGCAATCATAAACAAAAAATAATAAAAATTTCCGCCCTTTATGTCACGGCGGCCGGACTTGTTCTGTTTGCGCTCATGTATGCTGGCGCGGCGCCGTTGGCCGGTTTTATGGGTGACGCCCGCCTTGTGATGCTGATAAGAGTCGCGGCGTTCGCTTTCATACTGTTTCCGTTTACGGCGGTTTTCAGGGGGTATTTCCAAGGCGTGCATGATATGATGCCGTCAGCCTTATCCCAGATTACGGAACAGCTTCTTCGCGTGGCGGTGCTTCTCGGTTTATCCTTCTGGCTTTTGAAAAGCGGCCGTTCATTATACGCGGCTGGTGCGGGGGCGGCCTCGGGATCAATTGCCGGAAGCTTGGCGGCCCTTTGTGTATTGGCTGTTTTTTGGTATAAGCGGGAAGAAACCAAGAAAGACGGCGGACATATCGAAACGGCCGTCATTGTAAAAAAGCTGCTGCTTTATTCAGTCACCATCTGTATCAGCAGTGTACTCATGCTTTTGATTCAGCTTGTAGACGCCTTAAACTTATATTCACTGCTTTCAGACGGGACGGAGAGCCATGCCGCGAAACAGCTGAAAGGCATATATGACCGCGGACAGCCGCTCCTTCAGCTGGGAACCGTGTTTGCCGTCAGTATTGCCGCGTCATTGGTTCCTTCAATTTCAAAAGCGGTGCATGAGAATAAGCCGTTTATCATAAAAGAGAAAGCAACATCAGCCGTCAAGCTCTGCCTTGCGGTAGGGATCGGTGCATCAGCCGGGCTTTTTTGCATTTTAGAGCCGGTGAATATCATGCTTTTCCAAAACAGTGAGGGGACGCAGACCTTACAAATATTCAGCTTATCTATCTTTTTTGCCTCAATTGCGCTTACGGCAGCCGCGATTCTGCAAGGAGCGGGACATACCGTTTTCCCCGCCGTATCCGTTTTGGCGGGAGGGGCGCTGAAATGGGTGCTGAATGTTTGGCTGGTCCCCGGCTGGGGTATTACAGGAGCGGCACTGGCGACCGTCTTGGCATTTGCCGCAGTTGCGTGCCTGAATCTCCGGAGAATTTGGTCGAAGGGCTGGCTGACGAATATCGGAGGCGTGATTGCCCGTCTGTGCTGGTGCAGTCTGCTGATGGTCTTCTTTCTGCTCGTATATATGAAGCTTTGGCAGTTATTTGTTCCCGTCAGCAGGGCCGGAGCTGTATGTGAGAGTCTGTCTGCGTCAGTCATCGGAGGGCTATTGTTTATTTATTGTATGATAAGAATGAAGATTTTCACGGACGAAGAGCTGAGCGGCCTTCCTTTCGGCAGTGCTTTAAGCAAATTGAAAAAGAGGAGAGAAAAACATGGCAGGTAACATTACGGTCGTCGGCCTCGGCGCCGGAGACATGGATCAGTTGACAGTGGGCGTACATAAGCTGCTGACTCAGGCGAAGCATTTATATATAAGAACGAAAGACCACCCTTTGATTCCGGAATTAGAGCAAGAGACGGAAGCGGACATCCGGTATTTTGATGATATTTATGAAAAACATGATCAGTTTGAAGCGGTCTATGAAGAGATCGCGGACATTCTGTTTGAAAAAGCGAAGCAAGAGGATGTCGTCTACGCTGTGCCCGGGCATCCGTTTGTCGCTGAGAAAACCGTTCAGCTGTTATTTGAACGCCGGGAAGAACAACAGGTAGCTGTTCATACTGCCGGAGGGCAAAGCTTTTTGGATGCCACTTTTAATGCATTGCGAATTGATCCGATTGAAGGGTTTCAATTTACGGATGCGCAAACAATGACGCCGGATGAGCTCGAACTCCGCCATCACCTGATCATTTGCCAGGTTTATGACCAAATGACGGCCTCTGAGGTGAAGCTGACGCTTATGGAGAAACTGCCTGACGACTATGAAGTGGTCATCGTCACGGCAGCCGGAAGCAAAGGAGAAAAGATAACCAAGGTGCCTTTGTTTGAACTTGACCGCAATGTAGAAATAAATAACTTAACAAGCGTGTATGTTCCGCCGATTAAAAAAGAAGAACTCCTTTACCAGGAATTTTCTGCATTCCGAAGTATTATTCGCGAGCTTCGCGGGCCGAACGGCTGTCCGTGGGATCAAAAGCAGACACACCAGTCATTAAAGAAATATATGATTGAGGAATGCTACGAACTGCTTGAGGCCATTGACGAAGAGGACACGGATCACATGATAGAAGAACTCGGGGACGTCATGCTTCAGGTTATGCTGCACGCCCAGATCGGAGAAGACGAGGGGTATTTCTCAATTGATGATGTCATCAGAGACATCAGTGCGAAGATGGTCAGACGGCACCCGCATGTGTTTAAGGATGTTAAGGTTCAGGATGAACATGATGTCGTCGCCAACTGGGAAGAAATCAAAAAGGCGGAAAAGCAAACAACATCCTCTTCATTGCTGGATGCCGTGCCGAAAACACTGCCTTCTCTTGCAAAAGCGGCCAAGCTTCAGAAAAAAGCCGCGAAAACCGGCTTTGACTGGGATGACGTTCAGGATATATGGGATAAAGTAAATGAAGAGCTGAAGGAATTTTCTGCAGAGGCTTCCGCCGAATCAGCAGATGAAATCAGCTTAAAAGCTGAATTCGGCGATGTTTTATTTGCATTGGTCAATATCGGCCGATACTATAAAATTGAGCCTGAGGAAGCGCTCGCCATGACAAATGACAAATTCCGCAGACGCTTTGCTTATATTGAGAAAGAAGCGGCAGCAAAGGGACTTGAATTGACCGCAATGTCACTTGAGGAAATGGACAAATTGTGGGATGAAGCAAAAGAAATGGAGAGGAGATTCTGATATGAGACTTGATAAGTTTTTAAAAGTATCCAGATTAATTAAACGCCGCACATTGGCGAAAGAGGTCGCCGATCAAGGGAGAATCACCGTTAACGGGAATCAGGCGAAAGCCAGCTCAGACGTAAAAGCCGGTGATGAACTGACGGTCCGCTTCGGCCAGAAGCTTGTCACCGTGAAGGTAAACGAATTGAAAGAAACAACGAAAAAAGAAGAAGCCGCGGGCATGTATACAATCGTCAAGGAAGAAAAACTCGGCGAATAGGCTTGTTCTAAACAAGGCTCCCGCCTCATACAATGCAGTAATAATGCTAAAAGTATCGAGGATATGGAGGCTGAATAGATGAATTCATATTATGAGCAAAAAGGTTCTTCTTCTGTTCCGGAACAGCATGATGTAACGATGAAAGGGAGAAAGCATTTAGACATTTCGGGCGTCAAGCATGTGGAAAGTTTTGACAACGAAGAGTTTTTGCTGGAAACGGTTATGGGAATGCTTTCCGTCAGAGGCGAGAACCTGCAGATGAAAAATCTTGATGTGGAAAAAGGGCTTGTATCTATAAAAGGCAGGGTGTTTGACCTTGTATATTTAGACGAGCAGCAAGGGGATAAAGCTAAAGGGTTTTTTAGCAAGTTGTTTAAATGACGCTGACGACCCAATTTTATACGATGCTGGCAATGACCGGTATGGGCGCCTGGCTCGGAGCGTCGCTTGATACATACAGGCTGTTTGTCAGCCGCGCCAAAACGGCCAGATGGCTGTTATTCATTCATGACATTCTCTTTTGGATTGTACAAGGTCTGCTGTTTTTCTATGTGCTGCTCAACGTGAATGAAGGAGAACTCAGGGTATACATTTTCTTGGCTGTCTTACTGGGTATTGCGACGTACCAAAGCCTGTTTAAACGAATGTATATAAAAATACTGAAATTTGCCATTCATCTTGCGGTGTCTCTTTACCAATTCGCAAAAAAGCTCATTCAGCACGTGCTGTTCCGTCCGGTGCTTCTGCTCTTTAAGCTGCTCATCGGGCTGATCACGGTTGTTTCTTTATACTCCTATCGGGTGAGTGCCTTTTTTGCGAAGTGTCTTTTTAAGATCGTAACGTTTTTGCTGTATCCGCTGTTTTTCCTGTTGAAACAATTATTGAAACTTCTTCCTGAAAAGTGGCGTCTTACTTTCAAACGATATTTTCAAAAAAGTGCAGGATTTTTACAAAAGAGCAAGAAACTAATCATAATAATCAGATCGACCATGATACGTATTTTGAAAAGGTGAAAGGAGGACCGTCTGGTTTGAATCTATCTAGAGAACGTACAATAACTGAAATTCAAAACGACTATAAAGAGCAGGTTGAACGGCAATCCCAGCTTATGAAAAGAAGGCGGAAAGGGCTTTTCAGACGGTTGATCGTATTCGGCGCCCTTGTGTTGTTGACGGCTATTGTCTTAGCGGGTTCTCTTTGGTCACAGACCTCTTCCCTTAGCGCAAACGAAGAAAAGAAAGCTAGGCTGGAAAAACAAGTAAAAGAATTGAACGCGAAACAGGCTGATTTAAAAGATGAAATTTCCAAATTAAAGGATGAGGATTACGTCACAGAGCTTGCCAGAAGAGACTTGTTTATGTCAGGAAATGGTGAGATTCTCTTCAATGTAGAGAAGAAGAGCAAGTAGCCTTGTTGACACTTAAATTTTTATTTAGGTATAATTAAACAAACGATCTTTTTATAAGCCTAAGGAGGAGCACTTTTTTTATGTCGATTGAAGTTGGCAGCAAGTTGCAAGGGAAAATAACAGGTATTACAAATTTCGGAGCATTTGTTGAATTGCCTGGAGGCTCAACCGGTCTCGTTCATATCAGTGAGGTAGCCGATAATTATGTAAAAGACATTAACGAGCATTTAAAAGTCGGCGATCAAGTTGAAGTGAAAGTCATCAACGTTGAAAAAGACGGGAAAATTGGTTTATCAATTAAAAAAGCTAAAGACCGTCCGCAAGCCAGACCTAGAAATGATTTCCGTCCAAAAGAATCTTTTGAACAGAAAATGAACAAGTTTCTTAAAGATAGCGAAGACCGCTTATCATCTTTAAAACGAAACACGGAATCAAAACGTGGAGGGCGCGGAGCAAGAAGAGGATAACTTGCTGCTTTCTATAAATACATGGAGCATCCGTCTATCCCAGCGGGTGCTTTTTTTGTATGCGCTGGTATAGTCAGAAAATTAAAACTTTAAAGTTCCTGTTGACGGAATGAAGAAACCTTTGTATTATATAACTTGTGCTTATAAGCACCTATATGGCGGTGTAGCTCAGCTGGCTAGAGCGTACGGTTCATACCCGTGAGGTCGGGGGTTCGATCCCCTCCGCCGCTACCATATATATATGGCCCGTTGGTCAAGCGGTTAAGACACCGCCCTTTCACGGCGGTAACACGGGTTCGAATCCCGTACGGGTCATCAA
The DNA here is from genome assembly GCF_001975995.1 of Bacillus sp. GZB. Lineage (NCBI taxonomy): Bacteria > Bacillati > Bacillota > Bacilli > Caryophanales > Bacillaceae > Bacillus > Bacillus sp. GZB. Next base: position 35,012 of record NZ_MTQG01000022.1, read on the forward strand.
GCGAATCGGCTTCTGTTGCAGAAGCCGATTTTTTCATATTTAGACAACTTTTTGAGAAATGTCGGAGGAAATACGAAAGGAAAGGGGAACAAGGGAGAAAGCGTCGAAGAGTTCTTTGGAATTGTTACCTTCTTTTGACAAAATCCTATCTGGGCTTTCATTTATAATGACAAGCAACGAATAAAACAGGTGGGGGATGAGAGCAATGGAAAAAGCGGAAAGAAGAGTGAACGGGCCGATGGCGGGACAAGCTCTGGAAAAACTGCAATCGTTTTTTGAAAAGGCGGCAAAGCTTACAGTCCATCAAGCGCATTCACTTTTTTTCTATAAGGGTTTCATTTATGTCGTGATCGGTTTTTTACTTGGACGGGCTTTCATATTATCTGAGGTTCTTCCGTTTGCGCTGCCGTTTTTCGGAGCGATGCTTTTGATCAGAAGAGATAAAGCCTTCTATGCTTGTCTGTCTTTACTTGCGGGCGCTTTAACCATTTCGCCGAAACACTCTTTATTGATTCTCACAGCTTTGGCCGTCTTCACTCTATTTTCAAAAATCGGTACATATATCGTGCAGGACCGGGTGAAGATGCTGCCGATCGTGGTGTTTTTCTCTATGGCTGCCGCGAGAATCGGATTTGTTTATTTTGAGAGCGGCGCTTTTACCACCTATGATTATGTGATGGCTGTTGTCGAGGCGGGTCTGGCCTTTATTCTGACGCTGATCTTTTTGCAAAGCCTGCCGATCTTCACGATCAAAAAAGTGAAGCAATCGTTAAAAATAGAAGAAATCATCTGTTTTATGATTTTGATCGCATCCGTTTTAACCGGGCTTGCCGGTGTTTCATTTCAGGGAATGCAGGCTGAGCATATCCTGGCCCGCTATGTCGTGCTGAGTTTTTCCTTTGTCGGCGGGGCGAGCATCGGCTGTACGGTCGGTGTGGTGACCGGACTGATCCTCGGGCTTGCGAATATCGGGAATCTCTATCAAATGAGTCTGCTTGCGTTTTCCGGGCTTCTTGGCGGGCTGCTGAAAGAAGGAAAGAAAGCCGGAGCCGCAGTCGGATTAGTGATCGGCTCACTGCTGATTTCATTATATGGAGAAGGGTCTGCCGGATTAATGACCACTCTTTATGAATCTTTGATTGCCGTTGTTTTGTTTTTGATTACGCCCCAATCGATTACGAAAAAGGTGGCGCGATACATACCGGGCACTGCTGAGCATAGTCAGGAACAGCAGCAGTACGCGAGGAAAATCAGAGATGTCACCGCCCAGAAAGTAGACCAGTTCTCCAATGTGTTTCATGCCTTGTCGGAGAGCTTCGCCACCTTTCATCAGACGTCTTCTGATGAGCAGGCGGAAGAAGGGGAAGTGGATCTCTTTTTAAGCAAAATCACCGAGCATTCCTGCCAATCCTGCTATAAGAAAAGCAAATGCTGGGTTCAAAACTTTGATAAAACATATGACTTAATGAAACAAGTTATGCATGAAACAGAAGAAAAACAGTATGCCTCAAACCGCAGATTAAAAAAGGAGTTTCAACAGCACTGTTCCAAATCCAGACAGGTGGAAGAGCTGATTGAGGACGAACTTGCCCACCATCACGCCCATCTGACACTGAAGAGAAAAGTTCAGGACAGCAGAAGGCTTGTTGCCGAGCAGCTGTTGGGGGTTTCTGAGGTCATGGCGGACTTTTCTCGGGAAATAAAACGGGAGAGGGAGCAGCATTTTATTCAGGAAGAACAAATGATAGAGGCGCTTCAGCATTTCGGAATCGAGATTCAGCATGTCGAGATATACAGCTTGGAGCAGGGCAATATTGATATCGAAATGACAATCCCGTTCAGCGGAGGACACGGCGAGAGTGAGAAAATTATCGCCCCGATGCTGTCTGACATTCTTGAGGAGCAGATACTTGTCAAAAGCGAACAGCACTCGACTCATCCGAATGGGTACAGCCATGTCGCGTTCGGTTCGACCAAGTCGTACCGGGTATCGACAGGCGCGGCTCATGCGGCAAAAGGCGGCGGCCTTGTCTCCGGAGACAGCTACAGCATGATGGAACTGGGGGCGAGAAAGTATGCGGCCGCGATCAGTGACGGCATGGGCAATGGGGCGAGGGCCCATTATGAGAGCAATGAAACGATTAAGCTGCTCGAAAAAATTCTCGAATCAGGTATTGATGAAAAAATAGCGATCAAAACGATCAACAGTATTCTGTCTTTACGGACGACAGACGAAATCTACTCAACTCTCGATCTTTCTATCATTGACCTTCAGGATGCAAGCTGCAAATTCTTGAAGGTCGGTTCAACGCCGAGTTTTATCAAGCGGGGAGATCAAGTTATGAAAGTTCAGGCCAGCAATCTGCCGATCGGCATCATCAATGAATTTGATGTGGAGGTTGTAAGTGAACAGTTAAAAGCGGGAGATCTGCTCGTCATGATGAGTGACGGTATTTTTGAAGGGCCGAAGCACGTTGAAAACCACGACCTGTGGATGAAGCGGAAAATGAAAGGGCTGAAAACCGAAGATCCGCAGGAAATCGCTGATATATTAATGGAAGAGGTCATCAGAACGCGTTCCGGCCAAATCGAAGACGATATGACAGTGGTTGTTGTCCGGATTGATCACAACACGCCGAAATGGGCTTCCATACCGGTGCCGGCGGTTTTCCAAAATAAAAAGGAGATTTCTTAATCCATTCGTATAAATCACTTTCCTTCTGGCGAAGATGGGACTAATCGTATCACCGGGAGGAATGTATGTGAATAAGGGACATTTAAATCAAGTTCTGCTGATTACAGATGGCTGCTCCAATCATGGTGAAGACCCGATCGCAATGGCGGCTTTCGCCAAGGAGCAGGGGATTACGGTGAATGTTATAGGAATTATGGAAGAAAACGCGATTGACCAAGAGGCAATGAAGGAAGTTGAAGACATCGCCATGGCCGGAGGCGGCGTCCATCAAGTTGTGTATGCGTCACAATTGTCTCAGACGGTTCAAATGGTGACGAAAAAAGCAATGACCCAGACGCTGCAAGGTGTCGTCAATCAAGAGCTTAAACAAATTTTAGGGAAAAACGTTGAAATGGAAGAGCTTTCTCCTGAAAAACGCGGCGAAGTGATGGAAGTGGTTGATGAACTCGGCGAAACGGTTCATCTGCAAGTGCTTGTGCTGGTTGATACGAGTGCGAGTATGGCGCCGAAACTGCCGACGGTGAAAGAAGCGCTGATCGATCTTTCCATCAGTTTAAATTCCCGGGCCGGGCAAAATGAATTTGCCATGTGTATATTTCCCGGGAAAAGCCAGGAAGTTGAGCTTGTGCTGAATTGGACGCCGAAGCTTGAATCTCTTTCTGCACTCTTTGCGAAGCTGTCGACCGGCGGTATCACCCCTACGGGCCCCGCTATCCGGGAAGCGACGCAGCAGTTTGAGAGAATCCGCTCAAGAAGGAGTATGTTGGCAGATGATGAACGACGCTTTAACGAGTTTGGCATGTAGTCTGGCACCGGGGACGGCAATTCAGGGCAAATGGAACGGCAAATCCTACAGATTGCTCAAACAGCTTGGAAAAGGGGCTAACGGTATTGTATATCTGGCAGAAGCATCAGGCGGACAGGTCGCTTTGAAAATAAGCAGCGACAGCATGTCTGTTACCTCTGAAGTGAATGTCTTAAAATCCTTTTCAAAGGCCCGGTCGCAAACGATGGGGCCTTCTTTTTTTGATGCGGACGACGCGTTTATTCCGCAGCTGAATAAAAATGTCTCTTTTTACGTGATGGAGTACATAGAAGGGCCGCTTCTTCCGCAATATATCAGCAGTAAGGGAGCGGAGTGGATTCCGGTGCTGATGGTGCAGCTTCTTTCCAGCTTGTCAGTCCTTCATCAGCAGGGATGGGTTTTTGGCGACCTCAAACCGGAAAATCTCATTGTAACCGGACCACCGGCTGCTATTCGCTGCATTGATGTAGGGGGAACGACAAAACAGGGCCGCGCGATTAAAGAGTATACGGAGTTTTACGACAGGGGCTATTGGGGGTATGGAACAAGAAAAGCAGAACCATCCTATGACCTGTTTGCTGTCGCAATGATCATGATCCACTGTGTCCAGAAGAAAGAGTGCAAAAAGTCAGGACAGCCGAAAGAACAGCTTCGTTCTATCATTGAAGGCCACCCGTTTCTGAATAAGTATAAGAAGGTTCTGTTTTCTGCTTTAAACGGCCAATATCCGTCTGCGGAAGCCATGAAGCATGACATCCTGACGGCGGGGCAGAGCGCCGGGAGCAAAAGGAAAGCCGCCGCCAAGACTAAGCCGCCGCAATCAAAACCGCGGCAGGGCACTGTATCTCAAACGCGGTATAAACCTAAACAAAAACCCGCAAAGCACAATGGTTTGTTTGAAACAACACTTATTTTAATCAGCGTTCTCGCCCTTTATTTCGCTTACATCGTCTTTTTTCTCATCTAATGCCGGCCGGGCGCCTGCGCTCATGCTTCTTCTTTGCTTGGAGGGAATGAAAGTGATAGGATATGTATATCTTTAAAAAACCTGCTCATTGTGAGGGGGACATTGTGAAAAGCGTGGAAGATTTTTTCAAAACATATCATCTTCAGGCGGAGGGAGAAACGATTATTGCCGGGGTCTCCGGAGGCCCTGATTCAATGGCGCTTCTCAGAATGCTGAATAAGCACTTCGGGCATTCCTCCGTTATCATAGCGGCGCATGTCGACCATCAGTTCAGGGGTCCTGAATCTGAAGAAGATATGAAGTTTGTGCAGTCATATTGCGAAGCGGAACACATCCTCTGTGAAACGGTACAGATTGATGTTTCTGCATACGCAAAGAAGAATAGGCTGAACAAGCAGGCTGCCGCGCGTGATTGCAGATATCAGTTTTTCGAAGATCTGATGGCGAAACACCAAGCGAAGTTTTTGGCGCTGGCTCATCATGGCGATGACCAGGTTGAGACAATGCTCATGAGGCTTGCGAAAGGTACGCTCGGGGCAGGGCTTGCGGGAATGCAGCCCGTCCGCGAATTTGCATCCGGCTGGCTGATCAGGCCTCTCCTTTATGCGGCAAAGGATGAAATCCTTGAATACTGCCGTCAAAAAGGGCTCAGCTACAGAACGGATGAGAGCAATGCAAAAGACGATTATACAAGAAACAGATTCAGAAAGACCGTGCTTCCTTTTTTAAAACAAGAATCACCTGACGTTCATAAAATGTTTCAAAAGGTGAGTGAAGCACTGACAGAAGACGAACAATACCTGCAGTCATTAACGAAAGAACGAATGAATAAGGTTATTACAAGCAAGTCTGACACATCGGTTGAAGTCAATTCCTCTCAATTGCTTGCCCTTCCGATACCTTTACAAAGAAGAGGAGTTCAACTAATATTAAACTATCTTTATGAAAACGTTCCATCGTCGTTTTCCGCCCGCCACATACAGCAGTTTCTCGAATGGGCGGAAAATGGAAGCGCCTCGGGAGTGCTTGATTTTCCGAAAGGGCTGAAGGTGGTCAAATCATATCAGACATGTTTGTTTACATTTGAACAATGGCAATGTGAAAAAGTTCCCTTTGAGCTGCAGCTGCAAGGAGCGGAAGGCGAGACTGCTGTTCTCCCCAACGGCTTTATGATAGAGGTGGCCGATCAGGCTGACCCTCATATCAAAAATGGGAATGCTGTTTTTATGACAAGCAGAAACAAGGTGCAATTTCCTTTAACAATCCGGACGAGAAAAATCGGCGACCGGATCAAACTTAAAGGGATGAATGGCTCGAAAAAGGTGAAAGATATATTTATTGATCATAAACTGCCTCTGCGGGATCGGGACGAATGGCCGATTGTAACGGATGCGAGCGGTGAAATTATCTGGCTGCCTGGCTTGAAAAAATCCATCTTTGACGATCTTGTGATTTCAAACAGTGACCGCATTGTATTACAATATAGACAGCATGAAAAGTGTAGGGGGCAAGCATTAACATGAAACAGGATATCGAAAAAGTGCTGATCTCAGAAGATGAGATCCAGCAGAAAGTAAAACAGCTTGGAGAACAATTAACAAGCGAGTACAGCGACACGTTTCCGTTGGCAATCGGTGTGTTAAAGGGAGCGCTTCCTTTTATGGCTGATCTTATAAAGCATATTGATACATATTTGGAAATGGACTTCATGGATGTATCAAGCTACGGAAATTCCACGGTTTCTTCCGGAGAAGTCAAAATCATCAAAGATTTGGATACATCTGTAGAAGGCCGGGACATCTTAATCATTGAAGATATTATCGACAGTGGGTTAACCTTGAGCTATCTCGTAGAACTCTTCCGATATCGTAAAGCGAAATCAATTAAGATTGTTACCCTGTTGGATAAACCAAGCGGAAGAAAAGCGGACATTAAAGCAGACTTCGTAGGCTTTGAAGTTCCTGACGCGTTTGTTGTGGGTTACGGACTTGATTATGCCGAACGCTATCGCAATCTGCCTTACATCGGAGTATTAAAACCGGCGATTTATGAAAGCTGATCGGCTGCCTGCTTCCGAGATGGTTATCGGTTGTATTGGAATGATTTTCTATGGTACTATTGAACATAGTTGTGCTTACTGTGGGAGGAGGTAAGGAATGAATCGGGTCTTCCGTAATACCATTTTTTATTTACTTATTTTATTAGTAGTAATCGGGGTTGTGAGTTACTTCCAGACTTCAAACCCGAAAACAGAAAATATGTCGTACAGTACGTTTATCAAGAACCTCGATGAGGGGAAAGTTGATAGCGTATCGGTTCAGCCTGTCAGAGGTGTTTATGAGGTAAAAGGACAGCTGAAAAAATACGACAAAGACCAGTACTTTTTAACACATGTTCCTGAAGGAAAAGGAGCAGACCAGATATTTGATGCAATTAAAAAGACGGACGTAAAAGTTGATCCCGCACAGGAAACAAGCGGGTGGGTGACGTTCTTAACGACGATCATTCCGTTTGTCATCATCTTTATTCTGTTTTTCTTCCTGCTCAATCAGGCTCAGGGCGGCGGCAGCCGTGTCATGAACTTCGGAAAGAGCAAAGCGAAGCTGTATACGGAAGAAAAGAAACGCGTGAAGTTTAAAGATGTAGCCGGCGCGGATGAGGAGAAGCAGGAGCTTGTTGAGGTTGTTGAGTTTCTGAAAGATCCTCGCAAATTCGCCGAGCTTGGCGCCAGAATCCCTAAAGGCGTGCTGCTGGTCGGACCTCCGGGAACCGGTAAGACATTGCTTGCGAGAGCCTCAGCCGGTGAAGCGGGCGTTCCTTTCTTCAGCATCAGCGGATCTGACTTCGTTGAAATGTTTGTCGGTGTCGGTGCTTCCCGTGTGCGTGATTTATTCGAAAATGCGAAAAAGAATGCGCCTTGTCTGATCTTCATTGATGAGATCGACGCGGTGGGACGTCAGCGCGGCGCCGGTCTTGGCGGCGGGCATGATGAACGCGAACAGACACTGAACCAGCTGCTTGTTGAGATGGACGGTTTCAGTGCGAATGAAGGAATCATTATTATCGCTGCGACAAACCGTGCGGACATTCTTGACCCTGCATTGCTTCGTCCGGGACGTTTTGACCGTCAGATTACGGTAGACCGTCCGGATGTCATCGGCCGTGAAGCCGTATTGCAGGTCCATGCGAGAAACAAACCGCTTGATGAAACGGTGAACTTAAAAGCAATCGCTTCAAGAACACCCGGTTTCTCAGGCGCCGATTTAGAAAACCTTCTTAACGAAGCGGCACTTGTTGCTGCCCGTCAAAACAAGAAGAAAATTGATATGCGCGACATTGATGAAGCGACGGACCGTGTCATTGCGGGCCCTGCGAAGAAGAGCCGCGTCATATCGAAAAAAGAACGCAATATCGTGGCGTACCACGAGGGCGGTCACACCGTTATCGGACTTGTGCTGGATGAAGCCGATATGGTTCATAAAGTAACGATCGTTCCGAGGGGGCAGGCGGGCGGATACGCGGTCATGCTTCCGAGAGAAGACCGTTACTTCCAGACAAAACCTGAACTTCTCGATAAAATTGTCGGTCTTCTGGGCGGACGGGTTGCCGAGGAAATTATCTTCGGCGAAGTCAGCACGGGGGCTCACAATGACTTCCAGCGGGCAACGAGCATTGCCAGAAGAATGGTGACAGAGTTCGGTATGTCAGAAAAACTCGGACCGCTTCAGTTCGGTCAATCTCAAGGCGGTCAAGTATTCCTGGGCCGGGATTTCAACAACGAGCAAAACTACAGTGATCAGATCGCTTACGAAATCGATCAGGAAATTCAGCGCATCATTAAAGAATGTTATGAGCGTGCGAAAACCATCCTGACTGAAAATCGCGATAAGCTTGAATTGATTGCTCAGACATTGCTTGATGTGGAAACATTAGATGCGGAACAAATCAAGCATCTCGTGGATCACGGAAAACTCCCTGAGCGCAATTTCTCAGATGACCATCTTCAAAAAGACGATGTGAAAGTAAACATCCTGTCTAAAACAGAAGACGAAAAGAAAGACGAGCCGAAAGAATAGTTCGCTTTCTGATATGAAAACCGCCGGCGTATACCGGCGGTTTTTTTACTGGTTCCGTTTTGTTTACAAAAGAGCCGCAGATCGTGTATGGTATTGTAGAATGTTGAAAATGTTATGATTAGAAACTATTCAAAAGTGGTGATAGAGGTTGTTACTGGTTATAGATGTGGGGAACACCAACACCGTGATTGGTGTATATCATGATGGGGAATTAGAATATCATTGGCGCATAGAAACGAGCAGGCACAAAACAGAAGACGAATTCGGCATGCTGCTCCGTTCCTTATTTGAACATTCCGGACTCATGTTTGAACAGATTGAAGGGATTATCATCTCATCCGTGGTGCCGCCGATTATGTTCTCTTTAGAAAGAATGTGCACAAAATACTTTCACATCGAGCCGCAAGTTGTCGGCCCGGGAATGAAAACAGGTTTAAATATAAAGTATGACAATCCGAAAGAAGTGGGAGCTGACAGGATCGTCAATGCCGTTGCGGCGATCCAGCAGTATGGCGGCCCCTTAATTGTTGTTGATTTCGGAACGGCGACGACGTATTGCTACATTGATGAAAACAAACAATACATGGGCGGCGCGATTGCCCCCGGCATTACGATTTCAACGGAAGCGCTGTACTCACGTGCGGCGAAGCTTCCGAGAATTGAAATTGCCCGTCCGGACAATATCATCGGCAAAAACACGGTAAGCGCCATGCAGTCCGGCATCCTTTTCGGCTATGTCGGACAAGTTGAAGGTATAGTGAAGCGGATGAAATGGCAGGCAACACAGGAACCGAAAGTCATTGCGACAGGCGGGCTTGCGTCATTAATCGCAAACGAATCAGACTGTATTGATATTGTTGACCCGTTTCTCACTCTGAAAGGGCTGGAAATCATTTATGAGCGAAATCGCGTGGGTCACGTATAGGAGGTAAACGATGGATTATTTAATTAAAGCAATTGCATATGACGGTAAAGTGCGGGCTTATGCAGCCAGAACGACAGATATGGTAAATGAAGCGCAAAGAAGGCATGACACGTGGCCGACGGCATCAGCCGCAATCGGCCGGACGATGACAGCTTCTCTGATGCTCGGAGCGATGCTTAAGGGTGAAGATAAGCTGACAGTCAAAATAGAAGGCGGCGGCCCGATCGGAGCCATTGTCGCAGACGCGAACGCAAAGGGTGAGGTAAGAGCATACGTATCAAACCCGCACGTTCATTTTGATCTCAATGAACAAGGGAAACTGGATGTCAGACGGGCGGTCGGAACTGACGGAACACTCAGTGTCGTAAAAGATTTGGGCTTGCGTGATTATTTTACGGGACAAGTAGAGATTGTCTCGGGTGAACTCGGTGACGACTTCACGTATTACCTTGTTTCTTCTGAACAAGTCCCTTCATCTGTCGGCGTAGGTGTTCTAGTAAATCCTGATAACACGATTCTCGCGGCGGGCGGGTTCATCATTCAGCTTCTTCCGGGGACTGATGAAGAAACCATTTCAACAATTGAAAAGCAATTATCTCAAATCGAACCGATTTCAAAATTGATTCAAAAAGGCCTGACACCGGAAGAAATCTTAGAAGAAGTTCTGGGGCAAAAACCGGACGTTCTCGAAACAATGCCGGTCAAATTTCACTGTTCTTGTTCAAAAGATCGATTCGAAACGGCCATTTTAGGACTAGGCAAAAAAGAAATACAAGATATGATAGAAGAAGACGGAAAAGCCGAAGCGGTTTGCCATTTTTGTAATGAGAAATATTTATTTACAAAAGAAGAACTGGAAGAGCTTCGTGACGAAACAACCCGCTAGCTCTTTAGCGGGTTGTTCTATTTTATAAAAGGGATGGGGTAGATTTTGAAATCGAGAACACTTTTGACGATTATTGTAGCGGCGCTGTTAGTATGCAGTGTGACAGTGGCGTATAAGTTAACAAAATCCCAAGCCGCGGGGTCATCTGAAGAATCCATCGCGACAATCGGTGATAAACATATCACACGGCAAGACTGGATGAAAAAGATGGAAGACCAGTACGGAAAATCAACTCTGGAAGACATGATTAATGCAGAAGTAGTGGAAGAGCTTGCGAAAAAGAATAAACTCACAGTTTCAAACAGCGAATTGGAGCGGGAGTTTCTTTTAATCAAAGCGGTAGATAATTCATTTTATGAAGACAGCCATATTACCGAAAAAGAATGGAGAGACCAGATCCGCTACAATATTCTTCTTGAAGAACTGCTGACGAAGGACATCGATATATCGGATAAGGAAATGCAATCATTTTATAATAAAAATAAAGAATTGTACCATTTCGATGATTCCTACAGAATCCGGCACATTGTCGTCAAAAACAAAGATGAGGCGGACAGGGTGCTTGCTGATTTGAAAGGCGGTTCCAGCTTTGAAGCCGTCGCCGCTGAACGTTCCACGGACAGATATACGTCTCAGTATGGCGGAGACCTCGGCTTTGTGACAGAAAAACAGGAAAATATCCCGCAGGCATATATCACAGAAGCTAAAAATCTTAAAGAAGATGAATGGTCCGCTGAACCGATTAAAGTTTCTTCAGGATACGCCATCATTCAGCTGAAAGAAAAGCTTAAATCGAGAACTTTCTCATACAATGAAGTGAAGAGCCAAATCAGACGCCAGATCGCGATGGATCAATTAGGTGACAAGGCGACAGTCAAAACGCTGTGGAAAGAGGCGGGGGTCTCTTGGTTCTACGGGGAAAAAAGAACTAAATGATTGACAAAAAATTTTGAAATTGATAACTTATATTTATAATACCAATAAATTTAGTCGGAAATTGAGGTGTCCAACATGGTGCGTATTGCAAATTCTATTACTGAACTAATCGGAAATACTCCTATTGTGAAATTGAATCGCCTGACGGATGAAAACAGTGCAGATGTATATCTGAAGCTTGAATACATGAATCCGGGCAGCAGCGTAAAAGACCGGATCGGAGTGGCGATGATTGAAGCGGCTGAAAAAGAAGGAAAATTAAAAGCCGGCGACACAATCATTGAACCGACAAGCGGAAATACAGGAATCGGTCTTGCGATGGTGGCAGCGGCTAAAGGTCTCAGAGCCATTCTCGTTATGCCTGATACGATGAGTATGGAGCGACGCAATCTGCTGCGCGCATACGGAGCGGAGCTTGTGCTGACTCCCGGCGCAGAAGGAATGAAGGGCGCCATTAAAAAGGCGGAAGAACTTGCCGAGGAACACGGATACTTTGTGCCTCAGCAATTCAACAATGCGGCAAACCCGGAAATTCACCGCCAAACGACAGGGAAAGAAATCGTAGAACAGTTTGGTGACGACCAGCTTGATGCGTTCGTGGCCGGAATCGGTACCGGCGGAACCATCACGGGAGCGGGCGAAGTGCTGAAAGAAGCATATCCATCCATCAAAATCTATGCGGTAGAGCCGGCGGATTCTCCAGTTCTTTCCGGCGGAAAACCGGGCCCGCATAAAATTCAGGGTATCGGAGCGGGATTTGTCCCTGAAACATTGAATACGGACATCTATGATCAGATCATTCCCGTCAAAAACGAGGATGCATTTGAATATGCCCGTAAAACGGCAAAAGAAGAAGGGATTCTCGGCGGCATTTCTTCCGGAGCGGCCATTTACGCGGCACTGGAAATCGCGAAAAAATTGGGGAAAGGCAAGAAAGTGCTTGCGATCATCCCTAGTAACGGAGAACGTTACTTAAGCACACCGCTTTATCAGTTTGAATAGAGACATACACACGGCTCCCGGCTGTATCCGGGAGTTTTTTTTGTGCCTGAAGCATCGGAAATCCAAAAAACGTTTCGAATTTTATGGTTGGAAGTGAAATTCACTTTTTTCACCAGTGTGATTGCTTTAAAATAAAACTACAGTAAAACGAAGCAGAGGATTGATATGATGGCACAACGCAGACCGGCAGGAAGAAAAATACCTTTTACGAAACAAGCATTTTTACAGCGATATGAAAACCTTTCGAAATCGAGAAAACGGCATGTTCTGCTCGAAAGCGCGAGAGGGGGAAGATTCAGTATAGCCGGTCTAGATCCGATTGCGTCCGTCAGAGGAAAAGACGGAATTACAACGATCAAGCATGAGGGGGAAACACTGTTTAAAGAAGGTGACCCGCTGCGGGCCTTTCATGAATGGTTTGGAACGCTCGGAACGGAAACAAACGTTGAGTTTCCGGACTTTCAGGGCGGTGCGATTGGTTTTATCAGTTACGACTACGCCCGATATATTGAGAATTTTAAGATGCTGTCGTTAGATGATCTGGAAACACCTGATATTTACTTTCTGGTTTTTGATGATGTAGCTGTTTATGACCATGAGGAAGAGGCGTTATGGCTCATTACCCATACTGAAGCGGAAGAAGCGGATCTTGCGGAAGAAAAGCTGTCCGGCTTAGAGGACATGTGGTGTTCCCTCCAAACGGCGGACGAGCCTTTTTCACCGCTGAATCGGAATGGGGACGGATCGTACGCCGCTCCGTTCACCGAGGAAGGATTTTCACAGGCTGTAGAACAAATTAAACAATATATCGCGAGCGGCGATGTGTTCCAGGTTAATTTGTCCATCAGGCAGTCTCAGTCCTTATCCGTTCATCCGTATGAGGTGTATAAACACTTGAGAAACGTCAATCCGTCTCCTTACATGGCCTATCTCGAGACACCGGGGTTTCAAGTGATATGCGGGTCGCCGGAGCTATTGGTGACAAAGAAGGGGAAGAAGCTTGAAACGAGACCGATCGCGGGTACGCGTTCAAGAGGAAAAGACGATGCTGAAGACAAGGCTTTGGCTGATGAATTAATTCACAACGAAAAAGAACGTGCGGAACATGTCATGCTTGTTGATCTTGAGCGCAATGACCTCGGGCGCGTATCGCGCTACGGCTCCGTGCGGGTTAACGAATTTATGGCAATCGAAAAGTATTCCCACGTCATGCATATCGTGTCAAACGTACAGGGGGAACTGCAGGACGGATATGACGCGACAGACATTATTCATGCGGTTTTCCCGGGGGGCACCATCACGGGAGCGCCCAAAGTGAGAACGATGGAAATTATAGAAGAGCTTGAGCCGACAAGACGGGGGCTTTATACTGGATCTATAGGCTGGTTCGGATTCAACGGAGATTTGCAGTTTAACATTGTGATCCGGACGATCTATGCAGCCGGCGGACATGCTTTCATGCAGTCCGGAGCAGGAGTGGTCATTGATTCGGTTCCGAAGCATGAATACAAGGAATCGTTCAAAAAAGCTTTTGCGATGAAAAAGGCGTTAGAGCTGAGCGAAGAAGAGACAAAAAATCAGACGAGGTGAGCAGAGATGATTTTAATGATTGACAATTATGATTCATTTACGTACAACTTGGTTCAATATTTGGGTGAGCTCGGGGAGGAACTGATCGTCAGACGGAATGACGAGATTACGATTGAGCAGATTGAAGAGCTGGGTCCGGACTTCTTAATGATTTCACCCGGGCCGTGCAGTCCTGATGAAGCGGGGATCAGCCTCGAAGCCATCAAACATTTTGCCGGCAGTATTCCTATTTTCGGCGTATGTCTCGGACATCAGTCGATTGCGCAAGTATTCGGCGGCGACGTCGTCAGAGCGGAGCGGCTCATGCACGGCAAAACGTCAGAAGTTATGCATGACGGACAGACGATTTTTAAAGGCCTGCAAAATCCGCTGGTCGCCACCCGGTATCATTCACTTATTGTCAAAGCGGACACGCTGCCGGATTGTTTTACGGTATCCGCTCAAACCAAAGAAGGAGAAATTATGGCAATCCGCCATAATGAGCTGCCTGTTGAAGGTGTTCAGTTCCATCCGGAATCCATCATGACCTCCTTCGGCAAAGAGATGCTCAGAAACTTTATAGAGACACACCGCAAAAAGGAAGTGACGGTGTGATTATATATTTGAATGGTCAATATATAGAGGAGAAAGAAGCGGCGCTTTCTCCTTTTGACCATGGTTATCTGTACGGGATCGGCGCGTTCGAGACGTTCAGGCTTTACAGCGGCCGGCCGTTTCTGCCGGATGCGCATGTCGCCAGGCTCAACAGGGCGCTTCGGGATCTGCAGATTGCATATGAGGTGAACAAACAGGAGCTGCTTGATATGCTTCTAAGACTGTTGCTCCTCAATGACATCAAGGACGGCAGCGCACGTGTCCGGCTTAACATCTCGGCAGGCGTCAGCGATAAGGGATTTGCCGCGCAGACTTATGAAAAGCCGACCGTCCTTTGTTTCGTCAACCGGCTCAATCCGGAAACTCTGCCTGTTCAAAAAGAAGGCAGGCTTCTCTCTGTCCGGAGAAATACGCCTGAAGGATCTTTTCGGTTAAAATCCCATCACTATTTAAACAACATGTATGCTAAACGGGAGATCGGGAATGATCCCAATCTTGAAGGCATTTTCCTGACCGGTGAAGGAGATGTCGCGGAAGGCATTGTCTCCAACGTGTTTTGGCGAAAAGGAGACAAGGTCTTTACACCATCCTTGGATACAGGCATTCTCGACGGCGTAACGAGACAGTTTGTTATTGATGAATTGAAACGGCAGGGGACAGAAGTCACCGAAGGCCGATTCCGTTTTCAATCAATGCTTGAAGCGGATGAAGCATGGTTGACAAACTCCGTGCTTGAAATCATCCCGTTTTCTAAAATAGAGGAAGTGCCGCTGCCCGGAGTGAGCGGAAAAACGGTGCAATTGCTCCGTAAGCAGTATCAGCAGGAAATAAACAAAATGAATGTACAGGAGGAGGAACAAAATGGCGCAGCAAACAATTGAACATCCTAAACTGATTCATACAAAAAAAGGCACTCTTTCCTATAAAGAGAAGACGCTCGTTATGGGGATATTAAATGTAACGCCAGACTCCTTCTCTGACGGCGGCAAATACGACAGTACGGAAAGGGCGCTTCTGCATGCGGCGAAGATGGCTGAAGAAGGGGCGCATATCATAGATATCGGCGGTGAATCGACAAGACCCGGCGCATCACTCGTGTCGGCTGATGAGGAAATGTCACGAGTCATCCCTGTCATAGAGCGGATCACAAGCGAGCTGGACATTCCGCTTTCAATCGATACGTACAAAGCGTCCGTGGCAGACGAAGCGGTCAAAGCGGGAGCCTCTATCCTTAATGACATCTGGGGGGCGAAAGGTGATCCTGACATGGCGTCAGTAGCCGCCGCACACGGGGTTCCGATTATCTTAATGCATAACCGCATGGAAAGAAACTACAACGATCTTATTCCTGATATGCTTGCAGACTTGATGGAAAGCGTAAAAATTGCCGCGGAAGCCGGCGTCACAGATGAAAATATGATTCTGGATCCGGGGATCGGCTTTGCGAAAAACTATGAGGACAATCTGGCTGTCATGAACAAGCTGGAGGTGTTCAGCGGGTTAGGTTATCCGCTGCTTCTGGCGACATCGAGAAAAAGGTTCATCGGCCGTGTGCTTGACCTTCCCCCTGAAGAACGTGCCGAGGGAACGGGAGCGACAGTATGCCTTGGCGTCCAAAAAGGCTGCGACATTGTGAGGGTGCACGATGTCAAAGAGATCGCAAGAATGACGAAGATGATGGATGCTATGTTGAACAAAGGAGGCGTACATTATGGATAAAGTATATGTGGAAGGTATGGAGTTTTACGGATATCACGGCGTGTTCGAAGAAGAAAACAAACTCGGCCAGCGCTTCAAAGTAGACCTGACTGCCGAACTGGATTTGAGCAAAGCGGGAAAAACGGATGACCTTTCTTATACCATTAACTATGCGGAATTGTACAGTGTCTGCCGCGGCATCGTTGAGGGCGAACCCGTCAATTTGGTCGAGACGCTTGCGGAACGGATCGCAGACACCGTCCTTGAGAAATTTGAGCCGGTGCAGCAATGTACGGTAAAAGTTGTTAAGCCTGACCCGCCGATTCCCGGCCATTATAAATCAGTAGCCATAGAAATGACGAGAAAGAAATCATGAACAATACGGCATATATCGGCCTCGGTTCCAATATGGGCGACCGTGAACATTATTTGCGCCAGGCAGTGGCCATGCTCACCCGGCATCATGGCGTGACGGTGTCAAAGGTGTCCTCCATATATGAAACAGATCCCGTCGGCTATGAGGATCAAGATCAGTTTCTTAATATGGCGGTTGAAGTGAAAACGTCGTTATCTCCTTTTGAACTTCTTGATGTAACGCAGAGCATTGAAGCTGAATTAGGCAGAACGAGAGAGATTCGCTGGGGACCGCGGACGGCAGACCTTGACATTTTGCTGTATAATCGTGAAAATATTGAAACGGAGCGGCTGATTGTTCCGCATCCGAGAATGTATGAGCGCTTATTTGTCCTTGCGCCGTTAAAAGAAATATGTTCGCAGGCGGATCATATCACGATAAGCGCTGAAACAAACCAAGAAGGTGTAAGAGTATGGAAGCAGAAATCTGGGGTAGGCGAATTCGTGCATTCAGAAAGCTGAAAGGTTATACTCAAGAAGGATTTGCAAAAGCATTAGGTATATCAGTTTCTATTGTCGGTGAAATTGAACGCGGAAACCGATTGCCGTCAGATGCCATCATTCAAGAAGCGGCAGATGTTTTAAATATAAGTGCGGACGAATTGGCCCCGCCTGAAAAATAGACAAATGAAAGGAGGGGAAAAATGTTTAAAATCGGTGATATTCAATTGAAAAACCGGGTTGTGCTTGCCCCTATGGCCGGTGTCTGCAACTCAGCGTTCAGATTGACTGTAAAGGAATTCGGAGCCGGATTGGTATGCGCTGAAATGGTCAGTGACAAAGCGATTCTTTACAACAATGCCAGAACAATGGGGATGCTTTACATTGATGAACGTGAAAAACCGCTCAGCCTTCAGATTTTTGGAGGAAAAAAGGAAACCCTTGTGGAAGCGGCGAAGTTTGTAGATCAAAACACGACTGCTGATATTATTGATATTAACATGGGATGTCCCGTACCCAAGATTACAAAATGTGACGCGGGCGCCAAATGGCTTCTCGATCCCGATAAGATTTATGAAATGGTATCCGCAGTAGTAGATGCTGTTGATAAGCCGGTTACAGTGAAGATGAGAATGGGTTGGGATGAAGAGCACATTTATGCGGTGAAAAATGCCCAAGCCGTTGAACGTGCCGGCGGAAAAGCCGTTGCCCTGCACGGCCGCACAAGAGTGCAAATGTATGAAGGCACTGCGAACTGGGATATCATTAAAGAAGTGAAGCAATCCGTCTCCATTCCCGTCATCGGAAACGGTGATGTCAAAACGCCTCAGGACGCGAAACGCATGCTTGAGGAAACAGGAGTTGACGGCGTCATGATCGGCCGGGCCGCACTCGGCAACCCGTGGATGATTTACCGTACGGTGCACTACCTTGAAACCGGCGAGTTAAAAGACGAACCGAAAGTCCGTGAAAAAATGTCGGTATGCAAACTGCACTTAGACCGCCTGATTAAGTTAAAAGGCGAAAATGTGGCAGTCAGAGAAATGAGAAAACACGCTGCCTGGTACCTGAAAGGTGTCAGAGGCAATGCGAATGTACGCAACGAAATTAACCAATGTGAGACGCGTGAAGAAGTTGTGCAGCTTTTAGATGCATTTACCGCCGAAGCAGAGGCAAAAGAGCTTCAAGATGCAAAAGTAGGTTAATATACACCCTCTATTGCTGCTCACTGCCAGCTTACCGCTGGCAGTTTTTCTGCTTTTTCGTGAAAACAAAATGTAACGGAGTGATACCAATGAGTCAAGAAGAGCAAAATCATGAGGAATTGAACGACCAGCTGCAAGTCAGACGAGATAAAATGAACCAGCTTAGAGAAAACGGCATTGACCCTTTCGGCGAACGTTTCGAGAGAACGCATCAATCTCAACAGATCATTGACGCCTACCAGGAGCTTTCTAAAGAAGAACTGGAAGAAAAAGCGATCGAAGTGACCATTGCAGGCCGTATGATGACAAAGCGCGGAAAAGGGAAAGCCGGCTTTGCGCATCTGCAGGACTTAGAAGGTCAAATTCAAATTTACGTAAGAAAAGACAGTGTCGGCGAAGAACAATATGAAATCTTTAAATCTTCAGACCTCGGAGACGTTATCGGCATCACGGGGAAAGTTTTCAAAACAAACGTAGGCGAGCTTTCTGTCAAAGCGACATCTTTTGAACTGCTGACAAAAGCACTGCGTCCTCTTCCTGATAAATATCATGGGTTAAAAGACGTTGAACAGCGTTACCGCCAGCGCTATCTCGATCTCATCGTAAACCCTGACAGCAAACAAACGTTTATCACACGCAGCAAAATCATCCAAGCGATGAGAAGATACTTAGATGACCATGGATACTTAGAAGTTGAAACACCTACGATGCACAGCATACCGGGAGGAGCGTCTGCACGCCCGTTCATCACGCACCATAACGCGCTCGACATGCCTCTTTATATGCGTATTGCGATTGAACTGCACCTAAAACGCCTGATTGTCGGCGGATTGGAAAAAGTCTACGAAATCGGCCGTGTGTTCCGTAATGAAGGTGTTTCTACACGCCATAACCCTGAATTCACGATGATCGAGCTGTATGAAGCGTACGCCGATTATAAAGATATTATGAGCCTTACGGAAAACCTCGTTGCACATATTGCGCAGGAAGTGCTTGGAAGCACCACAATCCAGTACGGCGAAGAGCAGATTGATCTGAAACCTGAATGGAAACGACTCCATATGGTAGATGCGGTCAAAGAAGCGACAGGTGTAGATTTCTGGAATGAGATGACTGTTGAAGAAGCGCGCGGTCATGCAAAAGAGCATGGTATCGAGATCACAAATTCAATGACGGTAGGTCATATCATCAATGAATTCTTCGAACAAAAAATTGAAGAAACACTCATTCAGCCTACATTTATTTACGGCCACCCTGTAGAGATTTCTCCTCTTGCTAAGAAAAATCCGGAGGACCCTCGCTTTACAGACCGTTTTGAGCTGTTTATCGTCGGCCGTGAGCACGCTAATGCGTTTACGGAGCTGAATGACCCTATTGACCAGAGGGAACGCTTTGAAGCGCAATTAAAAGAAAGAGAAGAAGGAAACGATGAAGCGCATATGATGGATGAAGACTTCGTTGAAGCTCTTGAATACGGCATGCCGCCGACCGGGGGATTGGGTATCGGTATCGACCGCCTTGTCATGCTGTTAACAAATGCTCCGTCTATCAGAGACGTTTTATTATTCCCTCAAATGAGACAACGCTAATAAAAGGGAAGGCGCCGTTTCTGCTTATCGCAGTACGGCGCTTTTTTAGAAACAAGCCGCTCGTAAAACTTTTTTGATTTTCTTTTAAAAAAACTATTGCACTATTATTTGCGAGGTGGTATATTATTATTCGTTGCCGCTAAACAAGGCGCTGACGAAAAAAGAAATTTAAAAAGTTGTTGACTTCAAGAGATTGATAAGATATAATAATAAAGTCGCTTGAATGAAAGACAAAATGATCTTTGAAAACTAAACAAGACAAAACGTACCTGTTAATTCAAAGTTTTAAATAAATCGCACAGCGATGTGCGTAGTCAGTCAAACTACTTTATCGGAGAGTTTGATCCTGGCTCAGGACGAACGCTGGCGGCGTGCCTAATACATGCAAGTCGAGCGGACAGATGGGAGCTTGCTCCCTGATGTTAGCGGCGGACGGGTGAGTAACACGTGGGTAACCTGCCTGTAAGACTGGGATAACTCCGGGAAACCGGGGCTAATACCGGATGGTTGTTTGAACCGCATGGTTCAGACATAAAAGGTGGCTTCGGCTACCACTTACAGATGGACCCGCGGCGCATTAGCTAGTTGGTGAGGTAACGGCTCACCAAGGC
>NZ_MTQG01000023.1:0-17151 GCF_001975995.1 Bacillus sp. GZB
GCCTTGGTGAGCCGTTACCTCACCAACTAGCTAATGCGCCGCGGGTCCATCTGTAAGTGGTAGCCGAAGCCACCTTTTATGTCTGAACCATGCGGTTCAAACAACCATCCGGTATTAGCCCCGGTTTCCCGGAGTTATCCCAGTCTTACAGGCAGGTTACCCACGTGTTACTCACCCGTCCGCCGCTAACATCAGGGAGCAAGCTCCCATCTGTCCGCTCGACTTGCATGTATTAGGCACGCCGCCAGCGTTCGTCCTGAGCCAGGATCAAACTCTCCGATAAAGTAGTTTGACTGACTACGCACATCGCTGTGCGATTTATTTAAAACTTTGAATTAACAGGTACGTTTTGTCTTGTTTAGTTTTCAAAGAACTTTGTCCGTCGCTCCTGAAGCGACTTAATTATTGTAACATATCATCTTCAATGTCGTCAATAACTTTTTTGAATTTCTTTTTCAAAAATTCGTTTCGTCATCAGCGACGTATATTAGAATACCACCCTTGATCTAACATGTCAACAATAATCGACAAATTAAATGATGAAGCGTTTAATGACTATCAAAGCCGCGATGCCGGGAATCCCCAGAATCCCGCTGATGCCCGTTGTAATCAGGTTAACAGGGATATGAATACCGAGACTGCCTCCGAACAAGTTCACACCCACCAGCAAAATCGCGCCGGCAATAAACTTAATCGCAGTCACACCAATCCATCTTAAAGGTTTTGAAGATACTCCCCATAAAAAAAGCAAAGCAACCAGACCGACAATCAAACCGATAATGAAAAAAGGCTCCATGAATCTTCCCCCTCGCTTGTTTAGTACAAGCTTATGAGAAGACCCCGGAGAATAGACCTTTTACTTCCATCTGCTCATTTTCAAATTCCGCTGCTTCGCTTCTTTTAAATAGAAAAAGTATTTAGATTCAGCGACTTTCAGCTCAAACAACACCTCAGCGGAGGGCTCGAGACTTTTCTCGACCAGACTCTTCTGCCTGTTCCATTCTTCTTTTTGTTTAAAGAGCTGTTCTATCAGCTTCTCGTCAAACTCTTTTCTTAATGTATTTCTGCGAAGAAAACCCATGCCTTGCCTTTTCCTCCCTTACAATTCACGTCTTCCTTCAAGAGCTTTTGAAAGAGTGACCTCATCAGCATATTCCAAATCACCGCCGACGGGCAGACCGTGGGCAATACGGGAGAGCTTGATGCCTGAGGGCTTTAACAGCCTTGATATATACATCGCTGTTGCTTCCCCTTCAATATTAGGGTTGGTTGCGAGAATAACTTCTGTCACTTGATCATCCTGAAGACGTTTCAGCAGCTCCGGAATCTTAATATCCTCCGGACCGATGCCGTCCATTGGTGAAATCGCGCCGTGAAGAACATGATACTGGCCGTTATATTCCTTCATTTTCTCCATTGCGATCACATCCTTAGGGTCCTGCACGACACAAATAACAGACTTATCCCTTCTTGTGTCCTCACATATATAACAAGGGTCCTGATCTGTAATATGTCCGCAAATCGAACAATATGTCAGGTTGCGCTTCGCATTTACTAATGCTTTCGCGAAATCTAATACCACGTCTTCTTTCATACCTAGAACAAAAAAAGCCAGACGAACCGCTGTTTTCGGTCCGATCCCTGGCAATTTCATAAAGCTGTCAATCAGCTTTGATATTGGTTCAGGATACTGCATGTTTATTTATCCCCCTAGAATAAACCCGGTATGTTCATTCCTTTTGTAAATTGTCCCATTGTCTCATTCGTCATGTCATCCACTTTTTTGAGGGCGTCGTTTGTTGCGGCAAGAATCAGGTCCTGAAGCATTTCGATATCTTCCGGATCAACGACTTCTTCTTTAATGGCAACGTCTACAACTTCTTTTTGGCCGTTGACTTTTACAGTCACCATTCCGCCGCCCGCTGTGCCTTCAAGCACTTTTTCAGCAAGCTCCTCCTGAGCCTTCGCCATATCCTTTTGCATTTTTTGCATTTGTTTCATCATTTTTTGCATGTTTCCCATTCCGCCACGCATATTCAATCACTCTCTTTCATCTTATTAGTCTTTTATTTCGATTAAATCCGCTCCGACAAGTTTTTTCGCCTCTGCAATCAGCGGATCTTCTTCAGCCGGTTCGTTTGATCCTTCACTTTCCTGCTGGTGATCATTTAAAAATTCTTCTCTTATTTTACCCCATTGTGCTTCCGGAACGCCAATCAAATCCATTCTTTTCCCGAGCATTGATTCGAGAATCTGTTCAAGATTTGTACGGACTCCGTTATTGTCTTCGGCAACCATTTTACAATGGATTTCGTATTTGAATTTAAGCACAAATGCCTTTTGAGCAGCAGCCACCGGTTCACTGTCATTCAAAAGAGCCGCATGAGATACCTTATTCTGCTGTTTCAGGTGTGCCAGCAGCTTGCCCCAGCTGCTTTTAAGCTGTTCAAGATCAGGTCTTGTGGCTTCCTTCAATATCTCATGAATTCTTCCGACCGGAGCTTTGTAGTGGCTTTTTCCGCCTTTTTGAGGACGCGGAGCTTCTTTCGGAGCGCTTTCCATCTGAACCTTCACACCGGAGGTTTTCAGCCTTTCTACTTCCTGCTCAAGCTGCTGAATCTTATTCATCAGCATGCCGACCTCAGGGATATCTCCGGCGGATTGCTGTGCCGTCTGGCATATTTTCACGACAGCCACTTCAAAAAAGATTCTTGGGTGGTTCGTCCACTTCATTTCCTGATGGCTTTTATTCAGGATATCAATCATCTCATATAAAGCGGGGGCCGGTATGTCACCACTCAGATTCCGAAACGTTTCATCGACCTTCACCTTCTCCAGGACTCCTTCTAAACCGGGAGCGGCCTGGTACAAGAGCATATCCCTGAAATAGAAAATCATATCTTCAATCAGTTTGGCCGCATCTTTCCCCTGCTGGAGCAATTCATTCAGTGTTTCCAATGCCTCGGAAACCTGTTTGCGGTGAAGAGCAGATGCCAGTTTCCCAATATAGTGCTGAGAAACGGCTCCGGTAATGAGCAATGCGTCATCCACCGACAGCTCCTCACCGCTGAATGATACGGCTTGATCGAGCAGGCTCAGTGCGTCCCTCATTCCTCCGTCCGCAGCACTCGCTATGATATCAAGGGCTCCTTCTTCCACCTTCAGCTGCTCTGCATCGACGATTGTCTTCATTCGTCCGACAATTGCTTTGGATGTAATCCGTTTGAAGTCAAAACGCTGACATCTGGAGATAATGGTTAAAGGAATCTTATGAGGCTCGGTCGTAGCTAATATGAAAATGCAATGTGCCGGCGGTTCTTCCAGCGTTTTCAGAAGCGCATTGAATGCGCCGATAGAGAGCATATGCACCTCATCTATAATATATACTTTGTAGGTGACGGCCGACGGGGCGAATTTTACTTTGTCACGGATATCGCGGATTTCGTCTACGCCGTTATTCGACGCCGCATCTATTTCAATCACATCTGATATAGAGCCGTTTGTAATCCCCTTGCACGCCGCACATTCATTGCACGGTTCTTCTACGGGGGCGTGCTCACAGTTGACTGCTTTCGCAAATATTTTAGCTGCACTGGTTTTTCCCGTTCCCCGCGGTCCAGAAAACAGATATGCATGAGAAAATTTCTTTTGCAAAAGGGCATTTTGCAGCGTTTTCGTAATGTGTTCCTGTCCGACCACATCTTCAAACTGCTGAGGCCTAAATACTCGATATAAAGCTTGGTAACCCACAGGATGCGCCCTCCTCTGTTATTCATCATGTTTATTATACATGAACGTGCTTTTAACGCCAAAACCCGTTTTTCATATACGAAAAAACTCACCTGCCATAAACAGGTGAGTCTGAAATTTGATGATTGATTTACCGTGCACCTTCTGTCGATTCGCTACCCTAAGCGTTACTTAAGCAGTTAGCTCAGCCCAGGCAACCCTGCGGCACATGAGAGGTTTCACTTAATGCTGCTTCCTTCCGGACCTGACATGGTTCATGAATTCCCATTGCGCAGGACCCAGACGTCAACGCCACTTACTTAAGGCAGACCTTACAGTAAACGAACCTCGAGAAGGGATTCGGCCCCGCTAGAGCGGATTGCGGGTACAGGGCACCGCTACCTCCCCGCTTAGCACGGCAAAATAAATATCAAATTTTTATATGCGCACCATTCATGATGCACACATAAGTATATCTGCTTCAGGCAGAAAATGCAACCGTACTACTCAGACAACTTTTTCCTCATGTCTTTCTTTTGCCGGCGCAGCTTTCTGAAAAAAGCGCTGAGCATTTCTCCGCACTCTTCTCCGAGCACGCCGCTCACCACTTCCGCTTGGTGGTTGAACCGCTCTTCCTGCAAGAGGTTCATCAGCGTTCCTGTACAGCCCCCCTTGGGATCAAATGCGCCGAATACGACCTTATCGACTCTCGAAAGCACGACGGCTCCCGCGCACATCGGGCACGGCTCCAAAGTGACATAAAGAACGGCATCCTCAAGTCTCCATGTCCCCAGCTTACGGCACGCTTCGTCTATCGCCAGCATTTCGGCATGGGCAAGCGACCTCTGTTCAGTCTCCCGCAGATTATGCGCCCGCGCCACGATCTCATCATGCAGAACAAGAACTGCTCCGATCGGCACTTCACCTTTCGCTTCGGCTTTCTTCGCTTCTTTTATGGCTTCTCTCATATAATATTCATCATTCATCGGTTCAAGCTCTCTTCTTAAGTTTTTTCATGTCTCATAAAGGTTAAAATAGGAATACCCCAGCAGAAAGGAGTTGCCGGTATTGTCTGAACCTAACAACACAGCCCTTCTGATTGTCGATATGATCAACAATTTTCAATTTGATATGGGCGAACGTCTTGCTGAAAAAACCAAACAAATTGTCCCCCGTATTTTATCATTAAAGAAGCATGCAAAACAAAGCAACTGGCCGATTATTTATATTAATGATCATTACGGGCTCTGGAAGGCTGATATTGATGCCATCAGGGAGGAATGCAGCAATGACAGAAGCGCCCCCATTATAAAAGATATTTCGCCTCAGCCGGATGATTATTTTCTCATTAAACCGAAGCATTCCGCTTTTTACGAAACGGCGCTTCACACCCTTCTGACCGAATTACAGGTGAACCGATTAATCATCACGGGGATTGCCGGGAACATTTGTGTGCTGTTCACGGCCAACGACGCCTATATGAGAGAATACAGCATCACCATTCCGAAAGACTGCACCGCTTCCAATAACGACGAAGACAATGATTTCGCTTTGACCATGATGGAGAATGTTCTCTTCGCAGAAATAACCACGGAAAAACAAATTACCGCCGAAAAATAAACATGATCAGCCTCCTTTTTTCATACATTTAATAGCGGATATGAAAGGAGGCGTTTTTCATTCAGATCTATGTAGTGAAACGGGGCGACACACTTTCCGCTATTGCGGCACGCTACCGGACAGCCGCAAATGTCATTGCGGAAGCAAATAAACTGCCTGATCCGAATACATTGGTTGTCGGACAAACCCTTGTCATCCCGATTGAGGGTCAATATTACGAAGTGAAACAAGGTGATACTCTCGCGGCAATCGCCGGCCGTTTTCATATATCGGCCGCGGAGCTTGCGAGGGTGAACGGAATTCAGCCCGGCACCACATTGAGAGTCGGAACCCGCCTTTACATTCCGCAGCAGGCGAATAAGCCCGACATCGAATCAAACGCATATATAGAACCGCGGGGAACGAGCGTTAGTGCTAATCTGCAGCAGGCGGCAAGAGAGGCCTCTCCTTATTTAACATACCTCGGCGCATTCAGTTTTCAAGTGCAGCGGAACGGGACTTTAAAGGAACCGCCTCTCACCAATTTAAGAAGCATCAGTGACAGGCACAACACCGCACTGATGATGATCATCACCAACCTTGAAAATGACGCATTCAGCGATGATCTCGGGCGGCTCATTTTGAATGATAATACTGTGAAAACAAAACTCTTTCAGGAAATCGTCTCCACGGCTAAGCAGCACGGCTTTCGCGATATTCATTTTGATTTCGAATATTTACGTCCTCAGGACAGAGAAGCCTACAATCGTTTTTTACGTGAAGCGAGGACGATTTTCCATCGGGAAGGCTGGAAGATTTCAACGGCGCTTGCTCCGAAAACGAGCGCGACCCAGGCCGGCAAATGGTATGAAGCACATGACTATAGGGCACATGGAGAAATCGTCGATTTTGTCGTCATCATGACATATGAGTGGGGATACAGCGGGGGCCCGGCTCAGGCCGTATCACCAATCGGCCCTGTAAGGAATGTCATTGAGTATGCGCTGACAGAAATGCCTTCTTCAAAAATCGTCATGGGCCAGAATATGTACGGCTATGATTGGACACTGCCTTTCAAACAGGGAACGACAGCGAAAGCCGTCAGTCCTCAGCAGGCAATCGCTCTGGCAGCACGCCATAAAGTTGACATTCAATATGACGAAACCGCCCAGGCTCCATTCTTTCGTTACACGGCTGAAAATCAGAGACGGCATGAAGTATGGTTTGAAGACGCACGATCCATTCAAGCGAAATTCAATTTAATTAAAGAACTGCATTTAAGAGGGATCAGCTATTGGAAACTCGGCCTTTCTTTCCCGCAAAACTGGCTTTTGCTCAACGATCAATTTCATATTGTAAAAGAGACGTTTCGTTAATTGGAAGCGTCTTTTTTCATGGGCTTTTCTGAGATTGTGATACAATATAAAGGCCGGCAGCTGACGGATGTTTGCAGAATTAAGGAGGATTTTCAATGAACAGAGCCCCTTTTATCGCGGTAGAAGGTCCTATCGGGGCAGGAAAAACGACACTCGCTACGATGCTTTCTGAAGAGCTCGGTTTTCCTATGATTAATGAGATTGTGGAAGACAACCCTTATCTCGATAAGTTTTATGACAATATCGAGGAGTGGAGTTTCCAGCTTGAAATGTTTTTTCTATGTCACAGGTATAAACAGCTTGAAGACACCGACCGAGATTGTTTAAAACAAGGACAGCCCGTTTTGTCCGATTATCATATTTATAAAAATGTTATTTTCGCAGAGCGTACATTGCACGGCCAAAAGCTTGAGAAATATAAGCAGATTTATCATCTGCTCACTCACGACCTGCCGAAACCGAATGTTATTGTATACATAAAGGCAAGCCTGCCGACATTGCTTCAACGCATTGAAAAACGCGGGCGCCCGTTTGAGAAAAATATCGAACATCAATATCTGGAACGTCTCATTGCAG
Organism: Bacillus sp. GZB; assembly: GCF_001975995.1. NCBI lineage: Bacteria > Bacillati > Bacillota > Bacilli > Caryophanales > Bacillaceae > Bacillus > Bacillus sp. GZB. The sequence continues at coordinate 7,281 of NZ_MTQG01000023.1, forward strand.
ATTACGACACAGCCATCAGACAGCTTCAGGAAGAAGATCCGGATATATCTGTACTGACCATTGACGGTGATACTGAAGACTTTGTTTTGAATAAGACAGACTATGAAAGAATTGCCCGTCAGGTAAAGGAGCTTATTAAATGAAAGACATTCATATTCCAAACAACGCCATTATAACAGTAGCGGGAACGGTAGGAGTCGGAAAATCGACTTTGACCAAAGCTTTAGCAAAACGGCTCGGGTTTTCTACCTCACTCGAGGAAGTGGATGAAAATCCTTATTTAGAGAAGTTTTATCACGATTTTGAACGCTGGAGCTTCCATTTGCAAATTTATTTTCTGGCTGAGCGGTTCAAAGAGCAGAAAAACATGTTTGAATCAGGCGGCGGATTCGTGCAGGACCGTTCGATTTATGAAGATACAGGCATATTCGCAAAAATGCATGCCGATAAAGGAACCATGTCGCTGACAGATTACACAACATACACAAGCCTATTTGAGGCGATGGTCATGACGCCGTACTTCCCGCATCCTGATGTTTTGATCTATTTAGAAGGCGACCTTGAAAACATTATAAACCGGATTGAAAAGCGGGGCCGCGAGATGGAGCTGCAGACAAACCGCTCCTATTGGGAAGAGATGTATACACGGTACGAAGACTGGATCAGCGGTTTTAACGCCTGCCCTGTGCTGAAAGTACGCATTGAAGATTATGACCTTGAAGCTGATGAACAGTCACTGGAACCTTTGATCGAAAAAATCAGCCACGTGATCAACGAAAACAGAAATAAATAAAAATAGCAAAGCGATTTTCCCCGAACAGAGAAAATCGCTTTTTTTGCATATAAAAAATCCGCTGCATCACATGCAGCGGACAAAACAATCTCCAATATATGCTCGAGTTTCATTAGGTTTAAAATCAATATGGCGGAGGAAGAGGGATTCGAACCCCCGCGGGCTTTGACACCCCTGTCGGTTTTCAAGACCGATCCCTTCAGCCAGACTTGGGTATTCCTCCGTATCGACATTTAATAATATACCACATGACCTAAATTTCAGTCAAGCGCTTTTTCATATTTTTTATTTCTTTTCTTAAACGCTTGTCCGTCAGCTTTACTATCATACAAAAGTCTTGCGTCCAATTCAACCTCAGTATGCCATACGGGCAGGAAATCACAGTAAAAATCAAGAATAGATTCAAACAGATAACCTGCTCATAAAGGTGGAGAACATAATGAAAATCATCATTGCACCCGATTCTTTCAAAGAAAGCATGACATCAAAAGAAGCCGCTGACAGCATAGAAAAAGGATTCAAAGCGGTCTTCCCTGACGCGGAATATATCAAGATACCCGCGGCCGACGGCGGAGAAGGAACCGTTCAGGCTTTGACCGATGCCACTGGCGGAAGCATCATCAAAAAAACTGTGACCGGTCCGCTGGGAGCGCCGGTAAACGCCGCATATGGACTTCTGGGAGACGGACGCACGGCAGTCATTGAAATGGCGGAATCATCAGGGCTTCATCTCGTTCCCCGCCATCTCAGAGATCCGTTGAACACAACGACAAGAGGAACGGGTGAACTGATAGCAGATGCAGCTTCCCGCGGGGCGGGTGAGATCATCATCGGGCTTGGCGGGAGCGCAACCAATGACGGCGGAGCAGGAATGGCGAGCGCGCTCGGTGTGCTTTTCTTAAATGAGGAAGGTCAGGAGATACCTGACGGCGGAGGCGCTCTGCACAACCTAGCTTCTATTGATATAAGCGGTCTCTCCCCTGACCTGAAACATATCCGTATCCGTGCCGCATGTGATGTCGAAAATCCTCTGACCGGTGAAAACGGCGCGTCATATGTCTTCGGCCCGCAAAAAGGGGCGTCCGAGAAGACTAAAGTTGTATTGGATCGCAACTTACGCCATTTCGCTGACATATTGAGACGTCAGCACGATATCGAAGCGGATACCGTAAAAGGCGCGGGTGCCGCAGGGGGACTGGGCGCCGGACTGATCGCTTTCTTACAGGCAGAACTTCAAAGCGGGATTGATGTTGTATTAGATACACTGTCCTTCTCAGATCAGATAAGAGGCGCTGACCTTGTCATTACCGGAGAGGGGCAGATAGATGGACAAACGATATTCGGCAAAACCCCCGCCGGGATCGCCGCACGCGCATCTGCTCAAGAAATTCCCGTTATCGCATTGGCGGGCTCCTTAGGCAAAAATTTCGAGCATGTTTACAGCGCAGGAATAACAGCTGTATTTTCTATCGTGCCCGGCGCTGTAAGTCTTGAAGACGCCTTAGCATCCGGCCGTTTTAACCTTGAAAGCACAGCCCGGAATGCCGCCGCTCTATACCGGGCAGCAAAAAAGGCGCGCCTCTAGGGCGCACCTTTTACGGTTTGATGACTTCTTTATTTCCCATATAAGGACGAAGCACTTTCGGAATGATGACACTTCCGTCTTCCTGCTGGTAGTTTTCTAAGATGGCAGCTACTGTTCTGCCGACTGCAAGACCTGAACCGTTTAATGTATGCACATGCTCCGGCTTGCCTTTCGCTTCGCGTCTGAATCGAATGTTTGCGCGTCTCGCCTGGAAGGCCTCAAAGTTACTGCAAGAAGAAATTTCACGGTATGTGTCTTGGCTTGGAATCCATACCTCAATATCGTACTTTTTCGCGGCTGTAAAGCCGAGATCACCGGTACACATGCTCATGACACGATACGGCAGTTCGAGCAGCTGAAGCACCCGCTCGGCTTGATTTGTCAGTTTTTCAAGCTCCTCATAAGAATCTTCCGGCTTCACGAATTTCACAAGCTCAACCTTGTTGAACTGATGCTGGCGGATCAAACCGCGTGTATCACGGCCGGCAGATCCCGCTTCTGAACGGAAGCAGGCGCTGAATGCGGCATAATTGATCGGCAGGTTCTCACCGGATAAGATTTCATCGCGGTGCATATTTGTAATCGGCACTTCCGCCGTCGGAATTAAGAAATAATCCTCTTCTCTGATTTTAAAAGCATCCTCTTCAAATTTAGGAAGCTGTCCCGTACCTGTCATGCTCGTACGGTTTACCATATAAGGAGGGATGACTTCTGTGTAATCATATTCATCAACGTGAAGATCCAGCATAAAGTTGTAGAGCGCGCGTTCGAGGCGGGCGCCTAATCCTTTATAAAACACAAACCGGCTGCCTGTTACTTTTGAAGCGCGTTCGAAATCAAGAATGTTTAAATGGTCTGCGATATCCCAATGCGGTTTCGGCTCATATGAAAATGCCGGCGCCTCTCCCCACTTGCGAATTTCAATGTTATCATCTTCCGTTTCCCCGACGGGCACTGAATCGTGCGGGATGTTCGGAATAGACAGAAGGATGGTTTCGAGCGTCGTTTCGACAGTACGAAGCTCTTCATCAAGCTTCTTAATTTCTTCGCCCACTTCACGCATCTCTTTAATAATATGATCAGCGTCTTTTTTCTCCCGTTTCAAAACGGCGACCTGCTGAGACACTTCATTGCGTTTTCCCTTCAGTTCTTCTACTTTACCGATAAGCTCTCTTCTCTTTTCGTCCAGCTCTTCAAACTTGTCAAAGTCAGATAAGTCTTCACCTTTTGGAATGAGCTTCGCTTTTACCTCTTGAAAATTGGCTCTCAGCACCTTCGTATCAATCATGCCTAACAACTCCTATCTGTTTTTATCGAAAATAAAAAAGAGCCCTCATCCCCTAGAAGGGACGAGAGCTCTCGCGTTGCCACCCTGATTGAAAACAAGCTCACACTTGCTTCCCGCTTTAACACATAACGGTTTTCCCGTAAATGCCTACTTGTTTTCAGCATTTCGCTCAAGGATGGATTCGGACAGCATCTTTCACCGATTCGCACCACCCATCGGCTCTCTTTGAAAGAGGGGCTCCCTACTGCTTCCTGTCAACGCTTTTCGATCTTTATTTGTGTTTATAATGTACTATAAGTATCAGCGGTTTTCAACTGTTTTATACAGCTGTTTCCTGCTTATGCTTTTCCGCCATCTTCACAAACAGCTCTGTCACCCGGTGATCATCCGTCAGTTCAGGATGGAACGAGCAGCCGAGGAAATTCCCCTGCTTTGCAGCCACGATGCGTCCGTTATGCTCACAAAGCACTTCAACATCTTCTCCTGCTTCTAAAATATGCGGCGCGCGAATAAATACACCCGTAAACGGCTCATCAAGGCCTTTAATCGTCAGATCAGCTTCAAAGCTGTCGACCTGACGGCCAAAGGAATTACGCTCGACGACAACGTTCAACAGCCCTAAATGAGCGTTATCCGTTCCTGCTATCTCTTTGGCTAAAATAATCAGACCGGCGCATGTGCCGAACATCGGCTTGCCTTGGGCGGCAAACTCGCGAAGCGGCTCCATAAAATGATACGTATCCATTAAACGCCGCATCGTCGTGCTTTCCCCGCCCGGCAGGATTAAGCCGTCGATGTCATTCAGCTGCTCAGGACGCTTAATGACGACACCTTTTGAACCACATGCTTCAATTGAACGAATATGTTCTCTTACTGCTCCTTGAAGTCCAAGTACACCAATTGTTAACATGCTTCCAGCTCTCCTATGGTTTTACCAGCCGCGTTCTTGCATACGCTGTTCCGGCAATAGATTTGAGATTTCGATGCCTTTCATTGCTGTGCCTAATTCTTTAGAAAGCTCAGCGATCAGTTTGTAGTCTGTGTAATGAGTCGTTGCTTCAACAATTGCTTTGGCGAATTTAGCAGGGTTGTCTGATTTGAAAATACCTGAACCGACAAATACGCCGTCAGCGCCAAGCTGCATCATCAATGCCGCGTCAGCAGGCGTCGCTACTCCGCCGGCAGCAAAGTTCACTACAGGCAGTTTGCCGTCACGCTTGATTTGAAGAAGCAGTTCATAAGGAGCGCCGAGGTTTTTAGCTTCAGTCATCAGCTCATCATCGCTCATCGCAACAACTTTGCGCACTTGCGCGTTTACTTTTCTCATATGGCGGACAGCTTCCACAATGTTTCCTGTTCCCGGTTCGCCTTTTGTACGAAGCATGGAAGCTCCTTCAGCAATACGGCGCGTTGCTTCGCCGAGATCACGGCAGCCGCATACGAACGGGACTGTATATTCATTTTTATTTAAATGAAATTCTTCGTCAGCCGGAGTCAGAACTTCACTTTCATCGATGTAATCTACTCCCATTGCTTCAAGGACACGCGCTTCAACGATATGTCCGATACGCGCTTTTGCCATTACGGGAATGGATACAGCATTCATTACTTCTTCAACGATTGTCGGATCAGCCATGCGGGCAACACCGCCGGCAGCGCGAATATCAGCCGGAACGCGTTCTAACGCCATTACGGCAACAGCTCCCGCCTCTTCCGCAATCTTCGCTTGTTCAGCATTTACAACGTCCATGATGACGCCGCCTTTTTGCATTTCCGCCATGCCGCGTTTTACACGATCAGTACCTGTTTGAGCCATTATTTGGTCCCCCTAGTCAATGTATAGTTAGATAATTTCTATCTCTTATTGTATCCCAGAAATATAATATTTCATATGGGTATTCTTATTTTACAGCGAGATGAATAAGATAGATATCATTTTTTACTAATAATTTGGTTTTTTCAGTATATTAAGCAAAAGAGCCCTAACTTTCATCAGAGCTCTTTCTTATTTCTTAAAACCAGCCTGTTACCGTATCAACGGCGCTGTTCCAGATACCGGAGAAGAATCCGCCGATGCCGCGCATCATCTGAACAAACCAGTTTGCTTTATCAACATCATTTTTCGTTACAAGATTCACGCTGAACTCTTTGGATTTGAGGAAACCATAGTCTTTGTCACTGCCTTTGTATGTAACTGTCAGCGTTCCGACTTTCGTTCCCTTTTTCACAGGAGCCGTGATTTCTTTTTTATCTAAAGTCACTTCGGCTTTATAGTTCTTTTCATCCCCGCTTTTCACAGGAATAGAAAGCGCCTTGTCAGTAACAATATCGACTTGCTTGTCTTTCCCTTTTTCAACGTCAATCGTTTTGTGCCCTTTTACTTGAGAGCCTTCAGGGTAAAGATCTTTCATTGAGAAATTGCTGTTAAATGCGTAATCGAGCATTTTTTTCGTTTCATCAAAACGTCCGGTATGCAGGTTGCCTTTTGCGTTTAGTACAACGGTGATGACCCGCATTCCGTTCCGCTGTGCTGTGCTTGTAAAACAAGATCCCGCAGAATCGGTAGAACCCGTTTTTAAGCCGTCAACGCCAGGGTATTCAGAAACAAGACCTTTTAACATGAAGTTCCAGTTCGGCATGTCCATTTCATCATCAGTGCCGGCTCTGAATTTCGTCTTAGCGATGCTTGTTGTTTTGAGAACTTCCGGGTAATCAGTGATCAGGCGGTCTGCAAGAAGCGCCATGTCTTTAGCAGAAACTTCACTCTCTTCTTTAACGCCTTCTCCTTGCGGCTGCTTGCCGTGAAGGTCTTCATTCACAAGCCCTGTGGCATTTTTAAAATCATAGTTTGTCATGCCTAATTCTTTGGCTTTCGCATTCATTTCAGCGACAAATTTCGTTTCAGTTCCGGCAAGAATTTCGGCAACTGCAATCGCGGCTCCGTTGGCAGAGTAAATCGCCATAGCCTGATACAGTTCTTTAACCGTGTATTTGCCGTCTTTTCGAAGGGGGACGTTTGATAAACTGTTGTCTTGAGAAATTTCATAGACATAATCATCAGGAGTATACGTTTGATCCCATTTCACTTTTCCTTCTTTAATGGCTTCCAGAAGCAGATATTCAGTCATCATTTTTGTCATACTGGCAATCGGCAGTCTTTTGTCTGCATTTTTACTGTATAAAATTTTTCCCGATGAAGCCTCAATCATTATCGCAGCTGATGCGTTGACATCAATCGGGTCATTGCCGGCTGCCTCCGCTTTAGACATTGGAACAAAGCAAGTTGCGGCCAGTGCCAGTACCACTAATGACACCAACAGCTGTTTCCATTTCGTGATGTTCAATCTTACGACCTCCGTCATTCATTTTAAATCTATAATTAAGCCGTTAAGGACATATTCAAATTCAAAACACAACAGTATAAATTTTATCACACTCGATATAAAAAAAATAGACAGAGTCAGCGACCCTGTCAAATGTTTTTTATTTGTAACAATTATGAGATTGTATAGTTTGGTGATTCTTTCGTAATTTGGACATCATGCGGATGACTTTCGCGAAGTCCGGCACCTGTCATACGGATGAATTGAGCCTCTTCTCTTAAAGCGCGCAAGTCTTTTGAACCGCAATATCCCATACCTGAACGAAGACCGCCGACAAGCTGATACACTGTTTCTTCTACAGGACCTTTGTACGGAGTCCGTCCTTCGATACCTTCAGGGACGAATTTCTTATTTTCTTCTTGGAAATATCGGTCTTTACTGCCTTTTTCCATGGCAGCGACAGAACCCATACCGCGATACACTTTAAATCTTCTGCCTTGATAGATTTCAGTCTCTCCCGGGCTTTCTGAAGTACCGGCAAGCAGGCTTCCGAGCATTACGGCATGTCCGCCTGAAGCCAACGCTTTCGTAATATCTCCGGAGAATTTAATACCGCCGTCTGCGATAATTGTCGCGCCGTGTTTTCTCGCTTCAGTGGCACAATCATAAATGGCAGTGATCTGCGGTACGCCTACACCTGCAACGACACGTGTCGTACAGATAGAACCAGGTCCGATTCCCACTTTGACAATATTTGCTCCGGCTTCAATCAGAGCTTTTGTCGCTTCAGCCGTTGCAACATTTCCTGCGATAATGTTCAGTTCAGGATATGTTTCACGGATTTTCGCAACTGTGTTCAGTACGCCTCTGGAATGTCCGTGAGCCGTATCAACCACGATAACGTCGACATTCGCTTCAACAAGCTTGCTGACGCGTGTCATTGTATCGCCTGTCACGCCTACCGCAGCGCCGACAATAAGGCGTCCGTGTTCATCTTTAGATGAATTCGGGAATTCGATAACCTTTTCAATATCTTTGATCGTAATAAGACCCTTTAATTTGTTTTGGTCATCCACTAACGGGAGTTTTTCAATTTTATGTTTCTGTAAGATTTTTTCTGCTTCGTCTAATGTGGTTCCCACAGAAGCCGTAACCAGCTCTTCTTTTGTCATGACATCACTGATTTTCATTGAATAATCAGAGATAAAGCGAAGATCACGGTTTGTAATGATACCGACAAGCTTTTGATCGTCTTTATTATCTACGATCGGAACACCGGAAATTCTGTATTTCCCCATCAAATGCTCCGCATCGAATACTTGATGATCAGGTGTTAAAAAGAAGGGATTTGTAATAACGCCCCGTTCAGAACGTTTGACTTTGTCAACATGTTCAGCCTGCTGTTCGATGGACATGTTTTTATGGATAATGCCCAAGCCGCCCTGTCTGGCCATCGCAATCGCCATAGCTGATTCTGTTACTGTATCCATTCCCGCACTGATGACAGGAATATTAAGCTTTAACGTCTTTGTCAGTTCAACAGATAAATCCACATCACGCGGAAGTACGTCTGATTGAGCCGGTACGAGCAGTACATCATCGAACGTTAAGCCTTCTTTTGAAAATTTACTTTCCCACATTAGTAAATCCCCCTCTTTTCGGCAAAATATTATATGTAGATTATCAACTAGAAAACAGCATGTCAAGGAAGCGAAAAAGAGTTGAAATATTTAGATAAAGGAAAGGGTTTAAAAATACATATGAGAGATCATGAGTGGAAAGAGTTATCATTATTTTATTCCGTAGAATCTTCCCAGAAATTTCTAAATAAAGTCTATACAGAAAGCGGCATGGAAGAACCAAAACGATATGCGTTTAAGAACAGTGAGCGCTTCATATTCTTTGTCAAACACGCCGAGTCCTTCTATAAACAGGCATCTCTTTCCCCTTTAGAAATTAAGCCTATTCTGTTGTTTTACGGGATGTCACAATTGCTGAAAGCCTGCCTTCTGACCACAGATCCAAGCTATCCAAGCCACGCCTCAGTACTCGCGCATGGCGTGACTGCCCGGAAACGCAAAAAGCAAAATTACTCCTTTAGGGATGATGAAGTGAAGGTGCAGCGCAATGGCTTATGTATTCATGTAATGAAGCACTTATTCGGGATAGCTGGTCTTGAGGAAGAACGGTACACAATGAAGAAATTGCTGACAGCCATACCTGAATTGCATACTGTCTTTTACTTCCAAGAGAAAAAGAATTGGCTGACCCGAGTAGAGCTGAAAGATGACCTTATTTCAGTGCCTGAGCATGCGGTGATTCATTACAATATGTCTGATTCCCGCTTTGCTGAGTATATCAGCCAACATTTGAAGTGGTCTTTTCTGAGGAAAGACCATAACCACTTGGTTTTTGAGGCTGACCCGATAGACAGAGAACCTTGGTCTTCGCCAAATTTATTGTTTCACTTGGAGAAAAATCAATATTACATTCCCTCTCAGCGTGATCACTTCCTGCATCTTCCGGAAATGATTACTCATTATTTGGTTCTCTACAATATCGGGATGATTGCGAGATATGAAACGGAGTGGTGGTATGAACTGCTGACACAGCATGTCAGTGATGATTATGTGATGATCCGCCGGTTCTTAGATGTCACGGAACGCAAATTTCCGTATTACGTTTCTAATTTCCTGAAGCAATACTTATAAACAAAAAAGGCAGCTCATTATGAGCTGCCTTTACCGTAATGATAGCTTGGCGGCGTCCTACTCTCACAGGGGGAAACCCCCGACTACCATCGGCGCTGAAGAGCTTAACTTCCGTGTTCGGCATGGGAACGGGTGTGACCTCTTCGCTATCGCCACCAAACCATTGAGAGT
>NZ_MTQG01000001.1:0-13792 GCF_001975995.1 Bacillus sp. GZB
TACTTTCTTTGCGGATGCCTTTTTGGCGGAGCCGAACGGCGAGCCTGTCCGTGTACTGATCAAGCTCGGCGTACGTCAGCATACCGCCCGGAAAACGGAGCGCCGGACGATGCGGCGAAAGCTCGGCACGGCGGGCAAACAGTCCGTGAAGCGTCGGAGCCGGCGGTTCAACTGTTTCTGTACGGTTAAACGCATCTAGCATATTTCTGGCTTCACACGCATCAAGCAATGCGATCTCGGAGGCGCAAATTTCAGGATCGGAGATGACTGATTTCATCATATGCCGTAAAAATGTTTCGATATTCTTCATAAAAACGCTGTCGTATATACCGGTATCAAAGTTTAAGCGGATATAAAGAGAATTTCCCGGAATCACCTTTATGCTGCATCCGTAGTTTGTGACTTCCTCCATCGTGAAATCCTCTACCGCAAAATCAAATGAACCGGTCTGACTCACATTTTCAATTTCACGCTGGGCCGGCACATTTTCAAACACGATAATGTGGTCAAACAGCGCTTGCTTCAAAGGGCTTTGCGCCTGAATGTCATACAGCGGATAATAGCTGTACGCTTCTGCTTGCAGCGTCTCCTGCTGCAAATGCCTGACGAGCTCCAGAAAAGAAGATGAACCGCTTTTCACCCGCACGGGAATCGTATTGATAAACAGTCCTACCATTTTTTCCACGCCTGCGAGATCCGACGGCCGGCCGGAAACGACAGAACCGAAAACGGCGTCATCACAGCGGCTGACACGCTGCAGCAACAGGCCCCACAGTGCCTGGAACACTGTATTCAGCGTTGCTCCCGCCCTTGCCGCAATGTTCTTCAGCTCATTTGTCTGCTCTTCAGAAATGGTGAAAACCGCCTGCTCAAGTTCGCCATTTGGTTCCGCGGATTTTTTCGGAAGAGACGCCGATTGCTCAAGATCGGCAAGTCTCGTTTTCCAAAAAATCTCGGCTTCTTTACGATCCTGCTTCATGAGCCATTTAATATACTTCCCATATGGCTGAACAGGCTCGAGAGACGGGAGCCGGCCGTCTCCGAGAGAATGATAGATCATCAGAAATTCCTTCATGACAATCCCGAAGCACCAGCCGTCCATGACGATATGATGATGGCTCCAGATACAAACATAGCGTTCAGGCGCTTTTTTCAAAATGGAGACTCTCATGAGAGGGTCTGATTGCAAATCAAAGCCTTTATCTTTATCTTCTTTTCTGAACCGGTCGGCATATTTGTCTTGTGCCTTCTCGTCCAAATGAGAAATATCATGAAACTGAACGCGGCTCGGTCTGTTTTTCAACACGACTTGGCGGGGCTTCGCCACATTCTTATGAATAAATGTCGTACGGAAAATATCGTATCGTTCAAAAACAGCATCTATACTTTTTTGGAATCGTTCCCGGTCAAGCTGTCCGTTGATCGTAAACACCGCTTGTTCGAAGTAGGCTCTTGAGTCATGATCCAACAGAGAATGAAAAAGCATGCCCTCCTGCATAAAAGATAAAGGATATATATCTTGTATTTCCGGTTGCTGCCCCATTGCGCCACTCCTTTTCTATAGTTTGTTGACGGCTCCCATAATGTCACTCAGATCTTCCAGCGTTAACTCCTCGTCACTGAAATCAGCGGCGCTCCATTCACGCTCCTCTTTGCCTGTGCAATGCGTGATGATCTGCTTGAGAAAGGCATGAAAATGTCCCGTCAAAACTTCAATCGTTTCTTTTTGATACTGAAAACGGTTGTACACGACATGCATGCTGAGACATTCCGACGATACGGAGCCGCTGATATCAAGTGTGTACGGACGTTCCCAGTCCGGGCTGACTTCATTTCCCGCTTTTACGGGAGAAACACCGAAGCCGCTGGAACGGATTTCCCGGTCAAACTGCCCCAGATAGTTAAAACTGATTTCAGGAGCATCGGATTCAGTCTCTTCCCAGAGTTTGCTTATATACTTCAGCACCCCGTATCCCGCTCCTTTATGCGGAATGCGGCGCATCATGTCTTTTGTCCGCTTAATGTGATAACCGAGACGCTCGCCGTCATCAGTCTGATCTTGAAAACTTGCGTCAACCAATACCGGATAAATTGACGTAAACCAGCCGATGGTTCTGCTGATATCAAGATGCTCCAGGTGCTCTTCCCTTCCGTGGCCTTCCATGCTGATTTTGAATGTCTCGTTTCCGGTCCATCTGTTCAGCGCAAGGCTTAACGCGGCAAGCAATAATTCACCCGTCTCTGTTGTGTATGCTCTGTTCGCTTCCGTTAACAGCTGCTCAGTCTCCTGTTTTGTCAATGTAACGATCATCACATCTGTATCTTTCAGAAGATTGGAAGAGATGCGGGCATCTTTCGGAAGCGGTTTGACCGCCGCTTTTTCTCTTTCGGACCAGTAGTCTGCTTCCTGTAACAGCCGGCGGCTTTTTGCATAATCAGAGATTTGCTTCGCGTAAGTCTGATAGGAATCGGTTTTTGCCGGAAGCGCGGTTTCTTTTCCTTCGAGCGCCTGCCTGTAGCATGCGGTGAGATCTTCAAATAAAATCCGCCATGACACCCCGTCAATGACAAGGTGATGAATGGAAAGCAGCAGATGATCGCCATCATTAGCGTGAAATAATCCGACAGCTACGAGCGGACCCGTCTCCAGCCGAATGGAAGTTTGAATAAGGGCGGCCGCCTGTTCAATTGCGGCGTGCTCCTCTTGTAATGACCCTTTCCCTCTCACGTCATGCGTTTCAAACGTAAAGAGTTCTTCTTCAGAAAGGTTTTCCGCTCTGTTGTATTGAGTCACCGATCCGTTTTGCGTGCCGCATACCATCCGTAATGCGTCATGATGAACCGCGAGCTGTGCCAGCGCTTTTCTCATAGCAGATTCATTGATTCTGTCCGCACTGCGGAGCATAACCGACTGATTAAAATGATCATGCGGCAATGATTGCGACAAGAACCAGTGCTGGATCGGCGTCAGCGGCACGTCTCCCGTGACGGGAGCCTGATCAATCACGCGGCGGACTTTCCGGAGCCGCATCGATACTTCTCCCAGTGTCTGATGCTCGAACAGCTCGCGGACGGTCGTTTCATAGCCCTGCTGTTTCAGCCTCGCACATACTTGCAGCGCTTTAATCGAATCCCCGCCGAGATGGAAGAAGTGAGCATTGGGGCCGAGTCCTTCAACACCTAAGAGTTCTTCCCAGATGTCAGCCATCATTTCTTCAGTTTCATTTCTCAGGCTGATATCATCTCCAAGGCTATCATTTAATTCAGGCTGCGGGAGCGCCTTCTCGTCCAGCTTCCCATTCGCCGTCAAAGGCAGTTCATCAAGCTCTATCAAGCGGGCGGGAATCATATATTCCGGCAGAAAAGCTCTGAGAGAGGCCTGAATCTCTGCTTCTTTTATCTTTTCGTTTCCGTGTAAGACCGCGTATGCGTAAATGGAGTGCTGACCATGCTGATCAGCACGTGTGATCACGGCTGCCTCTTTCACGGAGGAAAGCTCTTGCAGCGCTGATTTAATTTCTCCCAGCTCAATTCTGTGGCCTCTGACTTTTACTTGCGCATCTTTTCGCCCGACATATTCCAGCTCGCCATTTGTGAGCCTTTTTGCGATATCACCCGTCCGGTAGAGCCGCATGCCGGAAACATGCGGATTCGTGATGAAACGGGAGGCGGTTAAATCATCCCTGTTTACATATCCCCTCGCGACACCTTCCCCGCCGATATAAAGCTCACCGGGAATTCCGATCGGCTGCGGATTCATATAGATATCCATGACAAAAGCATGGAGGGTTTCCAGCGGTCTGCCGATATTGCTTTTGTTTCTCTCAATATCATCCATATTCAGTTTTTTGCATGTGACGTGAACCGTGGTTTCCGTAATACCGTACATATTAACAAGCTCCGTCTCCGGGTACTTCTCTTTCCAGCTTTTCAGCATGCCGGGCTGAAGCGCCTCTCCGCCGAAAATGACATATCGAAGCTGTAGCCTGTCCGTATGCCCGGCCTCTTCATGAATGAGTCCGGAAAAAGCCGTCGGTGTTTGGTTCAGCACCGTTACGCCTTCACTTTGCAGCAGCTGCCGGTACAAATGCGGATCACGGGCAGTTTCTTTCGGCACGATAACTACCTTTGCGCCGTATAAGAGCGCGCCGAATATTTCCCATACAGAAAAATCAAAGCAATAGGAGTGGAACAGCGTCCAGACGTCTCCAGAGCCGAAATCAAACGGCAGTCCTTTATGTGTGATAAGGCTGATGACATTGCGGTGTTCCGTCATAACGCCTTTCGGTTTTCCGGTTGTGCCCGATGTGTAAATCACGTAAGCCGGCTGTTCAGGCGTTATCATTTCTTTCGTTCTGTCTGCTGAAACGGATTCAGGCTTATCGATGTATAAAACCGGCAAACCATCTATACCGGATATCCCAAGACCCGATTGCGTCAACAGAACACGCGCGCCGCTGTCAGTCAGCATAAATGAAATCCGCTCGTCCGGATAGTCAGGATCAATCGGCAGATAAGCTCCTCCCGCTTTTAAAATACCGAGAATCCCAATCAGCATATCCGGAGATCGTTCGGTCATAATTCCGACAATCTGTCCGGAGCGGATGCCGTTTTCCGACAGCATATCGGCGATTCGATCCGCCTTTTCATTGAGCTCGCGGTAGGTGAGACGCTCATCAGACATGACGGCTGCAATTTGATCCGGCATTTTTTCCGCCTGTGCTTCAAATAAACTGACGATCGTTTCATGCCTCGGATACTCCGCCGTTTGATTTCCCGCTTGAAGAAGCATCTGCCGCTCGTTTGTGTCCAGCAAATGAATGTCAGACAGCTTCCGCTCATCATCCGATGCGATTTGTCCTAAAAGCTCTTTAAAATGACCGGCCCACCGTTCGATCGTATCTTTTTCAAACAACGCGGTACTGTATTCAAAATGAAAATCCAGTGAGCCATCCGGCCGTTCCTCGACATGAAGCGTCAAGTCGAATTTTGAAATGTCATGCTTCACTGAATGTGAAGAAACAACTAAGCCCGGAAGGTTTACTTCGAAATCATCACTGTTTTGCAAAACGAGCATGGCATCAAACAGCGGATTGCGATTGACTTCCCGGTGTGTATCAAGCTTTTGGGCAAGTTCTTCAAACGGGAAGTCCTGATGTTCGGCCGCGCCGAGGGCGAGCATTTTCACCTCTTCTAAATAAGCGCGGAATGTCTTATCCCCTTTCGGCCTGCTTCTCATTGCCACGGTATTTACAAACATGCCGATGACCCCGGCAAGCTCAGCGCGGCTTCTGCCGGCCGCAGGTGAACCGACGACAATGTCTTCCTGCCCGCTCAATTTAGAAAGGAACAAGGAGTAGCTTGCCAAAAGAATCATATACAGCGTCGAACCTGTCTCATCCATGAGCCGGCGCAAATTCTCCGCCGATTCCTTTTGAAGGCGCGTTCGAACAACGGACCCGCTGAAATCAGGAAGCTGAGGGCGCTTTTTATCGAGCGGCAGATCAAGTACGGGAATGTTTTCCCCGATCGTCTCCAGCCAATAACGCTCATGTCTTTTGAATTCTTCAGCGGCAAACCGCTCATGCTGCCAGACGGAAAAATCTTTGTACTGGAGTTTTAACGGCCGCAACTCCTTTCCTCTGTATAAATCCGTCAATTCTCGAATCAGAACGCTCATTGACACACCGTCTGCGATAAGATGATGCATATCAAGCAGCAGAAAATGACGTTCTTCAGTGACTTTGGCTAAAGTCACTCTCAAAAGCGGCGCTTTTTCCACGTCAAATGGTTTGACGAAAGTTTCCATCACCTCTTGAAGAAGGTTCCCGGATGGCATATGAATCTCTGTGAGGTCAAAATCGACATGTGAATGTATGTGCTGCATCGGCTCCCCGTCTCGTAAAACAAATGAAGTGCGTAACGCTTCATGCCTTTGTAACAGCGCTGAAAAGGCTTCGTGCAGCCGATCCCGGTTGAGTCTGCCGCTCAGTTCCAGACAAGCGGGCATATGATAGCCCGTACTGTCCGCTGCAAGCTGATGAAGGGCATAGAGCCTTTTTTGCGCAAAAGATAGCGGGTACAAGTCCTTTGCCACAGCAGGCGTGATTTCTGCATATTCTCCTCTTTTCCTCTGTTCAAGGCAGCGGGCCATGCTCTCGATGGTCGGATGTTCAAAAACATGGCGGACGGCAAGTTCAATTTGGAGCCGTTTATGTATGTTTGAAACAAGCGACGCGGCTTTCAGCGACTGTCCGCCGATTTGGAAGAAATCATCTCTCATACTGATGTGTTCCCGTTTCAGCACTTCTTGCCAAATAGACAGCAGCTCGGTCTCAAGCATTGTGCGCGGAGCTTGATAATCACCGGTTCTCTCAGCTTCTTTCGGCTCAGGAAGTGCGGCCCGATCAAGTTTTCCGCTCACAGACAGCGGCATCTCCGTTAATTTGGTAAAGCTTCCCGGTATCATATAAGCAGGTAATCTCCCGGCCAATTCAGCGTGCGGTTTAAATGTCACACCCGCATTTTCCAGTACGACATAAGCTGCAAGCTCCTGTTCCCCGTCCGCCATTTTGCGCACGGTGACTGCCGCCTCTTTTACCCCGGACAGACTTCTGAGTGCCGTTTCGATTTCTCCCAATTCAATTCTGTAACCTCTAATCTTCACCTGATCGTCAAAGCGTCCCATATATTCAATCGTTCCGTCCGGTAAAAATCGGGCTGCATCTCCCGTTCTGTACAGCCGTTCACCTTCACAAAACGGATGAGGGGTAAAGACTTTGTCCGTCAGCTCTTTTTGCTGAAAATATCCGTCCGCCAGACCTTTTCCGGAAATACACAGTTCACCGACGGCTCCGACCGGCTGCAGCCGATCTCCGTGCATCATATAGACAGAAGTGTTGGCAATCGGGCGCCCGATCGTAATCCGGCTGCTTTTTTGCAGGTTGCGCAGAATCGTCGTGGCCACACTGTTTTCCGTCGGGCCGTATTCATTCAGCAGCTCGGCATTCGGGCATATGTTGCGGCTCGCTTCCACGATATCAGGAGTGGCCGCTTCCCCGGCAAATGTCACTGCCCGAAGCGTCTGCGCATCCTTTTTCGTCAGCGAATCAAGCAGAACGCGATACAGAGACGGAACGATCAGAAGATGGCTCACTCCGTGGCGGGTGATTTTCTGTTTTATTGAAAGGACGTCTTTCGCATCATCTTCATCAGTTAACAGTACACAGGCGCCCGACAGGAGCGGAGTGAACAGACTCGTTAATGACCCGTCAAATACGTATGAAAAAAGATGAAGAGCTACGTCCCCTTCTGTCATCCCGTATTCTTCACGCCGCCATTGCAATGTATTGCTGATCGCTTTGTGTTGTACAAGCACCCCTTTCGGCCGGCCTGTCGTTCCGGAGGTGTAAATGACATACGCCCAATTTCCGCTGTCAGATACCGGCGGAAGCGGTGCAGTCTGCTGGGAAACCGTTTCCTCCATGATGACGACACTGCCCTTGAAATCCGGCGGAATGAGGGGGAGCAGGTCTTTTTCAGTCACGAGCAGTGAGGCTTCACTGTCTCTCAGTAAAAATGAAATCCGTTCAGGCGGAAATTCCGCATCAATCGGCATATAGGCGCTGCCCGACTTCCAAATTCCGAGCAGAGCGGCAACCGTACTCATTGATCGGCGCAGCATAACAGCGGTGATCTGATCGGGGCGTGCGCCTTTTTCCCTTAAGGCATGCGCAATCTGATTCGCCCGCTGATTTAATTTCTTGTAGCTCCAGCTTACCCCGTTATATCTCAACGCCTCTTGGTCAGGCGTTTTTGCCGCCTGTTCTTCAAACAGCCCATGAACGGTTGTCTCAGGGTACGGACGGTTCGTTTCGTTAAACGAATGAATCAGGGCTTCTTCCTCCGGAGGCACGAGACTGATGCTTGATAAAAGCCTGTCCGGATCTTCCGTTACACAGGAGATGACCTCCAGAATATGCCCTTTGATCCGTTTCATGTCTTCCCGATCGTAGATGCCCGCATTGTAGCTGAATTTCACATAAAACTCTTCTCCCGGAACGATGACGACGTTAAGATCGTAATTGGTTTCCTCCGCCATCGAAAAGTTTTCAAGTGAGAGCGCACTGCTTTCCGTTTGCTGCCAGCCGTTTACCGCAGTCTGCATCTGAACCGGATAATTCTCAAAAACCAGGATGTGGTTCAAGAGATCTTGTTGCAGGCCGCTCTCGTTTTGGATGTCATAAAGCGGATAATAGCTGTGCTCTTCCGCAGCGAGTGACTCTTTTTGCACCTTTTTGAGAAGAGAAGAAAAAGTCATATCCCCAGCCGCGCGCACCCTTACCGGCACGGTATTGATAAACAGTCCGGCCATGGATTCGATGCCGGCGATAGCTGACGGCCTGCCGGAAACAACTGAACCGAATACCGCATCTTCAGTGCCGTTGTAACGGTGGAGAAGCAGTCCCCAAATGCTCGTAAATAAAGTATTCAGCGTGACCCCGGTGCTTCGGGCAATGTCTGCCAGCTTTTGCACGGTTTCAGACTCAAGGGAAAATTGAAAATGCTCAGATGCATAACCGTTTTGCGCCGGCTTATTCTTC
The DNA here is from genome assembly GCF_001975995.1 of Bacillus sp. GZB. Lineage (NCBI taxonomy): Bacteria > Bacillati > Bacillota > Bacilli > Caryophanales > Bacillaceae > Bacillus > Bacillus sp. GZB. The sequence continues at coordinate 8,604 of NZ_MTQG01000001.1, forward strand.
GTTTGCGGAACGGAAACGACTTCTCCGTAATCTTCCAAGCAGCGCGACCAGAACGCTGACGTTTCTTCTTTATTCCGGCTTCGGAGCCATTTGATATAAGAACTGTAAGGAGCCGGACTGCCGAGGTTTACAGGCCGCCCGTTTCGGATCGCATAATACATGCTGAAGAAATCTTTCAGCACAATGCCCAAGCTCCAGCCGTCCATCATAATGTGATGGTGAGTCCAAACGCATGTATGGCGGTTTTCTCCCGTTTGAAAAAGAGTCAGGCGCATTAAGGGGCCTTTTTGCAGATCAAAGCCCTTATGCCGGTCGGTTTCCTTGAATTCCTTAATGATGCTTTGCTGCCGTTCTTCCGAATAGTCTGAAATGTTCTCAGTCTGTACGGCTGTGTCACGGCGTGAAAGGACAACCTGCTGCGGCCCTTCAAGGTCAGGCACTTCTTTTATGAAAATCGTTCTGAAAATATCATAACGGCTGACAAGCATATCCAGACTTTTTTGGAATGTATCAATGCATAAATCCCCGCTGACTGTAAACGAAATCTGCTCGACATATGCGTTTGATCCGGAATCCAGAAGCGAATGAAACAGCATGCCTTCCTGCATATATGATAAAGGGTAAATATCTTGAATTTCTGTCGCTTGTGTCACGAATGCCACACACCTTTTTATGAAATTAAAGTCCTTTTACGAGATCTTCAATGCTTGATAGTGCTTGAGCGGTCAATTCTGTATGGCTGTAATCCGTTAATGTTTTTTCCCGCTCTTTCTTGCCGGAACAATGGGCGATGATGTCCTCGAGGTGAGTATGGAAACGATTCATGAAGAACTCGATTGCCCCCGGTGCAAATACATCGGTATAAACGGCTTTTACCTCCAGTTGCCCGGCCGCCACCATCGCGTTAATATCCAGATCAAATTCGCGGATGCGCCCGGCCGCTATATCATGCTGCGGCTTGAACGGTGACATCTTCAGTGTCCCTTCAAGACCGTCAAACGCACCGAGATAGTTAAAGCTTATTTCTGGGTCTTTATAAAGAATGTTTCGCGAATATCTCAGCAGCCCGTAGCCGGTTCCGTGATGAGGAACCCGTCTCATCATGTCTTTTACCGTCTTTATGCGGTGAGCGGTTTTTTCGCCTGAGCCTCCCGGCACTCTCATATCCAAAAGCACCGGGTAAACAGATGTAAACCATCCTGCCGTTCTTGACATATCAATGTCAGGCATATGCCCCTGGCGCCCGTGCCCCTCAGTGCTGATAAGGATCTGTTCAGAACCCGTCCACTCATGAAGCGCCATTCCAAGCGCCGTTAAAAGCAATTCATGAACATCCGTTCCGTATGCCTGCTGTGTTTCCAACAGCAGCTGTTTCGTGACTTCGCTGCTTAATATCCACGATGCAGTGCGCGCGTTTTCCTGCAATCGTCCGGCGTTTTCATCAGTTATTTTCGGCAGCGGCGCTGTTTCACTAGACATCACGCTGTCCCAGTATGCGGCTTCCTCCAGCAATGCTTTGCTTTTGGAAATGTCAAAAAGTTCTTCAGCGTATTTGATATAAGAATCGCTTTTCGGCGGCAGTTCGATTTGTTTGCCGTCCAATGCCTGCTGATAAGCTGTCTGCAGATCTTCAAGCAATATCCTCCATGACACGCCGTCCACGATAAGATGATGAATCGTTATAAGAAGATGGTCGGCTTCCTTCTGACGGAACACTCCGAGATGAAGCAGAGGCCCCTGATCAAGACGCATAGCCTGCTGTATTTCTTTTTCCTCAGCGGCTATCCGTTTTTCGGGCTGCGTTTCTTCTGAAATATCTATGACGTTAAGCGTAAATATTTCTTCATACTGCTTTGTGATTCCGCGATTATATTGAACCGTTTCCCCATGCTCATTTTCAGTGAAAGTCATTCGCAGCGCATCATGATGTTCTGTCAGCGCGCAAACCGCCTGATACAGCGCATCTATTTCGAGGCTGTCTTCACTGCACAGCATGACCGCTTGGTTATAATGAAGCTCAAACGCACCCGGCTCCTCAAAAAATCTCTGCTGGATCGGTGTCAGCGGAGCGCTTCCTTCTATCGGCCCCTGATCAGCAGTTGCAACAGCCGGCGTGAGGTGCTTCGCGAGTTCTGCAATCGTCGGGAACTGAAACAAATCGCGGATCGACATGTTCCAGCCTTCTCCGGCGAGTCGGGCTGACACTTGAAGCGCCTTAATGGAATCTCCCCCAAGCTCAAAGAAAGAGTGATGGATTCCCGCTTTCTGAATATGAAGCACATCTTCCCAAATCCGGCATAACATCGCCTGTTTTTCATCGCCGGGCGCGACAAATGCCTGGGATGAATGTATCTCTTCTGCCGGCAGTGCCGATTTATCAAGTTTGCCGTTCAGTGTCAGGGGCATGCTGTCTAAACCGATAATATGAGACGGCATCATATAAGCCGGGAGCTCCTGCATAAGAGACTGGCGAAGTGATGAGATATCGGCCTCTTTAGGAACGATGTATGCCGCTAATCGGGCTTGTCCTTCGGCATCTTTCATCACGGTAACAGCCGCTTCTTTGACTTGATCGTGTTTCAAAAGCACACTTTCTATTTCTCCCGTCTCAATTCTGTATCCTCTGATCTTCACCTGCTTATCGATCCGCCCTTTAAAACGAAGAGTACCATCCGGCAGCCAGCAAGCCTGATCTCCGGTTCTGTAAAGCGTTTCTCCCGTTTGTAACGGGTCACTGAATGCGCCCTCTGTCAGCTCAGGCTGTCCCCAATATCCTTTGGCGACGCCGGCCCCTCCGATATACAGCTCTCCGAAAACGCCGATCGGCTGGACCTGTTTGTCTTTGTTTAAGACGTACATTTGTACATTCGGAAGCGGAACACCGATCGGCACATCATCTTCCCGCGGCTTTTCGCTCATTTCGGCTTCATAATACGAAGAATCAATTGTCGCTTCTGTTACACCGTAGCTGTTAATGATCCGCATTTCTTTTCCGAAGCGTTCATGAAGCGTATAAAAATCCTGCGACTTGATCATATCTGAACCCAGTACCAGTATTTTTACACTTTGCAGCGCGAGCTTCCGGCGATATATATATTCCATAAACGGAACAATCAGCGCGGGTGTCGACTCCATAAACGTGATACGGTACTGATCAATGAGCCGATAAAGCTGTTGCGGCTCAAGCCGGACGTCATCCGGACAAATGACAAGCGTTCCCCCGTTTAGCAGGGCGCGTGCAAGATCTCCTGAAAATACATCAAATGAGAAACTCGCCATCTGCAGCACTCTGACCGGTATAAGATCAAGCTCATAAATCCTGCGCCATGCAAGTGCTGCATGCGTAAAGCTGCGATTTCTGACTTCGACTCCCTTCGGCGTTCCCGTTGTTCCCGAAGTATATATGATATATGCAGTATCATCCGGAGACGCTGCCGGCTGAATATTCTTTGCACAAATATCGTATTGATCTTCATGATCGAGCTGAATGAGAAATAAATTGTTATCCGTCAGCTGTGAAGCAAGTTCTTTGTATTCTGACTGCACCATCAAGACGGATGCCGCGCTGTCTTTTAATAAATAGCGAATCCGTTCCTCGGGATAATGGGAGTCAACCGGTATATACGCCCCTCCCGATTTCATGACGGCAAGAACACTGACGATCGCTTCAATCGAACGGTTTGCCAATATAGCTGCTCTTTTTCCCGGACCGAATCCATTTTTGTGTAATGTTCGCGCAAGCCGATTTGCCCGCTCGTTAAGCTGCGAATAGCTGATCTGTTGTGTTCCTTCAATAACAGCGGTCTGATGAGGCGTTTCTTCTGCTTTCTCTTCAAACAACTGGTGAAACAGTTTGTGTTTTTCCATGAATTCGGTTTGTGTGTTATTAAACTCAATCAGTAACTTTTGTTTTTCTTCTTCATTCAAAATGTCAGTTTTCGATAGTGTGACTTCCGGTTCGGCGGCAACATGGCGCAAGAGATTCAGTAAGTGACCCATCCAGCGTTCAATCGTTTCTTTCATAAAAAGCTCGGTGCTGAATTCCATTTCAAAGCGGATGTTTCCATCGGATTCAGCCGCTGATAAGGTCAGGTCAAAACTTGATACATCATGTTCGGTATGCTCTGATCGTGACGCCTTCAGACCGGCCAGATTTATCTCCTCTCGCTCCATATTCTGAAGAATAAACATCGCATCAAACAGCGGATTTCGGCTCATGTCCCGCTGCACGCCGAGCCGTTCCACAAGCTCTTCAAACGGATAGTCTTGATGCTCATACGCCTCAAGCGCCGCCTGGCGGACTTCCGCCAAATAATCGGTGAACCGTTTGTCTCCTTTCGGCTCCGTTCTGATGGCCAGCGTGTTGACGAACATGCCGAGAATCGGTTCAAGGTCTTTGTGCGGACGCCCGGCAATCGGCGAGCCGACGATGATGTCTTCCTGCCCGCTTAATCTCGCGAGTAACGTATTGTACGCGGCGAGAAGCACCATATACAAAGTGGAGCCGTGATCCCGGGCGATGCGGTGAAGGCCGGATGACATTTCAGCGTCAAGCGTGCACGATACGCTGCCGCCCGCAAAGCTTCTGACCGCCGGACGGGGCTTGTCAGCCGGAAGTTCAAGCACCGGAAGTTCTCCTTCAAGCCGCTTCAGCCAATAGGCTTCCTGCTTCTGGTATCCTTCTTTCTCCTGAAACGACCGCTGCCAGACGGCATAGTCTTTATATTGAAGGCGCATCGGCGTAAGCGAACGGCCTGCGTACAGCTCGCCGAATTCTTTTATCAAGGTGTTGACGGACACACCGTCAGAAATAATATGATGCATATCCGTTAATAAAAGATGGTGTTCGTCGGATTCTTTCACGAGGGCCGCACGGAAGAGCGGCGCTTCCTCCAGACAAAACGGCCGGACGAATGCGTCAGCTGACTCGGCCTCATCGAGCTGAAACGGTACGCTGTCATGGATGCGCTGCACCGGTTCGCCGTCAGGCCCCGTTTCAAAGGACGTTCTGAGCGACTCATGCCGCTCCACAAGCTGCCGGAACGTCTCCTCCAGCCGGCTGCGGTCAAGCGGGCCCGTCAGTTCCAGCACAGCCGGCATATTGTAGCCGACACCGCCGTCTTCAAGCTGTTGGAGCACATACATCCGTTTCTGCGCCGAAGACACCGGGTAGGTGTCCTGTTTTTGCG
>NZ_MTQG01000002.1:0-9505 GCF_001975995.1 Bacillus sp. GZB
ACCTTGAACCGATTCTCGGCATGTTCGTCAACACGCTCGCCATCAGAACGGAGCCGAAAGGAGACAAACGGTTCACCGATTACTTGGCGGAAGTCCGCCAGGCGGCGCTTGAGGCGTATGAGCATCAAGACTATCCGTTTGAAGAGCTTGTGGAACGGCTCGGCGTACAGCGGGACATGAGCCGCAATCCGCTGTTTGACGTTATGTTTGTGCTCCAAAATATGGAGCGTGAATCCCTGGTGTTAAATAAGCTGCATTTGGCTCAAGCTGCGGATACAAGTCATAAAACCGCAAAGTTTGATGCCACGCTTTACGCGTCAGAAGGGTCTGACGGTTCCATCAGCTTTGATTTTGAATTCAATACAGATATCTATCAAAAACAGACAATTGAAAAATGGCTTTCTTATTTTACCCGTATTCTTACAAAAGTAATTGAAAACCAAGCGATACCGCTTGGTGACATTCACGTACTGGATAATGCTGAAACAAATTGCGTCATTTATCAGTTTAATCAGACGAAAAGCGATTACCCAAGACACGAAACCATCAGCCGTTTATTTGAGCGGCAGGCAAAAGAAACTCCCGATGCCCGGGCAGTTGTATATGATGGACAAATTTTGACATACCGTGAGCTGAACGAACGGGCTAACAGAATAGCGGCGGCTCTCCGATCAAATGGCGTCGGTCCGGAAAGCGTTGTCGCCTTATTAACCGGCCGCACAACAGAGCTTGCCTCCGGAATCCTCGGAATATTAAAAGCGGGGGGCGCCTACTTGCCTATCGGTGACGATGTGCCGCGGGAACGGGCTGAATGGATGCTTAAAGACTGTAAAGCTGATATTCTTCTCCAATCTGATAAACTTGACGGTCTGCCGCTTACAGGAAAACGTTTATTCATAGAGGATATTCAAACAAAGGCCGGATTGAGTTCGGAGAATCCCGAGCCGCTCGGCGGACCTGAATCGTTGGCCTACATGATTTATACGTCCGGGTCAACAGGTGCGCCAAAAGGCGTCATGATTGAACAGCGAAGCGTGATCCGCCTTGTGAAAAACAGCAATTATATTGATTTTACGCCGGAAGATAGACTGTTGTTTACTTCATCATTAGGATTTGACGTTACGACATTTGAAATATTCGGTCCGCTTTTAAACGGCGCTTCTTTATATGTAAGTGACCAGGAAACCTATCTCGACTCTGATGTTCTGGGAACATTTATACAGCAAAATGGCATTACGACACTGTGGCTGACATCGTCTCTGTTCAACCATTTATCAGAACAAAATGAACACGTGTTTTCCGGATTATCCCGATTGATTATCGGCGGGGAAGCACTGTCCCCGAGCCATGTAAACCGGGTTCGGAATGCGCTGCCTCATCTCTCAGTATGGAATGGATACGGACCGACTGAAAACACGACGTTCTCGACTTGCTTTTTGATTGAACAATCATACGATCATTCAATCCCGATCGGCCGCCCAGTCGGAAATTCAACCGCATATATCATAAACGGCAGGGGAACACCACAGCCGATCGGCGTCATCGGCGAATTATGCACTGGAGGAGACGGTGTGGCAAGAGGATACTTCGGCCGCCCTGAGCTGACGGAAGAAAAATTTGTCCCCAATCCTTTTGTTCCCGGAGAACGGATGTACCGCACCGGAGATTTAGCCCTCTGGCTGCCGGACGGAACGATCGAATATGCCGGGCGGATGGATGATCAAGTGAAAATCCGCGGTTATCGGGTCGAGCTGGGAGAGATTGAAGCCGCACTGAGGAGCCTGGACAGCGTGAAAGAAGCTGCCGTGTCAGTCAGAACCGGGCAGTCCGGCAATAAAGAACTGATCGCATATATGAGTCTGCAGGCGGACATGGATACAGAAAAAGTGCGTTCTTCACTGTCTAAGCAACTGCCGAATTACATGGTTCCGGCCTATATGATGGAACTTGAGAAGCTGCCGCTTACGCCGAACGGGAAATTGGATCGGAAAAATCTGCCCGAACCGGAGCTCGCGCTTCAAACCGCGTACACAGCTCCCCGCAATGAGCTTGAAGAACAGCTTTCCGTGATCTGGCAGGAAGTGCTCGGCACAAAACAAGTCGGGATTGAGGACTCATTTTTTGAGCTGGGCGGCGATTCAATCAAAGCGCTGCAAGTTTCCGCACGGCTCGGACGCTATGGGTGGAAAATGACGGCAAGTGACTTATTCCGGCACCCGTCCATTAAGGAACTCGCGCCTCTTATCCGGAAAGCGGAAAGAGTCATCGATCAGCGGCCGGTGGAAGGAGACATACCTTGGACACCCGTTCAGCACTGGTTTTTATCACAGCGGATGGAAAACAGAAATCATTTCAATCAGTCCGTCATGATGTTCAGCTCTGACGCATTGCATAAACAGCCGCTCAAAGAAGCCTTGGAGCATCTTGTCATTCATCATGATGCACTCCGGATCACTGTCAGTGCAGAAAACGAAAGTTTCAGACAAATCAATCACGGTATTCAAAAAGCTGAACTGTACAGCTTGGACATTTGGGATCTGTCTGGGACAGATACTTGGGAAAGAGAAATAGAAACTGAAGTGGCTGCGCTCCAACAGCGGATGGATATTGAAAAAGGGCCGTTATTAAAAGCCGGCTGGTTCAAAACCCGGTCGGGGGATTATTTATTCATCACCGTACATCACCTGGCGGTTGACGGAGTGTCATGGCGTATTCTGCTGGAGGATTTATCTGCCGCTTACACTCAAGCCGTAAAAGGTCAGCCGGTCCAGCTTCCGCCAAAGACCGATTCGTTTAAACAATACACTGAACGGCTTTCAGAATACGCAAAAAGCAGCAAGCTGATGCATGAAGAAGAATATTGGCGTTTTATTGAAGAAGAAACAGCCGCCGAACTTCCTTATGAAAAACCGCAGCATCCGACGGGAGCCGACAGCATTCGGCAAACGGTAAGCTTTACGCTTACAGAAGAAGAAACGTCCGTTTTGCTTCAGCAGGTCAACCGGGCCTACCATACCGATACGCAAGATATTCTTCTGACTGCCGCAGCTTTGGCTTTACGGGACTGGACAGGGGGCGGCAGATTGCGCATCGCGATGGAAGGGCACGGGAGAGAGCACATCATGCCGGAGCTCGACATCAGCCGCACCGTAGGCTGGTTTACCTCCATGTATCCGGTGCTCATTGACTTGAACACAGCAGGCGCTGAGCTTGGAACGGCGGTAAAAACGGTCAAAGACACACTCGGAAGAATACCGGATAAAGGAATAGGCTACGGCATTTTAAAATACATGACACCGCCTGAACAAAAAACAATCCGCTTCAGACAAGCGCCTGAAATCAGCTTTAACTATTTAGGGCAATTCAATGATACAGAAGATCAGCACACGTTCAGTCTGTCCGGTCTTGCAAGCGGGCACGACATCACGCCGACATGGCAGCGGGAACAAGCGGTGGAAATGAGCGCGATGGCCGTACAAAACAAACTTCACTTCAGTTTGAGCTATCCGCCGAGCCGCTTCCGCAAAGAAACGATGGAACAGCTGCTGCAAACCTTACAGCAATATTTGCGTGATATTATGGCGCACTGCACAGGCAAAGAGGAAGCAGAAAAAACCGTTAGTGATTTTAGCAGCAAAACGTTAACATCTGATGATTTGGACAGCATAGCGAGTTTTGTCGAGGAACTGTAGAAAAAGGCGACGGGGAGATTATAACATGACAAAAAAGAATGCAATTCAGGATATTTATCCGCTGTCTTATATGCAGGAAGGAATGCTTTTTCATTCCCTCCTGCAAAAGGAATCACAGGCTTACGCCGAGCAGGCCTCCTTTTCAATAACGGGGAAGGTTGACACCCGCGTGTTTGAAGAGAGCGTTCATGCCCTCTTCGAAAGACATGATATTTTCAGAACGATCTTTATCAGCCAGAACGTGTCAGTGCCGCAGCAGGTCGTATTAAAAGAGCGGAACGTCAGCATCATTGAGGAAAATCTCACTAATTTAAATAAGGCTGATCAAATCAAGTATATCGAAGAAGCCAAACGAAGAGACCGTGAGAAAGGGTTTCATCTGCAAAAAGACATGCTGATGCGGGTGACGCTGCTTCAAACCGGTGAATGTGATTATACGTGCATATGGAGTTTCCATCACATCATTATGGATGGCTGGTGTCTCGGAATCGTGCTGAAAGAGTTCTTCCAGATATACGCCTCGCGGCTCCGCCGAACACCGTTAACGCTTGAGCCCGCTGTGCCGTACGGGACCTACATCAAGTGGCTGATGGAGCAAGATAAAGAAAAAGCCGCTTCGTACTGGGAGCGATACCTTGAAGGCTTTGAGCAGCAGACTGTTCTGCCGAAGCAGAAAAAAGCCGGCGAAAGCAGACAAGAGGAAGTGACGTTTTCCTTTTCAAAAGAGGACACGGCTAAGCTGAAAGAGCTGGCCGTGAAAGAAGAGGTCACGCTGAGCACCATTTTCCACACGCTCTGGGGCATTTTGCTTCAGGCGTATAACCAGACAGAAGATGCAGTTTTTGGTTCTGTCATTTCCGGAAGGCCGTCTGAAATCGAAGGCATCGAGCGAATGATCGGCCTGTTTATTAATACCGTGCCTGTCCGGATCAGCAGGGCGGACATCCCGTTTCAAAAGCTGATCAAAAACGTGCAAAGGGACGCTTTGAAAGGACAGGCATACAGCTATCACCCGCTTTATGACATACAGGCGAATTCACAGGTAAAACAAGGCTTAATTGACCACATTCTCGTCTTTGAGAATTATCCGGTTGAACAGGAGCTTGATGTGCTGAACAGCAAGGGAGACACGAAAGACCTTTTTCACATCCATGATTTCAGCATGGAAGACGAAACCAACTACAGTTTTTACCTGATGGTGGCGCCGGGTGACGAGATTCATTTGAAAATGAGATACGATTCAAGCGTGTATGACCGCCAATTTATCGAAAATATCAAAGGCCATTTGGCACACATCGTCTCCCAGGTTCTCGACAAACCGGACATCACGCCCGACAAGCTTGAAATCATCACCCCAGAGGAAAAAGCGCAGCTGCTTGCGCCGATTTCTGAAGAGACCGAAAAACCTGAATATGACACGGTTCATGCGATGTTTGAAAGGCAGGCCGCAAAAACGCCGAATCAAATCGCGATTCGGTATGAAGGTGAGTCAGTGACGTACGAAGAGCTGAACGAATCGGCTAATAAGCTGGCCCGCCTGCTGCAAAAGCGCGGATTAAAGCGGGAGGAGCCGGTAGGCGTCATGCTCGGCCGTTCCCCTTCTTTAGCGGCGGCTGTTCTCGGTATTTTAAAAGCGGGCGGCGCCTTTGTCCCGATAGATCCGGGCAGTCCAAAGGAGCGTATCCGATATGTCATTGAAAACAGCGGCTGCGTCCATGTTGTAACAGAGCGGCATCAGTCAGTCCCCGCGGAACAAGCGCTGCAAGTTACATACATAGAAGAGGCCGGGACGGAAGCGGACGGAAGCAATGTGCAATCCATTAATACGGCGGACGACCTCCTTTATATGATTTATACATCGGGAACGACAGGGAAACCGAAGGGTGTGCTGCTCGAACATAAAAATATGGCCAACCTGCTTTCTCACCAATTGACGAACACAGACATTGATTTTTGCACAAATGTGCTGCAGTACGCATCTTTGGCGTTTGACGTCTGCTATCAGGAGTTATTTTCAGTACTCTTGAGCGGCGGCACCCTTTGTATCGTGCCCGAATCAATCAAACGGGATGTTTCTCAGCTGTTTTCGTTTATTGATCAGCACAAAACGGAAGTGGTGTTTTTCCCGACTGCGTTTGTCAAGATGCTTTTCAATGAAGAAGGTTATGCACAGTCTTTTCCCCGCTGTGTGAAGCATGTCATTACGGCCGGGGAGCAGCTGACCGTTTCGCGTTTGTTCAGGCAGACGCTCCGTTCACACGGTATGCATCTGCATAATCATTACGGCCCGTCAGAAACTCATGTGGTTTCAACGTATACGATTTCTGCGGGAGATGACATACCTGAACATCCGCCGATCGGGAAACCGATCCATCATAACAAGATGTATATTCTCAGCAAAAACCGGCAGCTTCAGCCTCTCGGAATTGCGGGAGAATTGTATATTTCCGGGGCGAATACAGGAAGAGGCTATGTGAACAATCCGGCGCTGACCAAAGAAAAATTTTTGCCGGATCCGTTCAGAACGGACGCCGTCATGTACCGGACCGGAGATTTGGCAAGACTGCGTGCGGACGGCCAAATTGAATACATCGGCCGGACAGATGATCAAGTGAAGATCAGAGGGTACCGGATTGAACCGAAGGAAATTGAAACCGTCCTGGCAAATCATCATGCCGTGAAGGAAGCTGCCGTTCTGATTCAAACGAATGAGTCGGGCGAAAATGAATTATGCGCTTACTGCAGCGTCTCACAAGCGACTGATCCTTCTCAGCTGCGGAGAGATTTGGCTAAAGAGCTGCCTGAGTATATGATTCCGGTCAAATGGGCTTTTGTTGACTCAATTCCGCTCACTGCGAACGGAAAAGTCGATCAGCGGGCCCTTCCGGAAGCTTCGGCGTACGCCGCAGGCCGTCGATATACAGCTCCCCGGAATGTGACCGAGCTGAAGCTTACCCGCATATGGGAAGAAGTGCTTCAAACCGGCCCGATCGGCGTTCACGATCACTTTTTCGAGCTTGGCGGCCATTCATTAAAGGCGACTGCACTCGTTGCAAAAATAGCTAAAGAGTGCAGTGTGCAAATCCCGCTGAGCGATGTCTTCAGCCATCCGACTGTAGAAGAACTCGCCAAAATCATCAGTGAAGCAGAAGAGAACCCGTTCGCATCCATAGAAAAGACAGAAATGAAAGAAACATATCCTGTCTCATCCGCCCAAAAACGGATGTACGTCCTTCACCAGCTTGAAAATGGCGGTGTCAGTTATAACATTCCAGCCGTTTTAGAGGCAAATGGCCCGTTTGACCGAGATAGGATGGAAGCCGTGTTCAAGGAACTGATCCGGCGGCATGAACCGCTCAGAACGTCCTTTGAAGAAAAAAACGGCCTGCCCGTGCAGAGGATTCATGACGACGTGCCGTTTGCATTTACAAAAGAACAATCAGCCGAAGCGTTTATCCGGCCGTTCGATCTCGGCAAAGCGCCCCTTTTCCGGGCGGGATTTGTCCAAATAGAAAAAGACCGGCATCTGCTTTTAGCTGACATGCATCATATTATTTCAGACGGCGTATCCGTCAATCTTTTGATACGTGAATTCAGTGAGCTGTATGCTGAGAGAAGTCTGCCGCCGTTACGGATTCAATACAAAGATTATGCCGTCTGGCAGCAATCATTTATGGCGGGCGCCGCATATCGGAAACAAGAGGAGTACTGGCTGAACCGGCTTGCCGGTGAGATTCCCGTGCTTGAATTGCCGGCTGATAAGCCGCGTCCCCCGGTGCGGAGCTTTTCCGGTGACCGGGTGTCATTTGTCATCAATGAAAAACATACAGCTCAGTTGAAAAAGCTGGCGAAAGAAAACAAAAGCACACTGTATATGACGCTGCTCGGTGTGTACACAGTTCTGTTAGCCCGTTTAAGCGGACAGGAAGATATGATTGTCGGGTCTCCGATTGCAGGAAGGCCTCATGCCGACCTTGACGCCGTTCTGGGCATGTTTGTCAATACGCTTGCTTTCAGGACGCGTCCCGACGGAAGCATGACATTCAAAGAATATTTAAAGGAAATTCGCCAAACAGCGCTTGAGGCTTACGAACATCAGGATTACCCGTTAGAAGAGCTCGTCGATAAGCTCGGTGTGCCGCGGGACATGTCCCGAAATCCGCTGTTTGACACAACATTTGCGCTGCAAAATATGGAACAGCAGAAGCTTAGGGCAGCCGGACTTGAACTGCAGCCGGCAGACGTCAGCCTGCCGATTTCTAAATTTGACTTATCACTGTACATCTCTGAAAACGCCGGTGAATTGTACTGCCAGTTTGAATACAGCACCGATTTGTTTAAGAGAAAAACGATTCAAAAATGGGCGGGATTTTTTACGACACTTGCCGAAAACGCCGCAGCTGATCCGGGCTTGGAATTAGACGATATTTCTGTTTTGACAGAAAAAGAAGAAGTGTCTCTGCTTCAAGATTTCAGCCCCTTTCAGAAAACAGCGTTTCCGCTTCATCAGTCTCTTCATGATCTGCTGGAACAGCAGGCGGAAAAAACGCCGGACCGTCCTGCGATTTTAACTGATGACATTTCGATTACGTATCAGGAACTGAACGAAAGGGCAAACGAGCTTGCGCATCAGCTGATCAAGCGCGGGATAAGGCTGGAGGATAAAACTGCCATTATGGGCCGGCGTTCTCCAGACATGCTGATCGGCATTTACGCTGTCTTAAAAGCAGGCGGTGCATATCTGCCGATTGATCCGGATTACCCGGAAGAGCGGATTCGCTTTTTACTGAAAGACAGCGGCGTGAAATTCTTACTGGCAGAACCAGAACTTTTCGCACCAGATCTTTTTGAGGGAGAAATGGTCTCTCTGAAAAGCGGACAAACAGGAAACCCTGAAGCTGCGGCCAACCCTAACGTTCCGGTAAAACCTGATTCATTGGCTTATATCATCTATACATCCGGTTCTACGGGACGCCCAAAAGGCGTGCAGGTTGAACATCGGTCAGCCGTAAACTTTTTATACTCACTGCAAACGCGTTATGGATTAAGTGATTCTGACATCATTTTGCATAAAACATCCTACTCTTTCGACGCTTCGATTTGGGAGCTGTTTTGGTGGCCGATCGCGGGAGCTTCTGTTTTCCTCCTTCCGCAAGGCGGCGAGAAAGACCCTGAAATGATACTGAACGCATTGGAGAAAAACCGCATAACGGCGGCTCATTTTGTGCCATCCATGCTTCATGCTTTCTTGGAATATATAAATTCCAGAAAACAGCCGATCAAAAAGACCTGCTTAAAAAGGGTTTTTGCCGGCGGCGAACAATTGGGCCCGCACTTGGTTTCCCGTTTTTATGACCTTCTGCCTGGAACGGAATTGACAAATTCCTACGGTCCGACGGAAGCGACAGTAGAAGCGGCGTACTTTGATTTGCCGCAAGGAAAAGAATTTCACAATGTTCCGATCGGCATTTCCGGGCATAACATGCGGCTGTATATTTTAAATCAAAAGAAACAGCTTCTGCCGCCGGGCTGTATCGGAGAGCTGTACATCGCGGGGACAGGGGTGGCCCGCGGCTATCTGAACCGGCCCGAGCTGACGGAGGAGCGTTTTCTCGATGATCCGTTTTATCCGGGAGAACGCATGTATCAGACGGGTGATATCGCACGCTGGACAGAAGACGGCCTAGTCGAATGGCTCGGCCGTTCAGACGGACAGGTGAAAGTCCGCGGCTACCGGATTGAACCGGGAGAAATCGAAGCGGCGATCCGGCGCATCGACGGCATTCGTGAGGCGGCGGTCACCGCCCGGACTG
>NZ_MTQG01000003.1:0-8526 GCF_001975995.1 Bacillus sp. GZB
AGCTGACTCCGGCAGATAAGCAGAGCTTTCGTTAACGGAATAGAAGAAATCTTCTGTCTCAGATAATACAGAAGTGAAACGCTGCCTACTAAGATCAGATGTATTTTCATGGACCAACGGGTGTATGAAGCTGTCTTGAATATAATTCTTTCCAAATGACTGCTTAATTTCAGATGGCACCCAATATTTTTCTTTTGCAAATGGATAATGAGGAAGGTTGACTTTATTAGGAATCATATCTGCAAAAAGTGATTTACAAGACAATGTATAGCCCCGGGTATAAAACTCGGCCAACGCAAATAGGTTCTCTCGGTACTTGGTCAGATTCCCTTGCTCCGCACGACATTCTTCGATTAAATCCTCTACAAATTTACTGATAGCAGACTGGGCTTTAAAGTCTTTTGGCAAACTTCCCATAAATAGATTGGGGATTTTTTCATTTTCATTAGCGTGCCTGAGTACATGGACTGCTTCTTCCCTATCCTTAACCACCATAGCAAAACGATGGTCGAAATGATGTCTTCCATCCATCAGTGTATAACTAATTTCAGCCAGTTCTTCCGCTCCGATTTTTCCGTTTTTTTCAAGTACATCCGTTAGGTCATATATCTTTTTCCATAAAGCTGTTGGCGTTTTCGCTGATAACGCAATAAGATAAAACGGAAGTTCTGTTTTTCCATGTACACGTTTTTTTATATTTCCTTTAGAGACATAGCTCTGGAGCACCACATGGGCATTCGTACCGCTGATTCCAAAGGAGCTGACTGCACCAAGTCTGTTTTTCCCTTCTTTATCTGTCCATTTTCGATTTTCTCGATTAATGAAAAACGGACTGTTCTCCCACTGAATATAGTCATTTACCTGTTCACAATTGATGCTTGCCGGAATGGTCTCCTCCTTCAACGACATCACAAGGCTTATCAGGCTTACGATCCCTGAAGCCGCCAAGGTATGACCGATATTCGGTTTCGTCGACGTTAATGCACAGTAGCTTCTTTCCTCTGTATAGTCTTTAAATGCCTCCGCCAATGCATTAATCTCGATCGGGTCACCGAGCTTTGTCCCCGTTCCATGGGTTACGATGTATTCCATATCCCTTGGATTGATATAAAAGCGCTCATAGACTTCTTTGATGAGATTGCTCTGTGAACGTCCGCTCGGCGCGGTAATTCCGTTTGTTTTTCCGTCATAATTAATCCCGCTTGCTACTATTGTTGCATAAATAGGGTTGCGATCCTCTTCAGCTTTCGAAAGTCTTTTTAAGACGATGACAGCCACGGCTTCCGCCGGCACCATTCCGTTTGCACGCTTGTCAAAGGCATAACACTTTCCGTCTGAAGACAGCATTCCCGCCTTGTCCATACTGTCGTAACCCTCGGGAGTGGTCAAAAGATTGGCCCCCGCCACGATGGCAGTATCGCATTCTCCGTTTCTGAGACTTTGGCAAGCCTGATGAACAGCTACAAGCCCTGACGAGCACGCTGTATTGATGGCAACATTCGGTCCGTCTAGATTCAGAAAATAAGAAAGTCTTGCCGCAAGGATGGCATTATGATTTGAAGTGATTCCTCCTTCACTTCCTACTAATAGCCTGTAGTCGCCTTCCTCGATTCCTACAAACATCCCTATCTTCTCACCTTCAAAAGACCCGGACCCGTAACCAGCATCCTCTAGTGCACTCCATGTTTCCTGAAGCAGCAATCTCTGTCTGGGATCCATCATCTCTGCTTCACGAGGTGATAGTTCAAAGAAGAAAGGATCAAATTCATCTACTCCCGGCACGGCTCCAAATTTCCTGTTCGCTGCTTTGCCGTCATGCGTGTCACCTTCCCACCATTCGGCACGTTCATGCGGTGCTTCACGAATGACATCTTTTCCCTCAAATAAGATGGACCACAATCCTTGCACATTCCATGCATCCGGGAATCTTCCGCTCATACCAATGATACCAATCGGTTCTTCCCTCATATTAGAAGTTTTCCTGCCTGGACGATTACGCCTTGTATTTCTTCTCCTGTTTTCAATGTTTTTTTTCTCTAATGATTTATTGACGATAGCAGAAGCTCTCTCTTCTGCTGTATGGATTACATCTACACCCTCCTGATAAAATATTTTCATTTCATCAGAATAACGTTTAAGTAAATATCCGCTCAGCCTATCCAAAGTTGGATAGGCAAAAAACACATCAGGTGTGATTTCGATATCATAGCGATTACCTAATACGTTCGCGAATTCAGAAAGACTTACTGAATCAAACCCAAAGTCAGCAAGGTTTTCATCAGCCTCCAGCTTTTCTCTAGGAATTCTGAGTATCTGGCTTACTGAGTCTCTTATTTCCCATAATACGCACTCTTTTAAAGTCCAGCCTTTCATTTCAGGCTTTCTCCCTTTTACCGGTTTCTTGGCTTGTTGCTTTTCTTCTCTTACCTTTGTTTCGTCTTGACTAAATAATCTATAATCGGTCAAAGGTTCTTCAGTAGTATGTTTAGAATTCATGTGAGATTTAATCACCATAGTGAAGGATCAGCTCCTGTTTCGCCCTGATTTGTACTAATGTATCTCAAACCTGTAATATAACTTAATAGATTTCCATGCTCGTCACAGAAATCAATATCCATCTCTAAAACATCTGTATCGTGAACATCAATCATCTTATTGACACGAACCACTCCCCAGATGTATGAGCCTGACCCAACGATGAACTCCGCTTCCTCCATACTCACTGCTTTTGCTCCATAACAGAAATTACCGCTATATAAATGAAATGCATGCAAACATGAATCGAGTATAGCTGGCTCAAATATTATCGGATTTTTAGCCTCTTCATTTTCATTAGAGATAGAATCACTGAACTTAATTAAAAGTTCAGTTGTCTCCCCAGCAGCAAGCTCTTCGGTTGACCACAGCTCCTCAATATAACAAGTAAACTCTGAGTGAGGGTCTGCAGCATCTGCCATATTAGAAAATACATTATGGGAGTAAATCTCACGCAGAGCATTAAGATCGAGGATCTCAGGTGTAATCATCTCCATGAAAACCGCCTTACCCTCGCTGCTTGCAATATGTCCTTCTCTGTCTATATCATTTCCACCATAAATCTCCCACTCAACTTCACCATCATTTGCTTCGTACAAAGCAATTTGAATCTGATTGGAATCCTCATTTACAATAACTGGTTTGTTCCACTTAACATCCCTTAATGTAAGTGTAAACTCGTGATTATTCATATAAAGGCTGGAAGCAATACGCGCCACCTCAATATGAGCTCCCTCTAATAAAACCCCATCTACTTCATTTATACCTTGCTTGAAGAACTTTTCTCTCCCCGTAAACCAGGAACTAAAACGTTGCCCGTTAATATCAGATATATTCTGATGAAGTAAAGGGTGTTTTATACCAGTCATATCTGCATTCGAAAGTGGCTGCGATTCTGGTATATCGGTTACCCAATACTCTTCTTTCATAAATGGATAGACAGGCAGGCTGACCCTGCGCGGTTTAATATTGTGATATAGCTTTTTCCAATCCAGCTCGAATCCTTTTACCCAGTAATCCACAAGTTTTTTATACTTTCCTTTCATTCCCCACAATTCGATGACTTTTACTATGTCTTCATCTTTCGCAAATATGGCCATATCTCCATTCGAACTCTTTGCATATCCCTGATAAAAGTCTTCTATATCTGTGCGCCCTTCTAGGAATGCAGCCAAATTTTCCTCAAGCTGTTGGATTCCTGATACAAGCATGCCCATTCTATATTCCATGGCCTCTCTCCCTACCTGAAGAGTATAGGCTATGGATGCTAGGTCCTCATCTTTGTAACGGTTTTGTTTTATTTCTGCATGCAGCCTTCGCGCACGTTCTTTCAACTGTTCGCTGCTTTTTGCAGATAAGATAATAACTGCTGCCCCATGCTTTCCTGACGGTATTTTTTGAATACTGTCCTCTGAACGATACTCTTCGATTATTACATGGGCATTGGAACCTCCTGCACCGAAGGCAGAAATTCCGGCTCTTCTCGGATATTCCTTTTCTGCACCGTTTTCCTTTATGACCGGTCTTTTCCATTCCCTTAAATACTGTGGTACCTCAAACGGTGAATTTTCAAAGTCAATATAGGGGTTCAGCGATTTTGAATGGAGAGATGGGGCAATTTCTCCGTGTTTCATTTGCATCAGTACTTTGGTTATTCCTGCAATTCCCGCTGCACTTTCACAATGTCCAATATTGGACTTAGCTGATCCGATTGCACAGAATTGTTTGTCATCCGTATACTCTCTGAACGCCTGAGTCAATCCCGAAATTTCGATTGGATCTCCCAAAGCAGTACCTGTTCCGTGAGCCTCTATATAACTGATTGTTCTGGGATTGATTCCGGCACGCTTCAGTGCTTTTCCAATTACTTCACTTTGGGCATTAGGATTTGGTACAGTGTAACCGTTTGTCTTTCCTCCATGATTTAGCGCAGTCTCTTTTATAACTCCGTATATATGGTCTCCGTCTTCTATTGCTTTTGAGAGTTTCTTGAGCATTACGGCTCCAATGCCCTCCCCAGGAACATATCCATCTCCGCCTTCGCCAAAACTTAGACATTTTCCATTACTCGAAACGAATTTTCCTTGTGACAGCATTAGATATTTGTTCGGGTGAATTGATACATTTACTCCTCCAGCAATCGCCGCTTCACACTCGTCCTGCTGTAAGCTCTGGCATGCCAGGTGAATGGATGTCAACGATGAAGAGCACATGGTGTCTACCGCCATACTTGGTCCATGGAAGTTAAAATAATAAGATACACGATTAGCAATTGATGCGGAACTTCCTGATAATGTAATTGGTCTTCCCTGACTTTGGGCCTGAGCACCATACAGTTGATACTCCTCATACATAACCCCAACGTAAACACCTACATCGCCCCCAAGTCCGCTGCCATTATTTTTTCTGAGCATTTCTGGTGTATATCCCGCATCCTCCAGGGTTTCATATACACATTCAAGAAACAGTCTTTCCTGCGGATCCATGTTTTGAGCCTCACGCGGTGAAATGTTAAAGAACAGCGGATCGAAGTGTTTCACTCCGTCGATGAATCCTCCCCATTTACTGTACGTCTTACCGGTCTTATTTAGATCCTGATCAAAATAGAGTCGATAATCCCAGCGATCCTTCGGTATTTCAGTAATACAATCCTTCCCATCACGCAGATTATCCCAGTATTCCTGTACATTTTCTGCCATAGGGTATTTACCAGATACCCCCACAATTGCAATATCCATTGCCTCTCTAGTGCTGTTTTCGGCCTCAGGTTCCTGATGATTCATAAATCTTGCCTTACTCATATTCTGAATCGACTTATCTTTCTTCTCAGGTATGTTTATAGTTTCAATCCTCGGAACCTCAGTTACCTCAATACCGATAAGCCTATTCAGCTGTTCCCTGTGTGACGCTAGAAAATATCCACTTAATTCCGAGAGAGTTTGGTATTCATAAAATAGCGTCTTTGGCAATGTTCCGAATATACTCTCTAATTTGGTGGTCAGTTCCAAGACCAAAATAGAATCGATTCCGTATTTCTCCATAGGGGCATTTGTTTCTATGCGGTTTGCTGGTAACTTCAGTACCTCTGATAAAACCTTCTTAAGGTAATCCGCAGTCTTTTCTTTTAAAAATTCCAGCTCAGTTTCAAATCCACTATGCTGTTCCTCTCGTGACGCATTCACTTGAACTGTCGTTATGTATGGCTCCTGTTTATTCATTCCATCAATGATTTTGTCAATGTTACCAATCAGGCAAAGTACTCTTTCACTGTTTGTTGCCCAGCAATCATAAAATGCCCTGATTCCACCTTCTGTCGGCATGGCGATGAATCCAGTATTTCTTTCCATGATTCTCTCTTTCTCTTCGCCGATGCCCATTCCGCCTTCCTTCCATAACGGCCAATTAACAGACTGTGTTTTCCCTTTTCGCTGTCCCTTGGCAACCAGCTTATTTCTATAACCAGCATAAGCATTCATGAACTCATTGGCTGCCGCATAATCAGACTGTCCTGGATTTCCAAGACTTCCAGATATAGATGAGAAGATTATAAAGAAATCCATATCAAGATCTGCAGTTGCCTCATCAATGTTTACGATTCCAGAAACTTTCGGTTCAAGGACCTCTATGAATTCTTCCTGTGTCTTTTTAATAATGTAATTATCTTTTATGATTCCGGCACTGTGAATAATTCCATCCAAGCCTCCGTCTTGCTTAACAATACTAGATATTAATTCCTCAACTTGCTTGCTATCCGACACATCAACCTGTCGATAATGACTATTCATCCCCATTTTCTGAAGTTCTGTAAGATGCTCTCTAATTCGGTCATTTTCCTGTGAACGCCCCGTTAGAATAAGTGTTCCTCCACCTATTTTCTGTGCAGCCTCTTTCGCAAAAATCAGTCCGAGGCCTCCTGCTCCTCCAGTTATAAGATACGTTCCGCCATCTTTCCATGGCAGTTCTGCTTTTTCAGTTGTTTTCGCCTGTTTCCATTCAGCAACATATCTTTTTCGATTTATATATCGGATATGTTTGTCTTCTGGATTGTTTTTCTCCGACTTTATGATTGAGACAATGTCCGCATTATTTTTTTCTGCATCTATCTCTATAAACTGTGCCGATAATTTCGGATTTTCTTGACAGGCAGTCCTTAACATTCCCACCATTCCACTGTAAAGCTTCCCTTCCTCACTTCCCGGAACGATTATTTGAAGAAGTACACTGCCTCCATCTCGGTCTTCAAGAATATCCTTAATCTCCTTAAATACTTTTCCCGCGTAAGTTTTAAACCGTGAATCTTTTTTATCATTATTGCTGTTTAGGCTTATACTGCGAATTAGAGTACTGATGCCTCCAGCCCGATATTGGCGTTCGTCTGGTATATTCTCTCTGTCACAATAAAAAACGATATGACGACTGTATTCATGTGTTTGTCTTGATATCGGCGCTTCTTTCCATCCAATTTCCATAATCTTAGTTTGGATCGGCTTTCTTTCCCCAATGCGTCCATCCAGCGGACGTGAAGTGTAGCCTTTTATGCGTGCACATATATTTCCTTCGCCATCACAAAGGTCAATATCGTATTTGATCACCCTGTTATCTCGGCCTTGAACATTTCGAATGATTGCTTGCATTTCTGTATAACAGCGGCTATATACTTCCAACTCATCTATAGCAAATGGCAGGCTGGGCTTTGTTTCTATCTCTGTGTCCCCAGACCTTATAGCAAAACCGATGGATGCCTGAAAGATACCGTCCATGATACTAGGATGAAGCACATACTGTTCCGCAGTGTCCTTAACAGCATCCGGTACTTTTACTTTTGCAAACACAATTCCTTTACCTATGCGAATCTCCTCGACTCCTCGATGCCCGGGCCCATACTGCATCTGCATTCTTTCAAATGTCTCATAACACTGTGTTGAACTAATTGTTTCCGTGCACTGCGCTTTTATTGAATTCAAATCCAATACAGAAGATTTCGTACCTTCAACCAACACTGCACTCCCCTGGCTATGCACAGTAAATCCCTTTGTTGTATCGTCCGTCTCCGTATATACTTCATAGGCAATCTCGCCGCTGTTCTTTGGATAAAGCCCAATATTCACCTGTACGGGCTGATCTGTAATGGTAATCGGTTTAACCCATCCAATGTTTTGCAGTTTTATTCGTGCATAGTCCTTATCTGTACCGCCTGTTGCATGTTGAACAGCTGCTCTTACCATTTCCAAAAAAGCTACTCCGGGAAGCGTGCGCTTACCTTTGATAATATGATCAGCCAAGAAGAACTCATTTCCTGTAAAAATAGAACTGTATCTCTGTTCTGATAAATCGGAGGTATTTTGGTGAAGCAACGGATGTATTGAACCAACTTGTACTATACTTAGAGGATTCATTTCTTCCGGATAATTCATCCAATATTCTTCCTTCGCAAACGGATAGGTCGGAAGACTGACTTTTTTCAGTTTGCTATTATCAAACAGCTCTTGACACGATACTTCATAGCCTAGGCAGTAGAATTCAGCCAATGCATACAGATTCTCCCTGTACTTAGTCGGATTTTCCTGATCCTTATAACTCTGGTCGATGAGATCCCTCACAGATTTACGGATGGCGCTCTGGGCGGTAAAGTCCCTAGTCACTCTTCCTTTGAATATATTCGGCGGTTTTTCGTTCTCTTCAGCTTGCCTGAGTATTCGGACCGCATCCTCCCTGTCTTTGACCACAACGGCACAGCGATGATCGAAGTGATGTCTTCCTTCCATCAGCGTATAGCTGATTTTTGCCAGGTCCATCGCTCCAGTATTTTGAGACTTTTCAAGAAAGCCCGCCATCTCATGAATTTTCCCCTGCAAGGCTTCAGATGTTTTAGCTGACAAGACAAGCAAATAATATGGTTTGTCGTCCTGAGTGTTTTCCTTCTCTCTTACAGTACTTTCTGGCGTATAGCTTTGAAGCACGACATGGGCATTCGTACCGCTCATCCCAAAG
>NZ_MTQG01000004.1:0-5467 GCF_001975995.1 Bacillus sp. GZB
GACTCCGGCAGATAAGCAGAGCTTTCGTTAACGGAATAGAAGAAATCTTCTGTCTCAGATAATACAGAAGTGAAACGCTGCCTACTAAGATCAGATGTATTTTCATGGACCAACGGGTGTATGGTACCGAGCTGGTTCGTTGATGCTGCAGACGGCTGTTTAATTTCTGAAGGCACCCAGTATTTTTCCTTCGCAAACGGATAGGTCGGAAGACTAATAAAGCGGGGTCTGACTGCCATTTGATCAAACATTTTATTCCAATCTACACTAATCCCCTTCGTCCAAAAATCAAGAATCCTTCCATACTTTTTATTTTCGAGCAATTTTTCTATTGCAGTCTGCAGTTCCTCTTCTTTACCAAAAACAGATAAAATATCATTATTTCCATGGGTATCCCCCTGGAAAAAGTCAATGGCGGCTTCTTCCCCTGCCATATAAGAATAAAGTTTTTTTTCAAGCTCTTTTATAGAAGTTACTAATAAAGCTAAGCGATATTCCATGTGTTCGCGCCCAACTAAGAGCGTATAACTAATATTAGTAAGGTCAGCATCCGTAAACTTCCGTTTATCAATCGTCGTAGCCAAGCGTTGCACCTGGTCACGGAGTCGGATTTTATCCCTGGCGGATAAGACGATAATTTCGGGTTGTTTTAACATTTCGTCGATTCCCCCCATAATAAGCCCCTTATTTTTCCTTAATATATTCTTCTAATATAACGTGAGCATTAGCTCCCCCAGCACCAAATGAAGAAACGCCAGAAATTCTCGGATATTCTTGACTTGTGCCATTATGTTCAATTACCGGCCTCTTCCAATCAACCAGATCCTTTTGTACATAAAATGGACTATCTTCAAAATCAATATGAGAATTTAATTCCTCTGCATGTAGGGATGGTGCAATCTGACCATTTTTCATTTGAAGAACGATTTTCATTAATCCGGCAATACCTGCTGCACTTTCAAGGTGCCCAATATTGGACTTGGCTGAACCGATAGAACAGAATTGCAAATCTTTTGTATCACTTCGAAATGCCTGTGTAAGACCCGAAATCTCAATGGGATCTCCAAGCTCAGTTCCTGTACCATGAGCTTCAATATAGCTAACTGTACGTGCATTAACTCCTGATTTATCCAATGCATTACGAATAAGTTCGCCCTGTGCCGTTGGATTAGGCACTGTATAACCGTTCGTTTTTCCTCCATGGTTAATACTTGTACCTTTGATAACTCCATAAATGTTATCGCCGTCTTCAATTGCTTTAGCAAGAGGTTTTAAAAGGATCGCTCCTGCACCTTCGCCCGGTACAAACCCATTCGCCCCCTTGCCAAAGCTCTTACATTTGCCATCACTTGACAACATTTTCTTTTCACAGAGTAAAATATAAGTTGCCGGGTGAGTATAAACATTCACTCCTCCAGCAATGGCTATTTCACAATCGCCCCGTTTAATAGTTTCACAGGCTTCATGAATGGCTGATAATGATGAAGAGCACATTGTATCAATAGGAAGGCTCGGACCGTGCAAATCAAAAATATATGAAATACGGTTTGCAACTGAACTAAACGAAGTGCTGAGATTAATATTCTCACCTTGCTTCCATAAATCTGGTCCGTATAACTCAAATCCAGTTTTTGTGATGCCTATAAAAACACCAACATTACCATTGTGATGCTGCTTAATCCTCTCCTTGGTATAGCCCGCATCTTCAAAAGTTTTCCAACATTCCTGCAGGATCAAGCGTTCCTGTGGGTCCATCGTCATCGCTTCACGTGGTGAGATCTTAAAAAAGAGAGGGTCGAAGTCGGCAAAACCATCGATAAATCCGCCCCACTTACTATAGCTTTTGCCCTGTTCGATAGCTTTTTTTACATCACTAACATAAAAGCCATCTAAAGACCATCGTTCTTCTGGAATTTCCGTAATGCTGTCTTTACCAGCCCTTAGATTTTCCCAGAACTCATCAAGATCATTAGCCTGCGGTAATCGTGCGCTCATTCCTATTATCGCAATTGGCATAGAATTTGATGTTCCCTGTTTGTTTACCTGATTATCTTCATCTAGCAAATTACTTATCCGCCTGTCAGTCCTGCTTCCGTCGAACATTGAATCCGTTTTACAAGTTGAAATACTATTACTGTTATCCCTCTCTTCCACACTCATACTTTGATCTTCATTTAAATTAAAGAGATTCAAAAGAGTATCCTTTTGGTTTCTAATCAAGTATTTTACTAATTCATCAATACTCTTGCATTCAAAGAACAGAGTACTGTATATATTGTTGAAAACTTGATTAAATGTATAAGTTAAATGTTTGACCATAATCGAATCAATGCCATACTTTTCAAGGTCTTCTCTTGTATCTAACTGGTGATACGGGATCTTGAGAGACTGTCCCACTAATTTGGTTATATACTGGGTGCTCTTTTCTAATAACAAGTTTTCAATTTGAGTGCTCTCTCTTCTCTTAGGTTCCTGAATGGGAATAGCCTGTGACTTAGACGGCATACCGTTTGCTACCATTGAATTTTCTTTTGATTTGTCGCCTCTCATATAAAGGAGCTGACATTCAGGTAAAGACATAATAAAGTCCAAATCCTCCATAGCTTTTTTAGGATTAATCGGACTCATTCCAGACATAGAAATTCTGATCTTAAACGCTTCAGAAAGTGACTCGCCAATGCCGATGTCCCCCCAATATCCCCAATTAATTGTTTTAACTTTACATGACCATTCTCTTGATAGTCTTTGAACAAATCCATCCTCAAATGTACAACCAGTAGAATACCCGCTTTGTCCGCCTAGTTTATTAAAGGAGGCAACAGATGAAAAATAGACAACAAAATCAAGAGGTTCATTCGCAAAAACTTTTGCCATATATACGCTGGCATCTATCTTTATTCCGATGATTTTTTTATAAGTGTCTACGTCCAATTCAGATATACTTCTGTCAAGCAAGCCAATAGCTGAATGAACAAGGCCGCTAACATGTGGATATATTTTTTTAATTTGTTTGTACGCTCTTTCCAGTGACTCTACATCAGTAGCATCTGCTGAAATGTAGCGCGGTGCCGGACCAAAAGCACTGAGTCTTGCAATTTTTTTATCGATTTCGATATTCCTCATTCTTCGGCCAATCCAGATGATATTCGCCTTATAATGACGAATCATGTACTCACTCCAGGTTTCTCCGATACCTCCGGCTCCGCCGATAACAACATAGACTCCGCCTTCTCGATAAACACTTTTTACCGGGGAGTTCTTCCTGCTGTAGCTAACAAGCTGCATTTTGTACCAGCTATTCTTTCTGTATGCAACTGCGTTACCTTCTTTATCTACAGGTATATGTAACATTGTATTTACAGGCCAGTGCACTTGATTTTCTAAATCAACAAGACGAATGTTCCACTGAGGAAATTCTTTAGCTACAGAACCAACTACTCCATTAATCCCGGCATGCACAGGGTTTACAATGTCATCATCCAATACAGCTTGACTGTTGGAGGTAATAACAGTTAAATCAAATTCTTTATTATGATATTCAAGCTGAAGAAGGGCCTTTATCATTTTAAATAAAAAAATCACTCCGTATTCTTGAGAGTCAACGACCTCTTGACTAACTACTGAATATATTTCGCTAGCAGGCACTATCCACACAAGGTGGTCAATTTCACCGTTTTTTTTCAGTTTTTCAGCAATTTTATCGATGCTCCACTCTTTATCCTGAATATTCCATACAGACGCATTTGGATATTCCCTTAATAACTCAGTTCTTCCTTCACTGAAATCACCAGCAATCAGCATATGGTTTACTGTTTTTTGTTTATTTGCTAATACAATTTGCTTCCATACAGGAATCATTGTAATGTTTTCTTCTGTACTTTCATTGACTCTATCTTTAATGGTAATAGCTTGATTATTTACTTGCAGACTATCGCTGGATTCATTTTCTTTCTCTAAGACGTTGATTTGATATTCTTCTGATAATTGATAGGAGTAATCTGTTAATTTTATAATGACATCTCCTTCATGATTACATAAAGTAATGTTCACTTGTTGAAATGAAGTCTGTGCAGAATCAAGTTTTCCTTCATCAGTTAAGGTTACATAAGCCCACATTTTTTCGGTGCAGGCATTTATGACTTCTAATTCTCCAAGAGCCCTACTTAAAGGTTTTTTAACTGCAATGATTTCATCCTTTTGACTCTCCCTGAGCGTTAGCCCTATTACCGATTGTAAAGCCGCCTCAAGCATACTTGGATGAAGCATAAAGGAACCTTTGCTGTCATTTACGCAACTCGGCAATTCCAATTCAGCTAATACACTTTTCTGTCCAATATAAAGTTTCTTTAGTGCATTAAATCCCTCGCCATTTTTGATCCCTGCTGCATGTAAAACTCGATTCCATTTATTCGAACTTACATAATTTGAATTGCATTTATCTTTTATTGCTCTTATATCTATTAAGCCAGATCTGTCAGACTGTACAAATTTTCCTGTACCTCGACAATGTACAACCGGATTACTTTCACTTTTACTAAAGATTTCATAAATAATCGTTCCGTCGGCTTCTGGATATAACCCGGTAAACAGCTCCAACCGCTGCAATTCATCTGAGATAGGGTTCATCCACTCTATATTCTGGATTAAGACCCCATTAGTTTCGGCGACAATCTCACTGCCTGCATCAGCAAATGCCATTCTCGCCATTTCCAAGTAAATTGAATCAGGTAATAAGCGCCGCTCTTTAACAATAAAATCTTTTATAAAAAACTCATGACTTGTGAAACCAGTACGGTAACGTTGTCCTAATAAGGATGAGACATTTTGATGCAGCAACGGGTGAATAATTCCTGTGTCCCGCTTGCTGTAAGGTTGAAAAAACTCTTCCTTTTCTATCCAGTAATTCTGCTTCGCAAAAGGATATGAAGGTAGATTGACTTTGTTAAACTTTACATCGCCAAAAAGATCTGCAGATACTTCATAACCTAGACAATAAAACTCGGCCAACACGCACAGATTTTCTTTATACTTATTCGGGTTTTCCTCCATATAACTCTGCTTTATGATATCCTCCATCGCTTTCCTTAGTACTGCCCGGCCTGTAAAGTCTCTTGATACTCTTCCTTTAAATAGATCCGGCAGTTTTTCGTTCTCTTCAGCTTGCCTGAGTATTCGGACCGC
Organism: Bacillus sp. GZB; assembly: GCF_001975995.1. Taxonomy (NCBI): domain Bacteria; kingdom Bacillati; phylum Bacillota; class Bacilli; order Caryophanales; family Bacillaceae; genus Bacillus; species Bacillus sp. GZB. Next base: position 5,182 of record NZ_MTQG01000004.1, read on the forward strand.
ATCCTCCCTGTCTTTGACCACAACGGCACAGCGATGATCGAAGTGATGTCTTCCTTCCATCAGCGTATAGCTGATTTTTGCCAGGTCCATCGCTCCAGTATTTTGAGACTTTTCAAGAAAGCCCGCCATCTCATGAATTTTCCCCTGCAAGGCTTCAGATGTTTTAGCTGACAAGACAAGCAAATAATATGGTTTGTCGTCCTGAGTGTTTTCCTTCTCTCTTACAGTACTTTCTGGCGTATAGCTTTGAAGCACGACATGGGCATTCGTACCGCTCATCCCAAAG
>NZ_MTQG01000005.1:0-2238 GCF_001975995.1 Bacillus sp. GZB
CATACACCCGTTGGTCCATGAAAATACATCTGATCTTAGTAGGCAGCGTTTCACTTCTGTATTATCTGAGACAGAAGATTTCTTCTATTCCGTTAACGAAAGCTCTGCTTATCTGCCGGAGTCAGCTCATCTTGAGATGGCCAGGGTTGCGGCAGGAATGTCCGTGGATACTGCCGGTGCTTCAGTCGTGATCAAGGACGTCGAATGGCATGCGCCGATTATGCCAGACGGAAATGTCAGTGTGAATATCGCCCTCTATCAAGGAGAAGAAGACGAGATCGAATGGGAGATCTATTCACAAACGGGGAAAGTGGAAGAAGAGGCAGAGATAAGCAGTGAAGGAAAAGCGGGTTTCCGTGAGGGAGCATCAGCTTTAAAGACCGACCTTCGGGAATTGCGTGCCCGCTTCCCTCACATCAATCATAAACGCCGGACAGCCAGCCGACATATTGAAGAGGTATGGACAGGCGACGGATCGCCTGAGGAACATCAATTTTTGATCAAGTTTAAAAAGCCTGATAAAGGCAGCGGAACGTATAAGGAACCTGAAGTATTGATCCCGGGAGTGCTGGAGGCCTGTCTTGAAGCTGTTCATGAAGACGCCTCAAACGGCGTTTCGCAGGCCAGATTGTCCGGTATAAAGGAAATGGAGATTCCAGCGGGGGCAGGTCATCCGGTTTGGGGACTTGTCAGCTTACAGCCTCCGGGACAAAACAAAGTTGATATCGCGCTTTATGATGAATCAGGAACACCATCCGGTGTGATTACCGGGCTTGCCTATGTATTCGAGACACCGAAGAAGGTGTCCGCAGACCAGTATGAGATGATGACTTTTGAAGAGGCATGGCGGGAAGAAGCATTAACCATGAAGGAACAGGACATCAAAACGGTGGTTGTGTTCCTGACGGATGAAAGCCGCCGTCAGGCTGCGACAGAGAAATTAAAAGAGCTGGGTTCCGGTGTCAAGCCGGTCTTTATCGGCAGCGGGACAGGTTATAAGAGAGAGTCTGAGAATCGATATACCATTCGTTTAAACGAAAAAAGCGACTATGCGGAATGTTTGAAGGAAATAAAATCCCAAACCGGAAACGCAGAGGCCATATGGTATATGTGGCCGACAGAAGACGCGGACTGTGTGACGGATCCGTCCGGCATGATCTATATGCTTCAGGGATTGGCAGCAGCGGGTTTAAAAACCGGAAGGGTTATGATCGCCGGAGGATACAGAGACGGACTGGAACGCTGCCATACGGAATCCTGGATTGGAATCGAGCGGTCTGCCGGCCTCGTGATGCCGGGTTCAAAGGTCAATGTCATCTGTGCGGATCTTAAAGAGACAAGTGCTGCCGAATGGGCGGAAACGATGTGGAAGGAGCTGCATGCGGAAAAGGCGGAAAGCGTTCTGTATGAAGACGGTCTCCGAAAGGTAAGCAGAATCTCCCCGGTTCAGACGGAAAGCTCAAAAAAAGATGTACTCAAAGAAGGCGGTGTCTACCTCATTACAGGAGGCGCAGGCGGCCTGGGCATGATTTTCTCCCGCTGGCTCGCTGATGCGTACAAGGCGAAGCTGATTCTTGTCAATCGAAGCAGCATTGAGGATAAGAAGGGAAAACTTGAACAGCTGCAGAACGCCGAAGCAGAGGTCATGTATTACAGTGCCGATGTGTGTAATGCAGAGGAGATGAAACAAGCCGTCCAGGCAGGAAAATCCCGCTTCGGTCATATAGACGGAGTCATCCATGCCGCCGGGATAGAAGGTGGAGGAAGTATACTCGAAAAAGAAATCGGGGAATACTTAAAAACTTTAGAACCAAAGGTTCAGGGGACGCTTGCGCTTGAAGAAGCATTACAGGGAGAGCACCTTGATTTCATCTGTTATTTTTCATCAAGTTCGGCGATCATAGGAGATTTTGGAAACTGTGACTATGCAGTCGGAAACCGATTCCTCATGAGCTACGGGGCATATCGGAACGCCCGGTACAAAGGAAAGACCGTTGTGGTGAACTGGCCGCTGTGGAAGAGTGAAGGGATGGGCTTTGCCGATGAGCAAAGCAGCCGGATGTATCTCAAGTCCAGCGGACAAAGATTGTTGGAATCAACAGAAGGAACAGAAGTTTTTGAAGCCATTCTTCGCCAGAAACAGACTCAGTGGCTTGTCATGACCGGAAATCGGAAGAGAGTATATAAATTCCTTGGATTAAGTGAAGAAACAAGGACAAAAACCGAAGTGAAAAGAGC
>NZ_MTQG01000016.1:0-1002563 GCF_001975995.1 Bacillus sp. GZB
GCCTTGGTGAGCCGTTACCTCACCAACTAGCTAATGCGCCGCGGGTCCATCTGTAAGTGGTAGCCGAAGCCACCTTTTATGTCTGAACCATGCGGTTCAAACAACCATCCGGTATTAGCCCCGGTTTCCCGGAGTTATCCCAGTCTTACAGGCAGGTTACCCACGTGTTACTCACCCGTCCGCCGCTAACATCAGGGAGCAAGCTCCCATCTGTCCGCTCGACTTGCATGTATTAGGCACGCCGCCAGCGTTCGTCCTGAGCCAGGATCAAACTCTCCGATAAAGTAGTTTGACTGACTACGCACATCGCTGTGCGATTTATTTAAAACTTTGAATTAACAGGTACGTTTTGTCTTGTTTAGTTTTCAAAGATCATTACCGCTTGTTGAAGCAGCTTTATTATCTTACCACTCAGCTTCTTTTATGTCAACAACTTTTTTTAAGTTGTTTGCGAAGCTTTTCGTTGTTGTCTGTTGTTCATCAGCGACGTTTAATAATATAACACCCTTTTGAAAATATGACAATAGTTTTTTTAAAAAAATCATTAATTATTTTCTTTAATACTTATTTCAGTTTCTCTTCTATAGAAAGATAAGCTGTCTTGTGGTTTGGCATATTTTCTTGTATAGTAAGATTGAACTAAATACTTGATGACCACAAGGGGAGCATTAAAGCTGAGAGTGAACATTTTGTTCTGACCCTTTGAACCTGTTAGTTAACGCTGGCGTAGGGATGTGGCAAAGCCAAATGATTTGCAGTTTATGCAAGCAGCGCGCGGACCTTTTCCCATCCTTCCCCGCGCTGCTTTTTTGTTTATCCTTGTTACGGTTGTCTGACCAGGGGGAAAACTATGAATCATTCAACACGGCTTGTGCGCTTAATTGAAATAGCGATTATGACCGGGGCGGCTGTCATTCTGGACATTGTCTCAGGTATGTTTCTCCGGATGCCCCAAGGCGGTTCGGTCTCTATTATGATGATTCCGATTTTTTTGATTTCATTCCGCTGGGGAGTGAAAGCCGGGCTTACGACAGGCTTTTTGACAGGGATTGTCCAGATCGCCATCGGCAATTTGTTTTTGCAGCACCCGGTCCAGCTATTTCTTGATTACATCGCGGCCTTTGCAGTTCTCGGTTTCAGCGGCTTGTTTGCTTCCGGTGTACGGGAATCGGCATTGAATAAAAAAAGAGGCGCTTTAACGATGTATGTTATAGGCGGTGTTTTCATCGGCAGTGTGCTGCGCTATGCGGCACATGTGGTCTCCGGAGCTGTCTTTTTCGGAAGCTATGCTCCGAAGGGCACGCCGGTATGGATTTATTCGTCCGTCTATAACGCGACTTATATGATTCCTTCTTTTATCCTTTCGGCCATTGTCCTTATCTTATTATTCATGACTGCGCCGCGGCTTCTTGAAGCTAAGCGGACGAACTGAAACAGCAGGCGGTTTACGCCTGCTGTTTTTTTATTCCGGGCTGTGCCGTTCGTTCGAATCACTCAGTTCTTTTGTAAGTTCATTTATACTTTGTTTTATGTTTCCTTTGCCTGAAAAATTCTCAATAAGCTCTTTTACATTGATTCCGGAAGATGCTTTTAAGCTTTCCTGAAGACCAGCCATTAAATTGGTTGCGTAGCCTGTGACTTTATTGGCCCCGCCGTTTTCACCGCTTCCTCCCGTATCAACGACGGTTATTTTATCAATGTTGGAAAGAGGCGCTGAGACTTGCTTCGCATATTCAGGCAGCATTTTCACAATCATATCAAGGATTGCAGCCTGCCCGTATTTTTCGAATGCTTCGGCGATTTTTTCTTTAGCTTCCGCTTCTGCGAGACCTTTCAGGCGGATGACTTCCGCTTCGGTTTCTCCTCTCGCCTTTTCAGCCTCCGCTTTAGCAAGACCGTCAATTCTCACGCGTTCCGCTTCCGCCTTGGCCATCGCTTCGATACTGTACTGCTCGGCATCCGCTTCCGCGAGCTGCTTCGCTTTTGCGGCTTCGGCCGCTTGTTCCACCGAGTAACGGTCGGCATCGGCTTTTTTCTTCACTTCAGAGTCATATTGGCGCTCACGGCGCAGAATTTCTTTTTCCTCCAATTCAATCTGCTTTTGCCGCTCAATAATTTTAATTTGCATTTCCTGCTCTGTCACCTGCTGGCGGGCTTTTGCTGTTTCAAGATCATATGCCTGGTCGGCATTGGCTTTTGCTGTATCCTGCTCTCTTCTGTATTCCGCCATTTTCAGCTGATTGATTTTTTCCGCTTCAGCTATTTCCGTCGCCCGCTCCAGCTCTGATTTTTTTGCGTCTTTATCAGCGGCCGCGCGTTTAATCCTCGTCTCTTTATCCGCTTCTGCCGTGGCAATGTCCGCATCCCGCTTGACTTGGGCGATTCTCGGCTTACCTAATGATTCAAGATAGCCGTTTTTATCGCGGACGTCTTTAATCGTAAAAGAAACGATCACGAGCCCCATTTTAGCAAGATCCTGAGACGCGACCCGCTGGACTTCCTGAGAAAACTTTTCCCTGTTTTTATAAATCTCTTCAACGGTCATGGAGCCGAGGATGGAGCGCAGATGGCCTTCCAGCACCTCCCGCGCCTCCTGCTCACGGTCTTCCTTAGATTTCCCCAAAAATTGTTCAGCTGCTGTTGCGATTTCACTGATAGAGCCTCCGATTTTAATAATGGCGGTTCCGTCGGCCATTACCGGCACGCCTTGCTCTGTATAGACTTCGGGTGTAGAGACATCAAGTTTGCTTGACAGTAAACTGAGAGGTTCTGCCTGCTGGAATACCGGGAGCACGAACGTTCCCCCGCCCCGGACGATTTTCAGACGATTTCCGCCTTCATCAATGTGGACGTTCTTATTTCCCAAATAACTTCCGGTCACGATAAGGGCTTCGTCCGGCCCCGCCGTCCGGTACTTCGTAATAAATACAGCAATAAGTGCGATGAGTAAAAAGAATACGATTCCGATAACGATGATAATCGGCATAGTCATAACAGTTCCCCCTTAGATATCAGATTGGTTCATGCGGCGTCACAAAAAGCACTCCGTCTTTCACGTCAATCACTAATACGGCAGTTCCGTACTTGATCTGTTCTTGATCAAAGCTGACGGCTGATTTAGAAATGGCGCCCCCTATTCCCTCTATGATCACTTCTCCATAGCCGTCTTTCGGGACGGAAGTAATGACCCTGCCGACTCTGCCCTTTAAATCCGTCTCCCGATAAGCGAGCGATTCTTCCGCTGATGAAAGCGGGACAAGGACGAAGAAGTGAAGCAGGCTGACCAAAAGAACCGAAAGAACAAATGAAAGCAACGCAATGACAGAACTTGATAGCGGAGCGGCGATTTCGCCGATATAACCTGAGGCTGAAAAGATTGTTAAAAAAGACAGAATCAATGCAGGGTTTAAAAATGAAACAGGAATGGCTTCCGAGAGGCCGTGAAACACATCTTGAAAAAACAGAATCAAAAGCGTGAGACTTCCCGAAATAATCAATGTGTAAAGATAGACCGTTTCAAGCGGCAGATGAAATATGTCCACATTCTATCCTCCTTTCGGCCGAGGTGTGGAGTGTTACTTTATATACGGATGTAAAGGTGAATGGTTTCAATTTTCTGATAAGTGAGGCTGATTACATGATTATCCAATCCGGATATGATATGTTTACTCTAAAGGAGGAGATAGGATGAGCATTTTTAATGAAGCAAGACAGCAGACCTGGGAAGAACTGAAAGGACTCTCTGATGAGGAATTCAACCGAAAGCCCGCGGCTGATGAGTGGAGCGTGCGGGAAGTCCTTGACCATTTAAAGAAAATTGACGAAACAGCGCAGACCCTTTTATCAAAGCAGGCAAAAGACGCACCGTTAAAAGAAATAGAAGAACAACCGATGGAGTTTATAGAGGACAGAACAAATAAACGGCCGGCTCCGTCACACCTCGAACCTGAGCAAAACCGAATATCAGTCATTGAAGCAAAACAAGAATTAGATACGGCAAGACAGCAGCTGACCGCAGTTATTTCATCATTAAACGAGGAAGACTTAGAACGTGTGCTTCCGCATCCTGTTTTTCAAGAACTGACGATCCGCCAGTGGATTGATTTTATCGGCCATCATGAAAAGCGTCACATTAATCAAATAAAAGAAATCAAACAAAAAATCGAAAAGGTCTGAATCAGACCTTCTCGATTTTTTTCTTGGCGCGTGTCGGTTCATAAGAATGGAGGGTGACCGCATCGCCCGTGCATATATCACCCGGGCGTTCAACAATACAGACAATTCCTCTTCTGCCCATCGCGTGCCTCACAAACGCCGCGGCGAGTTTTGGCTGATCCGGATAAAAGGATTGAATGACTTCTCCCGGCTGAATGCACGGATCATTTTCTCCCTCGCACAACAGAGACGCACCGCTTGGAAATATCATTCTGCTTCCTTCTTTAAGCGGCGTCAGTGCAGAAAAACCGCTGATTGCGATATTAGCGCCGAGCCATTCGGGAAAGATATGAGAAATCCCCATCTTCTCCGCAATGTCATCACATTCCTCCATGGACACGATTGAAATTTGTCTCCGGTTAAAAATTTCTGTTCCTCTTTCATACATCGGCTCACGCGCGCCGGCCTTTTTTGTCAGTCCGAAATGCAGGTCACCGGGAAACCCGCCGTATTCCGCACGAAGCTTGTCCATCTTTTTGGTAACAAATTGTTCGGTATCCGCTATATATACGCCTTCCGTCTTTGCTGTTATGCGTTTCCACATCAGCCACCACCGCCTTTTTCTTGACATTATCCTTAAAAAACCCCGCTCTGTAAAGGAGCGGGGTTCATTTATTATACCGTTTTCGGCGTTAAGTCGAAGCAGCGTTTGTAAATCCAGTTGTATGCTTTCTCATTCAAATCTCTTGGATTTCCGAAAGTTTGCGGATCTTTCATAGCTTCTTTTGATAAACGTTCAATCATGTCCGGAGACACACCTTGTTCTTCTAAACTCGGTACCTCTAAATCTTTCACAAGATCATACATCCAGTTGACGGACGCTTTTGCCGCCTCTTCGGTTGTCATGTTGCTTGTATCGATTCCGAATGCTTTGGCGATGCGGGCGAATTTTTCCGGATAGCCTTTCCAGTTGTATTCCATTACCGGCCCCATCATAGCCGCGACGCATTGTCCGTGAGCGACAGGGATGATGCCGCCGAGCGTCTGGCTCATCGCATGCGCCGCGCCTGCTGATTCACTGCCGTATGAAAGGCCGGCAAGCATCGCCGCCTGCGCCATGCCGTATCTTGCTTCCAAATCCTCTCCGTCCGCAAACGCGCGCTTAATATAATGCGCCGCATATTCAATGGCCATTAAAGCGACGGCATCAGTGATCGGCTGCGCGAATTTCATCGTATAGCACTCGATGGCGTGCGCAAGGGCATCAATACCTGTCATAGCCGTCACATGCGGAGGCATGGACGTGTGCAGCTCAGGGTCAATGACCGTTAAATGCGCGGCGATAAGCGGTCCGCCCGTATTGAATTTAAATTCTCTTTCCTCATCTGTAATGACCGCCCATTGTGTGACCTCTGAACCTGTTCCCGCAGTCGTCGGGATCGTTGTCAGCGGAGGAATACGGTTTTCCAGCGGCTTTTTGCCTTCCGCGGCTTCATAATCAAGCACGCTTCCTTCGTGTGTCGCTTCTACTCCGATCGCTTTCGCTGTATCCATGGAGCTTCCGCCGCCGACAGCCACAAGGCCGTTGCAGTTTTCTTTTTTATACAGTTCTGATCCTTCGTTTACAAGACGTACAGGCGGGTTCGGCTCCACTTTGTTAAACAGGACGACTTCGATGCCCGCTTCCTGTAAAGATTCAATGACCGGGTTTGCCACTCCCGCGTTATAAATTCCCGGGTCTGTTACGAGCAGCGCTTTTGTGACACCAAGCGCTCTGACTTCACTTCCCGCGTGCTGAATCGCACCGATTCCGTGTTTAATGACTGTCGGGATTTCGAATGTATGGAATTTATGCATGCTTTCTACTTTCATATTTAATGTCATATTGTATCTCCTCCTCGTTATGCTTGAAACCAGTTCACAGGTGCAGGTTTCGTGTTGCGGTAAATATGTTTGATTTCCGTGTATTCTTCCAGACCGATTTTGCCGAGTTCGCGGCCGAAGCCCGATTGTTTGTACCCGCCCCATGGCGCTTGTGCGAAATACGGATGGAAATCATTGATCCATACCGTTCCCATCCGCAGTTTGGCGGCTACGCGTTCGCATTTTTCAATATCCTTTGACCATACCGCTCCGGCCAGCCCGTAAATGGTATCGTTGGCAAGTCTGATCACTTCTTCTTCAGAAGAAAATGACTCAACTGTTAAAACGGGGCCGAAGATCTCCTCTTGGACTATCCGCATATCAGACTTGCAGTTTGAGAAAATAGTAGGTTCATAGAAGAAACCATTTTGAAGGGCGGGATCATCAGGACGTTTGCCGCCTGTTTCCAGTTTCGCCCCTTCTTCGATACCGATTTCTACGTATTTTTCGACTTTGGCCCGATGCTCGGCGGAAATCAGCGGACCGCTTTCCGTATCTTCATGAAAACCGTTTCCTAATTTGATGCGTTTCGTGCGCTTGATCAGCTCGGCTAAAAATTCATCATGAATAGCTTCGTCCACCAAAAGGCGGGACCCTGCCGAACAAACTTGGCCGGCATGGAAAAACACGGCGTTCAGCGCTTGATCTGCAGCTGTTTCGAGATCTGCATCTTGAAATACGATATTCGGATTTTTGCCGCCAAGCTCCAGGGCAATCTTTTTCACATTGCCGCTTGCCGCCTGCATGATTTTTTTGCCTGTTTCAATTCCGCCCGTAAAAGAGACCAAATCGACGTCGAGGTTTCTCGCCAACTCGTCGCCGACAGAGGCGCCCGGCCCCAGGACGAGATTGGCGACCCCTTTCGGAATACCGGCTTCTTCTATTAATTGAAAGACTTTAATGGTTGTCAGCGGAGTAATCTCGCTCGGCTTTAAAACGATCGTGTTTCCGGCCGCAAGAGCGGGAGCGATTTTCCAGCTCGCCTGAAGGAGCGGATAGTTCCACGGCGTAATTTGTCCGCATACGCCAATGGGCTCTCTGACGATTTTACTTACGGAATCAGGAATCGGAGATGAAATGACCTCGCCTCCGTCTTTATCCGCCAAACCGGCATAATATTGAAATACATTTGCGATATCATCCATATCGGCTTTACTTTCTTCAATCGTTTTTCCTGTATCGAGCGATTCCAGCTCAGCTAATTCGTTCAGATCGCGTCTGATTAATTCCGCAATTTTCAGAACAAATTGTCCGCGCTCAAGCCCGGAAAGCACCGGCCACTCCCCTTCATCAAATGCTTTTCTGGCTGCGGCGATGGCTTTCACCGCATCGTTCCGGTCTCCTTCGCATACCGTTGCAATTTCTTCTTGATTAAATGGATTAATGATACGGCGGGTCTGTTTTTTTTCTGCACTGATCCATTCGCCGCCGATATAAAGCGTTTTGCTCATAAAAGTCCTCCTTACCGGAAAGTAAGTTTGTTAAATAAAAATTTAATGTTTTTAACAATATTAATTTAACATATGTTTTTTTGCCTGTCAAAACCCGGTCAGTCCGTTTAGATTTTGACATTTTGTCATGATTCGTTAAGATTAAGAACATAAAGAAATGACTTAATAAATTTAAACTTCAAGAGGAAAAGAGGGACAGTATGGATGAGAATCCAGAATTCGCAGCTATAGAACAAGCCAGGGATCTTGTCATTGATTCCATTGCAGAGACGATGGATCTTTACGGAATCACACGGAGTGTCGGGATTTTATACGGAACAATGTATATGAGGGATGAAATGACGCTTGACGAAATGCGTGAGGAACTGCAGATGAGCAAACCGAGTATGAGCACAGGCGTCAAAAAGCTGCAGGATTTAAATGTAGTCAAAAAAACCTTTCACCGCGGCACACGGAAGCATACGTTTGTAGCGGAAAAAGATTTCTTTACGTTTTTTACGAATTTCTTCCCGCCGAAATGGGATCGTGAAGTTCAGGTGAATTTGTCCGCCATTGAACAGGCCCAGGCGGATTTGCAGTCCGTTTTGCTGGCCGAGAAAGGCAACGCGGAATTACAGGAAGAAGCGCGGCAGTTACATGATCAGCTTGAAAGTTCGAAAGCTTATTATCATTGGCTGAAGCGTCTCGCCGACTCGGTTCAGAGCGGGGAGATTTTTAAATTTATTCCGATAGAAACGGACGAAAAAAACGCCTGAATCAAAATCAGGCGTTTTTTGTCGTGATTTGATTATTTTTGAGAAAATATAGGAACATAACCCCATTTACTTCCATTAAAATTGATGGTAAATTTTTATAGGTATGGTCGTTCTTTTTTAAGAACAATCAGCAAATTTTTTTTAGGGGGATTTAAAATGAAACAGAAATTTTTCTCAACTGTCATGGCAAGCTTATTCGGCCTGGTTTTGCTTCTTTCTCTGCCGACAGCGTCATTCGCCGCTGAGTCAGGCTCAACCGTTCACGAGCCGGAAATGTCCACGAAAGCGACTGCTACCTTATTTGCAAAATATACAGGTGCCAGCCAGCAGGAATGGTCATTTTCTGATATCGAATTGACGTACCGTCCGAACACGATCCTGAGCTTAGGCGTTATGGAATTTACCCTTCCTAGCGGATTTGCGGCTACTACAAAAGATACAGTCAACGGACACGCTTTGCGTGAAAGACAGATTCTGAATAACGGCAAAACAGTCAGACTTCCGTTAAACATTGATTTGCTCGGCGCAGCGGAATTTAAGCTTTCTCTTAATAATAAAACATTGCCTGCTGCAGGTACATATAAGTTCCGTGCAGAAAATAAATCATTAAGCATCGGCTCTAAATTCTATGCTGAGGACACAATTGTTGTTCAAAAACGCAGCACACCGCCGACACAGCCTTGCGACTGCTAATAATTGCGAAAAAAGACCGGCACAAGCCCATCGCTTGTCAGCCGGTCTTTTTTTTGTGCTGTTTTCTTTCTTCCGGCCCGCGCATTGACAAACCCTTGAAACAGGAGTACATTCTTGTTTGTTGTATTTGGAGTGACGAAAACAGTTTCTTAAGGAGTTATGAGGATTGGGAAAAATCAAAAATAAACAATTTGCCGTCATCGGACTCGGCCGTTTCGGCGGAAGCATCTGTAAAGAGCTTTTTAAAATGGGGCATGAGGTGCTTGCGGTCGATATCAGCGAAGAGCGGGTCAACGCATACTCCTCTTATGCCACGCATGCTGTGCGGGCAAATTCAACGGAAGAAAGCGAGCTTCAGTCGCTCGGCATCAGAAATTTTGAATATGTCATCGTAGCAATCGGCGCCAACATTCAGGCAAGCACGCTGACGACGCTGTTATTGAAGGAGCTGAACATCCCTAATATTTGGGTGAAAGCGCAAAACTATTATCATCACAAAGTGCTTGAAAAGATCGGTGCTGATCGTATTATCCATCCCGAAAAGGATATGGGCGTGCGGATTGCGCAAAGCCTTTCAGATGAAAATGTCTTAAATTACATTGATTTGTCAGATGAATACAGCATTGTGGAGCTTTCAGCCACGAAAAAGCTGCATTTAAAATCCATTCTTGATCTCGGCGTCCGGGCCAGATTCGGCTGCACCATTCTCGCCTTGAAACATAATGGAGACATTCAGCTGTCCCCTTCTCCGGAGACTGTCATTCATGAATGTGACTGCCTTGTGCTGATGGGGCATAAACGTGATATTAAAAGGTTTGAAACTGAAGGAATGTAAAAAAGCCGGCGGGCTGCCGGCTTTTTTTGATGCTTATGTTTCTTCACTTAACTGGACGGCGGTTTGGTCAACCCAGCCGATCAGCTCATCTTTCACTTGAATTTGGTACCAGACGGATTCTCCGTTTTGTTTTTCAGATACGACTTTAATATGCTCGCCGGTAAACTTTTGCGCCGATGCCAGTTTAATAGAATGCCGCTCTTTTGACGGCTTGGACCACACGTCTTCAATGGCGTGGTCTTTGATGGCGCCTTTCATATCAACTGCTTTAAGAGAGGCATTGATTTTGTCATATTCATTCAGGTTATAGGTTTCTATGACATCTTTAATTTTTTCAGCATAGCCGGGGTCTGTGGCGTAGCCGGATTTTTGAAGGGCAGCCGCCGCAGTTTTATAATTGTCCGCTTCAATGACGGGCTTGTACTTCTTTTTATTCCAAGACGTTCCGTTGACAAATAATTTGGCATGGTCATCCATTGATTCAAAAAACGTGCTGTATTTACGGAATTTTGCCCGAATCGTTTTTCGTTTTCCTTTTTCAAATTCATCCGTTTTCATCGTGACGTGTTTTCCTTTATAATCACCTTTTACACCGAACAGGTTGCGCGCTTTCCCCGCAAGCTCACTGTTCCCCCAGTCCGATTCGAGAATGGCCTGTGCGAGGGTGATGCTCGGAAGGACATGATATTTCTCATATAAAATTTGAGCATGCCCGGAAAGGCTGTCAATAAAGACCTGCTGCTCGTCCACCTCTTCAGGCGGTTTTTCTTCCGTCACTATGAATTTCGAAAACACCATTGATACCAGAAATAATCCGAATATAAGAGATACAGCAAAAAGGCACCCAAGCACCCTTTTGGTCTTTGCTTTCTTTTTCATATCAACCTTCCTTTAATTCCGGAATCACTAGATTTATAATTTTACTGGTCATTGATGAAAATTTCAATAAAATAGGGAAAAAGACGGAGAAAGAACACATTGCGCAAATAAAAAAGACTCCTCTTTGAGGAGTCTTTTTTGTTATGCCATGCTCAGCTGAGGGCCAAACAATTCATATTGAACGGAATCAGAGTCAAACCCGAGTGCAAGAATCATGTCTTTCATTTGCGTCATAAACTGCGCTGATCCGCACAAGTAAAATTCAGCATCTTGATTCAGATGAAGCTGCTCCAGGAAGGTTTGATCAATCCGGCCGCTGTAAAAAGGCTTGTCTCCTGAGCGGTCTTGTTCTGCCGGTTCACTGTATACATAAATGACGTTAATATTCGGATGATTCTCCGCAGCTTGTTCAGCCTCTTTGCGGAACGCGGCGTACTCTCCGTTTTTCGCGGCATGAATAAAAGTAACGGAACGCTCCAGCTGTTTTTCGGCGGCTGTTTTCAGCATGCTCATCATCGGCGTGATTCCGGAACCGGCACTGATAAGAACAACCGGTTTTTCGGCAGAAGACAGCTTGAAATCCCCGGCGGGTGCGCTGACTTCAAGTTTATCTCCCTCTTGAACTTCATTGTGGAGATGAGAAGAAACCGCTCCGTCCTTTTTCACAGAAATCCGATATGCCCCTTTTTGAGAAGCATCAGACAGGCTGTATTGGCGAATGTGCGTATAAGGAGAATCCGCAATCCGCACTTTAATGCTGATATATTGTCCCGCTTCAAATCCAGGAAGCGAAGAGCCGTCACTCGGTTTGATATAAAATGATGTGATATCTTTGCTTTCTTTCGTTTTCTGTATAACCGTAAATTCTTTATACCCCTGCCATCCGGCTTCATTGTACATGTCTTTTTCAATGCCGATGAAAGCCTCCGCAATAACACCGTAAGCTTTTTCCCATGCCTGCATAATCTCAGGAGTTGCGGCATCCTGCAGCACATCCTTAATTGCCAGAAGCAGATACTTTCCGACAATCGGATAATGTTCCGGTTTTACACCGATGCTTGTGTGTTTATGGCCGATCTGTCTGACCGCCGGAATGATTTGTTCTAATTGATCAATATTCGCCGCAGCCGCAATGACTGCATTTGCCAATGCTGCGCGCTGAGTCTGTTTCTTTTGGTTCGTTTGGTTAAACATATTTAACAGTTCGGGATGATCTTGAAACATCAGGTTATAAAAGCGTCCGGTGATGTTTTCTCCATGTGTTTTCAATACGGGTACTGTGCTTTTGATGATGTCTATTGTTCTCTCATCCAGCATGTTAATCCTCAACCCTTCTAAAGATGTATTTTCAATATATCTTTATAGTAAGAGATATTTTGAATAAAAGATATATTTAAAATGAATCTTTAAAAAAGTCGTCACAATATTGTGTTGGATTTGGAATTTATGGATTTCACCTCCTTTTTTTATCACCCGGTGAAACAGGGACACATATATTTGGGAATATACGTTTAAAGATGAAAGCGGGGGAGTGCATGGTTTCCGATATCGATTACACGTCTCCGAATACACAGTTCACTTATGATGTGAATGAGAGCCGTTTTTTTACGAAAGATGCTCGGAACTTTATCAATGTATTGGGGATTAAACAGTTAAACACGCTTGAAAATATTTCATTATTAGATATCTTTCTGAGCAAAACAAATGTGATTGAACCGCATACCCATCAAAATGCCGCTGAATTGGTGTACTGTATTTCGGGTTCCGCGGTGGTGTCGATGCTGAATCCGTTCACCCAGAAAATACGGAATTATCCGATCTCTTCAGGACAAGTGGCGAATGTTCCGCAGGGGTGGTGGCATTATGAAGTCGCCACTTCAGACAGAACCCACCTTTTGGCCATATTTGACGCCCCTTCGCCTGAAGTGATATACGGCTCGGATATTCTCCGTCTGACGCCGCCTGAGATCATGGCGCATACGTACTGTCTGAATGAGCATGAGTGGGAAAAAGCCGTTTCCCCGATCCGGCAATCAACTGTGATAGGTCCCGATAAATACTGCGGACAGACTGAAAACACGGGTATTCATGATATGAATACGCCTTATCAGCCAAATACGCATTATCCGAATGATCCGTATCGGCATTATGATACGCCGTTATATTGGGGATATTAAACGGAGAGCCAGAGCGGCATCGACAGAAAGAGCCCCTCATTGAAGAGGGGCTCTTGATCATTACGGTCCGGTTCCGCAGCTTACTTTGTACTCGCCTTCGGACGATTTTTTTGAATAACATACGTGCGGCGTCTGTCCGGTATCATCTTTCCAATTGAACCAATTTACATAATAAAGGTTCCCGGCCTCTCCGCCGCCTTCTTCTTTTCGAAGAATCGCAAAGTAGCTTTGATACGGATATCCTTTTTTATAAATGTCATGCCTGATGGCTCCTTTTTCTGAAGCAGACGTGAAGACGACGGGAGAAAGAGCCGGGAGCGCTGTTAAAAGAAGTGCCAGTGCCGCTGAAAGAGTTAGTAGAAGATAGATTTTCTTTTTCATTTTCTCTCTTTCCTTTATTTTGAGTTGTTAGAAATGAAGCAGAACATAGAGGCTGCCGCAGAAGATGAAAAAACAAAAAAACCCTTATTTATAGAATAAGGGTTTAAAGGTATGGAGCCAAGGGGGCTCGAACCCCTGACCTCTACGCTGCCAGCGTAGCGCTCTCCCAGCTGAGCTATGGCCCCGTGCTGTAACGTCATATTTTATTATAGACGAGTCTTATATGAATTTCAAGCAGAAAATTCAGTTTGCTCATATTTTCCTGAGACGTTTTTCGAACATAAAAAGAAGACCCTCCGGGGGGCCTCTTCGTTTATCGCACGAGCATGATTAAAATGATGCCGAGGATGACACGGTAAATGGCGAACGGGACAAGCTTAATCCGGTTAATAAGCCGAAGAAAAAACTTGACGACTAAGAGGGCGACGACAAAGGCGCAGATAAAGCCGACTAGAAAAAACGGAATCATGTCATAAGAAAGACTGCTCCAGTATTTCACCAGCTTCAGAAGGCTTGCGCCCGCCATAATCGGAATAGCCATAATAAATGTGAAGTCTGCGGCTGCCCGGTGATTCAAGCCGACAATGACACCTCCGGCAATCGTTGAGCCTGAGCGGGAAAATCCGGGCCATAAGGCGAGACACTGGAATAATCCGACACAGAAAGCCTGTTTGTAGGTGATTCTGTCCACCGTATCGATCGTTTCTTTCCTTTTATTGATCCAGTCCGCTATAAGCATAAGCACGGCTCCGGCAATTAATCCGTAAGCGACCGTTCTGACGGAGAATAAATAGCGGTCAATGAAATCCTCAAATAAAAAGCCGAGCACCGCCGCCGGAACAAGACCGACGGCGATTTGCGCGATGGTCAGCCTGTATCCCTTCTGCTGATCGCGCGTGACGTTTTTTTTGAGGCCGAGTAAATGTAATATCCGATCCTTAAACACAATGGCCACCGCCAGAATCGAACCGAGCTGAATCACCACTTTGAAGGAATTGGCGGCTTCCGGATTCATCAGGCTTCCGGATTTCAGCCAGATGTCATCCGCTATGATCATATGTCCCGTGGAAGAAACCGGCGCATACTCCGTCAGCCCTTCCACGATTCCCAAAACGGCTGCTGTGAACATCTCCCATAGTGTCATCCCATTCTTCCCTTCATTCATCATTTACAAAAGAGAAGCTCTCCTCTGAAGGAAAGCCTGTCTTATAATAAATATCATATCCGTTCCGATTTTATGACTTCGATCCAGCATCATTTTTTTCTTCTTCATATAAATGCGAACGCATTTTGAACCAATCAAACAGATGGGTCGTGACCACTTTGATGACCGCATACCCCGGGATGGCTAAAATAATGCCGACAACCCCGAACAGCTTTCCGGCGGTTAAAAGAACAAAGATGATGGTAATCGGGTGAATGTGAAGATTTTTCCCCATGATCTGCGGCGAAATTAATTTCCCTTCCACGAGCTGGACAACGGTCCATACAATCGCAAGCTTCAGCAGCATAAGGGGCGAAGTGACCAACGCGATAATAATCGCCGGCGTGATGGCAATGGTCGGCCCTAAATACGGAACAACGCTCGTACAAGCGGCAATGACCGCAAGCAGTGACGCATAATCAAGTCCGATAATCAGATAGCCGATAAATAATAAAAACCCGATGCAGAAGCTGACGATGACCTGTCCTCTAATATAGGAGCTTAATCTGTGGTTCATTTCACTAAGCATCGTATACGTTTGTTCTTTCAGACGGGTGGGCACAAACTTTAAGATATAGATTGGCAGTTTTTTGCCGTCTTTCAGCAAATAGAACAGAATAAACGGCACGGTCACAATTGAAATAATTACTTCCGTCAGCGCGCCGATAAAATTCCCGACCCCGGTAAATGTGCTGTTTGCAATTGTCGCCGCCTGCGCCGATACTTTATTAGCAAGATCGGAAATGTTGATATTCATCGTCTTTTGCGCCTGATTTACAAAATCGCTTCCGATCAGGCTTTTCGTCTGATCTTCAACAATATCCACATATTTCGGCAGATTGTCGATCAGGCTCATGATCTGTTCCTTTAAAAACGGAATAATTGAAACGACCGTAATCGTAATCAGCCCTATAATAATGAGGTAAAGGAGCAGGATGGAATAGACTCTTTTCACTCTTATTTTTTCCAATATATCTACGATCGGATTAAGCAGATAATAAACGATTCCTGTCAAAATGACGGGGAGCGCAATCGTTTTAAGCAGGACGATAATGGGTGTGAAAATAAATGATGTCTTCATAAAGACAAGGATATTGAGACCGATGAGCAGCAATACAAGCAAAAACAAGACAAATTTATTGTCTAAGAAAAACTGTTTAAATCTGCCGCCCCATGTTTGCAATGTTTCCACTATTGTTCCTCCATCATATGTATTTTACTTAAATTGTACACTATCGTTCCTGTAATGAAAAATAATAACCGATCTCTATGGGAATTTTTCCTTTCTCTTTAGCTGCCAGCCTTTTTTCCATTTATGTTTCTCAGAAAAAAAGCTATAATGTAAGCCAATACATAGAAGGAGCGATAGCAATGATTCGATTTGCAACAGTCGGAACGAATTGGATTACAGAACGATTTCTGGAGGCGGCTTCTGCTATTGATGATTTTCAATTAACGGCGGTTTATTCCAGAACTGAGGAACGCGCGGCGGAATTCGCCGGCAAACACGGCGCTTCTCGTTATTTCACCAGCCTGAAAGAAATGGCGGAAAGCGAAGCCTATGACGCGGTGTATCTCGCCAGCCCGAATGCATTTCACAAAGAGCAGGCGGTCCTTTTTATGGAACACGGCAAGCATGTACTGTGCGAAAAACCGTTTGCGTCTAACGCAAGGGAAACGGATGAAATGATTCACGCAGCCAAAACGAACGGCGTTCTCTTGATGGAAGCCATGAAAACAACGTTCCTGCCGAACTTCAGCATGCTTCAAAACCACTTACATAAAATCGGACCCGTCAGGAGATTCACGGCAAGTTACTGCCAATATTCATCACGATATGATGCATATAAAAACGGTACGGTGCTAAACGCGTTTAAGCCTGAATTATCGAACGGTTCGTTAATGGACATCGGCGTGTACTGCATTTATCCGGCCGTCGTCCTGTTCGGCAAACCGAAAAACGTCATTGCGACCGGTCATAAACTCTCATCCGGCGTTGACGGCGAAGGCACGGTCATTCTGTCATACGACGGATTTGAAGCGGTGCTGATGCATTCGAAAATCTCAAATTCGTTTGCCCCGGCGGAAATTCAGGGTGAAGACGGCACGATCGTGCTGGACAGCATTCACGGACCGGAACGGGCGGAAATCCGCTATCGTGACGGACGGACGGAAGACATTTCAGTCCCTGATCTGAAACCGTCGATGTACTACGAAACGGATGAATTCATCAATCTTCTTCGAAACGGACAGCGGGAGTCTTCCGAAAATACATTTGAACGTTCTTTCATTACGGCAAGCATTATGGAGGAAGCGAGAAAACAAATCGGAATTGTCTTTCCCGCCGATCAAAACTAAAAACATCCGCCCGGATTCGGGCGGATGTTTTTTATTTGGACGCTAACAGGTCAGCAAACGCTTTTGCATACTGCGGAAGGTCGGGCGGGCGACGGCTTGATACAATGTGGCCGTCAGTTACGACTGCTTCATCCAGCCACTGTGCCCCTGCATTTGTCATGTCGTCTTTGATGCCGGGCGTGCTCGTTACTTTTTTTCCTGCGAGAATTCCGGCAGATATGAGCACCCAGCCCGCATGACAGATCTGGCCGATCGGCTTTTTCTGCTCGTTCATCGTACGGATGATGTCCAAAACTTCGGGATATCTTCGCAGTTTGTCAGGAGCCCAGCCGCCAGGCACGAGCACGGCGTCATACTCCTGAATAATCAGGCTCTTAAAATCGTAATCCGCCGTCGCGGGCACGCCGTATTTTCCTTTGTATGAACGGCCCGCTTCTTCTCCTATTAAATGAACGATCGCGCCTTCCTCTCTCAGCCGGTAGACGGGATACCAAAGCTCTAAGTCTTCAAAATCGTCACTGACAAGCGCTATGACTTTTTTGCCTTCTAATCTCATCACTGCCACTCCCTTCTTTTATACTAGTGTATCGCTTTTTTCAGATAAGGAAAAGAAACAGCTCGCTACAGCTGTTCTTCGTCTTCAGACTGAATCGTAAATTTCCGTGTGACCTGCTGCAGTTCTTCAGCCATATGCGCAAGCGTTTCGGCGGATGAACTGATTTCTTCCATGGAGGCCAGCTGCTCTTCAGCTGAGGCGGCGATGTCTTGAATGCCGGCGGACCCTTCTTTGGCGACTGAGGTAATGTCCTCCACCGCGTTTGTTACATTTTGCGACCCGGCTGCAAGCTTCTCAAGCGTTCCGTTCATATGCTGCAAGGCGCCTGAAATCTGAGTCGTCATTTCTGAGATTTTTTTGAAGCTTTCGGCCGTTTGATCCGTAATATCGAGGCCTTCCTTCACATCTTGATTCACCGCTTGGAATACGGAAAGCGATGTGGCGATTTCTTTGACGATTTCCTGAATCAGCGTTTCGATTTCCTTCGCGGAGCCGGCTGATTGTACGGCAAGCTTCCTCACTTCTTCCGCAACGACGGAGAAGCCCCGCCCGTATTCGCCGGCTCTGGCCGCTTCAATGGCAGCGTTTAAGGCAAGCAGATTTGTTTGATCGGCAATGCCGTTAATGACGTTGAGAATGCTCTTAATGTCGTGCGACTTCGTTTCCAGCCCTTTTACGACCGCTTCCGCCTGCTGTACGGAACGATCAATTGTTTTCATCTGGCCTACCGTTTTTGCCACTAATTCTTCTCCGCTTCCGGCCGTTTCAGAGGTTTGGATGGCGGATTCAGTGATTTCCGCCGATACATTCGCCGTCTCGGCAATGCCGGCATTCATTTGGGAAAGGTGATCAGCACTTTCTTCCAATTTCTCGCTTTGTGATTCGTTTCCGTTTGAGAATTGTTCAATCGCCAGTGTAATATGCTCTGTCGCCTTGCTCGTCTGTCCGGCGGATGCCGTCAGCTCTTCGGATGAAGAAGCGACATGTTCGACGGATGATTGAATGACGCCGATGACAGACCGGAGTGAGGCCGACATCTCATTGAAGCTTTGGCTGAGCTGCCCGAATTCATTTTTTGACTTGATATCAATGACTGCCGTTAAATCGCCGTCACTGATTTTAGCTGATGTCGAAACAAGTTTTTTGAGCGGTTTTGCAATCGAGCGAATGATAAAAAAGATTAAAACCCCGCCGACGATAAGAGAAACCGCCAGAATGATCAGCGCCATTTTCATGACAGGCGAGGCTGCGTCATGGATCTCACTGACAAAAAATGTGCCGGCGATTTTCCAGCCCGTCAGTTTGTTTGTCGTGAAGGCCATTTTCTTCTGCTGTCCTTCAAACATGTATTCAAACGATCCGCTTGATTTGGAAAACACTTCTTTCGTCCACTCTCCGGAGCCTTCCGTTCCCGCTTTTATAGTCGGATGGGCGATGTATTTTTTATCTCCCGTTGTAATGAAGGCAAATCCTTTATGACCGATCTGGACGCGTTCGGAAGCGTTCAGCAGGTCGCCCAGATTAATATCAAGCGCCACAACGCCTGATCCGTCTTTTGTCTGCTGGGCAATCGTAACGACCGTCTGTCCGGTTGCAGCGTCTTTATAAGGCTCGGTAAACACCGGCTGTCCGCTTTTTTCAACCGCTTTTGTATACCACTCGCGCGTGAGCGGATTATAATCGGACGGCATGTCAACGGACGGGTATTTCACGAACGCTTTGTCGCGAGACGCGGCGTAAATTGACGCGACATCGTCATTTACGGTGACATACTGCTTCATATTTTCAAGCAGTGCGGATTTATTTTTCGTATTCAGTTTTTCCTTTGTGATTGATTCGCTGTAGTAGTCAATCGCTTTCAGCTTGCCTTCGAGCATGTTTTCCAGCACGCTGTTCAGTTCGCTGACATTTCCCTGGGCGCTGTGGGTCAGTTCGCTTTCTAATGTACTCCCCGCCGTTTGGTAGCTGAAGTAGGCGAGTATGCCGATCGGAAGCACCAATACGGCTAAAAATGCCGCGATCAGCGGCTTGCTGATGGATGGCTGTTTGATCCAATGTATCAGTTGTTTCATTTTTTCAGTCTCCTTCTTTGAAAAGCTAAATCTAATATCGTCAGCTAGGACAAAAGATTTATTAAAAAAACTAAAAAAAACACCCAAACAGCACATTTGGGTGTTCTATGACCTATTAATCTATTTTAAATCGTTTCGTCATATCACGTAATTCTTCCGCCATTTGGGATAACGTTTCCGAAGACGAACTGATTTCTTCCATTGAAGCCAGCTGTTCTTCGGCGGAGGCCGCGATATCCTGAATGCTGGCGGAGCTTTCTTTTGCGATGGACGCGATTTGCTCAGAAGCTCCTGAAATCTGCTGAGATCCTGCTGTCAGCTGTTCTACCGTCGCATTCATATTTTGAATTTCTCCGGCGATCTGGTTCGTCATTTCAGAAATCCGTTTGAAGCTCGTTTCGGTCTGATTCGTAATATCCAGTCCGCTCTCCACCTCTTTGTTGACGGATTGGAACATGCCGAGAGATGTATTGATTTCGTTGACGATTTCTATAATTAAGCTTTCGATTTCTTTCGCTGAATCGGCAGACTGGACCGCAAGTTTTCTGACCTCTTCGGCGACGACTGAGAAGCCCCGGCCGTATTCACCCGCACGCGCGGCTTCAATTGCCGCGTTCAGCGCAAGAAGGTTTGTCTGATCAGCGATTCCGTTAATGACACGGAGAATGTTTGTAATGTCTTTTGATTTTGTTTCAAGTCCGCGCACCACTTGTTCAGCTTCTTTCACTGACCGGTCAATGACGTTCATTTGGCCGACCGTCTGGTGGACGAGCTTTCCGCCTGAATTGGCGACTTCCGCTGATGTGGCGGAGGATTCGGTAATGACGGCAGATGCTTTCGCCATATCTTTAAGCCCGCTGTTCATTTGGTAAATATGTTCCGCCGCGCTTTCAATATTTTCACTTTGGCTTTCATTTCCGTTAGAAAATTGTTCGATCGCCAGTGTGATATGTTCGGTTGCCTTGCTTGTCTGCTCCGCTGAAGCCGTCAGCTCCTCTGAGGAAGATGCGACGTTATTCACGGAATCCTGGATGGCATGGATGAGAGACCTTAGCGAAGCGGCCATATTGTTAAAGCTTTTGCCAAGCTCGCCTAATTCATCTTTTGACTGAATCTCGATCGTTTCTGTTAAATCGCCTTCACTGATCTGTTTCGATGATGTCACAAGCTGCTTGAGCGGTTTTGTGATTGAACGGATAATCAGCACCATGACGATGGTTCCGATGACAATCGCTAATACGAGAACGAGCAGGGACAGATGAAGGATCGGCAGGGCCGCTTCATGAATTTCGTCCAGATACATCGTTCCGGTAATCTTCCAGCCTGTCAGCCCGTTTGTATCATAAGCCATTTTCTTTTCCTGGCCGTCGTATTTGTATTGAAAATCACCTTTTTTGCTGGTGAACAGCTGTTCAGCCCACTCCCCGTTTAATACTGTGCCTGACGTGCGGTTCGGATGGGCGACCACTTTTTTGTCTTTCGTCAGGATAAAAGCGTAGCCGGATTTTCCGATGTTCACTTTCTTTGTCGTTTTCAGAAGCTCATCGATTTTCATATTGATGGCGACGACTCCTGAGCCGTCTTTCGTCTGCTGAACGACTGTCACGACCATCGTATTGGTGGAAGCCGTGCGGTAAGGATCTGTTACAACAACTTTCCCCTTATTTTCCACGGCCTTTTTATACCAGTCTCTTTCAATCGGATTATATCCTTTAGGCATCTGCAGATCCGGATACCGTGTGAAATGTCCTTCCGTGTCACTCGTATAGATGGATTCCACGTCTTTATTGATCTTCATGTACTCTGTGAATTTATCGGTAATTTGCGATTGGTTTTTCGGCTTGTACCGATCCTTTGTGAGCCAGTCGCTGAAATATGCCGTTCCGTCTTCCTTTTGGCTGATGCTTGTGTTGATCATATCGTTAATCTGCTGCACATTATCTAGTGCGCTTCCCATCATCTGCCTGTCAAGCGTGCTTACCGCCGATTGATAGGCGATAAAAGCCAGCGTTGAAATAGGAAGAATGAGAATGGCCAAAAAAGAAATGAGCAGTTTTCTTGTAAGCGATCTCTGCTTGATGATTTGAACAATTTTTTTCATCTGCTATATCTCCTCTTGCGTGTTTACCCTTCATATCGGCAATTATGGGTAAATATACACATCCAAAAAGAAGAAATATAACGAAACGTACTTTTTACCTATTGTTAAATTAGTCTTTTAGACTTAATTAAGAGTTTATCTTAAAACGCTTTGTCAGTTCGCGTAATTCTTCCGCCATTTTTTCCAGCGTGACGGCGGAGGAACTGATTTCCTCCATGGACGCAAGCTGCTCTTCAGCTGAAGCCGCGATGTCCTGAATGCCGGCCGCGCTTTGTCTGGAGACGGCCGCGATATCCTCTGAAGCGTTTGATACTTCCTGAGACCCGGCAGAAAGCTGTTCCACGGTTGCATTCATATTTTGCAGTTCACCGGCAATCTGATTTGTTTTAACGGAAATGTCCCGGAAGCTTTTTTCCGTTTCGTCCGTTAACTGAAGTCCGCTTTTCACCTCGTGATTGACGGATTCCAGCATTCCGAGCGAAGTATGAATTTCTTTGACGATTTCATGAATTAAGGATGCGATTTCTTTCGCTGAATCGGCGGATTGGACGGCAAGCTTTCTCACTTCTTCGGCAACGACTGAAAAACCGCGTCCGTATTCTCCCGCTCTTGCCGCTTCAATGGCTGCATTTAAAGCAAGGAGATTCGTTTGAT
Source organism: Bacillus sp. GZB (assembly GCF_001975995.1). Classification (NCBI taxonomy): domain Bacteria; kingdom Bacillati; phylum Bacillota; class Bacilli; order Caryophanales; family Bacillaceae; genus Bacillus; species Bacillus sp. GZB. Next base: position 22,195 of record NZ_MTQG01000016.1, read on the forward strand.
CGGCAATGCCGTTAATGACGCGCAAAATGCTGGTGATGTCCTGCGATTTGAGTTCAAGCCCTTGTACGACTTGCTCCGCTTTACTTACGGATTGGTCAATGGCGCCCATCTGGCCGGCTGTTTTCTTGACAAGCCGCTCACCGGCGCCGGATATCTCCGCCGATTCAATTGACGTTTCCGTCACCACGGCTGCCGCTTCCGCCAGATCGCTGAGCCCGTCTTTCATCTCATTCACTTGGGCTGTCGCTTTATCAATACTCTCACTTTGGTCTTCCGTTCCATTAGAAAACTGTTCAATCGCAAGGGTGATATGTTCCGTTGCTTTGCTCGTCTGCTCAGCCGAAGCCGTCAGCTCCTCTGAGGAAGAAGCGACATGTTCAACAGAGTCCTGAATTCCCTGAATAAGCGAACGGAGTGAATCTGTCATATGATTAAAACTTTTACCGAGCACGCCGAGCTCATCTTGAGAGCTGACATCAATGGTTTCCGTCAGATCTCCGCTGCTGATTTTTTCCGCTGAAGCTACGAGACGCTTTAACGGTTTGGTAATTGAGCGGATGACAAAATAAATGAAAATCATCCCTGCGGCAATGGCTATCGCCAATATGATAACGGCCAGAGTCAGAACCGGTCTTGCCGCATCCTTGATTTCATCCACGGACATGGTTCCGCTGATCTTCCAGCCCGTCGCTTCATTGGTCACGTACGCCATTTTTTTCGCTTTCCCGTTCAGCGTATATTCATAGTCGCCTTTTTGCCCGCTGTATAATGTATCAACCCATTTTCCCGACACCGCCGAGCCGGCTTTTTCATCACTGTAGGCAACGGCTTTTTTATTTTTGCTGAGGATAAAGGCATATCCTTCTTTTCCGATGTTCACTTCTTTTGTCATCGTGATGAGATCGTCGATTTTTATATCAATGGCGACGACGCCTGATCCGTCTTGCGCCGCGCGGGCCATAGTGACGACCATCTTTTTGTTTGAGATGGACTCATAAGGGTCTGTGATGATGGTTTGGCCTTTATTCTCCATGGCTTCCTGATACCAGCTTCTTTCAAGCGGGTTGAAATCGGCCGGCATATCGGCATGCGGATAACGGGTAAACGTTCCTTCCTTGCTGCTTGAAAATACGGCGGACGCTTTATCATTGCTTTCAATAAACTGCTTGAACCTTTCTTGCATTTCCGTTTGGTTTTTTTCTTTAAATTTGGCGCTTGTCGCCCATTCGCTGAAATATGCTGAGCTTTTTGTAAACATTCCGATCCGGTCATCAATCATATTGTTTAAGATTTGCACATTTCCTTCGGCGCTTTCCATCATTTGCTTTTCAACGGATGAAGCCGCCGAACGGTAGGCGCCGGCAGCCAATACTGCTACCGGAATAATTAAGATCAGTAAAAATGAAATGATAAGTTTTTTGGCTATTGATTTTCTGGCGATTTTTTTTGCTGTTTTTTTCAATTTTGTAAACCTCTTTCAATCATTTACTGTTTATATCGGTCGACTCCCTTTTTATTACATTGAAAATTAAGTCATAAATGAAAAATAGTTCTATGTACTCCCTTTGCATGCAAGACTTTTTGTTTAATTATCCGGATGTCACTATAAAAAAAGACGCCTTCCATCCGGAAAGCGTCCTTTTTTACTAGTTGATTTTAAATTGTTTCGTTAATTCCCGCAGTTCTTCGGCCATTTGTGCCAAAGTATCGGCGGATGTGCTGATTTCTTCCATTGATGCAAGCTGTTCTTCTGCGGATGCGGCAATATCCTGAATGCTTGCTGCGCTTTCCCGTGATACGTCCGCAATATCGGTCACCGCGGCTGAAACGTGCTGGGAGCTGTCCGACAGCTGTTCAACCGTGCCGTTCATCGATTGAAGCTTCTCGGCGATATCGTTTGTCATGCCGAAGATATTCTGGAAGCTTTCTTTCGTGCGGTCCGTTACGGCAAGTCCTGATTGAACTTCTTCATTAACAGAGGTGAACATGTGAAGCGATGTATTAATCTCAGCCGTGATTTCCTGAATGAGTTTTTCAATCTCTTTGGCAGAACCGGCGGATTGGACGGCCAGCTTGCGCACTTCTTCGGCTACCACTGAGAAGCCCCGCCCGTATTCACCGGCTCTTGCCGCTTCAATGGCTGCATTTAAAGCAAGCAGGTTTGTCTGATCGGCAATACCGTTGATGACTCTTAAAATATGAGTGATGTCTTTTGATTTGGCCTCAAGACCTTTTACAACCGCTTCCGCCTGCTGGACCGATTGATTGATGAGATTCATCTGCCCGACGGTTTGCTGCACATATTCTTCCCCGGTGCCGGCAGCTTCCTTCGATTGTTTAGATGCTTCCGTAATGGATGATGATGTGCGGGAAACGGCGGCGAGTCCGTCATTTATATGATTCAGCTTGGCTGAACTTGAATCGACTTTTTCGCTTTGCTCTTCGTTTCCGTTTGAAAACTGCTCGATGGCCATTGTAATATGTTCCGTCGCTTTGCTTGTCTGCGAAGCTGAAGCGGTCAGCTCTTCCGATGACGCGGCCACGTTGTCGACAGAGTTTTGGATCGCGCTGATCAGTCCGCGCAGAGATTCTCCCATTTCATTAAAGCTCGCGCCGAGTTCGCCCAATTCATCTTTCGAGCGGATATCAATGGTTTCGGTCAAGTCTCCGCCGCTGATTTGTTTAGAAGAGCGGACAAGCCGTTTCAGCGGTGACGTAATGGATCTGACAATCAACAGAATTAAAATTCCCCCGATGATAATGGATGCTGCAAGGACGATCATTCCCATCGTCAGCACCGGTTGTGAGGCGTCTTTAATTTCGTTGAGCTCCATGCTCCCCTCTATTTTCCATCCGGTCAGTTTATTTGTCGTAAACGCCATTTTTTTATTTTGATCATCGAGCTTGTATGAAATAATGCCGCTGTCTTTGCTGTATACCTCATTCAGCCACGGGGTTGAAACTTTATCGCCCGGTTTGTGGTCTTTATGCGCGACATAGGTTTTATTTTTGGACGTGATAAACACGAAGCCTTTTTGCCCGATTTTGATTCCCTTCATCTGCTTCAGCAGCTGGTCAATCGTAATATCCATGGCCACTACGCCTGTTCCGTCCTGCATCTGCTTTGCCACGGTGACGACCATGCTGCCGTCGCTTGCCGCGGTGTAAGGGTCGGTGACAACGAGCGTGCCGCCAGCCTTCACAGCGTCTTTATACCAAGTGCGTGTTCTCGGATCGTAATCGGCCGGAGTATTCTCCTTCGGCGCCTGTGCGTAGCTGCCGTCTTCCGTTCCTCCGTAAATGCGGGCTACGTCCTTATGAATAGACGTGTATTGCCCGAACTTTTCTTCAAGAGCAGACATGTTTTTCTTTGAGAAGGATGACCCTTTTAACGTTTCACTGAAAAATTCAATCGCCTTTGCTTTTGCGCCGATATCATTTGTAATCGTTGTGTTAAAAGATTCAATGTTATTTTTCGCGTTGCCTGAAATCTGATCATCCAGCGAATTGCTCGCCGTATGGTATGAACTGAATTCTAACACGAGAATCGGTATGATTAAGATCACGATAAATGAAATGATTAATTTACGTGAAATCGATGCCTTTGTGCACCAATTGATGAATTTTTTCATATTAAGCTGCTCCCTCAAGTGTGATACCTTATATATCGGCTCAGTCTTCACATTTTGTTAACATTTCCTCCTTTTTTATGACTTGATTTTCATTGCCCAAGCTTCCTGCATATCTTATAAAAAAAGATAGGGGGCGCGCAGATGATTATCATATCCGGCCAAGTGCTTCGGCCTCAGGACATCGCGAACTGGCAGACGGAAGAAAGCCTTGTTCCTTATATAAATGAACTGCTCAATTCTCCCGTACAATTCGATTACGGGTCGATTGCTGAACTGATGTTCGAGGTGCGGCTGCGCCGCCATATTGTGGAAGCCGCAAGAGAACTGCACGGATCAGGTGTGAAATTTGCAACTTTCGCCAAAACATACGGAAATACGGCTTATTGGAGAGTGACGCCGGAAGGAGCCTTGGAGCTGAAGTACAGAATCCCCGCTTCAAAAGCGATTCGGGACATTATTGAAAATGGGGCGTTTTACGCATTTGAATGCGCTACCGCCATTGTTGTGATTTATTATCTGGCCGTCTTAAAGACAATCGGTGAAGAACGGTTTAACCGGCGTTTCCGGGATATCACTTTGTATGACTGGCACTATGAGCATCTGCCGATCTACACGGAAACCGGCAGTCACTTTTTACGGGGAGATTGTTTATATTTTAAAAATCCTGATTTTAATCCTGCAAAGGCTCAGTGGCGGGGAGAGAATGTCATTGTGATGGGGAATGATCAATATTTCGCCCACGGTCTCGGGATTCTGACCGCTGAACAAATCATCCAGAGATTGAATTCTTTAAGAAAAAAAAATGCCGTGCAGCCGGCTTATCTGCTTAACCAGGCAACAAGGCTTGATGCACCCGCGCTTTATCAGATCATGCATTAAAACAATCCCATCGTCTGTCATTGTGACGATGGGATGCGGAATGCTTTTCTTTTCCGGTAAAAAGCCGTCGTGCCGAGCGCTTGGTTTGCAGCCCATTCAAACTTCTCTAAATCATGTCGGGTGACAGCTCTGTCCCGTCGGCTCCATTTAATGGCGCGGACAAAGTAATACCCTTTAATCGGCGCCATGGTGACTTTAGAATGCGGAAAATCTTCAAAGACAAACTCAATAGTCCCTCTTTTTTTATAGGACATTTGAAGAATCTTCATCATCCATCACCTCACGATTTCTGGATTATGATTCGCACAATCTGTCCAAAACGGTTTTCACGTCTGTCGGCCCTTCAAGTTTCGCGGCGGACTGGCCGGCCCATAAAGACATATACTCCGCGTCTCCTGATTGAGCCGCGTGCCCGCGCATCGGCTTTGTCAGCGTATTATGCAGCGGATAAGGCAGTGTATTTCCCTCGTCAGCTTCATATGTTTTCATGAACTGATTCACGATTCCCCGCGCCTGTTTTCCCGAAAACAGGGTGGTCAGCCGCGTGTCGGCTCCTTTTGATTCGGCAATGGCTTTTTGATATGCCGGTGAGGCGCTGCTTTCTTCACAAAGGAGAAACGGTGTTCCTACTTGAACGCCGTCCGCACCCAAACATCGGGCCGCCTGCACGCCGCGGCGGTCAAAAATGCCGCCTGCCGCAATCACCGGGATATTCAGCGCGTCTTTAGCCTGCGGAATCAGCGCCATAAGGCCGAGAGCCGGTTCTCCTTTAACCGGCAGAAACGACCCGCGATGTCCGCCGGCTTCTATTCCCTGAAGGATAACGGCGTCCATCCCCCGTTCTTCAAAAGCCTTCGCTTCCTCCGGCGTTGTCGCCGTGCCGAAAAGGAAACAACCGCTTTTCTTCAGCTTTTCCGCCGTTTCTTCCGGCGGCAGGCCGAAGGTGAATGAACACGCTTTGACTCCGTAACGGATCAGAAGCTCCGCTTTTTCCTCAAAATCATTCCATTCTTCTTTCAGATCAGAGAACGGCTTGGCGTCTTTTGCCCTCGGAATGCGGGCTTTCCATTTTTCAACCAGTTCCGCCTCAGGCATCTGCCTTTCTTCCGGGACGAAAAGATTTACTTGAAAGGAGCGGTCCGTCAGCTCTTTCATCTCGATAAGCTGTTTTTCAAGCGCTTGCGGGCTGACGTATCCTGAAGCAAGGCTTCCGAGCGCCCCTTCATTTGATACCGCCGAAGCCAGACACGGCGTGACCAGCCCGCCGGCCATCGGCGCCTGAATGACGGGCTTTGTTAATGATAATGCACTCATCCACTCACTCATTTGTGTTTTCCTCCGGTTCAGCCTGTATTTTGATATAACATGTTCTGTTTCGCGGACCGTCAAATTCGCAAAAATAAACGCCCTGCCATGTTCCGAGTATCAGGCGCCCGTCTTCTATGATGACATGCTGGGAGGCGCCGGTTGTACTCGCTTTCATATGTGCCGCCGTATTTCCCTCCATATGCCGGTCCAGTTCGTGCTCCCACGGATACATTTCATCAAACCTTCTGAGCATATCCCTCTTCACATCCGGATCGGCATTTTCATTTATGGTAATGCCGGCGGTTGTATGGGGACAGTATATGAGCGCCAAACCGTTTTTCACGCCTGTTTCGCGGAGAAACGCTTCGGCTTCATGTGTGATGTCGATCATTTCATCCCGTCTGTTTGTTTGAATCTGCAATTTTTTCAGCATATAAATGCCTCCTTTCTTTTTCTCTTCCTTTCCCATATTCGTTTCTGTATTTGTCTTTTCCTGTCGGATCGCGATGATAAACGCAGATCACAAAAAACTTCAGCCTCGGGACTGAAGTTTTTCACCATATATATACGCGTGCCTCATAAGGCTTTAAAAGAAAGGATGTCACATGGCGGTGCGCTTCTGTTTCTGCGTTTGCAAGCACGAGAGAATCGGAGTCAAGCGGATAACCGGGATGCCTGTATAAAGCGGGGGTTCGAGACAGATTTGTGATGATCAGGGCGGTTGTTGTTCCGTTTTTTCTTAGATAGGCATAAATCTGCCGGTCATTCGGAAGCAGCAATTCGTATGTGCCGCTGATCAATACGCCGTATTCTTTTCTGAGGGCGAGCAGCCGTTTGTAGAAATGGTATACGGATGTTTTATCCTGCATTTGTGATGCAGCATTCAGCCATGTGTAGTTCGGGTTCACTCCGAGCCACGGAGAAGCATCAGAAAACCCGCCGTTCGCCTCACCGCTCCATTGCATCGGTGTCCGTGAATTATCCCGGCCCTTCTTCCAGATGATCTTCATCACTTTTTCATGCGGAACGCCGCGGGACGTCTCTTTTTCATACAAATATTTCATTGCGGCGTCATCATAATCTTCAATGGATGGAAACGAAACATTGGTCATCCCGAGCTCCTGCCCCTGGTAAATAAACGGCGTGCCTTTCATCAGCATATACATCGCGGCGAGTGCCTTGGCGCTTTCTGTCAAAAACCGTTCGTCACCCCATACCGAGACGGAACGGGGCTGATCGTGGTTCTCCATAAACAACGCGTTCCAGCCCTTTCCTTCAAGACTGTTCTGCCAGCCGGACAAGACGCGCTTAAGCGCCGGAATGGAGATGCTTTGATCATCTTCCGTATCCCAGAGGCCGAGATGTTCAAATTGAAAAATCATTTGAAAGATGCCGTTTTCTTCACCGGCCCAATCAGCCGCCTCCCAAGCCGCCACTCCGTTCGCCTCGCCGACCGTCATGATCGGATAGCGCGAAAATGTTTCCCGTTTCAGCTCTTTTAAGAGATCCATTATGCCTTCCCCATTCATATGATACGGGAAAGACGGGACGTATGGGAGACCGTCCGGATTCGGCATGTCAGGGAGCCCTTCTTTTTTCTTAATGTGAGAAATGGCATCCACCCGGAAGCCGTCTATGCCTTTATCAAGCCACCAGCGGACCATCTCATAAACGGACTGCCTCATCGCTTCGTTTTCCCAATTTAAATCAGGCTGTTTTTTGTCAAACAGGTGCAGGTAATACTGGCCGGTCTCTTGATCATATTCCCACGCTGATCCGCCGAAAATGCTTTCCCAATTGTTCGGCTCTTTGCCGTTTTTTCCGCTTCTCCAGATGTACCAGTCCCGTTTTTCAGAATCTTTCGCTGAGCGTGATTCGATAAACCAAGGGTGCTCATCGCTTGTATGGTTGATGACGAGATCTATAATCAGCTTCATGCCGAGCGCATGGACATCTGCAAGGAGCCGGTCAAAATCCTCCATCGTCCCGAATTCGCCGGCAATTTGTTTATAATTCCGAATATCGTAGCCGTTGTCCGCGCCCGGCGAGTCAAAAACGGGACAAAGCCAGATCACATCCGCCCCCAACTCTTTTATGTAATGAAGCTTTGCTCTGATGCCGTTCATGTCGCCGATTCCGTCCCCGTTCGAATCCATAAAACTTCGGGGATAAATTTGATAGACGGCCGCCGTTTTCCACCAATCCGTTTTCATACCGACACTCCTTTCTTTACAGCATATGAAGGAGCTGGACGAAGAAGCATTTTTTTCATAAAAAAAGCCTCATTGCAAAAGCAGGAGGCTCAGAAATCAGTTTTTTTAATTTCAACGAAGCGGATATGATGGTCTTCCGCTTCCAGCACTTTAAATTCACACCCTTCGGCATGAAACACATCACCATTTTTCAGCTCCATTTTTTGTGTTAAGAGCCAGCCGGCAATCGTGTCAATGTCTTCATTTTCGATGGCGATATCAAGGAGATCATTCACCTCTTCTATGAGCGCCTTGCCGTCCATCACATAGTGGTGTTCGCCTTTTTTGACGATGTGGGGCATTTCATCCTGGTCATATTCATCACGGATTTCCCCGACGATTTCCTCCAATATGTCTTCGACGGTCACAAGTCCCGCCGTGCCGCCGTATTCGTCAACGAGAATCGCCATATGAATCCGCTCCTTCTGCATCCGGATCAAAAGCTCCTGAACGGGGATGCTTTCAATGACTCTGATGACCGGACGCATAATTTCTTTTAATTCAATGGAGCGGCCGAGAAAATACGCTTTAAATAAATCCTTATTGTTAATAATGCCGAGAATGTGATCTTTGTCTTCCTTAATAACCGGATATCGCGTATACCGTTCGTTGATGATCAAATGTATGGCTTCATCAACTGACTGTTCAAGCGAGATGGCGGCGATTTCGGTGCGCGGCACCATGATTTCTCTGGCGACCCGGTTATCGAATTCAAATATTTTATTGACGTAACGGAATTCGGATTGATTGATTTGACCTTTTTTATAGCTTTCGGACAAAATCAGCCGCAATTCCTCTTCACTGACGACGACCTCATGTTCTTTCACCGAATGAAAACCGAACAGCTTGACCAAAAATCCGGCTGATCCGTTTAACAGCTTAATAAACGGATACATCACTTTATAAAACAGAATGAGCGGTTTCGCCGTCCACAGACTGACGGCTTCGGCTTTTTGAATGGATATCGTTTTCGGCGCAAGCTCTCCGATGACGACGTGCAGATACGTGACGGCGATAAACGCCGCAATAAACGTGACGACGTGCGTAATAGATGACGGCATTCCGATCAGGCTGAAAACAGGATGAAGAAGCCGCTGAATCGTCGGTTCACCGAGCCAGCCGAGTCCGAGCGCCGTAATCGTAATGCCAAGCTGGCACGCTGATAAATATTCATCGAGATTTGAAATTACCCTGTGCGCCGCGAGCGCCCGGCTGTCTCCGGTTTCAACCAGCTCCGCGATTTTTGAACCGCGGATTTTGACAATCGCAAATTCCGCAGCGACAAAGATGGCCGTTAATCCGATTAACAGCATAATGAGAACCAGTTTTAATATAAGCAAAAAAACCCCTACCGCAAACGGTAAGGGGCCACCTCCTTCGTGTTAATTCTCATCACGACCATTTAAGAAAATCATCACAAAACGAAGCAGCTCGAATAATGAAACGAGCGCCGCAGCCACATACGTCAGCGCGGCGGCGTTCAGCACTTTATTCACGCCGTGTTCTTCACTGTTGCGAATGAATCCTTCCGACACGATAATCCGCTTCGCCCTCGCGCTGGCATTAAACTCGACAGGCAGTGTGACAAGCTGGAAAAAAACAGCGGCCGAAAACAAAATAATGCCGAGTCCGATTAAGTTCAAGCTGCCCAGGAGCATCCCGCCCAAGAAAAGCAGAGGGGCAACCCCGGAGGCAAAATTGACGACCGGAAAAATTTTGTGCCTCAGCACAAGCGCGCCGTATGATTCCTGATGCTGCAAAGCATGTCCGACTTCATGGGAAGCGACGGAAATGGCGGAAATGGAGCGGCCGTAATATACCGGCTCAGATAAACGCACCACCCGCTCCGTCGGGTCGTAATGGTCTGTTAAAGTGCCTCTTACCGGTTCTACCGGCACATCATATAAACCGTTAATATCAAGAATCCGTCTTGCCGTTTCCGCCCCCGTCCGCTGACTGGAAGCTTCCACGTCTGAGTATTTCTGAAAATTGCTTTTCACTTTAAATTGTGCCCAAAACGACAATCCCAATGCAACAATTGTTAAAAAGATAAACAGCATATTATCCTCTTCCTTTTTCACTTATATCGTACGATCTGCTTATATATTATTTTAATGATTGTCCGCTTTCCTGTACAGAAATCCGCTTCTTTTTTCTGACAGGAATCAATCCTCCGAGCATGATGAGGATACACCCGGCCAATCCGATGTAAAACGGAAACGTGCCTGCGGTCTCCTTTGCAAAAACAAGCCATGAGAATCCACCGGACATGTGATTGTATCCATTCAAATCGAAAATAAGCAATACGGCCGCCGAAGCGAGCAGCTGCGCTCCGGCCAGCGCCGCCAGCAGTTTTTGAATGACCGTCATTTGACTCACCCTTTTTCGGTCCGCTTTCTTTATCATATGAAAAAATAAGGGTGAATATGTTTTCGGCGATTTTTGAAAGACATCAAACGAACTGGGACATACTGTATAAAAAAAGATACAGGTGTGATCGACATGAAAGTGACAAATGGCGAGAAAGAACAGCTGAGCAATGCGATAGACAGAATGAACGAAGGGCTTGACGCCTTCATCCAGCTCTATAATGAAGCGGAAAACGATGAACCTCTCATTCAGTTTGAAGATGAGACGGCCGATTTAATCAGACATGCGCGTGACTCATACGGCCAGGAACAGCTGGACGAAAAACTAAACACCATTATTAAGCAGATTTTATCCATCTCTCTGTCGAAAGAAGAGCCGGACGAATGAAATCAAACCGTTTATTTATTTCCTGGCTGAGATGGCCGTTATATGTTCGGATCGGGCTGATCATTATGGCCTTGATTTTATTGTTCGGCCAACTCATTTACATGCTCGAACCGAAGCAATTCACGTCTGTGTTTGAAGGGGTTTGGTGGGCGGTGATTACGGTGGCCACAGTCGGCTACGGCGATTACGTTCCCCAGACGCCGCTCGGGCAGATTGCCGGTATGGTGCTTGTATTAAGCGGAGCGAGTTTTGTGACCGCCTATTTCGCCACGCTTTCTTCAGCCGTATTCAGCAAACAGCATCGCTATGTCGAAGGGAAGGTCGCCTTTAAAGGCAAGGGGCACGTCATTCTTATCGGATGGAATGAAAAATCGCATATGCTGCTGAAAGAACTGCAGCACATCGCACCGTCAAAAACTGTCGTCCTGATTGATGATTCATTAAGGGAAGGGCCGCTTATTGAAAACGTCCATTTCATCCGCGGACATGCCGCTGATGACAGCACGCTCAATAAAGCGAATATTACGGAAGCCGATACCGTCATTCTGACAGCCGACCAGCAGAAAAATGAATCCGAAGCTGATATGCTGTCGGTATTAACGCTTCTCGCCATCAAAGGGCTGCATCCGTCGGTTTATTGTATCGTGGAAATTTTAACGGAACGGTATGTCAAAAACGCCGAGCGCGCAGGAGCCAATAAGATTCTGTGCACATCACGGCTGTCGAGCCGGGTGATGTTTGAGCATTACCGGGTCAAGCTGCAGCTTGCCAAACCGCAAACGCTGTCAGATCTGACGCTGGAGAAAAAGGTGCGCATCATTCCCGTCCCCGAGGAATTAAAGGGCTCATCTTATCATGACTGTGCGCTCTATTATCTCAAACGGAATACCACGATCATCGGCATACAAAAAGAAGAGGGGCCGATGCTGACCCCTCCCCTGTCATACCAGGTGCTCGATACTGATCTGTTTTTGGCTCTTTAATGCAGCAGGACGTCTTCCAGCTCTTTCACAAGCGAGATGCCGATATCTGTATATGAGCAGTCAATTGCCGCATCCCGCCGTTTCGGCTCCGAGAATTGGTTGAATAATGACTCAAAAACACCGCCGCCTGCGTGATCATCCGTTTCCTGCTGATAGACGTGCCTCAGCAAAAAGGGTGTGCCGATTGTAACGGCGGCCCCCCGTTCATCCAGGTGTCCCTTATTTGCTTCAACAGGGATACGGAGAAATACATAGCCGTCCTGATCGGAAATTTTGTAATCAAAGAACCCGCGGTCATACTCCCAGCCGCCTCCGATGGTATAACCGATCGGTTTCAGCACCTGTTCCAATTCGCGGAGTAAAAAAGATTGCCCCTCAAGTGAAGATGGTATGCTGATCATGTGCATATGCTCCTTTTTGTCTTTAGCGTCCCCGCTCTGCGGTATCTTCATACGGCGTCAGGCAAGAATCGGGAGCGGCAGACAGACGCTGAAAAGAGGTAACGGCGCATTCAATCAGAACATACGTCACAATTGCGGAGAGAGCGGCTTCCGTTGAAATATAGAAAACGGCGGCATAGAGACAGCACTTCGTGATCAGCGTATGCATCCGGCCAATCTTCAGTTTCAGCCGGACCATGTCCGTAAACAAGCCGAGAGGGAAAGCGAAAAACAGGATGGTTTGTAAGAGGGATTCAGGAGACAGTTTTAGTGCCGAATAGACAATAGCGGCGGAACAGACGGAAATGACGGCATGCTTACATAAGAGTCGTATCATTCATCATCACACCTTTCACGGTTTAAAAAAGGCTGACCCGTCATGCTGAGGGCCAGCCCTTCTTTTTATTTTTCAAGGCGTTTTTCAAGCTCTGCTTTTTTCTCTTCAAAGCCCGGTTTGCCGAGAAGCGCGAACATATTCACCTTATAGGCTTCAACACCCGGCTGATCAAACGGGTTGACTCCGAGCAGATAACCGCTCATCGCCACCGCTTTTTCAAAGAAATAGACGAGATATCCAAATGTATATGCATTAAGCTCCGGAATATTGACAATTAAGTTCGGCACTTTTCCGTCTGTATGGGCAAGCATCGTGCCTTCGAACGCTTTTTTGTTGACGAAATCGACCGTTTTGCCGGCTAAGTAATTTAAGCCGTCGAGATCATTTTCCGCCTCTTCAATTGTCAGCTCATGCTTCGGTTTTTCAACGTTTAATACAGTTTCAAACAGATCGCGTCTGCCTTCCTGCACGTATTGACCGAGAGAGTGAAGGTCTGTTGAGAAGTTAGCAGAAGAAGGATAGATGCCTTTTTCATCTTTTCCTTCACTTTCGCCGAAGAGCTGCTTCCACCATTCCGCAAAGTATTGCAGCGCAGGCTCATAGTTGATAAGCATTTCAATGGTTCTGCCTTTATTATACAGAACGTTGCGGACGACGGCGTATTGGTAAGCCGCGTTCTCTTCTAATTCCGAGCTGGAAAAGTCTTTGCTTGCATCAAGAGCGCCTTTCATCATTTCATCGATATCAGCCCCGCTTACCGCAATCGGCAGAAGACCTACCGCAGTCAGAACGGAGAAACGTCCGCCGACATCATCAGGAATAACGAATGATTCGAAGCCTTCTTCATTAGAAAGCGTTTTTAAAGCGCCGCGCTCTTTATCTGTCGTCGCGTAAATCCGCGCTTTCGCTTCTTCTTTTCCGTATTTTTCTTCAAGAAGTTTGCGGAAAATCCGGAAAGCGATTGCAGGTTCCGTCGTCGTGCCTGATTTAGAAATGACATTGATAGAGAAATCAGCGTCTTCTAAAAGATCCATAACATCTTTCATATAAGTTGAGCTGATATTGTTGCCGATAAAGATAACTTGAGGGTTTTTGCGCTTGTCTTTCGGCAGAACATTATAGAAAGAATGATTGAGCGCTTCGATCGCTGCGCGGGCGCCTAAATATGAACCGCCGATACCCACGACGAGAAGCACGTCTGAATCTGATTTAATTTTTTCAGCGCTTTTTTTAATGCGCGCGAATTCTTCTTTATCGTAGTTTTCAGGGAGGTCCACCCATCCTAAAAAGTCGCTTCCGGCGCCTGTTTTTTCATGGATATTATGGTGTGCCGTTTTTACGAAATCACGTGCGTATGTAAGTTCATGTTCATTGAAAAAAGGTAACGCTCTTGAGTAATCAAAGCGTACATGCGTCATTTGCTTGTCCCTCCATCACGGTGAATTGTTTTCTCTTTCACTTTATATGAACTCACCCGCTAAATCAAGTCATGAAGAAGGCCGGATGAATACGGGATTTGCGCTAAAGATGCGTTCATTTTTTATACAATATCCCGGATTCAATATGGTTATATTTGTAATAATCATGAGAGAGGTAACGAATCGAATGTTGGTGATCCAGGAACGTATCACCTTTACTTTGGAGCAGGATGACATCCATCGCCAATCCCGGTGGGCCGGTTCTTTTTATATAGTACTCCTCTTGAGAGGCTGCCGCACAGGCATATTAAGGCATAAATGTCCATTTTTAAAAATAGTGTCTATATTTGGGTTAGCGTGTTAAGATGAAAGTGATTTTATACCGGGAGGTGATTTTATGACTAAAACCATTGGTCTTATTTGTGGAAGTTTACGAAAAAACTCGTATAATCGAGCAATTGCTCAATCATTGATTGACTTCGATAATGCGGCTCAATTTCGCTGGGTTGAAATAGACAGTCTTCCTTTTTTTAACGAAGATTTAGAAATTGCCGGAGCACCAGACTCCGTAACATCCTTTAGAGCTGATATACAAGACGTTGACGGCGTCATCATTGTAAGTCCAGAGTACAATTCCGGAATTCCGGGGGTATTAAAAAATGCATTGGACTGGGCATCGAGACCGCGGACCTCTTCTGTTTTAAACAGAAAACCGGTTGGCTTAATCGGAGCAACCCCCGGAGGGTTCGGCACTGCCTTTGGTCAAACGCAATTGAGAGAAGTACTCGAAGCTATGCAAGTCAATGTTTTGCCATTTCAAAAAATGCTGATTTCGCAAGTCCATGGGAAAATTGATTCCGCTCAAAACATACTTACGGATGAACAAACAAAACGTTATCTTCAACGCTATTTACAACAGTTCATCCATTGGATTGATCATGCTCCGGTTCCCGTTCCAGATTAATTGAAGGATCATCACCCTCACGAGAAGTCACCTCAGAAATAACTTTCTATCTACACAGCATATGAATAGATTTACCGTTTTCAATTCACAAGCTTACTTGCCTTAATTCAAGGAGGATTATATAAAATGTCTGATCTTTATTCCCGTCTTTCAAAAGATGATGCTGCCGTGCTTTTAGTTGACCATCAAACCGGCCTTATTTCCGGTCTCGTGCGTGACTATGGCGTTGATGAATTTAAAAACAATGTATTGGCTCTCGGTGATACGGCTAAATTCTTTGATTTACCGGTTATTTTAACAACGAGTTTTGAAAATGGACCCAACGGACCGCTCATGCAAGAACTCGTTGATCTCTTTCCTGATGCGCCAAAAATAGCCCGTCCCGGACAAATTAATGCATGGGACAATGAAGACTTTGTTAAAGCCATTGAAGCGACCGGCAAAAAACAGCTGATTATCGCGGGGGTGGTAACAGACGTCTGCGTTGCTTTTCCTGCGCTTTCTGCCATTAAAGCAGGCTACGAAGTGTTTGTTGTGACAGATGCTTCGGGGACGTTTAATAAGCAAGTAGCAGATGCATCATTAACGCGTATGGCTCATGGCGGCGCGCAGCTTATGAACTGGTTCAGCGTAGCGTGCGAGCTTCAGCGTGATTGGCGCAACGATGTTGAAGGTTTTGGCGCATTAATCTCCAGTCATCTTCCCGGTTATCAAAACTTAATGGGAAGCTATATGGGGGCGCAGCGGGACCTTAGTACACAAAATGCATAAAAGGAGCGCTGATTGAATCAGCGCCCCTTTTTTAAATTCGAAGTATAGCAAAGCTCTTCATCTTCATGATTTAGATTTTGTGTAAATAGATGATCGGCATCGCAAAGTTAATTGATCCTTTTCTGCTAAATGTACAGAAACAGGGAGTCAAATCCGCATCATGTGAGATTTCCATAGTTGTCTCATGGCACAGGGTGTTTCACTTGCTCTTGATGCACTAATGAAAATCTGGAAAGAAGGACTCCCAAAACGGTTGCATCTGCAGCTTGAAAATCTATTTCATCTTCACCCCGGCCGGGAATGTATCTTACAGCGACGCCTTTAAGATGGCAAGTACGTCATCTTTGTTCAGTTTTTGGAAATTGCCGAATCCGCCGTATTCCATTTCTTTTGCGGCGATGTCTGCGATCAGCTCAAGCTTGTCTTCACCGATGTCATAATCTGCAAGGCGGGACGGTGCGCCGAGGCTTGTCCAGAACGCGGACAATTTATCGATCCCTTCAAGCGCAATTTCTTTATCCGTTTTGCCTTCAGTATCAATGTCAAACATGTTGAGCATGAGGTTTTTAAAACGGTCTACATTTGTATCAAGCGTGTATCTCATCCAGTTCGGGAACAGAATCGCAAGTCCTCCCGCGTGAGGGATGTCATAAACCGCTGATACGGCGTGCTCCATCGTATGGGAAGCCCAATCGCCGAAATAGCCCATTTGCAGCGTGCCGTTTAATGCGATCGTACCCGCGTATAAAATCGTTTCACGGTGCTTATAGTTCTCAAGGTCTTCCAAAAGTTTCGGCGCTGTTTCAATTACCGTCTGAAGGACCGCAAAACACATTCTGTCCTGAAGCGGCGTGTTTTCAACATTGTGGAAGTATTGTTCAAATACGTGGCTCATCATATCCACCATGCCGTATACGGTTTGGTTTTCCGGAACGCTGAAAGTATTCTCAGGATCTAAAATGGAGAAACGCGGATGAGTGACATTGCTGCCCCATACGAATTTTTCGTTTGTTTCCCAATTTGTGATAACGGAATCAGGGTTCATTTCAGAGCCTGTCGCCGCAAGCGTCAGCACCGTGCCGAACGGGAGCGCGTCCTGCGCCGTTACTTTTTTGCTGTAAATGTCCCATGCGTCACCGTCATATTTCGCACCGGCCGCAATCGCTTTTGTACAGTCAATGACACTTCCGCCGCCGACTGCGAGAAGGAAATCAATCTCATGCTGTCTGCACAGCTCAATTCCTTTATTTACCGTTTCCAGACGCGGGTTCGGTTCAACACCCGCAAGCTCATGAACGGTTGCGCCTTCTTCTTTTAAGATGCCTGTTACTTGGTCATACAGGCCGTTTCGCTTAATGCTGCCGCCTCCGTAAACAAGCAGCACGTTTTTCCCGTATTGCTTCAGCTCTTTTTTCAATTGGTCGATTTGACCTTTTCCGAAAATCAGTTTCGTCGGATTGTAGTACGTAAAGTTCTCCATTTATCATGACCTCCAAAAAAATCGTAAGGGAATTACTATAACACAGAAAAAAAGGAGCTGCCAATCCGGCCGCCCCCTTTATGTTATTACAATGATGCTTTCAGTATCGCAAGCACGTCTTCTTTCTGCAGTGACTTGAACTGTCCGAATACTCCGTTTGCCATCGCTTTATCTGCAATCGTATCCAGCTTCTCATCAGAAATATCATAATCAGCGAGTCTGTTCGGAGCGCCGAGGCTCGTCCAGAAATCAGACAGCTTGCTGATTCCTTCAAGTGCGATCTCTTCATCTGATTTGCCTGTCTCGTCAATATCAAAGACACGGACGGCAAGCTGTTTAAAGCGGGCCGGATTTTCTTTGAGCACATGTCTCATCCAGTTAGGGAACAGAATCGCTAAACCTCCGGCGTGCGGTATATCGTAAACCGCTGATACCGCATGCTCGATGTTGTGTGTGGCCCAATCCCCTCTTGCGCCCATTGACAGCATTCCGTTTAATGCGATCGTGCCTGTATATAAAATCGTCTCACGAAGCTCGTAGTTCTCCAGATCATCGATCAGCTTCGGCGCTGTTTCAATCACCGTGCGCAGAAGCGATTCACACATCCGGTCCTGATACGGCGTGTTTGACGTGTGGTGGAAATATTGTTCAAACACATGGCTCATCATATCGACCATGCCGTAAATGGTGTGGTCTTTCGGAACGGTAAATGTGTTTACCGGATCGAGAATAGAGAATTTAGGGTAAACGAGCGGGCTTCCCCATCCGTATTTCTCTTGTGTCTCCCAGTTTGTGATGACTGATCCGGAGTTCATCTCTGAACCGGTTGCCGCAAGGGTCAGCACTGTTCCGAACGGCAGCGCTTCTTTCGGCTGGTGTTTTTTCGTGACGATATCCCACGCGTCGCCGTCATATTTAGCGCCCGCCGCAATGGCTTTCGTGCAGTCAATGACACTTCCGCCGCCGACGGCCAATAAGAAATCGATGCTGTTTTCTTTACAGAGCGCAACACCTTTGTTCACCGTTGAGACACGCGGATTCGGCTCTACGCCTGCCAATTCATGTACGGTAACTCCTGCTTTTTTCAGCAGTTCGGTTACTTGATCATAAAGACCGCTGCGCTTAATGCTGCCGCCCCCGTATACGAGCAGTACGTTCTTTCCGTACGGCTTGATTTCTTCAGGAAGTTTTTCGACCTCTCCCTTTCCGAAAATCAATTTGGTCGGATTCCAATATGTAAAGTTTTGCATGACATCTCCTCCTTTGGATTTATATTATGCAGAAAGATGACATTCAATGTAAAGCAATCCGCTTTTTTGACGGCACATCACACGGTTTACAGGCAGCGGCTTCGCGGGAAAGGCACTTGTACAGCTTGAGACAGTGTGTGATTTACACAGCGGAGAATGTAGTATGCATAGATTCTTTGCTTTGTCACAATCTATAACTGTTTCACGAATTCATAGAGGAGGTTGTTTACATGAGTGTTATTCAGCGTATCTGTCTCGTATTAACGATTATCGGCGCTATTAACTGGGGACTGATCGGATTTTTCCAATTTGATTTAGTAGCAGCCATCTTCGGCGGCCAAGGATCAGCTCTGTCGCGGATTATTTACGGTCTTGTCGGCATCGCCGGTCTGATCAATCTCGGCCTGCTGTTTAAGCCGAACGAAGAAACATCCCGCGAGGAAGCGGCAAATCCGGAAGTCAGATAAACAAACATAAAAAAAGCACCGAACATACATATCCGGTGCTTTTTTTGATGATTATTTTTTGATAAGGTCTTTGCGGTTGGACTGTTCAATCCACTCTTCAAGCTTATCTTTCAATGTGTT
Organism: Bacillus sp. GZB; assembly: GCF_001975995.1. NCBI lineage: Bacteria > Bacillati > Bacillota > Bacilli > Caryophanales > Bacillaceae > Bacillus > Bacillus sp. GZB. Next base: position 41,253 of record NZ_MTQG01000016.1, read on the forward strand.
GAAACCTTGCGGAGCAGATGTTTCTTCAGAAGCTTGAGCCGCTTTCGGTTTTCTTGGTTTGCTTTCTTTTCTTTCAGGCGCCGCTTGAGTCGCACGGATAGAAAGGCTGATTTTGCCTTTTTCTTCGTCAACCGCAAGTACTTTTACTTGTACTTCGTCACCGATTGAAAGGTGCTCGTTAATGTCTTTTACGAAACCGTGAGTGACTTCAGAAATGTGAACAAGTCCTTGAGTTTCTTCATCTAATGCAACAAACGCACCATACGCTTGTAATCCTGTTACTTTACCAGTGTAAACACTGCCCACTTCAAATTTTGCTGCCATTCATAACAACTCCTAAGTTAAATTAAATACAGATTATACGCAATTTAAAATTATATCATACAAGTTTGTTTTTCGCAAAGAGAACTTTTTTACATGATCATGTTTAAGCACAGAAAAATGGGGGTATACTATGATTACGAAGGCTTTCTAGTATTCCCCCCTTTTTATTTGGATGCGAACCGGGTTCGTATCTTTTTTTATGCCCTTTTTTCAACAAACCGTTTGATTCTGACGAGCGCTTCCTGAATCTGCTCAATGGATGTCGCATAGGAACATCTGATGTAGCCTTCGCCGCTCGGGCCGAATACATTCCCCGGAACGACGGCTACTTTTTCTTCAATGAGCAGCTGTTCCGCGAATTCTTCTGAACTCATGCCGGTCGACTGAATGGAAGGAAAGGCGTAAAATGCTCCGCCAGGGTGGTGGCAGCCGAGTCCGATTTCGTTCAATGTCTCCACAATCAGGTTTCGGCGTCTCCGATAGCTTTTCTTCATTCTTTCGACGTCTTCCTGGCCGTTTTTCAGCCCTTCAAGCGCCGCGTATTGTGCCATGGAAGGCGCGCACATCATCGCGTGCTGATGAATTTTGAGCATCGCATCCCTGATTACGGGAGGCGCCGCCGTAAATCCGAGTCTCCATCCCGTCATGGCAAATGCTTTGGAGAAGCCGGAAATGAGAACCGTGCGTTCCTTCATGCCGCGGATGGCCCCCATGCTCGTGAATGGCTCATCATACGTCAGCTCAGCATAAATTTCATCGGCAAGCACGATCAAGTCGTGTTTTTCAGCGAAAGCAGCGATGGATTCAAGCTCTTCTTTCGAATAGACAGAACCTGTCGGATTTGACGGCGAGCATAGAAGCAGCGCTTTTGTTTTGTCCGTCAGGGCCGCTTCAAAATCGGCTGGGGATGCTTTGAAACCTTTTGCAGCGACAGTCTGAATCGGCACCGGCTTCGCCCCCGTCAGCGTCACGAGTGATTCATATGCGACAAAACATGGTTCGGGAATTAACATTTCCTCTCCAGGATTCATAATGGCGCGGACAGCGAGATCAAGCGCCTGGCTTGCCCCTACAGTAACGATCAGTTCACTGTCAGGCGAATAACTCAGGCCGAACCGCTGATCTAAGTAGCGGCTGATTTCTTCTCTCAGTTCATAAAGACCCGCATTTGCCGTATAAGCCGTATAACCCTGTTCTAAAGAAAGAATACTCGCTTCCCTCACGTTCCAGGCCGTCACAAAGTCAGGCTCTCCCACTCCCAGTGAAATGACGCCTTCCATCGTAGCGGCCAGATCAAAGAACTTGCGGATGCCTGACGGTTTAATCTGCTGCACGTAGTCAGATAAATAAGAAGTCTTCGTTTCCATTTACGGAGACACCACGATTCTTTTGTCATCGTCTCCGCTTTCAAAGACTTTGCCGTCATGCTTATATTTTTTCAGGATGAAGTGCGTTGTCGTGGAAACGACAGACTCAAGGGTGGACAATTTTTCAGACACGAAGCTTGCCACGTCTGACATCGTGTTGCCGCGAATAACGACGGATAAGTCATACACCCCTGACATCAGGTACACTGATTCAACTTCCTGGAATCTGTATATCCGCTCAGCGACTTCATCAAAGCCGACATTTCGTTTCGGAGTGACTTTTACGTCAATCATCGCCGTGACGCCTTCCAAACCGTCGACTTTGCGCCAGTCGATCATCGCCGCATAATCAATGATGACTTTTTCCTTTTCAAGCTTTTCAATGATGCTTTTAACTTCTTCAGCGGGAATGTTTGCCATTTTCGCAATCGTTTCCGCATCAACGCGGCTGTTTTCGTCTAAAATTTCTAATATTTCTGTTTCTTTTTCGGTCAGCTTCATACGTTTCACACCTTTGCATTATCAAAAATCTTCATGACATTATATCACGATTTTCGACAAATGCTAAGAAAAACCCGAAAGAAACCAGAGCTAAAATCTGACAATCAAAAAAGCCTTTACATTACAACAAAGAAAGGACGGCGAAGGCTCTCATGGAAGCTGTTTCACCGATTAAACGGGCCGCGATAGACGGAGTTGAGCTGTATTACGAGCATTATGAAAATCCCGGCAGACAGACACTCGTCTGCGTACACGGTTTTTTATCTTCGGCATTCAGCTTCAGAAAACTGATCCCGCTGCTCAGAAACCATTATGATATTATCGCCGTTGACCTGCCTCCTTTCGGGCAATCGGAAAAGTCACGGACTTTCGTTTATACTTACGCAAACCTCGCCAAGCTTCTGATCGGACTTCTGGAAAAGCTCGGTATCAGCCGGGCCGCACTCATCGGCCATTCAATGGGCGGCCAGATTTCCTTATCCGCGTCTCTTCTCAGACCCGAGCTTTTTTCTAAAATCGTCCTGCTGTGCAGCTCGGGGTATTTAAAGCGCTCGCACCCGTCGATTATATTCGGGACGCATCTGCCTTGTTTTGACCTGTATCTTAAGTATTGGCTTTCAAAAGACGGCGTGCTGAACAACCTGTTAAATGTCGTTCACGACCGAACGCTTATCGATCAGGAAATGATTGACGGTTACGAAAAACCATTTACAGACCGCCAGATTTTCAAAGCGATGACAAGGTTTATCAGACACAGGGAGGGCGATTTAAAGCCCGAGGATTTGAAGAAAGTGCAAAACCCCGCTCTTTTAATCTGGGGAGAAGAAGATCGGGTCGTTCCGGTCTCAGTCGGAAAACGGCTTCATGACGACCTGCCGGATTCCATTCTGTATTCACTCAAGGATACGGGGCACCTCGTACCCGAAGAGCGCCCGGAGTTTGTTTCGGAGCGGATTTTTGAATTTATTCAATAAAAAAACCGGCGGAACCGCCGGTTTTTAAGGGGTGCAGGAGCTGCTTTCTTTTATGAACAAAAGCTGCTCGGCGGCCTTTTGGCAGCCTTCGATCGGAAGCTTTTGCTCAAATGAAGCTTCAAAGATATCCTGAATGGCTGCTGCCAGCTTGTCGGCACGGTCTTCACTGTAGACGGCATGAACGATGTCGACAGCTTCTGTCTCATAAAAATCTTCTCCATATTTAAACGGGTCCCACTTGGCAATGATTTTCATCATTTCCATGACCGCTTGGCTTTCTTCCATTTTCATCACCGCTTATAATAAAGTTTGCAATTCTATTTTATCATAGATACGCTGTGCAAAATAATGATACTACAGGAGTGACATACATGAACTTTGATCTTCGAGAAAACCGTCTTGGCACACAATCGGTGAAATGGGACAAGGCGGAAGCGTTATTCGGCGTATCGGATGCGCTTCCGATGTGGGTTGCCGATATGGATTTCCGCGCTCCCGAAGCGGTCACTGACGCCTTAAAAGCCCGCCTTGACCACGGCATATTCGGTTATACGTCTCCTGACGAAAACACAAGAGAAGCCGTCGCTTCATGGCTTGAGACGCGGCACGGCTACCGACCCGATCCCGCAAGCATCGCGTTCAGTCCCGGTGTTGTCACGGCAATCAGCATGGCCGTACAAGCCTTTACCGAACCAGGCGATCCGGTGTTGATTCAATCACCGGTGTATACGCCTTTTTATCAGATGATCAAGGAAAACAAACGGCAGGTTTTACATAACCCATTACGGGAAGAAAACGGCGTCTACTGCATGGATTTTGAGGATCTTGAGAAAAAACTGAGCGATTCTGAGGTCAAGCTGATGATTCTTTGTAATCCCCACAATCCGTCCGGCAGAGCGTGGAGCCGGGATGAGCTTATGAAGCTCGGATCGCTGTGCGCCGCCCATAACGTCACCGTCGTTTCTGACGAGATACATTCCGACTTGATGCTGTACGGAAAGCCGCATACGCCTTTCGCTTCTCTGTCTGAGGAGTTTGCGCGGATTTCCGTTACTTGTGTCGCGCCGAGCAAGACGTTTAATATTGCCGGCATTCAGGCATCCGCCATTATCATTCCCGATCGGTATAAGCGGGCGAAATTCTCCGCCGCATTGCATCAGAACGGGATTTCCAGCCTCAACACATTTGCGGTTGCAGCAATCGAAGCGGCCTATACAAAGGGAGGCCCTTGGCTTGACGCGCTGATTCCTTACATTGAAGGGAATATGAAATTGGCTGAGGACTTTTTAAGAAAAGAATTGCCGAAAGTCCGCATGATGAAGCCTGACGCTTCCTATTTGATCTGGATGGATTTCAGCGAATACGGATTTTCGGATGCCGAGCTCAAAGAAAGAATGCTCAAAAAAGGGAAAATCATATTAGAGCCGGGAACAAAATACGGACCGGGCGGCAAAGGATTTATGAGACTTAATGTCGGCTGTTCAGCCGCCGCCGTAAAAGAAGGGCTTGAGAGAATGAAAGCAGCGCTCGCTTAGCAGCGGAAAGAACGCCTTTATCAGATGAGATAAGGGCGTTCGCTTTAGAGAAATATATACTTTTTTTTCCGGTAAAGATGTTATAATAGATTCATATTTACATAGGAAAGGATTTCGCATAAATGGAGATTGTAAAGGATTACCTGCTTCACTTCTCTTTTATTTTATTCCCTATTTTTCTTTATCAAGTCTTCTGGCTCAGCAAGCCCGATTTGCTTGTGCCGAGAGCGAACCGCCTGCTGGTCGCCGTATTTGCAGCGTCATCTTCCTTATTATGTACGGCTTTTCCCATCCAGGAGCTTCATTCCGTCCGTTACGGTTTGCAGCTGATTCCCATTATCGTCTGCCTGCTTTATTCCGGTACCGCCGCAGGACTTGCCGCAGGGGCGGCATCCGTTTTTTTTCAGCTCATATGGTTTGAACCTTCCGCTCTTTTTTTCTTATCCTTAATTCCTTTTTTAATCATCATCCCTATCCAGCTCCAAACGAAATGGCCTTTTTTTTCAAAGCGGAAGAAACTGCTTTTCGCTCTTCTCATCGGCTGCACTGAAACCGCCTTATTAACCGCATCTGTCTTCATCTATTCCGCGACCAATATTTTCAATTTTCAAAATCTATCTTCCGTTTATTATGAGGCGGCAGTATCTGTTTTTTTTCAAGTCAGCGCCCTTTTGCTGTGCATTTATTTGATTGAGATCATCGATGAGAATGCATCCATGCGGGCAAGGCTGATTCACTCAGAAAAAATGGCCGTCGTCAGCGAGCTTGCGGCAAGCGTCGCCCATGAAGTCCGCAATCCGCTTACGGTCGTCAGAGGTTTTGTGCAGCTGCTGTTCAGCGGCGAGCAGCTTCAGGACAAATCCCACTCCGGATATCAGAAACTTGTGCTGTCCGAACTCGACCGGGCTCAGACGATCATTACGAATTATCTCGATATGGCGAAGCAGGATGACTATGAAAAAGAAAAGTTTGATATTTCTCTGCTCGTAAAGGAAACAGGTTCCTTAATGGAGTCTTATGCCAATTTTAAATCGGTGACCGTTACGGTTCGAAGCGAGCCTGATTTATATGTGTTCGGCGATGTAAAAAAACTGAAACAGGCCTTCATTAATCTGATTAAAAACAGTATTGAAGCCGTGCCCTCTGAAAACGGCCGAATCGAGGTCTCCGTCCAAAAACAGGAAGAGATGATTCTCATTCAGATTACGGATAACGGAATCGGCATGTCCGATGAAGAACTGCAGAAACTCGGTAAACCATATTATACGCTGAAAACGAACGGCACCGGGCTCGGGCTCACCGTGACATTCTCGATTATTCAGCATCATGAAGGCTCCGTCTGTTTCACCAGCGGCGAGCACTCGGGCACAACGGCCTCAGTCAGGCTTCCGGCAGCTGTTCACTAGCCAACCGCGTTGATCTTTTATAGAATAACTAGAGAGAGGTGAACGCTATGAATACGTTTGAAATCGGCACAATCGTAAAAGGGTTTTATAAAACAGGAGCATACATAGGGGAAGTGACAGACGTCAGGCCCAATCACTATTTAGTGAAAATTAAAGCCGTTCTGACGCATCCCGCTCAAGGAGATCTTCATCATCCGAAGCAGGCGGATGTTCCGTTTTTTCATGAAAGAAGAGCGCTTGCATTCGGGGAACAGACAAACATACCGCATCAGATGGTCAAACCGTTTGATGGCGAGGTGCCTGATTATACGGCTTCCTTACAAGCGGCGTCTGCCCGGCTGAAAGATCAGCTTACAGCGGACGGCTCAGAATGGGCGGAACGTTCGCTCGACAACTTGGCCGCGTTAGAGCGTGACTATTTTAAAAGAACTTGACCCAGTCGGCATGATTGGGTTTTTTTATGTGGCCCGGCGAAACAGTTCAGTCAGATCGACGCGATCACCGATCGTCGGAGGTTTCGGTTTTTCAAGATATTGTTTATCCCGCTCGACAAGCTTGAATAATTTGTATGTCGTCCGCGCATCATCCAGCGCTTTATGATGCGTGCCCGTCCCTTTATCGCCATACTCTTCTGCCGCTTTCCAAAGGCCGGTCAATGTTCTGTCGCCGAAGAAGTTTTTGTATTCAAGGGACAGATCCCGAAGTTCTCCTTTGAACGGAAAAGGGATGTGGTTAAACATGCAATTTTGCTTTAACACTTTCATATCCATATTGCCCCAGGTGACGATCGTGCAGTTTTTATCAGGATCAAGCTCATTTAATTTGCGGATGAATTCATTAAACGTGATTCCGCCGTCCACGTCTTTTTGGGTGATGTTCAGAAAGGTTTTGCATCGTTTCGTCAGCTTCGGAAATTTTTTCGGTTTGATATAACTCGAAAACGTTTCAGTCACTTCATCATTCACCGTCTTGACAATTCCCGCTTCAATAATTTCGGGAAAGAAATTTTGCGGGCTGTATTTTCCGTCAGGCATTGTAAATTCAAAATCAATAATGAGCAGACTGCGCTGATCCACTTTTTTTACACCTGCCTTTCCTCCGATCAAAAATGATATTTTATGATAGTATATCAGTTTCCCCTCTGAAACTTTCTTCATTTTCTAAAAATAATGAATTTTCCTATATCCGCATCGAAAATACAAATACCGGATTCATTCCTATATACTAATGATTAGATACACGAAAAGTAAAGAAGGTGATGTTATTTCTGTCCGTAAGAAGAACTTCGTCGTCATTTGGATTACAAATTTCTTTATTTCCGCCAGCATGACCATGATTGTTCCGTTTCTTTCGTTATATATCGAAACGATCAGCCCCCATTCGGGCGGGTATGTGCAGAGATGGAGCGGGTATGTGTTCGGCGTCACGTTTTTAATGGCGTTTGTGATTTCCCCGTTTTGGGGCAGATTCGGCGATAAGCGCGGCTACAAAAAAATTCTCTTGATTACAGGAACCGGCATTGCCGTCAGCATTTTATTGATGGGGTTTGTGACATCCGTTTATCAGCTGTTTGTCCTGCGGCTGCTTATGGGTCTAGTAACAGGCTTTGTTCCGACATCGCTTGCCATGATTTCGGCGCAGACGCCGAAAGAGACTGCCGGGAAGACGCTCGGCACGCTGCAGATGGGTCAGGTGTCAGGCACTTTATTCGGACCGATGCTGGGCGGGCTGCTCGCTGACAGCTTCGGGTTTACGTACACGTTTTTTATTACGTCTTTTGTTATTTTCGCATCCGTGCTTCTCGTTTTATTTCAGGTCAATGAGCAGCCGCTCGGCGAGAAACAAAACAAGCGGAAAACCTATTCCAGAAAACAGGTGCTCTCCTATATTTTTCACCAGCCCGCGCTTTGGGCGATGATGGTGCTTACTATGATCGTGCAGACCGGCAATTTCAGCATCCAGCCGCTGCTCGCTTTATATGTCAATGAGCTGCACGGACCTGTTAATTTAGCCTTTTTCTCCGGTATGGCGTTTTCAGCGACCGGACTCGGAAGCTTACTGCTCGCCCGGAAATGGGGGGACTTCGGCGACCGCTTCGGCCACAGCCGGATCTTAATCGTGCTTTTGATTGCCTCAGCGGTGTTTTTCATTCCGCAGGCGCTCGCCTCCTCCCTCTCCATTCTGTTAGTCTTCAGATTTCTGTTCGGCATGGTCATGGGCGGCACGCTCCCCTGCATTACGGCTGCGATCCGCGTCAGGGCGCCGGGCAGCATCCAGGGAGAGGTGCTCGGCTATAACGTCAGCTTTCGTTTTCTCGGAAATGTGCTCGGCCCTCTGCTCGGAGGTGCGGTCTCAAGCGGTTTTTCCATTTCGGCTGCTTTCTACGTCACCGCCTTTCTCTTTTTAATAGGCGCGGGGCTCTTATGGATGGCGGGACATCTGCAAAAGGATACAGCGTCAAATGCGGGCTGACCGGCAGCGATCACGATTTCTTCTAAATTTAACCTTCTCGTATTCTTAAAAGAATGATACGATATGGCTAGAAATCAGGAGAAAAGAGAGTGACCATGGTACGTAAAATAATCGGATGGATTTTGCTGCTCGGCATTATCCCGTTGTGTGCATTTACAGTTATTGCTTCCGGCAAAGAGGTAAAACAAATCAAGCCTTTTGATCAGGTGCTCGATAAACATATTGATTTAAAAGCGATCAACCTGGTTCAAAACAGTTACATGTATGACAGGGACGGAAGCCTTGTTTCTGAGATTGTCAGCGATCATGAGAACCGCGTGATCGTGCCCTTTAATAAAATACCGAATGAGGTAAAACAACTGTTTTTAACCTCTGAAGACCGTCATTTTTATGAGCATAAAGGGTTTGACTTTATGGGGATGGTCAGGGCGGCCGCCTCCAATTTCAAAGATCATAAAATTGATCAGGGCGCCAGCACCATCACCCAGCAGCTGGCAAGGAATGTGTATTTAAGCCATGAACGCACCTTCAGCCGAAAACTGACGGAGCTGGCCTATTCCTATCAGCTTGAGAAAAAATACAGCAAAGATGAGATTTTAGAAGGCTACTTAAATACGATTTATTTTAATAACGGCGTATACGGTGTCGGTTCGGCGGCACAATTTTATTTCAGCAAGCCGCTGAAATCTCTCACTTTGGGAGAAATGGCCTTTATCTGCGCCATCCCTAATAACCCTACATTATATGATCCTCTCAAGCATTTTGATTATACGAAAAAACGACAAGTCAGATTGCTTAACGGATTAAAAAAAGCAGGCGTTATATCCGGGAAACAGCTGAAAAAAGCCGAAAAGGAAAAGATCAAGCTTGATATAAACGAAAAAACAAATAAATATCCTGACTATGTTTCCTATGTAAATGATGAATTCACACAGCTTGTTTCCTCATCTGAAGGCTATGACAAACGTCTTGAAAAAGCTTCCGGAAAGGCGAAACAAAAAATACAGAGTGAGCTTTCCGACAGAGTCAGCACATTGTTAAAAGACGGCGTGAAGATTTATACGGCGCTGAATCCGTATATGCAAAACCAGGTCGTCGCCCAAGTGAATCAAAATCTGCCGTATGCAGGCGTCCAGGGCGGAGCGGCCGTGATTAATCATCAGACACATCAGATTATCGCGCTTTCAGGCGGGAAAGATTATCATAAATATGATTTCAACCGTGCCTATCAAGCATACAGACAGCCCGGTTCATCCATTAAGCCGCTGCTTGATTACGGACCTTACATTGAAAAGACCGGCGCAACGCCACACAGCAAGATTGACGCAAGCAAATTCTGCAGTGCGGATTACTGCCCGCAGAACTATAATAACCGCACGTACGGCACGGTTACCCTGGAAACGGCGTTTAAATACTCGTACAACACACCGGCCATCAGAATCATGGACCGCGTCGGCGTCAATAAGGCGTTCAGCTACCTTGAACCGTTTCATTTCGCGAAGCTGGTCAGCGCGGATTACCGTCTGCCTGCGGCGCTGGGCGGTTTTACAAACGGCATGACGCCGCTTGAAATGACCAATGCGTATACCACGTTCGGCAACAACGGTGTTTATACGCCGAGTCACGCGATTACAAAAGTGACTGATTTAAAAGGAAAAACGATATTAAAATGGAAAGATGAGCCGGCGCAGGTATTCAGCGTGCGGACCAACATGCAGATCAAAGAAATGATGAAAGCCGTCGTCAAAAGCGGAACAGGAAAGAAAGCGAACTTTAAAGCTCCGTACGTCGGCGGAAAATCAGGAACGTCAAATGACTATCACGATATGTGGTTTGTCGGCCTGACGGATGCTTATACGATGGGGGTATGGGTCGGCAAGGATACACCGTCAAGCGTCGAATACCTTCATGACGCAAGCCCTCAGCTTTCGATCTGGAAAAACACGCTGCAGGCAGCTTATTAAAGATAACGGAGGGGATCCGCTTTGAAACCAGCTCAGCTTCCGGACCGCGTGCTTTTGTTTGACGGCGTCTGCAACTTATGCAGCGGCGCCGTTCAATTCATCATTAAACGCGATCCGGCCGGCAAAATCTCATTTGCATCATTGCAATCAGATACCGCCCGGGAGCTTTTGGCATCAGAAGGACTTCCGACAGAACAATTTGACAGCATGATTTTCATCGAAAACGGGCGGATATACAAAAAATCCGCAGCCGTGTTAAAGGTTTCGCGTCATCTCCGCGGAGCCTGGCGGCTGTCAGCGGTTTTTTTCGCAGTGCCCCGCCCCCTCAGGGACAGAGCCTATTCTTTCATCGCCCGGCGCCGTTACAAATGGTTCGGAAAAAGGGAAGCATGCATGCTCCCCTCCCCTGAGATCAAAAACAGATTTCTGTCTTAACAAAAATGGCTAGCTTACACAGGTAAGCTAGCCATTATGCTATTATAAAGCTTGATAAAGATGTACAAAATACCGATAACAAAAGTAAACCAAAACAGAATCTCAAGCAATATAAAACCGATCAGCGAAACGATCGAGAGTGTCGAATAGATTCTGTACACCATGAAAATCAAATAAACGAGCGTAACAACGGCAAATAACGCCGCAATCCAAAAACCATTCTGCACGAGCGCAAAGGAAAGAATTCCTCCGCCTACATAAATTAAAGAGCCTAATCTGATTTTTTTCAGATTGTCCCCTTCAGGGTCATTTGTGAAAAACAAAAGAGACAGCTCTGTCACTGTGTTTGCAATCAGCTTCAAAGCCGAAAAAAGCATAAAATACACAAGGGCGAACGCTGCAAAAAGCGCCAGTCTGATCCCTTTCTCAGAGAAATAATCCAGCATCCCCTGATACATGCCGAGCGTCTGAAGTATCTTCATGACATAAAGCGAGGTAGAAATGGATAATGACGAACTAAAAAGCAGAATCGCAACGAGCGGAAAATAACCCGTCCAATAAGTATTTTTCATATAAAAAGTCCCTTTCTGTAATCTACCTCACTTATTATGGAGGACTTAAAACACATTGACAAGATAAAAAATTCCATTTTTCCTCACTTTTACGAAATAAGGGCCTGATCTTCACAAACAGGCTTTTTCGGAGTAAAGTAGAACGCGGGAATGATAAACGTAAGGAAGGCTGTTATGAAAAAAACATTAAAATTGCAAACCCGATTAACGATATTCGTCTGTATTGTCGTCCTTATCGCACTTTGTATCACCTTTTTCACGATCAGCGTCCAGACCGCAGACCGCGTGAAAGAAGAAGAACGGACAACCGCGCTGCGCACCGCAAAGCTGGTCGCGGAAACACCGAGTGTCGCGCAGGCATTGCAAACAAGAAAAGGGCTGAAAGAGCTCCGGAATTATACACTGGATGTCCAGCATACGACAGGAACCGAATTTGTCGTGGTGATGGATATGAACAGCATCCGCCTCACCCATCCCGACGCAAATAAAATCGGGAAGAAATTCACCGGCGGAGACGAACAGCCGGCAATGCACGGCCATATCAAAACGAGCACATCAGCGGGCACTCTCGGAAAATCCATGAGAGCCTTCGTACCGATCTATGGAAAAGATAAAAAACAAGTGGGCGTCGTTTCGGTCGGAATTTCGCTTAACAAAATACAGGATGTCGTCAGCCACAGTTTGAGACCGCTTTATTTCATCATCTGCGTAAGTATTTTTGTCGGCGTCATCGGAGCCGTGATTGTCGCCCGCACCGTCAAAAACATTATGTACGGTCTTGAGCCTTATGAAATCGCCACCCTCCTGGAAGAGCGGAGCGCCATGCTCGAATCAACGAAGGAAGGCATCCTGGCGGTTGACGCGCGGGGAAAAATTAAGCTTGCCAATGCAGAGGCGAAACGACTTTTTATTAAAATGGGTATTCCGACTAATCCGGTCGATCAAGATGTGAACGATATTCTCCCGAAAAGCCGGCTGAAACAGGTGATTGAAACGAAAAAACCGCTTCAGGACAGAGATATCCGCATTAACGGACTTGAGCTGGTCTTTAATGAAGTTCCGATTCATCTGAAAGGACAAACCGTCGGAGCGATCGCCACGTTCAGGGACAAAACGGAGGTCAAACATTTAGCAGAACAGCTGTCCGGTGTTAAAATGTATGCAAACGCATTAAGAGCCCAGTCTCATGAATTCATGAATAAGCTTCATGTCATTTTAGGGCTTGTCCAGTTAAAAGAATACGATGATCTCGGCACTTACATTAAAGACATTGCCATTCAGCAGAAGACGGAAACAAGCGAGATTATAAGTGATGTCAAAAGTCCGGTTCTCGCAGGGTTTCTTCTGGGAAAACAAAGCTACATACGCGAGCAGGGCGCTGATCTGGACATTCAGCTCGGCAGCCTGATTCCGAATGCGGCGGATCCGGCCGTCATCCATGAGCTCATTACGATTATCGGAAACCTGTTAAACAACGCGCTCGACGCGGTGGCGCAGATGCCGAAAAAAAACATTACGTGCTCGATGCGGTTTCAGGATCGCCAGCTTGACATAGAGATTACGGATACGGGAGCCGGAATGTCTGCGGCAGACCAAGCCCGTATTTTTGAACAAGGTTATTCCACGAAAGGGACAAACCGGGGGTTCGGCCTCTATTTCACCCAGCAGGCAACAGAAAATTTAAAAGGCCATATGATTGTGACAAGTGAAAAGAATGAAGGAACGACTTTCAGTCTTCGCATTCCGTATGAACCGAAGGAGGAAAATGATGATTAATGTACTCATAGTTGAAGACGACCCCATGGTGGGTGAATTAAATAAACGCTATCTCAGCCAGATTGAAGGATTTCAGCTGAAAGGGATCGCATCATCCTTTCAAAGCGCGCTGCACGTGCTGAGCGAGCATCATATCGATCTCATCCTTCTTGACATTTACATGCCGGGAAAAAACGGGCTTGAGCTTTTAACGGAAATCCGCAAGCAGAATGAATCGGTTGATGTCATCGTCATTTCGGCCGCAAGCGAGCTGGACGTCATTAAAAAAACGCTTCGGTACGGCGCCGTCGATTATTTAATCAAACCATTTGAATTTGACCGCTTTCAAACCGCTCTTTCCGACTACAGACGCAAGCAGAAAGTTTATCAATCACACAGAAGCATGACACAGAAAGAATTGGATGCCGAGCTTTTTCAAAAGAAAGAAGCGGCGGAAAAGGTTCACCTTCCGAAGGGATTGACAAAGAGCACGCTTAAACTCATCTGGGCGAGCATTGAGTCTTTCGGCGACGGCTCTTTTACCACGGAAGATCTCGCCAAGCATACTGAAATCTCGCAAGTCTCCATCCGGAAATACCTTAAATTTCTGGAAGACATACAAGTGCTGAATGTAGAGATGGCGTACGGCACGATCGGCAGACCCGTCTTTCAATATCATATCAACACCGGCAATGTCAGCAGCATCAAACAATATTTATAATGTCAAAAAGCGCCGTTTCGCTGTGAACGGTGCTTTTTTACTGTCATATCCCGTGACAAAAGGCTTGAGATTCCTTTTTGATATGCTATATAAGGATAATGACCCGGCTGATCCTCCTCTGTTTTATCCAGATGAGGAAGCCGATTCATAAAATTGATATTTTTTAAAAAATAAGCAAATTTCTATTTATTTATGGCGGGTAAAATGATAAATTATGATTGGTTAGCAGATCTTTTCAGATAAGTCATAAGTCCCGAACCCGGAAGAGACAGCCGCTCAAGGCGGGAAAAAGAGAGACGTCTCATCATTATTATCAGAAAGTTTTTTCGATTCTGCATCCGGCACGGGGACTCAAGTCTGAATTGAACGGCACAGCCATATTTTACAGGGGGGTTATATCTTTGAAAAAACGCAAAATCGGAATGGCGATGGCGCTCATCGCAGCGGCCGGAACCATATTAAGCGCATGCGGTTCAAGTGACAAAGCAAACGGCTCCGGCAGCAAAAACTTTACCGTCGGCATGGTAACGGATATCGGCGGTGTTGATGACAAATCATTTAACCAGTCCGCCTGGGAAGGCATCCAGGCATTCGGAAAAGACAACGGGCTTACAAAAGGCAAAAGCGGTTTTGACTATCTTCAATCAAAATCAGATGCAGATTATACAACGAACTTAAATAAATTAGCGCGGGAACACTTTGACCTGATTTACGGCGTCGGGTATCTGATGCAGGATTCCATCAGCGAAATCGCCGATCAGCGCAAAGACACAAATTTTGCGATCATTGACGCCGTTGTCAAAAAAGACAACGTGGCAAGCCTTACATTTAAAGAGCAGGAAGGCTCATTCCTCGTGGGAGCGGCCGCTGCGCTATCGAGCAAAACGGGAAAAGTCGGATTCGTGGGCGGAATGGAGTCTGAATTGATCAAAAAATTCGAAATCGGCTTCCGCGCGGGTGTACAAGCCGCAAATCCGAAAGCGACCGTCGAAGTGAAATATGCGGGCGGGTTTGACAAAGCCGATGTCGGCAAGGCGACGGCTGAAAGCATGTACAAATCAGGCGTTGACGTCATTTATCACGCGGCCGGCGCAACGGGAACGGGCGTCTTCACAGAAGCGAAAAATCTGAAAAAAGAAGATCCGAAGCGGAACGTATGGGTTATCGGTGTTGATAAAGACCAGTACGCGGAAGGCCAAGTCAAAGGCACAAAAGACAATGTCACTCTCACATCAATGGTCAAAAAAGTGGATACTGCCGTGGAGGACTTAACGAAAAAAGCGAGTGACGGTAAATTCCCGGGCGGCAAAACATTAACATACGGTTTGGCGCAAGATGCAGTCGGCATCTCGGATCATAAGGAGAACCTTTCTGACGATGTCATCAAAGCAACAGACGATTGGAAGAAGAAAATCGCGGACGGACTCGAGATCCCTTCAACTGAAAAAGAATTGAAATCCTTCAAGGCTGAGTAAGAACCAGGGGATAAGGAGACTTCCGTGCTTATCCCCTCTCTTTTTTGAAAAGAGCGGTGAAGGAAAAGCTGCATCTCTTGCAGCTTTTCTTTTGCCAAGCTCTTTCTCATCAAAGTATCTCTGAAAAGGAGCGACAAATCGGTGGATTATATCATTGAAATGCTTAATATACGCAAGGAATTTCCCGGAATCGTCGCCAATGATGACGTCACGCTTCAAGTGAAAAAAGGCGAAATACACGCCCTTCTCGGTGAAAACGGCGCCGGAAAATCGACACTCATGAACGTTTTATTCGGCCTGTATCAGCCGGAAAAAGGCGAGATCCGGGTGCGTGGCGAACGCGTTCACATCAACAGTCCGAACAAAGCCAACGATCTCGGCATCGGGATGGTGCACCAGCATTTTATGCTTGTGGATACCTTCACCGTCTCAGAAAATATCATTCTCGGAAAAGAGCCGAAAACTTTCGGCCGAATTGACAGACAGCGCGCCGACCGGGACGTGCGCGATATTTCCGACCGTTACGGCCTGCACATTGATCCTGAAGCCAAAGTTGCCGATATCTCCGTCGGTATGCAGCAGCGGGCGGAAATATTAAAGACCCTCTACCGGGGCGCCGACATTCTCATTTTTGACGAGCCGACCGCGGTGCTGACTCCGCACGAAATTCAAGAACTGATTCAGATTATGAAAAATCTTGTCAATGAAGGAAAATCAATTATCCTCATCACCCACAAATTAAAAGAGATTATGGAAGTCTGCGACCGTGTCACCATCATCCGGAAAGGAAAAGGCATTACAACACTTGATGTCGCACATACGGATCAAGATGAACTGGCAAGCCTTATGGTCGGACGCGAAGTGTCATTCAAGACGGATAAACAGCCGGCCGAACCAAAACAGGAAGTGCTCTCACTTTCTGATGTAACGGTGAAAGACGCGCGCGGCGTTGAGGCGGTCAAACAGCTCTCCCTCTCTGTCAGAGCCGGTGAAATCGTCGGCATTGCGGGCGTTGACGGAAACGGCCAGTCTGAATTAATTGAAGCCATTACAGGTCTCAGAAAAACAAATGCCGGCACGATCATGTTAAACGGCAAACAGCTCCAAAACATGCCGCCCAGGAAAGTCACTGAAGCAGGAATCGGGCATATTCCGCAGGACAGGCATAAACACGGGCTCGTCCTTGATTTTCCGATCGGAGAAAATATCGTGCTGCAAAGTTATTACCAAAAGCCCTACTCTTCTTTCGGCATATTAAATAAACACACGATTTATGACAAAGCGCGAAGCCTGATTGAAGAATACGATGTCAGAACACCTGATGAATATACGCCTGCGCGCGCTCTCTCCGGGGGGAATCAGCAAAAGGCCATTATCGGCCGGGAAGTGGACAGAAATCCGGATCTTTTAATTGCGGCCCAGCCGACGCGGGGACTCGATGTCGGCGCGATTGAATTCGTCCATAAAAAGCTCATTGAGCAGCGTGATGCCGGTAAAGCGGTGCTTCTGTTATCTTTTGAACTTGATGAAATAATGAATCTCAGCGATCGCATCGCCGTCATCTTTGAAGGCAGCATCATCGCAAACGTCAATCCGCTTGAAACAAACGAGCAGGAGCTCGGACTTTTAATGGCGGGTAGTAAGCAAATGGAGGCGGGGAAAACACATGATTAATCGACTTTCTCATCTGGCTGTGCCGCTGATTGCGATCATCCTTGGGTTAGCTGCGGGTGCGGTCATCATGCTCGCCAGCGGCTACAATGTCGTAAGCGGGTATTCGGCTCTTTGGAGCGGCATTTTCGGTGAAGTGTATTACATCGGGGAATCGATCCGGCAGATTACGCCATATATTTTGTCCGGATTGGCCGTGGCATTCGCATTTCGGACCGGCCTTTTTAATATCGGGGTTGAAGGACAGCTCCTTGTCGGCTGGACCGCCGCGGTGTGGGTCGGCGCTTCCTTTGACGCCCCCGCTTACATCCACCTTCCGCTTTCGTTATTGGCGGCTGCGGCTGCGGGCGGCATTTGGGGCCTGATTCCCGGATTTTTAAAAGCCCGTTTTTTTGTCCACGAAGTGATTGTCACGATCATGATGAATTATATCGCTCTTCATTTAACCAATTATCTCATTTCCGATGTCATGACGGACCACCGGGACAAAACAGACAAAATTCATGAAAGCGCGTCGCTCCGCTCGCCGTTTTTAGAGCAGCTGACAGATTACTCCCGCCTTCACTGGGGCATTCTGATCGCTCTGTTTGCCGCAGTCCTCATGTGGTTTATCATTCATAAAACAAAAAGCGGATTTGAATTCCGGGCTGTCGGCTTTAACCAGCACGCCGCACAATACGCCGGAATGAGCGTCAGAAAAAATATGATGTACGCCATGATGATTTCCGGCGCCTTCGCAGGGCTTGCCGGCGCGATGGAAGGACTCGGAACCTTTCAATATGCGGCGGTTAAGGGCGCCTTTACCGGCGTCGGCTTCGACGGCATTGCGGTTGCGCTTCTCGGCGGCAGCACGGCAATCGGCGTTGTTCTGGCGGCATGTCTTCTCGGCGGCCTTAAAGTCGGGGCATTAAATATGCCGATTGAATCCGGGGTGCCTTCTGAAGTCGTTGACATCGTCATCGCCATTATTATTTTGTTTGTGGCATCAAGCTACGCCATCCGTCTCATCCTTGATAAATTGAAGAAAAAGGGGGCGAAGTAAGTGGACTTCCTGCAGATTTTATCCATTATTGTCCCGGCAACACTCGTATATGCGGCTCCGCTTATTTTAACCGCTCTCGGCGGCGTGTTTTCTGAAAGATCGGGGGTTGTCAACATCGGTCTTGAAGGACTGATGATTATCGGCGCCTTTACAAGCGTCATGTTCAACTTATTTTTCGGACGCGAGCTTGGCGGCTCCGCTCCGTGGCTCGCCTTGGCTGCGGCTATGATTGCCGGCGGACTGTTCTCACTGATCCACGCGGCTGCCGCGGTTTCTTTCCGCGCCGATCAGACGGTAACCGGTGTGGCGATCAATATGCTCGCGTTAGGAGCAACACTGTTTATCGTCAAGCTGATCTACGGGAAGGCGCAGACTGATAAAATCCCGGAGCCCTTTTACAAAACGAACATTCCCGGGTTAAGCGATATTCCGGTTTTAGGAAAGATTTTCTTTTCTGACGTATATTATACGTCGATTTTAGCCATCGTACTGGCCTTTGTTTCCTGGTTTATTTTATTCAAAACGCCGTTCGGCCTTCGCATCCGTTCTGTCGGGGAACATCCGATGGCGGCCGATACGATGGGAATCAACGTGTTCGGCATGCGCTATATCGGCGTCATGATCAGCGGGCTGTTCGGCGGGCTCGGCGGCGGTGTGTATGCTTCCACGATCGCGCTTGATTTCACGCACTCCACTATTTCCGGACAAGGCTTTATCGCTCTCGCCGCGCTGGTTTTCGGCAAATGGCATCCGATCGGCGCGCTCGGGGCTGCGCTGTTCTTCGGGTTTGCGCAGAGTTTGAGCATTATCGGCTCGCTTTTGCCCCTGTTCAAAGACATTCCGAATGTATACATGCTGATGGCTCCTTACATTCTGACCATTCTCGCGCTTGCCGGCTTCATCGGCCGAGCGGATGCGCCTAAAGCCAACGGCATCCCTTATATTAAAGGAAAACGCTGATTGTGACACAAAAAGAGTTCCGCACCCTGGTGCCGGAACTCTTTTCATCTATATACGATTCTGATATACTCACGCGGCTGAAACGGCGTTTGCATTGATTCAGCCGCACTCAGCTTGTCTTCTGCGTATTCCGCACCGAGAAAAAAACGCTCCCAATTATCCGCCTCCGTCTGCTGCCGCGTTTTGCAGAAATCATCCGCTATGAATGTTCCTGCAATAATAGAACAAAATATTCCAATACAGGCCGCCGCCTTTCTCTTCATCTGACCAGCTCCTTTTGTAAAGCTTGATCTGAAATAGAAATGTATATACAAAGATCCGGATATTTGATAAATTTATTTTGGGTTCAAAAGACCACAAAAACACAAAGAGGAATACATTATGCCGTAGCAGGGTAAAAAAAAGTGCGATATAATTTGTACTGGGTCCTATGACCGTGAATTGATTGATTCATTCTTACATAAAGCAGTTGCTTGATGAAAAAACAAGCAAAGGAGGTCTTCTGTTGCAGCTGTTACATTTCGCGATTTTGGCGCCTTTTTTATTTGCATTTATCGTTCCCTTTCTTTATAAACGGGTAAAACAAGTCCATACAGGCTGGTTTGTGCTGATAGTGCCCGTTGTGCTGTTTGTTTACTTTATCAGCAAGCTCCCTGTCACAATGGCTGGGGAAACCGTCCGGTATGCGGCCGAATGGATTCCGTCCCTCGGTATTAACTATACCGTTTATATTGACGGACTCGGGCTGTTATTCGCTTTATTGATTACGGGCATCGGCTCTTTGGTGACGCTTTACAGTATTTTTTACTTATCGAAGGACAAAGAAAAGCTCGGCCCCTTTTATGTGTACCTGCTGATGTTTATGGGCGCGATGCTCGGCGTTGTGCTCGTCGATAACGTCATCGTGCTTTATATGTTCTGGGAGCTGACAAGCCTGTCATCCTTCTTATTAATCGGGTATTGGCATAAGCGGAAGAAATCACGCTACGGGGCGGAAAAATCACTGCTGATTACCGTCGGCGGCGGGCTGTGCATGCTCGGCGGCTTTATCCTGCTGTATCTGATGACGGATTCTTTCAGTATCAGGGAAATGGTCAACCAGGTGCATATTATCGCAGGCCATCCGTTCTTTATTCCGGCGATGGTTCTCCTGTTATTGGGGGCCTTTACGAAATCAGCGCAGTTTCCGTTTTATATCTGGCTGCCTGATGCCATGGAGGCGCCGACTCCTGTCAGCGCCTATCTGCACTCGGCTACAATGGTGAAAGCGGGTATTTATTTGATTGCCAGATTCAGTCCGGTTTTTGCTTTTTCACCCGTCTGGTTTTGGACGGTTGCCTCAGTCGGTCTGATCACGATGGTATGGGCTTCCTTTAATGCGATTAAACAAACCGATTTAAAAGCGATTCTGGCATTTTCCACAGTCAGCCAGCTCGGTATGATTGTATCGATGCTCGGCGCAGGAGCCGCCGCGCTTCATTATCAGCATTCAGAGTATTTTACGGCGGCTGTCACCGCGGCTGTGTTTCACTTAATTAACCATGCTACTTTTAAAGGAAGTTTATTTATGGCGGTCGGCATTATCGACCATGAAACGGGAACGCGGGATATCCGCAGGCTCGGCGGCCTGATGGCGCTTATGCCGGTAACGTTTACCGTTTCACTGATCGGAACGTTTTCCATGGCCGGCCTCCCTCCGTTTAACGGCTTTTTAAGTAAAGAAATGTTCTTTACAAGTATGCTGCGGATTGCTCATGCAGATATTTTCAGCCTGGATACGTGGGGCGTGCTGTTCCCCGTTCTCGCATGGATCGGGAGCGTCTTCACTTTCATCTACAGCATGAAGCTGTTTTTCAGAACGTTCAGCGGCGCGCGTAAATCTGCTCAGCTTGAAAAGACGCCGCATGAAGCTCCGCTCGGCATGCTGATTTCGCCGGTGATTCTTGCCGCTTGCGCCGTCAGTCTGTTTTTTGCCCCGAACATTTTGTCTTACAGCCTGATTGAACCGGCGATGAACTCCATTTATCCGGCTCTGTTAACCGGCGGAGATACATTCCATGTCCATATTTCCCAGTGGCACGGGGTGACGGCTGAGGTAATGATGACCCTCGGCATCATCATTGTCGGCACGATCGGTTACGTAACGCTGTCTAAATGGGAGCGTCTGTACGGTCTGTTTCCGAAAAAACTGACGCTGAACAAGCTTTACGATGCGGTGACGGGCAGTATGGAAAAAAAATCTTACCAGCTGACGTCATCTTATATGACCGGATTTTTGCGGGATTATCTGCTGTATATTTTTGCGGCGTTTATCATTCTCATCGGAGCGGCGTTCGTCATGAAAGGCGGCTTTTCCATGACAGCGAAAGGCATGGCTGAGATCGGCCTTTATGAAATCGTGCTGTCCCTCGTTATGGTGAGCGCAACGATTGCGACTGTGTTCGCCAAATCGCGGCTGACGGCCATTATCTCACTCGGTGTTGTCGGGTACACACTCGCGCTGTTTTTCGTGATTTTCAGAGCGCCCGATCTGGCGCTCACGCAGCTCGTCATTGAGACGATATCCGTCGCCTTGTTTCTTCTTTGTTTTTACCATCTGCCGAAAATGCGGCGGAAAAAGAAGACAAGAACATTCCGGATGACGAATTTTATCATTTCTCTCGGTGTCGGCGTCATCGTGACAATGCTCGGAATCGCGTCTTCCAGCGAAAAAACAAAAGACAGCATCTCCTCCTTTTTCACCGCTTACAGCCATAAGCTCGGGGGAGGAAACAATATCGTCAACGTCATCCTCGTTGATTTCAGGGGATTTGATACGATGTTTGAAATCACGGTGCTGTCGATTGCCGCACTCGGGATTTACGGCATGATCAGAACGAAAGTAAAAGAGGAGGGAGAAGAGCGTTGAGACAGCAAAAAACAAACGACATCATCCTTCAGACGGCAACGAAGCTTGTATCTTTTATCATTCTGCTTTTCTCTTTCTATTTATTTTTATCGGGGCATAACGCTCCCGGCGGAGGATTTGTCGGCGGACTGATTACGTCTTCGGCCATCGTGCTGTTGCTTTTGGCCTTTGATTTAAAAACCGTCAAATCGATTTTGCCCGTCAATTTTATTTATGTGGCGGGCGCGGGTCTGCTTATCGCGATTGCAACGGGTGCAGGTTCGTTCTTATTCGGAGCACCCTTTCTCACCCATACATTCGGCCATTTTCATCTCCCGGTGCTTGGGAATACGGAGCTTGCGACGGCCACTTTGTTTGATTTAGGTGTGTATCTCGTTGTTGTCGGCGTGACGATGACCATTATTCAAACGATTGGAGAGGAAGAATAATGGAAATCTTAATGTCTGTCATTGCCGGTATTTTGTTTATGGCGGCAACCTACCTGCTGCTTTCTAAAAGTCTGCTGCGCGTGATTATCGGCACCGCGCTTTTAAGTCACGGCGTCCATTTGCTGCTTCTGACCATGGGCGGACTGAAAAAAGGCGCTCCTCCCATACTGGGCGGAAAAAGCACGTCGTTTGTCGATCCGCTGCCGCAGGCACTCATACTGACGGCGATCGTTATTTCGTTCGGCGTCACGTCCTTCCTGCTTGTGATGGCGTTCCGCGCCTATCAGGAACTGAAAACGGACGATATGGATCGAATGAGGGGAAATGATCAACATGAATAACTTTGTGATATTGCCTATTCTGGTGCCGCTGCTTGCCGCAGTGCTGCTGATTTTTATGAACAGGCGCGTGATGCTGATGCGGATATTCAGCACTGCCGCTTCCTGTGTCTCCATCGTCATCAGCGCCGCTCTCGTTCAGACGGTTTTCACACACGGGATTCAGACGCTGACACTCGGCGGATGGAAAGCGCCGTACGGCATTGTGCTCGCCGCGGATCAGCTCGCCGCACTGCTTGTTTTGACAACCGCCATAATCGGGCTGCTCGTCACCCTGTACTCCTTCCGCTCCATTGGAGAAAAAAGGGAGCGCGCTTTCTATTATTCAGGGGTGCAGTTTCTTCTGGCCGGCGTAAGCGGAGCGTTTTTGACGGGTGACCTGTTCAACATGTACGTCTTTTTTGAGCTTCTGCTTATCGCGTCCTACATGCTGATCGTGCTTGGCGGAACGAAAATTCAATTAAGAGAATCATTGAAGTATATCGTGTTTAACATTGTGTCATCCGCGTTTTTTGTCATCGGCGTCGGTTACTTATATGCGGTGACGGGCACGCTGAATATGGCTGATCTAAGCGTAAAAATAAGCGAATCGGGCCAGACCGGGCTGATCACCGTCATCGGCGTCTTATTTCTCGTCGTATTCGGTTTAAAGGGCGGGATATTCCCGCTGTATTTCTGGATGCCGGGCTCTTATTACGCCCCGCCGGCTGCGATTTCGGCCTTATTCGGGTCTCTTTTGACGAAAGTCGGCCTGTATGCCATTTTAAGAGTATTCACCCTGATCTTTATTCACGATACGGGCTTTACCCACCAATTGATGATGTGGCTTGCGATGCTGACGGTGCTATTCGGCGTAATCGGATCTATCGCCTTTTCGGATGTCATGAAAATCGTCATCTACAATATTATTACAGCCGTCGGCGTGATTTTGTTCGGCATTGCCATGAACACGCCGGCCTCCATTCAAGGAGCGGTTTATTACTTGATTCACGATATGCTGATTAAAGGAGCGCTGTTTATGCTTGCCGGCACGCTTATCGCATTGACAGGCACTGCCAGCCTGCATAAAATGGGCGGACTGATCACCCGTTATCCCGTTTTAGGATGGATGTTCTTTATTTCAGCCATATCTTTGGCCGGCATCCCGCCGTTCAGCGGATTTGTGGGCAAGCTGAAGATCGCGGAAGGCGGGTTCGATAAGGGGGAAACATTGTTTTCCGTATTGATTCTCTTATCCAGCCTGCTTGTGCTCTATTCCGTGCTGAAGGTTTTTACGACGGCTTTTTGGGGGGAAGAAAAAGAAATCCCCGGCGCAGGCGGACGGTCCGCAAAAGGACTTCTTTATCCGGCAGCCGCTTTTCTCCTTTTGTCGCTTCTGTTCGGGCTCGGAACCGAATGGGTTTCACCGTATGTCAATCAGACGGCTGAGAATCTGCTGAATCCGGAAAAATACATTGAAGCTGTTTTGAAGGAGTAGATGGCATGGCTTTTCAACTATTATTAAATGTTCTTCTCGCTGTTTGCTGGATGTTTCTCACAAACAGCCTCAGCGCCGGAGGTTTTATGACCGGATTTATCGCGGGCTTGGCGGCGCTGTTTTTTTTCCGGCGCTTCTTCTCGCGGCCGTTTTACATTTGGAAAATATGGTCGGTCATCAGACTGATGCTGACCTTTATAAAGGAATTATATCTGGCCAATGTCAGCGTGCTGAAAACCGTTATATCTCCGAAACTGAACATCCGTCCGGGCATTTTCGCGTTTAAGACGGAATTGACGGAGGATTGGGAGATCACGCTGCTCTCGCTGTTAATCACTTTAACACCGGGTACGCTCGTGATGGATATCTCCGATGACCGGTCGATTCTCTATATACACGCCATGGACATTGAAGATGCGGAGAAAGCGATTCATGACATCCGCGTCTCTTTTGAGAAAGCCATTCAGGAGGTGAGCCGCTGATGTTTACGTTTATTCTGCAATTATCACTCGGCATTATGGCGGTTTCGACTCTTCTGTACGTCATTCGCGTCATGAAAGGGCCTACGA
The DNA here is from genome assembly GCF_001975995.1 of Bacillus sp. GZB. Taxonomy (NCBI): domain Bacteria; kingdom Bacillati; phylum Bacillota; class Bacilli; order Caryophanales; family Bacillaceae; genus Bacillus; species Bacillus sp. GZB. Next base: position 66,147 of record NZ_MTQG01000016.1, read on the forward strand.
TACCGGACCGGGTCGTCGCGCTTGATGGGATCGGCATTAATCTGATTGCCATGACCGCGCTTGTATCCATTCTCTTAAACACATCGGCCTTTTTGGACATCATTCTGCTGCTCGGCATTTTATCGTTTATCGGCACGATTGCCTTTGCTAAGTTTTTGGAGAAAGGAGAGATTATCGAAAATGATCGAAATCGTTAAATGGGCCGTCGGCATTTGTATTCTGATGGGATCGCTGATCTGCCTGGTCGCGTCTTTCGGCACACTCAGGCTTCCTGATGTGTATACGCGCGCCCACGCCTCTTCAAAAGGCTCGACACTCGGCGTTAATTTGGTATTGCTCGGGGTGTTAGGCTACTTGTGGATGCTGACCGGAGAAATTTCTGTAAAAATACTGCTCGGCATCATTTTTATCCTGCTGACGGCGCCGGTCGGAGCGCACCTCATATGCAGGGCCGCGTACAATTCGGGAGCGGCGCTTGATAAAAGAAGCGTTCAGGATGATTACAAAGGGATCAGAAACTTTGTGATCAAACGAAAAGAAGATTCATATTTGTAAAAACAAACAGCCGGACGATTCAGGGTTCCGGCTGTTTGTTTATTTTGTTATAACAGCCAGCGTGCAGCGGGAAACACAGATCAGCCTTTCCCGTTCATCGAAAATGTTAATACCGTACACAATGGTTGCTCTGCCCGTGTGAACGGGTTCTGCTATTGCCGTGACCGTCCCGCCCTCTTTCACGGATTTTAAATGATTGGCATTAATCTCAAGCCCGACACACGCCTGTTTCGACCGGTCGATAAAATGCTGGGCCCCCACACTTGCAACAGTCTCCGCCAGCGCTGCTGACGCGCCCCCATGCAGATATCCGAAAGGCTGCACCGTCCTCTTATCCACAGGCATCACCGCCACGCATCTCTCCGGCGTGTTTTCAGTGATTTCAATACCGAGTGCGCCGAGCAATGTATTGTTCAGATTCATAGGTCATTCTCCCTTCAAGATTTATAGTACGTTATCTGACTTGGCGATCAGCACCGCTTCAGTTCGGGAGCCGACATTCAGCTTATTAAAAATGGATGTCAGGCTGTATTCAATCGACCGCTTGCTTAAGTGAAGCGCATCTGCGATTTCCTGATTGGTCAAACCTTTTTCGACCTCTTGGAGAATATGGCGCTCTCTCGGGGTTAACCGATCCTGCTCACTTTGAGGGGAAGAAGACGTTTTTGTTTTTTGCTGGGTCATCAGCTGTTTGAAATAGGAGAAATCAACTAAAATCTGTCCGTTGAGCACGTGATATATGTATTGCATGATTTTCTCTTTAGATTCGGTTTTGCTGATGGCGCCATGCAGGCCCGCGCGGATGGATTCTTCAAAATAATCTTCAACCTCATAGCCTGTGTAGACAATGATTTTACAGAGAGGATTCTCTTTTAAGATTTTCTTGGAAAGCTCTATGCCGCTGATGTCATCACCCAGATTTAAATCCATTAATATGAGATCGTAAGCTGAAAAATCATGCCGGAGAACAAATTGTTCACTGGCATCAGGACTGAGGCAATCGACAGAAAGATTCGTGTCCGTTTCCAGAATCGTCTTGGTGCCCTCCATGACAGCCGGATGATCATCAATCACTAGTATCTTTTTCATGGTTTCCTCCCTTTTACTCACTCATTTCCATTTTATTAAAAAGACTTGGCTTCTGCCAAGTCGATTTGGTGATAAATTGGTTACAATTCCATTTCAATATCCGCTTTAAAACCGTTTCCTTCACTTGTGTCGATTTTCATCCGTCCGTCAAGCGCACGGACGCGCTCCTTAATACCCGAAAGACCCATGCTCATCGACTGCCCGCCGCCTTCTTCCTGATTGCAGCCGACACCGTCGTCTTCATAATGCAGAATCACTTTATTTTGAATGCTGATCAGCATAATCAGCACCTCATTCGCCTGTGAATGCTTCATGGCGTTCGAAAGAAATTCCTGAATGATGCGGTACAAATTCAGCTGCGTATCCAAATCCAGCGCCGCCGTAAACCGGCCCGTATTCAGACGGATATGAAACGGCGCACGCTCCTGCTGCTGCGCGGCAAGCTTGGATACCGCCTTGACCAGACCCAAATCATACAGCAGCTGAGGACGAAGCTCATGGCACGTCTCCCGGGTCATCAAAATGACATCCGACATCTGCTCATTCATCTGATGAAGCTTGTCCTGCACCTCTAACTGGCAAGGCTCCTCTTTCTTAAAATCGGCCAGAAACAGCTCACACTGGCGCTTCAAAGAAATCAAGTCCTGCAGCACTGAATCATGCAGATCACGGGCCAAATCCGACCGCTGCTTTTCCTCGATCGTAAACATCAGCTTTTTGAGCCAGACCGGGTTTGTCTCTTGTTTCTTTAAATCTTCGAGATGATTCATAAGTTCTTCGATTTTCATCACGTTTTCTATTGAAACATTAACGTAAAAAGATAATGTTTTTAACCAAGAAATTTCTTCACGTGATAAACGGGGCGTATTCATCTTAGACAAACAGAGAACAACGAATGATCTATCTCCCCGTTCTCCTACTTTCATTGCGAAACCTTGATTAAACTCCGTTATTTTTCCTATCTCAATAGTAACACTATTTAAAAGCACTTGATAATCATCTATCAAACTTGAATCTCTTTCGTCAAATGCCTTTACATTCCCATTATACGTAACTTCAAATATATACACTTTACTTGTAAGAGTTACTTCGAGAATGGTGGTTTTTAATTCCCCAAAAACCTGATTTAAAGAAGACGAGTTTCTGATTAATTGGGTAAACTTATAAATACTGTCTTGGTAATTGAATCTTTCAGAGACCCTTTTTAATTTAAACCGGAAATCGAGTATTTCTTTATAATAAAAAACAGCTAACATTAAAATATAAATTAAAAATGTCAGTTTGAGATTGTAAAAATTTTCTTCCGGCTCACGTAATAACTCTATTGTTGTAACCAGAATTATAGTTGGGGTTAACGCTAAAAAGCCATAATATTTTAACTTACTTAAGATAAAATCAACGTTATATATTTTATTCGACATGAATTGATATACAAGTGAAAAAGGTATTAGCAGCATAAATGATGCTGTTAAGAAAGAAGAGACATAATAATCATTAAAAAATACATACGGTATAAGATACAGACATAAAAAAGGCGAAAATGCCAATATATTTATAACTACAAGCACCTTTATAATATGTGCCTGATCAGTATCTTTGTTTCTTCTCAAAATAACAATAAAGTAATATGCTACAATCAAAAAAAGAAGAAAAAACGAAATCAAATTAAATTTTGGAATAAAATCACCAAAAGATAATCGCGACCGAAATAATTCAAATAATATATTTATAGTTGGAAATAAATACAAAACGAAAACTTTTTTGCTGAAAAGCACTGTACCTAATTCTTTAAAGTAATGATAAAGAAACAGAAGATAATTTAAAGGTACAGTTATTAATGTTAACAACATGATACATCTGCTAAGTAAATCGCCTTTTGCCGATCCTCCAGCACTAATATATGCAATTGAAGCAGACAAAAGAAATACAATTAGCACCAAAGCAGATTTCAAGTTTTTTTCTTCATTTATTTTAATGATGAAGAAACAGCAAAATAAACATACTACATAAAAAATTATCGGTATTAAGTAAGTACTGAAGTTCCTATCATTAAATAAATTGAGCTTAATCTCAATATCATGACCGTTTCTATCAACGACCATCGAGTTTACATTTTTCAGCTTATTCATTTGAATATTAATTGACTTTACATTTTGGTGGTTAATATTCTTTACTATATCTCCCTTTTGCACTCCGGCGTAATATGCCATTGTAAAATCTTCTACATCTTTTATTTTAATTTCGCCCTGTTTATTTTCAGAAATTGTGGCGCCGACTAAAAGATTATTTGTGCTTATATAAGTCAGATAAATGACATATACCAATGTAAGCAGAATTAAGACAACTGAAACCTTATTGTACTTGGACTTCATTTATATCATCCTCAATATTTCCAATCACCGCCGAAAGAAATAACATCTATACCCTTAAACGCATTTATAACACAATCTGTTTGATCCTGGCTAACTCCAATCAGACTAGCATTGCCTTCAATCACTTTATTTAAAACTTCTGGATTTTTGGTTAAGTATCCTACAATTTCCTGCATTATTTTTCATCCTCCTCTAAATTAACAATCGCATTTAATAAAGTTTCCGTTTTATTTCTCTCTATCTCCAATTCAAATATCTTACTTTTTATTTTTTTTAACGACAAATGTTTCAAAACCAATAAGTATTGGGTTACACCTGCTTCAATTAATTTCTTTTTTATGTCTCGGGTCTTTAAGGTTTTGAATAACTCTGGGTTTTCATACCATTGTAAGATTTCTTCAGAAGCTTTATTGAATTTCTTTTTTAAGTATAAATAAGCAAGTGTATTTTTGCGTTGAACAAAATCATTATTCAAGTAAAACAAACCTTGATAATCATTATCAATCTGGGATATTATTCCGAGTTCATATGAATATGATTGAACGATTGGATTTAACTTTCCTGTAGCCAGCATCGCGCCCATAACGCAAGGCAATGCAGTTAAAGAGCCAGATTTATTCTTAATCATTTTCAAACACTCTTCTTCAGTTTGCGGTGCATTCAAAATATCATCTTGCTGGCCCTCAATTGAATTCAAAGCAAAGTTTAATATTTGCTTAAGAAAATACGGATTTTCACTAATCTGATTCATAACCTGTATACTTAATGTATAGAGGGCCGTTACAGTATTCAGCGTAATGGGGAGACCTGTTTTCATCCATTCCATTTTCAGATTATCATTATCTTCTAAATCATCATAAATGTCGTATGACAGGACTAATAATTCTATGCCTACGGCTAACTTTAAAATCGCCTCTGTGTCTCTGCCATTGAACGCTTTGTAATGTTGATATGCCAATTCAGCAAATCCAAATGAATCTTTTGATGCAATAAATTTTAGAAGGTACATTTTCAAGTTAGTATTGCATATATTGTGCTCCACAATTTCCTTCATTTTCTCTTTAATCGTTTTGGCATCTAAACACATTTGCTCAATAATTGTCTTCACCCTCCCATTCTATTTTACTAAATGCAGGTGATGAAAGACAGCAGGTTTTTCGTTTTTTAACAATCGTATAATACTTTATCCATGAAATGGATAAAAAATGCACAAAAAAAAGACTTGTTTCCAAGTCTTTTTAAGAAATTTTCATTGCATATGAGAATTTATCGAGCTGATCAATGCTTTTGTTAATGTTTCGTAATGAGTCGGTTGTTTCTCTGATATCATTTTCAAGTCGGAATAATAATTGCTTTACTTCTTCTAATTTGTTTTCCACCGTTTCCACACTCCTTTTTTTGAAAGATCAATGAATTGTGTATGGTGAACGAGTCCTAGGTATTTGATCTGTTACTAATAGTGTAAACGTTTTTGCGGGATTTTTCACCGAAAAGTATGTGTAAAAGTATCTGCGTGACACCGCAAACCGGGGTAATCCCATAGTCCCGAATGGAGCATTTAGCGAACAGGACTATATAACTACCAGAAAGGCAGACGTTTAGGATGAAGCAGACCAATCTGGCGGTTCTGCTGTTTTTTTAACGGTTTTCCGACAAACCGGCAAGGACTATAGTCCCTGCCGTCGCAATTTCAAAACAGAATGGGCGAACAGCGTCGCATAACCACCGACAAACACCGAAAAGACCGCAACCCCCGCATTGTGGTCTTTTTGCTTGTCATAACTCGTTATCACGCCGCCTATACTCATGTATAACGAATGTTTTCTCAGGAAGGAGGCCGCCGTATGCATTATGTGTATCCATGCTGCCCTGTTTTCACCGCGCCATACCGGCATCCTGCGCCCAGTCCCCCGGTTCACGCAGATATTTTGACAGCGTCCGCAAAAGAAGCTGCGGGCATGCTGGAGGATGCGCGCCTGCTCCTTGCGCGGCTGTCGGCGTCAAAAGAGCTTGCGCGCCGCATCCTCACCGCAGCGCAATCCTCTGACACCGCAGCGGTCAAGCGGCTCATTAAGCAGACCGGCATCAAAAATGACTTTGACGTGACGTATAATCCCGACGGCATCCGTGTCAGTCTGGTCAGAGAGCGAAGCCGGTTTATCATCGCCCTCAGGTGGTCGGCTTAAAGCGGCTCAATCCACGATCAGCTGCCGGCACCATTCGATCGCCTGTAAGTAACAGTCATACGCTTCTTCTTTGTTCAGTTCTTTTCCCCACTCATCACAGTCCCAGTTGTTGCATTCAATGGCTTTGACAAGCGCGAGCATCTTATAATAATCGTTTTCATAACCGAGCAGCGCCTGTCCGACTTCATCGATTAAAGGCAGTTCTTTGATGATATCCTCCAGCTCCCTGTGGAGAAGCGTATCGATGAGCGAAAACATGCCGATCAGCATGTAAGAAGAGGGCTGGGGTCTTCCGGTTCTTTTCGCCAGCAGTTCGCACAGCTTGGCCCTGATTAAGGAAATCTTAATGATTTCTTTTTGGCTTGAGTGGCTTTTCGCCGTTAAATCTCTGAATGAAAGAATGTAAATCAAGCGCTTAATCTCATTCAGCCCGAGCATCATGATGGCCTGCTGGATGCTGTCTATCTTTTTTTTCAGCCTTGTTTGCGATCCGTTTAAAAAACGCAGAATCTGATACGATAAGCTGACGTCCCGCTCTATGTATTCCGTCACGCGCTGTATATTGGGCTGGTCATTGTTTAATTCGCTTAAAAGCTGGTAGTAAGAATGAAAATGAAACGTCAGATCATTTCCGCTGATGACACGCGGTTCACTGAAAAAATATCCTTGAAACAGGTGAAAGCCGTCTATGGCCGCCTGTTTATAATCTTTTCTCGTCTCCACTTTCTCCGCTAAATAAATCAGACTTTTACAGCTGTACGTCTGAATGATTTTTTTGCGCTCCAGACGCGAGGATTGCAAAAAGTCGATTTTTAAAATATCAATATATTTCATCAGCTGTTCCACTAACTCTTCATTTTCCGGATTGATGGCGTAAAAATCATCAAGTGCTAATGTATATCCTAATTTCTTCAGCTGTCTGCATCTTGAGATGAGTGCCGGAGTGATCGGTATGTCCTCAAGAATTTCGATAATAAGCTGGTCAGGATCAAAGGAGGTAGGGAGATCTGAAAACATCAGGCTTTCTGTAAAATTCACAAAGCAGCGTTTCCCCTCAGTCAGCTTTTCGATTCCGATGTTGATAAAGCTGTTAATAATGAGATCCGTCGTAGCTTTATCTCCGTCAGCGGCCGAATAACGGTTCTCTTCGCTCTCCCGGTAAAGAAGTTCATAAGCAACAACCTGTTCATTTCTGTTGAAGATAGGCTGTCTCGCAACAAACACCTTCATTCATTTACCCCCTTAGATGCGGCCTTCGAACATAAGTATATCAAATAACTTGACGAAATTTGTCTAAATGTGAAAAATATTATCACAACAAAAAGGCCTTTCCAGAGAAAGGAAAGGCCGCTTTGTCTTCTATTCAAGTTCCCGTTTCAGCTCGCTTTTGATTTCATGAATCCGCTGCATCTTGTTGCTCCAGCAGTCTTCGCTTAAATCGACCGGATATTCTTCCGGCTTGCTGATCCGTTTGTATTCCTCCCACAGAAGTTTGAGGTTATCCTGCACGTATTGCTGGATGTCGGTAATTTCGGGATTATCGTAGCATAAAACGCCGTTTTCAAAGATCGGCTCATGCAAGTCTTTCGCATAGAAATCAGTGACGAATTTGCTGACGAACGTGTGGACGGGATGGAACATTTTTAAGCGTTTCTGATCATTTACCCGCTCGTCATAAAGCGCGATATAATCACCTTCCGAGTGGTGATTCAGCTTGTTGATAATCCGGTATACTCTCTTTCTTCCCGGCGTTGTCACTTTTTCAGGGTTTGACGAAATTTTAATGGTGTCGGTCAGTTTGCCGTCCTCTTCAATGGCGACAAGCTTGTAAACCGCGCCGAGAGCCGGCTGATCGTATGCGGTAATCAGCTTCGTGCCGATGCCCCACGTATCGATTTTCGCTCCTTGCGATTTCAGATTTAATATCGTGTGCTCATCAAGATCGCTTGAAGCAATGACCTTTGCGTCTGTGAAACCCGCTTCATCAAGCATTTCACGCGCTTTTTTTGACAGGTACGCCAAGTCCCCGCTGTCCAGCCGGATGCCGATGAAGTTGATCCGATCGCCAAATTCCTTTGCGACTTTAATCGCATTCGGCATGCCCGAACGGATCGTATCGTACGTATCTACGAGAAACACGCAGTCTTTGTGGGTCTCCGCATATTTCTTAAATGCCGTATATTCATCGCGGTACGCTTGTACGAGCGCATGAGCGTGCGTGCCGGATACGGGTATATTAAAACGCTTTCCGGCTCTTACATTACTCGTCGCGCTGAAGCCGCCGATCAGAGCAGCTCTCGCTCCCCACATAGCCGCATCCATTTCATGGGCGCGCCGCGTTCCGAATTCGAGGGCGTCTTCGTCACCGACAACGCCTTTAATGCGGGCCGCTTTCGTGGCGATTAATGTTTGGTAATTCACAATGTTAAGCAGAGCCGTCTCAATCAGCTGGGCTTCGATCAGGGGCGCTTCGACCCGCATAATCGGTTCGTTGTTAAAAACGAGCTCGCCTTCTTTCATGCTGTAAAGAGATCCGGTAAAAGAAAGATCCCGTAAATAATCAATGAAATCATCAGCATAGTGCAATTCCGTTTTTAAATAATTCAGATCGCTGTCGGTAAATTTGAAGTTCTCCAAGTATTCGATTGCTTTCTCTAAGCCCGCAAATACCGCATAGCCGTTTTCAAAGGGAAGCTTTCTGAAAAAAAGCTCAAAAATCGCTTTTTTCTCATGAATGCCGTCTCTCCAGTACGTTTCGGCCATATTAATTTGATAAAGATCTGTATGTAAAGACAAACTGTCGTCTTTAAAACCATGCTCCACCAAAATTATTTTCCCCTTCCTTACTCTGCCACTTGCGCTCCGATGCTGTTCTTAAAATGGGACAGGGCCCATTCATGCCCTTCCGGATTAAAGCTGGCCACAGCGTTTTGATGAATGACGATCTGAAAGCCCTTGTTGTAAGCGTCAACCGCCGTGTGAAGAACGCAGATGTCCGTGCACAGGCCCGCAAGATGCAGCTCAGTGATTTGCCGTTCCCGCAGTTTCAGCTCTAAATCCGTTCCCGCAAAAGCAGAATATCTCGTTTTTTCCATATAATTTACGTTTTTTGCGTGTTTATGTTTCTCATAAAGAGGCGATAGCCTTCCGTACAGCTCTTTGCCCTCCGTGCCGTTGATATTATGCGGAGGAAACAGGCGTGTCTCGGGATGAAAGTCATCGTCTGCATCATGCGAATCTACCGCAAAAACAACGTAATCACCGTTTTCTATAAATGCTTGCGTCAAACTGACAATCGTATCTTCAATCTGTCTCGCGGGTTCTCCGCAGGTTAATGCCCCGTTCTCAGCTGCAAAATCATTCGTATAATCAATGCATATAAATGCTTTTTTCATAGCCGGCCTCCCCGCCATTCATATGAAAACCATTATATCCTATCTCCACTTGTAAGTGAATTGGCATTGTAAAATGACAAACGGTGTTTTGCCCTTTTAAGATTTCAGGAGTGAGCGCTGAAAAATGTCATCCTGAACGTAAATGCCGTCAAGGTTCACGGCATAATCGGCGGCAAAAACCAGGCCGAGCGGCGTTTCGAATTGAAGGTCCGAAATGACGGAGCTTCGGACACCGGCAAGTGCGGCAAGCTTCATATATGGTGAATAAGCATGATACGGAAGCCTTCCGTTTATATAGAGCACCGCGTCTTTTCGGCTTTTCAGCGCCTGTTTCACTTCTTCATACGGCTGCTTTTGCAGCACCTGCCCCTTCGTCAGGGCAATGATGACTCTTTCACGCAGCGAGCCTAAAAATAAATGGCGTTCATCCGGTTTCGTCTGCAGAGGGCCGTACATCCCCTGCTGTAAATAAAGGTCAACCGTTTTGTCGCTCATCGGCCTGTCCCTCCTCAGCTTGTTTTACAATTATCTCCCCGGACGGGACGCGGTAAACCGCTTCGTTACATTTCAGCCACCCAATGGGAGATCTTGCCGGCGAGCTCTCCCGCGGGCTCTTCTTCAATCAGCTTGCTGAACGATTGTAAAAGCCGCTGCGCCAGCGCCTTTTTCTCTTCCTCATAGGAAATGATCGTGCTCCACTCAAGTTCCGGAACCGCTACAAGGGTATGCTGTTCTTTTTTATTTTCATGCAGATATACATCACCGATCATTCCGGACTGCACGGTAATATTCGCTTTTCTGATTTTCATAAAAAATTCCCCTTTTATAAAGACTGATTCTATTATACTACAAAAAAGCGACAGCCTCCTAAAAGGAGGCTGTCACGCGTTAAACCAATCAGGTTCGTCAAACACATCGATGTCTTCAAAGCGCGTTTTGCTGAATTTATTAGTGACTTTGACAAAATCTCCGGAATGAAACGCCCCTGCCCCCGCGCCTGAGTGGTCAACGGCTTTGGGAGAAATGGCAAACACGTCACCGAAGCTCGCCGCAGCGTCTCCGGCTAAACTCATAATATAAATCGGTCCCACAATTGCAGGCATACCCACACCTCCGCTTTTCTTTACAGCATTTTATGCGCTGCATCGGGAGTTGTGCCCGTTTTTATTTCGGCTTGCGGCTGTCTTCTAGCTTTGACCGCTGACGAAGTTTGATAAGCCGGACGATATTTAAGACAAAAGCTTTTAAAACCGCGTAAACCGGCACGGCCAGAATCATTGCGAGAATGCCGCCGAAACTGCCCGCTCCGATAAGCAGAAGAATAATGGTGAGCGGGTGGGTATTGAGCCGTTTCCCGATGACAAGCGGAGAAAGCAGGTTCCCGTCAAGCTGCTGGACGACAACGACAACAATAACGGCAAACAGCGCCTTAGCCGGCGAATCCATAAACGCGATAATCACCGCGGGCGCCGCCCCGAGAAACGGCCCCAGGTACGGAATGATATTGGTGACGGCGATCACCATCCCGAGAATTAACGCATACTGCAGGCCGATGATCCAATATCCGATAAAACATGCCGTTCCGACAAAGAGACAAATCAGCAGCTGGCCTTGGAAATAGGCGGCCAATGTGACATATAAGTCGTTAAATATTTTCCGACCTTCCGCCCGGTAGGAAGAAGGCAGGATTTTGACCGCCAAGAGCGGAAACCGCCGGCCGTCCTTCAGCATATAAAACAAAATGAACGGAACGGTGATCACGACAAGCGTGATATTCGTAACGACGCCGAACACGGCCGACAGGCTTGCCGTAATATTTTGCGGAAGGCTTTGTAAAAATCCCGTCAGAGACTGCTGGATTTTTTCTATCGACACATAATCCTGCGTCATCATCCACGTAAACCATTTGGAATGGGATAATTGCGCCGTCAAGACTTGAATCTGATGAATGTAATCAGGGAAATTGTTAATCAGCCCCGTGACCTGGGAAGCCACAATCGGTCCGATGGCGGTGAACATAAAGGCAATCAGGCCGATGAAAACGAGATAAATGAGCAGGATCGCCAATGTCCGGGGGATTTTTTTCTCAAGCAGGCGCACGATCGGATTAAAAATGAAAAACAAAATGCCCGAGATCAAAATCGGAAAAAACAGAGTGGTGATAAAACCGAAAAACGGCTGAAAAATAAACGAGACTTTCGTTGATACGTAAATAATGAGCAAAACGAGCAAAATTTGCAGCGTCCAAAAATGGACCTTTGATTTCAACAAGCGGTTTCCTCCTATTGTCATGTGAACTTGTACTGTGATTGTACCAAAAAAAGCCGCCGTGCATCTATGTATCTCAAAAAGAAGACGCACCGGGGTTCTATAGGGCCGCCTCCGGTTTGCGCCTTATTCGGGCTGTTACACGCGTTCGGTATAATCAGGCATGACGGAAACTACATGACGGTTTCTGATATAAAATACACGGTCATGCGTTTCTTCAATGGCGATGTGATCTGGAGTGGCATCAATCAGCCGTCCTCTGATAATGCGTCTGACGGTTTGAATGATAAACCTTGAGCCGATAAGCTTATGGATGGTCTGATAAACGTAAGGGTCCACTAACGAGACGATTTGCGGGCTTCCTTGATGGGCCATTTTCGCTGATCCCCTTTACTATGTTTTCCTTCAGCATATGCAGCGGACAAAGGCTTTGACACAGTACGTCTATCGGAGCGGAAAAGGTGTTAGTGAGCATGCGGAGTTATGTAAGCGGAAAAGGCCGCATGAGTGGCCTAGACTGAGCTTCTTATGGGATATTGGGCTTGGTCAATTAACTGATCAAGCTTTTGGATTTGTTTGAGCGCGGCTGTGTGATCCATTTGGCGGTAATGGTGATGTCCGCCGGGTTCTTCATCGAGTTCATCCGCTTGTTTCACGATTTGCTGGAGCGTATTCTTGTCCAGTTCGCCTTCAGGCAGATAGGAATCGGTGTGAAGCAGAATCGCCAGCGCAATGTCCTTCGCCGCTTTCGGTTCTTCACCGAGCCGGATGAGCAGCTTATGCGCCCGTTCCGCGCCTTTAATGGCATGGATATCGTTTCTTCTGTACTTTTCATAATCCCATTTGCCGTCTGTGTACCATTCATAATGGCCGACGTCATGCAGTAAAGCCGCTTTCGTCGCAAGGTCCGGGCTGACACCTGCTTTTACGGCAAGACGGTATGCATGAAACGCGCAGGCGATCGCATGGGCGACACCGGAACGCTGTAAATACTTTTGTGCGATTGGATGGGTGAAGACATCCATTAACGTTACATTTCTCATGGAAACCCCTCCTTAATATATTTTTAGAATCCTAACATAAATCGAGAAGAAACTCAATTCATCTGATACATTTCTTATACCCCTTATACGTTGTTTCATTCATCATATGGCGCCGGACCCCGAAGTGATTGTACAAACAAAAAAGAGCAGCGTAAAAGCTGCTCTACAAAAATTCTTTAATATCGTATATCCGTCCGTTTTCCGGCTCGCCCGCGATCAGTGAGTGAATGACGCCGGCGATGTATTCCGGGCTTCTGAGGTTTTTCGTTTCTTTCAGATTGCGGAACCGCTCGATGTCATGGAAATCTTCTTTTGACGAAGAACGGATGACGGCCTGCATGTCTGTATCCATCACTCCCGGCGAGAATGAGATCATGCGGACCGGCAGCTCTTCATCTTCCTGTTCAAACCCAAATGTTCTCGTAAACATATCAAGCCCCGCTTTTGAGCTGCAATACGCGCTCCAGCCTTTATAAGGATTTTTCGCCGCGCCCGATGTGATGTTGACAATTGTTTTGCTGCCGCTGAACGCTTCGAAACGCTTTGTAAACATTTGGCTGAGCAAAACGGGCGCCGTCAGATTAAGGGTGTAATGGCGGTTTAATTCTTCGGCGGAAGCCTCTTTCGCCCGCTTGATCGGTTCCACCATGCCGGCATTGTTGATCAGTGTGACGGCAGAGTACCCCTTCTCCTCTGCTTGATCAAGAATCGCCTTCATCTGCCGCCCGGTATCTGCCAGATCGGTTAAATCAACACTGTATTCTGTCAGCCCCTCGCGCTTTTCCCCGCTTATCGTTCTTGAAAGCGCGGCGACTTCGGCTCCTTCTTGAAGCGCCTGTTCCGTAAGCGCCCGGCCCAAGCCCTTTGACGCGCCTGTTATAAGAAAAAACTGCATGAAACTCCTCCTTTTTTTCTTATTTTACGGGCTGTCTTCCCGCAAACACAAGCGATTCGTTTACCGCTTTGCCTTTTCCTGCGCCGTGACTTTCGGGATCAGATAGATCATCGCCGCAATCCCGAGGAGGATCAAGACGGCATAAATGACAGGAAGCAGATAAGAAGTCTTTTTCTCTTCCGTTTCCATATCTGCCGAGGTACGCCGCACCGCAGGCTCGGCAAATGTGATACCCAGTTTTTTCGATTGCGCTTTGATCGTATTCGGCTCCGTGTCTGACGATGTAAACAACTTTGATATCAGTTTGTCATCCGGGTTTTCGGCCGGCTGATCAAAGGTAATATCCTTCTGTTCTTTCGGAAGCGCCGTTTTTTCCTCGGAGTAGGCATCGTCGTGCAGGTAATCCGTACGAATTTCAATGTCTTTCTTTTCATATTCATTCGGCTTGACATCAGTATTTTCCTCATTCGCGGCTGCGGCTTGGGGAAGGAAAAGGAAAAAGGAGAGAGCAAACAGCAGCAATCCTTTTTCCATGAACGTGTTACGCCTCATAAGACTGATCACTTTCCTCCGTTTTTTCCGCAAACAGCCGAATGACGAGCGGAAGCGCCGCCGCAATCAGCGTAATAATCGCAAGAACCGTTACCCCCATCGCAAACAGATGGCCCGTTCCGTATTGAATATCGATATAGACTTTCGAAACCGGACTGTCAAAGGTGAAGTTCGGCATAATCAGGTCGATCAAAGGCGCCACATAAAAGAGAATGAGCGCTGATGATGCGATCCATCCGGTAATCGAACCGAAGACAAAGGCTGCCCGGATAAAAGCTGAACTCGCCGCAAGCAAGAGAATCGTAAAGACTGACCATTTAATCGTCTGATCGTCCGGAAGCGAGTAGATATTCAGACCGAACAGACTGATCATCAATCCGACCATAATGTTTAAAATCCCAAAGAGCGCGCCTTTGACAAGAAGCGGCGCCTGCTGATAATACGAGCTGAAATAGCCGATCAGAAGACTGCTGATCAGGACGATCACCAAAATGACGACCGGCGGAACATTCTGAACCCGGTCTTCCGGCACCTCTCCGCTGATTTTAAGCGGGTTGGCGAGATAATCGTAAACGTAGCCGTTTTCCTGTCCGTCAACGAGCGCGTTCCCTAAAATGCCGTACACGTCATTTCTGATCAATTTCGTGGAATCGACGTTTTTGCCCCAGTTGCTGTTCAGGGTGTCCGCTTTATGCTGGACGTCATTTACGCTTTGCTGCATATTGTCGGTATAGCTGATGATGCCGGACTGGCGTTCTGACAGATGGCCCATCGTGTCAGACATTTGCAGGACTTCGCGGCCGACGGTATCCTGAGCGCCGAGCGCCATCGTTCCGGTTAATCCGTCTCCGCTGAACGCGGCCGCTTCCTGCACGGCGCCTTCAGCCAGCTGATCGGATGCTTTCGCCGCGCTGTCTGAAATGCTGGCGAGCTCATCGAGCACTCCGGCTTGTTCATCTCTGATATAGGTACTGTAGTTATCCGAGAATTCGGTCATGCCTTTAATGAAATTGCTGATGTCTTCATCTGTCTGCATCTTGTTGTTTTTCAGGTTTTCCCAGCTTGCCGTTTCCACCGGTTTGATGGCGAGAACGGTTTGAACTTCGCCTTGCTGGGCTTTCAGCACCCTGTTTTTCACATCAGGCAGCGAGCCCGCGTCAAGAGAGTGATAAAGTGTCGCCTCATACAGGGATAAATCATTATAGTAACTCATTAAATCGGATATTTCTTTTGTATTGATGTCAGCGGCAAATATCTGTTCAAGAGCAGATTTGCGGCCGCCATCCAATGACGGGTAGTTCAGAATGTTCTGTTCTGTTTTTACAATCATTCTGTAAATGGTATTGAAGTCTTGTTTTCTCTTTTCTACTGTTTTTTCAAGATCTTCCTGTAATTTCTCCGCCCGTTTTTCAACTTTGGCAATCTGCTTTTTAAGGCCTTGGATTTCTTCATCAAGAGCATCGAGACGTTTTTTCAGTTCTTCATTATGAGTCTGCTGTTTTTCTTCCAGCTCTTTTTCAATTTGCTGAATCCGCTCTGCGGCTTGGTTCAGCCTTTCTTTCGCCTCAGATATGTCCGTGCCGCCGTCTCCTTCAGAATCGTTCGGATCGTCCGCCGGCTCATCAGCAGGCGGAGTGACATTTTTAGCGGCTGTCGCGGTTTGGACGGTTTTTGGCTCCTGATCGCCTGTGTTATCGGAAGCGGGCTGCTCTTCTTTTGTGCCGTCTTCCGTTTTTCCGTCTTCTCCGGAATTCGTTCCGTTATTCGGGTCGGTATCGCCGGAGTTTTCACCGTCATCGCCTTGGTCCGGTTTTTCCTTTTCCGGTTCTTTTAATCCGTCAGAAATGTGATTGATTTCAGCGGAGATGCGTTTTAATTCGTCACGCTGATCGTCAAGGTCAATTTTCAGATCGCCGGGTTTTTCTTCTTCCGGTTTTTCTTCTTCTTTCGGTTCATCCGATCCGTCATCACCCGGGTCCTTTTCCGGAACGGTTAATGCCGGCCGATCCCTTTTCATAAGGGTTTGGATGCTGTTCAATGTTTCAAATCTTGCTTGAGCTTTATATTGAGTCAAAAAATTGTTCAGTAAATTGGATTGAATATCTGCCATCCCGTGTTCCTGCTCAGGAACCTGCGCTTCTCTCACCTGTTGGGCGGCAAGAAGAGCCGATCCCGTCTGGTCAAGCTGTGTCTGCGCCCGGTTTATATCTGAAGACAGCCCGCTCATCATCGTGCTGAACTGGTTGGCGGCCTGCTGTGCTTTAATGGCATTCAGTCCGGTTGTGATTTGCTTTTGATTTTGTTCCTGCGCGGCCATCAGCAGTTTTTTCTGATTTTCTTGATATTGTTTATAGCGCTCGACCGTATCGGCAAAGTCTTTGAGCGTGGTTTTGGCTTCATCTGCCGAAGTCAATTTTTCTTTTGCCGCGCCCTGCGCCTCATTCATTGATTTTTTCAGTTCGTCAATCAGATCTTTTTGCCGCTTGATTTCACCTGCCAAGTCATTGGAGCTCGGCTTGTAAAAATTGTACATGACGTTTTGAAACTCTGATTCTTTATTGACGATCTTGTCAAAATCACCTCGGACATTGTTCACTTTTTGTGAGACGAAATTCCAATATAATGCCGACATTTTTTTATTCATTGATTTTTGGGCGTCTTCTAGCTCACGCTGCACCTTTTCTTTGTTGACGGCGTTCAGGTTGCTTTGAATATTGAATGTCAGCGTGGCTTTTTGCGGACGCTCCTTGTCATAGCTTAAGATATCTTTTGAAAAATCGGATGGAATGTAAACGACGGCGTCATACTTCTTAGCCGCCAGACCGTTTTCAGCCGCGCTCCTGTTGACAACCGTCCATGAATAATCCGGACGGCCGCCGAGAGCGGCCGCTACTTCTTTGCCGAAATGGACGGATTCCTCTTCCTCATTTTCATCTGTTTGTAAGCCCATGTCTTCATTCACGACTGCGATTTGACGGGTGGCGTTGATTTTTTGTTTTCCCGGGTCATCGCCGATAAACCGGAAAAACAGCACCGGCAGCAGCAGAATGATGACGACCGCGGCTACTAATTTGATCAGGCTTTTTCGTTGTTCAGTCATCTGACGGCCTCCCTTTCCGCTGAACATAAAGGTATTTGGATTTTTTGCTCCTTCCCGTTTTCAACCAAATAGCCGAAGCCCGGCTGAATGTCCGGTTCCTGCCTTTGGTAAGGCAGCGGAATGACATTTTGTTCAGATTTTTTCACAAGCAGCATCGCGTGGCGGATCTGTTTCATTTCCGTCGTTAAGGAATCATAGCCTTTTGAGAATTCGCTGTGATTGCCCGCCGGGATAAAACTGAAGCCCACATGCGCGTACGATTTCATAAACATCGCCAGCTTGTCCTGAATGGCGGTGTCGATCGTCTGCTGGAATCTTGTAATGCCGTCGGCCATTAACACGACCGGAGAGAAACTGAGTTTGTGCACATCGCCATTTTTGACGGCCTGCGCATACTGAGCTTCGCGCTCCGTGAAAATGGCTTCTGCCGTTTCGATCCACTGCCGGACGTCTTCTTTTGTATCCAGATAGCTGACCTTTGTTTCCTGCGCATACTGCGACAGTCCGCGGTCAATCGAGTCAAACAGCCCCACCCGTTCCGTACCTTCACGCAGCAGGTGATTCAGCATCACTTTCAGGATGTTTGTTTTTCCACGCTGTGTCTGGCCTAAGATAAGACAATGTTTATTTTTGCCCAGATCAAAGTACACAGGGCTGACCTTTTCCTCATGAAGCCCGACAGGAATGCGGAACGGTTCTTGATCCGGCCCGAGACGGAGTGAAAATTCGCCGGCCGTCAGCCTATCCGGAAGCATCGGAATCGGGTCTGGGCCCGCTGTTCCGGTGTGGCGCTCAGCTAATGCTTTGACATCGGCTTTCAGCGCCTGGAACATCTCGAGGTCATTTTCCGCTTCAGCCGGAAGACACATTTGCGCGAAATACAGTTCTTCTTTTTGGATCATGACGCGGCCCGGGATCGGTTCGAGACTGAACGGCGGACGCCCGTAAATGGAGTATCCTTCCGACTGATCCATTAAATAATGGACGACTTTCGTTTTTATGTTGTTTAACAGCGACTGGCGGACGGCGTTTACCCTCGTTGCGGTCAGCAGGAAGTAAATGCCTAAGCTTTGCCCGTCGCGTGAAATCTGGATAAATTCCGTTTCTAATTCATGCATTTCATCTTTTACGATGTCGAAATTGTCAATTGTGATAAATATAAACGGCAGCTCTTCTTCACTGAGGGAATTGTACATTTTGATATGGCTGACTTCTTTTTCTCTGAACAGCCGTTTCCGCCGCTCGATTTCTTCCTTGATGCGGATCATGAATTTTTCGATCTTTCTCATTTGATCCATTAAGAAATAGTCTGCGGTGTGCGGAAGCTTTGCCAATGGCAAAAGCGTGCCGTTTCCGAAATCAAAGATGTACATATGAAGCTCTTCCGGCGTGTATCCTTCCGCGAAGTTCATCAGGAAGGTGATGGCAGCCACTGACTTGCCGTAGCCGGATGAGCCGAAAATGCCGATGTTGCCGTCATCCATCATCGTATAAGCGAGAGGCGCCTGTCTTTGCTGATCAGGCTCATCAACGCAGGCGATGAAGAAGCGGTCTTTTTCCTGCGCAGGGTAAAGCGTGCGCGGGATACGTTCGGCAAGCGGCGGAAGCCACGGGCTCGGCAGCTTTTCAATGCCCATTTCATTTTGAATCCGCTCGATTTCTTCGACTACGGCTTCTATTTCTGCCGGGGCGTCTTTTTTCGCCGCATCATCCGCGTCCACCTCAGACAGCGGAATTAAGCCGGTGTCGGTAACGATGGCAATGTCATCCTCGGTGCCGTATACATCTTCCATGTAAGGGGCGCCGCTCCAGGCAGACTGGAACTGCTCATACACTTCGTTATTTCCGACTTGCAAGTAGCCGCGTCCGGTGACCGTAATATTCGCCGCATCACTGTTTTTCAGGATTTCTTTACTGTCACTTGCATCCTGCACTTTCAGCGCGACCTTAAAGCGTGAGTTGCTCCATATTTGGTCGTCAATGATGCCGCCCGGCTTTTGCGTGGCGAGAATTAAATGCACACCAAGGCTCCGTCCGATGCGGGCCGCGCTGACAAGCTCCCTGATAAAGTCAGGCTCTTCGCTTTTCAGCTCGGCGAATTCATCTGAAATCAAAAACAGGTGCGGCATCGGAATATCCGTTTCTCCCTGTTTATACAGCTTTGTATAGTCATTGATGTGATTGACGCGATATTGATCGAACAGCCGCTGCCGTTTTTTCAGTTCGCTCTTAATGGATGCAAGCGCCCTGATACTGAAGTTTCTGCTTCCTTCAATATTCGTGATGGTCCCGAGAAGGTGCGGCATTTTGCGGAACGGCTGCGCCATTCCTCCGCCCTTATAGTCAATCAGCAAAAACGCCGCTTCATGCGGGTGAAAGTGAACTGCCAATGACAGGATGTACGTTTGCAGAAATTCACTTTTCCCGGAGCCGGTCGTTCCCGCCAGCAATCCGTGCGGCCCGTGCGCTTTTTCATGCAGGTTTAAATAGACGATGTCGTCTTTTCCTTTATAGCCGATCGGAACAGCCAGCGATTTTGCAGACTCACTTGTCTCCCACTTCTGCCTGATGCCGATTTCTTTTACTTCCTTCGCATGAAACAGCTCCAGAAATGAGACCGTTTCAGGAATGGAATTCGTCATTCCGACCTGATGGTGCAATGTCCGAAGCGTCCGGGAAAACCGCTCGTTGTTTTTCCGTTCGTGCCTGTCCAGCTTAAACGGGATCTGCACCGCTTTTTTCTGCTGAATGAGAATGTCTCCCTCATCTTCATTAATGTAGCGGACGAGGGTGTGAATGTTTTCCGCCAGGCTTTCCTTCGTTTCCGCGGCGATGATTGCCGAGATGCCGAGATGCTCATGCCGGCCTTCGATGTATTCTAAAATGACGTGCTCTGCGATCAGCTGCTGATTTGTGATGACAAAGACAAAATGCGGCTGGAAGATCTTCTTTTCTTTATCTTCTTCCAAATCCCGCTCACGCAGCAGCTCGTAAATGGACGATAACAATTGATCGCGGGTCTGTTCATTGTAAATAAATCCTTTCGCATACATATGAGGCAGCTGAAATTGCGGCAGCCACTTCATCCATTCCCATTCCTTATATTCGTCCTCATGAAAGATAAAGACAAACCGCAGGTCATGGTAGCTGTTGAAGAACGCGAGCTGGCCGATCAGCTGGTGAATTTCATTTTTGACGATCTGAGGTTTCCCGACAAGCCCCATCGGCCCTTCTTGTAAATCAACGGTCACGGGCGCATGGCTGATATCTTTATACACACGCTGCATGTGCTGCGACTGCTCCATCAAATCATCCACATCACGGTTCGCAAGGTCTCCGCCGCTCATTGAAATCTCGTAGCTTGCCGGGACCGTGCCCGTTCCAAGCCGAAGCATCAGAAAATCCCTGCTTTCCAGCGATTTCTCCCAAATGCGGCCGCTGATTTCAGAGGTTAAATATTTCATTTTTTCAAACGGGGGAAAATGATGCGTCAGCACTTGCAGCTGTTTTTCCGACAGCGCCTGAAGTTCTTTCCGTTTGTTTTCTAAATACTGCTTGTACACACGCTCCCGCTTCTCCTCCCGTTTTTTCCGCTGGTTTTTTTCACGGAAATACTGCACGGTGGAGGTAATGAGAGTCATCATAAACATCGCCAAAGAGACTAGGATGAATATGCCCCTCGGCTGTATAATGGCGACAACCCCCATTACAATCAGCATGACCACAGGAGGCAGAATGACGAGCCACAGCCCCCGGTTATTCTGTTCGCTTTCCTGCGAGGGAAAGCTGAATGAAACGCGGTCTTCTGGAAGATCGTAGACCATGCGCGGCGTTCTTCGGTATTGCGGGTATTTCTTTTTCGTTTCGGTGCTTGGTTTTACCGTTTTGGTTAAACCGGTTTGAAGCTTTTCGTGATGAACGACTTCTAAAAGGTCGTCCTCCGTCAGCCTCACACGCAGAAAATTCCACAGCAGCTCATCTCCCGTCCGGAGCCTTTCGGGAGCTTCTGCAAGCTTTCCGTTCACATAAACGTCCTGGCCATCAGGGACAACAGACCAGCATCCTCCCGACTTTCGCAGATAAAAAGCCCCTGTTTGAGCGGAGGACGGCTCTTTGTATATATCCGCTTCCTCTGTTTCTGATGAGAAAACGATCTCATCCTTCCCGCCGATAAAATAAACGGAGGATTCTTCTTTGTCAGGGGTGAGCAGAAGCCGCATCGTCTCTTCTTCAATCCGGCAGGGCATTTCATTTCCTATTGTCAATTCGCCGGCACAGTTATTTCCCTGGAAAACATCATAACGATCTGTTTCTTTTCGATAAAGGGTTGCGGCGTTTTGCCGTAACGGAAGTGTGCCGACCGTGATTGTATCTTTCATATCCGGACCGATCGTAATCGGCTGAGACGGCGGGAGTTCAGACAGCTGAATCTTTTGTACGTGCTCTCGGTAAAAAACCCATAACAGACTCATATGGCGAACCTCCTGACAGCCTGATCGTTACCTGCGGCCATTTGATGTGTGCTGTTATTTTTTTTCATCTTTTTTCTCATCTTTCTTGTCGTTCTCTTTATTATCTTTCGCTTTGTCTTGTCTGCTCTCATCCTGTCCGGCGGAAGCTTCGGCGGTGTCACCGTTTTCCTCCGCATCTTTATGCTGCTCCTCCGCCTCTTTTTTCGCCTTCGCAAGCTCGCTTTCCACGGCATCCAGTTCTTTCTGCTTTTCGTCGTCTTTCATACTGTCATCCGCTAATAATTGCTGTTTATATTTTGTAAGTCCGAGCCAGATGTACGGGTTGTACTCAAGATTGCGGCCGATTTTGATGGCTTCTTCATTTTCCCCTCTGCCGATATCAATCCAATAAAGGAAGTGCTTCGGGTCTGATTGCAGCGTCACCAGATTCCCGATGTTTTTCCGCTGCTCTTCCCTCAGATTTTCAACTGCCACATAAGAAGAAGCAAGCTCGTACTGGACAGATTCCGGGAGGCTTTCCGCATCGTATTTAGCGAGTGTGTCAATGACTTTGCTGTACTGCTGATTTAAAAAATAGCGGTTGCTTTCTGTAATTGCCTCTTGCTTTGGCTGGGCGAAAAACAGAACGTATAAGGAGTAAAGAAGTGTCGGCACAAGGAGGACGGCAAGCGCCAGACCGGCGTATCTTTGGATTTTCCATTTCTTTTTCGGCAGTTTTATGTATGTCTTGTCCCTTTCTTCGAGGGAATCAATTGCGGTTTGAATGGTTTCTTCCAGTTCTTCAATCGTCTCCGCCTCTAGCACGCTTTTCACCTCAGGAGAGAAGTGAAGCGTCTCCTTGTACTTCAAATATTCATCGAAGGTGTACGCCCCGTCAGCTGCAAGCGCCGCACAGGCTTTAAGCTCTTTTAACACCCTTTCTCTATCTTCCTCATAAGGCGGAAGGCTCTCCTTTACGCCGTAATGAAGAAAGTAAGGCGTCAGCGCTTTATCAAACACGATATTTTCAGGGGCGGCAATCAGATTGAGACGTTTCAGCTTATGCTGTTTCACGGCTTGGACGAGACGGTAGGCAAATTGCCACCTGCTTTTTTTATCTTTTCCTTTTATATAGCGGAAAGCCTGATAAGAAGAAGGAGGTTTGATTGTGATGGTTACTTCGTCTTCTGAAACTGAGACCTCTTTTTGAAAAAAAGGATCAGCATCTTTAATCACGTTTGCTTCCAGCCCGTCAAGAAGCTTGATTTTTTCCCGCTGGAAGGTGAACGTGAAGCCTGATTCGGTTTCTTCCCGGACGGAGTCTAATTCTGTTTCTAAATAAGATCGGTTATGACCTGTCATTCCACCATGTCCTTTCATAAAATTTCAAGGCGGTCTCCGTTCGTAATGCCGCAGTCAGATAGCTTTTGTTCTCCGGAAAAAACCGCTTCTTTATTGACCACTCTGATCCAATAGCCTTCACGCGGCGGAACGGATACATGCTGAGCCTGCCGGGCAATATCGATGACTTTTTTCACAGAATGGTAATCTGACAATCTGAGATCGAAGACGCTGCCGTTATAATGTGTTAAATCTATTGTAATATCGATATACATATTCATATCACCCTTACATAGAAAGAGCGCCGTCTTCTTGATTGAATCAGGCGCTCCGTTTCTTCATTCATCTTATTATCCGCGAATTTGGTTAGCGATATCTTGGTCAGTAGACTCAAGCGTATTTGCCGTTTGATCGAGCTGATGATTCACATCTTGAAGCAATTCAGACATTTTAATAAATGAAGGTTTCAGCTGCTCATATTGATCTGCAAATGCTTCACTTGAAGCACCTTCCCACATGCTTTTCAAATCAGAAATCATGCGGTTCAGGCGGTCAACCTGATTCATGACTTCCTGACTTTCAACGCCATATTGCTTAGCCATCGCTCTTAGCTCTTCGGGTGTGACACGAATTAATCCAGACATATTCCTTATACCCTCCTGTGTCATCAGCCTAAATATGGGCTAATTCACTTATTTTTTGAACGTCATTATTATAAAAACAACCATTCGGCACAGTCAAACAAATCTGTTTTAATTTTACAAAATGAGTCTTATGATATATTGGATTTTTCGGTATATTTACACATTTTGTAAATGAAGTAGTATGATTTTCTTATTATTTTCGTTTTCATCGAATGATCTTATTGTCCTAGTCTATTTCCCTGCAAAGATGCCTTTCAGTCTGAAAAGCAAGATGGTAAGATCAAGATATGAAGCTATGAAAAAGTAGGGATACAGATGACCAATCCAAAGGATCCATTTAAGTACAGTTTCGACAGGCTTGAAGATGTTGCCGACCATATCAGTGAAGTTCTTCAATGCCCCATTACAATAGAAGACGTTAATCATAAACTGCTTGCATACAGCACGCACAGCGATTGTACAGATCCGGCCCGGACGTCGACGATTATCGGGCGGAGGGTGCCGGAGAAAGTCATCAACAAACTGTGGAAAGACGGAACCATTCCGGCTCTTTTAAAAACGGACCAGCCGATCAAAGTGAAAGAAATTGACGAGGTGGGACTAAGCAACCGCGTGGCGATTTCCATCTGGAAAAACAGTCAGGTTCTCGGATTTATTTGGGCGCTTGAGATCAAAAAAAAGCTCAATGACGAGGACCTGAAGACACTTCAGCTGGCAGCCAAAGCGGTGCGGAACAAACTTTTGCACCTGCAGATCCGCAAAACGAAAATCGAAGAGCGGGGCCAGGAGTTTTTTTGGAAAATGCTGACCGGCCATATTTATCAGGAAGCCGAGATGGCCGAAGGGTTTCATAAGCTCGGAATGGCGCTGCCGTCCGTGTTCAGCGTCATGATCATCCGTTTACATGATGAGCTGACTGAAAAGACGGAACAGCAGCTGCAATATTTGCAGGAAACGACACAGCAGATTCATGTCATGCTGGCGACTGTCGATTCAAATGAATTAATCTTATTAGCCGCGCCGAAAACCGATCAGCCTTTTAAAGATGTAAAGCACTTCGCCCTTCATATTCAAAAACAGCTGAAGGAACGATATAAAATTGAGGATGCGTCGATTGCGGTCGGCGGTATTTACGAATCGATTTCTTACGTTTACCGCTCCTATCAGGAAGCGCTTTCCGTATTAAAAGCGAAAGAGCGGTTTGTGAGAGAAACCAAACACCTTTTCAGCTTCTCGGAACTCGGCATTTATCAGTACCTGGATGTGTTGGATGAAAAACGCAAGCACAGCGGCTATATGAACTATTCCCTCTCAAAGCTTGAGCAGTATGACAGGGAGCACCAAGCCGATATGGTAAAAACGCTCGAACATTTTATTGATGCCGACAGCAACGTCAACACCGCCGCTAAAGCGCTTAACATCCATGTCAATACATTGAATTACAGGCTGAAAAGAATCAGCCAGATCGCAGAAATCGACTTAAAAAATGTGAATGAAAAGTTTACGATTTACCTTGATATCAAACTTCGCAGCATGGGTTCGTGAAATTTCACAAATCCGTGTTTTTTTATTTTCTGTTTCAAACAAAGAATTTTCGCAAAAATCGCGCTACACTTGAAGCATCACACAAACATTGGGGGAAACAGACATGATTATCGGGGTTCCAAAGGAAATCAAAAACAATGAAAATCGAGTGGCATTAACACCTGGAGGCGTTTCGCAGCTTATCGGAAACGGCCATCGGGTTCTTGTGGAATCCGGAGCGGGACTCGGAAGCGGCTTTACAAATGAAGATTATGTATCAGCAGGGGCGGAAATTCTGGAGGACAGAAAGCAAGTATGGGATGCGGAAATGGTCATGAAGGTAAAAGAACCGCTGGCTGAAGAGTATGCGTATTTCCGTCAAGGTCTGGTCTTATTCACTTACCTTCATTTAGCTGCAGAGCCGGAATTAGCTAAAGCGCTTACAGAAAAAGGCGTGACAGCTATCGCGTACGAAACGGTAACGGACGGACGTTCCCTTCCGCTGCTTACGCCGATGTCCGAAGTGGCCGGCAGAATGGCCGCGCAAATCGGGGCTCAGTTTCTTGAAAAACCAAAGGGCGGAAAAGGAATTTTATTAGCCGGCGTACCGGGTGTATCCCGCGGAAAAGTCACGATCATCGGAGGGGGCGGCGTCGGAACAAATGCCGCGAAAATGGCTGTCGGACTCGGTGCCGATGTGACAATGATCGATTTGAACGCAGACCGCCTGCGTCAGCTTGATGATATTTTCGGGCATCAGATTAAAACCTTGATGTCAAACCCTGTAAATATTGCAGATTCCGTCGCGGAAGCGGATCTTCTGATCTGCGCCGTGCTCATCCCGGGAGCCAAAGCGCCGACTCTCGTTACGGAAGAAATGGTTAAACAAATGAAACCGGGTTCCGTCATTGTTGATGTTGCCATCGATCAGGGCGGCATTGTGGAAACCGTTGATCATATTACAACCCACGATAATCCGACTTACGAAAAACACGGCGTCGTTCACTACGCTGTCGCCAATATGCCGGGCGCCGTACCGCGTACGTCTACGCTCGCATTAACGAATGTAACCGTTCCTTACGCGCTTCAAATCGCCAATAAAGGCGCGGCACAAGCCATTGCAGACAGCCCTGCGCTTAAAGCGGGCTTAAATACGGCTAACGGACATGTCACGTATGAAGCGGTAGCCAAAGACTTAGGCTATGACTACGTGCCTGCTGAAAAAGCAATGCAAGGTTCGGCTGCAAAAGCTTAATAGATATGAAGAGGACAGCCTGATCAGCGGGCTGTCCTTTTTTCTTTCTCATAAAAGGAAAAACGGCCCCCTGTCTCGAATATCAATTCATATCCCGAAAGAAAAAGGAGGATTCATATGGCTGTTCAGCACTATGGTGTATTAAAAGGCACTGTGTCAGATATGAAAAGGGAAACAGATGATGATTCTCCGCATTTTCAAGTCGAGGTGCTAGGCGAGCCTGATACGCGCTATCGCTGTGCGATCAATGTCATGTCAAGTTCAAAAGAATCAGAGGTTCTGTATGCGGCACGCGATCATTTTGACGCAAGCGCGATCACCCTGCTGCCCAACATTCCGTATGGATATACCCCAATTGATGAAACCAGCCGTGAGCTGGCGCTGGATTATGTCCGCGGCGGATTGTTTGATCCCCGGAACATGGTGCCCCTCCCGCATGAAGTCACCGGTCCGGATAATGACTTAAATGACTTTATTGAGACGTACATGCAAAAAGCCAAATCAGAAAAAGCCACCGTCTATATTTACGGCTCTAAATTCGGGCCGGAGCCGGGCGCTGATAAGATTTTCAGGTTCAAGCCGACAAACGGCATGCATAATATTCATATGAATCAGGGAAACCCAATTGATACACGCTGGAAGAAGGATAACGGAACGTGGCACGACGGCGGTATTTTAATCCAGTTTGCAGACCAGTGGGCCGCGGTCTTTTTGGCTTTTCTGTCTCAGTCATGGTGCACGAATGAAGAAGGCCACCCTTATACATTTTGTGATCATACACAGCTTAACGGCTGATGTCCGCATAAAAAGCCTGCCGAAATAACGGCAGGCTTTTCTTATTACATTTTAGCGGCTTCGGCCTGATTCAAGCTTTCTGGCCTCATATCACGCCAGTTTGTTTCAATATATTTGAGACAAACGGGGCGGGTTTCATTCGTGAGGCGGGTTTCCCAGCCGTCCGGCACATCCAGATAGGCCGGCCACAGTGAGTACTGGCCTTCAGCATTGACGAGCACGTGGTATGAGCCGTCTTCCCGTTCAAATGGATTTGTCATATCATCTCTTTCCTTTCTTTACCGGACTGTACGCCGTCCGTTTAATTTCTCTGCCAGAATCGCGCCGATGTCGGCAAGCGGGCCCGGCTGGCACATATCTTTATGGCGGCAGTCTAAGTCATACCGCTCGATTTTCCCCGTAATATACGGTTTCCAAGTATCCGGCTCAATCGGGTCAAACCACTCCGGAATAATCGTGGATCTGAAGAACAGCACATCTCCGTGGAACGGCTTCGGCTTGTATGTTCCTAACAGCCCGACAGAATTAATGTACGTGTCTTTCAGATTCATCATCACTGACTCGTCCAGGCTGGCTAATGCGCTTCCCTCACGGCGGAGAATGGTCAGCGCGGTGTCAAAATCAAGCGGCTGATCCCCGAGGCTGTCCGGGTCGTACCCTCCCAGGGCAAGCAGCGCGATGACGGCTTCCTCGTCATCAGGCGCATTTTTTATCGGCAGAAAATGATTCGGATACGCGTCAAGCATCACCAATAGCGAAACCTCTTCACCCCGGCTCTGTAATTGTGTCGCCATGGCCTGAATGACATTCCCTCCAAGAGACCAGCCGAGCAGACGGTACGGCCCTTTCGGCTGCACGGTGCGGATTTTCTCAATATAATCCGCCGCCATGTCATCTAAGCTTTGCGGAAGCGGTTCTTTTTTTCCGATGCCTCTCGCCTGTAAGCCGTATATCGGATAATCAGCCTCTAAAGAAGACATCAGCCCGGCATAACACCAGCTGAGACCGCCGGCCGGATGGACACAGAACAACGGTGTTTCTTCTCCTGCCGTTCTGAGCGGAAGAAGAACATCAAGCGCGCTTGCGCCCGTTCCTGACTCAAGTCTTTCAGCAAGACTTGCCACCGTAGGAGCTTCAAATAGTGTTCCGATACTGAGCTCGGCTCCCATCGCTTCCCGAATACGGCTCATTAAATGAACCGCAAGCAAAGAATGGCCGCCTAAATCAAAAAATCTGTCATCAATACCGACACGCGGCAGATGAAGCACCTCTGCGAACAGCTCACACAGCATTTCTTCCTGCGGCGTTCTCGGTCCCCGGCCGGTGACCTCCGTTTGGAAGTCAGGCGCAGGGAGCGCTTTTCGGTCAAGCTTTCCATTCGGTGTCAGCGGCAGTTCATTCATTTGGACAAAAGCTGACGGAACCATGTAATCCGGCAGGCTTTCTTCGGCAAACCGGCGCATGTCCCCCGTGTCCAAGGTGCTGCCGGCAGATCGGACAAGGTAGGCGGCCAGCCGTTTATCTCCCGGCCGGTCTTCACGGACGACTACGGCGGCATCCTCGACATCCGGATGTTTGACGAGAACCGCTTCGATTTCTCCCAATTCAATCCGGAAGCCGCGGATTTTAATCTGGTGGTCCGCCCTGCCCATATAATCAAGAGAACCATCCGTCCGCAGGCGGGCTAAATCCCCCGTCCGGTACATTCTCGTTCCCGGCGGGCCGTACGGATCAGCTACAAAGCGTTCGGCGGTCAGGTTTTGCCGCCCTAAGTAGCCGCGTGCCACGCCTCCTCCGGCAACATACATTTCGCCAGTGATGCCCGGGGGCACAGGCTCCAGCCGGTCATCAAGCACATATACGTTCAGATCAGGAATACCGCAGCCGATGAGGCTGTTTGCTCTCAGTTCGGCAATGTTTTTGTCTAATTCAAGGTAACTGACGTGCACCGTCGTTTCCGTAATGCCGTACATATTCACGAGCACCGGCTGATTGTCTGCGTGGCGGCTGTACCAATCCTCAAGCCGGCTCAGCTCAAGCGCCTCGCCGCCGAAGATGATATATCTGAGTGCGAGCTGACGCCCCAGCTCTTTGTGTTCTTTTTCCGCATGCATCAGCTGGTAAAACGCTGACGGCGTTTGGTTAAGCACGGTCACCCGCTCTTTCACGAGGAGATGTAAAAACGCTTCCGGCGATCTGCTGATGTCATGCGGCACGATGACGAGACGTCCGCCGTGAAGCAGCGGCCCCCACATTTCCCAGACAGAGAAATCGAAAGCGTAGGAGTGAAACATCGTCCATACATCATCAGCATGAAAGTGATACCAATGCCGCGTCGACTCAAACAGCCGGATAACATTGCTGTGCGGAATGATGACACCTTTCGGCACACCTGTTGATCCCGACGTGTAAATGACATAGGCCGGGTGAAGCGGTGACAGCGGACGAATACGGTCGGCATTTTCAGGGTTCGTGACGGCATATTGCCGAAGTGTTTCCTTGTTCTGCGGATCATCCAAGATGAAGGCCGGCATGCCGCTTTCGATAGAGAGCTTACTTGCGCCTTCACGGTTGGTGAGCATAAATACAGGCTTGGCATCATGTAACATAAAAGCAATGCGGTCCGCGGGATAATCAGGATCAAGCGGCAAATACGCTGCCCCCGTCTTCAGGACGGCTAACAGCCCGACAATCATATCTAAAGAACGCGGCAGCGCCAGTGCGACAAACTGCTCCGGGCCGACGCCGCGGGCAATCATCATGTGTGCGAGCTGATTGGCTTTTTCATTCAGCTCTTTATAACTGAGTCCGCTCTCTTCAAATACTGCCGCCGTTTCATCCGATTTTGCGGCGGCCTGTATTTCAAACAATTCAGGCAGTGTCTGCCGAGGCTGAATATGCTGTTTTGCCCGATTAACCGGCAAAAGCTTCCAGCGCTCTTCATCAGAAAGAATGGTTAAGCTTCCGATCGGTTTTTCCGGATGTGATGCAGCATCTTCGAGCAGAAGAAGCAGGCGTCCGGCAAGTGCTTCGGCCGTTTCTTTTCTGAATAAGTCCGTACTGAACTCCAGCAGGCCTTCAATACCGGCAGGCGTGCCGTCGTCATGGCGCTGTTCAGCCAATTCCAGCGTCAAATCAAATTTGGACGATCCGACACTGCTGATTTGCAGGCTTGTTTCCATATCAGGAAGACTGAGTACAGGGTCAGGCGTATTTTGGAATGCGAGCATCACTTGGAACAGCGGATGTCTTGATCGGGAACGAATCGGATTCAATTCTTCCACGAGACGTTCAAACGGCACATCCTGATGTTCATATGCTGCGAGATTCATTTCTCTGACCCTTTCAAGAAGCTCACAAAAGCTCGGATCGCCAGAGGTATCGGTTCTCAGTACGAGTGTATTAATGAACATACCCACAAGGTCTCCCTGTGCGTCATCACTGCGGCCGGCTATCGGACTTCCGATCGGAATATCGGTCCCTGCACCGAGCCGGGTCAGTAACGCGGAAAGCCCTGATTGAAGCACCATAAACAGGCTTACGCGCTGCTTTCTGGCAAGTGAGAGAAGACGGGCATGAAGCTCTTGGCCGATGTTGACCGGAATGACGCCGCCCCTGTAGCTTGATTCAGCAGGACGCGGAAAATCAGACGGCAGCTCCAGCTGATCCGGTACATTTTCAAGCGTTTTCTTCCAGAAATCCAGCTGGCGCGCAATTAGGCTCTCAGAATCAGATGCGCTGCCTAAAAGCTGCTGCTGCCAAAGCGCATAATCCGCATATTGAACCGCCAGCGGCGCCCATTCTGCTTTTTCACCTGTTTGCCGGGCGATATAGGCTATGGATAAGTCACGCATGAGCGGATTCAAGGACCAGCCGTCACCTGCGATGTGATGCAGGAGAACCATCAGCGTATATTCGCCGTCACCAAGATCAAACAGCTCAGCCCGGACGGCCGGCTCTTTAGCGAGATCAAACCGATATCTTGCCGCAGCGGCAAGCATGTCTTGGAGCTCGTTTTTGTCTGCACGTGTCACTGTAAACACAGGGCGGGCTTCTTCAGCAGGTAAAATGAGCTGATGAGATGATCCCTTATTTTCCGGAAAAACGGTGCGCAGGCTTTCATGACGGCTGACAACATCGTAAAAGGCGTGTTTCAGCGCTGATTGGTCAAGCTTGCCTGACATGCGGACAATCACCGGAATGTTGTAAGTCGGGCTCGGCCCTTCAAGACAGTAGAGAAACCAAAGACGCAGCTGCGCAAATGACAGCGGGATGTGCTCCGGCCGGTCAAACGGCTTGAGCTTAGGCCGCGCACTCTTTGCGGTGTCAAGCTGTGCGGCGAGCCCGGCAACGGTCGGCGTATCAAACAGACGGCCGATGCCAAGCTCTGCGCCCATCGTCTCCCGGACCCGGCTCATCAGGCGTCCGGCTAAGAGCGAATGTCCGCCCAATTCAAAGAACCCGTCATCAATTCCGACCCGCGCGAGACCGAGAACCTCGGCAAACAGATCGCATAATATTTCTTCCTGCGGTGTCCGCGGCCCTCTGTCAGACAGGACAGCGGAAAAATCAGGTGCAGGCAAAGCGCTGCGATCGAGCTTCTTATTCGGCGTCAGCGGCAATTCTTTCAGCTGTACAAACGCGCCCGGCACCATATAATCCGGCAGGCTTTCGGCCATATATGCACGAAGTCCGCCGATATCAAGGGGCTGATCCGAGACAGCATAAGCCGCCAGCCGCTTATCTCCCGGCTGGTCTTCACGGACAATGACGGCGGCCTGCGAAATACCCGGATATTTCGACAGCACTGACTCAATTTCTCCTAATTCTATCCGGAACCCGCGGATTTTAATTTGGTGATCGGCTCTGCTGATATAATCAAGCGAGCCGTCCTCACGCCAGCGCACGAGATCTCCCGTCCGGTACATCCTCGCGCCCGCGGGGCCGTATGGATCGGCAATGAATCTTTCAGCTGTTAAATCAGGACGGTTATAATAACCTCTGGCAAGCCCCTCGCCCGCGATATAAAGCTCGCCCGCGACTCCCGGCGGGACGGGCTGCAATGCGGCGTCCAGCACATATACCCGCGTGTTCCAAATCGGCTTTCCGATCGGAGGCGCCCCTCTATGGTCTTTTGCAAGCGGCTGTGCGGCCGACCAGATTGTTGTTTCAGTCGGCCCGTACAGATTCGTCACCGTACAGCCTGATTCAAGCAGAGCATGCATAAGCGCATTCGGAAGCGCCTCACCTCCGACAAGCACCTGCAGCGCCTGGAGAGAATCCGGTTCATTGGTGACTAATGAATGCCATAATGTCGGCGTTGCCTGCATGATTGAAATACCGTATGAGTGAATCATGTGCGCAAGCGCCCGCGGTTCCTGAATCGTCTCTTTACGTGCGATGACGCACCCCGCCCCGCTGATGAGCGGAAGGAAGAGCTCAAGTCCGGAAATATCAAACGCCGCAGTCGTAACGGCAAGCAGGCGGTCTTGTTCCCCGAGCGGGAACATTTCCCGCATGGATAAGAGGAAATTGCTTACGCTTTTTATTGTCACGACTACGCCTTTCGGTTTGCCCGTTGAACCCGATGTATAGATGATATAAGCGGGGTGCAAAGGCGAACATTCCGCCTGAGCGGGACAGTCAGCATTTTGAGCGGCAACGGTTTTTACCGTATCCGGGTCATCGAGAATGATTCTTTTTGCATCACTGTCTTCCGGCATGCGGCCGGATAATTCCATCGTTGTAATCAGGCAGGCAGGCTGTGCATCTTTGAGCATGTATGTGATCCGCTCAGAAGGAAAATCAGGATCAAGCGGCAGGTATGCGGCTCCCGTTTTCAAAACGGCCAGCATGCTCACGGCCAACTCCTGTGACCGCGGAAGCAGCAAAGCGGCAAATTGTTCCGGTCCCAGCCCCTTTTCTTTTAGCATGCCGGCAAGCTGGTTCGCGCGCTTGTTCAATTCGGCATAGCTGAGCTCTTCGTTTTCGGTGATGATTGCCGGCCGGTCCGGTGTTTTTACGGCCTGTTCGTAAAACAGCTCCGGCAGACTTTTCTGCTTCTCGGACTTGCGCGTGTCATTCCAGCTTTCCAGTACGCGGAGACGTTCACTTTCAAGCAGAAGGTTGAGTGTGCCGATTTTTTGTGTCTGGTCTTTCACAGCGGATTCCAACAGAAGCAGGAATCGTTTTTGATGGTTTTCAATATCTTCGGCGCTGTACACTTCCGGATTCGCATCAAAGTCCACACGCATTCCGCTTCCGTCCGCTCTGTCGTAAACGTTAATTGACAAATCATCAACGGGCCCTGCTGATAAGTTATGAACGGTCCCCCGCGCTCCGGCGAAGTCAAGCGCGTAGTCAAACGGCATCACATTGACTTGCGGGCCGAACAGCCTGCGATTTTCTCCGAGCAATTTAAGGTCGCGGCGCATGTCTTCATGGCGGTATTTCTGATGGCGCCGGATGTTTCGGATTTCTTTTGCCACTTGGCTGACGGCCTCATGAAAATTCATATCCGGGCGGAGAGAAAGCCGTAAAGGCAGAAGATTCATGACCATGATCGGAATATTCAGTGAAATCGAGCCGATCCGCCCCATCATCGGCAAACCGAGCACGATATCCCCTGCGTTTGTCATCCGGTGGACATATACCGCCGCTGCGGCAGTGACGGCTTCATGCCAGTTCGGAATCGCTTTTACATGCTGTAAAGCCGTTTCAGAAAGATAAGCCGTGCTTCTCCGAAAACTTGTTGACGTTCGCGGCGCTCTTTCCGCCAAACTGACGACATCAGGTTCATCCGCAAATTTCTCCATCCAAAATTCCCGATCTTTCAGGAATTGATCAGACGCGCGGTATTCTTGTTCTTCTTTTACCAGCTCCTCCAAAGAGCCGAAGGATCGCCCGTTATCCGGACGTCCTTCCCGTATTGCGGTGTACATTTGCGCCGTACGCCGTGCCAGCAGTGAAAAACCGTAGCCGTCTATCGTAATGTGGTGAATGCGCTGATACCAGAAAAAGCGTTCCGGTCCCGCCTGAAATAAAATGTCGCGGAACAAAGGCCCGGCCGCCATATCAACGGGCTCAGCCAAATCTGTCTGCATGAGTCTGAGTGCGGCCTGCTTTGGATCAGCTTCTGAACTCACATCTATGACATCGATCGCAGCCTCAAATGGAGGATTGATGATCTGCTTCGGCCCGTCTGCTCCCTCCTCAAAGCGGGCGTGTAATGACGCGGCTTCCGTCAGCACGCGTTCGAGAGCGGTTTTAAATATGTTCACATCGATCGCGCCGTTTATCTCAACGTACTCGCCTGTATTGTAAATCGGATTATCAGGATCAAGCTGCTGCGCAAACCAGATACCGGCCTGTGCGCCTGTCAGAGGCAGCTGTTGTGTATCATGCATTCTATTCTCTCCCTTTATAAATAATCTGCGTTCGGCAAGACTTTTTGAGATCGGGAAGAAAGAAGTCTCCACCACTCTTCCAGCGTCGGGTTCTCCGCCAGTTCCACAAACGTCACTTCGGCTCCGTCACGGCGCCATTGTTCGACAAGACTCATGATTCTGACGGAGTCAAGACCTCTGTCCAGCAGGTCTTCATGATCCGGAATATCAGACGGTGATTCTTGAAGAATCGCCGCAATTTGTTCCCGCACCCGGTCTTTTGTCAATACGGCGGAAACCTTCTCTTCTCCTTCAGAAACCGGCGCGCCGCCCAGCAGCTCCAGCACTTCGTTTGTCAAAGCTGTGTAAGCGCAGCGCTGAGACGCATATTCGATGGCCATCTTATGTTTTTCTGAAGAAAAATCAGCAACGGCATCTCCGATAAAGAAGCTTTGGATATCATCCATAAATGCTTCACATGCTGTGACGAGGCAGCCGATGTGTGCATAAATTCCCGTAATCATGAGCTGGTCTCTGCCGCTTTCACGCATGATCTCAAGGAGATTCGTCCGTTTAAACGCGCTGTATCTCCACTTTGTGAGGACAATGTCCTGATCATCCGGGGCAAGCTCCGGAATGACCTTTTCTTCATAAGGCCCGCTTTTTAGCCCCGGCCCCCAAAAATCCGTCAGCAGCGCACGGTCCGCCGGGTCTTGGCTGCCCGGCTGCGCGGTATACACCACCGGAATGCCGAGTGCTTTGCATTGCTCTTTTATTTTTTTGATATTCTGAGACACCTCTGTGATCGGAGCGACACCTTTCGCAAAAGCATCGACGAAATAATTCTGCATGTCATGGATCAGAAGCACCGCGCGTTTCGGATTCAGCGTCCACGATACTTTATTTTCAGGCATATCTGACGCTGTCGGCAGCGCATATGCGGGAATAGACGGTATAGCCAATGTAAACACTTCCTTTTTTAAGATTGTTTGATTTCAGCCGGCTTTACTTTTTGGGCGATCGTTTCGCGAAGATCCTTTTTACTGACCTTGCCGACGCCAGTTTTCGGGAAAGAAGCGATAAATTCAATCCGGTCGGGGATTTTATATGCCGCCAGTCCGCGCTCACGTAAAAATGCTTTCAGCTCTCCCGGTTTCGGCGCTTCTCCTTTCGGGATGACGAACACACAGGACCGCTCCCCGAGAAAATCATCCGGCATTGAAACCATGGCCGCATCATGAACGGCAGGGTGCGCAAGAAGGTGATTTTCCACCTCCTCAGCGGCTATTTTTTCACCGCCCCGATTGATTTGATCTTTCGCACGTCCTTCGACGATGATATAGCCGTCCGCCGTCAGTTTGACGATATCGCCGGTCTGATAAAATCCGTCGGCTGTGAATGATCTTTCATTATGTTCTGGCGCTTTATAATATCCGCGAATCGTGTAAGGGCCGCGTGTAAACAAATGTCCTGCTTCACCGGGGGCGACATCCCGCCCGTCATCGTCTAAAACCCTGACCTCATCAAAAGGTGACATCGGTCTGCCTTGCGTATTGACAATGATCTCTTCAGGATCATCCAGTCTCGTATAATTCACCAATCCTTCCGCCATTCCGAAAACCTGCTGAAGGGTGCATCCGAAAGCGCTCTTTACGCGGCGGGCCGCCTCAGCGCTGAATTTGGCGCCTCCTACCTGCAGCACTTGAAGGCTTGATAAATCATCACTTCGCGAACCGGATGCGTCCATCCACACCATCGCAAGCGGCGGGACGAGCGCTGTAATCGTGACACGTTCTTTTTCAATTAACGGGAAGCAGTCATCCGGACTCGGCGTCGGTGACAGAACAACCCGGCCCCCGGCATATAAAGTTCCCAGCACACCTGGCGAGCTGAGCGGATAATTATGCGCTGTCGGCAGAGCGGCCAAATAAACGCTGTGATGATCCAAGCCGCATATTTCCGCGCTGATGCGCAAACTGTATATGTAATCGTCGTGTGTTCGCGGAATCAGCTTGGACAGCCCCGTACTGCCTCCTGAAAGCTGTAAAAAGGCGACTTCCGCCGGGCTTACATCTTCCAGCTGAACAGGCTCTCTATGCAGGCTGCTCAGTTCCTGAAACTCTTCAGCTTCGCCGGCTACAATGACATGCGCCAAACCCGGAAGTTTGTCTTTCACCTGTCTGGCAAGCGCCCTGTAATCAAAACCTGAATGCATATCAGGAATGATGTATGCTTTCGCCTCTGCAAACTCGCAGAAATACGTAATCTCACTGCTTCTATGAGAAGGCAGCGCGAAAACGGGCAGTGCTCCGAGGCGGAACAGCGCGAAAATCACTTCAAAAAACTCAGCGATATTCGGCAGCTGAACGACAACGCGGTCTTCCTTTTGAATTCCGAGCTTATGCAGTCCCGCCGCTAAACGATCGGCCCTTTCATCTAATTCTTTGTAGGTCCAATGTACATCTTTACACGTCACGGCAGTTTGATTTCCGTATAAAGCCGCGCGCTCTTTCAGCATTCCTCCGAACGTTTCACCCTTCCAGCAGCCGTCTTTTCGGTATTTGTCAGCCCATTCTTCCGGCCATGGCGTAAATCCAGTCAGCACGATCCGTTCCCTCCTTTTTACAACTCATCTTGGTAAAGCCCCATCGCCCGGAGCATGGTGCGGAATTTCGCCGATGTCTCGTCCAGTTCATCCTGCGGCTTTGATCCGGCGACAATTCCGGCACCCGCAAAGAGCCGGAGAGACCTTGTTTCCGCTTCGGCGCAGCGGAGTGCGATAATCCATTCTCCGTCACCTTCAGCATCACACCAGCCCGCCATTCCCGTGTAGAAATTGCGGTCAAACGGTTCAATATTCTGAATCGCTTCTCTCGCCGCATCCGTCGGCGTTCCGCATACCGCGGGTGTCGGATGCAGGGCGATGGCCAGCTCAAGCGATGTCGTTGACGGATCACGAAGCTCTCCCTTTACCTCGGTGGACAGGTGCCACATCGCCTCAGTTTTAATGAGTGACGGTTTTTCCGGCACATCAAGCACACGGCAGAACGGTTTAAGGGCGGCGGCCACGGCGGCCACAACTACGGCATGTTCATGCAGATCTTTTGCTGATTGCAGCAGTTCTTCCGCTCTTCTCTGATCCTCGGCGGGATCTGTGCTGCGTGGTCTGGAACCTGCCAGCGGATTGGACAGAATCGATGTTCCGTTTTTGGACAGCAGCAGTTCAGGACTTGCGCCGAAAAGCGTTTTTCTTGTTTCTGACGTTCCCGTCACATCCGCAGCGAATGTATAGCCGCGCGGGTTGTGCTGCGCCAAATGCTTGACGGCCTGAGGAATGTCGATATCCTTTTCAGCGGTCAGATGAAGCGTCCTTGACAGCACGATTTTGCTGAGCGGACCGTCCGTAATGTTGAATACGCCTTGTTCCACACCGCTCATAAAGCCCTCAGGCTCCGGAACGGGACGGATGTCATATGTATTGGATTGCGGCTTTTCTGCGGAAGATTCCGCAAACGAAAGCGGGCCTGCCGTATGGACATTCTTCGGTACAAAAAGCCGGGAAGCTTTTCTGCCGTCAAAAGGAATGGCGCCGGCCGCAATCGGATGTTTGATGCCGGCTTTCTTTGCCTCAAGAAGCGTCTGTCTCACGCGTTCAGGCAGTGAATCCAGCTGATTTTCCGTGTCTGTATCAGGCACTTCCGCAAACATTCCTTCCGCAAGCATCGTACTTTTCGGGGAAGCTAAAAAGAACGCCCCGGGCTTGTAAGCGTCCAGCACCTCTTTTGCAGACACTTCCGTCAATACATGTTGATTTGTCATGTTTGTCCCTCCTTCTCGTTAAATCAAACGCCTAAAGTAGCGCCGCCATCAACGCATAAATCATGCATCGTAATATGGTTTGCCTGTTCAGAAGCCAGAAACAAAACGGCATTTGCAATATCAGAAGGCTTCGCCAGCTTTTGAAGCGGAATTCCCGTTTTATATGTATCAAGCGAACCTCTGATGACATCCCGGGCTCCGTTCTCGTCCTGCCACAGCGCCCGCTGCATGTCGGTTTCCGTTGAACCCGGAGATACGATGTTGCAGCGGATATGATGGGCCGCAAGCTCCAGTCCGAGGCATTTCGTAAACATGGCGGCAGCCGCTTTTGACGCCGCATAAGCCGCCATGGAAGCACGCGGAACGCCGGCTGCATTCGAACCGACCGTAACGATGGCGCCCTTTTTCCGCTCAATCATGTACCGGCTTACAGCCCGTGACACATGAAATACGCCGGTCGTATTAACTGAAAATGTTTGATCCCAATCTTCATCACTGAGGGATTGCACCGGACCCGGCCGCAGCACGCCCGCAACGTTCGCCAATATTTCAATAGGCCCCATGTCACGTTCAACAACGGCGATGATATTATTGACAGCCGCACTGTCAGATACATCTGCGGCAAACCCCTGCGCCTGCACGCCTTTTTTCCGAAGTCTGTCAGTAAGCCCGAGAAGCAGGTCTTCATTTGTATCTATAGCTGCCACATTTACGCCTTGTTCAGCAAGGGCAAGCGCTGTTGCTTCTCCGATGCCTTGAGCGGCGCCGGTGACAACGGCCGTTTTCCCTTTCATTCCCAATGCGTCCATATTATCATTCCCTTTCTATATTGATAATGATTATCATTATCAATTATGATTCAAGACAATCATATCCAAATCAAAACACGCAGTCAATTAGAAAATTAGAATCAGCCGCATTTAGTTCGAAGGGCCTGTTTTTTCTCATGCGGGAGAATACGGGGTATGCGGCCCTCCCGGATTCAGGCAGAAACGCAGGGCCCTGCTGATTAAAACGGGCAGGACAGAAATATGACCCTCTCCTTCAAACTCGCTGTATTCAGTACGGACTCCATCATCTTCAAATCCGGATAATAAAGAGTACAGCGCCTCTGCGTGCTGCGGGATTCTGCTTTTTTGTGTTTTTTCAATTTCTCCCGCAGCCAGCAATACGCTGACTTGAAGATTTTCCGCAGAGAGCCGGTCCGACAAACGTTCCGCTTTTTCCTGAATAAAACGCTTGTTCCAGTGAATTGACGGACTCCCGGCAACATAGGTCTGAAACATGTCCGGCCTCGTCAAAAGCACTTGCAGCACAAAAAGACCGCCCAGCGAATGGCCGAAAATTGTCTGCCTGCCTCTGTCGATCGGATAATCCCGCTCCATCGCGGGCTTTACTTCTTCTTCTATAAAACTCAGAAACGCTTCCGCCCCTCCCTGTTCGGGCCATGCCGCGCCGCGCGGATGCACCGGCAGTTCTGATTCAGAAAGCGGCATCGTAAAATCACTGTGCCGTTCGGCGGAAAACGGCTGATCTGTCGGGTAGCCGATTCCGACAATCACCGCCGGAACAACGCCTGTTTTTTCAGGCCGTCGGCTTTGCACCCGCAAAGCTTCGGCCATTGTGCCGAATACGGAATTCGCATCGAGCAGGTATATGACGGGGAAGCCGGATGCAGGCGGCTCTTCCTGAGGAAAAGAGACAAAGATACGATACGTACGGCCTCCTTTAGAGCGCATTTCTCTTACTTCTGTGCCCGGAACCGCGTATCGGCCGGCCGGCGTGAAACCCCGCTTTATTTGTTTTCCGTCCATTATGTGTTCATCCCCTTTGCGGCAATTGCTTTATCTATGCTTATTGATAATGATTTTCAATATCAAAAGACACCTCAAATAATAGGTTTTTTGCCAAACAAAGTCAATGGATTTTTGATATAAAAAAAGCACCTTATTTCAATAAGGTACCTAAGAACTATATAGTGATAGGGGCTTAATCCCATGTAAAGCGCTCATTCTTCCATGGATCTCCCCTCATATGGTAGCCGTTTTTCTCCCAAAAGCCGGGGTGGTTTTCCTTTGTGAACTGAATGCCGCACAGCCATTTGGCGCTTTTCCAAAAATAAAGGTGGGGGAAAACGCCTCTGAGCGGATAGCCGTGCTCTGGCGTTAACGGCTCGCCGTTATGCGCATATGCCAGCAGGGATGTCTCCCGCGTAAAATCAGAAAGCGGCAGATTGGCCGTCCAGCCCTCTTCAGCGTGCAAAATGACGAATCCCGCTTCTTTGTGCACGCCCGCTTTCTCAGCGATGTCTTTAGCGCGTATTCCCTGCCAGATATTATCAAGACGGGACCAGCCCGTGACGCAATGAATATCATTTTTCACTTCGGCTTCAGGAAAGGCTTTGATATCGTCAAAGCTTAACAGCATAGGACGGTCAACAAGCCCGTACACCTGCAGGTTCCATTTTGACATATCTTCATAATAAGGAACATTTCCGGCGTGAAGCACGGGAAACTTCGTTGTGACATTTTGGTTTGGCGGAATCCGTTCCGACTGTTTTGTTTGTTTCGTTTTCCCGAAAAACATATGGCTCCCTCCATTTAGTAAACCTGTATTAAATCTGTGTTGACAATCAATCACCCTTCGATTACGCTAATCTGGTACAAGTGTAAGGGGGAAAAACAAATGAAACAACGCAACCTTCGCGCGGGCGATATGGCGCTTATCGGCATGTTTGCCGCACTGATGGCCGTCGGCGCCAACATTACATCAATGGCTCCTTTTTTGCAAGTTGCGGGAATTCCGTTATCGCTGCAGCCTTTCTTTTGTCTATTAGCCGCGATGCTTCTCGGCGCCAGACGGGCAGCCATCGCAATGACGGTATACGCATTGGCCGGACTCGCGGGGGCGCCTGTTTTCGCTCAATTCTCAGCAGGCTTTGCGCCGTTTATCGGAAAGAGCGGCGGATTTATTCTCGCTTACATCCCGGCGGCATTTGCAGCCGGATGGCTGCTGGAAAAAACAAAAAAACCCGGCCGCCTGCATTATGCATGGGCCTCTTTGATCGGTACCGCCGTCATTTATATCATTGGCACGACCTATACGTATATTGCGCTGAAATTATGGCTTCATGCTCCGATCAGCTACGGAATGGCCTGGTTTTACATGATATGGTTTTTCATAAAAGATATCATTTTAGCATTGTTATTGGCATCAATCGCGCCTGCCGTTTACAGGTCTATTCATAAAGCGACGGGGTTCAGCAGAAATCCGGCGTAAGATGTTCTCAGCATACAAAAAGGCTCCCCTTTTCGGGAGCCTTTTTTTACAGAACAAGCGCGGCAATCCAGCCGAATATCACAAGCGGAATGTTATAGAAAATAAATGTCGGTACGCACGTATCCCATATGTGGTGGTGCTGTCCGTCGGCGCTGAGGCCTGACGTCGGCCCGAGCGTACTGTCACTTGCAGGAGAACCCGCATCACCGACCGCGGCGGCCGCTCCGATTACGGCGATCGTCGCCATCGGGCTGAATCCGAGCTGAGCGCACAGCGGGACAAATATGGTCGTAATGACGGGTACGGTTGCAAATGATGATCCGATTCCCATCGTGATTAATAAACCGACCACCAGCATCAGGAGCGCGCCTAATGATTGACTGTGACCGATAAAGCCTGTTGATGCTTTGACCAAGGAAGCCACATCGCCCGTTTTGTTCAATACATTTGAAAAACCGGCCGCAACAAGCATGACAAACCCGATAAAAGCCATCAGAATCATGCCGTCCGTGATCAGCTTATCCGCTTCATTGCGCTTCATGACTCCGCTGATAAACAGCGTAAACAAACCGGCAAGCGCGCCCATGATCATACCTTCCACTCCGAGCACTTGTGACAGATAGAGCTGAACGGCAAGCGACACGGCAATGGAGATCAAAGCGATGGCAATGCTTTTTTTCGTATAAGGAGAAGACGATAGTCCGGCAATCTCCTTCGTCTCATATTTCTTCGGTTTCCGGAAGACGATAACGGCTAA
Source organism: Bacillus sp. GZB (assembly GCF_001975995.1). Lineage (NCBI taxonomy): Bacteria > Bacillati > Bacillota > Bacilli > Caryophanales > Bacillaceae > Bacillus > Bacillus sp. GZB. Next base: position 108,852 of record NZ_MTQG01000016.1, read on the forward strand.
AATTAAACCGACCGCCATCCCGGCCGTCGGGATGATTAAAGCATACGGGATATCACTGAGCGGCACCTTTAAACCGGCTGACGCCATATTATCTCTCAGCATCCCCTGGAAAATCTGTCCGAATCCGACAGGCAAAACGATATACGGCGCAGTCAGTCCGAATGTCATCACACACGCGATCAGCCTGCGGTCTATTTCAAGTTCGTTAAATATTTTTAAAAGCGGCGGAATCAATACAGGAATAAACGCAATGTGAACGGGCACCACGTTTTGCGAGAAACAGGATATGATTAAAATAATCAGTACGATTAACACTTTTGACAGTGCTTTTTTCTGCGAATCTTCCTTTTTTCCGATTAGTTTGACAGACGCTTCCACCATTGCATCGGGAAGCCCCGTTTTTGTCAGCGCCGCGGCAAATGCCCCGAGCAGCGCGTAGCTGACCGCGACGGTGGCATTTCCGCCGAGACCGTCCGTAAAAGCCTTCACCGTCTCTCCGAGGCCTAAGCCGCCGGTCAGCCCGCCGGCAAGCGCGCCGATCATTAAAGCTATAATAATATTGACACGCAGCAGGCTTAAGACGAGCATAAGCAATACTGCGACAACAACAGCATTCATTGATGAGTCCCTCCAAAAATCCTTTAGTTTGCTAATGTAGTAGATAATTAAAATTAACATATATTCTGCGCTTTAGTCAACTAAAGATTTTGGAAATCAAAAAACCCGCTGCATCAAGGCAGCGGGATGCTGTTATCTTTCGGGCGTAAAGCGCTCAGTCAAAACAGCCAACGTCCTTGCCATGACGCCTGTTGCGCCGGCAGGGCCGAAGCATGTCGCTTTATTCGCCGTCGCGGTTCCCGCAATATCGAGATGAACCCACGGCGTGTTTTCCGCGAATTCACCAATGAATGCCCCCGCCATAATCGCGTGGCCTTCTCTTCCCGGAGAATTGTTCAAATCAGCCATCTGACTGTTTCTCACCCGTTTTTTATCCTTTTCTGTAATCGGAAGCTGCCAGATCGGCTCGCCGGATTCTTTCGCCGATTCCGCCACCTGTTCATAAAACGCGGCGTGATTGGTCATGGCGCCCGTCATTTCGTTTCCTAAGGCGACAATGACACCGCCCGTTAACGTTGCGACGTCTACGAGGACAGAGGCTCCGTGCTGCTTGGCGTATGTGATGCCGTCGGCAAGCACGAGACGCCCTTCCGCATCGGTGTTCAGAATCTCAATGGTTTTTCCGCTGAGCGAAACGATGACATCATCCGGCTTCATGGCATCGGACGAAATCATGTTGTCCGTAGACGGTATGACGGCGAGCACATTTTGTTCAGGCCGCAGTTCGCCGATAATTTCCATCGCGCCCAATACCGAAGCGGCCCCTCCCATATCGCTTTTCATGCCGACGATGCCGGTTTTCGGCTTAATTGAATATCCGCCCGTATCAAAGGTAATTCCTTTACCGACCAGGCCGATGACGTCTTCCCACTGATCTTTGCCCTGATACTTCAGAACGATCATTTTCGGCGGTTCGGATGAGCCCTTGTTAACAGCAAGCAGCCCTCCCATGCCGAGCTCTTCCATTTCATCTTTTTCTAAAACTTCACACTCAAAATCGTATTTTGCCGCAAGCTCAGCGGCATATGACGCCAAATCGGTGGCCGTCAGCATATTACCCGGCATATTTACAAGCGTGCGGGCTGAATTCGTCCCTTGGCCGTATGCCGCGCCGACGTTCAGGCCGGCCTGCACTTCCCTCAGGTCTTCTTCGGTCACGGCGCAGACTGATTTCAGTTCCTGATCCGGCTCATTCGATTTATGTTTATAATCCTGCACTTCGTAAACCGCAAGCAGACAGCTTTCTGAAAGCGCATGAGCGGCATCGGCGGCAGGCACTTCCCCGGAGACGAATGTATCGAGCAAAACGGACACTTCCTGTTTTTTATCTTGATGAATCTGCTGAAATACTCGTGCAAAGCATTCTTTCGTATCTTCAAACGAATAATCCGCTTCTCTTCCCAGACCGATAAAATAAATACGTTTCATACCGGTCGCAGCCGGAGGGTATACTTTTGATACACGATTGCGTTTGGCGGACACATCACCATCCTTTAACAGCTGGGTCAGATGACCGTCCAATTTATCATCCAATTCCTTCGTAAATCCGTTCAGCGTGCTTTTTTGAAAAAGACCGATGACCAGTGTTTCGGGATGCCGCAGTTGATCAGATGCATAAAACATGAGTACACACTCCTTATGTGGGTATTTGTTATGTAAAGTGATATAATGAAAAAACATTTTTCATTGATTTTATTTTACCAAACTAAGGGCGTTTTCTGCAGTTTTTCGATACGATCGGAATCAGCAGATACAGAAAGGATGTCGCATATGGATGTACTTATGAATTTTCCTTTACTGGCGAGTTTTGCCGCCATTATTTTTGCCCAAGTTGTAAAAGTGCCTATTCAATTTATCGTATCCAAAAAACTTGACTGGTCTCTTGTGACGAGCACCGGCGGCATGCCGAGCTCCCATTCCGCCGCCGTCACTGCGCTGTCAACCGGAGTCGCTTTGCAACAGGGGCTGGACTCGCCCTTGTTTGCAGTCGCCGCGATTTTCGCCGTCATTACGATGTTCGACGCTACAGGTGTCAGGCGGCATGCGGGTGAACAGGCGACGGTCATTAATAAACTGGTCATCGACTTTAATCGGTTTGTCAGCGAAGCGAAGGACTTTCAGAAAGCGGAAGAGAAGGAAAAACAGAAGAAACTGAAAGAACTGCTCGGCCATCAGCCGATTGAAGTGTTCTTCGGCGGCGTCACCGGTATTGTGCTGACATTGATTTTAGATTATCTCTTTATGTAAAAAACGCTTCAGCGGATGCTGAAGCGTTTTTATTCTTTTACCATTTTGTATTGATTTCTGAACACTTGCATCGACTTTGTTTCGTTCAGCTTTACAAGTTCGTCCTCGGTCACTGTGCCGTTCCCTTTTTTAATCATGTAGACCTCAAGTGTTTTTTTGCCCCAATTGTTATAGACGTCCTTGACGGTGTCAAAGTAGAGGTCAAGGCGGCTGCCTTTAATTTTTGAGCCGGTATCGGCGACAACCCCGTAACCGTAATTCGGTATAAACAGAATCGTCCCGATCGGGAAAACAGACGGATCGGCCGCAACAGTTGAATATAAATCGCGTTTGACCTTCACGCCTGAATATGTAATTCCGTACTGCGGATGACCCGGAGATTTTCCGGTAGATTCCGCTCCGGCGGTATAACCGGTGGCTGTCACCTTATGTGAGGGATAGCGTTCCCAGTCAAAAGCTTCTTCCAGCGGTTTTATCCTGCCTGATGCCTTCTTTTCCGGCTGATTCTGTAAGGATTGAAACGGAGTGCCCATGTTTTTCAAAACGGCGCCGCGATGCTCGGTCATCCAGTTTGTCAGATCCTTTGCTTCAACACCGGTTATGGAAAAGTATGTCGCATGGCATGCGCCCAAAAAGAGCACGATCATGAATACGCGTCTGATTATCGTCAATCTGAAATCACTCTCCTCCGAGTCATTGTTCCCAACTCGGTGAGGTGCTATACAAAAAGCGCCGCGACACAAAAAAAGCTTTCTCAAATAAGAAAGCGGCTTAAAACATTTGATATCCTCTTTTTCTGAGCGCCTTTATGGCAATGCCTGACGTGATGGCTCCCGCCAGTCCGCCCGCCAAAATCACGACATCCGCAACCGCTAATGACATGATGCGCTGAAACAGGCTTTGAAAGGATTCCCCCGGCGCCTGCACGTAACTGATCATCTTTTTATTGCTGATAATGAAAAGGCATACAATCGGATAGACAACAGCCATAATCCACGACATTCTAAGCAGCATGTTCAACAGAAAGCCTATGCCGAAAAACAGTACAAAAAATAGTACGATTGAGATCAGGACAACCGGCAAACTAATCACAAACATCCACCCCCTACAGCACTTTCAGTGTACCTCGGGGGCGGTAAAAAAGTCAACGTCTGGAAAAATCATCGTCTCTCTTTGCCGCTTCCCTGGCAGGAGGGACATGTTTCGGAGCCGCCAAGAAGCAATTGAAAATACCCTTTACCTGAGCAGAACGGACACGCCGCCGTGCTTTTTGCTGTCGTTTTCATGCGGATCACCCTTTTTTCTTAATTTTCTGATAATATATCATATTTACTTGTCAAGCACCAAGTCAGAATATGTAACAAAACAACTCATGTAAGCGGAAACATTCTTTTTTTTCTTTTACATGCTTTTTATAGCGCTCTTTTTTAAAAGAAGAGAAAACCCGCGGCCGCGGGTTTTCAGAAGAATTTAAACTTCCCTTTTTTCAGCGTCAGGCCCAGCCCGCCGATCATAAAGAGCGATCGGTTGTCAATGACCTTTTTCATAAAGGACGCCGGCATGCCTTTGAGCTTCCTGCCGTATACGACTCCGACAGCGTTATGCTCACCGAGGGAGGCGACGGTTCCTTTAATGTCAGGCTTGAACTCTTCAAGCTGGCCTCCTTTAATCAAACCGCCCAGATTTTTGGCGACCGTTTCTCCTTGCTGCATCGCGATCTGAGCAGTCGGCGGGTACGGCCGTTCCGTCTCTTCATTGATAAAGAGCGAGCTGTCGCCGAGTATAAAAACGTCATCATGTCCCGGCGCCCGAAGATCAGGGTTGACCTTGACACGGCCGCGCATATTTTCAAAACCCGCTTCCTCCACGATCGGATGTCCGCGCACGCCCGCCGCCCAGACAACGGTCTGCGATTTGATTTCTTCCGGCTCTTCATCTTTCTTGCCGACTGTGACACCGTCTGCGCGGCATTCTTGAACCGCGGTGCCGATTTTAAATTCAACGCCTTTGCTCTCAAGGTATTGAACGGCGTAATCGACAAGCTCCGGATCAAATCCCGGCAAAACCGTCGGGGCGGCCTCGACACAGACGATCCGGACGAGACTTTCATCTATATCATAATATCTGCATAACTCCGGCTTGCGGTTCGCAAGTTCACCGAGAAATTCAATTCCCGTAAAGCCCGCTCCGCCGACAACGATGGTTAAGCGGTCAGGGCGTTTTTCGGCCTCCGTATTGTATGTCGCAAATTGGAGCTCAATATGGTCTTTCAGCTGGCGCGACGTATTAATATTCGCGATCGGAAAAGCGAATTCTTTTAAGCCTTTAATCCCGAATGTTTCAGGGACGGCGCCAAGCCCGATGACAAGATAATCATAAGGGATGTCCCCTTGTGAAAGCGTCACCTTTTTATTTTGCACATCTATCGCTTTTACGGTATCCTGCACAAATTTGACCCGTGATTCATTGATTACATCTTTTATTTGATATCTGCAGCGGTCATGATGCAGCGTTCCTGCGCTCGCTTCATGCATCCATGTCGTTTCATAATGATAATTGTGTTTATTGACCAAAGTAATGTCAGCGTCATTTGCCCCGATATGCTTCGGAAGCCTTGTTACTGTCATTAATCCACCATAACCTGCACCTAAAACCACGATTTTGGGTTTATTCAATGCCATCACATCCACCTTCTTTTTTTTGCTGTTAGACGCATAATCAAATCAACATTTGTATTAGCTTCAGCTTATTGGCGGGATTTTATGAAATGAAATATAAAATTTTTTAGAAAACCGCACATGTCTGCATATCACCATACTATCCGGAAGAATCAGAAAACATTCAGGAAAAAACAGATTGGAATTTGTCCCCATATTAGCGGCGGCCGCAATTTTTTTCAAGAATGAAGCGGCCGGGCGGTTTTCGGCACTCGTCATCCTTTTAAATTGTATGTTATAATTAATAACAATTTTCAATTAGGAGGCAATTTGGTATGCAAGAGGATTCAAAGGTTTATGATATTACGGTCATCGGCGGCGGCCCGGTCGGCCTGTTTACCGCTTTTTACGGGGGAATGAGACAGGCGAGCGTCAAAATCATCGAGAGCCTGCCTCAGCTTGGCGGCCAGCTCAGCGCGCTGTACCCTGAAAAATATATTTATGATGTAGCCGGATTCCCGAAAATCCGCGCCCAGGAACTTGTGAACAACTTAAAAGAGCAAATGGCAAAGTTCGATCAGACCATCTGCTTAGAGCAGGCCGTTGAATCTGTTGAAAAACAGGCGGACGGTGTGTTTAAGCTTGTCACGAATTCAGAAACGCATTATTCAAAAACGGTTATTATCACCGCGGGAAACGGCGCGTTTAAGCCGAGAAAGCTTGAGCTGGAATCAGCGGAACAATATGAGGGCAAAAACCTGCACTACTTCATTGACGACCTCAATCAATTCGCAGGCAGACGCGTTGCCGTTCTGGGCGGCGGCGATTCCGCGGTTGACTGGGCGCTCATGCTTGAGCCGATCGCCAAAGAAGTCAGCATCATCCACCGCCGTGATAAATTCCGCGCGCATGAGCACAGTGTCGAAAACCTGCATAATTCTAAAGTCAACGTGCTGACACCGTTTGTTCCCGCTGAACTTGTCGGTGAAGACCGGATCGAACAGCTCGTTCTCGAAGAAGTGAAAGGCGACCGTAAAGAAATCATCGAAATTGATGACCTGATCGTAAACTACGGCTTTGTTTCTTCTCTCGGCCCGATTAAAAACTGGGGCCTTGAAATCGAGAAAAATTCCATCGTCGTCAAAAGCACGATGGAAACGAATATTGAAGGCTTCTTTGCCGCCGGAGATATCTGCACATATGAAGGCAAGGTCAAGCTGATCGCCAGCGGTTTCGGCGAAGCTCCGACAGCCGTGAACAACGCGAAGGCTTACATGGACCCGAAAGCGCGCGTCCAGCCTCTGCATTCTACAAGCATGTTTGAAAAATAATAAAAAAGAGTCTGTGTCATACCGGCACAGACTCTTTTTTATTTAAACATCCAAATATAATTCATGACGGTTCCGACAACAAGCGCAATGACAAGCGCCGACACGACCCAAATCGTGCCTAAAATAATCCGGTCCTGAATTTTCTGGGCTTTCGGGCTGTGCCCGGGCTGTTTTTGTTCCACACCGGCCCCTCCCTTCTTCCGCAAATCTATCTATCGTAACAAATGTCTTACAACACCCAATACTACTATGATAACCAAACTGCAAATGGATGACAAGCTGACCGGATATGAGGCAGCATGAAATCATTTGACATTCCTGACAAAACAAAGTACATTATAAAAAGACGAACATTTTAATTTTATTTAATTATATTATTCGCTTTTAGGGGTGTTATATATGGAAAATGTATTTGATTACGAAGATATTCAGCTGATTCCTGCAAAATGCATTGTGGACAGCCGATCTGAATGTGATACATCAGTTACATTGGGCGGACACACGTTTAAACTTCCGGTCGTGCCGGCCAACATGCAGACGATTATAGATGAAAACATCGCGGCCTGGCTCGCGGAAAACGGGTATTTTTATATCATGCACCGCTTCGAGCCGGAAAAACGCCTGGCTTTTGTCCGGGATATGAAAGCGCGCGGACTGATTTCTTCCATCAGTGTCGGCGTGAAGGAAAATGATTACGAATTCATCCGGGAGCTGAAAGCACAGGAGCTTGTGCCGGATTATATTACCATTGATATCGCGCACGGCCATTCCAATGCCGTGATCAGCATGATTCAATTTATTAAAGAACATGTCCCGGAAAGCTTTGTCATCGCAGGGAATGTCGGGACGCCTGAAGCCGTAAGGGAGCTGGAACGCGCGGGCGCCGACGCGACAAAAGTCGGAATCGGCCCCGGGAAAGTCTGCATCACAAAGATTAAAACCGGCTTCGGAACCGGCGGATGGCAATTAGCCGCGCTTCGCTGGTGCGCAAAAGCGGCGAGCAAACCGATCATTGCCGACGGCGGCATCCGCACGCACGGCGATATCGCGAAGTCCATCCGTTTCGGCGCGTCCATGGTCATGATCGGATCATTATTCGCCGGCCACGAAGAATCACCGGGCCAAACGATCGAAATCGACGGCAAGCTGTACAAAGAATATTTCGGCTCCGCTTCCGAATTTCAAAAAGGCGAAAAGAAAAACGTCGAAGGCAAAAAAATGCATGTCGAACATAAAGGGTCCTTACAGGACACGCTGATTGAAATGGAGCAGGATCTGCAATCTTCCATCTCTTACGCCGGCGGCAATACACTCGAAGCCATTCGCAATGTCGACTACGTGATCGTAAAAAACTCTATTTTCAACGGCGACAGATTTTAACACACAGCAGAGCCGCTCGAAGATAAAAAAATGACATTCAATATGAATGTCATTTTTTTATTAAATACCGAAATAAAGAGCCGCACTGGCCAACAGATTAATCACAAAAATAAACAAAAAGATGTAACGAATGAATTTATTTTGCACCGGAGCAAATATAAAAAGATATAGTCCTGCCACCCCAAAAGTAAGAACAGGAAACAGCCACTCAAAGGATAAAGAAATGATATAACCGATAATCATAACAATCGGCACACCGATTAATGATAATTTACTTCTCATATGATTTCTGCCCCTTTTACTTAAAAATTGGTGTGATGTAAGCTTCAATAATGGCAGCGGCGATCAGCAGACAAATAATTATGAGCACCAATATTCCAATATGCCTGAACATTGAAGCCATTATCTTTTTTTCCTTAGAAAAACACAGCCTGATGACCAATTCAACGCCCTTAAAACCAATGGCGCCACTTAATAATAACGCGGGAACTTCAAATATACCATGAGGAATTAGCAGTAAAAAAATCTGATAAAAAGGAACCCCGCTATGCAGATTTTCTATAATAGAGCCGCTTAAAATAAACCCGTTGGTGAATAAATAAAAGATTGAGGTCAACCCAAAGGTAAAAAACCCCGCGGCTAAAAACAGACAAGCGATTGCATTGTTTTTCAGCAGTTCAACCGCGCCTGACGAGCCGTTGTAAGACGCGGTCGAAACAAAGTGATCGGAAAAAAACGCAGCGATCACACCGCCTGAAAAAAACAGCAATGACGCGGTTAACGGAATGGCGGACGTTCTGATTGCCGGCAACATGCGGTTCATCATGTATAGATACTCTCAGCCAATTCTTCAATCTCTTCTAATGAATGCTCGGATGACTGATACTCCGCCGCAAAAACGCCTTCATGTATAATACCGATCGTATCGCACAGCGAATGCGCCAGCTCCAGCAGGTGAGTTGATAACAGGACCGTATTTCCCTGCTTGACGTACTCCTTTAATAACGTCCGTATCGTTTTACCGCTGATTAAATCAATGCCCGTCAGCGGCTCGTCTAGAATTAATATCTTTGGCTGATGAATGAGCGCGGCCGCAATTGATAATTTTTGTTTCATTCCATGTGAATATGTTTTAATCAGCTGATTTCCGTCTTGAGCAAGCTTCAGCGTCTCTAACATATTCTTTATATAATCATTTGTCCGCTGAGACGGCACTTGAAACATCTCCGCTGTAAAACGCAAGTATTCGACTCCCGTTAAGTAATCATATAAAAAAGCATGGTCGGGCACAAAACCGATATCAGCCGATAGTTGCCCCCCCTCTTCTGAATCCAGTTCCTTGCCGTCAATCATGACGCGGCCTGAAGTCGGTTTAAGCAGGCCCGAAATGATTTTCAAAGTCGTTGTTTTCCCGACTCCATTAGTCCCCAACAAAGCATAGATTGAGCCTTTTTTCACCTCAAACGAAATATCTTTCAACACCTGTTTTTCACTATAGTTTTTTTGTATATTCACTAATTTAATCATTGTTCGCAAACCTTTCCGCCATATTGATTCTGCGAAGAAACAGAAACATGACTCCATAGTTTAATAGTGTGAACAGGACAAAAATACCTGATGCCGAATGAATAAGCATCGTTTCAAGTTCCGGCTTTTTATAGATAAAATACGACGTGATCGCAGCGATTTGAAGCGACACAATGAAAATGAAAGAACTGTATAAGTTGTTATATGTCTTTGCTTTCCCCGCTTCTCCAATTTCGTACAGATGCTCCCAGTTTTTCTTAGGATACAGGGCGGTGCTTGAAATCTGGACAAGACTGTATAAAAAACCCGAACATAAAAACACAATAAACAAGTAGATCGTCAGCGCCGCGGAAGACGGAAAAAACACCGTAATCAAAATGGTGATGATGAACGAATAGATAAGAGCGGCGAGATTATAAATACATACTTTCGGAAATACCAGCTGCCACGCATGTTTGATATTCCGGTGAAACAAATGCTGATTTTTTATTTCCCCGTCAACTGATAATACTGTTTTGAGCGCATCTCCGACGAGCTGATACGAAAAGTTCGCAATGATAACCGCCGCAGACACGATGGCGGCTGCCGAATACCCGATAAAGTGATGCGATAGAAGCGGAATACAAAAACCTAAAAACAGCATGAACAAATACAGCATACTGCCGAAGTTCCTGATAAAAAACCCGTCAATTCTCGATAAGAACAGCAGATCCTTTTGAAAAACGGCATGAAATATTTTGTTATTTCTATATAATTTCAGCTTTGGCGCAAAATCTGCGTTTGTCAAAAACATATAAGGAATAAGGTCCATTTTCTTCAGCGTGGCCGACCACAGTTTAAACATCCCCGCCGTTAAAAGGACGGCGGCCGCAAACACCGCAGCGAAAACGAGCACGGAATGTGAGCGGAATGCTAACCATACATACGGCGTATTCATGAGGATATTCCGGAAAGCCGGTGACTCCGTAAAGCTTGAAATATCCTTTGCGGTATACTCCCCAAACACGAGAAGATAAACGGCATACCCGACTGCAAGCGGAACCAGCAGGCTGACGCTGAATAAAACGCCTTTCATGATTTTCAAGTAAAACAATTTGCTCCACATATTTGTAAGAAGATAAACAACATAAGAAAACAGCATAGATAAAAATAAATTGAGAAGAAAATAAACGAAGTCCAAGAAAAATACGATGATCGCCGCAGACCCCGTCATGCCTGCGCTTGATAAAAACAAAAAAACCGGAAAAACAAAAAGATACCATACGAAAATGGTTTTTTTGATCGCCTGGCCGGCAAAAACAGAAAACAGCTGTAAAAAACGCACCTTTTTTAATTGATGAATGACCTTACGCGTATCCAGCAGAAAGGCATTGTGATGTTCTTTAAAGAAGCCGGCAGCCCAAAAAAGCTGCTCAAGTGAAACGGCGATTAAAACAAATTGCCCCCATGCGCTGAGGGGCAGCTGAATCAGTTTTGTCCCGAATACAACACCGCATCCCAGGAAAACGAGATATAAACATAACAGAGAAATAATAATGGCAGACAGCACTTTGCTGTTGAGTTGAGGAATGCCCCAATCTTCCTTTCTTTTTCGAAACGATGACAGGGTATTATATTTGATAAGAGCCGCAATTTGTTTGACTATCATACTTTCAATCCTTACATATGTATTTGGGAGAGAGGCTCTTTTTGCAGCTTGTACAAAAAGAGCAATTATTTATTGATCGATTTTACCAAGCAGCTGCGTATTTTTTGCCGTATTTCTTAATCATTGTTTTTGCTGTTGCAACGATTGCATAAGAAATCGCGCCTGCGCCTGTAACGATACCGATAAGAGAAATGATAGAAGCAATTGTTGATGCCGCATCAATAATATCAATTGCTTTTTTAGCTGCTGCTGTAGAGATGCCTAGAGTTGAAGCTAATTCAGCATTGGCTGAGAATGCATGAGCCGCCGCCACGTTTAATTCAGTTCCCGTTAATAATAGTGCATAAACCAATGTTGCTGCAGCAAGAGCCGCGCCAAACAAAATGAAAGACTTTTTATTAGATTTTACTAAGTTCATCATAACATCTCCCTACTCTTTTTTTTAAATTTATAATAAAATTCAGCTTAATTGACTCTCTCCCGAGCTAAATTTTATCCGCCATAAAATAGTTTAAGAAAATAGTAAAGAGTTTTAGTAAAACAAAACATCCAGTCAAAATGATTCTCTTGCCTTTACTGAGATCGGTCAGTTTTCCTGCGGCAGCATAAAGAGCCGCGATTGATATGAGCAGAAATGGGTCCAGCAGCTGCAGACTCAAGCTGGTGCCGCCGGCAGAATATATAAGCGAGGAATCAGCCGTTAAGTAATTAACAACTGAAAGAATCAACATTTTAAATGCCGAGATTAAAGAAGTCAGTGTATATAGAAGCAAATATATTTTTTTCGGTTTTTTTGTACCGAGAATAAAAGCGGCAACGAATAACAGAAATCCGCCTATCAGAATTTCCACAAAAGTTGTGAAGATCATAAACCCTTGCAGAAACATGACAATCGTACGAACACTTTTCTCCCCGATATCATAGGTACTTTCTCCGACGGAAGAATAATACGACTGCAGAACTTTATCTGAAATACTGAATTGGAAGAGTAATGAACAGATCAAAATGATGAAAAAAGAACTTAAAAATATTTTTTTATTGCTCAATTGACCTATCATATTATCATCCTTTTCTTACAAAATAAATTAACTATTCTATACTTTTACAATTTAGTTTAATCCTATCAAAAAATCAATATCCTTTCGAAAAATATGACTTTAGGACGTGTTGAAAAAGAGCATATCTTTCAGATTTTTTGGTGCTATGTACCCTTTATTTTTTTTCGAATTTGCAAATAGTATGATTCAGACAATTGATTTGAAGTTTTAGGAAGAACCTGTCGAAAGAGACGCAGGATATAAAAAAGGAGGATATCGTCATGTATCCTCCGGATGTATGATCGCCAGCACCTGATGATCTTCCCATTTTCCATTTATTTTTACATTTTTTCTCGCAATGCCTTCTTTATGAAAGCCAGCTTTTTCGAGCACCCGGATTGACGCCTTATTGTGCGGCATGACTCCGGCTTCTATCCGATGCAGTTTCAGCTCATTGAATGCATAATCGACTGCCAGCTTGACAGCCTTCGTCGCATAGCCTTTTCCGTTATGTTCACCATCTAAAAAGTAACCGATAAAAGCGCTTTGGAGAGAACCCCGAACCACCTGAAAAAGGCTGATCGTGCCAATCAGGGTCTGGTCCTGAAGAAAAATGCCGAAGCTGTATTCTGTGTCATTTTCCGCATTCTTCAGTGATTGTTCAATTCGTTTTTTCCGGCCTTCCAGCGTATAAAAATCCTCTTGTCTCGACATGGCAAACCGTTCAAAAAACATGCGGTTTTCCGTCTGCAAAACCAGTTCTCGCTCTGCATCATTCAGGCTGAGCGGCCTGATATCAACGCTGTTCCCTTCCTGCACATGCATCGCCGTCCTTTTGTTTTGATCAGAAACGTTTTTTAATTGTCTCTCACCCATGTTATACGGTACGCTTTATCACATCAAGAAAATTCCAAGACTTCACATTCACCTATCCTTTCGTGACCTATGTCTGATGTGAGTAACCGAAACGGAATCACAAGGTTCTTTTGTTGACTTAAACCGTGCTTTAAGCCGTATCATCATATTGTGACAAGGAAAGAATAGTTTTGGCGGGTTTCCCGATGGATCTAAAAATCAATTTTACAGAATCACTGCTGTCTTATTTCATGCCTATTTGCGGGATGAATATATTGATTGGATCAAAGCTGAAATGTGACAAAGAAATGTAAAAACAATCGGAAAAGAGGAGATAATATGAAACTGACGGGAAATACAATACTGATTACAGGCGGAAATGCCGGAATAGGATTGGCTTTCGCAGAACGGTTTTTAAAAGCGGGAAATAAAGTCATCGTGACCGGACGGCGTGAGCACGCTCTTCAAAAAGCAAAGGAAACATTCCCGGATCTTATTACATATGTCAGTGATTTGAGCATTCCATCTGAACGTATATCACTGTTTGATTGGGTGAAAGAAAATTATCCGGAAGTGAATGTGTTAGTAAACAATGCGGGGATTCAACAACGTTTTCATGTGCTGAAAGCAGATGCGAAGGACAATTGGGACTATTTCAATAAAGAAATCACAACGAACATTGAAGCTCCCTTTCACCTGTCTATGCTGTTCGCTCCGTTTTTTGCCGAAAAAGAAGATGCGGCTGTCATTAACGTCTCTTCGGGATTGGCTTTTACACCGCTTGCCATTGCACCGATCTATTCAGCAACGAAAGCGGCGCTTCATTCATTTACAATGAGTTTGAGACATCAGCTTTCTGATTCATCTGTAGAAGTGATTGAAGTTGCGCCTCCGGCGGTGAATACAGATTTAGGCGGAGCAGGGCTGCATACTCAAGGAGAACCGCTGGATGAATTCGCTGATGGGATTTTTAAAGGACTGAAAGAGGGCAAACAAGAAATCGGGTATGGTTCTTCAGTCGAACGGCTGCGCATGCCACGGGATAAAGCCGATGAACATACGGCAAATATGTACAATGCGATGAAACATACAATTGAATAACATCTTTGAAAAAGCAAAACCCGCTTCTGTTGAGCGGGTTTTGCTTTTATTAAACAGATAAACGCCTTTCTTAACAATGGTGCAAGCGCCATCGAAAAGAAAGACGTCATATTTTTTCATCCTAAGAATAGCGGGTTGACCCTTAGCACTCTTCCGGCGTACCGGCGTTTTTGGCCGTGCGGAAAGAAGATCCGCAGCCGCAGGAAGCGATGGCATTCGGGTTGTCAATGGTGAAACCGCCGCCCATCATGGACTGTTTGAAGTCAATGATCGTGCCGGTCATAATATCAAGGCTTTCGCTGTCGACCAAAACGGTGATTCCGTGCTGTTCAAACATGCTGTCTTTTTCGCCTTTTTCGTGCTCAAATCCCATTCCGTAAGACAGGCCGCTGCAGCCGCCGCCTTTTACGCCCACACGGAGAAACGCGTTTTCTTCTTCATGCTCTTTCATCATATCTTTTATATGCAAAGCCGCTGCTTCAGTGATGGTTACTGGAACACTCATAGGTAGACCTCCTTTTTTAAAAACGATTCTAATATCTATTATAAACCTTGAGGAGAGTATTTCTCAAACGAGCTGTTTACAAATAAAAGACGCCGCTGCATACGGTTTCGGCGGGTCCCGTCATCAGCACATGCCCGTTATCCTGCCAATTAATCACAAGGTCGCCTCCCGCTAAATGAACGGTGATATCCCGGTTTCGTTCAGAAACACCGTTCAATACGGATGCGACAGCCGCCGCACAGGCGCCTGTTCCGCAAGCCTGTGTAATGCCGGAGCCGCGTTCCCATACGCGGAAATGAAGTTCATCGGCGCTGACGGTTTCCACAAATTCGACATTGACGCCTTCCGGAAATCTCGGGTCTTTTTCAATGACGGGGCCGAGCGTTGTAAGAGGCGCTTGATTGATATCCGCAACCGGAAAAACAATATGGGGGTTTCCCATTGATACGGCTGTTCCGGAAAGCTCCGTTTCTCCAAAAACAAAGGTTTCATCGATCGTCAGTTCATCTTCATTGCCGAGCATCGGCAGCTCTTTTTTGGTGAGGCGCGGTTCGCCCATATCAACGGCGACTTCACGCACAATCCCGTTGTCCTCTGTAATGTCTGCTTTCACAAGACCTGAAAGCGTCTCAATGAAAAAGGACGTTTCTTCTGTCAGCTTATGTTCGTATGCATACTTTGCCACACAGCGAAGGCCGTTGCCGCAATTTTTCCCTTCTGAGCCGTCATTATTAAAAATCCGCATTTTGACGGGCGCTTTTTCTGACGGACAGATGAGGATCATTCCGTCAGAGCCGATGCCCGTGTGAATGCTGGACACTTTAACGGCAATCTCAGCCAGCCGTTCTTCCGGCAGCTGTTCTTCAAATTGATTTACATATATATAACTGTTTCCAAGACCGTGCATCTTGGTAAAACGGAATGAATTCATATCGGCCTCCAACTTTTTTTCTTTTACTTAGTATAAAAGCTCTTCTGCTCGGACACAATACAAATATCCCCCGTTTTTCATACATAAAAGCTCCCTGCATATGCAGGGAGCTTTTATCGTTTACTAAATAAACATGCCGGCAATCGCCGCGCTGAGAAGGTTTGCGAGTGTTCCCGCAATAACCGCTCTTAATCCGAGGCGCGCAATGTCCGAACGGCGGCTTGGGGCCAAACCGCCCAGTGTGCCGAGCATAATCGCAATCGAAGAGAAGTTGGCAAATCCGCACAGCGCAAAGCTGATAATCGTAGACGTTTTTTTAGAAAAGTCCGCAATATGCGGCCCGAAGTTTGAATAAGCGACAAACTCATTCAGCACAAGTTTCTGTCCGATATAGCTTCCCGCTCCGAGCGCTTCATGCCAAGGAACGCCGATTACAAATGCGATCGGTGAAAACACGTAACCGAGAATGGATTCTAATGTAATATGTTTGAAACCGAACCAGCCGCCGATTCCGCCGAGGATTCCGTTCACTACGGCGATGAGCGCGACAAACGCAAGCAGCATGGCGCCGACATTTAGAGCAATCTGAAGGCCCGTGGACGCGCCTTTTGCCGCTGCATCAATCACGTTAGCGGCGCCTTCGCCTTCTTCGTCCATATTAAAATCGCCTTTTATCGTCTGCGTTTTTTCCGTTTCAGGTATTAAAATTTTTCCGAACACGAGACCGGCGGGAGCCGCCATAAAGCTGGCCGCCAGCAAGTATTCGATCGGAATGCCTAACAGGGCGTAACCGAAAAGCGTCGAACCCGCTACAGCCGAAAGGCCGCTCGTCATAATCGTAAACAGCTCGGAACGGGTCAATCCCGCAATCAGCGGTTTAATGGCAAGCGGTGATTCAGACTGTCCGACAAAAATATTCGCAGCCGCCGCAAGCGATTCCGTTCTGCTTGTCCCAAGAAGCTTTGACAGTCCGCCTCCGATGACGCGAAAGATGAGCTGCATGATTTTCAAGTGATACAAAACGGCAATCAGCGCTGAGAAAAAGATAATGACCGGCAGAACGCTCAGCGCAAAAGCCGGGCTGCTGCCCACTTTTAACAGCGGGCCAAAAATAAAGCTGATGCCTTCGTTCGCATAATCAATGAGAAGCTGCACACGGCTTGAGAACCATAAAAATACGGCCCGGCCGGCGTCCCACTTTAATACGATGAATCCGAAGGCCATTTGTAAACATAAACCGACAATGACGGTTCGCAGGTTAATTTTGCTTTTCTTCTCTGATAACAAAAAAGCAATGGCTAATATAGCAACTGCCCCGAGCAGCCCCCAAACGATATTCAATGAATCCACCTCTAAAATTTTATTTAAAAAAAGTCTTTATTAAGATAACAATATTTATTTTTGCTGTCTACAAATTTTTTATTTTGCCAAAACCCGGGCGCAATAAAAAAGAGACCCCGTTCGGAGCCTCTGACTAAAACATCGGATTTTCTTCTATGAATGTATATATGTTGTCAACCAATTCAGCAGGCGTGCCCCCCGTGACCACTTCGCCGTTGACCAGGGCGAACAGGGACTCCATGCATTTCCCGCAATAGCTTAAACAGCCGTATTCAAGCACGTCCAAGTTCGGATCCTTCTCTAAGATCTCAAGTGCTTCCTGGGAACCGCGCGCTAAATTGCTGACACAGAATTCAATCATCGGATTCATGCGGTTTCACCTCACATATGTACCTTATCCTAACGGAATTTCCTCTATTCGTCAAAGATCCGGTTTCACGCTCAATGTTATCGTAACATATTAATTCAGGTTAAAGGTTTTACTATTACATGTTTTCTGGTCAATTTGTAGGTTATTTTAAAACTATTATTGTGGTTTTAGATCAAATTCGATATAATTCTAGATGTTATTTTACATAGTTCGTTATTTTGTAACAACATTGACTACCATATTTTTCGGGCAAAAGGGGAATCATTATGAAAAAATTGGTCTTGATCGGCGGGGGTTACGGAAACATGCGGGTGCTGCACCGCTTACTGCCGAACCAGCTTCCGTCAGATATATCCATCACGCTGATTGACAGAAACCCGTATCACTGCTTAAAAACAGAATATTATGCGCTCGCCGCCGGCACGATTTCTGATCATCATATCAGGGTGTCTTTTCCTGAGCATCCGAATCTGGATGTTCAATACGGTGAGGTGGCTTCCGTCGACACGAAAAACAAACAGGTTCTGTTTCATGACCGCGAACCGATTTCTTACGATGACGCGGTGATCGGACTGGGCTGCGAGGATAAGTATCATAACGTGCCCGGCGCGCCGGAACATACTTACAGCATTCAGACCATTGATCAGTCACGCGAAGCCTATCAAAAGCTGAACAACCTCGGCGCCAATGCATCTGTCGCTATCGTCGGAGCGGGATTAAGCGGCGTGGAGCTTGCCAGTGAATTAAGAGAGAGCCGTGACGATCTGAAGATTATGTTATTTGACCGGGGCGACCTGATTTTATCAAGCTTTCCGAAAAGACTCAGCAAGTACGTTCAAAAATGGTTTGAAGAACACGGCGTCACCATTATCAATAATGCGAATATTACAAAAGTGGAAGACGGCATCGTTTATAATCATGATGAAGGAATACCGGC
The DNA here is from genome assembly GCF_001975995.1 of Bacillus sp. GZB. NCBI lineage: Bacteria > Bacillati > Bacillota > Bacilli > Caryophanales > Bacillaceae > Bacillus > Bacillus sp. GZB. Next base: position 127,337 of record NZ_MTQG01000016.1, read on the forward strand.
CGATGCCATCGTGTGGACGGCGGGAATTCAGCCGAATAAAGCCGTCAGAGAACTGGACGCTGAAAAAGACCCGCAAGGCCGCATCGTTTTAACACCGCATCACAACCTTCCGGGCGATGAGCATGTTTACGTCGTCGGTGATTGCGCGAGCCTGCCGCATGCGCCGAGCGCCCAGCTGGCTGAAGCACAGGCGGAACAAATTGTGCAGATCCTCCTGAAACGCTGGAACAATGAAGAGCTGCCGGAAACAATGCCGCAATTTAAGCTGAAAGGCGTTCTCGGTTCACTCGGAAAAAAAGCGGGCTTCGGTCTTGTCAACGACCGTCCGCTCATCGGGCGTGTGCCCCGTTTATTAAAATCAGGCCTTTTATGGATGTACAAGCATCATAACGGCTGATAAGAAAAAAGCCGCTGATTGCGATCAGCGGCCATTTTTAAGAGCCAGCAACATAGCCGCGCTTTTCCATTTCTTCATATATATCTTTTAAATGCGGATTCCCTTCCCCCACAATGACATCCTCCACCAGCACGAGCGGATAGAAGAATTCATCGTTTCTGATGCGCTCCGCAAGCTCTTCTGTCTCCTTTTGCTGAGGCGGTGCGTCAATATCAATATACCGTATGTTAAAAGGCTGCTGCGGATATTTCCGTTTCAGCGCCGCCTCCAGCCATTCAAACGTATCTTTGGCGCTCGGCATATTCACGCAGCTTGCGCAAAGCGTTTCAGCGCCGTAAACACTGAGCGTAACCGGCTTTGTCATGTATATCATCCCCTTTACACCAGTATACAAAGGACGAGGCAGCTTTTGTATAAAAAACGGTTTTTATGTTCAAGTTTAAATATGCTATAATGGGGAAAGCAGCTTTGCAAACCAAACATTAGATTTTTACCGTTACTGTGAATATAATGGTTTTATGTATATGAAAGGAGCGAATCTCATGACTGAGGTTGAAATGAAAGAGCAAGTACAGGAAGTATTGGATAAATTACGTCCGTTTCTGCTTCGTGACGGCGGTGACTGTGAGCTTGTTGATGTAGACGAAGGCATCGTAAAGCTTCGCCTCCTTGGCGCATGCGGCAGCTGCCCAAGTTCAACGATTACGCTGAAAGCCGGAATCGAACGCGCCCTTCTTGAAGAAGTACCGGGTGTCGTTGAAGTAGAACAAGTATTTTAATCATAAAACCAGGCTGCATGACAGCCTGGTTTTTTATTTTTTACAAATAGTCATCAAACCATGAACAAATATAACGGATGCGTTTCATCCGCTGTTCCGGATGGCCGCTTCTCGACAGCTCATGCGTGGCTTTCGGAAACCGGATGAACGACGTCGTTTTGTTCAGTTTCTTCAACGCGGTAAAGAGCTGCTCGGCCTGCTCTATCGGACAGCGGTCATCTCGCTCACCGTGCAGAATCAAAAGCGGTGTCGAAACGCGGGACGCATATTTTACAGGAGAACGATCCCAAAGCTTATCCGCTTCCTCAAACAAATCATGCCCGAGCTGCCAGTCGGTAAAAAAGAAACCGATATCGCTGACACCGTGGAAGCTGAACCAATTTGAAATGGAGCGCTGCGTGACGGCTGCTTTAAAACGGTCTGTCTGCCCGACAATCCAATTCGTCATAAACCCTCCGTAGCTTCCACCCGTCACACCGAGACGGCCGCTGTCAATAAACGGATACGCCTGAATGGCTTCATCCACCGCCTGCATGACATCACGGTAATCTCCGCCTCCGTAATCACCCCTGACACGATTGACAAAATCCTGCCCGTAGCCATGGCTTCCTCTTGGGTTGACATACACGACAGCATATCCTTGTGCGGCCAGCACTTGGAATTCGTGAAAATACGTATGGCCGTACATCATGTGAGGCCCGCCGTGTATGTATAGAATGAGGGGATAAGTTTGATCCTCTTCAAAAACGGCGGGCTTTAAAAACCAGCCGTTTACCGTCTGCCCGTCCTTTGTTTCATATTGCAGCTTTTCCGGCACGGATATGATACGCTCCTCAATAAACCGATCATTGTCGAATGTCAATTGCTTCTCTTCCCCATCTTCAAGTGAAATGCTGTAAAGCTCGGAAGGCTGTGCGGGTTTGGCAATGACAGCGATACAGCTTTTCTGATCAGGATGAAAAGCAAAACCGTTCACATACTCTTCTTCTAATCGGATCGGATATACGAGGCCGTCAATCGAGATATAATAAATACCGGTGCTTCCCTGCTCGCTCCCGAGAACGTAAAAGCCCTGCCCGTCGTTTGTCCATACCGGCCGGGGCGTCACTCCTCCTATGATTGAATCCGCAATCAGCGCATCGCTCAAATGAACATCCAGCATGTCGGTCAGGCAGGACAGCCGCTCAGTTTTCACGTCGTACAGCCACGCTTTTTCTAAAGTCGCATTGCGAAATTCATTTTCATGGCCCAGCATCGCGATATAAGAACCGTCCGGTGAAAACACGCAGGAACCGAAAGAACCGCGGTGCGGCGTAATCTGCTTCAGGCTTCCATCCGCCAGATTCATCAGATAGACATCGCTCGGCTTTCCGGCGTCACCCGGCTCGCATAAATTAGCGGTAAACGCAAGCTGCCTGCCATCCGGTGAAAAGGCCGCGTCATAATGATCCGCTTCATGATCCGTCAGCTGCTGAATCTCCCCCGTTTCAAGATGAATCAGCACAAGCTGGGCCCAGCTTCCGTTCAGCAGGCCTTTCCCGTCACGTTTATATGTTAATGACTGAATGTCAACCGGCTCATACTCATCATGCTTCTTTTTTTCTTTCTCATCGGCGCGCTCCGCTGATGTCAGACTGACGGACACAAGCACGGATCTGCCGTCGGGCGCCCATATCGGATCTGATACGCCCCAAGGAATATCGGCCGCCTGCTCCGCCTCTCCGCCGGCAGCGTCGATGATGTACAGCTGAGGGATGCCGTTCTCCCTGTCAGAAACAAAGGCGAGGCGCCGTCCGTCAGGCGACCACCGCGGACTTGTATTTCTATTGTCCCCGAAAGTCCACGGGTTTGAGATGCCGGATTCTGTGTCATATACCATAATGGCTGAGGAATAGGAATCACGCTTATGATTGACTGTTGTCCGGACGTAAGCGGTTCTTCTGCCGTCAGGGGCATATTGCGGGTCTGTCACGGATACGAGAGACGCAATGTCCTCCTCGGTTATGAGTTTTTTCAAATCGTTTCTCCTCCTTTTCTGTTTTATTTCGCTTCCCTAAATAAAAATCCTTCTCCAGAAAAAGAAAGCGTCCTTCTCTGATGGGAAGAACGCTTTTTTATCATTATACACTTTTCACCTGCTCTAAAGGATTCCGTTCAATTACGCTTCCTTCTGACGGGACGGTAAGCGCCGCAATCTCACAGTGGGGGAAATCCTCAGAAAGCTGTTTTCTCAGCTCTTCTCCCTTTCCTTTTTCAATCAGGACAAGAATCGTCGGTCCCGCTCCGCTCAGCGCCGTTCCGTAGGCGCCTTTCATTTCGGCCGCGTGTTCCACCTTTGAAAGCTCAGGAACAAGCATGGCGCGGTACGGCTGATGGAGGATGTCTTTTCTCATCATTTTCCCGGCGAGCGCCCAGTCATTTGACATGATCGCAGCAACGAGAAGGTTGCTGACGGCGCTTGCTTTAACGGCGCGTCGGTACGGCAGCTCTTTCGGGAGCACGTCTCTTGCGTCCCTGGTCAGAACTTCGTAAAACGGAATCACTGCCACAACATCGATATCCGCTTCGGCAACACGCACGATATGTGTTTCATCTTCTTCGTGAAGGCCGATCACAAGCCCTCCTGCAAGGGAAGCAGCGGCATTATCAGGGTGCCCCTCTTCAAGACTGGCTAAGTGCAGCTTGTCGCTTTCCGACAGTTGCAGGCCGCATAACTCATCCGCAAGCTCAATGGCGGCGACGATAGCGGCCGCGCTGCTTCCGAGACCCCGTGCAAGGGGGATTTCACTCCATACTTTGACATGGGCGGGCGGCAGCTCTTTCTGATAGCGGTCAGCCGTCCGTTTGGCGACTTGGTAGATGAGGTTGTCCGTTCCTTGAGGGATGCCCGCGACAGTTTCGGTTTCCGCCGAGAACTGCCATTCATCGTTTCGGAAAACCGAAAGCTTCAAATATCTGCTGAGCGCCATCCCGACGGAATCAAACCCAGGCCCTAAGTTGGCGGTGCTTCCCGGAACCGTAATGGAAAACAGCATCTCCGCCTCATTCATACACGCGCCGCTCCATTTAAGTATTCCAGAATACTGTCCTCATCTGTCGGCAGCGTAATCGGTTTTATGTCAGATACGTCTACAGCCGTGTTCGGATCTTTCAGGCCGTTTCCGGTCAAAACTGCGACAACCTTGCTGCCTTTTGGAATTTCACCGGATTTTACCTGTTTCAAAACGCCGGCGATGGATGCACAGGAGCCCGGTTCGGCAAACACGCCTTCTTCACGGGCAATCAGCTGATAAGCGTGAAGAATGTCTTCATCTGTGACTTCATCAATTTTTCCGGCTGATTCTTCCGCAGCGAGCACCGCTTTGTCCCAGCTGGCAGGATTCCCGATTCGGATTGCCGTCGCAACGGTCTCTGGATTTTTAATGACTTCGCCGCGGACGATAGCCGCAGAACCTTCCGCCTCAAAACCGCGCATCTTCGGAAGTCCGATGCCGTTTTTCTCATGGTATTCTTTGAACCCTTTCCAGTAGGCCGTGATATTCCCTGCGTTTCCTACCGGGATCGCCAGAATGTCCGGCGCTTCGCCGAGCTGTTCGCATACTTCAAAGGCCGCTGTTTTTTGCCCTTCAATCCGGTAAGGGTTTACTGAATTCACTAATGCAATCGGTGATTTTTCACAAATCGACCGGACGATGGCCAGCGCGTCGTCAAAGTTTCCGTCAATCGCGATGATTTCCGCACCGTACATGACGGCCTGCGCAAGTTTTCCGAAGGCGATTTTTCCGTCCGGGATGATGACGATGCATTTCATGCCGGCTCTCGCCGCGTATGCCGCAGCTGCCGCCGATGTGTTGCCTGTAGAGGCGCACATGATGGTATCATTGCCTTCTTCTTTCGCTTTGGCGACCGCCATGACCATGCCGCGGTCTTTAAAGGATCCCGTCGGATTAACGCCCTCTGTTTTCACATGCAGTTCAATTCCGAGCTTTTCAGAAAGCTTCGGGAGGTGAATCAGCGGCGTGTTGCCTTCATGCAATGTCAGGGCCGGCGTCCGATCCGTCACCGGCAGAAATTCTTTATATTGATGGATGAGTCCTTTCCACATTAGCTCCAACCGTTCCCTTCTACACGATATGTGCTTTTTACTTCTTGTACGACTTCTAGGTCATTTAAGTTTTGCAGAATGTCGCTGAAATCTTCTTCCGATGTATGATGCGTGACGATGACGATTTCCGCGAGGTCGTCATGGCCTTTGATCGGCAGCTGCAGAATTTTTTCAAAGCTGACGCCGCGCTCTGAGAAGGCCGATGTGATTTTTGAAAAAGAGCCGACCTGGTCTTTGACGTGAATTCTTAAAAACTGCTGGGCATAGATATCAGACGGCTGCTTCAGATTTCTTTCAAACTGCGGGGCGACAAAGCTGTTTCCGTTTACGCCGAGACGCATGTTTTTCATGACCGCGACCAGATCGGAAACGACCGATGTCGCAGTCGGCATGCTTCCGGCTCCGGGGCCGTAAAACATCGTTTCGCCGACAGCTTCTCCGTACACGTAAACGGCATTAAACTCGTTATGCACCGCAGAGAGCGGATGATGATCCGGCAGCAGTGTCGGCTGAACGCTGACTTCGATTTTATTGTCATCACGCTGGGCGATGCCGATCAGCTTCATCGTATAGCCGAGCCGTTTGCTGAAGCTGATGTCTTCATCCGTAATCCGGGAAATTCCTTTTACTTTGACATCGTCCAGATCGACGTTCATAGAGAAGCCGAGACGGGCTAAAATCGCCATCTTGCGTGCGGCATCGAGCCCTTCTACATCGGCGGTCGGGTCCGCTTCCGCGAATCCGAGATCCTGCGCTTCCTTCAGCACTTCTTCATACGGGCTTTTTTCTTTAATCATTTTCGTTAAGATAAAGTTCGTCGTTCCGTTGACGATTCCCATCATTTTTGTGATCCGGTCAGAGGAAAGGCCTTCTTCGAGCGTGCGTAAAATCGGGATTCCGCCGGCGACACTCGCTTCATAATACAAGTCACAGCCATTTTCCTTTGCGGCGGCTAAAAGCTCTGACCCGTATACGGCGATCAGATCTTTATTTGCGGTCACAACATGTTTTTTCGCTTTCAAGGCATCAAGAAGATATTGCTTCGTCTGTTCGACACCGCCGATGACTTCAATAATCACGTCGACCTCAGGGTCATCGATCACATCATAGACTTCTGTCGTCAGCACTTCTTTCGGCAGGTCTGCGTCTCGTTTTTTATCAATATCTTTAACTAGCACTTTTTTGATCGTCACCGGACAGCCGACCTGGTGCATAAGCTTATCCTGATGATCTTGTATAATTTTGACGACTCCGCTTCCCACGGTTCCCAGTCCTAACAGTCCAATACGAATCGCTTCCAAAGAGAAACTCCACCTTTCTTCCTTTTGTCCACTAGAAAAGGACAATTGTTAACCCTTCACAGACATTTAAGTTACAAATATTATATAAGCCCGCATTTGTTTTGACAAGCGGCTGAATATTGTTTCTGCGGCTATGAAAACGCTTAACACACTGATATGACAAGATTCCCTATTTTCTAAATATTTTTACGTCATATTTTCTTACGAACTGATTCCTTTTCCGAGCCACGCCACAGGCGGGACAAAAACCTGCGCCGACCTGACATTCATCATGTTGTGACATGTCTGTAAAAACTGTTCATAGCGGGTGCAGTCGGCAAGAATGTAGTCAAGCTGCTCTTCGTAAAACTGTTTTTCAGAATCATGAGAAATGTAATAGCTCTCCACCGTCTCGAAGAAATGGAGCGGAAACAGCAGGCGGCTGTAAAACAGGCGTTTGGAAAAGGAGGATAACGGCGTAACTTGCTCATATTCCTGCAGAAACAAAAACCCATCTTTGAGCAGGTCGTCACGATGATACAAATATGTGCTGCGCATATATTCCGCAATATCACGGGCGGCATGGTCGAATACCCAATCGCCCGGAATGCGGATCAATGATTCCTCCGACCAGGTATCCCGTTCCATCCGCTGATGGCAGATTGTCCCCGAGTCTTCTGCGCCGGGATTGTCATCCAGCTCCGTATCCACTAAATATTGAATGGCGTTTTCCGCTAAGCCTGAATAATAAGGAAATGCTTCGATCATTTTCTTTTCGAACGGTTCAAGCGGAGACATATGAATTTTCTGCATCCAGAATGATTCCAGCTGATCCACCCGTTTTCCCCATAAGTCCTTCCATTGGCCGATCCTGCCCGCTTCTTTCACTTCGTACGGAAAACCCCGCCCTTTTCTGTGAAATTCGGCAAGCTCCCCTCCGACGGAAAACGACCGGTTTGAGACGGGAATCGGCGCTTTTAAGAGCGCATACGTTTTGCCTTCGTCCTCAAAGGTCAGTTCTCCTTCCTTCGTAAAGATAAACACTGAAACGTATGGGTCACTTTGTTCTTGTAAATACTGACTCATGTAGTAAAGCTCCGTCAGCTCTGATTGCGAAAACCCGGAAACGGGAATTATAAGAAAGAAGGAATTAGGCGTCTGGAAGCATTGGTATTTCTGATAAACGGAAAGCTGTCTGACGTGGATGCCGTATTTTTCTTTAATGATGCTTTTCATCATAATCACCTGCCTGAAAAATTAGAGCTATTCACATCGTAGTCATACGCCGGCGGAATTATGAATACATCTTGTAATCCTTTGAATCAAGTGGAGAAACATCGTACACATCGGAAGAGTGTTGTATAAACTAGTAAAAAAAGATTGGGTGAAGCAAATGTCAGAAAAGGAACAACTGAATCAGGTGGAAGCTGTCGCCAGGGCTCGTTTAAAAGAACGGGGGGTTGAGACGGACGATATTGCCGAGCTGGTGTATTTCCTTCAAAAAAAATATCATCCTGATTTGACGATGGAGGTATGCAGGCTCAATGTGGACCGTGTCATCGCAAAACGCGAGGTGCAAAACGCCATTTTAACGGGAATAGAATTAGATGTGCTCGCCGAACAAAAAAAGCTGTCTGAACCGCTTCAGACCATTCTGGCGATTGATGAAAGCCTGTATGGGGTTGACGAGGTGCTCGCCTTCTCTATCGTGAATATATATGGTTCGATCGGCTTTACGAATTACGGCTACATTGACAAAGAAAAACCCGGCATTCTCGGGCGGTTAAATGATAAATCTACGGGCGAATGCCATACGTTTCTTGATGATATCGTCGGCGCAATCGCAGCAGCGGCTTCAAGCCGGCTTGCTCACAGCGCCAGAAATACAGAATAAGGACGGCCGTCATGGCCGTCCCTTTTTTTATAGATGTTCAATCCATTCGGTTAAAGAGTCAATCGCATATGTCGGTTTTTGGTCATAACCGGCCATATGTTCACGCTTTGTCACGCCGGTGTGAACCAGCAGCGTATCCATTCCGGCATTGATGCCGGCCATAATATCCGTTGCATAGTTATCGCCGACCATGAGTGTTTCGGAAATATCCGTTCCGAGCACACGCATCGCCTGTTCCATAATAATGGATTCAGGCTTGCCGATAAAGACAGGCTCAACGCCCGTTGACACCGTCAAAACGGATGTGAGCGAACCGTTCCCTGGTAAAAGCCCTCTTTCAGTCGGAATGGCGACGTCGCCGTTTGTTGAAATGAACCGGGCGCCGTTTCTGATCGCAAGGCATCCCGTTGCCAACTTTTCATATGTAATGCCGCGGTCGATTCCCACAACGACAAAGTCCGCGTTTTCTTCTCCGAAGCTCAGCCCGTTTTCTTCAATGGCCTGACGGATGCCTTCTTCGCCGATCACATACACCGACGCGTCTTTTTTCTGCTGGGCGATATGCTGCGCAGTCGCCATGCTCGTCGTGAAGACCTGCTCTTCAGATGCCGGAATGTCAAAGCTCATCAGCTTGTCCGCCACCTGCTTCGGCGTCCGGGAAGAATTGTTCGTCACGAATAAATACGGAATGCCGCGCGCTTTAAGCGTTCTCACGAATTCACACGCTTCTTCGATTTTTTCCGTCCCGTTGTACATTGTGCCGTCCAAATCTATCAAATATCCTTTATAATCCTTCATACTCAACACTCCTGTGGATTTTCTCACTCGTTGTTATTTAAATGCGGAAACAGGCCCTAATTCTGTTTCCAGGTAGGTTCTTACACGGGCCGGAAAGGCTTTCAGCACATCTCTGTTTGACGTGATCAGCGTAAACAGCTCCTGATGGTCGGCATGCTGATATTCCTGGACAAGCTGCTTTCTGGAAGAGATCAGCTGCTTCAGCTTATTCCCTTCATCCTCAGCTACCACCTTTTCATCCGTCAGAATATCCATGATGTCGTCATAACTGCCCGGATCGCGCATGATAAAGCCGTCAATCATATCATTTCCGACATCGAGAATGCATTCGATCATAAGATGGCTGATCCGCTCAAGCGCCCTTTTTTCGATTTCGCTCTGCCATGCAGGCGTGCTGTCAAACAGCGCCAGCTGGGTCTCAAAAAAACGGAGTGTTTGTTCGATATTATTTCTGTCAACAAAATACACGTGACAGCATCCCCTTCTGCATCAATTATTTTCTGATTCGTTTTAAAACAAAATACGCGCAGCCGAAATTGCAGTATTCGTAAATGTATTCGTCCAATGTGCTGATTTTCGTTTCAAAGGTTGCTTTTTGATTCTGGTCATCAAAGAAGCCTTTGAGCCGCAGCTGACTGTATCCCCAGTCTCCCACAATGTAATCATATTTATTTAATATGTCCGAATAGCGGGCTTTGAACGCTTCTTCATTAAAGCCGTTTTTAAAATCGTGTACGAGTTCAAACTCGGCATTTTGAATAAGAATCATGTCTTCACCTCTTTTATCACTCTTTACTATCATAATTCATTGACTTCTGTCCATCAATTGCAAAATGAGACGGTTCGGACGGACGGAGAATTTTTCCTCTTTATATCCAGTGTAGCGGTTCAGACGATCCTTATTCAAGAATGACTTTTTCCCTGCAAAAACGGCTCCATCACAAAAAACCCAAAACCTGCGGCGTTTTGGGTTTTTTCGGCTTATCTTATGCTTGGGCCTGGCGTTTTTTAGACGCTTCGTTCACTTGTTCATCCGCATGGTAGGAAGAACGGACAAGCGGGCCTGCTTCACAGTGGCTGAAGCCTTTTTGCATCGCGATTTCTTTCAGTTCGGCAAATTCGTCCGGATGATAATATTTTTGGACTTTTAAATGTTTTTTCGACGGCTGCAGGTATTGGCCGATCGCCATGATGTCGACATTGTTCGCAAGCAGGTCGTCCATCACTTCAATAATTTCTTCCTTCGTTTCGCCGAGACCGATCATAATGCTTGATTTCGTCGGGATGTCAGGCTGCATTTCTTTCGCACGGCGCAAGAATTCCAAAGAACGGTCATATGTTGCGCGGGCCCGGACTCTCGGTGTCAGGCGGCGGACGGTTTCAATGTTGTGGTTCAGAATATCAGGACGGGTATCCATTAATGTTTTCAGGTTGTCGTAATTTCCGCCCATATCGGATGGCAGCACTTCAATTGTCGTGAACGGGCTTTTTCTGCGGATCGCCCGGACCGTTTCCGCAAAGACGCCTGCTCCGCCGTCTTTCTGATCATCACGCGCTACGGCCGTGATGACGGCGTGTTTTAAATTCATCAGCGCGACGGAATCAGCTACGCGTTCCGGTTCCTGCAGATCCAGCTCAGTCGGCAGTCCCGTTTTTACAGCGCAGAAGCGGCATGCTCTCGTACAGACGGAACCGAGAATCATGAACGTCGCCGTACGTCTGACAGCCCAGCATTCATGGATGTTCGGGCATTTTGCTTCTTCACATACGGTATGCAGATTATTTTCACGCATTAATTTTTTCAGACCCGTATAGTTTTCATTCGTGTTCAGCTTTATTTTGAGCCATTCCGGCTTTCTCAGATGCTCGTCTTTCTTTGCCATTTCCCCATCATCTCCATTATCCCTTTATTCATGTTCGTGTGCGAAAAATTTCTATTTCACGATGGATATAAAACTTGCGGATTTCTATTCAATAGTCACTTTAACATAGGAAAAATTTCTCGACAAGGGAAGAGAATTACTTACATTTTCTCGGATTGTTGCCGCAAACTATTTGTATTCAATCCTGAAAGGAGATCATGTTGTGAAAGTTCTGTTATCTGCTCTTCTCCTTTTTTCAGTTTTCTGTCCGGCTGCAAGCGGGAAAGAACAATCGGCTCTTGTTTACGGCGAACGGATGCAGTTGTACCGCAAAGCCGAAGCAGTCACGCAGATTCCTTGGTATGTGCTTGCGGCAGTTGATCAATATGAAGAAAATGTCCGCTCGAACCGAAAGGATCTGCCGGAAAAATCGGGAATCATCAGCATTTATATTCCGGATCATTTGTGGAGCGGCCCTGAAAATCCAAATCCTAAGGACGATGCGCCTCTCAGCATTAAAGTATTTGACGGGATCGGCCTGGACGGCGACGGCGACGGAAAAGCCGAGGTAAGCAATGATGAGGATATCCTTTATACATTTGCTCAGTATTTAGCGGGATTCGGAACCGATCTTGACCATATCCGCATCGGTCTCTGGAATTATTACCGCCGTGATCAGACGGTCGGCATTATCACCGAATTCATGACACTGTTTAAAACGTTCGGCCGCCTTGATCTCGGAGAGCACGCTTTTCCGCTTCCCGTGAAGACGGATTACAGCTACCGCAGCACATGGGGCGCCGCACGGGGTTTCGGCGGGCGCCGGATTCACGAAGGAACGGATCTGTTCGCTCATTACGGGCTCCCCGTCAGATCGACCTGCTACGGTATTGTTGAAATGAAGGGCTGGAACCGTTTCGGCGGCTGGAGAATCGGCATCAGGGATATCAATAACACGTATCACTACTTCGCTCACCTGAACGGCTTTGCAAAAGGTGTGCATAAAGGCCAGATCGTCAAACCCGGAGAGGTGATCGGCTCTGTCGGCAGTTCCGGGTACGGACCGCCGGGCACCGCGGGAAAATTCCCGCCGCATCTTCACTACGGGATGTATAAAGATAACGGCAGATCGGAATGGTCTTTTGATCCGTATCCCCATTTAAGGGCATGGGAACGAAAAGAAATCCGCAGGAAAAAGTAAACACACAGCCGCCAGGAAAGATTGCGGCTGTGTGTTTTTATTTATCTTTCTTCTGTTTTTCACTCGGCAGCTGGACGGAAGGCGTCACACCTGACCCGCCGCTTCCGTTATAAAACTGCGGCACCTCTCCTTGAATCGCTTTAATGGAGACCGGAATATTATTTGTCACGACTGATGTCTTACTGGCAAACGGAATAATGACCTTCACTTTTATTTCCACAAAAATACTGATATCGATCAGGGCATTGTTAATGCCGTACGGCTTTATTTTTGTTTTCACATCAGTTAACGCATCACCGATCAGGTTAAAGCGCACGGGGATTTTCGGCCCCAGATTTCCGAGAATGCTGTTTCCCGTGACCTGCCCTAAGGGAATATCGATCATAATTTCATCGGCCGTTTTCGCGCCTTTTTCCGTTTCATGCTGCTTATTGTTCGACTCCGCTTCCTTCAGATGAGCCTGAAGCTGCTTTGTCACTTTCGCCTTCATACTGTTGACCATTTGTGTATTAAAATCCATCGTTGTGACTTTTCCGTTTTCATCCGTTTTCATATCGACCATATCTTTCACATTGTCGCTGTGAGACATGTATTCTTCAATGGATTCCGTAATGACCTCTGTCGCCACCCGTTTGGTTTCCATTTCTCCTATGTTCATCAGCACCGGTTTGATTGAGGAGTTGATCATCCAAAGGCTGATGACCGTCGATATGATAAAAAAAGCAAACGACAGAAGAAGCACATATCGAAAAGGCAAAGGCCCTCTCTTGCGAAGAGCGCTCCGGTATCTAGGCAAGAAAAATCCCCCCTTACATATCACAATGTATGCTTGTAAGAGGGGACATAGTATTTTATTTTCACTCTTAAAAAGTCCCGCTTTCACTCATTCGGGTGAAATGGAACGGCGGGCAGCTACATGACATTACGGCTGCCGCGCGAGCTTCCAGGCGAGCAGATCCCTTAAAAACTCCGGCATAAAGTATTGCTTTTCTTTTGAATCGCGGATGTAAGGGAACAGCTTTCCGAGTGTAAACATGTCGAGAACGGCAACCGAGTATATCCGCTCCGGATCAATCTCTTCTCCGTTCACTTTCACATTGAGGAGATGTGTCACACCGTCTTCAAGAATGCCGGCCTCTGCCTCCGCTCCGGCATATACCATCCTGCCCATCACTTCCCCGCGGAAGCCGAGGCCTTTTATCCGCAGCTGCTCCATTTGTTCCGAGGCAGCCTGGCTGATTGTTTCCTGGAGTTCCCTGCCTGAAAGACGAACGGCCACCGGATTGATCGGATGAGGGCAGATACGGTGCAGGTCAAGCTGTGTGACAGGCCCCTTCTGTAAAGGCCCCAAAATAACGCCTGAATTCACCATGCTGACTTCACAGCCGCACCAGCTTTTCAGCGCTTCGGCTAATAGAAGCGGGAGCGGCGATTCCTCAAACCACTTCACGCCGGCTTCTTCATTCAGGTTGGCGACTTGTTCGGAGAGCAGGTTTTCCGCTTCCCGTTCCTTCTCTTTCAGAAAAGCCGCCGTATCTTCAGATTCCCCTTGCCAATCAGCCATTTTCTGTACAGACGCCTGTTTGCTGACAATGGTTCGTGATTCACTTTCTATCGTCAGCTCGACACAGCCGACATAGTTCCCGTATTTCTCCGCACATGCAAGCAATACGCCGTTTATGTCCTGTCCGTCCTCAAGAAGGTGGTGCGTATGTGATTCAAGAATGACATCGATGTCCGGAAATTTTTCCGCTGCGGCCCGGTCATCGATCAGGCCTAAATGAGAAAGCAGAATGATGATGTCCGCTTTGCCCTTGATATCGTCAAGTGATTCTTGAATGCTTTTTTCCGCATCCGTCACCGTCCAGCCTAGTTTTTGATAGACGGGATAATACGGCACCGTGACGCCGAGTATGCCGGCGGTCATCCCGTTTTTCAGCGTTTTGATCACGTAGGGCTCGGCCCATTCCGGCCGCTGTCCATCCGCGTCAAACAGGTTAGACACAATGACGGGAAACGCGGCATGGGTATATAAATCCGCCAGCTCATCGTGAGGCAGCGTAATTCCTTCATTATTCCCGACGGCAGCCGCATCGATCTCAAGCCGGTTTAACAAGTCGACATTCGCTTTGCCGAAGGTCGCTTCCGTTATCATTTGGAATCGGTCCATATGATCGCCGATGTCGAATACGAGTGTTTCCTCCCCGTTTTTTTCATGCTCACTTCTCTTCTGCTCAATATAATGTACGATTTTCGGCCAATTTTCGAAATGGCTGTGCAAATCATTCGTATGATATAAACGGAGCTTCTCTAACATACCATCTCTCCTACCTTTTAGCTGAATATCCCTTGATAAATCAATTCACAGCCGATCAAAATCAAGACGACCCGCATGAAAAGCACGATCGTTTTCGTCTGCACCCGCTTATTGACCCACGCGCCCATTTTGCCGCCGAACCACGCGCCCGGAACGAGGCACAGCGCATACAGCCAATTGACATGGCCCTCTGCGATATGTGACACGGAACCCGTCACGGAGGATAAGAAAATAATGAGCATTGACGTCGCCACAGCCACTTTCGGCGGGAACAAAAATAACAGCATCATGGCCGGAACCATAAGAGAGCCGCCGCCAATGCCGAAAAGGCCGCCCAATAAACCGACGAAAAAGGCAATCACGATACCGGTGAAAATACGGTACGAATATGTATAAAGCTCACCCGATTCATCCTCATATGTCCGGATCATGCCTTTATGCGCTTTATTGACCGGTTTTGCTTTCGCCTTCAGCATTAATGTAATGGAAATCAAAATCATAAAAAGTCCGAACCAGACGGAAAACGTATGCGCATTAAAAAGTTTAGACAAATACGCGCCGATGATGCTTCCCGGGCCGGAACCGATAAAAAAGATCAGTCCGCTTTTGTAGTCAACGGTTTTATATTTCATATAGGCCAGAGTTGATGACAGGCCCGTAAAAATAATCACCAAAAGGGACGTGCCGATGGCAGTCTGCGGTGTTACGTCATGGAAAAACGGAGTCATCGTGCTTAAATAGAGCATCGCCGGCACGATGATAATTCCTCCCCCAAGCCCGATCAGGCTGCCGACCGTTCCCGCGATAAATCCTAATATGATCAAAATAAGATAAGACATGTGTCTTGAAACCTCTTTTCTAGCTGAATAGGTCGAGCTGCTTCGGAGCAAGCCCGGTATATGAGATATTTAACATTTCAAGCATCTCAAGCCCGTTATCGGCGGCGTCTCCGCCTGAGTTATTATTGAAGAGCACATACAGATTGCGCGACTGTTTTTTCAGCTCCTGAAGATTGTTTTTCCAATCTTTGAGCTCCTGTTTGTTATAGCGGTATAAATATCTGACCTCACGCCAGTTTTGTCCGCCGTCTGGTTTGATCCAGCCCTGTTTGTTCCGCCCGTGAAAACGGACAAGCGTTTTTTCTTCATCCGTTGCTTTCAGGACGGTCGGAATGCTGCCCTCGCCGATTTGTGGCTCGTCACATATGCTGTGAATCCAGCCTTCCTCCTTCATAAAGGAAAGCGTCTGTTCATAAAATGGCGGGGAAAACCAAGACCGGTTGCGGAATTCAAGCGCGCACGGAATATCGCCCATCTGCTGCCTGCACCATCTTAAATATGCGACGTTTTCTTTCTTGCAGTCAAACCACGGCGGGAATTGGAACAGCACCATGGCAAGCTTTCCATGCTCTATATACGGCGATAATGACAGCTTAAACGCCTCAAACATTTCTTCCTTCGATTCAAAGGGAATATCGCCTCGCTGATGGCCCGTCATTCCTTGATATGCCTTAATGACAAATTGAAAAGATTCCGGCGTCTCTTTGACCCATCTTTCATTATTGCGGGCGGGCTGTATCGCGTAAAAGCTCGCGTCCAGCTCAACGATGGGAAAATGGGAGGAATACGCCTGCAGTTTTTGCGGGCCCGCTGTTTTAGGCGGATAGATGCTGTCATGATCCCCCCACCCCGTCAGTCCGATATAAATCACAATCCTTCACCTCTCACTCTAGTTTATCACAGGTGTTTTTCTCTTTCTGTTTCCATGTTTTTTCTGAATGCACTTTTCAGGAACCGATACTGATGTTCATTGGTGTCCGAAAATGCCTCATCTCTGGAAGAAAGAATGTGCTGATAGACGATCGGCTCTGAAAACTGACCGCTCGTGAAATCATATATCTCCCCGTCTATTCGGTTATAAAAATGCCAGCTTGTGCCGGTTTTTGTTTTGAGAATGTCACCGCCGTAAACATCTTGGATGACTAAAGCCGTCACGCCGCACTGGCCTTTGGCCGGGCAATCTTCCGTCCATTTTGTACTAGTCTTGCGCGACCAGGATGCCGTTAATATGTTCAAGATTTGATCATACAATGTGTTTTACTCCTTTTTATAAAAAGATACCACGAGACCCGCTTTCCAAACGACAAAAAAAACCGATTCTCATCAGAGAATCGGCTCCTTTATTTGAGAAGGCTTCAGGAATGTTCCGAAAGCCCCGCTCTGCTTACGGCCGCCATCCTGGTACACACAGCGCCCCTTGCTGTAGGTCGCAGCAATTCGGTATGGAAAGGTGCGGCCTTCATACAGGCTTTGCTTATGTTTGGAAAACATCGTTTCTTTTGTGACGGTAAAAGGTTCCGGCCGGACGATGGCAAAATCAGCGTCAAATCCCTCTTCAAGCCGTCCTTTATTCGTTAAACCGAAGCGCTTGGCAGGTGCTTCGGCCGTCCATCGGGCCACATGTTCAAACGGAATCCCATGATCGATCGCTAATTGAATCATGCCGAGAAGCGTAAATTGGCCTCCGCTGATCCCGCCCCACGACAGAAACATATTATCCTCGCGTTTCAAAGACGGATGACAGGGAGAATGATCCGAAGACACCATATCAATCAGGCCCTCAGCCAAAACTCCGATCAATTCCTCTTTATCAGCCTCTGAGCGGAGCGGCGGAGCGCATTTGGCGGCCGCCCCTTTTTTGAGGAAGTCTTCAAAGCTGAATAATAAGTAGTGCGGACACGTTTCAACGGTGACATCCAATCCGTCTTTTTTCGCCTGCTGAATGGAGAGCACGGCCCGTTTCGTGCTGATATGTACAAAATGAAGCGCGCATCCCGTCGCTCTTGCATATTCAATCGCCCGCTGCACAGCCTCGCATTCGGCTTCTTCCGGACGTGAGGAAGCGTAAGCGCGGGCATCAATTTTCCCTTGGAGCGCGTACTCGGCTTCAAGGAATCGGGTGAGGGCGTCGCTTTCTGCGTGCAGGGCCAAAATCTTGCCGCACGCCGCGATTTCCTTCATTCCCTTTAAAAGAGTCCGTTCATCGGCTGATTGAAATTCATCCGTTCCCGATTTAGACAGAAACGCTTTAAACCCGATTGCCCCCGCTTCTGCCATCGGCCGGATATGTTCGGTATATCCGGGCATCAAACCGCCCCAAAGCGCAAAATCAACCGCTGACTTCCGTTCGGCGATTTCCGCCTTTGCCAGCAGGTTTTCAGCAGTTACCGTCGAAGGGATGCAGTTAAGCGGCATATCAAAATAAGCCGTACAGCCGCCGGCAGCCAGCATGTTTGAGCCGGTTTCAATGCCTTCCCATTCTTCTCGGCCGGGTTCATTGAAATGGACGTGACAATCGACCGCGCCCGGAAACACATACATGCCGTCCGCCTGCACCACTTGTTCCGCGTTTTCGTCAATGCCGGGTCCGATCAAGGCGATTTTCCCGTCCTTGACGGCGATATCAGCCCGCTCTGTTCCGCCTTTTCGTACAGCTTTCGCACCCTTTACAATTACGTCATAGGCCATTTTATCTTCCTCCCTGTAAGGATGACGATTTTCTGTCAGTTTTTATCACAACATGCGTCTATGATTGCCAGTTTACTGCTACTATGATCGTAATACATCAGCAAAACCGCTATAATTTTTGATGATTTTTATTCATATTAACCAATGGTTGTCTTTAGAACCTGAAAGGAGACTGACTGATGAACATTTATGACGTGATGAAGATTCCCGCTTATGAGCGGGCTGCATTAATCGCAGGCAAATCCGGCGGCTGGAGGGAGGTGCAGCACGTCAACATGATGGATGCGCCGGACATCGCTGATTTTTTACATAAAAACGAATTGCTCGTCACCACGGCTTACCACTTGAAGGACCGCCCGCAACTGTTGAAAGATTTGATCCGCCTCATGGCAAAACGGGGCTGCGCGGGACTGGGGATCAAAACGAAGCGTTATCTTAATGTCATTCCGAAAGATGCCGCGGAGCTTGCCGACCGGTATGAATTTCCGATTATTGAGCTGCCGGAAGACATCAGGCTGGGAGATATCGTCAACGCCACACTGAGCCATATTCTTGATATGCGTTCAAATGAGCTCCAGCAGGCCATTTACGCCCATAAAAAATTCACAAACCACATCATGAGCGGCAAAGGGCTGCAATCCCTGCTTAAGAAGCTCTCAGACATTCTCCGGCTTCCCGTGCTTCTTTTGGATCAGCATACAAAACTCTTATCATCGTCCCACCGCATACCCATTGACACGTCTTTATTGAAAAACATCTGTTATTCCCTTTCCGGGCCTTATTTCACCTGCTTTTCCATGCTGTCCGACAGAAAGGCGTATTCTGTCCTGCCGATTCTGAATGTTGAGAAAAACTGCGGTTATCTGGTGATACCGGAGCTGGTGCAGACCGCTGATAAAGGCATGATTTTGACAATTGAACAGGCGGCTAACGTCATTTCCTTTGAACTGCTGAAAGAAAATGCCGTCAAACAATTTGGCAGACGGGCGCGCAATGAATTTTTCAGCAATTTCATCGACCGCTCATTTACCGGCCATGAAGAAATCAAAAGCCGCGCCAAAGAATTCCGGCTCCGCTGGGATCAGAAATACATGTGCATTTGCGGAAAGCTTGACCGAAATGAGAAAACGATCAGCTTTACCGAAAATCAGCTCGTTTCCGATCATGTATTTGATCTGCTTGAAGGGGAGCTGTCATCCTTTCCGTTTCCCCCTCATCTCTTTATTAAAGGAAATGTCGGTATTCTTTTAATTGAAGCGACAGACAGCTGGAATGAAATGCACGCGTCTGTCATCAGCTTTTTGGAGCAGTTTCAAAAGCAGGTCCGGACGCAGTTTAAACGGACTGTCTCCTTCGGCATCTCAAACATATGCCAAAAGCTGATCGACGTCCCTGACGCTTTTACTGAAGCTTCAGACGCCATTTCATCCGGGCATTTGTCCAGAAGCGCGGAGTTTATTCAAATCTATCATGCCAAAGACGTGCCGGAGCTGCTCCGCCTGCTTCCGGCGGAAGATGTGAAGAAGTTTTACGAAGCCACCCTCCAAAGCCTGGCCGACCGGCAAAAGGAGGACCAGAGCCTGCTTCATACGCTGTCTGTTTATCTGGAGACCCACTGCCAGATTTCAGAAACGGCTAAGCGCCTGTACGTCCATCGAAATACGGTGATCTATCGTTTAGAAAAATGCGAGGAACTGCTCGGCAAAAGCTTAAAAGATCCGGAGACGACGATGCGCCTGCGGCTCGCGCTGAGAATGCAGCGGCTGATCGGTTAAGGAATCGTTAGAGACAGGGATGCGGGTGTTCTCCCGCATCCTATTTAAGGGGAATTCATTCAGCTAAATTCTCAAAAAATGCTGCCATCAACATCTGCTTTCAGTGATGTCATCAGCCGTTAGTTATGATTTTCAGCAGACTCTAATCTAAACTAAAAAAGCCTTTCCCGAAGAAAAGACGTAAGCTGTTCAAGTTTGAAGACGATCAGAAGCAGTTTGAAAGGTAGCATGTGTTTGTTTTTCCACTGTGTTTACACCCAATCCGCATATCAAAGATAACGACAGACCCAAAATAATGAAGATGCTTTTTTTCATACAGGCACTCTCCTTCTTAGGTTTGATTACGATCAGACGAAACTTGATAAGATACATCAAATGAAACAGCCGATGTTGCTAGACCGATCCCTGACATTAAAACGACAGCCGACACAATGATAAATACGCCTTTTCTAAAATTCATACAGGCATTCTCCCCTCTGAATTTGTTTTTGCGTTTGAATCATTTTTTGATGATAAAAATAAGATTTGTCATATTGCTTTGACTCTGCATAAACAGCAGCCGTATCAAGAGCAATATCTTCTACATACGAATAGTTTTTATGTTTCTCAAGGTAATCAATTGTTTGATTCCCATTTGGTCTATTGCATTAATATATAAAGCCTCCAAATATTCTTGCAGAGATTCAAACAGCTTATCTCCTTGAAATATCGCTGATGAAAGTCCCTTTTTGCTGATTTGAATCGCCTCGCTTGTTTTCCCTTGTTTAAATAGAAGCTTTGCGTATGTAAACAAGGAATGCGGAAGGTTACCCAATTTATACTTTTCGGATATCTCCGCTGCTTTTTTTAAGTAGATTTCAGCTTTATTGTATTCTTCTAAGTCTCCGTAATTCTTTCCTATGTTGTAATAAGCAGAACTGAGCAGCCTTTCATTATTGTTTACTTGTTTCGACAACTCTAAAGCTTTTTCTAAATGCGGCAAGCTTTTTTCATAACGTTTAAAGTCTACATAGTTCCCTGATACGACAAATAGACATTGAATTTTCCGGACCTTATACAACTCATACTGATCGTAAATATCGAGCGCTTGCTTTACGTGATGCATGGAGACGTGGCTTTGTTTCATACCGTAATATGCTTCAGCCAATTTAAAATGAAACTCCGCTCTCTCAATTTCATCATGCACATGAACGAGTTGTTTTTCAGCCTCTCTATAAAAGCCGATCGCCTTTACATACTGCTTTTGATCAAATTCATACATGCCGCGGAAAAATAAAGAATAATAGCACAGCAGGCCGGAAATTCCTTTATTTGATGCTTCGATTTTTTCCAGCAGCTCGTCAATTGTCGGTCTCACGCGGGTAGTCACCGGTTCTAAATAATCCAGCATAAGCTGATGGCGAAATTTCATGAGGGTGTAGTAAATCAGTAGATACTCGTCTTCTTCCATCTCATTTATTTCTTGCTCCACTTCCGCTTCAAAATCTCCGCATCCGGAACACTGAACTGACGTATCATTTTGTACCATTCATTAATCTTAACGCCAACCTCCGATGATGGTAAAACAGAACTCACAAGGCCACTCCTCCTTTTATATAATATTCTAACATTTCCAAAATTATGTATGTCCGCAATAAAACCGCAAAATTTCATTCGTCTTGATCATAAATCTTGGTTTGAGTTTTAAGTCTACAACAAAAAAAGCAGTCCCTATGCAGCCTGCTTTTTTTTGAGAAATTTATCTAAGATGAACATAAATAATGTGAATAACAGAGACATTATCAACATGTCTAGTATAGTTACATTAGAATTTTCTTTTACTAAGAAGAACCAGAGAAGCTGTAAAACGAAAGAAATCACAAAATACAATATGTACCTGATACTATTCATGTCAATCCATCCCTTCGCTTATCTTATTGCCCTTTACAGGGTAACCTGAACCATGCTGGAATCTCCCGGTAATGATGAGTATAATATATGCAGAATGTAACTGGAGCTGATCTAATCATCTCAACTTATTTTAAAATTTCAAAACGTGCAATTTCCCACTCTTTGTTTACTTTTAGCGGGATTGTTTTTAGCTTTTTGCCTGATTTCAAATCATAAGACGTGATATCTCCAAGCTTGTTATCACGCTGGATATCAAAGTTTTTGAGTAAAACATACATCTCTCTGTCATTGAATTGAACATCATTCATTAATTTGTTATCATCCCCAGCATAAAAATCAAAAGATTTTTTCTTAACCATTTTTTTATCAAACACCTGCAGCTTCCCATCAAAAGAAACAGCTAAGATGCTATCTTTTAATATTTTCAATTTTGCAGGATGAAACCCTTTCTCCATCTCGACTTCTTTTTTTACCTTAAGAGTCTCTCTGTCTATTAATATGAGCTTAGAATTCTCTTTCTCATTCACGTTATCATTAACTGCCAGTACAAATGTATTTTCATCTAGAGCTTGGAATGCATCCTTTTCATCCATGAAGTATATCCCTTTATTCGGTATGGATGCCTTGTTCTCTTGCTTATTTGTCTCTGGGTTAATTGAAAGGATGGACATACTTTCTTCATCACTTGAAATGACATAAATTTTATTTTTAGCGACGATTGCTGATCCAAGTTCTCCGTCAAGCTTTATTTGTTTCTTGTTTTTTCGGCTGTTTCCCTTCCAATATACCAGTTCACTTTCCAGCCCTTTGTCTTTATATCCAACGTTAATGTCATGGATGATATAACCGTCAGAACTATTTATAAAGAAAGCACCTTCATCCTCAGTTGTTTTTGACAAACTCTTTTCATTTATTTTGTTTATTTTTCCGGTTTTATTGTCTATCATCAAGTGATTATTGCTTCTATTTGATGAGAAGAACGTATTATTTTTGTTATGTGAAGACATCGTGAAATTTATACCATCTTTCAATTCCAAGCTATCCATTTTAATACCATCTTCACCGTAAACCCCAATCTCACTTCCCCTATCTAAAGTGTTAGAAAAACCAACAATAAATTTTGCATTGTCAATATCCTTTAATACAGTCTTTTGATTGCTGCTTCTTTCCTCTTTTTCATTCCCAGTTGGGATGAGACCGCAAGAGGTTGTGACTATCAGTATGCAAATGAAAATAAACAGGGTTTTAAGTCTACTCATTTTTTTCCTCCCTATGAGATAGCAAAAAGCCTCCGGATACCCGGAGGCTTTTGATTCTTATCCTTGCTGCGTGAACGGCCGGGTCTGTGTCTTTTTGCCCCAGCCAAGCGCGGCCAGAAAACTGATGGTGAGAATGGCCGCTCCCAGCATATACGGAAATTCCATATTTACATCAAAGAGAAAACCGGCGGCTGACGGTCCGGCGATATTCGCTAAGCTGATGAATGAGGTGTTCATCCCTCCGGCAAACCCCTGCTGGTCACCGGCGAGCTTCGACAGCATCGTATTAACCGCCGGCCGGAGCAGCGATGTCAGCGTCAGGAAAAAGATTGCCGCGGCAAAAACGGCCCAATATGAACCCGCAAACCGGCACCACACAAGTCCTGCAGCAGCCCCGATCAACGTCACGTTAATGACGCGCTTTTCCCCGAACCTGCGGACGAGATAACTGACGCCGACCGCCTGCACAAACACGCCGATGAGACCCGCGGCCGTAATAATAAAAGCAATATCAGAGGCTTTAAATCCGTGTTTATGGTCAACGTAAAGACCGAAAACGGATTCAAAGTTCATAATTCCGAAGTTCAGCACGAAAACCAGAATCAGCATAAACGCGAACGGCGATTTGAGCGCGCGTGACATTTGCTTAAACAGATGCTCACGTTTTTCCGTTTTTGCCCGGGCTTCCAGCTGCTTTTCACGTCCCAGCGTTTCAGGCAGAAAGAAAAATGAAAGCACCGTTGAAAAGCAGGCGAGACTTGCAGACACGATGAACGGCACAGACATGCCGTAATGAACCAAATAGCCTCCGACACCGGGCCCGATGACGACACCGAGCGTCATCGCCGCGCTGAACAGCCCCATTCCTTTCCCGCGTTCTTCTTCGGTCGTAATATCCGCTATGTAAGCGAACATTGACGGCATTAAAAACGCCGCGCCCATTCCGCCCAAAAGGCGGGATGCGAACAATTGCCACAGGCTTCCGGCAAAAGCGAAGATCAATTGCGACACGGCAAAGGCGGCGATGCCGAAAATAATCAGTTTCCGCCGTCCGTATTTGTCGGTTATTTCCCCGGCAATAGGCGCAAATAAAAGCTGTGTAAGCCCCGCCGCCGCAACAAGCAGACCCATCGTGCTCCCCGTCGCTCCGAATTCGGTAATATATGCGGGCATAATCGGAATAATCAATCCGATTCCAAGCATCGCAATAAACATATTCAGCATTAAAATTGACAATCGGCCCATGTACGCCATGATTTCTTACCTTCTCCCCAGACAAACAGATGATCGTTCCATATTTGTCATTTTTTATACCATTCAGTATAACGGGGAAAAGGGAAAAAAGTCCAGATGATTTCAATCTCGTTTTCATGTCTCATGACAGCACACCGGTTTCAGCCGGCAGATCATATATGTTAAGGGCCGCCTGCAGCGCTTCCCCGGCTTTAACGGCAACTCCGTGTCTGATCAGAACCGCTTCAAGTCCGGCCAGCACAAACAGCACATTTTCCTTTCTGCAGCTGTAGCCCATCGTTCCGATTCTCCAAATTTTCCCCTGCAGCGGACCGAATGAGCTGGCGATTTCAATTCCGAATTGAGACAAAAGCATACTTCTGATCGATTCGCCGTCTGCTTCCGGCGGAATCTTCACGCATGTGACGACAGGCAGCTTCGCCTCCGGATCGCCGAATAAATCAAGGCCCATCGCTGCAAGTCCCGCCGTAAGCGCTTTTTCATGACGCCGATGCCTGCGGAACCGTTCTTCAAGTCCTTCTTCCAGGACAAGGCGCACACCCTCCCGCAGCGCATAAAGCATTGTTGTCGCTTCTGTATGGTGATTCAGCCTTCTTTCACTCCAATAATCTTCGAGCTGGCTCAGATCAAAATAGTTGCTCGTAACCGGCCGATGACCGGACAGCCTTTTGCCGTCGGCTGCCGTCGCAATGCCTCGTTCTACCTTTTTACGCGCGGCAATGACAGCTGCCGTCCGGTCATTATAAGTAATCGGAGCCATTCCCGAGGGGACCGACAGGCATTTTTGTGTTCCCCCGATGACTGCGTCAATCTTCCATTCATCCGTTTTTACGGCGCAGCCTCCGATCGTGGCCACGGCATCCACGATAAAGAGTGCGTCTTGGGCGCGGCACGCTTCCCCGATTTCTTTCAGCGGGTGAATCCGCCCCGTTGATGTTTCTCCGTGCACCATAGCGACGATTTTCGGGGAAATCTTTTTCATCTCGCTGATAATCTCGTCAGGCCGGAAGACCGTTCCCCATTCACACTCGATCATATGAACGTCCGCTCCGTACCGCTCGGCGATTTCAGTCAGCAGGTATCCGAAGCGTCCGTATATCGGAACGAGCACGCTGTCGCCCGGTTCTATCACACTTGCGAGAACAGCCTCAATCCCCGCTCTTGATGTACCGTCAATCGGATAGGCCCAGCGGTTTTCCGTTTGAAACAATTCACGGAGCATTTGCATCGTTTCGTTCATGATGCCGGTAAATGCCGGGTCAAACTGGCCGATGATCGGAGCGCCCATCGCCCTCAGCACTCTCGGTTCAGCTTCTGTCGGTCCCGGTGTCATAATGGTTCTTTGCGGAATGCACAATTCTTTTCTGGTCGGCACGCCGATTCCCCCTTTACGTTAATAGGCAAGTTTATGTAATACATTCGCCAGCGTAAGGACGCCGGTTTCAAGCTGATGTGCGGGTGTGAATTCAAGCGGCGAGTGGCTGATCCCGCCACGGCTCGGTACAAACAGCATGCAGGCCGGAAAGGTTCTGCCGAGCATCTGGGCGTCATGTCCCGCTCCGCTTACGATTTTCTCCGGGTCCGCCCCTTGTTCTTTTGCAGCCTCCGCTGCGGTTCGCGTCAGTGTCTGATTCATTTGAACCGGCTCTATCCTCATATATTCATCAATAACGGGCCTGACTCCTTTGCTGCGGCTGATGTTTTCAACAATCGACGCCAGTTTCTGATGGAAGGCTGCCAGCACGTCTTCCTCCGGGTGGCGAATATCAACGGAAAACTGGATACGGCCCGGAATGACATTCGCCATATTCGGTTCAACCGTCATTTTCCCGCACGTCAGGCGGAGCTCTTCCGGCTGTCTTACCGCTGAGAGCATGAGTTCGTGGATGATGCTGCTTCCCGTCGCGAGCGGGTCTTTCCGCCATTTCATTGAAGTGGTGCCGGCATGGTTGCATTCACCGTCAAGCGTAACGGTATAGCGTCTCTGTCCGGCAATCCCGGTGACAATCCCGATATCCCTTCCCGATCGTTCAAGCGTTTGCCCCTGTTCAATATGAATTTCCAGAAAGGCACTAATATCAGTGCGCAGCGGTGCTGGATAACGGCCTGCACCGAAGCCGTTCTGCCGCATGGCTTCTAACAGAGAAATGCCGGACGCGTCTTTCGGCGTTTCCGCATCTGAAAGCGTGAAAGCACCGGTGATATTGCCGGAGCCCCAATAGGTGATGGGAAAACGGCTCCCTTCCTCTTCACAGAGCGACACAGCCTCCAGCGTTTTTTTCGGACGCCCGCACGTCTCATGCAAATGACGGATCGCCAGCATGCCCGCCAGCACGCCGAACGCACCGTCATATTTGCCGCCGTCAATAACGGTGTCAATATGCGACCCGGTCAGAATCACCTCATCAGGCGATTCTGTGCCGTTCAGCCGGCCGAACACGTTTCCGACATCGTCAAATGCCGTTTCCAGCCCGAACGCCTCCATTTTCTTTTTGACGGCAAGCTGGGCGTCCATCCATTCTTTCGTATATAAAAGCCTCGTCACTCCGCCGGAAGCGGAAGCGCCGAATTGAGACAGCCATTGTATGTCATCGGAAATCCCGATATTCGCCGCCGAAAGCTGCTGATGTTCCATACACGCCCTCCTTTTAAACTGAAAAACTGACAAGATGATCTTCATTATAGAAGGAGCGCATAACGAGTTCATTATCTTATCTTCCAAAAAATCAATGATTTTCCGGATACTTTGACCAATAAGCCGAAGGAACCATTTTTCAAAAAAGATAGAATATTAGATTTATTTTTTGGATAATGGAGGTAAAGGAGGGCAAGTCATGACAAAAAAACTTTGGTTTCTGCCGATTGTCTGCCTGTTTTTCATTTTTGGATGGGCCGCGCCGTCAGCCTCTGCGGGCGCGCCGGCTGACACGAATCTGTACAGCCGGATGGCGGTTTCAACTGCCGGCGGCACAACTCTTTTTCCGCAAACTGCCTCAGCTGTCATCACTCCGTCTGCGGATACGGACACATATTACAAAGAAGCTTCCGGAAAAAGCGGAACGGCCTTAAAGAGCGCCCTGCACCGCATCATCAGCGGACATACAAAGCTGTCTTACAGCCAAGTATGGAATGCATTGAAGGAAACTGACGAAGATCCGGCAAACCCGAACAATGTCATCTTGCTCTACACCCAGGAATCACGGGCCAAAAGTAAAAACGGCGGCAGCGCCGGGGACTGGAACCGCGAACACGTGTGGGCAAAGTCACACGGAAACTTCGGAACAGCTGCCGGCCCCGGGACGGACATTCATCATCTGCGCCCTGCAGACGTTCAGGTGAACAGTGCCAGAGGAAATATGGATTTTGATAACGGCGGCTCAGAATACCCGAAAGCGCCGGGCAATTATTACGACGGCGATTCCTGGGAGCCGCGCGATGAGGTTAAAGGAGACGTCGCCCGCATGCTGTTTTACATGGCGGTGCGTTATGAAGGAGACGACGGGTATCCCGACCTTGAGCTGAATGATAAAACCGGAAACGGCTCAGCTCCTTACATGGGAAAACTGTCCGTTTTGCTCAAATGGAATCAACAAGACCCCGTCGACAGTAAGGAAAAACGGCGGAACGAAATCATTTACGAAGACTATCAGCATAACCGCAATCCGTTTATCGACCATCCGGAATGGGCGGACGAAATCTGGTAATCGTATCATAAGAAGTGATAAGGGAGCCCCGATCATCAGGCTCCCTTTTTCAATATACGGCGTTTTCAGTGTCGGCATCAAAAAAGACGGCCCGGTTCATATTGACCGCAAGCAGAATGGCATCGCCGGGTTTCACCTGTGAAGCGCCGTCAAGACGGATCGTCATGCGGTCATCTCCGCTCACCGCATGAACGTACATCTCCGAGCCTAAGTTTTCACATACTTCCGCCACAGCGCGGCACACCGCTTCAGGCGGGTGCTCTGATTGTCCGGCAAGCGTCAAATGCTCCGGACGCAGCCCCGCAATCATCTCCTTACCGCTGTATCCTTTCTGCACAAGAACGGCCGCTTTTTCTTTCGGAATGGGCAGACGAACGGACGAACCGGCAAAATACCATTGCCCGTGACTTTCTTCAATGACGCCTTTTATAAAATTCATACTCGGAGAACCGATAAAACCCGCCACAAACAGATTCGCCGGATAATGATAAATCTCATGGGGGCTTGCGGCCTGCTGAATATCTCCTTCATTCATCACGACAATCCGGTCGCCCATTGTCATCGCTTCCGTCTGATCATGCGTCACATAAACGATGGTCGCTTTCAAACGCTGATGGAGCTTGCTGATTTCGGCGCGCATCGTCACTCGCAATTTCGCATCTAAGTTGGAAAGCGGCTCGTCCATCAGAAACACTTTCGGCTCCCGCACGATCGACCGGCCGAGCGCAACCCGCTGCCGCTGTCCGCCTGAAAGAGCCTTCGGTTTCCGCTTGAGCAGATGCCCGATTTCCAAAATATCAGCGGCCGTCCGGACTCGCTCTGCGATTTCTTTTTTCGGCAGCTTTCTGAGCTTCAAACCGAACGCCATATTATCAAACACCGTCATGTGGGGATACAGCGCGTAATTCTGAAAAACCATCGCGATATCGCGATCCTTCGGGGGCAGATCGTTCACCGCGTCTCCATCGATATAAAGCTTCCCTTCAGAAATGCTCTCCAGTCCGGCAATCATTCTGAGTGTCGTAGATTTGCCGCAGCCGGAGGGCCCGACAAGCACCAGCAGCTCCTCATCTTTTACATCTAAGTGAAAATCCTTCACTGCCGCCGATTGGGCGCCGTATGTTTTTTTGATATGGTCAAATGTTAATGATGCCATTCGAAACCTCCTCCAATACTGGAAACCGCCACATCTTTCTGTTATGTTAAAAATGTTCGGGGTTTCTGACAGATTCATAAATGAAAAGCAAATTTGTATTATAACGTCATAATACATATAATAGTACTACTACTTGACAAAGGAGGTCCGTCCCATTGTTAAATAACGGGAGCTCGAAACCTTTATATATTCAGCTGAAACAAATTATCGCGGACGATATCAAGAAGGGCGTTTATTCGCCGTCCGTAAAACTGCCGACCGAAAATGAGCTGTGCGAAACGTACAACGTCAGCCGCATAACGGTCAGGAAGGCCATCCTTGATCTTGTGGAAGAAGGCTGGCTCGTCCGGCAGCAGGGAAAGGGAACGTTCGTTAAAAGCCCTAAACTGAAGCGGGAGCTCATCGCGGTCAACGGCTACTCAGAATTTATGGAATCAACGGGGAAAAAACCGAAACACCAGATCCTTTCCCATGAAACCATTGAAGCGCCTAAATCCATCGCCCAAAAACTTCGCGTCGCTTCCGAAAGTCCCGTTCTTGAATTAAAACGCATTTTATTTCACGACGACCAGCCGCTCTCATTCGAAATCGCCCACTATCCGCTCAGTTTATTTCCCGACATCGGCAAGCATATTAAAGGCGGCGTGTCGATGCATGACATTTTGAAACAGCACTATCAGGTGGTGCCCACCCATAATACGAAGCTGTTAAATGTCGTATACGCCAAGCAGGAAGAAAGCCGCTATCTGGCTTGTGATATCGGGGATGCGCTTTTTGAAATTGACAAAACCGCATTTATGTCAAAAGACAAGCCGATATACAGCTCGCTGTTTTTAATGCATACCGACCGCGTCACGTTTACCATTAACAGTCCCTATGCGTAACAAGTATAAAAAACGAGACAATGCTTATCGTATTCTCGTTTTTTCACTGCTTTTCCCGCCGCCCGGCCTGTAGGGATGCCCGTAACCGAACGCTCCGAACCCTCCGCATGTTTTGGCAGCCGTCCCGGCGGCCGCAGTAAGCGCTCGCCGAATATCCTGATGCTCGAAGAAATCGGTAAGAAACCCGGCGATAAAAGAATCACCCGCGCCCAATGTATCTATTATATCAGCTCTTACCACCGGCTGATGATAGACGCGTTCCCCATCCGATAACACCGCGCCATATTCCCCCCTTGTCAGACAGACGATTTTCGCTCCGAAACCGCGGGCTTTTTCGGCAAGCCGCATACATTCACTTTCACTCAAATCACTCCCGGAAAAAAACGCATACGTCACGTACGGACAGACCGCTTCTAAATAGGCTTCGTCACGTTTTACAGAGAAGTCAAAGGAAATCGGCACATGGCCGCTCAGCATCGGGAGGTCACGTTCTATCCTGCTGTATACGCTCGTATGCAGCAGATCATGTCCGGCGATAAATGAGATGTCATTCTCCTGAAAAGCGAGCGTCAGACGCGATTGCACGCCGCCTTTATTTGATCCGGCAAATATCCTGTCCCCTCTTTCATCAAGCGTGACGACCGCCATCCCGTTTTCTCCGTATGCCCGGCGGATCAGATCGGCATTCACCTTTTCCAGTTTCAGCACATTCAATACGTGATCCGCCGCTTCATCACTGCCGAGAATCCCGATATAAGAAGTTTCGTGGCCTAAGCGCCGGGCAAGCACGGCTACGTTTAACGCATTTCCGCCCGGGTAAAACGTCTCCTGATCCTGATAATAATCTACTACATTATCTCCGGCCGCTATCAGTTTCATCTTTTCATCCTCCTTATCCTTTCACGCTTCCCGCAGCAATGCCGCGGATAAAATATCTCTGCATCAATAGAAACAGCGCGATGATCGGAGCAGCAGAAATCGTCAGCCCGGCCAGCAGCACGCCCCAATCCGTCTGCAGCGCATCTCTGAACTGCATCAGCCCGGCCGGAATCGTCCGTAAATTTTCATCATCGATAAAAATAATCGCAAACATAAACTCATTCCATGTATGGTAAGCCGTCAAAATGCCTGATGTCACCAGAATCGGCACGCTCATAGGTAAGAATATTCTGAAAAATATTCCGAAACTTGTACATCCATCCAGATAGGCAGCTTCCTCAAGCTCTTTGGAAATCGACAAAAAATAGGAACGGATCAGAATCACGGTAAACGGAATACGGTAGGCGGCGTACGGAAGAATCAATGCCCAATACGTATTGTACAGTCCCAATGACTGGATAATGGAGTACAGCGGCACAAGACTGACCTGCGGCGTCAGCATCAAGCCGCCAAGACAAATGATCAGCACAAACCCTTTTCCTTTAAATTGAAAACGGGCCAGCCCGTATGCCGCCCAGGCGCTCACAAATACGGTGATGAGACAAGTCAGCACGGTCACAATGACGCTGTTCATAAAATAAGCGGAAATCCCTTGGTTCCATGCGGATACGAAGTTTTCGGGATGCCAGACAGAGGGCAGCGACCAGCTGTGCTCAAAAATCTCATCCGAGCTTTTAAAGGCGCTGACCGCCATCCATAACAGCGGATATGCAACAGCAATGAGGTAGATAAAGAGAAACAGCCACACGGACGTTTCCCCGACATACCATTTTCTCGGTTTTCCGCCTGTTCTGACGGCCTGACGGGCATGACGCAAGTCCGTCTTTTCAGGAAGCATCGGCTACTCCTCCTTTCCGGTCTTAAAGAATTTCATCTGAATAAGCGACAGAGCAAGCGTCAGCAAAAGCACCACCGTCGCGATCGCAGAAGCGTAGCCCATCATATCCTTTGTAAAAGCGCTCTTATACAAAAATGTGCTCAGCACTTCTGAAGCATTGCCCGGCCCTCCGCCGGTCAGAATATACGGTTCATTAAATACGGTAAATGCGCCGGTCAGCGTCATCACCACGGCAACAAACGACATTTCTTTCGTCTGCGGCACCGTAATGTGAAAAAACTGCTGGATTTTTCCGGCTCCGTCCAGCTGCGCCGATTCATATAATTCAGCGGGAATGCTCTGAATCGAGACAATGTACAGCATGGCGATGTAACCGACAGACTGCCATTGAGACACAAAGATGACAGACAGCATAGCGGTGTTTTCATCGCCCAGCCACGCCCGGGTCAGTTCATCAAGTCCGACGGCTTCCAGCAGCTGATTCAAAAGCCCGATTTCCGGGTTATAAATAAAATCAAACAACAGCGCAATGACGGTCATGGAAATGACGACCGGAAGAAAAAAGACCGTGCGGAAAAACGGCGACCATTTTCTTACCAATCTGTCTTCCAGCACGGCCGCCAGAATTAAGCCGCCGCCAACCTGGCAAATCAGCGATATGACCGCATACAGCACATTGTTGCGGAGCGCTGTAAAAAATACGGGATCGTGAAACAGGTCAATATAATTTTTCAAACCGATAAACGTCTTTTCGGGTTGAAATGAGCTCCATTCAAACAGACTGAAAAACACATTCTCAATAATCGGAATGTAAACGAACAGCAGAAAAATCAGCGCGGGCGCGAGAAACAGATACGGAATGAAACGTTTTCGGCTGACCAAGGAAATCCTCATCTCCTTTCTCCAAAGAAATCTGTTCTATTCAGATGACGCTTTGACTTGACGCGCCGCTTTCTGCACGGAATTCATCACCTCGCGCGGTGTCATTGTGCCGCCGAGCATCTGCTGAACGCCTGCCGCATACACATCGGCGATTTCAACGTCAACATCCATATCAAACCACGGCACCATTGTTTCAGCGCGGACGATATCCTGCACGGCTTCACGCTGGATCGGGGTGGAATTGTTTTCTGTCGCCGTTCCCTGAACCGCGCTGTATTTACCGACGTCTTTTATCAGCTTCTCTCCCATTTTTTTCGAGGTTAAAAACTGAAGAAATTCCATGGCTTCTTTCGGGTGCTTCGTTTTTGAGGAAATCATAAATCCTTCCGGAGATCCGGTCAGTGCACGGGGAGATCCCTTTTCGCCGCTGATTTTCGGGAAAGGAAACAAGCCCAGATTGACCGGTTCGACGAGCTTAATTTCTGCCGTTTCCGCATAAATCATCGCCGCTTTGCCGCTCGTAAACTGCTGGCGCACGTATTCGTGATCAACGGAGTTCACGTGCTTTGTAAAGTACGGCAGAAGTTCCTGAAGCTTTTCAAGCGCTTTGACATAGCCTTCGTCCGTAAACTCCCCGGTTTCCGGGCTGTAATCCTTCGCCCGCGTTTTTTCATCCACCATACGCTGGTTCAGCGTCCCGATATAATGAGAAATGGTCCAAGGCGCTTTTGTGCCGAAACTGATCGGAATATATCCGTTCTCTTTCAATTTCTCAGAGACTGTGATCAGTTCATCCCATGTCGCCGGGGGCTTCAAATGTAATGAATTAAAAATGTCCTTATTATAAAAGAATGATTTAGCGTCCATTTGCCACGGAACACCGTACTGTTTTCCGTCATGCGTAAAAGGTTTGATTTGTGACTGCACAAGCTGTGAGGACCAATCTTTATCCTGCTGATAGTAAGACGACAGATCGAGGGCTTTATCTCCTTTGATGAATTTATAAGCAAACCGGTCGCTCCATGAAAAGAAAATATCAGGGGGGCTCGTTGTTCCGAGCATGACTTTCACCTTGTCTTTATAAGAATCGTTTAAGACCGCTTCCGTTTGGATATGAATATCCGGATGAGCGGCTTCAAATTCTTTGACCGCTTCTTCAAAATAGCTTTTTTCCGGCTCCTTCGGCCACCTGTGAAAAAACTTCAGAGTCACTTTTCCGTCAGAGGAACTGCTTTGGCTTGAACAGGCGGCGGCTGACAGACATACGGCTAACAGAACGAACAGGCAGATGAGCTTTTTCAGATGCTTTTCCTCCTTTGTCACCGGACTATAACGTTATATATCATTATAGTCCGGTGAAATATAATGCGCGTTCTTAATATTCGACTTTCCACATGTAACGCCGCTGGCTTAACGGATGGTTCCTTGCTTCCGCCAGCGCATCCGCATAGCTTCTGAGCACCCGGTTTAATACGAGAGGAGCCAGATAGCCTTTTACAGAATCGTCAATTCCGGAAAAATCATATGCTGCCGCATCAAGCACAGTCAGTTTTTTGCCGTATCTTTTTGAGAAGGAAAGCGCCCGCTCTTCAAGGGGTCTTGTTTCGTCTAAGCCGAGCAGGATAATAAATGGAACGGATTCATCAATGATTTCGAACGGTCCGTGAAAATATTCTCCGGCATGAATGGCGTGGGAATGAATCCATTGCATTTCCATGAGAATGCAGATGCTGTAGGAGTAAGCGACGCCGTAGTTCGCACCGCTTGCCATCGTGTAAATGATATCTTCTTTTTCGTGGGCTTTCGCGAATGCCTTTGCGTGATCCGCTTCTTGTTTAAGCGCTTTGTCATATACGGTCTGGAGCTTATTGAGTCCGTCGATCGCCGACTCAAACGCGGGATGGTTTTCCAGCACGTGTAAAGCGCCGAACACGATTTGATACAGAACCCCGTAATTCGTATTTATCGCCTGTGCATTCTCACCCCAGTCATACACCGCGACATATTCGGCTTCTTTCGCTAGCGGCGAATCAGGCTCAAAGGTCATCGCAATCGTAAGCGCGCCTTTTTTTCTGGCGAAACCGGCGGCTTTCACCGTTTCCGGCGTATTGCCTGACTGAGAACATAAAATCACGAGAGAGTTCTCTCCGAGCTGAACGGGATTGCGCTGAATAAATTCATTTGAACTGTAGAGATCAGAGCTGATGGCTTTCGCCTCTCTGTCAAACACGTACTTGCTCGGATACATAATGGCTGAAGAACCCCCGCAAGCGACGAAAAAGACGTGGTCAATCGTTTTTCCTTTCAGATCATCCAAGAAAGCCTGAACTTTGTGATTCACTTGTGCGGCAGTTTGACTCAAATCCTTCACTCCTCAGTGTTTTATTATATAACGTTATATAACATTATATAACGTTATATTAATCGCAACAAAGGTGCGTTGTCAATCATATTTTCTGAAATTTCTAAAATATAAAATAAACCCGTCTTATTTCCCGCCCTCTCTTGACCTGACCCTTAGAGACACGTTTAGAATGAAAAACAGGGAGTGATTCAGAATGAATATAAAAGAAGCCGCCAGACAGACGGGTCTCACGAAAAAAGCCATCAAATATTATGAGCAGGAAGGTTTAATCACCGTCAGCAAAAACCCTGATAACGGATACCGTGAGTATTCCGCTCAGAACGTGAATACGCTGAAAATGATTGCCGCCCTCCGAATGCTGGCACTGTCTGTAAGCGATATTAAAGCGTTCCTCTTAGAGGGCAGCAGTCTGCATGATATACTGCGCCAGCAGCATCAAAAGCTCAGCCGGCAGATTGAAGAGCTTGAGCAGGAACGGAAACTGACTGAAATGCTGATCAAGCGCGTGGAAGATGCGGAAAATGTCGATTCAATTCTGCATGATATCGGCGAGGTCAAAATAGATGAACCGAAGTATATGGGACTTCAGCTGAAAAAACTGTTCCCGGGAGATTTCGGAGAATTTATCGCCGCGCTGTTTGAACCGTTCCTCGACTTTTCTATTGATACAGATGAGAAAAAAACGATATGGGCGGAGCTTATTAAAGTATTGGATGATATGGAAGAAGTTCCGGCTGCACACCCGATGATGCAGCTGGTCGGCAAGGAGGATCCGGCTCAGCTCCAGCAGCACAAAGTACAGCATGATCAATTTATCGAGCGGATTTTGGAGAGAGACCCCGCCACTTGGGACACTCATAAAAACATCATCATTCAGCTTGTGAAAAGAGTGCAGACAGATGAAGAATACAGGGAAAGCCTGATCAAGGTCGGAGAATCAGCTTCTGATCTGCCCGCGCTGAAGGAGGGATCGCCTTTCAGCAATCTTCTTCAAAAGCTCAGCCCGAAATATGACACGTACGTGCGACTTCAGCTTGAACTGAAAAAAGAAGCCGACGAGGAACTCGGCTTTGATTCAGAAGCATATTTAAAACAGATGCTTCAATCAAAAAAACGCTAAGGTTCGTCTCCTTAGCGTTTTCTTTCTTCAGCCTCAGTGCTGCGCGTTAATGCGGTCAACGACATTAGCGATGAGCTGCTCTTTTCCTAAGTCGGAATCTTCGTCAACGCTTGCTACTGTCAAAATGATGGCCGCTACCGCAAGAGCGATCGTCTCAATGGCGGCCGCCGCGTTTAAAAATACCCATACAGCCGTTGCGCATTGGCCGATGGCCGTTGATTTTCCTTTGTCCATGCTCTTTTTGTCAAACTCTTCTTTCAGCACTTTCGCCATAATCTGCGAACCTTGATCAATGACGCTGTTCACTTTCTCATAATCGCCGCTGTAGACCGCCGCTTTCAACTCTTTAAAATAATCCGGCGATGACTTTTTAATATCAGCGATCACCTGATCGGAAACTTGCTTTAATTCATCCTGATCAATCTTTTTGACAGCCTTGGTATCCCATACTTCAGGAAGGAGTTTTGCGACCTCACCTTGTCCGAAAAAGATGCCGGAAAAAATGTCTTCACCCGAATAAGAGACCGACGGCTCAGTTTTCGCCGCGGCATGCGGGCCGACTAATGCGACCATTAAAACAAACACCAGCATCATGGCAGCTGCGGACTTCTTGCTTTTAACCAAATAATTTCCTCCTTTTCCTTTTATTGAAAAAATTGTATCTGATAAAAAGGGGATTGTAATGGTTCAAAGCTACTGTTTTCTCTGCCGGCACCAAAAACAGGACCAAAATACCAGCCACCGTAATGGAAAACGAGGTAAGCCCCAGCATAACGGCAAAGATTTCGTGCATAAAAATGGAGATAAACAATATCAGACGCCAATATGTTTTCGGAGCGAACAAAGCGCAGAACATAATGGTTTGCACAATGAGCGTGCCCCAAGTCGGGATGACGACAAGCTTGGACTGCAGGATAAAGTCAAACAGACCGTGAAGCGCATCCGGCAGACCCAGCATCGGATCGTTCAAATAGTAATAAACGGCGGTTCCGTTCTGCCACTCTTCTTCCATCAGTTTGGCAATGACAGAGTTAAAGTACAGCATCGCGACCTGTATTCTGATGATTGTCAGTGTCGCCCAGCATAAGGAGCGGTAATAAGGCTCAAGCGGTCTTTTCTCAAAAGACGCCTCGTACGGAGACCAGTGCCATTTCCGCGGATCGGTTAATGTCAGCGGGAGCAGCAGCAGTGTAAAAACGGCAGCCACCTGATCTCCTCCGTCAAGGGTAACGGCGGAGTTTTGGAAGCTGTACGAAATCCACCAGTGAAAAAAACCGGTGATTCGCGGCCGCCAGCCAATGACGACAAGGATTAACATACAGATACAAACGGCTTTGACGATCTCAATGTAACGGAAATCGGGAAACAGCAGAAACAGGCTGAACGTGTCGGAAAAACTGAGCATTTGATTTTGCGTTTTGAAGAAGACAGACGCCGGATTAAACAGCAATGTCAGCAGCGTGCCGAGCGCGATTAAGCTTCTGGCAAGCCCGTACACATTTGTCCAAGGCGGATTCTTCATCATCCATAAGGTGAGCTGCTTTTTTGCATCCTGAATCAATTGACATCCACTCCGATGTATTTTTTGATGGTTCTTTTCGTTTCGGTATGTTGGCTCCATGCCCATGGGGTAATGCGTTCATATGTAATGATCATTTTCCCTTTCAGCCTTGGGGAGGGAGACTCATTTTTCATTTTCAAAAATGTGGTATCCTTAATGTCTTGGCCAGTCGTGAAGTCGTTCCACTTCTCTTTGGAAGGCAGCTTTTCCAGCATAAGGCCGAGCTCTATCCCTTGCGTCCGGCCGTAGCGGTTTAAGCCGATGACATTTTTCAGAGAATTATTCGGCCATCTGAGCTCCTCATCGGCATCAAGAAGATAGATGTTCAAGCTGTCTTCTCTCGGATCTTTACTGAAAAATCCCCAGCTTTGCGGATAAATCATGGAAACGGTTTTGGATTGATGCTTGGTTAATTGGATGGCGGAGCTTGGCAGTGCCGCGATGACGGTAAAAAACAAAACGATGATCCAGGCGGCCATGATAAAAAGAAAGAATGAAAACATGCTGGTTTGCTTCTTGTCAGTCAATTGAAACCCTCCTAGCGTATGGAAATTTCATTGACATGATTATACACCAATCAACAGGTAAAATATTGATAAATTAGATTTTTCGGACTAATATACTATTATATGTAAAAAAGGGAGTGTTCATATGTTTTTGATGAATGATAAAGTGCTGTGGGGAGCTGTGGTTCTCGCCTTTATTCTGTCGATTGTGTTTTATCCGTTTCTTCCTGCTGATATGGCCATTCACTATGACGTGTCGAACCGTCCGAATACATCAATCAATAAAACGGCCGGCGTCCTGATTTTTCCCGTGCTCATGATGATCTGCATGTTATTCAGAAAAAAGGTCGTCCAGCTATTCCTCATCGTTTACTGTCTGCTGATCGTGCATATTGCAGTGATGTGGCTGGCACTGTAAACATAAAGAAAACCGGAGCCCTTAAGCTCCGGTTTTTCTTATTTATAAAATACTTTCTCAATGTTGTATTTCGACTGAAGGGTATTGATCGCGTACGTTTCGTAAATCTCCCTTTCCATCGGATCATTTACGACACATACTTCAATTTTATACACTTCGTCCCTGTGATGTTTAACAGGCGACACATTGTCTTCAAAATGCTTTTTGATTCTTTGTCTTAATTTACGGGCTTTCCCGACAAACAGCAGCTCATCATGAATGTTATAAAACATAAAGATGCCGCCTTTGTCTCTCGGAATTTGGTGAAAATCAATGAAACCGTAAATCGCTTTAATCGCCGGTTCATTCTCCGACGGTGACTGCTGCCGTTCCGTAATGGTTACATCAGGAGCAGGAAGGTTTATTTTTATCAAATGGGTCACGTCCTCTTATTCATTAAAGCTCCATCCTATCATAAGAATGCGCCAAAAGCTATTTTTTATTCAAGCGCCCCGGCCGGATCATAAAGGCTCAAATCAATTTCCGTCTGCTGCCCGAGTGCGAGTTTCGCCAGTTCAGCCCCCAGATACGGCCCGCTCGTCAGCCCTGAGGCGCCCAGCCCGTTGGCAACGAGGAGTCCGCTGATATTCGGCACTTTGCCGATGACGGGAAGAAAACCGGGAGTAAACGGCCTGAAACCGACTCTTGTCTCTATTACAGTACTGTCTGAAAGCCCCGGCGCCACGGTTAATGCTTTGTCAAAAATCTCGCGGAGACCGCCGGCCGTCACCCGCAAATCCATGCCGGTATCGTTTTCATGAGTCGCGCCCGCTATGATTCTGCCGCTGTCAAAGGCGAGAATGTATTGATCGTTTGGAGGCATGACGACGGGCCAGCCGCCCGTATCCTCTCCCTGAAGCTCTAAATGAACGATCTGCGCCTTTTGGTATGATACTGAAAAACGGATGCCGAGCGGCTCAAGCAGCTCTCTCGCCCAAGCGCCGGCCGTTACGAGAACCTGGTCGGCAGTAAGCGTGCGTTCTGCGGTTTTCACACCGATGACGGCACCGTCCTCTGTCAATATTGACGCTTCTTCATTGTAAACAGCCGCTCCGTGCTTAACGGCCGCATTTAACAGCGCCTTACGAAGCGCCCTCCCGTTCACCCGGGCCGCGCCGCTGACATGAACCGCCCCGTATTCCTCCGACAGCGCGGGAAACAGCGCCTTCGTTTCTTCCGGAGTCAGCCTTGTAATGTCACCGATTTCAGGGGCGTCCTCTCTTCTTTTATAAGCTCTTTCCTCCATTTGGCTGAGTTTTTTTTCATCCGTATGGAGGCTGACAGCACCGACCTTTTGATAACCGGTTTCTGTTTCTCCATCAGCTTCAAGCTGCTGTATCAATTGGTTATAATAGCGGGCTCCGCCTTTTGCGATCGCATACCATGCCTGATTGCGGCGCTGTGACAGCCACGGGCAGACGATCCCCGCCGCGGCGTCAGTCGCCTGCCCCGGGTGCTTCCGGTCAATGACCGTTACATCCGCCCCGGCCTTTGCGAGATGATAAGCCGCGGACGCACCGAGAATGCCGGCCCCGATAATCAAATAAGACTTCATGTATAACACCTTTTCTATCTGTTTTGTCTTATTTATTTTAACAAATGGAGCGCCCGGTTCCTACCGGAGTCCTGACAGCAATGATGAGTTTCGAAAACGGAAACGTATAATAAAAGGAATACGTTCTTGTCTGAAA
Source organism: Bacillus sp. GZB (assembly GCF_001975995.1). Lineage (NCBI taxonomy): Bacteria > Bacillati > Bacillota > Bacilli > Caryophanales > Bacillaceae > Bacillus > Bacillus sp. GZB. The sequence goes on from NZ_MTQG01000016.1 coordinate 167,778, forward strand.
GCCGTTTTCCTCAAGAATCTCTCTGTATTGTGATGTATTTTTTATATCTGACACGGCCAAAATGCCGCCAGGCTTCAGCACCCTCACCATTTCCGCAATCGCCCGTTCCCTCTTTTTTCTGCCTGAAATGTTGTGTACGGTAAAATGCGAAATGACAAGATCAAACGTCTCATCAGGAAACGGCATGTCTTGCGCCAGTCCGTCATACAAATCAATTTCCGGCGCTCTTTCAGCCTGTCTGTTCTTTTCAAATGCGTCTCTTCCGTTTCCGACCAGGTCCCAGCTTGACCATTTGTCAATCGCTGAGACGTCAGCGCCTTTTTGAGCCGCGGCGATGGCTAATAGCCCCCGCCCCGTACCGACATCAAGCACCTTCATGTCCGGCTTTAAACCGGATAGCGCAAGAATGCGATGGCGGTGTAAAAGTTTAATGGCCGTTGAATACAAGAGCATCCAAAGACCGAGCAATAAAAACAAGGTGCCCGTCAGCCAGCCCCAGTAAGGAGGAATCATGCCGTATAACGTGCCTGCGGCATAAAGGAGCGCAATAAAGATAAATCCAAACGCTCCATAAGGCGCATCAATTCCGTATCGTGTTGTCATAACACCCACCCCTTTCAATATTTATCCAAATGGTATACCATATTATTCTAGCAAAAGCCGAAAGGAGATACGACCATATGAAACGCGGCATTACTTTTGACATCCCAAATCAATTCGGACGGTTTGCGGCAGATATATTACAACCGTTCCCCATCTCTTCCTATACGTGGTTTATCGGTGATGGAGAGGCGTATACGGAATTCAAAGAAGACACCGATACAGACCTGTTTCCGCAAAATCAGCGCATCATTCAGGGTCAAGAACTCCGTCAGCGTCTGGAAGGAAACCCTTATTATATGATTTTTGCTGAATTGAAAGCTTTCCCGGGCGGGATGGTAACGGAAATCAATACGTACGAGGAGTATTTGGAGAGTTCCTGTGAACTTGTGCTTCTCATCGCAGATTGCTCGTATGTAACGTTATATTGCAAAGATCCGGATATGCTCGAAGCCCTTTATCAGCAGGCTGTACAATGCGGGTTTCACCGCGTTGACTATGTTACAGATGAGAATGACGCGAGAACGGGATTGTCTGTCTGATGAAGGTGCGTTCTTTTTATGAAGCGCCGGATAGGGCTTAGGTTTCAAAATATTGACAAATTCGTGTGTTTTCAACAAAATAACAACCCCCTCATGTATACTGAGTGCGTAACTTACATATGAAAGGGGTATGGCAATGAAAATCAGTTTGAAGAAAAAAGCAGGTTTTTGGAAGAAGACGGCGGTTTCATCCCTTATTTTCACCATGTTTTTTACCCTGATGATGAGCGGTACGGTTTTTGCGGCCGGGCTGAATAAGGATCAGAAGCGCCGGGCGGAACAGCTGACCAGCATCTTTGAAAACGGAAAGACGGAAATCCAATACGGATATATTGAAGCGTTGGATGACGGAAGAGGTTACACTTGCGGGCGGGCCGGCTTTACGACGGCTACCGGAGATGCGCTGGAAGTAGTCGAAGTATACACGAAAGCGGTGCCGAATAACAAATTGAAAAAGTATTTGCCTGAATTGCGTCGCCTTGCGAAGGACGAAAGCGATGACATCAGCAATCTGAAAGGATTCGCTTCTGCCTGGCGCTCACTTGGCAATGATAAAGCCTTCCGCGCTGCCCAGGATAAGGTAAATGACAGCTTGTATTATCAGCCGGCGATGAAACGTTCAGAAAATGCCGGACTGAAAACGGCCTTGGCCAAAGCGGTGATGTACGATACGGTGATTCAGCATGGCGACGGCGATGATCCAGACTCCTTTTATGCCCTGATTAAACGCACGAACAAAAAAATGGGCGGGTCACCGAAAGACGGTACTGACGAGAAGAAATGGCTCAATAAATTCTTGGATGTGCGCTATGACGATCTGATGAATCCGTCAGATGAGGACACCCAGGACGAATGGAGAGAATCGGTTGCCCGTGTCGACGTTTTCCGCGATATTGTCAAAGAGAAGAACTACAATTTAAACGGCCCGATTCATGTCCGGTCAAGCGAATACGGAAATTTCACTATTCAATAAACAAAAAAACCCCGCCATATGGCGGGGTTTTACTATTAACCGATGGAGCCTTCCATTTCGAACTTAATCAAACGGTTCATTTCAACTGCGTATTCCATCGGAAGTTCTTTTGTGAACGGCTCGATGAAGCCCATAACGATCATTTCTGTTGCTTCTTCTTCAGAAATACCGCGGCTCATCAAGTAGAAAAGCTGTTCTTCAGAAACCTTTGATACTTTCGCTTCGTGCTCCAATGAAATGTTGTCGTTCAGGATTTCATTGTAAGGGATTGTATCAGAAGTTGATTTGTTATCCATAATGAGCGTATCACACTCGATGTTTGAACGGGCGCCGTCCGCTTTTCGTCCGAAGTGGACGATACCGCGGTATGTTACTTTTCCGCCCTGTTTGGAAATCGATTTTGATACGATTGTGGATGACGTATTCGGTGCAAGGTGAATCATTTTCGCGCCTGCGTCCTGATGCTGTCCTTTACCCGCAAGAGCGATAGAAAGCGTCATGCCGCGCGCGCCTTCACCTTTCAGAATGACAGCCGGATATTTCATCGTCAATTTAGAACCGATGTTTCCGTCAACCCATTCCATCGTCGCGTTTTCTTCACAAACCGTACGTTTCGTTACTAGGTTGTAAACGTTGTTCGCCCAGTTTTGAATTGTTGTATAACGGCAGTAGCCGCCTTTTTTGACGATGATTTCAACAACCGCGCTGTGAAGCGAGTTTGTTGTGTACACAGGAGCCGTACAGCCCTCTACGTAATGAACGCTTGCTTCTTCGTCAACGATGATCAGCGTACGTTCGAACTGACCCATGTTTTCGGAGTTGATGCGGAAGTAAGCTTGAAGCGGTGTTTCAACCTTCACGCCTTTAGGCACGTAGATGAAAGATCCGCCGGACCAAACAGCTGAGTTCAGCGCCGCAAACTTGTTATCAGTCGGCGGAATGACTTTCGCCCAGTGCTCGCGGAAAATGTCTTCATTTTCTTTCAGCGCGCTGTCTGTGTCTTTGAAGACGATGCCTTGCTCTTCAAGATCTTCTTTCATATTGTGGTAAACAACTTCGGATTCGTACTGTGCAGAAACACCGGCAAGGTATTTTTGCTCAGCTTCAGGAATACCGAGTTTGTCGAATGTCTGTTTAATTTCCTCAGGCACTTCATCCCAAGAACGCTCTGAACGCTCAGACGGCTTTACGTAATACGTAATTTCGTCAAAGTTTAAAGAGTTTAAATCCCCGCCCCACTGCGGCATCGGCATGTTGTAGAAATGCTCAAGAGATTTCAGGCGGAAATCAAGCATCCATTGAGGCTCTTCTTTCATGCGTGAAATTTCTTCTACGATTTCTTTTGTCAATCCGCGCTCTGAACGGAAAATGGAAACGTCCTTATCGTGAAAACCGTACTTGTATTCACCAATTTCAGGCATTTTTTTAGCCATCCATTTTCACTCCAATCTTTTAATTGCCGCCTTTTTCGCCAGCGACTCCTTTTTCAAGTGCTTTCCATGAAAGGGTGGCACATTTAATCCGGGCCGGGAATTTCGAAACGCCTTGAAGAGCTTCAATATCCCCGAGATCTATCGAGTCGTCATACTCTTTCCCTTGCATCATGTCTGAGAAAATCTTAGACATGGAAAGGGCGGTATCAATATCTTTTCCTTTAATCGCCTGCGTCATCATGGAAGCTGAAGCCATGGAGATAGAACAGCCTTCCCCTTCAAACTTCGCTTCCTGAACGGTATCGCCGTCAAGCTTCATTGTCAGTCTGATCCGGTCGCCGCAAGTCGGGTTGTTCATATCGACGACGATGCTGTCATCCAAAACCCCTTTGTTGCGCGGATTTTTGTAATGATCCATGATCACTTGTCTGTATAATGTATCTAAATTTGCATTAAAAGACATTTGTAAAGTACTCCTTTGTCTTTTGGAGGGCTTCCGCGAGCTTATCGATCTCTTCCTCTGTATTATACAGATAAAAACTCGCTCTCGCAGTAGCAGATACATCCAGCCATTTCATGAGCGGCTGGGCGCAGTGATGGCCGGCTCTGACCGCAATGCCCTCTGCATCGAGGACAGTCGCGACATCATGAGGGTGAACCTCATCAAGATTAAATGTCACAAGTCCCGCCCGCTCTTTCGGACCGTATACCGTCACGCCGTCTAGCTGCTCGAAACGGTCAAGCGCATAGGCCGCAAGCTTATGCTCATGCCGGGAAATCTCGTCGAGTCCGATCTCTTCAAGAAAATCAATCGCGGCTCCCAATCCGATCGCGCCTGCGATAATCGGCGTGCCTGCTTCAAATTTCCACGGAAGCTCTTTCCAAGTTGATTCATAAAGCCCTACAAAGTCGATCATCTCGCCGCCAAATTCGGCCGGCTCCATATTCTCAAGCAGTTCTTTCTTGCCGTACAGCACGCCGATTCCCGTCGGGCCGCACATTTTATGGGAAGAAAGCGCGAAGAAGTCGCAATCCAAGTCCTGAACGTCGATTTTCATGTGCGGTGTGCTTTGCGCCCCGTCCACCACGATGACCGCGCCATTGTCATGAGCGATTTTGGCGATCTCTTTAATCGGGTTGATCGTGCCGAGCACGTTTGACACATGAGCGACTGCCACGATCTTCGTATGGCTTGTGACAGTCTGCCGGACGTCGTCCAACGAAAGCGTGCCGTCTTCCTGCATCGGGATATATTTTAAAGTCGCGCCGGTTGCTTTGACAGCCTGCTGCCACGGAATGATATTCGCATGATGCTCCATTTGGGTGATGACCACTTCATCACCGGGTTTTAAGCTGGCGCGGGCATAGCTCAGCGCCACCATATTCAGTGAAGTTGTCGTGCCTTTTGTGAAAATGACCTCAGCCATTGATTTCGCATTGATAAACTTACGGACTTTTTCACGCGCACCTTCATAGCCGTCTGTCGCTCTCGTGCCAAGAGTATGAACGCCTCTGTGGACATTGGAATTGTATTTGCTGTAATACTGATCCACTGCTTCAATGACAGCACGCGGCTTCTGGGAAGTCGCCGCGCTGTCAAGGTACACGAGGTCATGTCCGTTCACTTGCTGATGAAGGATCGGGAACTGTTCACGAATATCGGTGATATTCATTATTTTACTTTCCTTTCGATGACGGAGACGAGCTGTTTCTTAACTCCTTCAATCGGAAGCTCTTTTACCACCGGAGCAAGGAATCCGTAAATGACTAAGCGCTCCGCTTCTTCTTTCGGAATTCCGCGGCTCATTAAGTAGTAAAGCTGGATCGGGTCCACACGGCCGACAGATGCCGCATGTCCTGCAGTTACATCGTCTTCATCAATTAAAAGAATCGGGTTTGCATCTCCGCGTGCTTTTTCACTCAGCATCAGGACGCGGGATTCCTGTTCAGCGTTTGCTTTAGACGCGCCGTGCTCGATTTTGCCGATTCCGTTAAAAATGGAAGATGCGGCATCTTTCATGACTCCGTGCTTCAGGATATAGCCTTCAGAAGCCTTACCGAAGTGGATGATCTGCGTCGTAAAGTTTTCCGTCTGTTCTCCTCTTCCGACAACTACGGTTTTCGTATCGCCGTATGTGCCGTCTCCGTAGAGGTTTGTCGTATTTTCAGAAATCGTGTCGCCGTCGTTCATCAGTCCGAGCGCCCACTCGATTCTGCTGTCGCGTCCGCGCGCGGCTCCGCGGCGGTTGACGTATGTTGTGACGCCTGCTGACAGGTTATCAACGGCGCCGTACGTCACGCTGGCATTATCACCTGTGACCACTTCACTGATAATGTTGAATACAGCTTCTTTCGGATTCACCGTGCTGATGTAGTTCTCAACGTAAGTGACGGAGCTGTGGTCTTCAGTGACGATCAGCACGTGGTTGAACAATGCCGTGTCATTGCTTTCATGAACGTAAACGGCCTGAACAGGCGTCTCCACCTGAACGTTTTTAGGAACATAAAGGAATGCCCCGCCGTTCATTAATGCTGCATGAAGCGCAGTCAGTTTATGTTCGTCGACCTTAACGCCGTCTTTCATGAAATACTTCTCAACGAGGTCGCTGTGCTCACGGGCAGCCGTTAAGATGTCCGTAAAGATGACGCCTTTGTCTTTCAGTTCTTTAGAAAGAGAAAGGAAAGCGGGCGTTTGGTCACGCTGCACATATAACGTTTTGTCTTCGTTTTCGATATCGATCAGCGCTTTTGCTTCATCAGCTAAATCTTCTAAAGAAGCAAGCGGCGCATTTTCTACTGTATGCTTGTTGAACTTTGTAAAGTTCCAATTTGTGATTTTTGTTTTATCAGGCTTAGGCAGCGGCAGATCTTCAGCTTTTTCAAGAGCCTGTAAGCGCAGGTTTTTCAGCCAGGCAGGTTCTTGATGCTTTTCGGAAAAGCCTTTGACATATTCCTGATCTACGGATAGTTTCGTTTCCAATGTCATGATTATCCCCCTAACGCTTACGCTTCTTGGCCTACAGTTTCGTCTTCAATGCCCAGTTCTTGTTTAATCCAGTCATAACCTTCCGCTTCAAGGCGCTGTGCAAGCTCCGCGCCGCCGGATTTCACTACGCGTCCCTGCATCATAACGTGAACGACATCAGGCGTGATGTAGTTCAGAAGGCGCTGGTAGTGAGTGATCATTAAGCAGCCGAAGTTTTCGCTGCGCATTCTGTTGATTCCTTTAGAAACGACTTTAAGCGCATCGATATCAAGACCTGAATCGATCTCGTCAAGAATGGCGATTTTCGGCTCGATCATCATAAGCTGAAGGATTTCGTTGCGTTTTTTCTCCCCGCCTGAGAAACCTTCGTTCAGGTAACGCTGCGCCATTTCAGGGTCCATTTCAAGGAACTCCATGTTTTCGTCCATTTTGCGGATGAATTTCATAAGAGAAATTTCATCGCCTTCTTCACGGCGTGCGTTAATCGCAGAGCGAAGGAAATCGGCATTTGTCACACCGCTGATTTCGCTTGGGTACTGCATCGCAAGGAAAAGACCCGCCTGAGCGCGCTCGTCCACTTCCATTTCCAGTACATCTTTGCCGTCAAGCGTGATGCTGCCTTTTGTAACTTCGTATTTCGGGTGTCCCATAATCGCTGCTGAGAGCGTGGATTTACCGGTACCGTTCGGCCCCATAACAGCGTGGAATTCGCCGCCTTTTATTTCAAGGTTTACACCTTTTAAGATCTCTTTTCCTTCGATTTCAACGTGAAGATCCTTGATCGTTAATGTTGAAGCAGCCATATCTATACCTCCAAAATATATAATCATTATTCTCAATTTATTCTCATTCTAATTTTATAACAAATGAAAAGTAAATACAACTTTTTATATTACCCGGAACATTCCTAAAGTTTATCAAAGATCAAGGCGTAATTAAAGCTGTTTGAAACAGAAAAAGGGCGGAAATCCACCCTTTTTTACTGACCGATTTTCTCATTAAGCTGCGCTGCGAGGAACTTGCTTTTTTGATATTCAAGCTCCCTCTGCCGTTCGACTTCCATCCTTTTTGAAAGACGCCGTCCGTATTCCTCGTAGCCGATGCCGTGTGACTTCTGCATCGCTTTTTCCATTTCAGGCGTATAGTCAAGGTCCAGTCTCTCGTGGCTGGTGCAGATAATGAATCAATCCCTTCATCTATTTGTTTCTATTGTAACAATGATCCGCTGCTCCGGCCAAAGGGAGTGTGCCCCTGAATCCTTCCGAATGTGCCGGAATCCGGCGCTCGCTTTATCTGAAAAACGGTATTCATACGATTGCTCTTTCTAATGCGTCGTATGTCCGAATTCCTGAATGCACTGCTGTACGAGGGTCACTCCCTGACTGAGAGCCGCGCCGCCCCCGAATGCCGCTGCGACGCCGATGACCTCAAGGATGTTTTCTTCTGTCGCCCCTTGGTCAAGGCAGCCCTTCGTATGATAAATCATGCAAAATTCATCTTGAGCGCTGATGCTGATGCCCAGAGCGATTAATTGTTTCTCTTTTTCAGTTAATGAATCCGCTGAGAAACACTGCTCAGTAAATTCATTAAACTTCCGCCCCATCATCGGCATTTTTTGCTCGAATATGCCTAAACCTTCTTTATATTGTTTCAATGCGTCATGCACGCTTTTTCCGTTTTCCTGGTATTGAGCCACTGCCATTCCCTCCAATCGTTAACCTTCCTTTTTATTATGGACAGTTCTCCGATTAATACCCGAAAAAAACCCCGGATGATTCATCCGGGGTTTTCGCTTTATTCAGATACGGGAAGCACGGCTCCGTCGTATTTTTTCTCAATAAAGTCTTTGATTTTCTTAGAGTGAAGCACTTCCATAAGCGCTTTGATTTTCTCTGATTTTTCGTCACCTTTGCGTACGGCGATGATGTTTGCGTACGGGTTGTTTTTCGTTGATTCCACTTGAATCGCATCTTTTAACGGATTCAGTTTGTTTTGAATCGCATAGTTGACGTTAATGAAGACTGCATCGCCTTCTTCTTCATTATATGCTTTCGCCGTTAATTCAGGGGCGATTTTTTTGAATGTCAGGTTTTTCGGGTTTTTCGTAATGTTTTTCGTAGTGGCTTCAATCGTTTTTACCTTCGGATCAAGTGTGATCAGTCCGGCTTTTTCAAGCATCGCCAGCATACGGCCTTGTTCAGCGACATTGTTCGTCATGATGATGGTCGCGCCTTTAGGCAGGTCTTTCAGTGATTTGTATTTTTTCGTGTAAATTCCGAATGGCTCAAGGTGAACGGCTCCGGCATTCACGAGTTTGTAATCTTTATTTTCCTTCATTTCCTGTTCAAGGTAAGGAACGTGCTGGAAGTAGTTCGCATCCACTTCATTATCAGCTAACGCTTTGTTGTACATTTTGTAATCGTTCAGCACTTTTACTTTTAATGTGTAGCCTTTTTCCTTCAAGAGCGGTTCCGCTTCTTTTAAGATTTCAGCATGCGGTGTTTTTGTCGCGGCGACGACGATTTCCTTTTTATTCGAGCCGTTTGATCCGCAGGCGGCCAAAACTCCCGCGAACACAAGCAGCAGCGCACTTAATACAATCTTTTTCAATGTAAATCCTCCCTTATCTTTTGTCTATTATATTTGTAATTACATCACCGATAATCTGAATGATAAAGACGATGATGAGTATAAATACTGTCGCTACAAACGTTACATCCGTATTATTGGACTGGTAGCCTTCTACATATGCAAGGTTTCCGAGTCCGCCTGAACCGATGGCGCCGGCAATGGCGGTAGATCCGATCAGGGCGATGGCCGTAACGGTGATGCCTGAAATTAACGCAGGCATTGATTCAGGAATCAGCACTTTGAAGATAATCGTCGATGTCTTTGCTCCCATTGATCTGGCAGCTTCGATGACTCCTTTATCGACTTCCCGGAGCGCAATTTCCGCAAGACGGGCGTAAAACGGCGCGGAGCCGATAATCAGCGCCGGCAATGCGGCGTTCGGTCCTAAAATCGATCCGACCAAAATCTTAGTAAAGCCGAGAAGCAGAATAATTAAAATAAGAAACGGAATAGACCTGAAAATATTAACGACCGCCGCAATCACGGTGTTAATGATTTTATTTTCCCATAAGCTTCCCTTGCCCGTTAAAAAGAGCAGAAGACCGAGAACCGCTCCGATGATAAATGAAAAAACTAAAGCGATGACCGTCATATAAAGGGTCTCGTATGTGGCCGTCCACAGCTCGGTTATATCAACGTTCGGGAACCATTTTTCAAACATTTGTGATCACCTCTGCTTCTACCTGTTTGTCTTTGATGAACCGGATCACGTTTTCTACTTCTTTTTCCTGACCGTCAATATGAATGAATAAAGAACCGTAGGCTCCGTCCTTCGTCTGTGAAATTTTCCCCTGCAGAATATTGACGTCCACATCAAAGTTTCGGATCATTTCCGTAATGAGGGGCTGCTCGGCTGCCTGCCCGACAAATGAAAGCTGAATCGTTTTTCCTGTCGCTGTTTCCTGCAGAAAATGCTGGATGGTTTCTTTCGTCTCCTCTGGTTCTGTCACCTGCTGAACGAAACGCTTGGTCATCGGTTCGCGCGGGTTTCTGAAAACTTGGAGTACTTCGCCTTCTTCAACGACTTTCCCGTTTTCCATGACTGCGACTCTGTTGCAGATTTTTCGGATGACGTGCATTTCATGGGTAATGAGCACGATCGTCAGGCCGAGTCTGTCATTTATATCGGATAAAAGATCCAAAATTGAATCGGTCGTCTGCGGATCGAGCGCTGATGTCGCTTCATCGCACAGAAGGACTTTCGGATTATTGGCGAGCGCCCGGGCGATGCCGACACGCTGCTTTTGACCGCCGCTCAGCTGCGACGGATAAGATTTTTCTTTCCCCTCTAATCCGACCAGTTTAATCAATTCATCAGCGCGGCGGACCCGTTCGCTTTTTTTCACGCCGGCGATTTCCAGCGGAAACATAATGTTCTCCCGGACGGTGCGCGACCACAGAAGGTTAAAATGCTGGAAGATCATGCTGATTTCCTGGCGCGCTTTTCTCAGCCCGCGGCTGCTTACTTTATTTAATTCCGTCCCCGCGACTTCCACGGTTCCCGACGTCGGCTTTTCAAGGCCGTTCAGGAGACGGATTAAGGAACTTTTACCAGCTCCGCTATATCCTATAATTCCAAATATTTCGCCCTTTTTGATATCAAGAGTGACATCTTGGACAGCATTGACATCCCCATGCTTCGCTTTGTAAATTTTTGAAACATTTTGAAGATGGATCAAAGCAATCACCCGCCTTACACTATTCTAAGAAATCTTCCGGGTTTCTCCGCAAAAGAAAAGCCTTTCTGCAAAAATGAGCAGAAAGGCTTATTGAAAAAGGCCTTTCTCTCATCTTTCAAAGCAGACCGCTTCGAGTGAATTGGCACCATTTCAACATTGTTGATGGTTGCCGGGCTTCATAGGGCACTTCCCTCCACCTCTCTTGATAAGAGAAAACATATCGTATTTTCGTCCGGAAATTCTTACTGTAGAATAGCACGGCGAATGATAAAAAGTCAATAAAATAAATATTGGAAGCTATTGTCACATAGTAGATTGAGTTACGGCCGTTTACTGATCGCCTGAAAAAATCCGTTTGTCAGCCAGAGGATGGCCTCCAGCTTCAGCAGAGCTCTGAATGATCCTTTCACTTTGAGTTTTCCGCTTTGGATAAGCTTTTGCAAAGAGACATCACCATGCAGGAGATGAATGATTTCCGTCTGGTTTCCGTAAAAGGTCAAATTAGATTTTTCCTTTGAAACCGACGTTTTTCTCATTTCTCCCTGTCCGTTAATTGAGACCGTTAAGGCTTCTGTTTCTCCTTGGAATGTAATCAGCAGCGTTGAGGCGTTTAATAGCGGTTTCAAAAACAGATGCTGTCCGTCATTCTCTGAAACTTCTATTTTCTCCACTCGTATAACCTCCCGTTTTAATGGCCATACATACACTTTCTCTTTTTAACGGACAGAACCCTTTATAAACCGCACGACATTTTCCTGTAAATATTGTCACATCGGGAACGTTTGCGATGTTTTTTGTTTAATCAGCTCATATAAATAGGAAACGGAGCGGAAGGCGTATCCTTTCTCAACAAGCTCTCCGCCTTTAAACAGCAAAAAGCACGGAACGCTTTCAATCTGATAGGCTTTGGCGAATGCGGGGGAATAATTCACGTTGTTTTTATAGAAGGCGGCGCCGGGCAGCATTTCTTCGACGACAGTTAGCATTTTGGACGCCAGCTGGCATGTGCCGCAAAACGGGGTGTACAAATACAGGAGATAAACGTCATCCTGAATCGATTCGAGTTCATTTTCTTGGAGTTCTTTCATGTTTACCACCTCAGGTCGTTCTTTTTCAAAAATACAGTGTCAGCATCAAAGCCGGCTCTGATCAGCACAGATGCGAGATGATGGCCCGGGCACGACTCGACTTGCCTGTATGTTCTGTCTATATAAATATGGCGCGCGTCGGGAAGCTCCCGTTTCAGCTGTTTTCTTAATTTTTCTCCGGAGTCATCTGCGTCCGTTAAAATATAGACGTCTCTGTCAAACAGGCGGTCCGCCAAATCTTCCAGTTCGGTTTGGCCGATCGTCCCGTTTGTACAGACGATTTCCGCGGGTTCGATGAGCACTTCCCTGACTTTGATTTTATCAGATTTTCCTTCTACGATAATGACCTTTTCATCTCCGTTGTACATAAGCGCGTCACCTGCCGATTGTTTTAGCGTCAGATTGAAAAAGAAGGCAGTGAAATTCACCGCCAACTGTTAACACCAGCCATTCTCATAATCGCAATCGACATATTTCGGATCGCTGCCGTTTATGACATCGGCTGTTTTATAAAATTTTTGATTTTCAAATGAAAAGCCCTGTTTGAGCTCGTACTGGTCCATGCCTGTCATCTCGCCGATGGCTTCATTTTCATGAAACAAGGAAAACCGGCCGTTTTGAAAGCGGCCCGTAACGTTCTCCGTCACATCGACCTTTTGTTTATCAAAAGCCATTTTAGACACCTCCCGTTACAGATAGAATGTCCAAATGGCCCCTTTGCTATCCGATCAGTCTTCTTGTGTCATTTCGTCATATTGCTCGGAAGTCATGAGGTTTTCGATTTCTTCAGCATCAGCCGGTTCCACGACGATCATCCACGCTTTTTCATACGGAGACTCGTTTACGAATTCAGGACTGTCATCAAGGTCTTCGTTCACTTCCGTCACCGTTCCGTTAATCGGTGCGTACAGTTCGGAAACGGTTTTGACGGATTCCACGCTGCCGAATGGCTCGTCCGCTTTAATTTCGGCGCCGACTTCCGGAAGCTCGACAAAGACGATGTCGCCAAGTTCGGCTTGCGCGAAATGTGTAATCCCGATGCGGGCTTTTCCGTCCTCAACTTTGACCCATTCGTGCTCTTTGGAATAACGCATATCTTTCGGTGTGCTCATCTAAATCCCTCCATTTTTTTCTTATAATAAGAAGATACCATAATTCTTTGAACCTGGCATTACATCCAATATTTTTCGAATTGGTCTTCTTTAAAGCCGACAGTGACTTTTTCGCCGTCTGTCGTAATCGGGCGTTTCAGGAGCATACCGTCTGATGCCAGGAGTTCAAGCTGTTCATCCTCTGACATGTGGTACAGTTTTTCCTTTAAGTTCAGTTCGCGGTATTTCATTCCGCTCGTGTTGAAAAACTTTTTGAGCTCAAGACCGCTCTTTTCATAGAGGTCTTTAATTTCTTCTTTCGACGGAGTTTCCTCCGCGATATGTATTTCGTTTATTTCCTTACCGCGGTCTTCCAGCCATTTTTTCGCATTACGGCACGTTCCGCATTTAGGGTACCAGTAAAAATTTAACGACATCTTCTTCACCCCTTGTAAATGATCGTCGTTATTTTAACACAATCACTTGTAAAAACCTATAACGTTGCTTCATGAAAAAGCGCCCCTGATGAAGGAGCGCTTTCAGCATGTGATCAGACTGTATATTTTTCTTCACGGAAGACGGCGGCTGCCGCTTCACGTTTTTTCTGAATGAGGTTTTTCGGCGTCAGGCGCGTCAGTTTGCGCAGCACGGAAAGCATCATGCGGAGGGAATCTCCTTCCTCCATGGCGATCAGTGATTCTTTAGCGTGCGCTTCAATGTTCTGAAGGGCTTCCTGGGCAAAGATTTCCGTATATAACAGCTTCTGCGCGGCTTTTTCGGCACCGTCCGCCGCAATCGCTTTTTCCGTTCTGAGGACGGCTGATTCCAAAGCGTACAGCGCGCTGACGATATCGGCAATGTTCACCATGATTTCCTGCTCGCCTTCGATCTCTTTTCCGTATTTCTGCGCCGCGAGACCCGCTGTCAAGAGGGCGATCTTTTTCGCCTGTCTGACAATGTATTTTTCCTGTCCAAGAGGCTCCGAGCCCGGCTCTTCAGGCATCAGCATCATGAGTTCTTCTTGGAGCGCTTTTGCTTTTTCAAAGAGCGGCAGCTGACCTTTTACGGCTTTTTTCAGGAACGTGCTCGTTACGATCAGGCGGTTGATTTCATTTGTGCCTTCAAAAATTCTGTTGATTCTTGAGTCGCGATAGGCGCGCTCCACTTCATATTCCTGCATAAATCCGTAACCGCCGTGAATTTGAACGCCTTCGTCGGCAATATAATCAAGCGTTTCAGAACCGCACATTTTGTTGAGCGAGCATTCAATCGCGTACTCGGCGATTGACTTCGCGACTTCGCGTCCGTCTTTTTGCTCCGCTTCCGTCAGTCTGCTCATATTATCTTCGAATAAGCCCACTGTTCTGTATACAGAGCTCTCCATCGCGTAAAGCCGAGCTGACATCGTCGCAAGCTTTTCCTGAGTGAGCGTGAAGCTTGAGATCGGCGTTTTAAATTGCCGGCGCTGGTTTGCATAAGCGGCAGACAGCTCAATCACCCGTTTTGAAGCGCCGATTGTGCCGACGGCAAGCTTGTAGCGCCCGATATTCAGGATATTAAAAGCGATGACATGGCCTTTTCCGATTTCGCCGAGAAGGTTTTCTTTTGGGACTTCCGCCTGATCTAAAATCAGCGTTCTTGTCGATGAACCCTTAATCCCCATTTTTTTCTCTTCCGGTCCCGTTGACACGCCCGGATAGTTCTTTTCTACGATAAATGCAGAAAACTTATCTCCGTCCACTTTAGCGTAGACGACAAAGACATCTGCAAAGGCGGAGTTTGTAATCCATTGCTTTTCTCCGTTAAGAATATAGTGTGTGCCCGCTTCATTCAAAACAGCCGTGGTTTTCGCGCCGAGGGCATCTGAACCTGAACCGGGCTCAGTTAAGGCGTATGCCGCGATTCTTTGTCCTGAAGCCAAGTCCGGCAAATAGGTTTTTTTCTGTTCTTCCGTTCCGAAGAACACGATCGGCAATGAGCCGATCCCGACGTGGGCGCCGTAAGACAGCGAAAAGCTGCCGGCACGTGAAAACTTTTCCGTAATGAAGGCTGAACTGATTTTATCCAGGCCGATTCCGCCGTACTCTTCAGGCACGTCTGCTCCGAGGAGGCCGAGATCTCCGGCTTTTTTCAGCAGTCTGACCGAATGCTCGAACTGATGGTTTTCAATTTCATCGATATAAGGAAGCACATCGTTTACGACATAGTCTTCTGTCGTTTTGCCGATCATTTTGTGTTCGTCTGTAAAGTCCTCCGGAGTGAATATTTGATCATATCCCGTCTCTTCAATCAGAAAGCTGCCGCCTTTTTTGACGTTGACCGTTTCCTGTTTCATGTTCGTTTCCCCCTTTTTTTAAATGAGTTCAAATACGCCGGCAGCTCCCATGCCGCCTCCGATGCACATCGTCACCACGCCGAATTGCTCGTTTCTCCGTTTCATTTCATGAATGAGTGACAGGGTCAGCTTCGTTCCCGTGCATCCGAGCGGATGTCCGAGCGCGATGGCGCCTCCGTTGACGTTCACCTTTTCTTCATCTATCCCAAGCGATCTGATGACTTGAATGGCCTGTGAAGCAAAGGCCTCATTCAATTCAAAAAGCCCGATATCCTGCAATTCGAGTCCGGCAAGCTTGAGCGCCCGCGGGATGGCTTCAATCGGACCGATCCCCATTACCTCAGGCGGAACGCCGCCTACGGCAAAGGAACGGAATTTGACAAGCGGCGCCAATCCGAGCGACGAAGCTTTTTCGCGATCCATCAGCATGACAGCCGCCGCGCCGTCACTTGTTTGTGAAGAGTTCCCGGCCGTCACGGTTCCCGTTTTAGAAAAAGCCGGACGGAGCTTCGCCAAGACGTCAGCCGATGTGCCGGGACGAACGCCTTCATCTTGAGAAAAGGTAAATTGTTTTTTCCGCGGCTTATGGTCATCACCGACTTCTGTCAGCGATACTTCAACCGGCACGATTTCGTCATTGAATTTCCCTTCTTTAAGAGCTTTTGCGGCATTCTGATGGCTGCGGACGGCAAATGCATCCTGGTCTTCTCTGGATACGCCGTACGTTTCGGCTACCTGCTCCGCTGTGTGCCCCATGCTCATGTAATACTCAGGCGCATGCTCCGCCAAAGCGATATTCGGGCGGGTCACATGCCCCATCATCGGAACTTGCGACATGGATTCCGCACCGCCCGCAATGACGGTGTCACCCGCGCCGATCATGATTTTTTCAGCACCGTAAGCGATGGATTGGAGCCCGGAAGAGCAGTAGCGGTTCACCGTAATGGCCGGCACCGTATGAGGAAGCCCCGCCAGCGCACCGATATTCCGCGCCATATTTAATCCTTGTTCGGCTTCAGGTGTTGCACATCCGATAATTAAGTCATCGATATTTCCTTCATATCCGCCTGCCCGTTTCAGCGTTTCTTTTACACAAAGCGCGCCTAAATCATCAGGACGAACGGCTGCAAGCGATCCCTTTTTCGCTTTACCGACCGGGGTTCTCGCACCGGCCACAATGACTGCTTCTCTCATAAACACCCTCCTAGTTCCGTAAAGGTTTGCCTTTGACGAGCATATGCTGCATTCTCGCTTGAGATTTCGCCTCGCCAGCGAGGCTTAAAAAGGCTTCTCTTTCAATCTCGAGTAAATATTCTTCTGAAACCTCCGTGCCGAACGGGACTCTTCCGCCGGCAATGACATGGGCCAGCTTCTTCGCAATCTTCATATCGTGATCGGATAAATAACCCGACCGTCTCATTTGGTCTGCTCCGAGCAGTAATGCCGCACATCCGGTTTCCCCGGTGACTTTCACTTTTTTGCGGGCAGGCGGGCGGTATCCGCTGTCATATAAGGAAGCAGCCAGCTGTTTCGCATCGTGCAGCAGGTGATCCTGATTCATGCTGACACGGTCAGCCGCGGACAAAATCTGCATATCACGGGCTTCGTGTGCCGAACCGGACACTTTGGCAAGCGCGATTGTTTCGAAGGTTTTAATCGCTGCGTCCATCAGTTCACTTCCGCCGTCCAAATAATTCATGTACAGCTCTTTGTTTCCTCCGCCGCCCGGAATAAGACCGACGCCGGTTTCAACGAGACCCATATACGATTCGCTCGCCGCCTGAACGCGTGCCGCCGGGAGACAGACTTCCGTGCCGCCGCCGAGAGTCATCCCGAATGGCGCCGCGACAACGGGTTTAGCGCTGTATTTGATGTTCAGCATCGTCTGCTGAAAACGGCGGATGACAAAATCGACTTCCATGAAGTTATCATCCTGAGCTTCCATCAAAATCATCGCAAGGTTTGCTCCCGCGCAGAAATGTCTGCCTTGGTTTCCGATGACAAGTCCTTTATAATTCCGCTCCGTTTCCTCAAGCGCATTGTCAATCATCTGAATAATGTCTAAGCCGATCGCGTTGCTTTTCGTATGAAATTCCAGCAGCGCGACATCATCGCCGAGATCAATCAGACTTGCGCCGCTGTTTTTACTGATCACGCCTTTTGTTTCTTTTAACGTTTGCAGGCTGATCCGTTTCGGATTTTCTTTCACAGCCCTGTATTGGCCGTCTGAATAGTAAAATGGTGTTCCGTTTTCCTTCATATAAAATGTTTCATGGCCCTGATCAAGCATTTCTTTCACCCAGCCGGGGAGTGCTGCGCCTTCTTCTTCGATCCGCTCCGCTGATTTTCTGACGCCGATGGCATCCCACATCTCAAACGGTCCGAGCTCCCATCCGAAGCCCCATTTCATGGCGTCATCAATTGCTTTGATATCATCAGCGATCTCACCTAAAAGCCGGGCTGAGTATAAAAGTGTTTGCGATGTGATATTCCAAAGCAGGCGTCCTGCGCGGTCATCGGAATATACAAGCGCTTTCATTTTGCCTTTGGCACCCTTTGCCTGTTTGGCGGCTTCTAACGCGGGCGTCTTCATTTTCGAACGCTCACCGTATGTCATGGTCAGCGGATCGAGTTCATATATTGTTTTACCTTCTTTTTTGTAAAAACCTTGGCCTGATTTGCTGCCCAGCCAATTGTTTTTCAGCATGTCATTCATAAATTCAGGAAGCTTAAACATGTCTTTTTCAGCGCCGTCGGCTTTATCATACACATTTTTTGCCACATGGGCGAACGTATCAAGCCCCACAACGTCAAGGGTTCTGAAGGTCGCGCTTTTCGGTCTGCCGATCAAAGGCCCGGTCACCGTGTCCACCTCGCCGATGCGGCAGCCGGAAGAAAGCATTTCTCTTACCGTGACCAGCAGGCCGTACGTACCGATGCGGTTGGCGATAAAGTTAGGCGTGTCTTTTGCGATGACGACACCTTTCCCAAGCGTGTTTTCTGCAAATGAAGTCATAAACTCCAGCACGTCAGGATCTGTTTCCTGAATCGGAATGATTTCCAGAAGCTTTAAGTAGCGGGCCGGATTAAAGAAATGGGTTCCTAAGAAATGAGCTTTAAAATCGGCAGATCGGCCTTCCGCCATTTTTGTGACGGAGATACCGGACGTATTGCTCGACACGATGCTTCCCGGTTTCCGGTATTCATCAACGAGTGAGAAAATCTGTTTTTTTACGTCAAGATTTTCGACGACGACTTCAATAATCCAATCAGCATCCTTCAATTGAGCTGCGTCATCTTCCAAATTCCCCGCCGTTATATAGTCGAGATTGGCAGCCGAAGTCAGCGGCGCCGGTTTTTGCTTCAGCAGCTTTTGCATGGCCGATCGGCTCAGCCTGCTGCGGACCTCCGGGCTTTCTAATGTCAGCCCTTTTTTCATCTCATCCTTTGTCAGCTCGTTTGGCACAATATCAAGCAGCAGGACGGGAATTCCGATGTTAGCCAAGTGCGCGGCAATTCCGGACCCCATAACGCCTGATCCGAGAACGGCTGCTTTCTTTATAAACTTGTGCATGAGTCATCCCCCTTGAACTTTGAATGAATAGTCATTCATTTTTTCGGCAAAAAAAATGAAACCCTTTTCTTCTTTCATCTTAAAAGATTTTCAGGATGACTTCAATAGCAAATATGGAATTTTTTTAAATTTTTCGGCTTCCGCATGTTCCATGGCGCGGGCGGGAAACTTAAACCCGGAGGTGAAGGGAATGGTGCGAGGGAGAAAAGATCCGTCTTCTGCCGCAGTGAGCGCGGCCAGCATGAAAGGAAATGCGGGACCGAAGCAAAAATACGGCGGCGGCAAACGGACGAGCCAAAATCAGCAATATAAAAAAGACAACATGGAATAACATGCTGCGGCTGCTTTTTGGAGCAGCCGTTATTTTTTAAAGATCCCTTTCAGCACAAATGCCGCGTTTGCCGGGCGCTCGGCAATTCTTCTCATCAGGTACCCGTACCAATCGGTTCCATACGGGACATACACCCTCATCCTGTATCCTTCTTCAGCAAGCTCCTTCTGGCGCTCCGTTCTGATGCCGTACAGCATTTGGAATTCAAACTGCTCCCGGGGAATCTGATGTTCGCTGATGAGTGTTTTCGTATAAGAAATGATGTCATCATCATGTGTCGCCACCGCCGTTTCATGGCCGCTCAAAAGCTGCAGCTTAATCAGCTGCTGAAAATGAAGATCGGTTGCTTTTTTATCAGGGAACGCAACGGCCGCCGATTCTTTATAAGCGCCTTTTACAAGCCTGAGCCGCGGCTTGTATGGCATCAGACCGCTGATGTCTTCAGCTGCCCGGTACAAATAAGCCTGAATGACGGTGCCGAGCATCGGAAAATCCGGCTTGCACCGCTTATACAGCTTAAGCGTACGGCCGCATCTTGAATAGTCCTCCATATCAATCGTTACAGGCACGCAGCGTTCTTTTGCCTCCGTCAATATGTCTCTGACATGCTGTTCCGCGAGTTTCTCGGAAATATCCAGACCGATGGATGTTAATTTCAGAGACAGCTCACAATCCAGTTGATTCTTGGCAATCGCCCTGATTGCTTTTTTACATTCTACCGTCGTCCTTTTCGCATCCTTCTCTGAACCGGCATATTCACCTAGATAATCAATCGAAGCCGACAGCCCTTTTTGGTTCAGCCGCTTTACCGTTTTCACAGCTTCCGCGAGTGTTTCCCCTGCAACGAACCTTCCCGCGCCGAAGCGGATTCCGTAAGCCTGGGCGAATTTTGTAAGCATTTTATTTTTCGACAAAAATAAACATATGCTCCGCAGCAAAGATGAACTCCCTCCTTTTTCTTTTATGGTGTATGAATTTCCGATCGCAGAGAAAGCTAAAAAGAACAGAATTGAAGGAGGCGTTTATATGAACAACCAAGAGCAGAACGGAAACTTGCCGCCTGCCGTCATCTCAACGAAAGACCATTTGTATCTTGAGGACATGCTGAACTGGAATCTGCTTGCCATGAAAAAAGCGCATTTTATGGCGGAACACTGCCAGAATCAGACGTTAAAACAAGAGCTTGATCAAATCGGCCGGATGCATCAGAAACATTATCAGCACATATTGGACCGCTTGAACCCCGATCAAGGCGGACAGACAACAACAGGCTATATGCAATAGGAGGACAATACATGGAACAGCAAAATCAAAAAATCACGAATCCGCAGACGCCCGTGCCCAATACGGCACAAATGAATGACAGAGACTTGGTGAATGAGCTGCTGACGACGGAAAAATACATCACGGCTTCATATTGCACAGCCCTGCACGAGTTCAGCCACGAGTCTCTTTATCAAGATATTCAGGCGATTTTCGATGAGTCACAAAAAGCGCAAAGAAGATTATACGATGTGATGTTTCAAAATGGCTGGTATTCCATCGAAGCAGCCGATACCCAAAAGCTTCAGCAATCGTATCAGAAGTTCCAGCAGACTATTCAGCAGCAGTCTCCCTACCAGCAATAAAACGAAGAAGGATTTGATGTTTTCGACAAGCATCAATCCTTTTTTTATTTTTGCACAAAAAGATTGACTTATCATTAATCCTTATTTATATTTAACTAATGTTAATTATTTTCTCAAGGAACAAGATGAGGAGGAGTTATGAAAAACGCGGATCAATATGTGTCTGACATCCAGAAATCTCTTCAGACGCTGCTGCAAAACATACAGCCTGAAATGGTGGAAAGCATGGCAAAACACGAGGTGACGCCTGCCCAATTATTTGTTTTAGCCAGCCTGAAAAAATACGGGAGCTGCAAAGTTTCCGAAATTGCGGAACGCATGGAGGTAAAACCGAGCGCAGTGACGCTGATGGCCGACCGACTCGAACAAAAAGGACTTATCGTTCGCAAACATAACCAGCAGGACAGACGCGTCATCGACATCAGCCTCACCAAAAAAGGCGAAACAAAATTCGAAGAAGTTGTGGAAGGACGGAAAGCGATACTGGCGCGAAACCTGTCCGTTCTGACTGACGATGAACTGATTCAGTCCGTGAACATCATCCGTAAAGTAGCTGAAGCAGCCGAGAAATACGCGGCTGATCAAAAAGAAAACGAATAGAAAAGAGGAGCTGCCGAAACATGAGCATTGAAAAGAAAGATCCAAAACGCACATTATTAATAACCGGCTTAATCATCGCCATGTTTTTCTCAGCCCTTGACGGCACCATCGTAGGAACGGCGATTCCTAAAATCGTGGGTGACCTCGGGGGATTAAGCATGATGACGTGGCTGACCACGGCATATCTTTTAACTTCGACGACGATCGTTCCGATTGCGGGGAAACTTGCAGATTTATTGGGGCGCCGCGTCGTCTATGTGTCAGGTTTATTGATTTTTATGGGAGCTTCCGCACTGTGCGGAATGGCCAGCAACATGACGGAACTGATTATTTTCCGCGGACTTCAGGGAATCGGCGGCGGTGTCATGATGCCGATGGCTATGATCGTCATTGGGGATTTGTTCACAGGGAAACAGCGTGCCAAGTTCCAAGGGCTTTTCGGGGCGATTTACGGGCTTGCTTCCGTGATCGGCCCGCAAATCGGGGGCTGGATTGTTGACTCATTAAATTGGAAATGGGTTTTCTATATCAACCTGCCTGTCGGAATTTTAGCCGTCATCTTTATCGCAAGAGGACTTCAAGGCAGAAAACAGACCGGGCCGATTAACTTTGACATCGCCGGCATTTTCACAATGATCGTCGGAATCGTCAGCCTCCTCCTCGCGCTCAGCTTCGGAGGAAAGGATTACGCATGGGGCTCTTGGCAGATTCTCGGTCTCTTTGCGCTTGCACTTGCCGGGATTGTCGGATTCATTTTCGCTGAAATCAAAGCAAAAGAACCGATTCTGCCGATGTACCTGTTTAAAAACAGAACGTTTACCGTACTGAATCTGATCGGCTTTTTCATGAGTATCGGCATGTTCGGCGCCGTCACGTTTGTTCCTTTCTTTATGCAGGGAATTATCGGAGTCAGCGCCACCGCGTCCGGCACGATTATGACGCCGATGATGGTATCTATGATTATCACAAGTATTATCGGAGGCCAGCTGGTTTATAAGATCGGTATTAAACCGCAAATCATGATCGGCATGCTGATCATGGCCGTCGGCTTCTTCTTATTAACGACTTTGCAGCTGGATACAAGCAAGCTCGCGGCTACATGCTATATGGCCGTGATCGGTCTGGGAATGGGGCTCGTCATGCCGCTTCTCACACTCGCTCTGCAAGAAACGTTTTCAAAAGAAGAGCTGGGTGTTGTGACCTCTTCAAGCCAATTTTTCCGGATGATCGGGGGAACGTTCGGCATTACGGTGCTCGGCGCTGTCATGAATGCCAGATCAGGAAGCCTTTTAACCGACAGACTGGTGCCTTACTTAGACTCACTGCCGAAACAGGCAAATGCCTTTGCCGCCCAGTTTAAAGGTATGATTGACAAGAATCCTGAAGGGCTGCTTCAATCCTTGTTCAGTCAGGAATCGATTAAGCAGATTCCGGTCGCATTTTCTTCCCATATCGTGCCGGTTTTGAAAACGTCACTGATGGACTCGCTTCACAGCGTGTTTTTCACAGGCCTGGCCTTTATCGCTGCCGGATTGATCCTCACGCTGTTTGTTAAATCAATTAAACTGACAAACAAAAAGACAGGCAAACAAGAAGAAAAGGCGAAAGCCGTTTAACAAAGAAAAATCCCGCGGATGCCGCGGGATTTTTTTATATCATCTGGGCCTCTCCGTTTCCGAATGACCAGTCTTCCGCTGCGTTGCCTGAAAGGACGATAAACACATCTTCTTTTCTGACGCCCAGTTTTTCGTGCAGCCGGTCAGCCAAATGCTGATAGAATGCTTGTTTCTGATGAGTTGTTCTGGAGTTTTTCAGAGTGAAGCGGATAAACATCAGTTCATCGCTCCGCTCGACTTGTAGATATGACGGATCATAGAAAAACTCTCCTTTTTCGTGCTGATGTACCACTTGAAAATAGTCATCATGCGGAACATCAATCATCTCCGTCATCGCGGTGTGAATAACGGTGCTCATTTTTTTGAGCCAAGGACCGTTTTTTCCTTTCTGTAAATGGATCTGTACAAACGGCATCATTTCTCTCTCCTTTCGTCACATCGTCTGGCCGCAATCGGCTGTTATGATTTGTCCCGTCAGTGATTCCTGCTCCAGCACAGAGCAAATCAGTTCTCCGATATCCTCCGGAGCGGCGATCCGTTCCAGCGGAAGGCTTCCGGCAAGCCGGTACATCGTCTCTTCCCGACCCATCCACCATCTTGTCGCAACGGCTCCGGGCGCGACACAGCTTACACGGATGTCCGGCGCCAGCGCATGGGCCAATGATTTTGTCAGGCCATGCACCGCCGCTTTGGAAACGGCATACGGAAGGGAAGAACCCGCTCCCGTCAGACCGGCGATGCTCCCGACATTCACAATAGCGCCTGACTTTTGTTTTTTCATATGAGGCGCTGCCGCTCTTGCGCAATGAAACATCCCGCTTACGTTGACAGCAAATAATTCATCCCATACTTCTTTCGTTGCAGATTCCAAATCATGAAGCGGAATATGTCTGGTGATGCTCGCATTATTTACGAGTAAATCAAGACTTCCGAAGCAGCCGGCCGCTTCGTTCACCATGTCTCTCGCCTGTTTGTCTATAGAAACGTCCGCTTGAATGGTCATCGCGCGTCCGCCTGCCTTTGTTATGAATTCAGCCGTTTGTTCCGCTTCCGTTTTTGAATGTGAATAGTTAATGACGACAGCCGCTCCCCGTTTTGCCAAGGCAAGGCACGCTGCTCTTCCGATTCCTGTACCGCCACCTGTGACCAGTGCCGTTTTATGTTGTAAATTCATTGCTCCCTCTCCTCTTACGATCTATGTTCATCAGCTGATATGTTTATTGTAATGGAGATCTGAATTTCCGTATAATGATTGTTAGAGATGTTTCACATCACAAAAAGTGATAGCAAAGAGGGAGAGATGACAATGGAGAGCGGAGATTTGCGGATTTTTCAGATGGTGGCCCGTGAAGGTTCGATTACAAAGGCGGCTGCGCGTCTCGGCTATGTGCAGTCAAATGTGACGGCCAGAATCCGCCAGCTGGAAGAAGATCTGAAAACCGAGTTGTTTTTCCGCCATAACCGCGGGATGACCCTATCCTCAAGCGGCACGGTGCTCCTCCAATATGCGGATCAGGTTGTCGGTCTGATTGAAGAAGCCAAAATGGCGCTCGCTTCAACGGACAAGCCGAGCGGACCGCTCATGATCGGCTCGACCCAGACAACAGCCGCCGTCAGGCTGCCGAAGCTTTTGGCATCTTATTATGAGCGGTATCCTGATGTGGAGCTGTCCCTTACGACAGGACATACACAATATGTAACTGATAAAGTTCTTCGCTATGAATTGGACGGTGCATTTATCGGCTGTCACTTTAATCATCCGGATTTGCACTCCATCCCGGCCTTTGAAGAAGAAGCCGTTGTCGTGACTCCCGCTGCCGTCACTGCTATAGAAGAAGCGGTGAAAAAGCCGCTTCTTGTGTACAGCACGGGCTGCACATACCGTGACACATTAGAGCGGTGGCTTCATTCCATAGGCACGGCGCATCCGGTCATGATGGAATTCGGCACACTTGAAGCGATTATCGGCGGAGTGACGGCGGGACTCGGCATTACACTGCTTCCGAGAAGCGTGATCGCACAGCACGCCGCACTGGGCGCGGTTCAGATATGGACCATTCCCGAATCTTTCAGCATGATGAAAACGGAATTCGTCACGCGGAAGGATTCATATATGAGCAGTGCATTACGGGCCTTTATTGATTCCTTTTCAGTAAAAAAAGCTTCCGGCACCTCTCTTTGATGCCGGAAGCTTTTTATTGTTTTTTTCTGTGAGCTTCATTGAGCTGTTTAATGTGCTGTATCGCATCGCAACTTTGATGCCCTCTTTGGTGCCCGGACAGGATTCGTTCCAATGTTTTACGCTCAGTAAATATCTAATTATGATCGAAAAGAACAATTGAAAAAATTCACGAGATCCGTATAGCAAAACGATAATAGTAGGCTTTTAAAACCAACTAAAAAACATTAATTTTTAACAGCGTGTCAAAGGAAGCCGGCATTGCAAAAAGCAACGTTGTATAACACCAAGGGCTTCCGTTCGAAAACTTTAAAATTAAGAAAACAACAATCGCAAGTACCCATCCCGCAACAAGTGAAACGGGAAATGTGGGGAAAAATTCAAAAAAGTAATGATGAAATCCTTTAATAAACTTTAAACATTTCATAGTTATCTTTATAGTACGACATAATAAAGTCACGAAAATTTCTTACCGAAGAAGATAACAGCTTATGTCTCATCCAAGATAAGCCGACTGGATATGAAGCAGAGTGATCAGTCACTTTTATAAAATTCAGCCCCAATGTTCTGCAAACTGAAATGGGAAGCAACGCCACACCTTGATCCAGCTTTAAAATCTCGACCAGTAAATGAGAATCTGCCTCAAACGCAATATTTGGGGTGAAACCAGCTTTCTCACAAAGCGAGGCTGTAAAACCGCTATACTCTTCATTATTAGCAAGGGTAATAAATGGTTCATTGGCGACAAGGCGTAAAGAAATTTCTGTTTTACCCGTAAATCGGTGGTTTGAGGGCAAAGCCAGAACAATATCTTCATTTACCAGCACACAACTCTCTATCTCTTCATCCTGAATCGGATGACCTGTTATTCCTAAATCAATGTCCCCTTTTTTTAAACTTGTTATGATCTCGCTTTTAACTCCGATTGCTTGAAGAATTTTTGATTGAGGGGAGCGGTTGATATATTCACTCATCAGTCCTGCAAGGAATCTTGGATTGGAAATAGATATTCTGATGGTGTCAGACATTTGATGTTCCTCCAATTGAATTTCCGTTTGTGCATTTTCAATCTCAGTAAAAATCCTGTTTACATGTTTTAAAAGAATTTTCCCTGCTGAACTCAGCTTAATATTTCTGCCATTTCTCTCAAACAAGGTTGTTCCCAGTTCATTCTCAAGTCTTTTTATAGTGAGACTTAAAGAAGGCTGGGCAATCTTTAATTGTTCTGCCGCTTTAGAAATATGTTCAGTATAGGCAACTGTCTGAAAGTATTTTAGCTGCAGCAATTCCATCTGTCTGCACCCCCTCATTTATTTCAATAAATATATATATACCTTATTATGTATTGGATTAAATGTAAATGCGAATGTAAGATAATAGCATAGTTAAATTGAAAAAACATAAAAAAGAAAAAGAAAGGGGTCTCATACTATGAAAATTGATGTGAATAACATTGTGAAAAATTTAAACACACCTTTAACATCACCTGCTTACCCCGTGCCAACCTATAAATTTGTTAACCGGGAATATCTTAATATTATTTACCGAACGAATGAAAAAGCTTTACGTGCGGCAGTGCCAGAACCTCTTGAAATTACTGAACCTTTAGTGAAATTCGAAGTGATGTGGATGCCCGATGTTTCCGGACTTGGCGCCTATACAGAGGCAGGACAAGTCATCCCTGTCAGCTTTAATGGTGAAGAAGGAGATTATGTACATTCTATGTATGTTGACAATTTCCCGGCTATTGCAAGCGGACGGGAACTTACTGCATATCCAAAGAAATTGGGTGCCCCTAAGCTGTATATAGACTCTGATACTCTTGTCGGCACATTGGATTATGGCAGTCTTCGTGTGGCAACTGCGACTATGGGATATAAACATTTCGAAATGGACAAGGAAAAAGCGAAAAGGGAAATTTGCCGACCTAATTTTATGGTTAAGATTGCTACTGATTACAATGGTGATTTAAGGGTTTGTGATTTGGTGCGAACGCAAATAACGAATATAGAAGTTAAAGGTGCCTGGACTGGACCGGCGCGGCTTCAATTATTTGAACATGCTCTGGCACCTCTTGCAGATTTGCCTGTATTAGAAGTCGTTTCAGCATCTCATATCCTTACAGATTTAACCTTAAATGCAGCACAGCCGGTTTATAACTACTTAGAGGAAAAATAAGGAGCGTTGACAATGAGAATTGCAGTTTTAGGAGCAGGTTCTTTAGGAACCATAGTTGGAGCATATCTGTCTGCTGGCGGAATGGATGTCGAATTGATTGATTCGTACAAAGAACATGTAGATACTCTAAATCAAATAGGTGCTAAAGTAGTTGGTACAACGGAATTTCAAGCAAAAGTGAAAGCCATTACCCCTGAAGACAAGTCAGGCAAGTATGATTTAATATTACTTCTGACGAAACAATTATATAATGACTCCATTCTTAAAGAGTTGCTGCCTTTTTTAAAGGATGACAGTGTAGTATGTTCCTTGCAAAACGGTATACCTGAACAGAAAGTTGCTTCGATCGTTGGTGATGAACGTGTTATTGCAGGTTCTGTTGAATTTGGTGCTACGTTTATTGAGCCGGGCGTATCCAGACTTACAACTGAGTATACTCAATTTAAAGAGTACGCTTTTCAAATTGGAGAATTACATGGTGAAACAACAGAAAGAATCCTGCGTATTAAATCGGTTTTAGACCTTATCGGCGGAACACATATTTCCGATAATTTAGTTGGAACGAAGTGGTCAAAATTACTTATCAATAATGCATTCAGTGGTTTATCGGCAGCATTAAACGGAGAATACGGAGACATTCTTGACCATGAAATCGGCATTGTTAGCGCAGTCCATATCGCAGATGAGACGATTAAGGTTGGACACGCCAATGGTGTCAAATTTGCGAAAATGGGCGGCCTTGATTTAGAATCTTTGGGATTAAGAAGTGAAAATGATATTCCTGCACGGATCCAAACATTTAGGTCAACCATGGAACCATCTAGGCTGCTGAGAGCAAGTATGCTCCAGGATCTTGAGAAAAAACGCAAAACTGAAATTGATTATATTAATGGAGTTATTCCCAAAATGGCAGAAGGTACTGGCATTTCAACACCTTTTCATGATTTGGTTGTAGCACAAGTCAAATGTGCCGAGGAATCTCAAACAGTGCCCAATTTTGATACAAATATAAAAGCATTTGAAGAGTTATTACATAGCCGAAAGGAAATGTGATATATAGGAAAGAGAGGAAGGGATTTCTGCGGCGGTCCTTTTTTCTTGGTTCAGCAAGCGGAAGACATATACGTAAACAAACGGGTGCATTAGTTACATTAAAGTTCTTAGCCTATGAATTGAACGAAGCCTTTATTGATTCCTTTTCAGCAAAAAAAGCTTCCGGCACCTCTCTTTGATGCCGAAAGCTTTTTTATTGTTTTTTTCTGTGTGCTTCATTGAGCTGTTTAATATGCTGTATCGCAGCTTTGATGCCCTCTTTGGCGTCCGGGTAGGATTGATTCCAATGTTTGACGAGCGGAGGCATGCTTTTTGCGATATGTGTATACAAAATCCACTGCCTGACTTCTTCCTTTACATCCGGGTTTGTTTCGCCAAGCAATAGTTCCGTGTATTTCTCAAGCAGGCCGTCCAGCTGCTGCTGCAGTTTCTCTTCCATACCGTTCCCTTCCCTTTTTCATGATTATGACAATCGGGCGGTGAGGGCCGCTTCCTGCACGATACATCTGCCGCGTCCGTGCGGAATGCAAAGCGGCGTGCCGAACAGCGGGTCTTGCGTTACCTGGCAGTTCATCGCAAAAACCTGCTGTACAAGCTCGCAAGTGATGACTTCTTCGGGGCGGCCCTCTGCGTAAATCTGTTTATCCTTAATGGCGACCAGATAATGGGCATAACGGCATGCCAGATTGAGGTCGTGCAGCACCATGACGATTGTGCGTTTTTCTTTTTCATTTAATTCAAACAGCAAATCAAGAATTTCAATTTGATGCGTCATGTCGAGATAAGTTGTCGGCTCGTCAAGCAGAATGATATCCGTATCCTGAGCGAGTGTCATCGCAATCCATGCGCGCTGGCGCTGTCCGCCTGACAAGGAATCCACCGGACGGTCGGCCATTTCCTCAAGCTTCGTCGCTTTAAGCGCGTTTGCCACTGCGTCTTCGTCCTCTTTGGACCATTGCTTCAGCCAGCTTTGATAAGGGTATCTTCCCTGCTTCACAAGCTGATGCACCGTCAGGCCTTCGGGAGCTGACGGACTCTGCGGCAAAATAGCGAGCTCTCTTGCCACTTCCTTCGTCGGAAGCTTAGCGATGGCTTTTCCTTCTAAAAGCACAGAACCGCCCCTCGGTTTCATCAGCCGGGCCAATGAACGTAAAAGCGTCGATTTTCCGCAGCCGTTGCTTCCGATCAATACAGTTATTTCGCCTTTTGGAATCGCGACATCCAATTCGTCAATGATAACAGTTTCTCCGTACCCTAAGCTCAGCGTCTCTGTAGAAATTGCACTCATACCGCTAACCGCTCCTTTTTTGAGTTTCCCAACACTATGTATATAAACAAATTGCCTAAACATTCAACGTGAGATCATGATTATATTGTAACAGAAATTAATGACTCTGAATATCATTATCAATTAGTTTTGGGCAAAAAAGCAGTGGACGGCGGTTATTTTTTTATTTCCGTCATTTCTCCATCGTTCTTTTTCAGTTTCAGATAAAAATGGTCATAGCGGCTGTCCAAATTAAAAGCCGAGAGCACCTGCCGGACGACCTCGCTTTCCTGCATCCGGCTGTTTACGGCAAGTTCTCCGAGGATCATCTTCATTTCATCAAGCGCTTCCTCGCCCTCTCTGTGAACCCCTGAGAGCTTGTCCCGAATGTCCGCCTTTTCATGACCGCCTTTTCTCTCATACAAACCTTCATAGCGGTTATGCTCCCCGGCTCCGTAGCTGACGCGAAGGGCAAAGCTGCTGTAAGGAACCGGCTTCGCGGATGACACGGGTGTGCTGTCTTGTTCCGCTTCCCGTTTTTCTTCATTCAATCGGCAGCCGGCAATCAGCATCAGCGTAAGACATAAAACGCCCGCCGTCCTGAACCATTTCATGCGATTCACTCCCATTCCATTCCGATCGTTTTTAGGTATTTCCAAGGGAGGCGGCTGTCATTCATTAAACAAAAAAGAACCGGAGCGGTAACACTCCGGCCGGTTCATCTCAAGATTATCATTCAGTCAGCTCTAAAAATTCCTGCACATCCTGTACGGCAAGGCGGACCGCGTCTTCCCAAAACGACCGTTCCGTCAGATCCGCTCCAAGGTGCTTCATCGCCAAATCCTCAACGGTCATCGAAGCCGTGTCACACAAAAGCGCGATATATTTTTCTTCAAAATCCGCTTTTTCCCGAAGAGCTCTTGCATATATTCCAAGCGAAAATAAATAACCGAACGTATACGGAAAGTTGTAAAACGGCACTCCCGTAATATGAAAATGCAGTTTTGACGCCCAGAAATGAGGGTGGTATTCCCCTAATGAATCGCAAAATGCTTCTTTCTGCGCCGCTTCCATCAGTTCATTCAGTTTCTCAGCCGGAACGACGCCCTGCTTCCGCTCTTCATAAAAACGCGTTTCAAATAAAAATCTCGCATGAATATTCATAAACATGGCTACGCTTCTTTGAATTTTATCTTCAAGCAAGAACAGCTTTTCATCCTTTGTCGCCGCTTGTTTCAAAGCGGCGTCGGCGACGATCATTTCCGCAAAGGTCGAGGCTGTTTCAGCCACATTCATGGCGTAGGCTCTGTTCAGCTGCCGCACTTGAAGCATGGCCTCCTGATGGAACGCGTGACCGAGCTCATGCGCCAGCGTCGATACATTCGAAGCGCTTCCGGAAAACGTCATAAAAATCCGGGATTCTCCGCTGTCGGGAAAACTGGTGCAGAAACCGCCGACCCGTTTTCCGCTGCGGTCTTCCGCTTCTATCCACCGATCACGGAACGCTTTTTCCGTAAATGCGGACAGCTTTTTGCCAAACGTCGAAAATTGGCTGACGATCAGATTAGCCGCTTCATCATATGTGTATTCTTTCGGAGCCTCGCCGATCGGTGCGTCCACATCATACCAGTTCAGCCGCTCAAGCCCTAAAAGAGATGCCTTTCGATTCAGGTATTCAGCAAAAGGCTTTTTATGATCGGTAATGACCTGCCACATGACATCCAGCGTTTCTTTTTTCATCCGGTTGATCGCAAGCGGCTCTTCCAAAGCGCTTTTCCAGCCCCGCGCTTTATAGATTTCCGTGCGGAAGCCGGCCAGATGATTCAGCGTGCTGCCGAAAAGCTCCTCTTCTCCTTTCCACGCTTCATTAAGCTCTTTGAACACTTGATGTCTGATGCGGCGATCCGGGTGCGCCATCATATTTTCCGCTTGACCGACCGACAGCTCTTTATCCTCAAATGGAATCTTCATTCTGCCGACAGCCGCATTATACAAGTCGCCCCATGCGTGATAGCCGTCAACGGCCAGACCTTCAATCAGCCTTTCTTCTGAAGCGCTGAGCTTCTCTTTGACCCGGTCTCTTCTTTCATTTAAAACATATGTGAGATCCTGAAGTTCCGGTTTTTGCAGCAGCTCCTCCCAGACCCGCTCGTCAATCCGGGCAAGTGTATCGTCAAGGGTGACCAGAGCGGATTTAAAATCACTGCTCAGCTGATTGATCCGCGCCCTCCATTCATTCGCTTTCTGATCATGAGTGTTCTGAGCCTGAAGACAGCCGACGAACGCTCCCGCCTGCCTGATCATGATCGCTGACCGTTCAAACCTATCAATCAGATTGATCAGCTCCCGGCTTTCATCCGCATGCGTCGGAACTGTAAATGTTTCAACCGCATGTTGAAAAGCGCTTAGATGCTTTTTGAGCTCTTGTATGTATTTCTGAAACTCTTCCGACCGGCTCCCGCCCTCAAAAATGGAGTTTAAATCCCATGTTTCCTTCAATCCCTCTAATGCCATCTTTTCTTTACCCCTTTCTATCCGAAGCTGACTCCATTATAAAACAATTCTGACATATTTCCGAACGATTTCTCCTTCTTTCCGCGAGATGATATACACTATGAGATAAGAACAAACGGGGAGGATTATAAGATGAACAGAAAAATTGCCATTGTAACCGGCGCGACGAGCGGATTCGGGCTGCTGACAGCGCTGAAGCTCGCCCGGTCTTATCACGTCATCGCAACAGCCAGACAGCCGGAGAAAGCTGAAATACTGAAAGAAGCCGCCGCTCAAGCGGGTGCATCCGAACATATTACGGTCGTTTCTTTAGATGTGACAAATGAGCAGTCGGTGTCTGACTTCGGGAACATCATCAGCGGTTTCGGATCGATTGACCTGCTCGTCAATAACGCCGGCACTGCGTACGGGGGATTTATTGAAGATGTGCTGATGGAACATTACAGACAGCAGTATGAAACGAATGTATTCGGTCTGATTCACGTCACAAAAACCGTGCTGCCTTATATGCGAAAACATGGCGGGGCGAAAATCTTCAATATCAGCAGTATCAGCGGACTGACCAGTTTCCCGGCTCTATCTCCGTATGTCTCTTCCAAATTCGCGGTTGAAGGGTTTACAGAGAGCCTGCGCCTCGAACTGCTGCCTTTAGGAATTGATGCCGCTTTAATAGAACCGGGCTCCTATAAAACGTCTATATGGGAAACGTCTCTCTCCAATCATCTTACGGCACCCGGCAAAGATTCGCCCTATTACCGCTATTATCAGCAAATCGAAGTTTACTTCAAAGCCAACGCATCCAAAAGCGGCGATCCTGATGACGTAGCGGAGCTGATTTATCAATTGGCACAAAGGAAACGGCTGAAGAAACTGCGGTATCCCATCGGCAGGGGCGTTAAGCTGACATTGGCTTTCCGCTCACTCTTTCCGTGGTCCGCCTGGGAATCGATTATAAAGAAAAAGCTGTTCACCTGAACCTAAATTATAATAATTATAATTTAGTATTGATTTTTATTTGATACGTGATATAATTAAATTAACAGATCACAGGGAGGACGATGAATATGAATACACAAAACGCGAAAAAAACTGAAACTCTTGTTGAGAAATCAATGAACACACAATTATCAAACTGGTTTATCCTTTACTCTAAACTGCACCGCTTCCATTGGTACGTAAAAGGCCCTCATTTCTTTACGCTTCATGAAAAATTTGAAGAACTGTATAACGAAGCGGCGGAAACGGCGGATGCCATCGCAGAGCGTCTTCTGGCCATCGGCGGACAGCCTGCGGCGACTTTACACACTTACCTTGAACAAGCTTCCATTACGGATGAAGGCCAGGAAAAAACGGCTGCTGAAATGGTGGAATCACTGGTTCAAGACTATAAACAAATCAGCCGCGAATCAAAATTTGTCATCGGCATCGCCGAGGAACAAAATGACCCGTCAACTGCCGACCTGTTTGTCGGATTAGTTGAAGAAGCGGACAAGCATGTGTGGATGCTGTCAGCCTACTTGGGAGAATGACGAAAAAAGCTGAACCTCAGTTGAAGGTTCAGCTTTTTTTATGCGTTCAGCTTGCGCTTTCGGTTTGTTTCGTTAATGTGACGTTCAGCGTCTTTTTGCTTCCGTTTCTGAGAACTTGAACAGTCGTTTTATCGCCGATTTTCAGCTGGTTATATAGGATCTGTCTGATATCGGCGCTGCTGCCGACATCTTTGCCGTTCAATTGTACAATGACGTCATTGGATTTAATGCCCGCTTTCGCAGCCGGTGAGCCGGATTGCACTTCTTTTACGTAAACACCCTTAGACAGCTGGTCGCCGAACAGTCCGAGCGTGTTTTCCTGATAGGTTTCCGGCACTTGCGACATGTCAATCATCTGCACACCTAAAAATGGGCGCTCGACTTTTCCTTTTGCAAGGAGCTGGTCGACTATCGGTTCTACATCATTGCTTGGAATGGCAAAACCGAGTGACTCCACGCCGTTTTCACTGACTTTCATGCTGTTGATCCCGATAACCTGGCCGCTTGAGTTGAT
This sequence comes from Bacillus sp. GZB, assembly GCF_001975995.1. NCBI lineage: Bacteria > Bacillati > Bacillota > Bacilli > Caryophanales > Bacillaceae > Bacillus > Bacillus sp. GZB. Next base: position 202,119 of record NZ_MTQG01000016.1, read on the forward strand.
TAACGGGCCGCCGCTGTTTCCGGGGTTAATCGCCGCATCCGTCTGAATCACGTTCATTTCCACCGTGCCTTGGGATGTATCGGCATCTACCGTTCTGTTCAGCCCGCTGATGACACCTTGTGTGACGGTGCCGGAAAACTGCTGGCCGAGCGGGTTGCCGATGGCAATCACTTTATCGGCAATGCGGAGCTTGGAGGAATCCCCGAAGCTGGCCGCTTTTTTGACATTGGACGAGCTGATTTCCAACACAGCCAAGTCACTGATGGCATCCTTTCCGACAAGCTTTGCCGTTTCGGATTTCCCATTGTAAAGAGTGACCGACAGTTTGTTCGCCCCTTCTACGACATGGTTGTTTGTAATGATGTACGCTTTTTCGCCGTCTTTTTTGAAGATGACGCCTGACCCCGTGCCGCTTTCCGTTTCAGAGCTTGAACCGCCGTCAAGTCCGAACTGGCTGCTTTGCGAAGCTTGGTAGTTGGACACTCCCACAATCGCGGGCTCCAAATCTTCTACCATATCCGCTACGCTTGAGGTATTTTTCAAAGGCGTTGACGTAAAATTCGAAGACTGAACTTGTTTCGTATCAGAAACGGCTTCTGTCTTATGCTGCTCACTCGGCAGGTTCGGCACAATGCCAAGCACGAGGCCGCCGCCGATAATGCCGCCTAAAACCGGGCTCAGCCAAGCGGCTCTCCGTTTTTTTTCTTTTTTCACGGCAGCCGTTTTTTCAAATTCCGTACCGGCCGCCGTCTCGTTTTCCGCTTCTTTCGAGACGGGCTCTTCAAGCAGCTCGGGCTCCTGATGGCTGATCTGCTGCTGTTCATTTCTGTTTTGTTCCGTATGTGAAAGATCTGACTGATCACGGCTTCTGCCGTCATCTCGATGATCATTCATATTCACGCACACTCCTTCAGCATGTTTTCATTCTATCGATTACATATTCATCGCATGTACAAGTTCTATTGTCCCAATAATAAGGAGAAAAGCAAAGCTCCAAAACAAAATGTGTTTGAACATGTTATCTTCCCCGCTTTTTTTCTTCCTTTCTTCCCTTATACACATCATAAACAAACATTGTGGGATAAAAATGAAAAGAATATGTGAAATTATGAAAATGCGGCTTGAGTGTGTTAAAACTAGTATAATGACGTTGAAAGGATGTGAAATGCCTTGTCATACACCATTTATCTAGTTGAAGATGAGGATAACCTGAATGAACTGCTCACAAAATATTTAGAGAATGAAGGCTGGAACATTACATCTTTCACAAAAGGCGAAGATGCCAGAAAGCAGATGCAGCCGTCTCCCCACTTGTGGATTCTTGACATCATGCTTCCGGATACGGACGGCTATACATTGATAAAAGAAATAAAAGAAAAAGATCCCGATGTGCCGGTCATTTTCATTTCCGCGCGGGATGCCGATATTGACAGAGTCCTCGGGTTAGAGCTTGGAAGCAATGATTATATCGCCAAGCCTTTTTTGCCGAGAGAGCTTATTATACGGGTCCAGAAGCTGCTCGAGCTCGTGTATAAAGAACAGCCCGCTCCAAAAAAAACCGGCATCACCGTTTCTTCCTACAATGTGATCGAAGATGCCCGAGAGGTTTATGATGAAACCGGCAGCCTGGTCAATTTGACGTCTAAGGAATTTGATCTGCTGCTTTTATTTCTTCACCATAAAGGACACCCCTTTTCCAGGGAAGACATTCTGCTGAAAATATGGGGCCATGATTATTTCGGCACTGACCGGGTGGTCGATGATCTTGTGCGGAGGCTGCGGAAAAAAATGCCCGGATTAAAGGTTGAGACCATTTACGGATTCGGCTACAGGATGATGACGTCATGAAAAATAAGCCGCTTGCTTTTCAAATATGGGTGGTCATCTCAGGCATCCTCTTAGCCATTTCGATTCTGCTGCTCGTGCTGTTCTCAAGTACGCTGCGTAATTTTTTCACGGATGAAACGTATACGACCATTGAAAATGAACAGCATGTACTGACGGAGTACCGGCTGCCCGGATCGATCGAGCGGGGATATTACAGCGAGGATGCGACCGCTCCGACGACTTTCCGATCCGTTCAGCACGTTCTTCTGCCTGAACGGGAGGAATCGGCCAGTGACAAAGACTTGAACTATTTTTCTTCTTCCTTTATCCATAAGGTGTACAAGCTCGCGGGCCGTCAGCACAGCGTCACGAAACGATACAGCGCGGACATCAGCGGGGAAAAAGTGTTTTTCGTCATTAAAAAAGGCCTCACCATTAACGGCCAGGATGCGATGATGCTGTCTTACGCCCTTGATTCTTATCGTGATGATCTGGCATTCACCCTGTTCAAGCAGCTGCTCTTTATCATTGCCGGCGTGATTTTGTTAAGCTGGATTCCGGCGATTTGGCTTGCCAAATATCTCTCGCGCCCGCTCGTTTCCTTAGAGAAGCATGTCAAACGGATTTCAAAACAGGATTGGGATGATCCGGTCATCGTCGACAGAAAAGACGAAATCGGAAAATTAGGCCATACCATTGAAGACATGCGGAGCAAGCTGGTGCAAAAAGACGAAACGGAAAGAACGCTCCTGCAAAATATCTCTCATGATTTAAAAACGCCTGTCATGGTGATAAGGGGCTATACTCAATCAATAAAGGACGGGATTTTTCCTAAGGGGGATCTGGAAACCACAATTGATGTCATTGAAGGCGAAGCAGAAAAACTTGAGAAGAAAATTAAGGATTTATTATATTTAACGAAGCTTGATTATTTAATGAAGCAGCGGGTGCACCATGAGACATTTGACATTGTGAAGGTCACGGAAGAAGTCATTGAACGGCTCAAATGGGCCCGGAAGGAATTATCGTGGACCGTTGAAACAGAAGATGCATTAATGATGCCCGGTGATCCGGAACAATGGAGCAAACTTCTTGAAAACATTCTCGAAAATCAAATCCGCTATGCAGAAACGGCGATTCACATTCGGATCAGCCAAAATCAGCAGCAGATTGTCATGACGGTTGAAAATGACGGGCCTCCGATTGAGGATGAGATGCTATCCAGCTTGTACGAGCCTTTTAATAAAGGGAAGAAAGGCGAGTTCGGCATAGGACTCAGCATCGTAAAACGGATTTTAACCCTGCATAAAGCATCAATTTCAATTGAAAATGGCCAATCAGGTGTAATCTACCGAATTATCATACCAAAGTAGACTGTAGTGTTTCATTGCAGTCTTTTTTTTATGTGAAGGAGTAGCCGTTAAAATCTCTGTAGTTTGTTTTCAGCGGTTTTTGGCATTGATGAACCCATTTCTTTTCACAAATTGTCTTTTTCGGATATTTCACCTTTTCGACTTTAATTCCTCTGTTTCGCAAGCGGCTGATCATTTCATCTAATTCTTTCATTTTCAGATTCACCCTTTCGCCAGAACTTTGACCATTCGGTCAGCTCACTTTATAATATAAATAAAACAAAACAAAAAAACAAGTTACAATCAGGTTAAATTTACGGAATATCAATATGACCATATAGTCATACATGAGAAGCACAAGCCAGCCTCCTGGCTCCGAAAGGGTGGAACCATTGAAGGAAAAAGAAAAGCTGATCATTGAAGCAGCAATAAAACTGTTTGCCCGAAAAGGGTACAAATCTACATCGGTTCAGGAAATCGCCGATGAATGCAAAATCTCAAAAGGCGCTTTTTATCTTTACTTTCCTTCCAAAGAAGCACTGCTTCTATCCATGCTGAATTACTACTATGATAAAACGTTTACCCGAATCACGACGATCCAAACGGAGGGTGACAGTCCGAGAGCCGCTTACCAAAAACAGCTTGCGGTGTTTTACGAATCGATTCTCGCCCATCAGGATTTTATTACCGTGCAGATGAAAGACGGTTCACTTCCTTATACCGAAGAAGCGGCGCAGTGCGGAAAGAGAATCCGCCGGTCGATCCTGCAGTTTCATATCGACAGTCTTCTTGCTATTTACGGAGAAAAAGCTGAACCATACACAGCCGAGCTTTGTTTTTTAATAGAAGGAATCAGTCAGATGTATCTTGAATATCTCATTCTGACCGGCCGGTCCGTACAGCCTTCGCTTCTGGCAAATACCGTGATTCACAGAATTGATGACATCGTAAACGGAATGGCGGACAGACATGATGAAGCGTTTATTTCTCTTGATGAGGCAAGCTCACTGTTTGGGCCCCTTTATAACGGGCAGCCCGATCCTTTAAGTCAATCGATCTTGCAGACCCTCCGCACGCGCATCGGCACGATGGACAAGGCGCAAGCATCTGAATTCACCGAGAGCTTGGATATTCTGGAAGCGGAAATGAAGAAAAAGTCGCCGAAACCGGCAATCATCAAAGGAATGATTTTGAATTTGAAGGAATCCGACCTGCTGGCTGAAGATGCAGAACAGCTCAGATTTTTACTGAAACAGCAGTTTATTTAGAAGAACGGCCGCAATGACTGCAGCCGTTCTTTCTTTTTATGCTTTCGGGTGCACCATATCTTCCGGACGCACCATTTCATTAAATTGTTCTTCTGTCAGAAGGTTCAGCTGTAATGCCGCTTCTTTCAGTGTCAGGCCTTCTTTGTGGGCAAGCTTGGCGATTTTCGCGGCGTTTTCATAACCGATGTGCGGGTTAAGCGCCGTAACAAGCATTAATGAGTTAGAGAGATTTTCCTGAATCGTCTCTTGGTTCGGCTCAATACCGACAGCGCATTTGTCATGGAAGGAATTCATTCCGTCACTGAGCAGCTGCACGGTCTGGAGGAAGTTATAAATAATAACCGGTTTGAAGACATTCAGCTCGAAGTTTCCTTGGCTGGCCGCAAATCCGATTGTCGCGTCATTTCCCATCACTTGCGCGGCGATCATTGTCAGCGCCTCACTTTGCGTCGGGTTGACTTTGCCCGGCATGATAGAGCTTCCCGGCTCATTTTCAGGAATGACGATTTCGCCGATTCCGCAGCGCGGGCCGCTGGCCAGCCATCTGACATCGTTGGCAATCTTCATCAGGTCGGCAGCCAATGCTTTTAACGCGCCGTGAACGTAAGTGATTTCATCATGGCTTGTCAGCGCATGGAATTTGTTAGGCGAACTCTTGAATGTCTGCCCCGTTACTTTTGTGATTTCTTCCGCGACGAATTCACCGAACTGCGGATGGGCGTTGATTCCCGTGCCGACTGCCGTGCCTCCGATGGCAAGCGCGCGGATTTTTTCCGTTGACTCAAGAATCATTTCTTTCGAACGGTCAAGCATGTATACCCAGCCGCTGATTTCCTGTCCGAGCGTCAGCGGAGTGGCGTCCTGCAAATGCGTGCGTCCGATTTTCACAATATCCTGATAAGCTTTCGCTTTTTCATCAAGCGTCGCGCGCAGCTGATCAAGCGCCGGAACGAGCTGCTCATATACGGCAAGAACCGCCGCAACGTGCATCGCCGTCGGGAATGTATCGTTTGAACTTTGGCTGCGGTTAACGTCATCATTCGGATGAATCTTCAGCTCGGAATTTTTTTCTTTCAATAAAGCAGTCGCGCGGTTGGCCACCACTTCATTCATGTTCATGTTGCTTTGCGTGCCGCTTCCCGTCTGCCAGACAACGAGCGGAAAGTTATCGTCGTATTTGCCGTTTAAAACATCGTCACATACAGCGGCAATCGCCTGTGCTTTTTCAGACTCTAAGTTGCCGAGGCGTTCGTTCGCGATCGCTGTGCTTCTTTTCAATATTGCAAACGCCTTCACAACACGCTGAGGCATTTTTTCTGAACCGATTTTGAAGTTCTCTTTGCTGCGCTGTGTCTGAGCGCCCCAAAATTTATCTGCCGGAACTTTAACTTCTCCCATGGTGTCTTTTTCAATTCTGTAGTCCATTTATGTATCCCTCCATAACAGTTGCTTCACCCTGAGTATTATTCGCCAGTAACAGATGAAACCCTTTTTATTTTTCGGCCTTGGCCGTTTTTAATTTCAGCTCAAGATAGACGCGCGAATCCTTTGAGTATTTATACTTCGGATTTGTTTTACGGTATTCTTTCGACGTGTAAGCCACTTCGTAATGCGCTTCAAATGATTTGATGAGCTGTTCAATTTCTTCGGCATTTCCTGCCAGTCTGACTTGTGCCACATCTCTCCTCCGCTTTCATAAAAAAACTTGTACCATTAAATACTTTATCATAGTATATCATTTTTTTAACAGGAAAAGATAACCTCAATTAAGGATTGGAAGGCGGGTGACTGTCGATGGCGCAATCGGAATTCAAGGAATACATACACGTTAATCTGGCACTGGTGCTTCCCCACGTAGAGCAGAATGATGACCTGGTTCAAAATAAAAAGATGCTTCCGAACGGGCTTGTTTTTTATTATATGTATCTGAGTGAAATGAACGACGAAGACAAAATAAAAGAAGCGATTGAAACGCTGCTTCGGGAGGAAGACACTCTGACGCTGGATACGGTGGCGAAACGTCTTGATAAAATCGACGCCCGTCCCGTCTTTACGTCGAAGGAAGCCGTCATCTCCATTCTGCGGGGAAAATGCGCCGTGTTTATTAACGGACTTGACAGCGTATACATTTTGTCCACGGGAAAAAGAGAAAAAAGAAGCGTGAATGAACCCACATCCGAAAAGGTCGTAAGAGGTCCGAAAACCGCCTTCATAGAAGATTCTGATACAAACGTCGCCATGATCAGGCAGCGCACAAACCATCCGAAGCTGAAAACGAAAAAGGTTCCGATCGGAGAAAACAAGTTAAAATACGCCACGGTCATGTACATAGATGATAAGGCGGACCCGTCTGTCGTCAGCGATGTTGTAAAGCGACTCAGCGAAGTGAAGATGGACGACATCCAGGATTCCGGAACGCTTGAGGAACTTATTGAGGATAATAAGTATTCGCCCTTTCCGCAAATACAAAATACGGAACGGCCTGATAAAGTCTCTTCCGCCTTGTTCAACGGCCGCGTCGCCATCCTTGTCGACAACTCGCCGTTTGCGCTGGTGGTTCCGGCTTCTTTAGGAATTTTAATGCAGTCTCCCGATGATTATTATGAACGGTGGATTTCCGCCTCGCTTATCCGGGCGCTGCGGTTTACGTCTATTTTTATCACGCTGTTTTTTTCGTCCATTTATATCGCCCTCGTTTCGTTTCACCAAGGGCTGCTGCCGACGACGCTCGCAGTCACCATCGCGGCGAACAGAGAAAACGTTCCCTTCCCGCCTATCATTGAAGCGATGGTAATGGAAATTACGATAGAGCTGCTGAGAGAAGCGGGCTTGAGGCTTCCCAGCCCGCTCGGCCAGACAATCGGATTGGTGGGCGGAGTCGTCATCGGCCAGGCGGCCGTTGAAGCTAATATTGTCAGCTCCATCATGGTCATCGTGGTCAGCATTGTCGCGCTCGCTTCATTTACAGTGCCGCAGTACGGGATGGGTCTGTCGTTCCGTGTGCTCCGTTTCATTTCGATGTTTACCGCGGCAGCTTTCGGGCTGTACGGTATGATTTTATTTATGCTGGCGATCTACACTCATTTATCGAGACAGCGAAGCTTCGGTTCTCCGTATTTCTCGCCGAATGGATTTTTCAGCTTAAAAAACGCAAACGACTCTATTCTCCGTCTCCCTATTAAAAATCAACCAAAAGAGGCGAAAAACATAAATGAGCCAGAAAACAACTCACAATAAGCTTACAAGCTATCAAGGGACAGCATTGATTTCAAACACGATGCTCGGCGCGGGACTCCTCACCATGCCGCGTGCGCTGTCAGCAAGGGCAAATTCGCCGGACGGCTGGATCGCGTTATGTCTGGAAGGCGTCATCTTTATCTTTTTGATTTATCTCAATACGCTCATTATGAAAAAGCATCAGTACGGATCATTATTTGATTATATGAATGAAGGACTCGGCAAATGGGCGGGAAATATCATCAATCTTATGATCTGTCTCTATTTTATAGGAGTCGCCAGCTTCGAAGCCCGGGCGATGGCGGAAATGGTCAAGTTCTTTTTATTGGAAAGAACGCCCGTGCCGGTCACGCTGTTTATCTTTATCGCCTGTTCCGTTTATTTAATTATCGGCGGCATGAGCGATCTCGGCAGGCTCTTTCCTTTCTATTTAACGATTACGATCATTATTTTGCTGGTGGTGTTTTCTTTCAGCTTTAAAATATTTGATCTGGACAACCTGCGGCCGGTGCTCGGACAGGGGTTTTCTCCCGTTATGGCTTCCTTGACCGTCGTTTCTGTTTCATTCTTAGGAATTGAGATTATGCTGTTTCTCCCTGAGCACATCAAAAATAAAAAGCACACGTTCCGTATGTCGGCCATGGGCTTTGGCATCCCGATTATTTTATACATCATTACCTACGTGCTCGTCGTCGGCGCCTTAACCACCCAGGATGTCAAAACAATGATCTGGCCTACGATTGCGCTTTTTCAATCATTTGAAATCAAAGGGCTTTTTATCGAAAGATTCGAGTCTTTTTTGCTTGCCGTCTGGATTATCCAATTTTTCGCCACCTATGTATCGTACGGATATTTCGCGACATCGGGTCTTAATAAAATTTTCGGGCTGAAGCACAAAAAGGGCATCATTTTCGTAGGCATTGCGACATTCTTCGGATCATTGATGCCCAAAGACGCTAACAAGCTGATGCTGTTCAGTGATATTCTAGGCTATATCTTCTTGGTTTTCTTTTTGCTGCCTTTACTGATGTTTGCAGTCGTCGCTGTGAAAAGGAAGGTGAAAAAAGCGCAATGAAGAAATATATCGTAATCATTCTTTGCACATTGCTTTTAGCCGGATGCTGGGACAGCCGCAATATAGAAGATTTGAGTCTCGTTATCGGCGTCGGGCTCGATAAACCTGAGGAAGAAAACGTGGAAGTGACGCAGCAGATTCTGGTTCCGCAAAAAGCAAGTTCCCAGCAGTCGTCGTCAGGGAGCGACACAACAAAGGTGACTTCCACTTCCGGAGAAACCGTCCATCAAGCCTTACGAACGGCATCATTAAAAAATCACCCCGCTTTCTCCCAGCACTTGCGTATCATGCTGTTTTCCGAGGCGCTGTTAAAGGACGACATCCCGCTTGACGCATTGATGAACCAATTTATCAGGGACAACGGTACGAGAAGAAGCTGCAATGTGATGACGGTGCCGGATAAAACGAAAGATATTTTCAAAATCAGTGACCAGGGAGAGCCTGCGTCAAATACGATCTATGACTTAACGGAGAATAATGCGGTCACCATCCGGATGATGGAGCCCGTGACATTGGGGGAAATATCCGAGAGAATCGCCAAGGGCGAGACCTTTGCCCTTCCTCAAGTTCGCCAAGTGGGCAGCAGACTGGAAATCTGGGGCGCTACCATTATTAAAAATAAATTCTGGTATGCGAATCTAACTCCTTTACAAGTCCAGAATATGAACCTGTTCACAGGCACGGTAAAGGGAGGCGTTACGTTTGCAAAGCATGACAATTATTATTTGTCTTTCGAGGTATTTTCCAGCAAATATGATGTAAAAACACAATATAAAAACGGAAAATTCAAGTTTATCGTTACCCGGTTTGTTGAAGGCCGTCTATCTGAGGATTGGAACCCGAAAGAAGATTCCTTCAAGGAGTCCTATATAAATGAAATCAAAAACGCGGTAAAACGCAGCATTCATTCAGATGTCATGGCATTCATTGATTACATGCAGCATGAGTTGAAAGTGGATATTACCGGGTTAGGCGATCAAGTCCGGATTCATTATCCCGATAAATGGAAAAAGATATCCTCTGACTGGGATCATCACTTCAGTGAATCGGATATTGAATACAAAGTCAAAGTCGCCATCAGGGATTTCGGAACAAAGGGAATGTCCCAATGACCCCGTTCCTCGGGAGAGTGTGCTGGCACCGCTCTCCTTTTCTTATGTCACGAGATGATTGCGGTGGGCATATACGGCTGCCTGCGTGCGGTCACTGACATCAAGCTTTGACAATATATTCGTAATGTGGGTTTTCACCGTTTTAATCGTAATGAACAGCTCTTCACCAATCTCTTTATTCGTCTTGCCTTCCGCGACGAGACAGAGGATTTCCAGTTCTCTTTTTGTCAGCGTTTCATGCGGAAGCTGATTCTCTGAATGGCGCAGCCTTGACAGCACTTTTCCCGCCACCTTCGATTCAAGCTTCGGTTCGCCCTTGGCAGCCGCTCTGATGGCTTCGGCTATTTCTGCCGCCTTGGACGTTTTCAGCAAATAGCTGAGCGCTCCCGCTTCGATCACCGGATACACTTTGTCGTCATCAATAAAGCTCGTCAGCACGATGATTTTCGGGTCATTGAGTGTCGCGCAGATCTGTTTTGTCGCTTCGATACCGTCCATGCCGTCCATGACGAGGTCCATTAAAATCACATCCGGCAAAAGCTTTGCGGCCAGATCGACGCCCTGCTGCCCGTCTGATGCTTCACCGGCGACTTCAATGTCCGGCTGTGCTTCTAAAAATGCGGCCAGACCCATCCTGACCATTTCATGATCATCAATCAGTAACACTCGAATCACTGTCGTTCTCTCCTTTTGTTTTCTGATAAATCGGGACTTTCACGTCGATCTGCGTGCCTTTTCCCTTTACGGAGATAATTTCCGCTATGCCGCCGATTTCACTCGCTCTTTCCTTGATGGAATGCAGGCCGTATGAGGATGCTTTGACTTGATCCATCGTAAAACCCGCCCCGTTATCAATGACTTTAAGCTGAAGTTTTTGATGTTTCGCGCCGAGCCTGACGGTGACCTTGGTCGCCTTTGAATGTCTGAAAACGTTGGAAAGCGCCTCCTGCACGATGCGGAACAGATGGTCTTCAACGCCTTTTGACACACCCGTATCGCTGATGTCCCACTCAATATCCAGCGGCTGCTTCGCTTTGAACTCTTTTAACAGCTCAATCAGCCCTTCTTTTAAGCCTTTTCCTTCTAAAGTGACGGGCCGCAAATGCAATAGCAGCGCTCTCATCTCGTTTTGCGCTTCCCCCGCCATATGTTCAACCATGCGAATCCGTTTGACGATTTTGTCATCCGCATCTTTCACCTGCTCTAAGACGGCGGATGTCATCATAGAAATGGCAAAGAGCTGCTGGCTGACGGCATCGTGCAGATCGCGCGCCAGCCGCTGGCGTTCTTCAGTGATGACCGATTTTTTCATTTGATCCTGCCATTCCGCACGTTCGTTGGAGAGCTTTTGCAGCGATGTGACCTGAAGCTCGACCCGCTTGGCCATTTCGTTGAGCTGATCTGCCGCCAGACCGATTTCATCATCGCCGAGCGGCGGCACCCGATAAGCAAAATTGCCGTTTTCAAATTTCAAAACCGCTTCAATCAGTGTATCCATCCTTGTTTTCAGGCGGCCGCCGTATACATAACCGGAAATCAATCCCGCCGAAAGAGACGCCAGAAGCAGGATCACCACAAACGGAATACCGAACCAGCCGGAAGAAAACAACAGCATTGGGTCAAGCCCGTAATACAGCAGCATCAGCGTAATAAACACCGCGCAAAGGAGCAGACTGAGTCCCGCGGTCATCCGCATGGCGCGCCACTGAATATTGGCGAGTAATTTTTTCCTCATAAATACTTCACATCCACATCGCCGATGAATAACGAAATTGAAATTTTAATCCGCCGCGGCGAGTCGCCGTACTCAGACGATACTTTATACAGATTCGGGCTCATGCCGCTTTTCTTAGAGCCGAGCAGGTTCATTTCGCCGATAAAAGCCGATGAACTGACGGACACTTCGATATCCGGCGGGACGTACACATCGACATTGCCGATGACACCGCTGATGGTCATCGTGCTTTCTCCTTCGGGAATCATCGCTTTTGACAAATCAATTTTCACATCGCCGATGAATCCGGAAACATTTAAATCATTCAGCTCAAACGGGTCCTTCATCATCCGGAGCTCGCCGATAAAAAAGCTGCGGAGGTCCGGCTGTCTGCTTTCCGTCTGGGCGGAAGGCTTTGGCTGCTCTTCTTTTTCAAGATTGATTTTCTTCTCTTTATGTTCATGCACGCGCTTTCCTTTCAGGAGCCTGTAGCCCGCGTATATGAGAAAGGCGGCGAAGGCATAGCCGAACAGGTTAAAGGTGGCGCTGAACAGGTTCCTCAAAAATAAAAAAGCGGCGAAGATATACAGGACGGAGCCGAGCCAGCCGCGGGAATATTTATTAAAAATATAACCTGTGATCAGAAAAAAGAGCGGCCAAAACAAGAAGTCGCCGATGCCGATAATACGCAAAAACATGCTGACGCCTAATAAGGCGATGATAAGTCCGAGAATCTGTTTTTTTGCCATCAGCTGCTTGCCCCTCCTTTCCTTGACTATTGCAGTGCAATATTGCCGCTCGTCACTTTTATATCAATCGGCCTGGCGCCGCTGCCTTTCATGCCGGTAAATGCCCCGCCTTCCTTACTCGTTTTCTCAAAGGAATAAGACGGCCGAATCCTTCCGCTTGCCGTCTCGGCGTTCACCGTAAAACTTCCGTCTTTCGGCAGGCTGATCGCTGCGCTGCCGCTCGCAAGCCTGACGGATACGGGAGCATCCGCCGTCTCAAGCGAGGCATCGACACTGCCAGAAGCGACCCGCACGTCAAGGGCGCCCGCCACATGTTGAAGCCCGACATGTCCCGAGGATAAACGGACAGCCCCCGTTTTTGCCGCAAGGCCTGCTGCTGTGAGATTGCCCGACAGCCCCTTCGCTTCAAACACATCCGTCTTCACGTGCTTCAGCGACATGTTCCCGCTTACAGAACGGACGCCGAGGTGCGCAAGAGACAGCCCCTTGTTTCCGTCGACGGCAATGCTGCCGCTTGATGTATGGACGGTGATGTCCCGATGATAATCATACGGAATGCGGACAATCAGCAGAGGGCGCTGAAAGAGATTCAGAAATTGGAACCCTTTCTCCTTCGCTTTGAGATTGAGGGTCTTTCCCCTGCTTTGGACAAACATTTTCCCCGCCGGTCCCGTCATGTTTGCCGCGATATCATTCCGCGCTTCCGCGATGATTTTTACATCCGTCTGTTCCGATGAAACCGACAGGCTGTTGACGGCACGCGGCGGTATGCTTGCCGATTCCGCTTCTGTTTCGCACAGCGGAAAAAAACGCCCGGCAAACACTTCTTTCACCAAAAACAGACAGCAGATCAGAACGGACGCCGCCATCAGTCCTTTGGCAATCTTACGCTTCATTACGTTCCATCCTTTTTCATTCATTTTATTATAAAGGAAAAGCCGGATAATTGATACGTGCGTATAGGGAAGAGGCGTAAACGCGCCGATCTTCCCTTGTGCACATTATTCATGAGCCGCTTTTTGACGCTCTGTTTTTTCCAGAGAAAGCGAGCGCATTTTTTCAATCTCAGCTTCCACCTCGTCTGAATATTGGGAGCGGCTGTATTCTGTGTTCGCCTCAGCTGAAGTGCCGTATTTGACGCGGACTTCCATTTCTTCAATGCGGCTTTCCATTCGAAGGAACTCTCTGTAGGCGCTTTCGCTGTCAATTTTGTCGAAAGAAGCGTTCATATGTTCCTTCGCATTTGCCGCGTTTGCGCGGGCGATGAGCGCCTGTTTTTTATCCTTTACGTCGCGGAGGCGCGTTTCTAAAGTTTCCAGCTGCTCTTTCAGCTCTGCCAGCTGTGTTTTCGCCTGCTCATACGCTTTTTCATGTTCGGCCGCTTTTCCCTCAAGGTATTTCATTTCAGTCAGCGCCTTTTTCGCCAGCTCCTCTTCCCCGGCATCAAAAGCAAGCTGAGCCTGGTTTTTCCGTTTTGCCGCCGTTTCGGAGGCGTCTTCCTGTTTTTTCTTAAACTGATGGACGATCGTATGCTGTTTGACAATCGTTTGTTTCGCCTTAGCGATGTCACTTTCCATATCACGCACATATTGATTCAGCATGACTTTCGGATTTTCTAATTTATCAAGCCCTTCGTTAACAGATGCGACGAACATATTTCTTATTCTTTTTAAGACCATTTTGTCTTCCTCCTTATTTTTTCTTCAGAAATTCTTCCCATTCAGAGTCAAATCCGGATTGATAGCCCGGTGATGCCGCTTCCGGTTCATACTGGCGGGAAGCGGTATCTGAGCCGCCCTGCTTCATCATCTTCCACCCGAAATACACCATGGCGCCGGCCAGTCCGATCGCAACGATAAATGGAAGAGAACCGACGAGAATCATAGCTCCGATGACGCCCGCGATGATACCCGATACCGCCCGGCCTTTTGAAAAACGTTTGATTCCCCAGTAAAGCATCAGGCCTCCGATCGCCAGCGGGATGATAAATGCGAAATGGCCTCCTCCGAAAAAGACAGAAAGTCCGAACACAATCAGCAGAAAGCCGCCTGCCGTTTTACCATTTATATTCATGCAGATCCTCCTTTCGTTTTCCTTGTCTTTACTATAAACAAATCCCGCGGCCGGCAAAACGAGTCAGAGATTGATTTTCATATCAGACCGGAGTCGTATAAGCCCCCGGACCTTCGCATAAAAAAACGCCGCTGCACCGGACGGCGCAGGGCGTTTCACGAAAAATCTATATTCTGATGCTCGCTTCTTTTTCTCTGATGAGATCTGAGCGTTCGGCTTTGGCCAGCTTCGTAAAGAACAATATTCCGAGACCGGACAGGACTTCAACGAGACCGCCGGCGGCAATGACTTTTCCGGGACCGAAGGCGTTAGCCGCGTATCCGCAAAGAACCGCGCCGAGCGGAATGGATATGTTTGAGATCATATGGATGACGGCATAGACTTGCGGCTGGTCATCATGGTCCACAGACGTCTGAATAATCGTATATTCCGGCACATTAATCGCGCTGACGGCAGATCCGAACGCAAACGCGGCGAGGAAGACGAGCGGCAGAAAAGTGTTGAGGCCGGTGATGAAAAATGCCGCTCCTTCTATGATTCCCGCTGACACAAACAGGAGACCGTATTTGTTCACCTTCACCTTAGCCAAAATAAAACCCATTAAAAAGGCTCCGCCCGTGCCTGTCGCTTTCAAAAGCGAGTAGATGATCGGCGGCATGTTTAAATCTTCGGCGACATAAACGGCAGAGAGCGCCTCCCACGGAGCGGCCGCAAAATTCATGAAGATACAATAGATGGCGAGCGGGTATAAAATCTGGTGTTTCCTGACAAGAACGAAACCCCGTTTGAGCCTTCCGAAATACGTCCCGCGCTGTCTGACAGCGACGGTATCCTGTTTGGCATGCTGGACTTGGTATGACATAAAAAGTACGAGAAAACCTGATAGAAGATAGAATATAAGAGCGATAAACAAAGAATAAGCGGGACTGATAAATGTTAAGAACACCCCGCTCAGCGTAATGGCGGCAAGCCTGACGATCTGGCCTGATGACTGGATGACCGCATTCGCTTTCTGCAGGCTGTTTTCTCCGACAATATTGGGGATTAATGAGATAGATGCGGGATTATAAGCGGCTCCCGTGGCTGAATGCACAATCATGAGAAGCATGACAAACCATAAAGGAGAAAAACCGTTAAAATAACAGATCGGAATGATCAACACGACCGCCGCGCGCGTGAGATCGGAGAAATACATCCAGAATTTCAGCGTATGCTGCTTCATAAAAGGCCCGGTAATCGGCGCCAGCATCGCCTCCGGAAGGAACGTGACCGCAATTAACAGGGACGTGCCGATCGCGCCTTCCCCGTCAAAAATCAAAAACCACAGAATGGAATTAAAGGCAAAACCGTCGCCTGACAATTTAACTAGCCTTGAGATAAACAGAAGGGTGAAATTTTTATTCCAGATGCTCTCGCTCTTATTATATGTATCCATCTATCAAATCCCCCATTATTTTACAATGTTTCTTATAATATCTCATTTTTTAATTTTTCAGTCAATAATGCATAAGATACATTTTCCTTCTGTCAATAAAGGTTCAATTGATGGATATCTCTATAAAAAAACAGCCGGCTTGCAGCTGCCGGCTGAACAAAACGTTATTCATCATCACGGAATACCGCGGCGCTTCTATCATACTCTATATCCTGAACGCCCTGTCTTGCGTTAACCGCTCTTGCCGCCGCGAAAAAATAATCAGACAGGCGGTTCAAGTAACGCATCACCGTATCATTTATCTCTTCTGTTTTGCCCAGTTTCACGACGAGACGCTCAGCCCGTCTCGTGACGGTCCGCGCGATGTGAAGCTGAGCAGCCGCCTTATGCCCGCCCGGAAGAATAAATTTCTCAAGCGGGGGCGCTTCAGCCGTGTAACGGTCTATGCAGTCTTCCAATGCGGAAATCGATGTCTCTCTTAATGTATAGCTTCTATGTTCAGTGACCGTCGCCAAGTCGCCGCCGCAGTCAAACAGCTCATGCTGAATGTTTCGGAGTTCGGCTTTCACATCACCGCAATTCTCACAATCATCAAGCTCCGCAAGCGCAAGCCCGATAAAGCTGTTCAGCTCATCGATCGTCCCGTAGCTTTCAACCCGCAGACTGTCTTTATCCGTTCTGCCGCCGATCAGGCTTGTTTGTCCTTTATCGCCGGTTTTCGTATACAGCTTCATCGTTGTATTCCTCCTTCTTCCGCCGCTTTTACACATGCCGCGGTTCCTCTTCTGACGGCTCTTTCCGCGTGAGGGACGTCCATCGCCTCTCCTGTCTGCAAGGCACAAATGACAATGTCGCCTTTTGCCTGTCTGCCGGAAAGAGCCTGCATTCTCGCTTCAGCCGCTGCCGTTAACAGCCTTACAAATCCCTGTTCCGATAAACGTCCGCTGATCAGCACCCAAACGGCATGCTGCGCAGTCACTGCAATTGTGACCGAATCAAACGTACGGCAGATCAAACCAGCGGCCGCTGAGCCGGAAAGCCGGCGGCTCCACGAAAAGCCCGGGCCGTCAGATGCGGTTGACAACATTCTGAACGGCCGTTCTGTATGAAGCGTTACGGTATTTCCGCTTTTGTTTATCAGAGAGGCGAACGGAACGCTGACGGGCTCTCTTTCCTCCCGCGCTTCCGGCATGAAAGCGATCAGCGGTTTCGGCGACGATTGCTGGGCAACAGCGCTGACGGTGATGCCGTAAATGTCTTCAATCGTCTCTTTTTTCAAAGCCTGATCCGGCGTCTGCTTCGGAAAAGCGCGCCCGTCTTTCATCATCAGAAGCTGATCACAATATTGGCCTGCGGCGTTTAGGTCGTGAAAAATACTGATGACCGTCAGGCCTCTTTCTCTCGTCAGCCGCTTCACCGTATCAAGCAGGTCTTTCTGATATTTGAGATCAAGAAAGGTCGTCGGCTCATCCAGACACAGTACCTCTGGCTGCTGAGCCAGCGCCTGCGCCAGATAGACGCGCTGCCGCTCCCCGCCGCTCAGATTGCGGACGGATTGCTGCGCATATCGGTCGATGCCCGTCATTTCCATCGCTTCCCGGACAATGTCTTCGTCATGTTGATCCATCTGTCTGAAGAGTCCTTTTTGATACGGGTATCTGCCGAAGGACACCGTTTCCTTAACGGAAAATGTAAAGGCTTGCTCCGTATGCTGCGGCAAAACGGCCATGATTTTCGCAAGTTCCCGCGGCCTGTATCCGCCGACGGGCCTGCCTGCTACGAGCGCCTCGCCTTTTGACGGAGAGAGCATTCCCGTCAGCAATTTCATCAGCGTTGTTTTTCCCGAGCCGTTCGGACCGAGTATGCCGACAAATTCACCTTTTCCGGCGGTAAAGCTGACATCTTCCACAATCATCCGGCCTCCGTACCCGCCGGACAGGCTGCTCACCCTGATCATAAGCGTTTCCCTCCATGATGCTGGCGAAGCAGAATCAAGGCAAACACAGGCGCTCCCGCCAAAGCGGTCATAATGCCGATCGGCAATTCGACAGGCTCAATGACGGTGCGGGAAAACAAATCCGCCAAAATGAGAAACCCGGCACCCGTCAATGCTGACAGCGGCAGTAAATGGCGATGATCCGTTCCCCATAAAAGCCGTGTCACGTGGGGAATGACAAGGCCGACAAATCCGATCGTCCCCGAGACGGCAACCGCTCCTCCCGTCAGCAGAGATCCGGCGGCGATCATCAGCAGTTTTCTTTTTCCCGTACTGACGCCTAACAGCCTTGCCTTTTCTTCTCCATAAGTCATAATGTTTAATTCTCTGCCATTGATAAGCAGAAGCGCCGTCCCGGCCAGAAAAAAAGGCAGAAACAGCGCGACATAGCCCCAGCCCCTCATTGACACGCTTCCTAACAGCCAGCGGACAATCGGGAGCAGATCATTTCCCGTTAAAGCGATCACAAGCGAAATGAGAGCCCCGAGAAAAGAATTCATGATGATGCCTGTCAAAATGAGCGTCGAAACCGACATCGACGCATGAACGAGGCGGCTGAAAAACAGAACCGCCGCCATGACCGTAATCGCTGCGGCGATGCTGACAACCGGTAGTGTGAACCGGCCGATGACGGGAATCTGAATGCCGAAAAACAAGGTGATAACGGCTCCCGCCGAGGCTCCCGAAGATACCCCGAGTGTATAAGGGTCGGCGAGCGGATTTTTCAGAAGTCCCTGAAACGCCGCCCCGGCAATGGATAACGCGGCTCCGACAAGAGCGGCCAGAACGACTCTCGGCAAACGGATATTCATCATAATATTTACATTCATGGGATCAACAGAGGATGTCCGGCCGATCCCGATCAAAAAAACGTCGGATAAAGGAATATGCAGACTGCCGATTGAAATGCCGAGTGCCGTACAAACGGCTAAAAACAGCAGGCTGACCGTGTAGGCCAGCGGGCGGTTACTTTTTAAACGTTTCAGGATAAACGCTTTCTGCAAGCTTCTCGACCCCTTTGACAAGGCGCGGGCCTGAGCGTGTGACAAGGTCAGGATCAACAGAATAGACATTGTGGTGTTTGACCGCATTGACGGCACCCCAGCCGGCGCGTTTTTCCACTTCAGCGGCCTTTACGCCGTCTGTCGTAATGATGACGTCCGGATTCATTTTGACAATCGCTTCATCCGTCAATTGCACCCAGCCGGTCTGGCTGCCGGCGGCGTTTTTCGCGTGTATATCTTTAAGCATTTCGTTCATAAACGTGCCTTTCCCCGTCGTGTAGCCGTCAGGAGACACTTCGACGAATACTTTCTTTTCGTCTTTTTCAGAAATGGCCGCCGCTTTCTTTTCTATGCCGGAAAGGTCGGATTTCATCGATTTGATCAGCTTATCCGCCTGCTTTTCTTTGCCGGCCGCTTTTCCGATCATGCTGATAGATTTGTATACGTCTTGGAACGATTGCGCATCATTGACCGTTAAGACGGTGATGCCCGCATCTTTCAGTTGCTTCATCGCATCGGCGGAAGCGGACATAGAGGACGCGTGGGCAAGCACGAGATCCGGCTTCAGCGCGATGACTTTTTCAGCGTTCACATTCATATCTCCGACTTTCGGTTTTTTTACCGCTTTTTTCGGATATGTATCATTTGTCGTAACGCCTGCGACCTTATCTCCCAGTCCGAGCGCGTATGTAATTTCCGTATTGCTCGGCATGAGGGAAACGATTTTTTCCGGTGCCTGCTTTATGGTTACTTTTTCGTTCGCGGCATCCTTAATGGTTACCGGGAATGCTTCGGTTGAGACGGCTTTTTGTTTGGCCGCGCTTCCTTCTTCCTGTGCGCCGGAACAGCCGGCGATCACAAAGGCGGTGACCAAGAGCGCCGCCCAGACGGCAGTGATCTTCTTCATTCTTTTAACTCCCCCTGATTATGGTAAACGATTGTCTCTTTGACATTCGTATCCTTTTTTCGCAGTAATTATACTATAAGTCTTTAAGGCTTGTATATCCGGCCTTTTTGCATGAAAGCAAATTGTTCGTACACACTAAAATTCATCATGTATACTGTTACACAATGGCGTAAAAAGGAGGATTATCATGGAATTACAGCTTGAACGAAAGCTCGTGTTGATTACAGGATCGACTTCAGGCATCGGAAAAGCCGCGGCAAAAAGCTTTTTAGCCGAAGGCGCCGAGGTGATTGTAAACGGAAGAAAAAAAGAAACTGTGGAACGGACGGTTGAGGAGCTTTCCGCTTACGGAACGGTTCACGGCATCGCTGCGGATTTATCGCGTCAGGATGAGGCGGATGACTTGATCAAGCGCGCCGGCGGAATCGGGGAAGTCGATATTCTCGTCAATAACCTCGGTTTTTTTGAAGTAAAGGACTTCGCTGAGGTGTCTGATGACGAATGGACTCGGTATTTTGAAGTGAATGTTATGAGCGCCGTGCGCCTGTGCCGGCGTTTTCTGCCGCAAATGCTCGAAAGAAACAGCGGACGGATTCTGAACATCTCCAGTGAAGCCGGTGTCAAACCGCTTGCGCAAATGATTCCGTATTCAATGACGAAAACGGCGTTAATCAGCTTGTCCCGGGGAATGGCGGAAATGACGAAAGGCACAAATGTCACGGTCAACTCCGTGCTGCCGGGACCGACATGGACCGAAGGCGTCGCTTCTTACATGGAAGGAGCCGCAAAGGCTGCCGGAGAAGACACAGACAGCTTCGTCCGGGATTATTTTAAAGTGAATGAACCGACATCATTGATTCAGCGCTATGCAACCCCGGAAGAAGTCGCCAATACGATTGTATTTCTCGCTTCATCAGCGGCTTCTGCCATTAATGGCACCGCACAGCGGGTTGAAGGCGGCATCATCCGCTCCATTTAACACAAAAAAGCCCGGCACAATGGGAACTTCCCCATATGCCAGGGCTTTTTTTTACATCATGCCTGCAAACGGAACCGGCTCCCAGCCGCCCGTCTCAAGCTCTGCTGAAAACAGGCCGCCCGCATGCGGCTGCTCAAGTCTTTCGGCTTCCGTCAATTTTTCCGTCGCGGTCGTAATGTATAACGTGTTCAAGTCTCTGCCTCCGAACGCGCAGCAGGTGACGTATTTCGCCGGAACTTCGATAGATGCAATTTCCTTATGCAAAAACGGGTCAATCCGGACGGCACGGCCGCCTCCGAACAGAGCCACCCACAGCATTCCGTCACGGTCAATGGTCATTCCGTCGGGAGATCCTTGCGACTCCGGAAAGCGGTAGACCGTTTTCGGATCTGATACGGCTCCGGTTTCAGGATCATATGAATAACAGACGATTTCCTGCGTCGGAGTATCGATATAGTACATCAGGTTTCGGTCCCGATCCCAATCCAAACCGTTCGAGGTGGAGACCTGGTCTTTTATTTTGGCAAGGCTGCCGTCCGTATTCAGACGGTACAGCGAAGCCTCCTCTTCTTTGCCTTCCATGCTCGTCGTTCCCGCCCATAATCTGCCGGACGGATCGCATTTTGCGTCATTGAAACGGATATCTTCCCGCATGTCTTTCGGCTGCTTCATCTTCGTCAATGTGTCTTCCCGAAGATTGTACAGGTAAAAACCGTCTTTCATCGTCATCACCAGCTCTTCCTTTGAATACAAGGCCAGAGCCGTGACAAATGATTTGAATTTAACGGAACGGTTGATTCCGTCAGCCGGAGTGAAGATATGCAGCTGGCTGCCCAGTATATCCACCCAGTACAGGCATTGCTTGTCCTTGTCCCATAAAGGGCCTTCTCCGATAACTGCTCTCGTATCTGCTCGTAATGCTGCTTCCATGTGTGAACACCTCTTTTGCTTGTCAGTCTTCTATTGTTATTCCCGACAAAGCGGCGTCCAAACTCAATCTTTTTTAAAAAGAATCGTAATCACCGTTCCGGCGCTGATTCTGCTGTTGACATGGATGGTTCCGTTATGAAGGTGAACCAGCTCCTTGGCAATGGCGAGCCCGAGTCCCGTTCCTTCTGACGGTCCCTTCGTATTCGTTCCCCGGTAATAACGGTTAAACAGCTGGTGAATCGTTTCGTCGTCCATTCCTCTTCCGTTATCTTTCACCTTCAGAATGAGCTGTTCGGCTGATTCCTCAAGCACGACCCGAATGGCGGTCCCTTTCTTATTATGCTTAACCGCGTTTGCCAGCAGATTCTCCAGAATACGGCGGAACCACGCTTCATCAATGGCGAAAAGAATGTCTTCCTTTTTGGTTTCAAAGGCGATGTCATAGCCTTCCGAGAACGTGTTTTTCGTGAAATCGTTCGTGACGTTTCTGATAAACGGCACGACGTTGATCAGCCGCCGTTCGATCGGGAGGGCCGCGTTTTTGAGGCGGTATGTTAAGTTTAAGTCCTCAATCAGCTTCGACATATATTCTGATTTTTCCCGGACGATCTGCCCCATTTCTTTGACTTCTTCCGGGGTCCAGTCGTATTGCTTCGATTCAAGCATCATGCTGTAGCCGTAAATCGTGCTCAGCGGGGTTTTTAAGTCATGGCTCAGCCCGGCGATCCACTCTTCCCTTGTCGCCTGGATTTTTTCTCTGTTTTTCTTATCCCGCTTCAGCGTGTCGGTCAGCTGATCCATCGATTCGAAAATCTCGGCGAAAAAGCGGAACGGCTGTTTTGTTTTGCCTTTTTTGTTTTTGCTGACCGGCTGTCCTTTGCGGTTCTTCGGCTCTTCAAGCCGGCCCTTTGATAAATTGACGAGCCATTTGATGGTATGAAACAGCGGCCAGCCGAAACGGAAAGAGTACCAGATGGTCAGGATGCAGATCATAAATACCAGGATTCCGATCAAGAGGAAGAGGGTTTTCATCACATTTCTCAAAAATGATTTGTTAAACTCGTGATCGGGGATGTACACGGGGTTCGGCACCGACGCGACCATCCATTTCGTTTTATCGAGTCTTTTAAAAGAAATTTCCCGTTTGTAATTCCACGGCTTGGAACTGTATTTCAGCAATTCAAGCTCATTGACGGTGCTCCGTTCTTTTTTCGTGCTGTTGATATCCCCGAGCAGTCTGCCGCTGTCTTCGAGAAGGTAGACCGCCCCTTTTTCCCGTTTAATATAATCAACCGTGCTCTTTTTATATTGAGAAAGGGAAGCGAGGGATGGCTCCTGTGATTCGATGTAAGTGAGAAGCTGCTCACTGGCGGATTTCCAGCCGAACAGAATCAAATAGGTCTCATCATTTATCGTGACCGTCCAGTAATTCAGCTTGTAGTTGTCAAAATTCCGGTACTGGTAAATGGATAAGAGATCTTTTCTGCTGTAATGGCTCGGGACGTCTTTCGGCACTCTGTACGCGTAGTCCGTTTTTTCATTATCATTAATGATCTGCAGCCAGCCCTTCTGCTTTCGGACCGACATCTTTAAAAACTCATCGACATCCCATGTGCCGTCTTCGTTTTTATCAAGCCACGCTTCAAACGAGTCCGCGGTCGCTTTGGTCAGTCCCGCATTGGCTTCCGCTTCGCTGAAACGCCAATCCAAATAGAAGAAAGAAGCGACGGCCAAAACGGACATCAGCAGGATGACAAGCAGCAGCTGTCCGAAAAAGTGGAGCAGAAATTTTCCGCGCATTCTCATGAGCGGGTTCCTTTTTCTCCTTGATCGGGAATAAACCGATAACCGAGGCCGCGCACCGTTACAATATAAGACGGATTGCTGGGGTCTTTTTCAATTTTTTCTCTGAGCTTGCGGATATGCACCATGACGGTGTTGTTGTCGCCGTAAGACGGATATCCCCATACTTTTTCATAGATCTGATCTTTTGAGAGCACCACATCAGGGTGTTCACAGAAATATTGAAGCAATTGCAGAAGCTGTGCGGAGCAGCTGACGGGCTCGCCCCCGACGATCAGCTCGGCGTTTTGCGGTGAATAGGAAAAATGACTGTATGAATACGTCTTTACCGCCGTTTTCTCTTCGCGCTTATAGGTTCTCTTTAACGTCGCTCTGATCCGCGCCGCCAATTCGAGCGGATTAAACGGCTTTGTTATATAATCGTCAGCTCCCAATGCAAATCCTGACAGCTTATCCGCATCAGAAGAACGGGCGGTCAGAAAAAAGATCGGAGCGTCGGTATAGTTCCGGATTTCGGTGCATGCTTCAAAACCGGACATGCCTTCCATCATCACATCCAGCACGAGCAGATCCGCGGTTTCATGTTTAACAAACTCGATCGCTTCCTCAGCGCTTCCGGCTGTCTTAATGTTGTGATAGCCTTCTTTGACGAGAACGCGTTTGACCATATCAACGATCGCCTTCTCATCGTCTACAATTAAAATTGACGCATTTTCCACCTTGGACGTTCCTTTCTCTTTGTTTTTTTCATCATATCATTATATGGATAAGATTTGGTACCTTTTTAGTGCGGAGGTCTTGCGGGGAAACAGAAAAGAAAAACGAGACCGGACATCTCTTCTCGTTTTTCTCACGTTGTCAGAGCGGAATATCCATCATTCCGCCGCTTTTGTCAGGAGCTTTCATTTATAAGATGAAGAATAAATTCCCAAAAACCCGGCACTTCCTGGCATAACAGCATGTCCGCTTTTTCAACTATTTTAATCTTCAATTCTTGTTCAAGATCTTCTCTTTCCTGGTATGATGTATTGCTCAGTTTTTTTTTTATCATTGGCGAAAAACGCGAAATCAAAAGTTCCATTTCGTCGGTATCTGTGTTCTCTTTGTTGAAGTCAAATGGCCCGTTCACTGCTTATTTTCCCCCTTTTTTTGCTTGTCCAGCTGCTTTCTGAGATTGTCGAGCCCTTTTTTATGAATATTGGAAATGTTCTGCCGTGATTCACCCAGCGACTCGGCAATCTCCTTCATCGTCGCTCCGTGAAGATAAATATTCGTCAGCACGCTTTTTTGTTTATCGGTTAACGTCTGAAGCGCTTCGTATAAATCACGGTTTTGGACATGCTGGCTCAAATCCCCCTGCTTCCGCAGAAACTCTTCATACGCGTCTTTTCCCATTTCATAGGGAAGCGCTTCACCTCCCTCCGGCTGATCCACCGTCAGCGGATAGCGCTTCTGATTTTTACGGATGCGCTTGTCAAAATCGATGGAGAAAATCCGGATCATAGAGTTCATATATTTGATGATCCGGATTTCCTTATAAAACTGTTTAAAATGGTCGTCCAGTGATTTTGCATCCTTCTCGTCTGAATGTTCCAGCACATTTTTAAATTTCTCGTAATGCTTTGGGTCACTTAAAAAATGTTTAACGATCGGATGTTTCATAATTTCCTTGCATTTTGACCGTAAAAGAACTTGATAGTCCATAAAACCGCCCCCTATTTAAATTAAATGAAAGAAAGCAAAAAAAAGTAAACTACTCCTTTCCGACTAAGATTCCGCACTCCTTATGTCCCGGATTTGCCGGAACAAAAAAAAAGACCCTCAACCGGGATATCAGGTTTACAGGAGCCGCTCTTTCTTTCACTTATATACATGACTGCAGGTCAAGTCAGGAGGTGGCTGATAATG
This sequence comes from Bacillus sp. GZB, assembly GCF_001975995.1. Lineage (NCBI taxonomy): Bacteria > Bacillati > Bacillota > Bacilli > Caryophanales > Bacillaceae > Bacillus > Bacillus sp. GZB. Next base: position 227,488 of record NZ_MTQG01000016.1, read on the forward strand.
GATCAGGTTTTTATAGAAGAAGCGGTCAGACAGATCGGCAATCTCGGCTTTCCGGCTCTGATTGCCATGTATCTTCTCACACGGTTTGAGAAGAAGTTTGACGCCCTGATCGAACTGATGACGGAACTGAAAGATCAGAAAATGAAAAATTAATTTTCACACGAAGTTGACTTTTCATCGGAACGCATCACTTAACAAAGCAGAAGGGAAAACGAAAGGCCTTTCACATTCTCTTTCTGAAAAAACAAAGCTTGAGAGGAGACGATTTACATGTCAAAAGAAAACAACTGCAATATCCCGCAGCCGATCAGAGGAGACAAAGGGGCGACCGTCACGATTCCGCGCAACCTTGAAAGAGACCGCCAAAATCCGGATATGCTGACGCCGCCGGAAACGGATCACGGCACAGTGGATAATATGAAATTCTCTTTCTCAGATGTGCACAACCGGCTGGAAAAGGGCGGATACGCGCGTGAGGTGACCGTTCGCGAGCTGCCGATTTCTGAGAATCTGGCATCTGTCAACATGCGTTTAAAACCGGGCGCCATCCGTGAGCTGCACTGGCATAAAGAAGCGGAATGGGCATATATGCTGACGGGCAAAGCGCGGGTCACGATTGTTGATGAACAGGGACGCAGTTTTATCGATGACGTGAAGGAAGGAGATCTGTGGTACTTCCCGTCAGGCCTGCCGCACTCCATTCAGGCGCTGAAAGAAGGCTGTGAATTCCTCTTGGTTTTTGATGACGGTTCCTTCTCAGAAAACAGCACATTCCAAGTGACTGACTGGCTTGCCCACACGCCGCTTGATGTCATCGCCAACAACTTTGGGGTTTCAGAAAAAGACCTCGCCGGCCTGCCCGGGAAAGAAAAATATATCTTTGAAGAGCCGGTTCCCGGGAAGCTGAAAGATGACATTGTGGAAGGCCCGAACGGTGAAGTGCCTTATCCGTTCACTTACCGCCTGCTGGATGAAGGCCCGACTGCTGAGACGGATGGCGGCAAAGTATATATCGCGGATTCCACAAACTTCAAAGTGTCCAAAACGATCGCTTCAGCGCTTGTCGTGGTCGAACCGGGCGCAATGAGAGAGCTGCACTGGCATCCGAACACGCATGAATGGCAGTATTATATTTCCGGTAAAGGGCGGATGACGGTTTTTGCATCGGACGGCCATGCAAGAACATTTAACTATCAGGCCGGGGATGTCGGTTACGTTCCGTTCGCAATGGGCCACTATGTGGAGAATTTGGGAGATGAGCCGCTCGTCTTCCTGGAAATCTTCAAGGATGACCACTATGCCGATGTGTCCCTGAACCAATGGCTTGCCATGCTTCCTGAGAAATTCGTCCAGCAGCATCTGGATCTGGGCAAAGACTTTACGGATATTCTTTCGAAAGAGAAACACCCTGTCGTCAAAAAGAAATGCTGAGGATACACACCGACTTGCAGAGTTCCGTCTCTGCAAGTCTCCTCTGTGTGAAAAGGAGCTGAACAGATGATCAATCAAAACGGGCCGAAAATGTTTTTTCTTCAGGTGCTCCGGTATGCCCTGGCAGCCGCTGCCGTATTATTCGGGTATTTTATCGTGATGATGGCTGTATTTTCATTAGCCGGGACGAGCTACGGATCGATGGCGTACGTCCTGCTTTTTTCCGTGCTTTTTATTTTTCTCGGTTTATGTTTTGAACCGCTTGAGCGGCTGATGATACATAGCTTTACCTTTTTTGGGACGGGCAGGCTGCCTTTTCTCCTTTTAGCCAGCACCGTTCAGCTGCTGTTCCTCTGGATGACCGCGTATACGACGGATAAACTGATTGAAAAGATTTGGCTGTCAACGACGGAGGAGCTGATTGTGGCGGGGGTTTTTTTCGTTTTGGATAAATGCGTCTCCGGACAGAAGCAGACCCGGGCGCAATAAAAAACGCAGGCCGGAATGGCTCTGCGTTTTTTTTCATCATACCGTTGCGTTTTCATGCCGGATTAAATCGTAGGTTAAGCAGACCGGTTTGTTCGTGCGCGGATCTTTTACAATCTGTGCGTCAATTTGAAAAACGTCTTCCAATATGCCGGGAGTCATGACTTCCTCCGCCGTCCCTTCCTTGATGACGCGCCCTTTTTTCAGGGCGATCATGTAATGGGAAAAACGGGCGGCATGGTTCAGATCATGAATGACCATTAAGATGGTGCGGCCCTGCTCCTTGTTTAATTTGTCCAGCAGCTGCAAAATTTCAAGCTGATGGGCAAGATCTAAATAAGTGGTCGGTTCATCAAGAAGCAGCAGCTCCGTTTCTTGAGCGAGCGCCATGGCGATCCACACACGCTGCCGCTGCCCCCCGGAAAGCGCTTCGATCGGCCGGTCGTAAAATTCGGCCATCCCCGTCTCTTCAAGTGCCCATTTGATCATGTCACGGTCTTTATCACTCAAACGGCCCATTCCGGACTGATGCGGAAACCTGCCGTAAGAAACAAGTTCGTACACCGTCAGCCCGCTCGGCGCTTCAGGCGTCTGCGGAAGAATTGCCATTTCCTTGGCGATGTCTTTCGTGGATTTTTGCATGATCGCCTGTCCGTTTAAATAGACGGCGCCGGATTTCGGTTTCATGATTCTTGACATCGTTTTGAGAACCGTCGATTTTCCGCAGCCGTTCGGACCGATCAGCGTTGTAATTTTTCCTTTCGGTATGGCGATATCCAATTCTTTCGCTATCAAACGGTCGCCATAACCGACAGTAAGCTGTTCCGCCGATAATGAGTTCATCGCGGCAGTCTCCTTCCTCTATTTCGTTTTCATCAGCAAATATACAAAATACGGCGCTCCGAGCACGGAAATCACCAGGCCGACGGGAACTTCGGACGGTGCAAGCACATTTCTCGCCAGCGTATCGGCAAGCAGAAATAAAAATGCGCCGATTAAAGCCGAAACCGGGATAAGCGTCTGGTGGCGCGGGCCGGTAAGCCTTCTGGCCAAATGCGGCGCAATGAGTCCGAGAAAAGCGATTCCGCCGGCTGCCGCAACACATGACGCGGTCAGGGCAACGGCGCACATCAGCAGAACGCGCCGCTCCTTTTCAACCCGGGTGCCAAGCCCCGCCGCCAGCTGATCACCGAGCTGGAGCACATTTAAATACCTGGCTTTATAGAGGCTGAACGGTAAAAGAACCAGCAGCCACGGCAAAATGGACAGCACCATTTTCCAATTGGCGTTCCAAATCGAACCGGAAATCCATACAAGCGCCTGCATGAAATCCCGCGGGTCCATTTTCAGCTGAAAAATCAAGAGAAGCGCATTAAACCCCGCATTGACGCCGATCCCGACCAAAACGAGCCGGACAGGTGAAACGCCTTTTTTCCAAGCCAGCACATAGATGAGCAGCGCAGCCAGAAAAGCCCCCGCCAAAGCGCTCACCGGAAGCAGCCATGTACTGGCCATGCTTAAATCAACAGCTGATCCTTGGAAAAAGAAGATAAACAAAACGACCGCCAAAGACGCCCCGGCGTTAATACCGAGAATGCCCGGCTCCGCCAAGTCATTTTGAGACACGCTTTGAAAAATCGCGCCTGAAACCGCGATTCCGGCGCCGACCAGCAATGACAGCACCATGCGCGGCAGTCTGAATTCAAATAAAACGAGCTGATCCCGGGCATCCCCCTGTCCGAAAAAGACACGCAGCGTATCAAGAGGCGCAATCCGGATCACACCCATGTTTAAGCTGATAAAAAAGACGATGCATATGAGCAAAAACGTAACGGCCATGACCGCCAGCGGTTTTTTCGATTTTACATTCATTACAGCCCTCTCCTTTCCCTGCGCGCCAAATAAAAGAAAAAGGGAACGCCGATAAGAGCGGTTAAAGCGCCGACCGGTGTTTCAAACGGTGCATTGACGAGTCTTGCGGCAATATCACTGAAGACTAACAGAACGGCGCCGAATACCGCCGAACAGGGAATGATCCACCTGTAATCTACCCCGACTAAAAATCGGGTGATATGCGGAATCACCAAGCCGATAAAAGAAATGGCTCCGGCGACTGAGACTGAAGCCCCCGTCAAGAGGACAACGACAAACATTCCGATTACTTTCACAAGCGATGTGTACTGCCCGAGCCCTTTGGCCAGCTCCTCACCCAAGCTCAGCACCGTCACTGAGCGCGCAATCAGAAATGCCAGCAAAAGTCCGATAACCCCGACCGCCAAAAGCAGCTGCACGCCTTCCCATTTCACGGAAGCGACTCCTCCGGCGTACCAGAACTTCACATCCTGGGCGACATCAAAACGGATCGCAATCGCGCTTGAAAGCCCCGTTAAGAAATAGCCAACTGCCGTACCGGCCAGCGCGAGCTTCACCGGTGTCAGACCGCCTTTTGAAAACAGGCCGATGCCAAACACAATAAGCGCTCCGATTCCCGCTCCCGCAAAGGACCACAAAACAAGTCCCGCCGCAGACAGCCCCGGAAAAAAAGCAAATGCCAATGCGATCGCAAATCCTGACCCCGACGTCACGCCCATAATGGAAGGCTCAGCAAGCGGGTTCCTCGTCAGCCCCTGCATAATCGCCCCGGACACAGCTAAAAAAGCCCCGACGAGCGCGGCGGCGGCAGTTCTCGGCAGCCTCAGATCGCGTATGATTTGATGAGATGTATTTTGCGGCTGAAAGTGAAAGAGAGCATCCCACACCGTCCGCAGATGAATATCGGCAGCTCCGATGGAAACAGACAGAGCCGCACCGATCAATAAAACCGCAATACCGGCACACAGCAGCACAGCCGCCCGGAATGAACGCGCCGTCCACTGGATTTCACTCCCTGATGCCCCTTGAGCCGTCATTGTCTGTTTCTTTTTCAATAGACCCAACACTCGTTCTTCCTTTCTCAAAACAAGAATGGTAATGATAATGATTATCAATGACTTGTTTCAGTATAGCACTTTTATCTTCTCTTTTAATAGACCTAATTTCATATAAAAAAAGAAAGTTTTTCTTAAAAAAGAGCGTGCTTCTCTATGAAAGCAGTGATATAATCACACTGATAATGATTCTCTTTATCACTAATTTTTATGAAAGAAGGAATGTCAGATGTTCCGTACATACAAGAAAATCGGCGCAGCGCTGATTGCCATGCTGCTCATCGCCGCTTTGGCCGCATGCGGCAATTCTTCAGACACGAAAGGTTCTTCTGAAAAAGAAGAAACCATCACGTATAAAGCCGAAAACGGCAATATTAAAATTCCGAAGCACCCGAAACGGGTCGTCGTCATGGCTGACGGCTACTACGGCGACTTCAAACAGCTCGGCATCAATGTTGTCGGCGCGCCGCAAAACGTATTTAAAAACCCTTATTACAAAGGGAAAACAAAAGGTGTCACAAACATCGGCGACGGCACGTCCGTTGAAAAAATCATTGACTTAAAGCCGGATTTAATCGTTGTCTGGACGACACAAGGCGCCGATATTGAAAAACTGGAAAAAATCGCGCCGACAATCGCCATTAAATATGACAAGCTCAGCAATATTGATCAATTCAAAGAGTTTGCGAAAATGACAGGCACTGAAGATAAAGCAGACAAATGGCTGGCTGAATGGGATAAGAAAACCGCTGCCGCTAAAACAAAGGTTCAAAAAGCGGTCGGCTCAAAAACCATCTCCATCATGCAGACAAACGGAAAAGACATCTATGTATTCGGTAAAGACTTCGGCCGCGGCGGAAGCATCATTTATGACAAACTCGGGCTGAAGGCCACAAAACTGACGCAGGAAAAAGCCATTAATCAAGGGCCGGGCTACGCCAGCATTTCACTCGAGAAACTGCCTGACTTCGCGGGAGACTACATCTTTATGGGGCCATGGCAGGCCGGCGGTGACGACAAAGGCGTGCTTGACAGCTCAATCTGGAAGAACCTCGATGCCGTCAAACAAAACCATGTCTACCGCATTGATCCGATCGGCTTCTATTTCTCAGACCCGATCTCACTTGAAGGCCAGCTCGACTACATCACAAAAAGCTTAACGAAGTAACCCCGAAGCCGCTGTCACAGCGGCTTTTTATTACGCTTTACACTTGACCGTTTTTTCAGCGGACGCACTGACCATTTAACCGCATTCGAGACCATTCATTATATACACGCCGTCAAAACGTAACCCGCCGCCGCAAATAAAAAAGACATCTCACAGACGTGAGATGTCTTTTTGTCATACCGATTGTCTGTTGTTTGCAAATTTCTTTGAGACGAAAGGATATAACAGCAAACCGACGAAGAACAGCCCGATACCGAGAATAAAGGTCGTTAAATCGGCCGTTCCGGTAATAATGACATAAAAAGAATAAATGCAGGCAAGGATGGCGATGATACCATCTCTTACTCTTGAACCCTTTATCTCGTCATACGTTTCACCCGTAAAAATGAGCTTCAGGCTGTAAAACGCTGATACGAGATACGGAATCAGATAAGCGAGCGTCGCCGCCGTCGTTAAAAACGTAAACGCGTCACTGATCGTCCGGGAAATAACTGAAAAGATAAAGATCTGTGACATCACGTTCGTTACGATTAACGACACAACCGGGCTTCCCTGTTTATTCGTTTTTGCAAAAGCAGCCGGAAAGTCTCCTGATTTCGCCGCTTGATACGGAACTTCAGAGCCGAGAAGAATCCAGCCGAGCATCGTTCCGAACAGACACAAAATCGCCAGAATCGCCATGATGACGCTTCCCGCATTGCCGACGATCGCGTACAATACGTCAACAAACGGTTTTTCCGAGCCGACAAGCTTACCATGCGGAAGCACGCCCATCGTAATCAATGTTACGATGATATAGATGCCAAGCGCGATCAATAATCCGGTAATAGTGGCGCGTTTCACGTCGCGCTGCGAACGGGCGCGCCCGGATAAGATGACTGCCGATTCAATTCCGACGAACGCCCATAATGTTGAAATCGCCGCATTGTGGATCTGCCCGCCGATTCCCTCAACTGTGTGAGGACCTGTTTGAACCGGAAAATAAAAATGATCGAAAAACGACGTTTGAAACACAAATAAACCTGCAATGATAAAGAAGATAAATCCTAATACTTTTGAAAACGTCGTGACGAAATTTAATTTACTCGCACCGTTAATGCTGGTGACGAGAATCGTGTGAGTGCCCCATAATAAAACCGTACATACGGCAAACGTCAGCAGCTGGCCGAGCGTAACCGCCTGACCGCCGATCGAAAACATTTCACGCTTATCCGTTAAAATCGGGAAAAATGATGTTAAATATCCGGCAAGGCTCGTGATGATCGCCACGTTGCTGATCCAGCTCGCCACCCAGTAGCCCCATACCATTGTGAAGCCCGCTGCATTCCCTTTTTTCCGATCGCTGAACAGCGCACGCGCATAGCTTTGCGGCCCCGCCGTCAGCTCAGGCTTGCGGATGGATAAGTGGCCGAAGACCAGCGCGATCATTAACACACCGGCGCCCGTTAAAAGCCATGCCGATGTGGCGCCGAACGGGCTCGCGATTTTTGCGAGCGAACTCGGAAGCGAAAAGATGCCCGAGCCTACCATATTTCCTACGACAAACGCCGTTAATAACCAAAAACCCCATTTTTTCGTCTGTTCCATTCCTGTACCTCCTGGTTGTTCATTCGTACGGACCAGACCCCGAGATCATATTTACACGCAAAAAAAGCCTGAACAAAAGTCCATGCTTAAAGAAACACACACACCCTTGATCTCCGGATAGCCCTCCGCGAAAAAGCACGCGGCAGTCCTGCACTTATTCAGATACAGTCCCAGCATAAAGAAGGATCGGCTTTCTTTACACTTCGGCGCTGATGCCTTTAACACATGTTTTGCGGCCCCTATCAGCCTGGCATGTGCGACTCATCATCAAGCGCAACCTCTACCTCACCGAGAAAGAGTGAGGATTTTTATCATTCAATTCTACTCAGAGGTTATCAGAGATAAAAAGATCTGTCAAAGGGAAAAATTAGATGGAAAACGGATAGAGCGTTCGCCCTACCCGTCTTATATGGTCAGCGGTTGTTTTTTTTCTTTTGAACAGCTTCTTGAAGCGGATCGTCTTTCAGAGCTGCACCGGCGTCTTCAAGCGCGCCTTGAATGACATTTTTGTTTTTATCGCTGTTTTTTCCTTTTTCTTTGTTAAAGAAAGCCATCTGTATCACCTCTTTATCAAATATAGGTACACCTATAATGTGTCTTTTTCCGCGGCAGAATATGCGGAATCCGCGTCTCCTTCCTTTTGGCGGAACAGGTAAAGTTTGTTGATCAAACATGCATTCTCTTGATATATTTGTAATTCAGGGGATTTTGGCAAAAATAAAAAGGAGAAGCGAAAAATGACAGGAAAAACACACATCATGGGAGGCATCGCTTCTTGTTCCGCAATTGCGTATTATTACGGGTATGATCCGGTCCTTATGACCTCAGCGGGTGCCCTCGGGGCGCTGATTCCCGACATATGCCATACGAAAAGCAAAATCGGCAGGACGCTGCCCGTTCTGTCCAAAATCGTTAGCACGGTGTTCGGACACAGAACGTTTACACACAGCCTGCTGTTTATGCTTATTATGTTCTTCATTACGGCAACCTATATTCCGAATCCGAGCATTTCCGCCGGACTGATGATCGGAATGGCGAGCCATCTTGTGCTTGACGCATGGACCGTCAACGGCATTAAACTGCTGTTTCCGTCCGCCATCCGCTTCCGTCTTCCCCTTTATATGAGAACGGGGAGCTTTTCGGAGCAGCTTGTGCTGGCCGGCTTAACGATTGTATCCTGCTATTATTTATACGAACTGGTTCACGGCCGCATCTCTTAAACAAAAAGCGTCTTTTCGCTTTTAGGGTGAGGAGTCATACATATGAAGAAAACCTTTTTCAGCAATCATCGGTTTTTATGCCTGTCCATCCTGTTCATGTGGATGAAAACCTATGCCGTTTATAAGCTCGGTTTTGATCTGCAGAACAATTCGGTTCTTGAGGAATGTCTGCTTCTCATTAATCCGCTGAGCTTCATTGTGCCGCTGTTCGGCATCGCCCTGCTGCTGACGGAAAAAAAACAGCGTATCTTTCTGCTTTCGGCGAATGTGGTGCTGACGGGAATTTTAATCGCGAATACGGTGTTTTACGGGTTTTATATTGATTTTATCACCATACCGGTTTTGTTTCAGGCGAGCAATATGGGTGATATGGGAAGCAGCGTCCAAGAGCTGTTTCACCCGCTTTATATCGCTTTATTTTTGGATATTGCGGTTTTGTTTTACCTTGGTAAAAGGCATAAAGCCGATAAAGGAAAAGCGGGCGCCCGTACCGTTAAAGCGTATGCGTGGGCATCAGCCGGCCTCATGCTGTGCAACCTCGCGCTGTCTGAAGCCGAGCAGCCGAAGCTGTTCAAGCACCCTTTTGATCGTGAAGCGCTCGTAAAAGGAATCGGTCTGTTCCACTTTCATTTGTATGACACCATTTCGCAGACGCTGAATGCAGGAGCTAAAGCGTTTGCTGATGAAGACAGCCTTGCGGCGGTCGCAAATTACACTCAAGCCGACTACAGCAGGCCGTCCGATTCAAAATTCGGGCTTGCAAAGGGGCGCAATGTGATTTTTGTTACGCTCGAATCAACCCAGCGTTTTGTAATGGATGAGCGGGTCAACGGACGGGAGATTACCCCGTTTTTAAATAAACTGCGAAAAAAAAGTTATGACTTCACTCATTTTTATCAGCAGACTGAACAGGGAAAAACCTCAGATTCAGAATTCATTACTGCGAATTCGCTGTATCCGTCTTCAAGCGGCGCCGTTTTTTTTACAAAAAGCGGCCACCGGTTCAATACGATGTACCATATGTTAAAAGACCGTCAATACTATTCAGCCGTTCTGCATGCCAATCATAAGGCCTTTTGGAACCGGGATGAGATGTACGGGGCATTCGGAATCGACCGTTTTTTCGACGCGGATGAATTTAAGGTGACACAGGAAAATTCAACAGGCTGGGGCCTGAAGGATAAGGAGTTTCTCGAACAGTCAGCGAAAAAATTAAAGAAGCTTCCGCAGCCGTTTTACGCGAGCCTGCTGACTTTGACCAACCATTTTCCTTTTGAAATTGAAAAACAGGATCAGCTCATTGAGGAACCGGACACAAGCAGCGAGTTATTAAACCGCTATGTGACGACGGTCCGCTATGAAGATGAGGCCCTGAAACACTTTTTCAAGAAGCTGAAAAAAGAAGGACTGTATGACAACGCGATGATCGTCCTGATGGGAGATCATTACGGTATATCCGAAGCCCATAATCAAGGACTTGCCGAATTCTTAGGGAAAGAGGAAATCACTCCGTTTGATACGGTTCAGCTTCAGCGCGTGCCGTTTATCATTCATATTCCCGGGGTGACCGACCGTGAGCCGGAAACGATTGCTTCCGCCGCGGGACAGGTTGATGTAAGGCCGACGCTACTTCACCTGCTCGGCATTGAAACGAAAGGCAGCATTCAGTTCGGCAATGATCTGTTTTCCGGAGAGCGGACCCCGTTTGCGGTGCTGAGAAACGGCAGCTTTATCACGGATGATCATATTTATACGAAAAATACGTGTTACAGCCGTAAAACGGGCGAACCGCTTTCTGACATAAGCGCGTGCAGCGATGAGAAAGAAAAAGCGGAACAAGAGCTGATGCTTTCCGATAAAATATTAAACGGCGACCTTTTGCGGTTTTATAAGCAATAAAAAAATCCCTCCATATAGGAGGGATTTTTCATGTTTCATATATGAGCCGTCCGGTCATTTTCGTATCATATCCGGATAATTGAGAAAGCTGAGACTTGAATTCCTCAGAATTGAGGATGTCCTGCACGCTTTGAACAAGCTCCCGGTTTTGTTTTAAGACGACCACATCGTACTGTTCACTGATCACCGGGATAAAATCCGTGCCTGCCATATGCGCCGCATGCTGCGACCCGACTCCGATATCCGCCTTTCCGCTTGATACTTGTGAAGCCGCTGACAGATGATCCGTGACAATGTCATGATATCCGGCGACATCATTCAGCGTAATGCCGAATGATCTGAGCTGTTCATCCAGCAGGACCCTCGCGCCTGATCCTTTTTCGCGATTGACGATACGGACATCCTTTCGGCTCAAATCCTGAAAGCCCTGAATGTTCAGCGGATTGCCCTTTTTCACATATAATCCGGCCTGACGAAGCACGACATGAAAAAGCGCAAACGGCTCCCCTGAAAGGATGCGCTTCACATACGGGATGTTATACTGCCCCGTCTCCCCATCGTACAAATGCAGACTGACGATGTCACAAGCCCCGCGGTACATCTCGATCAGGCTGTTCAAACTGCCGCTGTACTTGCGGAGCGGAGCCGCCTGTATTGTTTGTTCCAGCTGTTTGCTGAGGAGGTCCATCGACACATCCTGCCCGCTGATGATAACGGACTGCCTTTTTTCCGGCTCCCGCCCGCGGGACGGGTCAGGCGCTTCTGCTGCGGATGGCTTTTTTGACATTCTCATGTTTGCTTTATATTGTTTTAAGTCCTCTTCATCGACCCTCATCTGTCTTCCGACCCTGTACGCCGGAATGAGTCCTTTTTTTATCAAATCATATACTGTCAATTTGGAGACCTTCAAAAGGCCCGCAACTTCTTCTATTGTATAGGAAGTGGCTTCTGTCATATTATCACGCTCCGTTTTTATTATAACTGTTCAGATATTGAAAAAAAACCGCACCATCACGTACAATTGCGTTATAATTAGTTTGATCTAATGATATTTAGCTATAAGGGGTGCACAATGTTGAAAAAGAAAGCGACACTACTCACAACTGCGGCTATGGCCGTTTTCCTCGCAACTGCGGGCTGCTCTTCCGGACAATCGTCCAAAGGCGGACAAAACGAAAAAATCACGCTGACCGTTTCTGCAGCAGCCAGCGCTCAGGATGCACTTGAAGAAATCCAGACCAACTACGAAAAATCACATTCAAACGTAACCATTCAAGACAACTTCGGATCATCAGGCACATTGCAAAAACAAATTTCACAAGGCGCGGGAGCTGATTTATTCTTCTCGGCAGCCGAAGATAAATTCGAAAAGCTCGTTCATGACGGAGATATCGACAAAAAGGACAGCACGGATCTTTTGAAAAATGATCTCGTCATGATCGTGCCTGAGAAAAACAGCACACACCTGACACATCTGAATGACCTGAAAAAAGACAGCGCGGAAAAAATTGCGCTCGGCACGCCTGAATCCGTTCCGGCCGGACAATACGCCAAACAGTCATTGACGGCATTATCCCTGTGGGACAACGTAAAAGATAAAGTCGTCTATGCAAAAGACGTTCGCCAGGTGCTTTCTTATGTTGAAACCGGAAATGTCGATGCCGGGCTTGTCTATAAAACAGACGCGCTGATTTCGAAAAAGGTGAAAATCACCGATGAAGCGCCGGCGAAAACGCACGATCCGATCGTGTATCCGCTCGGCATCGTCAAGGATACAAAGCACCGTAAAGAAGCAGAAGCGTTTTATCAGTATCTGCAGTCGGATGAAGCGATGAAAGTGTTTAAGAAATATGGATTTACTGCCAAGTAACATTACGGCTTCGGAGTTTTTCACTCCCGTCGTACTGTCGTTTCAGGTGGCTTTGGCGTCGGGCTTCGCCGTCATCATTCTCGGAACGCTTGCCGGCGCCTGGATGGCGAAAGCGCGATTTCCCGGAAAAACGGCTGTGGAGACGCTGTTTATGCTCCCGCTCGTTCTTCCGCCTACCGTTGTCGGGTTCATTCTCATTATCATTTTCGGAAAACACAGCTTTATCGGCCGGGCGATTGAGCAGATTTTTCACCAGCCCGTCATTTTCACGTGGTCGGCCGCGGTGATCGCTTCGGCCATTGTCGCCTTCCCGCTTATGTATCAGTCCGCTAAAACGGGCTTCGCCGCGGTTGATGCCGACATCGAGGGAGCGGCGAAAGTAGACGGAGCCGGCAGGTGGCAGGTGTTCACCCGCATTTCCGTCCCGCTTGCCTTTCCCTCCCTCTTGACCGGAAGCATTCTCAGTATTGCAAGGGCGCTAGGTGAATTCGGGGCGACTTTAATGTTTGCGGGAAATATTCCTGGCGTCACCCAAACGCTGCCGACAGCGATTTACGTCGCGATGGACTCCGGCAATGAAACACTCGCCTGGGTGTGGGTGATCTGTATTGTGATCATTTCTTTTCTGATGCTGTTTTTCATCCAATTGAAAAAACCCGCTTGACCGCTCCGCCTTCCGCGCACCTTTCGCCGGGAGGCTTTTTGATTTAAAATCGGATGGTATATAATGAAACAAAAAACACACAAAGGGTGCGGCCATGAAGATTAATGTCATTATCGCGGATGATAATTCTTTCATCAGAGAAGGAATGAAAATCATTTTGCATACATATGAGGAATTTACTGTATCGGCAACGTTGGAAAACGGATTCGAGGCGGCAGAGTATTGTAAACACAATCCCGTCGATATCGCCTTGTTGGACGTCCGCATGCCGGTGATGAACGGCGTCGAAGCCGCAAAACGGATCGCGGAGGAAACGGATACGAAGCCGATGATCCTGACGACATTTGACGACGATGAGTATATTTTAGAAGCGATTAAAAACGGCGCGAAAGGATATTTATTAAAAAATACCGAACCGGAACGGATCCGCGATGCGATCAAAAGCGTCTTCAACGGGCACAGCATTCTTCAGGACACCGTACTGGATAAAATAAAAGACAGCCTTTCCCGGCCGGCGGAAGCCGCACATCAGATTGATGAAAGCCAGTTTACTGAAAGAGAGCTCAGCATCATGTCGCTTATTGCGAAAGGATTCTCGAACAGGGAAATTTCAAAACAGCTTTTCATTTCTGAAGGGACGACGGCCAATTATATTTCCTCTATTTTAGGGAAAACGGGGCTTGAGCACAGAACGCAGATCGCGATTTATTATATCACCGGGAAGGTGGATAACGGGCGTTGAACGGTATGGATTTTTGGATGCTGATGAGCAGACTGATCGCCATTTTTTATACGGCTTTTTTGTTCGTATCGGCAGACCGCCTTTACACACCGTACGCCGTCTTGTTTCTGCTGCTTTATCTATCTTTGGGCATTGCGGTCTGTATGATCAGGCCGCCCGCTTGGAGGCGCGGGATCACCCTGCTGGCGCTGGCATTGACCGCCTGGCTTTCCGCCTTAGGCCATCCGGCGTTTCTGTTTCTTTTACCGCCCGCCATTTTTGCCGTTCTTGCCGAATATCCGGTTCACCGCTATGTGTTCTGCCTGCTCGTGTTTTTGCCGTTTTTATTTATCCCGTACGGCGACCTTCCCGCCTATACCGTCATAACCTTGTTCTGTCTGGCGATTTTCGTTTTGGCCGCCCGGTCCAGCGACCGGCTGAAAAAATATGAAGAGCAGTCAGACAGCATGCGCTCAAGCATTGAAAAACTGACGAAACAGCTGCACAGCAGCACAGAATATATCAAACAATCGGAGTATACCGGCAAACTCGAAGAAAGAAACAGATTGTCCCAAGCCATCCATGACAAAATCGGCCATTCCATGACAGGCGCGCTCATTCAGATGGAAGCGGCGAAACGGATGCTCGGCTCCCATCCGGACAAAGCGGCTGAACTGCTCCAAAACGCCATTACCATTTCCAAAGAGGGCATAGAGGATATCCGCATTACGCTGAAAAATATGAAACCGCCCGCTGAACAAATGGGCATTCACAGATTAAGAACGTTTATTGATGAATTTTCGGCCAAAAACGGGATGCCGGTTCCGTTTACGCATCGAGGCGATTTGGACAGGCTGACGCAAATGCATTGGAGAGTCATTCAGGAAAACGTAACCGAAGCCTTGACCAATGCAATGAAATACGCCGATGCCACGCAGATTTTCATTGATATCCATGTGCTGAATAAAGCCGTGAAAGCGGAAGTGAAAGATAACGGAAACGGCGCCGTCCGCTTTAAAAAAGGCCTCGGCATGCTCGGTATGGAAGAACGGGCGGCCGTCCTGCACGGAACCGTTATTTTTGACGGCACGGCCGGTTTTTCCGTCACGACATTGCTTCCGGTTGAATAAGTGAATGTTTTCATGTGAAAAATATGAAGATTCTCATGTCAAAGGAATGAACAGCTGCACTAACGGCCGTTCATTCTTTTTTTTATAATAAGAACATCACAAGACATAGAGGTGGAAACATGAACATTTTGGAGCTCAAACAGCTGAGTAAGAAATTCGGTGATTATACCGCCGTGGACCAAATGTCGCTTGCCGTAAAAGAAGGTGAGATTTTCGGGTTTCTCGGCGCAAACGGAGCCGGAAAAAGCACGACGATCAATATGATCTCAGGTCTTTTAAAACCTTCAGGCGGAGACATTCTGTTTCTCGGAAAAGATATTTTCAAATATAGCAAAGCAACGAAAATGAATATCGGCATCGTCCCTCAGGACCTCGCGATTTACGAAGAATTAAACGCCTATGAAAATGTGAAGTTCTTCGCCGGGCTGTACGGCCTAAGAGGGGCGGCTCTGAAAGAACGGGTCGAGGAAGCCCTGACATTCGTCGGCTTGAGCGATAAACACAAATATTTGCCGAAGCATTTCTCCGGCGGAATGAAACGCCGGCTCAATATCGCCTGCGCCCTTGCCCACCGGCCGAAACTGATCATCATGGATGAACCGACGGTCGGTATTGACCCGCAATCAAGAAATTATATTCTGCAGTCAGTGAAAAAGCTGAATGAAATGGGCTGCACGATCATCTACACGAGCCACTACATGGAGGAAGTGGAAGAAATATGCACGCGCATCGCCATCATTGACCACGGGAAAGTCATCGCAGAAGGCACAAAAGAACAGCTGACCTCCATCATTACCGACACGAAGGACGTCGTGATTGAGCTGTCATCCGGAAACGGCATCAGCCTCGGCGATATTCAGGAGCTGCCCGGCGTCAGAGCCGCCGCACTGGAAGAAAACAGCGTGAAAATCAGCTCTGACACAGGAGTCAACAATTTAAACCGCCTGATCCGGTACTTCATGGACAAAGGAATTGAAATCCGCTCCTTGCAGGAACAGGCCCCTGACTTAGAAACGGTATTTCTCACGCTGACAGGCAGAAGCCTGCGCGACTGACCCCACTGAAAGGAGGATTGCAAATGAATATTCTGCACATCGCCGGGAAAGAAATCAAAATCAGTTTCCGCGACAGACGGACTTTTATTTTCATGCTTGCTTTTCCGATCGTCTTCATGCTGATTTTTACTGCGGCATTATCAAACGCCTTTGATTCAGAGGTGACGGTCGGGAACATCAAGGTCGTATATACGGACCAGTCAAACGGCCCTCTTTCTCATGATTTTACTGAGTTTATGAAAGCCGCCAAAAAAGAGCATGTCTATTTTCAAAAAGCGGACACGGAGGCAAAAGGCAAAAACGAGGTTCGAGAAAATCAGGCGGATGCTTTCGTCACTGTAAAAAACACCGGTTTTCAAGTCTTTACAAATGACCGGAGCGGCATAAACGGCACGATCGTCCAAGGCATGCTGACCGCTTTTACCAATCAATACAAAGCAGGCGCCGCCGCTTACAAGGCGCATAAGGCGCCTTCCGCCGGACAAATCAAAAGCGATTATATGAAGCAGACGTCTTTACACAAAGCGAAAGAACCGAAAGCGAAAGATTTTTACGCAATATCCATGACGACGATGATCGGGCTGTACGCCTCGATTTTTGCAAGCAGCTTATTCCGCGGGGAAAGAATACGGCACACCGCAGATCGCCTGATCGCCGCCCCGCTCCGGAAAAGCGATATCTTTCTCGGAAAGATGCTCGGCATTTTGGCTGTGAATGTTCTGACGATTCTTGCCGTTGTCGCCTTCAGCAAATTTATCTTAAAAGCGAATTGGGGCAACCACATGGGCCTTGTGCTTTTGATTCTCGTTTCTGAAATTCTTTTGGCCGTCAGCTTCGGGCTCAGCCTGAGCTATTTGACCAGAAAACCCGAAAGCGCCAGATTAATCACCGTCATCATCGTTCAGGTGATGTCCATTATCGGCGGCGCCTATTACAAATATGAAGGCGGAGGAATTTCCGCCCTGTCGCCCTTATCCTGGATCAATAAGGCGATTAACAACATCATTTACGCAAATGATGTATCAGCGGCATGGCCTGCACTCGGTTTAAATACAGCATTGGCGGCACTCTTTTTGCTGATCGCCGCATTTACGTTTCAAAGACGGGAGGGACTGTAATATGACAAACTTCTGGTGGCTGTTTGCACACACTCTCAAAGGGATTACAAAAAGCAAAAAACAGCTCATTCTTTATATCGGGGCTCCGCTGATCGGCGTCTTCCTCTCCTTCATGACCAATGCCAACGGCGGAGCCGAAACGCTCAATATCGGCATTCTCAATCAAGATGGCGGAGAAGTGGCACAGGATACGGTCACGTTTTTAAAAGGACTGGATCATGTGAAGATTTCGGAGGAAACGGCTGCGTCCGCCTCATCCAAGATCGCTTCAGGAAAAATGGAGGCGCTCATTACGTTTGAAAAAGGCTTCTCCCAAAGCGTAAAAGACGGGAAACCGGCTCACATCGGCATGACTTCGCTGAAAGGCGCCCAGGTCACCGGATATGTCAGCTCTTATTTGTACAATTATATGAACAGCGCCGCCTCAATCGGCAAATCTTCCGGCGGAGACGCAAAGGCCTTTCAGGCGATGTATGCCGATTTCAAGCATTCTCCGATTCAAACGGAGTCTGCTATTTTACAAGATACATCGAACCATAAAGAAATGACCTACTCAGTCATCGGGTATCTCATTATCATTATGCTCTATTCCGCCGGCAACCTGACGGAACTGATGATTAAAGAGCGGGAAAACAGGACGTACTACAGGCTTCTGTCAACGCCGATCACATCAAAACAGTATGTATTGGCAAACGCGGCGGTGAATATCATTATCATGGCCGTCCAAATTCTATTCGCCGTTCTCTTTATGGGCGCCGCTTTTCATATTCATCCGTCATTCCCGCTGTGGCAGCTGTTCATCCTGATGATGCTGTTTGCATTAAGCGCAATCGGGATCGCCTTTATTGCCGTCGGTTTTTCCAACAGCAGCGCTTCGGCATCGGCGCTTTTGAACTTGATCGTTGTACCGACATGCTTGCTCGCCGGCTGCTTTTTTCCGGGCAATATTATGCCGAAAACAGTGCAGACAATCGCCGAATTTCTGCCTCAGCGCTGGGTGCTTGATACGGTCGATCAATTGCAGCACGGCCGCACGCTCCAAAGCCTGACGCTGAACATCATCATTTTGGGAGCCTTCGCCGCCGCCCTGTTATTAATAGCCGCATACAGGTTCAGCGTAAAACGTCAGACACAGACATTTATGTAAAGAAAAACAGCCCCGTAAAGGGCTGTTTTTTCTTAGAACAGAAGCTCGTCCGGATTCGGGCCGACACGCTCGTCTTTGTTCAATGCGCTGATCTTTTCCATTTCTTCCTGTGACAGTTCGAAATCAAAAATATCGGCATTTTCTATGATGCGGTGCTCTTTAATTGATTTCGGAATGGTAACGACTTCGTTCTGAAGATCCCAGCGCAAAATCACTTGAGCAACCGATTTGTTATGTTTTTCCGCAATTTGTGCCAGCACTTCGTTATCGAGGAGCTGTCCCTGCATCAATGGAGACCACGCTTCCACTTGAATGCCCTGCGCTTTGCAGAAATCTCTTACTTCTTTTTGAGTCAGGCGCGGGTGGAATTCAATCTGGTTGACCATCGGCTTAATTTCAGCATCTTTCAGCAGTTCTTCTAAATGATGCACTTGGAAGTTGCTGACGCCGATGGCGCGGATTTTGCCGTCTTTGTACAGCTTTTCAAGAGCGCGCCATGTGTCTTTATATTTATCCTTGCCCGGCCAGTGAATCAGGTAAAGGTCGAGGTAATCGAGGCCGAGGCGCTCAAGGCTTTTCTCAAACGCGTCAAGTGTCGTTTCGTATCCTTGATCTTCATTCCACACTTTTGACGTGATGAACAGCTCTTCTCTGGCAACGCCCGCAGCTCTGATGCCTTCGCCGACACCCTCTTCATTTTTATAAATAGCCGCCGTATCAATGCTGCGGTAGCCGTTTCTGATTGCCGCTTCGACGGAGTCCGCCGCTACGCTTCCGTTTTCCACCTTGAAGACGCCAAGGCCGAACCACGGCATTTCAACGCCATTATGAAGCTTTACAGTATCTTTTAAGCTTTTTGCCACGTTGAACCATCCTTTCTAGTCATTATGTAAACGGTTATTATTATCTCACATTTCCGCTGTAAGAAACCAATTATACGCTCATCGTTATCACAAAAACCATCTTTAGTGCCCAAGCACCACTGACGTTATTATTTTCCTATTTTTCAAAAATTCAGGTTAACCAGGTAACTGTCCGGGTAAATCGCTACTGTAGCCACCACACAATTGAAGGAGGAAATCATATGAAACGTATGCGTATCCCGATGTCCGTTGCCCTTGGCGCCGCTTTGTCTCTGACTCCTCTGTCCTTTGTATCCGCAAAAGAAAACCCGGCCCCTCAAAACATGGCGCAGCAAACATCAGATGTCTCAGCAAAAGATGTCGGATTAAACATTGACGTTGACCTGCTCGGTATCGGCAATTCGATTGCTGACGCGATTAAGTCGGCGCAAAACCGTGACGGCTTCGTCAAAAACTTAATGGAATCTTCATTCTACGCTTCCGGACAAAAATATAACGTCATGGTGTTTAATTTAAGCCAGGAATATGAAGATCATTTTAACGGTGTTCAGTTTTACGGTTCCGCCGTTTATGACGGCATCACGTACGGCATTTGGGTGTTTGAAGACGGAAGCTTCACCAACAAAGGTGATGGCGGCTGGATCAACTGGGCCTTCAGAGGCTGGTTTGACCGCGACGGCGATCACGTCGAATTCCATCGTCCGTAATCAAAAAAAGTCCGGCGAACAGATGCCGGACTTTTTTTATTCACCTCCGTCAAGCATGGCCGCTTCCACATCATTGATGTATTGGCGAAGCTCATGTGACATATCGCGGGAAATTTCCCGCTCTTCGAATAATGTTTGGATTTCGTTGCGGATGGCCTGCACGGCCCGCAGTTTGATTTCGAGTTTTTGATTTTCAAAACGGCGGCTCGGACTCTGTTCGTGATACGAGTGCCCCAGCCTGAAAATCAAGTGATTGTAAAAGGAAATGACGGCAAGCGTCACATCTTTATTTTCTTCAGTCATGTGTTTTTTCAGGCTTTCAATGGCCGCTTTTGCCGTTTTAACCCTTGTGGTGCGGATGAGGCCTTCTTCATTTAAAATCGACATTTCCGGCTTTTTTTGTTCACCGAAAAAGATCCAGTACATCAGGCGTTTCAGCTTTTTCTTAGATAAGCCGACTTTAAACGGATTCGTATACAGCACTTCCAGTTCATCAAACCGTTCCTGAAGGCTGTCTGCCGTTTCTTCCGGTATTTCGCCCCGCTCAATCAGCCGCAGCAGTTCTTCCTGTTCAGCCTGTATCCCTTGGGCGCGGACTTTCCGCTCATCTTTTTTCGTGCGGTTTTTGACGGTGGACTGCTGAAATCTGAGATTTTTCATTTTCTCATTGTATTCGGCAATAACCGCAAAAGAAGCCGTTTTGTTTGTCTCATTCATATTTTCTTTAATGGCCGTTAAGGCAGCCTTTATCAGCTTCCGTCTCGCTGTCAGCAATTTGACTTTCTTCTCTTTCACATTGTCTTCCGGCTTATCTGTCAAAATCGGCAGTACGATTGTCGCCAGTACCAATGTGCACATAATAACACCCGCGGCTAAAAAGAGAATCAAATTCCGTTCAGGAAACGGTGAGCCGTCAGAGAGCACGTAAGGAATGGAAAAGGAACCCGCAAGCGTGACCGCTCCCCTGACGCCTGAAACCGAAATCAGCAGGGTCGAGCGCAGGCCGGGTTTATAAATGCTCTGATCCTTGTTAAAAAACCACTTGCCGTTCCAAAAAAACAGCACCCACAAAAACCTGAGAATCATTAACGTCAGCGTAATGACGATAATGTACCCGATGACCATCATATTGTTAAACGCGGTATCATTAAAGATGACAGAAACCACATCTGGTATTTGCGCACCTAAAATAACGAAAACAAGACCATTCAGAATGAACAAAATAATATTCCACGTACTTGAAGAGACGATTTGCAGTTTGACCATCGTTGATTCAAGACGGTCCTGCTCCACCGCATGCGTGATGCCGCCGGCCACAACAGCTAAAATGCCGGAAACGCCGATTTCTTCAGCCGCGAGATAGATGACAAACGGCGTCAGAATTTGAATCAGCATATGCATCGTGACATCCTGCATGCCGAGGCGGCGCAAAAACAGCCGGAAACGGATAATCAAAAAAGAAATGACGACACCGCTGAGTAAACCGCCGGCTGAAATCAGAACGAAACTGAAGGCGGCCTGCGCCAGCGAAAATGCGCCCGTCACGGCAGCCGCAATCGCAAATTTAAAAGCGACCAGGCCGGATGCGTCATTCATCAGTCCTTCTCCTTCAAGGAGACGCAGAATGCCTTTTGGCATCTTCACTCGCCCTGAAAGCGCGCTGACTGCGACAACGTCAGTCGGTGACAGTATCGCCGCCAGCCCGAACGCGGCAGCCAGCGGAATGCTCGGAATCATCCAATGAATCGTGTAACCGCCGACAATCACCGTGGCAAACACGAGCCCGAGCGCAAGCAGCAAAATCGGCGCTCTTAAATTCCAAAGTTCCGCACGCGGCGTCCGTTTTCCATCGTTAAAAAGAAGCGGAGCGATAAACAAAACAAAAAATAATTCGGTATTCAGTTCAAAATGAAGCCCCTGCGGAAATGACGCCGCAATGATACCGAGCGCCACCTGAATCAGAGGCACCGGGATAAAGGGGACAAACCGATTTACGATATTTGAGATCGCGATGATGGTTAAAAGTACGAGTACGACTAAAAATATGTCCAAAGCATGACCTCCTTCATCTGCTGCATCATATCATTATTGCCTGTTCTCTGCCTTTGCCAAAGGCCGGAGCCGATGATCGGGCAGATTCAATATATTTTCCGCACGCAACCATTCTTCTTTTATTTTACCCGTTTTTATTTAAAATTTCTCATAACGTGCTCACGGCGAACTTTTTTTGCCTTCAGCTACATTTTTTCCGGAAAAAGAAAAAGCCTGTTTTCTCTGAAAACAGGCTTTTTCGCAAGCTGCGTCATCTGTTTCATGACGCGGTGCAGCGTTTGTTTTAAGTGCTCATCTTATTCGTGAAAATTCGTGCCGTCTGTCGTGGCTTTAATGATGCCCGCGCGGATGACGAAATCTCCGAAGTGTTCGCCTTCCTCGCGCTCTTTCGCGTAGCGCGGGAGAATGGTGCGAAGCTCACTCAGAATTTCCTCTTCACCGATATTTTCCCGGTACATTTTGCTCAAACGGCTGCCGTCAAACGCCGCTCCTAAATACATATTATATTTTCCGGGCGCCTTCCCGATAAATCCGATTTCGCCGAGCGCATGGCGGGCGCAGCCATTCGGGCACCCGGTCATACGGATGGTGATTTCTTCATCCCGCAGCCCGTTTTCGTCAACGATGTCTTCAATCTTATCAATCAGTTTCGGCAGATACCGCTCGGCTTCGGCCATGGCGAGCCCGCATGTCGGAAGCGCGACGCAAGCCATTGAACTGCGGCGCAGCGCGGAATGCTGCCGGCCGTCTGTCAGTCCGTATTGTTCGATTAATGCGCTGATTTGTTTCTTTTTCTGGCTTGAGACATTGCCGATAATCAGGTTTTGATTAGAAGTGAGACGGAAATCTCCCGTATGGACTTTGGCGATTTCACGCAATCCCGTCATCAGCTTGTAATCCTCATAGTCGGTGACGCGGCCGCCTTCGATAAACATTGTAAAATGCCATTTCCCTTTTACGCCCTTCACCCAGCCGTAACGGTCGCCGTTATGGTCAAAATGATAAGGTCTTGCTTCATCCAGCTGCCAGCCGAGGCGGTTTTCCAGCTCGGCTTTTACGTTTTCCAGCCCGAGACGGTCAACGGTGTACTTGAATCTGGCATTCTTTCTGACGGAACGGTTTCCGTAATCGCGCTGAATCGTAATTGTTTTTTCCGCTACATCGTACAGCTGCTCCGGTTTGCAGAAGCCGATGACTTTTGAAATCTGCGGATAAGTGGCCGTATCGCCGTGCGTCATTCCCATACCGCCGCCGATCGCCACGTTGAATCCGATTAAACGGCCTTCCTCCACGATGGCAATGAAGCCGAGATCTTGAGAAAAGACATCGATATCATTGGACGGAGGCACGGCGATTCCGATTTTGAATTTCCGCGGCAGGTACAGCGGCCCGTACATCGGTTCCGTTTCCGTGTCAGGAGTGCCCGCCACACGTTCCTCATCAAGCCAGATTTCATGATAGGCTCTCGTGCGCGGAAGAAGATCGTCGCTCAATTTCTTCGACCATTCGTATACTTCCGCATGAATTTCAGACTGGTGCGGATTTGAAGCGCACATGACGTTTCGGTTGACATCTCCGCAGGCCGCAATGGTATCAAGCAGCGCCTCATTGATTTTCTGAATCGTTTTTTTCATGTTCCATTTTAAAATTCCGTGCATTTGAAACGTTTCACGCGTTGTGAGCTTCAATGTATTGTTTCCGTATTTTTGCGCCAGTTCATCCATGACAAGCCATTGTTCCGGAGTTGACACGCCGCCTGGCATCCGGACGCGCAGCATGAACTGATAAGCCGGTTCAAGCTTTTGTTTCTGACGTTCATTGCGGAGATCGCGGTCATCCTGCAAGTAGCTTCCGTGATGCTTCATCAGCCGGTTGTCATCGTCCGGGATGCCGGCTGAAATCCGGTCGAGCATGACTTCTTTCAATGTGCCGCGCAAATAATCACTTTTTTCTTTAATATCCTCAACATCACTTGGAGGGCCTTCCGGCGCTTTTAAAATGTTGTTCACCATGCTGAATAAGCTCCTTTCAAACCAAAATCAATATACGTCACGCTGATAGCGTTTTTTCTGCTGCATGTCTGCCAGGAAGCTTTCCGCTTTTTCACGGCTCATGCCGCCTTCTTCCTGAATGATATCGAGAAGCGCCTGGTGCACGTCATGCGCCATATGCTGTTCATCACCGCAGATGTATACGGCGGCTCCCTGCTGCAGCCATTCATACAGCTCTTTGCTTTGTTCTTTCATGCGGTGCTGCACATATACCTTTTCTTCCGAATCCCGGGAAAAAGCGACGTCCATTTTTGTGAGAACACCGTTTTGCAGCCATTTTTGCCATTCCGTCTGGTACAGAAAATCAGTGACAAAGTGCTGATCCCCGAAAAACAGCCATGTTTTCCCTTCAGCTCCGGTTTCTTCACGCTCCTGCATAAAGGAACGGAACGGTGCGATGCCTGTCCCCGGCCCGACCATAATGACCGGTGTATCCGGATTTTCCGGCAGCTTGAAGTTTTGGTTGTGCTGAATGTAAATCGGAAGCGTATCTCCCGGCTGGAGTCTTTCCGCACACAGAATGCTGCAGACGCCTTTTCGTTCTCTGCCGTGCGCGTCATATCTGACCGCTCCGATTGTCAGATGCACCTCTTCCGGATTCGCTTCTAAACTGCTTGCGATCGAATAGAGCCGGGCCGGCATTTTACGCAGGATGGAAAGAAAGTCTTCGGCGGAAGCTTCCCACGGCCCGAAATCCCGGACGAGATCAAGCAGATCACGGCCGTTGATGTATGCTTTCAACTGCTCTTCGTTTCCTTCGGCCAGAAGTTCACTCAGCTTTTGGTCAGCCGTAAACTGTGCGGCCTTTTGCAGGAACGGTTTTGTTAAGACGGTTATTTCAAAATGAGAAGTAAGCGCGTCTTTCAAAGGGAGACGCTCTCCTTGTTTATTCACCGCCACTTCCTGTTTCGGGTCCCATTTCAGCTCATTGATCAGCTCATCCACAAGCGCCGGATCATTTTCCGGATAGATGCCGAGGCTGTCCCCGGGCTGATACGCGAGGCCCGACCCTTCAAGCGAAAGTTCGAGATGGCGTGTTTCTTTATTCGAACCGCGTCCGTTCAGATTGATGTTCTCAAGAACCTCCGCCCGAAACGGGTTCGTTCTGGAATAAACGGATTCACCGAGAGCCGGCGTCTCGGCAGGCGCTTCGGCTGTTTGATTTCCCGCTCCTTCGTTCAAACCGCCGATGACCGCGTCAAGCCATTCCGAAAACGGCTCATCATAATCAAGATCGCAATCAACCCGCGGCGCAAGCTGGGTGCCGCCGAGCTCTTGAAGACGCTCGTCAAACTCTTTGCCGGTCTGGCAGAAAAATTCATACGAGCTGTCCCCGAGCGCCAAAACGGAGTAACGGAGCGCTTCAAGCTTCGGCGCGCGTCTGCCGTGAAGAAATTCATGAAAGGCCAGCGCGTTATCCGGCGGATCGCCTTCTCCGTGCGTGCTCACCACGATCAGTAAATTGTTTACTTTTTTCAGATTATTCGGCTTAAAATCGTTCATCGACGCGACGGTGACCTGGAATCCCCGTTCCTCAAGCGTCTTTACCGTCTGTTTCGCAAGACCTTCCGCATTTCCCGTTTGCGATCCGTATAATACGGTCACTTCTCTTGAGACTGCCGGGCTTTCTGCTGGAGCCGGAGCAGCGGGCGCGGCTGTTTCACCGGATTCGGACCGGGCCGCAGCCAAATAACCGCTCAGCCAGATTTTCTGTGATTCTGTCAATGTCGGCAGAAGGCGGTTAAGGAGCTCTGCCTGCTCCTGATTAAACGGACTGTTCATGACCTGAAGTTGCAACGATATCCACCTCACAAGGAATTAAACGTAACGTACGTTATTTCTATAGGAATTGTCAAAATAATATTCTAATTGAAACTTTACCGAAAGTTTGTATGTAAGTAAAATATATAATCATGATGACAATGATTAAGATTACTAATGATAAAAAGCCCTTTGCACTTGGCAAAGGGCTTACACGAATAAGCCGGCGGGCACTTCTTTTATAAAAGGAGAGGGTTCTCCCGGAGACAATACGGTCAGATGATGCATCGCGCGCGTACAGGCCGTATATAACAGCTTACGGTCATGTTCGCTTTTGTACTGGGCAGCAGAGGCGTCAGCGGCAATGACGGCGTCAAACTCAATGCCTTTTGCCAAATAAACGGGAATGACGCATACCCCTTTTTGAAAAGGCTGGTTTTCTTTATTGATCAAACGGACACCGCTCCCGGCGCTGACCGCCTGAAATACTTTTTTGGCTTCCGCGGCCGTTTTGCAGATGACGGCGACCGTCTCCCAGCCTTTTTGTCTGAGCTCCCGGATTGTATCCGCCAATTGTTCCTGCCGCGCTTTTTCTGTATCCGTCCGCAAAACACGCGGTTTTTCCCCGTTCCGGTTAAAAGGCTCAATGTCATCGCCGTCAGCCAGCAGCGCTTTCGTAAATTCAACAATCTGCCGCGTCGATCTGTAAGTCCGTTTCAGGCTGACATACTTTTCTGCACCATTGCGAAAGCAGCCGGCGAGGGAAGAAGGGCCCGTAATGGTGTGGGCATAAATCGACTGGCTGACATCACCGAGCACCGTCATCTTTGCCGCCGGGAAGATGCTTTGAATATACGTGAGCTGAAATGGGGAATAATCCTGAGCTTCATCAATGAAGACGTGCTTCATTTGTGTGTTTTTTCTTTTTCCTTCTAACAGATCCTGCAAATACAGATACGGAGCGGCATCTTCATACGGAAGTGACCGTTCTGCAAATGCGTTTCTGGTCAAAGCGCCGATGCCCTCCCAATAATCGGGCTTTTCATCAGCTCCCCAGTCTGAAAACAGCCGGAGATACATCCGTTTTATATCGAGAAAGCCGAGCCGTCTGACGGCCTGCTTAATCGGTTTAAAGGCTTTGCCGACAATAATGGCGCCAAGCAGCCGCTGTTCGCGCTGATGGTCGTCAAATACAGGTTCATCATCTGCCGCCTGCTTCTTGAGTGTTTGATAAACCTCGGCATAGTCTTCCTTATCAAGCAGCTCGCTCTCCTGTAAGACCCATTCCTTCTTACGCTCCTTTTTTTCGAGAGCGCTGATTTCCGCGAGAAGCCATTCCGCCGTCAGCTCCGCTCTGTTCGGAATCGGCAGCTGCTGATCAAGCGAATAAAAATAGGCTTCAATCCGTTCTTTTGAAATCAGGATGTCTCCCCGGAAGCTGATCTGTTTACACATCAGGCCCGAGCCGGAAAGCGAGCCGGCATAGCGGTCAATCATGGCCTGAAAAGCTGGTGACGCTTTGTAAGCAATGGCTGCGAGCCTTACGGAAAGTGCGTCCTGATTTTGTTCAGTCAGGCAATATTCAAGCTGCTCGTACGGGCTTTCACAATCAAACTTTCGTCCGAGCCGGCGGATGATATATTCCTGAAAGGTGGCCTGCTCCATATTCTCTTCTCCCAATTCCGGCAATACGGCGGACACATAACTGTTGAACAAAATGTTCGGGGAAAACAATACAATCTGACGGGCATCAAGCACCCCGCGCCCGCGGTACAGCAAGTAAGCGGCCCGCTGAAGCGCCGCGGATGTTTTCCCGCTTCCGGCGGCTCCCTGAACGATGAGATATTTGCTTTTTTCATCCCGGATGATTTCGTTCTGTTCTTTTTGGATGGTTGACACGATGTTTTTCATATGCTGTCCGGAATGGCCGCTCAGCACCTCTTGCAGCATTTCGTCACCAATCGTCATATCCGTGTTAAACATCGCTTTAAGCGTCCCGTTTTTAATGATAAACTGCCGCTTCAGTGTGATGTCTCCCTCTATCGTTTCTTCCGGAACTTCATAACGGGCTTTTCCCGGGGAATATTGATAGTAAAGAGATGAGATGGGCGCGCGCCAATCATAAATGAGAAATTGCTCGTTGTTTTCATCCATCAAAGAAGTCAGCCCGATATAAATCCGCTCGGAAGAGGACTCCCCTTTTTCCATAAAATCGACACGGCCGAAGTAAGGAGAAGTTTTCAGCTTTTGGATTTTTTGAAGCTGCCGGTATTGAAGCCGATGCGTCCGTTCACGTTCTGAAAGCATTTCCGCCTGCTGTTTAATGCTTGAAAATGTCTCCGCCGCTTCATGGGCGTCATCCATATTCACGGTGACATCATCCCAAAACGTTTTTCTCAAGCCCACAATATCCTGCTTTAATCCGCCCGATGATGTTTCCAGAGACCGCTCTTTTTTGCGGAGCTCCTTCAGCACTTCATCTATTCTTGACTGCTCTTCCTTCCATTCCTTATCCTGCTGATTCATGAACGGCACCTCCAGAAAATAGTTGACAAACACATACGAAATACTGTAAAATAAAATTGGATACATATAGTTAATATATAATAAAATAGGCAAATACAATTCATCTTAGCACATTCACCCAATATCAATCAAGATATGGGTTATTTATATGCAAAAAAACCGATTTCGCTTTGAAATCGGTTTTTTTGATGTTAGTTATCTAAACGAAAAGAACGGTTTGGCAGCTGCCACTTAAACATATAGGAACAAACGCGGCAAACAACAAGCACGAAAAACAGAACGTACAACCCAAACGAATTTCCCAGCCAGCCCAAGCCGACGATTAACCCTCCGAGCGCGGCCCAGACTGCATAAATTTCCGCCTTGAGCACAAGCGGCTTCCTGCCCGCGAGCAAATCCCGTATGATGCCGCCCCCGCTGCCGGTCAGCACCGCTGCCGCAATCACCGCACTGAGCGGATGGCCCATTTTCACGGCATATAAAGCGCCTTGGATGGCAAACGCCGAAAGCCCGATGGCATCGGATAGGTTGCCCCATTTACTCCAATGTCTTAACAGCAGCTTCGGAAACAAAAAGACAATCGTAACTGATGCGAGAGCGATTTGAAAAAACGCGCCTTGCTCCCACAAGGCGGAGACCGGAACACCGATCAGCAGGTTTCGGATGGCTCCACCGCCGAACGCCGTTACAATCCCCAAAATATATACGCCTAAAATATCATACTCCTCTTCCATCGCAACAATTGCTCCGCTGACCGCAAACGCAATGATGCCGATTACACTAAGCAGCTCCCAGGCCATTCCATATGCTCCTTTTTATTTGTTAAATTTTCTGACGACCATTAGATTTTATAATCGCTTTCTCTTAAAATCAACCTTATTTTTGAAAGATTCTGATTCCTAACCCGGGACAACCCCACCCGCAACGGCTGGGAGCAAGAATATTTACCTATTTTATACTATTTTGGGAGGTTTATTGGAAGTTTCATTGAATACTTTCTCTAACAAAAAGGGGGTTATGAGATGAAAATCAGTTCACTTGTTTTTCCTGTTTTATTGGCCGCCGGATTAATTCCCGGCCTGCCGTCAGCCGAAAGCCATACGCATTCGCACACTCATGCGGAGCCGGCGAAAACGGTGTATACGGACCCGCTTCCGAAAGCCGATCATTTTAAAGATCTGAAGGGCCCGGTCCAAGTTGAACAGACGGTTGACACAAAAATTCTGGATGAAAACGGCAAGCAGGTCGGCACGAAACGATTCAATGCCAATGTCAGTCAGGATAAAGCCTCAACTAAAGCCAGCACGGGCTCTCAGAAGGTCAGAGTTTTGGCGGTGGCGGACGCTGAATACCGCGCCAAATACAGCGACTGGCAAACGCGAATCGTCCAGATCGTGGAGCAGGCGGATGTCGCTTTTAACCGTGATCACAACATTGATTTCGTCGTACAGGCCGTGCAGGCTTGGAATTCTTCCGGCTCAAACAGTTCTCAGATTTTATCGAATCTCCAAGGCAGCTTCAGAAATCAAAATTATCATTTTGTCGTCGGTTTTACCGCAAAATCAAGTTTTGACGCCGGCGGTATCGCGTATGTATATAACGGCAAACCGAGCGGCCCGGCTTTCAGCGTGAACCTTGATCAAGGAACGGCCAACACGGCGAAAGCGGCACAGCACGAGTTTTCCCATAACTTCGGACTTCAGCATGACGCCCAAGGCAGCGGCATCCGCTGCGTCATGAATTATGATTATGCCTATTCCGTGGATATTTGGGACAGCTCCCATAACAGACAGATTGCGACAAACAAAGCTTGGTACAAATAATAGAAAAAGAGCCGCTCCCATGGAGCAGGCTCTTTATTTTGCCGTGCGTTCCGTTTTGACAAAACACATGCAGATAATAATGAGAATAAATGCCGTCAATGACAAGAAAGGAATGGTAATGAAACCGAACCAGTTAATATATTCAGATGAGCAAGGCACGCCGTAGACACACGGCTTGATGCCGCTGAAACCGGGCACCTTCTGCTCAAGGTAATGCATGATCGATATAAACGCGCCGATGATGGCCATCGGCAGCACGTATTTTTTCACGCGCGTGTCACCCTGGAAGGTGGCGATTCCTAAAATCAGGACAAGCGGGTACATGAGAATTCTTTGATACCAGCACAGCTCGCACGGTATGAATTTTCTGATCTCGCTGAAATATAGGCTGCCGAGCATGGCAGCAAGAGCTATCACCCAAGAAGCATATAAAAATACGATTCTATTTTTCATTTTTCAGCTCTTTCTTAATCGTTTTTGAAATCTCATCATATTTAGAGAAGTCATTAATCACCTTGTCATTTACATAAATCGTCGGTGTCGCCGTAATGTTTAATTTATCATTCAGGTCAGTGTCAGTTTTCAGCTCTTTTGCAAATGTCTCTTTATCAAGGTTTTCCTTCAGCTTGTCAGGATCAACCTTTTTCGCGGTGCTTTTGACCGTTTTTTCAAGCAATGCAGGCGTGACCCATTCCTGTTCGCTTGACGGCTGCTGTTCAAACAGCTTTTCATGGAAAGCCCAGAATGATGCCGGGTCTTCTTTCCACACTTCTTCTGAAGCAAGAGCCGCCAGACGCGAGCCGCTTCCGTGGTACATGACGTTCACAAATGAAAATTTCACGTCGCCTTTATCGATAAAATCTTTTTTGATTTTCGGAAAGATATCGCTGTTAAATACTTTGCATGACGGACATTTGTAATCTCCGAATTCAACTACCGTAACAGGCGCGCTGTCTTTGCCGAGCACGGGCTGTCCTTTAATGGAAGGCTGCTCGGCGACTGTTTCGCCCGCTTTTTCCGTTTGGTTGTTAATAATTACGATGACCGCAAATAAAACGACAACGATTAACGTCAGTATCACCGCAAATTTCGCAGACGATTGTTTCTTTTTCACTCAGACACCTCATTGTTTTTAAAATAAAAAAGAAGCGGATGCCGGATGGCCCGCTTCTCTATTTTACCAAGACAACCTTGTTTAAGAAAACCCTGAAAAACGAATTATCTTTGACAATTATTCCGCTTTCACTCTCATGACGCGCATCGCGTTGGCAACGGCGATCAGCGTGACGCCTACATCTGAAAAGACCGCTTCCCACATGGTGGCGAATCCGAATGCGCCAAGCAGGAGAAAGATGATTTTTACACCTAAAGCAAATCCGATGTTCTGCCAGACGATCCGGCGTGTGCGGCGTGCAATCCGGATGGCTTCGGCTGCTTTTGACGGCTGGTCTGTCATCAGGACGACATCGGCCGCTTCGACGGCGGCATCAGAGCCGAGAGCCCCCATGGCAGCTCCGATGTCAGCTCTGGCAAGCACAGGCGTATCATTAATCCCGTCACCGACAAACATCAGTTTTTCATTCGGTGAAAGCACCGCTTCAAGTTCTTCGACGCGGTCTACCTTGTCACCCGGCAAAAGCTCTGTGTACACGTCATCAATACCGAGCTCTCGGCCGACAGCTTCTCCGGTCTGCTTGGAATCACCCGTCAGCATCACTGTCCGCTTCACGCCGAGCGCTTTTAAATTGGCAATGGCCTGTTTGGCGTCCTCTTTGATTTCGTCGGCGATCACGATCGCCCCCGCATACTGCTGATCAACGGCGACATAGACGACGGTTCCGTTATTTTCAGCTGTACCGAAAGCGATTTGTTCTTTTGCCATCAGTTTTTGATTTCCGGCCAAAATCGTTGATCCGCCGGTTTTCACCCGAATGCCGTGTCCGGGTATTTCTTCATATTCTTCAATCTCGTCTGCCGCGAGCGGTTGATTGTAAGCTTCACGGATGGAAGAAGCAATCGGATGATTGGAATGGACTTCTGCAAGCGCAGCCGCATGAAGCAGGCTGTCTTTTGTAAACCCTGCCGCCGGCTTGATATCAGTAACGGCGAAATTGCCTTTCGTTAAGGTTCCCGTTTTATCAAACACGGCGTATGCCACCTGATTGAGCGCTTCTAAATAGTTGCTTCCTTTCACGAGCACCCCTGCTTTAGACGCAGCACCGATACCGCCGAAAAACCCGAGCGGAATGGAGACGACGAGTGCACACGGACAAGAAATCACAAGGAAAATCAGTGCGCGGTACACCCAGTCGGATAGCGCGGCTGAAGGCACGAGAAGCGGCGGTAAAAAGGCGAGAAGCACCGCAACAATGACAACGGCCGGTGTATAGTACTTGGCAAACTTCGTAATAAAGTTTTCCGTTTTCGCTTTACGTCCGGCCGCATTTTCGACCAGATCCAATATTTTTGACACGGCAGAGTCTTCATATCCTTTAGAGGTTTCAATATGCAGCACGCCGTTCTGATTCATAAATCCGGCCATCACATCTTGCCCCGGCTCCGCTTTTCTCGGCACGGATTCGCCCGTTAAAGCGGATGTATCAACCATCGAAGAACCGCTCAGCACCTTTCCGTCCAGCGGAATCCGTTCTCCGGGATTCACGACGATGACCTGTCCGACTTTGACGTCCTGCGGCGGAACGGCAGCCATGCCGTTTTCCGTTTTCACATTGGCGTACTCAGGACGGATGTCCAATAACGCGCTGATCGATTTTCTGGATCGGCTGACGGCCGCTCCCTGAAACAATTCACCGATTTGGTAGAACAGCATGACCGCGACACCTTCCGGATACTGATGAATCACAAATGCGCCGATCGTGGCAAGCGCCATCAGAAAATGCTCATCAAATACCTGGCCGCGGACAATGTTTTTTCCCGCTCTGGCTACGATATCGCCGCCGATGATCAAATATGAAGCAAAAAAGAGCAGAAACTCAAGGACGGCGCCCGTGTGCGCGAAGTAAGCGATGACGGCCAAAACGGCTCCCGCTGCCAATCTCACTAACATCAGCTGCAGCTTTTTGCGGTACTCATCCTCGCCGGGTTTGTCTTCATGTTTCGCACGGACGGTCACATGAGGATCAATGGACTTTACTTTTTTAGCGACTTCGTCTTTCATCCATTGCTCGTTTTTGCCGCCGGCTGAGACCGTGATGGTGCTTGCCGCAAAATTGACAGCACAGCCGTCGATGCCGTCAATGGCTTTTACGCCGTTTTCTATTTTTTTTGCACAGTTGCTGCAATCAAGTCCGTCTAATACAAATTCACCTTTGGCTGCTTTCATTTTCGACTCACCCTACTTTCCGTAATAGGATTCCCATAACATCAATACAGCTAAACGATTTTATATATATGAACATATACTCATATATTTGTTTTCTCTATTATATGCAGGCTTTGAATAAAGTGTCAATAAAAAAGACAAAACAGGCCTCAGCCCATTTTGTCTTTTTTCACCTTCTGTAAACGCAAAGCATTAAGCACGACCGATACTGAGCTGAACGCCATGGCAGCGCCTGCCACCCACGGGGCCAGAAAGCCGGACGCCGCAATCGGAATGCCGATGCTGTTGTATCCCAATGCCCAGCCTAAATTCTGCTTGATGTTTCTCATGGTCAGCCTGCTCATGCCGATGGCGTCGGCAATGCCGTTCAGGTCACCGCGGATCAGCGTAATATCCGCCGCTTCCATTGCGATATCTGTGCCGGTGCCGATGGCCATTCCGATATCGGCCACAGCCAGCGCCGGAGCATCATTGATGCCGTCACCGACCATCGCCACACGTCTGCCTTCTTTTTGCAGCCGGGAAATTTCCGCCGCCTTTTGTTCGGGAAGCACTTCGGCGATCACGCTGCCGATGCCCGCGGCTTTTGCAATGGCCTCCGCGGTCTTTTTGTTGTCACCGGTCATCATGATGACGTCAAGCCCCATATCATTCAGTCGTTTCACCGCGGCCGGAGATGTTTCTTTGATTGTATCGGCGACTGCGATAAGCCCCGCCGCTTTGCCGTCTGCCGAAATAAGCATCACCGTTTTTCCTTCCGCCTCCAAGCGGTCCATGTGCGGAAGCAGCGCCTCATGTTCAATGTGTTCTGATTCCATCAGCCGTCTTGATCCGGCAAGAATCGTTCTGCCGTCAGCCTCTGCATAGATTCCGGAACCGATCCGGGCTTGGAACCGGGTGATTTTCGGGATGGCAATCCCCCGTTTTTCGGCTCCTGACACGATGGCTTCTCCAAGCGGGTGCTCTGATCCCGTTTCGGCGGCCGCCGCCAGCCGCAGGAGTTCCTCTTCGTTCATTCCCTCTGCCGGTACGGCATCTGTCAGAACCGGTCTGCCGTTTGTCACCGTTCCTGTTTTATCCAGTACGATTGTCGTCAGACGCTGGGTCTTTTCTAAATGCTCTCCGCCTTTAAAAAGAATGCCGAATTCAGCTGCGCGGCCGGAGCCCGCCATAATGCTCGTCGGAGTGGCGAGCCCGAGTGCGCACGGACAAGCAATGACAAGCACGGCGATGAATTTGCCGATCGCTTCAGAAAACTGTCCCGGCGCGGCCCATACATACCAAATGAGAAAAGTCAGCACGGCCAGCCCCAGCACAATCGGGACGAAAATGCCTGAAATGTGATCCGCGAGCCGCTGAATGGGGGCTTTTGATCCTTGGGCTTCTTCTACGATTTTAATAATGTGTGCAAGCGCGGTATCTTTCCCGACATTCACCGCTTTGATTTTGAGAAAGCCGTTTGCATTGATCGTCGCCCCGGTGACAGTGCTTCCGGGAGACTTATCGACAGGCATGCTCTCTCCCGTAATCATCGATTCATCAATCGCGGAATAGCCTTCAATCACTTCGCCATCGACAGGGACGCGTTCTCCCGGTTTCACATATACGATATCCCCCGTCCGGACCTCGTCAATCGGAATCACCTGTACCTTCCCTTCCCGCTCAACCGCCGCCGTCTTCGCCTGAAGCTTCATTAACTTTTTAATCGCTTCTGATGAGCGGCCTTTCGCTTTCATCTCTAAAAGCTTTCCAAGCAAAATCAAAGTCAGCAAAATGGCGCTCGTTTCATAATAAAGCCCCTCAACATGTCCGTCTCGTCCGAGAGACGCAATCGTCATGTACAGGCTGTATGCGTAAGCGGCCGTCGTTCCGAGCGCAACGAGAACATCCATATTGGCGCTTTTGTTTCTCAGCGCCTTGTACGCTCCCATATAAAAAGGCCAGCCGATGACGAGCTGCACCGGGGTGGCAAGCGCGAATTGCAGCCACGGATTCATCAGGATATCCGGCATCCAGATAAAAGAAGTAAAAGAAAAATGGCTGACCATCGACCATAGAAGCGGAAAGGAGAGAACGGCAGAAAATATCAGCCTGATCAGCTGTTTTCGCTGCTCTTTCTCCTTTTGGGAAAATCCGCCGGCTCCATCAACCGCTTTCTTCTCGTCTAATCTGTAGCCGAGTTTTGCCACGGTCTCTTTCAGCTCTTTCGGTGTCACCTCTTTCGGATTGTATTCAACGGTGACCGTTTCCAGGGCGAAATTCACCGGTGCGCTGTCAACTCCCCCTATTTTGTTCAGGCGCTTTTCAATCCGGTTGGCGCAAGCGGCGCACGTCATGCCTTTAATCTGAAAATCGGCTTTTTCCGTCACAACATGGTAGCCGAGTTTTTCAATTTTTTCTTTTATGGCGCCAGCTTCGATTTTGTCAGGCTGATAGGAAATATTTGAGGTTTCAAGCGCAAGATTGACGGAAGCGTCATTGACGCCGTCCATCCGTTTCAGCCCTTTTTCAATTCTTGAAGCGCAGGCGGCGCATGTCATGCCCCCCACTTGAATGGTCATTTCTTTCGGTTCACTCAATGTCCTCATCTCTCTTCATAAACCCCACGGGGGTATAATTATGATAAAAGAAAACCGCGCCCGTTTCCGCAGCGCGATAAATCCTATACGACGTCATAACCTTGATCTTCAATCGCGTCTTTTATATCTGATACGGAGACTTTGTTCTCATCAAACGTCACATCCACCTGTCCGGCTTCCAATTTCACCTGAACCGCCGTCACTCCGTTC
The DNA here is from genome assembly GCF_001975995.1 of Bacillus sp. GZB. NCBI lineage: Bacteria > Bacillati > Bacillota > Bacilli > Caryophanales > Bacillaceae > Bacillus > Bacillus sp. GZB. The sequence continues at coordinate 263,826 of NZ_MTQG01000016.1, forward strand.
AGTTCTCCTACTCCGGTCTCTACTGCTTTGACACAGTGCTGACAGGACATGCCTTCGACTTGCAGTGTTTTTTGTTCCATGATGATTCCCTCCACGTCTTGTTTTTTCTTCTTCATGTTACCATACCCCTGTAGGGTATTTCAAAACATTTTATTTTACGATTTTGCGATTTTTTTCACAACATCAAGCAGCTCGGCAATCGCCTGCTCCCCGTTTCCGCTCTCAATGGCGCCGGCTACGCAGTGATGGGCGTGATCTTCCAGCAGATGAAACGCGACTTTCTGCATGGCCGCCTGTACGGCTGAAATCTGCACGAGAATATCCACACAGTATCGTTCGTTCTCCACCATATTCTGAATGCCCCTGACCTGGCCTTCAATTCGTTTCAGCCGGTTCAGAATCTGGTCTTTTTCTTTGGCACTTTTATGATTTAACGATTGATGCTCGGTATGTTTGTCCATTTTCCACCTCGGTTTTTTTCTTCGTTATCTTCATTATACAGACTTGAAAATCCGGTGTAAAAAATTTTCAACACACAAGTTTTACCAGTACTCCCGCGGGGTATATAATGTTATCACATATCATGAGGGGGAAGTTCATTGAAAACGATACAGGTTGGCATATTGGGATATGGTTTGTCGGGTAAAGTTTTTCATGCGCCGCTTTTGGACGTCCTTGATGATTATCAGATCAAAAAAGTCATGACCTCCAGAACGGAGGAGGTCAAACGTGATCTGCCGGGGGCTGAAGCCGTGCGCGCGATTGAAGACATTACCGGTGATCCTGACATTGATCTCGTCATTGTCACGACACCGAGCGGAATGCATTATGAATCAGCGATGAAATGCCTCCTTGCGGGAAAACACACCGTCGTGGAAAAACCGATGACGGCGACTTCAGCAGAAGCGGAGGAACTGAGAAGAACGGCTGAAGATAAAGGCGTCTTACTGAGCGTGTATCACAACCGGCGGTGGGACAATGACTTTTTAACAATACAAAAGCTGATTCGGGACGGGGCGCTTCAAGACATTCATACATATCAAGTCAACTACGATCTGTACAATCCGGTTGTACAAGAAAGATGGCGCGAAAAAAACGGACCCGCCACGGGAACGCTGTATGATCTCGGTTCACATATTATTGACCAGACGCTTCTGCTTTTCGGAATGCCGGAATCCGTCACCGCACATGTGATGAAGCAGCGGGACAATAGTGAAACTGTTGATTGTTTTCTGGCCGCGCTCCATTACGGCAAGCTTCAGGTCATTCTTCAATCCGGCTCCATGAATGCGGCAAGCGGCCCGCGCTATCAGATTCACGGACGGAATGCAAGCTTTATCAAATACGGAATGGACGGACAGGAAGACGCGCTTTCAGCGGGCAAAAAGCCGGTTGACGACAGCTGGGGCGCCGATGATCCTGACAACTTCGGAGAGCTGACAACCGCAGCGGATGAGAAAAGGCATACAGAAACAATCCCCTCTGAGAACGGCTCTTACCTTACGTACTACAAACTGCTGGCAGACAGCATCTTAAACGGAAAATCGCTTCCCGTTACGGCAAAAGAAGGCATCGATGTCATCCGTGTCATTGAAGCGGCGATGAGAAGCAGCGAACAAAAACGGACGATTGCCCTTTAATATAAAAAACCTCCCAGCCGTACGGCGGGGAGGTTTTTTTAAGATCAGAATGATTTTCCGGCTTCTTTCGCGCGGGCAATCGCATCTTCTTTAATTTGCTGTGCTTTATTCGGTTCAGCATTATGGCCTTCAACGATTAATCCGTCAAAAGAAGGAACGCCGAAGAAGTTCATCATGATGCCGATGTAACGGTGGCCCATTTCCATATCAGCCGCCGGCCCTTCAGAGTAATAGCCTCCGCGCGCCTGAATGTGGAGCGCTTTTTTGTCAGTCAACAGACCGATCGGGCCTTGCTCTGTATATTTGAATGATTTTCCGGCTACAGCCACAGAATCAAGGTACGCTTTCATAACAGGCGGGAATGAGAAGTTCCAAAGCGGTGTGACGAATACGTATTTGTCAGCTGACGCGAATTGATCGCTCAGCTCGTTCAGACGGCCGACTTTCGCTTTTTCGTTTTCAGAAAGCTCTTCAAAACCTGTGCCGGATTGAAGTTTTCCCCAGCCGCTGAATACATCCGCGTCGATATGAGGAATGTTCTCTTTGTAAAGGTCGATATGTACAACCTCATCATTCGGGTTTGATTCTTTATAAGAATCGATAAACGCTTTTCCTGTCGCCATACTGTAAGATGTCTTTTCATCATGAGGATGAGCAGTGATATAAAGTACTTTTGCCATTGTAAACAGCCCTTTCGTTTTCAGATTACACACACATTTATTATGAAATATGAATGTTTTTTTATACTGATCAGTTCTGTAATAATTATAGTTACAAAAAAATCATTTAGCAACAATAATATCTTGAAATCAGTATATTTTTTTAAAAAAGGTTGTAATGACGGGAATGGCAAGCAGCAGAAAAAGCAGAAACATTTAGTTTCTGCTCAAAATCGGATTGGGTCTGCAGGCCGGAATATCCAATCCGAGATTCCCCCGCAGTGTATCGGCCGGATAGCTTTTTCGGTACAGCCCCTTTTCCTGAAGGATCGGTATAACTTGATCCACAAAGGCTTCAAGCATGCCGGGGATGTCAGAGTGAATGATAAACCCGTCCGCCGCTTCCCGCTGAAACCATGTTTCAATTAATGACGCCACACGTTCCGGTGTCCCGATAAAGTTGGTTCGCGGAAACGCGGCTTCGCGCGCCACTTGACGCAGCGTAAGATTCCGGGTTTTCGCCTCTCTTTTGATACGGTCTGTCGTGCTTTGAAACGCGTTTTTCCCGACGTCGCCCAAATCAGGAAACGGCTCATCCAGCGGAAAACGGCTCAGATCATAATCGTCAAAAAATCTGGCCACATATTTAACAGCGTTCTCTATGGGAATCAGCTCGGCGAATTCTTGGTATTTCGCTTCCGCTTCTTCCTGTGAGCCGGCTATAATCGGACTGATTCCCGGAAAAATCCGCAGCTTGGAAGCGTCCCGGCCGTAATCCGCCGCCCGCTTCTTCACATCATCATAAAAAGCCTTCGTTTCCTCAAGTGAATTGGAGTGCGTAAAGACTGCATCTGCATTCCTCGCGGCAAACGACCGGCCGGTTTCTGAAGACCCCGCTTGGAAAACGACCGGCTCTCCCTGTTTGGACCGGCCGATATTCAGCGGGCCCTCCACTTGAAAATACTCGCCTTTGTGATACAGGCGATGCAGTTTGTCAGGGTCAAAAAACTGCCCGGTTTCTTTGTTGCGGACGAAGGCATCTTCTTCCCAGGAATTCCACAGACCGCGCACCACGTCCACATGTTCCTGGGCGATGGCGTAGCGCCGGCTGTGGTCGGGAAGGCTTTCTTTGCTGTGATTGCGCGCGGCTCCCGCCTGCGGAGAGGTGACGAGATTCCAGCCCGCCCGGCCGCCGCTGATATGGTCAAGAGACATCAGCTGTCTTGCGATGGTGAACGGCTCAGTGAACGATGTGGAAAATGTGCCGATTAAACCAAGATGGGTTGTAGAGGCGGCAAGCGCCGATAAAATGGTGATCGGCTCAAACCGATTTAAGAAATGCGGGATGGACTTTTCAGAAATGAACAAGCCGTCCGCAATAAAAGCAAAGCTGAACAGCCCTCTTTCAGCAGTCTGCGCTTTTTGCCTGTAAAACGCCGCATTCGTGCTTGCTGTCGGATCGGCGTCGGGATGACGCCAGCCGTCTGTTGTGCCGCCGACACCGTGAATCATGGCTCCGAATTGAATAAGATCCGTCCGGCTCATTTTCTCTCCCCCTTTTTCCCCTCGTAATCGGCAAGCGCCCGTTCTACATGTTCAATGCCGACTTGAGTAACGGCCTGATACGCACGGCTGTCACCGCTGCCGATTTCAACGACGGGGACATGACGGATGCCGTACTTCGTCTGCAGCACGTCACGCAATTCATCCCGTTCTGTCACATCAATTGTTTCGTATGCCACGGCGTTTTCCCGCAAATATCCTTTCACTTCATCGCAATAGGAGCAGCCCTGTTTGCTCCAGACCACTACGTTTACTTCATGACTCATGTTCATCCCTCCTATAATTGTGGAGCCGGCTGCACCGCTTCGCTTAACAGCCGGTAAGACAATCGTTTTTCCTCAGCGTTTTTGATAGGCGACAGAATCACAAAATCAGTAATGCTGTATTGAACGGATAATCGTCGCAGCTCGGCGGCAGTCTCTTCTTTTGTCCCGGCAATCACACCCGTCTTTTGTGTAATCAGCGTATATGGCTGCGTGACTTGTTCAAGAAACGCTTCCGCTTGTTCCCGGGAACCGACATTCACCTTTTTGCCGTCTTCGAGAATGATTTTGACCGATTCACGCGATACCACGTGTTTTTCCGCTTCTGCTTTTGTATGCGCGGTAAAGACCATCGGCGCAAGGTGAAATTCCGCCTTCGCCCCTTTCGGCAGATGCTCGTCAAAGGCATGGCGCGCTTTTTCTAACGCAGCCTCTTCACCGTTTATGAAATAGGCGAAAACGAAGGAAATGCCGAGTTTGGCCGCGGATATCGCGCTTTCCGCGCTGCCGCCGAGCAAAAAGAGGTCAGGCGCATACTCAGTATGCGGCGCCGGCCGCAATGACGCGTAGCGATGCGAGTCCGGAAAATCATTTCGGATGAAATGAGTCAGCTCCTCAAGCTTTTCTTCAAATAAACGGGCGGGCTGGATAAGCTCCCGCTGCAGCGCATCGGTTGACAGCTGAAATCCGCCGGGCGCTTTGCCGACACCAAGCGCCACACGGCCGGGAGCAAGGGCGGACAGAACCCGGAACTGCTCCGCCACTTTATAGGGACTGTAATGCTGCAGCATCACCCCGCCGGATGCGAGACGGATTTTTTTCGTACTTGCGGCAAGATACCCCAGGACAATTTCCGGCGCTGATCCCGCTATCTCTTCATTGTTATGATGCTCCGCCGCCCAGAAACGGTCATATCCGTATTGTTCGGCCTCCTGAGCCAATTTCACCGTTTGCCGCAAGGCTTCTTCTGCGGTTTGGTTTTCCGCGGTGACACTTTGGTCTAAAATGCTTAAACGAATCATACGACAGGCTCCTTTATGCGCTCTTTTATGTCATAACCGTAATCAGGCAGCACGCGGCGGAGGAACTTCTTCGTTCTATCTTTTTTCGTCTTGTAAAAGACTTCCTCAGGCGTTCCTTGTTCCACGATTGCTCCTTCATCCATAAACACAATTCGGTCGGACACTCTTCTGGCGAATTCCATCTCATGTGTGATAATGATCATGGTGGCGCCGGTCCGCACAATGTTAAGCATCACCTCGAGCACCTCGCCGACAAGCTCCGGATCGAGGGCTGCGGTCGGTTCGTCAAACAGCATGACATCAGGATGAATAGCAAGCGCCCGGGCAATCCCGACCCGCTGCTTTTGGCCTCCCGACAGTTGATTCGGATAGGCGTGCAATTTATCTTGAAGCCCCACCTTGGCCAGTTCCCGCTCGGCAATGGCGTACGCATCTGGTTTTTTCATTTTCCTTGCGACCGTCAGGCCTTCCATGACATTTTGAATCGCCGTTTTATGCGAAAACAAATGATATTGCTGAAAAACCATCGCCGTCTGTTTCCTCAGTCTGAGAATGTCTTTTTTGGCAGGCTTTTTGCAGTTAATGACTTCACCGTGCAGCGAAATGGCGCCCTCATCCGGCCGCTCAAGTAAATTAAGGCAGCGCAGAAAAGTGGTTTTCCCGGAACCGCTCGGGCCGATGATGGTCACGACTTCTCCTTTCCGGACACTTAAATTGATCCCCTTTAACACGTGATGACTGCCAAAATGTTTTTGAATGTTTCGGATTTCGATCATAATGCGCCTCCTTGATATCTGGCTGCCCTTTTTTCCGCCAGACTGTTTACAGCTTCGAGAATCAGCGTTAATCCCCAATAAATCACGGCCGCCCCGATAAATGCTTCCAGAAACGCATAGTTATCGGATGCCGCAATCGTCGCCGTTCCTGTAATTTCAGGCACCGCAACAATGGCCGCGATGGAAGTGGTATGCAAAAAGCCGATGCCTATATTGGTGAAGTTCGGGAGAGATATCATGAACGCCTGCGGCAGAACCACGCGCCGAATCATCTGTCCCCGCGTCAGGCCGATTGAATATGCCGCCTCCGCCTGCCCCGTATCGACGGCCATGATCCCGGATCGGAGAATTTCCGTCATATAAGCGCCTGCCGTTAATGACAGTGCCATGATGACAAACACGGCGACCGGAATCTGATTGGCCGACCAGCCGAGATGAAACGCGCGGCTGAATTGATCGGCAATCAGCGGAACCCCTAAATAAATCAGCATGATATGGAGAATCGCCGGGGTGCTGCGGAAAAAAGACACATAAAACGCTGAGCAGGCCAGCAGCCATTTGATGCGGAATATACGCACCGTGATATTGCCGAGAGCTATGAAAAATCCGGCAATAAGCGGAATGACCGTCATCGCCAATGTAAGCGGAACGGTTTTCACCATTTGTTTTATCGCAGTGCCGATAAATGGAATGTCCAGCTCCACTGTTCTCCCTCCTTTTCAGCCGTGCGCGCTCATGTCAAAAACCGTCACAAGGCGCGTCTCATCTTTCTTGATTCGTTTTTCGGCCCATCTGAAGACACATTCAAATAAAAGGGCGGCCGCATAATACAGAACAGAAAGCGAGATATACACTTCTAAAGAATGATTGCTCGATGTAATCAAGGTCTGTCCTCTGCCCGACATATCCATCACCCCGATCGAAAAAGCGAGTGATGTATCTTTTAAGAAACCGATCACCATATTCCCGATGTTGGGAAAGGCCTGCACAAGCGCCTGCGGCAGAATGATGCGCCGGAATGTCTGCCCCCCGTTCAGCCCGATGCTGAACGCCGCCTCCGCCTGCCCGCGGTCGACGCTGTTCACACCTCCCCTGATGATTTCCGCCGCTCTTGCCGCGCTGCTCAGCGCGTACGTGGCGATTGCCGCATACAAAGGGTCCATTTTGGAGGTATCAATTCCGGCGAGCGCCGTGAGCGCCGGAATACCGTAAAATACAATGAACAGCTGCACCATGATGGGCGTTCCTCTGAAAAAAGAGATATACAGCTTCGCAAACTGATTCAAAACGGGAATGCGATAGATCCGGGGCAGCGCCAAAAGCAGCCCCAATAGAAAGCCGAACAGCAAAGACACCGCCAATATATACAGCGTGACGGGCAAATACCCGAGCAATGTCGGCACAAAGGATGAGATCATACTGATATCAAACGCTTTTTCCATTGCCGATCCCTCTCTTTTTCACTTAATATTGCTCCTTTGAATAATCCGCGCCGAGCCACTTTTCACTCAGCTTTTTAAGCGTGCCGTCATCAATGATTTCCTGCAGGGCTTTATCAATGTCATCGCTCAGCGTTTGTTCATTTTTGTTAAACATAAAGAACACTTTGGCATTTGACAGCACCCCGCCGACCGTTTTTTCTTTGATCGCGCTCGTTTTGTTTTGGAAATCGACGGCAAACGGTGTTGAAATCGTCGCATCGGCGCGGCCGGATTTCAGCTGATTGGCCGCATCGTTGGAGCCTTGGCCGGCATAAGCGATTTCAAACGAACTGCCGTGTTTTTCATTCCATTTCTTCAGCACAAGCGCACCGTTTGACGTCGGGCTTGTAATGACCCGCTTTCCTTTCAAGTCCTCAATGCCGTGAATGTTCCCGTTTTCTTGAAGCACCGTGATTTTCAGCGGGAAGTTGTTATACGCGACTTGATTGAACAGAAATTTTTTCTCCCGTTCAGCGCTTTTCTCCATTTGATGGGCTACGATATCGACTTTATGCTGGCTGAGGCTGACAAGCAGGTTGGAGAAATCCATCGTTTTAAAGGTGAAACGATAGTCCGGCAGGCGCCTGTCAAGCTCTTTCACCAGCTCAACGTCGTAGCCCGTCAATTTGCCTTTATCATCAATAAAGCAAATATTGGGAAATTGAGTGCCGGTGCCGACCGTGATGTTCTTCACGTTTTTCTGATTGCCTGCTGCCGCCTCTCCGCCCGCGCCGCAGGCTGATAACGCCGCCGTTGCGGCAATTGTTAATGACATGACCGCCAGTCTTATTTTCATGTGATCGCCCCGTTTTCTGCTTCAGTTATTTCGTGAAACTTGATTTTGAATAATCCGCGCCGAGCCATTTTTCACTCAGCCTTTTCAATGTGCCGTCCTTCTCCAGCTTTTGAATCGCCCGATCTGTATCGTCCGCCAGGGTTTGGCTGTTTTTATTGAACATAAAATACACCTCGGTATCCAGCAGCACATCACCGACCGTCTTTTGTTTGAACGCGTGCGTCTTATTTTGAAATTCGACGGCAAACGGCGTGGATACGGTGGCGTCAGCGCGTCCTGTCTCCATTTGGTTTGCTGTATCATTGCTGCCCTGCCCGGCGTATTTCAAATGTATTGGGCTGCCGTGGGTTTTGTTGTATGCCGTCATATAATCCGCCGCGTTTGACGTCGCGCCGACGATGACGGTTTTCCCTTTTAAATCCCGGAGCGTGTGTATCGCGTCATTATCCGCCTTCACCGTGATGTACATCGGCGAGTAGTTATACGGGATTTTGTGATACAAAAAGCGTTTCTCCCTTTCCTTATTTTTCGCCATATTGTGCGCGATCATGTCAATTTTCCGGTTTGCAAGACTTGTAAGCAGATTCGAAAAATCCATCGTCTTAAAGACAAATTTGTATTGCGGCAGCTGTTTATCAATGGCTTTCATCACTTCAATGTCATAGCCGGTCAGCTCGCCTTTTTCATCCATAAAAGCAATGTTCGGAAAATCAGTTCCCGTGCCGACAATGACGGTCTGCACGCCGCTCCCCGCTTTTGTGCTTTCTCCTTGCCCGCACCCGGCCAGCACGCCGAGCAGCAGAAGCAGACAGCCGGCTCTGATCCGTTTTTTTATCATTGCGCCCAGCTCGGTGTGCCTAATAGCGACGCGTCAAACCGCTCCGGTATGAGCACCTTTCTCATCATGACTCCGATGTCTCCGTCTTTCTCCTGCTCAAAATACACTTCATACCCCCTCCGTCTGTACATATCCACAAGCCAGGGATGCTTGCGCGCCGAAGTGCCGAGCGTGATGGCCGGGGCCTTCAGCGTATCCCGCAGCACGTGTTCCTCCACATAAGTCAAAAGTTTGCTGCCGATGCCCTGCCCCTTCAGCTCAGGAAGCGTCGCAAACCACCAGACAAACGGATATTTTGACGGAGGCGTGTCACTCTCCCACGGAAAACGGATCGTAATGGTTGAAAGAAGCCGTCCGTCCCGTTCAAGCACGACGGCTGAATGATTTTCAATATTTTCTGTTACCATATCGATGTCGGCCCGCGCCGACGGCCAGTCAATCTCCAAATTGCGGATCGGCTGAAACGCGCTGTACAGCAGCTCTAAAAACTCCGGCGCATCCTTTTTCTCAGCCAATCGAAATATGTCTTCACTCATTCCGGTCACTCTCCCCGCAAAATATATAATTCCAATTTGTTTACTAAGCTTTGATTGTTTATACTATAAAGCAAACTGATTTATTTGACTAATCAAAAAAAGTAAAGGAAAGATTCAAGAAAATTAATGAACAGCCGGGAGGGGATTTCGTTGGAATTACGCACCATTAAAACGTTTCATACGATCGTACAGTCAGGCAGCTTTTATAAGGCCGCCGAAATTCTGAACTACTCACAGCCGACGATTTCAATGCGGATTAAACAGCTGGAACAGGATGTAGGCGCGCAGCTGTTTGAACGGGGAAAGAAGCTGAAGCTGACAAGGGCGGGGCGGCTGTTTCATGAGCGGGCCGGGCAGCTTCTCGCGCAATACGAGGTGCTTGACCATACTCTGGCCGATATCAGACAGGGCCAGGCCGGCCTTATTCAGATCGGCATATCCGAACCGACGGCAAGCCTGATCTTCCCTGCCGTACTGCGGGGTTTCTTACATGATTATCCTGACATGTCGGTCAATGTCAGCGTGGACGATGCCAATACATGCAGCCGCAAACTGTTGGAGGGTGCCATTGATTTTGCCGTATGCGGCGAGCCGGAGCTGATTCTGGAAAATTATTTCGATCCGTTTTTCCATGACTCGCTCAATGTCATCGTGTCAGACAGACATCCCCTTGCCGCCAAAGCAAGCATTAATCTCGAGGATTTAGAAAATGAATGTCTGATTTTTACGCCCGCCAATTGCCCGATCCGGATTCAAATTGAACAGCACCTGCAGCGGGCCATCGGCAGCCGCTATCGAAAAATGGAGCTGACCAGCAGCATGGCTCACCAATACTATGTCAGGGAAAATATCGGCGTCTCAATCTTTACGGCGACGGCGCACTCAGAACCGATCGAGGGCACGAAGGTCATTCCGATCCATAACTTAACAATTTCTCCGCCGGTCGGGCTTTTGACAAACCAAAAAGAAGAGCATTTTGACTCCGCCACAAAAGATTTAATCAGCAGGATCATCAGCCGGTTTCAGCGTGATCCGCATTAAAAAAACCCCGCTTTACGGGGGTTTTTGTACGTTCATCTTATATAATGCTCCGCACCAGGCCGCCGTCGATCCGCAATGCAGATCCGTTAATGGCAGACGACAGCGGGCTGCTTAAAAAGGCGACAAAGTGAGCGATTTCTTCCGGACGGATCAACCGCTGAATGATGGACGTCGGACGATTCTCCTTCATAAATCGTTTCTCCGCCTCCGCCGCACTCAAGTTTTCACCGGGGTAAAGCGACTCGAGCATTGTTTCGACGCCCTCTGTTTTCGTGGAGCCGGGCATGACCGTATTCACCGTCACATTCGTCCCTTCCGTGAGCTCGGCCAGACTGCGTGACAGCGACAGCTGCGTTGTTTTCGTGGCGCTGTAATGGGCCATTTCCTGAGAAGGCATGACGGCCGCTTCACTCGCGATAAAAATCACCCGCCCTTCCTTCCGTTCAATCATCCGCTTTGCATACCGGCGTGTCAGCCGCACGCCGCTCATGATATTCACCTCGAAAAACCGGAGCCACTCTTCGTCAGGAATATCAAAGTATTCCGCAGGTTCAAAGATTCCTAAATTGTTGACGAGAATATCCACATCAGGGTACTGCTGAAAAATCGCGCCGCATCCTTCCGCCGTGCCTAAATCAAATGCGGCCGGATAGAGACGGGCATCCGGCGTCTGTTTCTCTAGTTCCCGGATCGTTTCGTTCACCTTTTCTTCACGGCGTCCGTTAATGATCACGGCAGCACCTTCTGCAATCAGCGAAGCCGCAATCGCCTTCCCGATGCCTGACGTAGATCCCGTCACAAGCGCCGTCTTCCCTTTCAACTGCAAATCCATCATCCATTCCTCCCTATCGCAAGTCTCTTCTTATATATGGACAGAAATCGAAAGCCTGAAACCTTCCGTCCCTATTATCGGATAGAAAAATGGATGAGGGGAAGTACGCACTTTTTAGTGCCTGTCCGTTGTCCCGGCTGACGGCTGATCGATTTGAATGAAAAATTCACCATCTAATTCTGCCTGAGCCTTTTTTAATATCCTTAATACATCATCAGCATCCGAACCCAATGCCTTTTGACTGGCCTCAAAATTCTTCCACACCAAAGTCAGCGGATATTCTATCCAGCCTGTCAGACAATCCCATAAGGCATTCAGATTTTCACCATAAAAGTCCGGGAAATCTAATTGATCTTTTAAGATTCGGTGTAATGCTTCTATATTTTTAAAATCGTTACCATCAATAACTACTTTTAACATCAATAAAGTCCTCCATTATTATTTTATTTTATGAAATGTTTTATAATGATTTGTTGTTTTGTAAATCAAACCATCATTCGAATAAAGCAGCCTGTCACTTCCCCTATACCCTTTAGTATAATTGATATCTGCTTCATGCCATACTCTATTTTTTGCTGCAGGCAAACGGTTGCCCTCGTTCTCAAATATATCTCCACCAATACTTTTCCCTGGTGCTACCTCTGCTAAATTTCCCTTTTTATTTTTCCACCCCAATTTTTTCGCTTCTGCTTTTGTAATGTAGTTATTCGGCAACTTACCATGTTTGGAAACATAATCAGCAACTTCACTGAAGCTATTCAGTACTTTATTAGCTTTAACACTATTCTCAACATATTTTGATGTTTTGTTAGCCTTTGATACGGTCCCCGCCAATTTTCCTGGAAGCTTAGTTAAATCTCCCCCTACTATACTTAATGCGGCTACTGTTCTATCAAAAGCGGATAGGTCATTTTGGGTAATCAGGTCTTTACCTGATATGGCTTCACTCCCACCTTTAATATTCGATAAAATTGGAATGAGGTCAGCAGTAACAGAGAACATACTTTTTGCATTTTTTAGGTTACCTGCATCATAATGAGAGATATTGTCTATATTAACTTCTATTTTCTTTATATTTTTTTGAGAATTCTCCAATTCCTTTGTTTTTTTATTTAGTTTATTTAATTTCGTAGTCGTTAAACCATCTGAAGAATAATAATGATAATTATAATTCACTTTAGTCTTACCTACAGCATCCAAGTTTTTATCCAGCTTATCAAGTGAATTATTCACATGTTTCATATTTTTGGATACTTGCGAAACTCCAGAATTAATCTGATCAACTGATTTGGTCATTTGCCTTATATTAGATTCAATAGCTTTAAGATTAGCATTCGTCTCGTCTGTTGCTTTATTAAGGCCGACAAGTGCATGATTCATTTGATCATAACCACGATTACACTGATCCATGGCTCCTTGCATATCATCTAAGTCCCTATTCATTTCATCTACTATTTTATTCATGTCATCAAGGTTTTTAACCCATCCGTCCATGGCTTTATTCATTTCGTTAACATTTTTTACTTCGCCATCAAGAATAACATTAATTTCATCCATAGCTTTATTACATTGATCTAATGCAGCAACTATTTCATCAATATCGTTACCAATTTCCTTCAAAGTCCGCACAAGAATTTTATAATCATCTACTGCTCTTTGTACTACAGGGATAACCTTAGTTCTTATTAATTTTTTTGCATTTTTAATTTCATTATCAATAATTTTTTTGACTGCTTTCTTTTTTGTTTCTACCCATTTTGTTTGTTTAGACTTATCTAATTTGTGATACTCTTCCTGAAGCTTTAAAAGCGTATTTAATGCTTTGTCTAAATCAGTAAGATCCTTCTTGTTCATTTCATTTGAAGCAGCAATTGCTTTTTCAGGCTTTATGTAATTCGGTAAATTAATCATTGAAAACATGAAAATAATTAGAATAGCAATTAAGATTTTTTTCACAAAAATGTCCTCCAGTTTCTATTATCAAAAATAAAAGTTAAATTTATAAGTTGAGTAAAGTACACTCCACCTTTCCTTTATATATATTTTTTTCAACAATTTAACTTAACAGTTATATCACCAAAATATAGTTTTTTCAACCTATAAAAACTTGTAATTATAAAGTTTTTACTTTCATTTAATTAATTTACTAATTATAAGGTAAGAAGTATGAGGATTATTTATCTAATTAGAAGGGAAGGTACACGAAAAAAACCGCAGCGCTGTCATATGCAGGCACTGCGGTTCTGAGTTATTATTGAGGCGGTGAAATTTATTTTAGTTATTAAAAAGGTATAAAAAAACGCTAAAAAGATAGCACAAGTTAAAAAACATAAATATAAAGTTTAATATTTTTTTATAAAGTATCGCAACAAGTACAATAGATAGACGATACGAGAAATATTTAAAGCTGTCTGGTGTCAAAAGAATCCTTATTCATGAATTTAGACGCTCTCACGCATCATATTTGATTCATAAAAGATGCAATCCTCTTGTCATTGCTCAGAGGCTAGGACATAAAAATGTGGTGAAAGCGTTAATCATGTAGTCACCTCTATCCCTCTGCCACAAAGGAAAAGGTTGAGCTTATGAACAAAGAAATTTTTAAAAAGTGTTGCCACTCTGTTATCGTCCATTGTTGAACCTTCCCGATGCCTGACGTAGATCCCGTCACAAGCGCCGTCTTCCCTTTCAACTGCAAATCCATCATCCATTCCTCCCTATCGCAAGTCTCTTCTTATATATGGACAGAAATCGAAAGCCTGAAACCTTCCGTCCCTATTATCGGATAGAAAAATGGATGAGGAAAAATACGCACTTTTTAGTGCCTGTCCGTTGTCCCGGCTGACGGCTGATCGATTTGAATGACAAACCGATTCCCTAACTCTTCTTGAGCCTCTTGAAACAGCTCCAAGACATCATCAGCATCCGAACCCAATGCCTTTTGACTGGCCTCAAAATTCTTCCACACCAAAGTCAGCGGAAATTCGATCCAGCCTGTCAGACAATCCCATAAGGCATTCAGATTTTCGCCATAAAAGTCCGGGAAATCTAATTGATCTTTTAAGATTCGGTGTAAAGCTTCTGTGCTGGTAACATCTTTTCCGTCTATGATGGCGATTTCCATTTACATTCACTCCTTTTTTTCGGCATGAAAAAACCGCAGTGCGTCATGTGACGGCACTGCGGTTCCTCTGTTATGTATGGAGACGGTGGGAGTCGAACCCACGTCCAGAAACATCGATTACTTAAGCGTCTACGAGCGTAGCCTGCATATTTCGTGTTTCACTCGTCTTCGTGCCTGCGGGCGGGCCTTCCGAGAGCTAGTCTGTCAGTCTCTTCTTACGTTCTCAGACGGGAACGCAAGCGTAGCCTACTTGGATGTGCTCTTCACGGACACATAGGCAATGTCAGGAAGAGCTCGCTGCGTTTATTAGGCAGCTAGTGCTAAGTTTTGGTTAAAACTTTTAGTTTTGCCAGTTATATTTAGGTGCGTGTTAACGAGATCGCCTCTCGGCTCGCAGCTCAAGCTCGATCCATCCCTGTCGAATCCGTAACGTCCCCTTGTTAAGGGTATACGGGAGATCTATCAAGCTCTTGCTCAACTGGCTGTACTGTTATTATATCATGATCACAGACAAATTCAATTGGGAATGTCTTCAATAAACAGCCTGTGAATCTGATGTGTGAATAGTATAGCATAGGGCAGTCATCACATCAAGGCTCATGCATCAGAAGCCTTTTTGTCTGTCTCTGAACGCTCTTTCGATTTCTCTTTTGGCGTCTTTTCGTTTTAAATCTTCGCGTTTATCGTATGTTTTCTTCCCTTTTCCGAGGCCGATTAACACTTTGGCGAAGCCGTTTTTCAAATACAGCTTCAGCGGCACGAGGGAATAGCCTTTCTCTTTCGTCAGGCCGATCAGCTTATTGATTTCTTTCCGGTGCATCAAAAGCTTTCTCGTCCGGAGCGGGTCGTGGTTATAGCGGTTTCCCTGCTCGTACGGGCTGATGTGCATGTTGTGGAGGAACACTTCGCCGCGCTCGATTTTCGCAAAGGAATCCTTCATGTTTACGCGGCCGGCGCGGATGGACTTAATCTCTGTTCCCTGCAGCACGATGCCTGTTTCATAGGTTTCTTCTATAAAGTAATCATGGTTTGCTTTTTTGTTTTGCGATAATACTTTGCCTGATCCTTTTGGCATGCCTTATCCTCCTCTCTCCGCAAAAACCGTTCATGTGTGCGATACGCTTTATTTTAGCAAAAGGAGCGTTCCGCGACAATGAAAATGCGGCTTGCGAAAGAAAGCAAACAGAGCATTTTGCCCCATTTGCTTTTCGCATTTACTTCTTCTTTTTGCGTTTTTGTTTCGGCGCGTTTTGGAAACCGCGTTTTTTCTTTTTCTTCTTCGGTTTTGTAAACCATTCCCCTTTTTCCTCCGATTTCGGCGGTGAAGCCGGGGTATTGCTGTTTAACACGCGTTTCCGCGCCGGTCTGCCTCGTTTTCTGCGGTCGCCTGTCGTTTCTCTCGGACGGCGGGTGCCTTTCATGCCGACAATTTCAAAGTCGATGTTTCTCTCATCTTTATTGACGTCGACGACTTTGACCGTGATTTCGTCTCCGATGCGGTAAACGTTGCCCGTGCGTTCACCGATCATGGCGAAATGCTGCTCGTCAAAACGGTAATAATCATCCGTCATAAAGCTGACGTGCACAAGCCCTTCAATCGTATTCGGCAGCTCGACAAACATTCCGAAATTCGTGACGGAACTGATCATGCCGTCAAATTCCTCGCCGATTTTATCAAGCATATATTCGGCTTTTTTCAGATCGTCCGTTTCCCGCTCTGCATCAACGGCGCGACGTTCCATCGTTGACGTATGATCAGCGATTTCCGGAAGGCGTTCGGCCCACTTTTCTTGAGTCGCTTCGTCCGATTGTCCGTTGATCAAATACGTTCTGATCAGCCTGTGAACGATTAAGTCAGGATAGCGGCGGATCGGCGATGTGAAGTGCGTATAAAATTCAGTCGCCAGCCCGAAATGGCCCAGGCTTTGCGGGTCGTATTTCGCCTGCTTCATGGAACGGAGCATGACGGTTGAAATCACCGTTTCTTCCGGACGGTCCCGCACTTCGTCAAGAATGCTTTGCAGCGCGCGCGGATGAATGTCTCCGGCTTTTCCTTTGACGATATAACCGAATGTCGTGACGAACTCCAAGAACTTTTGCAGTTTTTCGGCGTTCGGCTCTTCGTGAATCCGGTAAATAAACGGCACGTTCATCCAATGGAAGTGCTCGGCCACCGTTTCGTTTGCCACAAGCATGAATTCTTCAATCAGCTTTTCCGCTACTGAGCGCTCTCTGATGACGACGTCTTTAACGGCGCCTTCCTCATCGACGAGCACCTTCGCCTCTTTGAAATCAAAATCCACGGCGCCGCGGTCCATCCGTTTCGCCCGGAGAATTTCCGCCAGACGTTCCATGTCTTTAAACATCGGGACGAGCGGCTCATATCTTTCTTTCAGCTCGGCGTCGTCTTCTGTGAGGATCCGGTTGACATCTGAATAGGTCATTCTTTCCGTCGTTTTGATGACGCTTTGGAAGATCTCGTGCTCTGTCACCTGTCCCTGCTGGTTGATTGTCATTTCGCAGGAAAGCGTCAGCCGGTCGACCTTCGGATTTAAAGAACAGATTCCGTTAGACAGTCTGTGCGGAATCATCGGAATGACCCGGTCAACCAAGTACACGCTTGTCCCTCTTTCCAGCGCTTCTTTGTCAATCGGGGAATTCTCCGTGACGTAATGGCTGACGTCGGCAATATGAACGCCGAGCTTGTAGCTGCCGTTATCAAGCTTTGTTACAGTGACGGCGTCATCCAGATCCTTCGCATCGGCGCCGTCAATGGTGACAATGACCTGATCGCGGAGATCACGGCGGTCTTTGATGTCTTTTTCATCGATGGTATCGGGCGTGCTTGTTGCCTGCTCCATCACTTCAGCCGGAAAATCTCCCGGCAGGCCGTGCTTATGGATGATGGATAAAATATCGATGCCCGGATCATTTTTATGGCCGAGTATTTCAACGATTTCTCCTTCGGCGTTCATTCTGCCTTCAGGGTAGCTTGTCAGTTTGACGACGACTTTATGGCCTTCCGCAGCGCCGTTATTGGCATGTTTCGGAATAAAAATATCACTCGTGATTTTCTTATCATCCGGGATGACAAAGCCGAAGCTTTTCGTTTCTGTGTATGTGCCCACGACGCGGTCGATGCTTCTTTCCAAGATGCGGATGACCGTGCCTTCCTGTCTCGATCCGCTTGACTGGGAATTGAGCCGCACCATGACGATATCGCCGTTCATGGCCGTATTCAGCTCATTCGGCGGAATAAACACATCGCTTAAAGAGGTATCCTCCGGCAATAGAAACGCGAATCCTTTCGCATGCGCGGAAATTTTTCCTTTTACTAAATTCATTTTTTCCGGAAGTCCGTAGCGGTTGCTTCTGGTGCGGACGATCTGTCCCGTCTCCTCGAGCGCCACCAGCGCTTTTACCAGCTCTTTAAATTCATCTGCTTCCGTGATGTTCAGCATCTCCTCGAGTTCCTGAACGGTAAGGGGCTTGTACGCCTCTTCCTTCATAAACGCGAGAAGACGGTCCATAAACGCTTCTTTTTCCATTATTCGACCTCCTGTTTGTTACCAATCGAGTTTCTCTAAAAATTCGTACACATCCTGATGAACGAGGTCCCGTTCTTTATCGAGCGTAATGACATGGCCTGATTCTTCATACCATTTCAGCTGTTTGTCGTCCGTTTCCACCTCGTTGTAAATGATGTTCGCACTTTCTGTATTGATCATATGGTCATGCCGTGCCTGAACCACAAATGTCGGGGAATAGATCATGTCGACGTTTTTGCGCACATCGGCAATCAGCTCCTGAAGCGATTTGAGCGTATTCATCGGTGTTTTTTCAAACTCCTTCATTTCCTTTTCAATCTGCTCCGGCTGTTTTCCTTCGAATTTTTTATAATTGCGCGCGTAGGAGAGAACTCCTTCGTACATAACCTCTTCACTTTTAATGTGCATCGGCGCACACATAGGAACAATTCCCTTTATGGGTACAGTGTAACCCAATTTCAATGAAAAAACCCCGCCAAGCGACAGTCCGCAGGCCGCAATGTTTTCATAGCCTTCAGACCGTAAATATTCATAACCGTCCATGACGTCTTTCCACCAATCTTCAGGCCCCGTATGTACCAGCTCTTCCGGCGGAACGCCGTGCCCTTTATATTGAGGCGCGTGACAAGTGTAGCCGCGCTCATTCAAGTAGCGGCCGAGCATTCTGACGTCTGCCGTATTTCCCGTAAATCCGTGCAGCAGAAGCACCGCTTTGTCTCCGCCTTTAAATGTAAATGGTTTTGGTGTCACAATTTTCATGCTCATAACCCCTTTTTTGCACATTCAATTTAGTTTTCCACAGTTTTGCGAGAAACAAACGCCGTCTCTCAACAAGAAAAAGGCCTGATATTAAATCAGACCTTATACAAACATTGCCTTATACGATATACGCTAGCGAAATCGTCAACACGAAAAACAAGACTGCCAGCACAACGGTTGTGCGGTGAAGAATCAGATCAAGGCCCCTTGCTTTCTGTTTTCCGAAAAGCTGCTCCGCCCCGCCTGAAATTGCACCCGATAAACCGGCGCTTTTGCTGGTTTGAAGCAATACGACAATAATAAGTGCAATACTGACGATAACCAATAAGGTAATCAATAATGTGTGCATCCCATACACCTCCAGACTGACTGGCCTACATTGCTTCTATTTTACATGAAAAACAAAGGCATGTCACGCCGTATCGGTGCACATCATGTCAGAAAAACGGAAATGCGTTTGAATCTTCCATCATCATTGACTTTTGTCAACAAAGTCGTAGTAAAAAAGATCTTCAAATTTCATGTCAAAGTAATAGAGCATTTTTCCGATGACCAGCTGGCCCGGCCTCCGCTCTCCATTCAGTACACGGCTCAGTGTGGCGGGAGATATTCCGATCTCCAGGGCGAGCTGGTTTAACGAGTAGTCATTATTGACCATATACTGCAGCACATAATCTCTTCTGATCTGTATCTTTTCGACCACTTTCTTCACCTTCCGTTCTGTCAAATACTTTCTTTCTTATACATAAGATACGGCTTTTGTTAACTTTTGTCAATACTTTTCCAGCCCGGCTATTCCCTTTAGTCAATAAACATACTAGAATATAAATAGACCGCGGGAGGGGGAGAGACTGTGGAAAGCTTCGGGAAACAATTGCGGACATTGCGGGAAAAAAGGCATCTGACAGTGAACCAGCTGGCAACGTATTCAGGCGTCAGCGCCGCGGGAATCTCGCGGATTGAAAACGGCAAACGCGGGGTGCCGAAACCTGCAACCATTAAAAAGCTCGCAGATGCGTTAAAAATCCCGTATGAGGAACTGATGCAGACGGCGGGATACATAGAGACCGTCCAGGAAACGAGAGCCCCGTACGACACGGGCTGCACCTTGCTGGAAAAAGCCGAAACGTATGAGCTGCATGATTTATCCCTATTGAAGCGGGAGAACTGGCGGCACCTGTCGAAAGAAGACTTGGTTCTGCTTGATAAATACTTTGCGTTCTTATCGGCGGAAGCCAAAAAAAGAACAAACGAAGACTCATGACTTTGCACATGTGAGGCGATCTTATTGAACACATTCGGAAAGCAATTAAGAGAGCTGCGCCGCGCCCGGAAGCTTACCGTCAATCAGCTTGCCGTCTATTCCGGCGTCAGCTCGGCGACGATTTCCAGAATTGAAAACGGGCACCGCGGCATTCCTAAACCCGCGACCATCAGAAAATTGGCGGACACATTAAAAATTCCGTATGAGGAGTTAATGGCGCGGGCCGGACACATCAAGGCATTTCAGGAGGAAATCCGCGAAACCTCCGAAAGCTATCAATCCATCTGCGCCATCTATCAGACCGCCGTTGACAGAGGCGCGGAGCATCTGCCGCTGTTTGACAGCAAAAAGTGGCAGCATTTCACAAAAGAAGATATTGAAAGCGTCAGCAAATACTTTGATTTTATCGCGGCTGAAGCGAAAAAACGCTCCCCGGATTCCTCATCCTCTTTTTGATCCTCTCCTCAACTTAACAAGCGCCAGACGTACGTTCCCTCCGATTTTGCGGTATAATAGCAGAAGACGAGGTGAAAAAGCATGAACCAATCAGAAATGTGCCCCAGATTCGAAAAAGCGGTCGACATCCTAAGTAAACGCTGGGTGGCTCTAATCGTCTTTCAGTTATTGAACGGACAGCAGCGATTTAGCGAAATTGAAGCGGCGCTTCCGAATTTAAGCGGAAGAGTCTTGTCAGAACGTCTGAAAGAACTTGAAACAGAAGGTGTCATCAAACGGGATGTTATCCCCGAAACGCCTGTCCGCATTGAGTATTCTTTAACGGAAAAAGGCTGCGCATTAGCCCCTATTTTAGAGGAAATTTCCAAGTGGTCTTCAACATGGATTGATCCTTCCTGATAAACTCTTTTCCGCATAAGCGGCTGATCTCTCAAACGGACAGCCGTTTTTATTTTTGCTTTTTCTTAAACAGAAAAACAAGCCCTCAGGCGTGCAGGGCTTGTTTTTGTCTGACGCCTTCCAGCGGAATTCGAATCTCCGCCCGGGCTCCTCCAGACTCCTGATTTTCAAGTATTAATTCGCCGTGATGAAGATGTACGACGTGATGGGCGAATGTAAGCCCCATGCCGTGATGCCCCGCCGAATGTCTGCTTTTATCCTCCGTGTAAAAAAGCTGTGTCGCTCTTTTCAGCGCTTCCGGCGAGAACCCGCTTCCGCTGTCGGATACGGCAAGCTGGAGGGCGGAATCGGTGCACAGGACGTCCACACGGATTTCCCCTCCTTCCGGCGTATAGTCGACGGCATTTGCCGCGATATTCATGACCGCCCTGTGGAGCAGCTCATGATCGATCGGCGCTTCTTTTCGGTCAATGCCCCGCTCACTGAGGACGAGATCAATCTGTTTCGGCCCCGCAAGCGCCGCTGCGTCACGATATATGTTTTGAGCCCACTCTTTGAGATCGGTATATTCCAGATGAACGGCAACTGCCTCCTCCGCTTTGGAAAGCTGGATCAGCTGTCCGACATAATGCTCAATTTTGTTTCCGGCATCCAGGATATACTGCGCATATTCCGCCTGCTCCTCATCAGGCTCTGTTAACTGAAGCAGCTCGGCATTTCCTTTAATGATCGTTGCCGGAATTTTAATATCATGCGCAAGCGCGCCGATCTGTTCTTTCTTTATCCGCTCCGCCTCCCACTGCGCCGCCAGAGATGCCTGAAGCGCGTCTTTCATTTTCAGCAGAGAGTCAATGACATCGTCAAATTCTTTTATACGCGACCTTTTTGGATTGATATTTAAATTCTGTTTTTGAATGCTTGCCGTAATGGAGCTGAGTGTGCTGAAATGCCGTCTCAGCTGATTGGCGAAACGCGTCGTCACGATAAAAACGGTCAAAAGAAGCAAAGTGATCAGAATCGTAAGACCCGTCCATTCATAATTCGGCAGATAGCGCCTTAACAGCGGCGACTGAAATTCCGACCTGAGTGAATATTGGAGAACGCCGTATTCATCTTTCCGATTTATCACCATGAATCCTTTTTGAGCATAATTAAAATACGGCTGATGCTGAATCTTTTTTCTGGCGTTGGCCGCATCTTGTTCCGTCATCGTTCCTTTTGTCATCCGCTTTGTTTTTTTATCAAAAACGGCGTATGTCATACCTGCGGGGATCATGTCTTCTGTTATCTTTTCCGCTGATTTCAGGCGGGGTTTGATCTGTTCCGCCTCATGCTCGCTGTAGTTTGCGGGCAGGATCGCTCCGGCATTCATGGCAATGGCATTTAAGGCGACGCATAATGCCGCCACCCCCATCGTGCTCAGACACAAAGTGATGGTAAATTTGACAAGCTCTTTGCGGATGCTGGATTTTCCTTTTGCTATTCCCATTTGTATCCGACACCCCACACCGTTTTGATCGGATCAGCCCCGTGTTCTTTACATTTTTTCCGGATGGTTCTGATAAACTCCGTAATGGTTGAATAGAGCGCATCGCCGTCCAAGCCGTACACTTCCTCGTAAATCTGCTCCCGTGAGAATGTTCTGTTTTTATGCTGTGCCAGAAATTCAACGATTTTATATTCGTTTTTCGTAAGAGGCAGTTTCCGGTCATCCATCCATACTTCTTTATTGTCAAAATCAAACATGAAGCCTGATATCAGCCGTTTCGTCTGATGCTTTTCCCGCCGTTCCCTTCTGACATGCGCGTTTACCCTTGCCATCAATTCCTGTACGCCGAACGGCTTTGTGATGTAATCATCAGCGCCTGTCATGAGGCCTTTCACAATGGATTCTTCGTCAGACTTTGCCGTTAAAAACAGGATCGGGCTGTCCACCAGCGGCCGAATCCGCCGGCAGAGTTCAATCCCGTCCGTTCCGGGCATCATGACATCAAGAAGAATCAAATCGTAGCCTTGAAAAAAATCCAATGACTGATCTTCCGCTTTTTCGAGAATCGTTACTGTATGCTGATCACGCTGTAAAATGTTTCTGATCAGAACGAGAATATCTTTTTCATCATCAATTGCTAAAATGTTTGCCACCGGCCGAATCGCTCCTTGCCTTTATTCATATGAACGCCGCCCTTCCCATCTTCTGCACCAATAGAGGCCGGCCAGACATAATATCACTATAGAAAAATATAACATTATTTCTCCGAATCTCATATCGTATCTTACATAAGGGAGGAACTCTTTTTTGACTTTGTCAAAATGCAGCAGTCCTGCAAGGCCCGACAGCCGCACGCTCCATGCCCACGGGAAAAAACGCCAGATGACATCGCCCAATCCCGTATTCATCAGCGCCGCCATTAATAAACCCGCTCCCCCTAAAAGCCCGGACGGTCCCATGCCGTACTGTATGCCGACAAAAAAAGAAATCATATAAAGCGGAATACTGCCGGCAATCAGCCACGCCCCTCCTTTTAAAAAGAGAAGATACGGGAGGTCATTGATGTGAAGAACAAATTTCATCCCCGCCAAATAAAGACAGATGGCAAGACCTATCGATAACACATTCAAGAGCAGCAGAAGAAGCAGCTTGCCCGCAAAACTGACGATTTTCGAATGCGGAACCGCCAGCATCATCTGAAAATGGCCCGCCTGTTCCTCGACGGAGGCAGACATGCCGCAGACAATACTGATGATTAGAGGGTATAAAACAGCAATCGCGCTGAAAAACACACTGTACAGCATATAAGGCTCCTGAACCCTTCCATACATATACAACAGGAAAAATCCCGCGCATAAAACCGGGGCCGCAGCATGCATCCATATGAGCGGCGTGCGCTTCATTTTTAATACATCGGCCCACATATATCGTAAAAGCACGGTCATGACCGGTTTCCCCCTTTTGAAAAAGACACTGCGGAAATCAAACTTATTGCGATAAAAGAAAGGATAGAAAGAATAATAGCCGGAATGATCACGTTTCCGTTTAATAAGCCGCTGTTTGCGGGAAGCGGAATTCCGTTCGGGTGGATCCCGAGAATCGGTGACATCATTCGGACTGACCAGCTCCACGGACTCAGCCACCACAATGAGCCGGATGCCGGCACAATGCCTAAAACAAAGGCGGCGATCATATTCACGAGAATGACTGCCGTAAATCCGAACTGCCTGGCAATCCATAAGCACAATGGAATTTCCCAAAGCGTCGTCAGCCATAAAAGGAAGCCTGCTTCAACGCCTTTCAGCTGCAGCGCAGCAATTGCCGGAAATACAAGGCCAAGTAAAAACATGATGATGAAAAAGACGATTTGCGACAGGAGTGAATACAGCGCGATCAAGCTTATTTTTGAGAGCCATATGCTTTTTAAATCTGCCGGCAATGAGTACACCGCGCGGTCATTCGCAGATTTTTTCTCTTTTTTAACAGATAAACCGCACATTAGAGCAATCATGAGCGGCATGAAAATAACCGCCCACCAATTGAACGTGCCCGTCATAAAATAGGCGGCATTCAGCAGAAAAGAAAAAGCCGTGTTCAGAAGCGGGATAAGAATGATCAGCTTTCTGATAAATGTTCTTTTAGATGTAAGGTGTTCCGCCTGCATGTACTGAATCATTTCCCATTCCCCGCTTTCTCGCGTGTTGATTTGACAACCTCCAGAAACAGCCGCTCCAGATCGTCTTCCCGGCTGATTTCTCCCTGATATCCCAAAACACCGTCACTGATGATTCCGATATGGTTTGCGATCTGCTCGACTTCTGATAACAGGTGGCTTGATAAAATAACCGTCATTCCCTGTCCGGGCAGGGAGCGGATAAATTCCCGCAAATCCTGAATCCCCATCGGGTCCAATCCGTTTGTCGGCTCATCAAGAATTAAGAGCGACGGACGGTTTAATAATGCCAACGCGATGCCGAGACGCTGTTTCATTCCCATGGAAAATTGTCCGGCGCGCTTTTTTCCGGTTCCCGTTAATCCCGTGATTTCCAGCACTTCCGCAATTCTTGAATCAGGCAGCCCGAGCATCACGCAGCGGACTTTCAGATTTTCAGCGGCTGTCAGGTTGCTGTAAAGCGGCGGTGCTTCAATCAGGGAACCGATGCTTTTCAAATCTTCGCGCTTCCATGTATGTCCGTCGAACAGAACCTCGCCGGATGTTTGCTGCAGCATGCCGGTCAATATTTTGAGAGTCGTCGATTTTCCCGCGCCGTTCGGACCGAGCAGGCCGTATATACTGTTGCGTTTAACCGATAGAGACACATCAGCCACTGCCTGTTGTCTGCCGAATGATTTTTGCAGCTGTCTCGTTTCTATGATGTTGCTCATATGATTACCCCTCTGCTTTGTTATTTGATATGTAAGACTTTACAGCGCAGTTATCAAAATTTAATCAAGAAATCAAAAAAAGCATCCTTCACGCGGAAGAATGCTTTTTTTCATGAGGCTGAGCGTACGATCAGCTTTCTTTTTTGTTTTTTCACAGGGCTGAGGGCTCGTTCCAGCCACGCCATCAGCAGGTCTGCGGCTACCGCCATCAGTGCGGTCGGAATGGCGCCCGAAAGAATAATGGCGGTTCCGTTTGTCGCATTCGAGCCTCTGACGATCATATCCCCGAGGCCGCCTGCGCCGACGAAGGTGCCGATTGCCGTGATGCCGATCGCAATGACGAGCGCCGTTCGGAGACCCGCCATAATGACGGAAAGCGCAAGCGGCAGCTCCACCATGCGAAGCACTTGATATTTCGTCATGCCCATCGCTTTTCCCGACTCAAGATAAGCGTGCTCAATATTGATAATGCCCGTGTGCGTATTCCTTAGAATCGGCAGCAGTGAATACAGAAACAAAGCCGTGATGACCGTATTGGCGCCAAGTCCCATGACAAGCATCAGGACGGCGAGCATCGCCAGCGCCGGAACGGTTTGAATCACGTTCGCCACAGCAAACACCCAGCTTGAAAGACGCCCGTGCCTCGCTGTCACAATGCCGGCCGGAATGGCGAAAACGGCGGCGAAAACGACGCCGTACGCCGACATGAGAAAATGCCGCCAGCACTCATACAGAACATAGCTGCCGTTTTGAGCGTAATACGTAAACAGCTCTTTCAGCGTGTCCATCCGCATATCTCCTTTCCGTTATTCAAAGTAATGATGCTTTTCTAAAAATTCCTTTGCCACGACGGACGGCTCTTTTAATTGGCCGTCGACTTCGTAATTCATTTTCTGCATCATCTTTGTATCAATCGCGCCGATCATTTGATTGATCACGCCTTCCAGCTCGGGATGCTCGTTTAATACACGTTTCGGAACGACGGGTGAACAGTCGTACGGAGGAAAGAACCGCTTATCATCCTTCAGTGTTTTCAGTCCGTAAGCAATGATTCTTCCGTCGGTGGAATAAGCGAGCGCGATATCCATCTTCCTGCTTTTCAGCGCGTCGTAAACGAGGCCGATCTGCATCGGATACGTACCTTCAAATGACATTCCGTATGTGTTCATAAAATCCTGATATCCGTTGCCTCTGAGCTTCATCCAATAGTTATCAACGCCGAATTTCAGATGAGACGCCTCTTTTTTGACATCGGATACAGATTTTAAATGGTACTTGCGGGCAAGCTGTCCGGAAACGGTAAAGACGTATGTATTATCAAAGCCGTAAGAATCAAACCATTTCATATCATATCTGTTCTTAAATTCACGCTGAACGAGCCGCAAAGCTTTATCAGGGTCTTTTTCCGGCTCCATACGAAGCGTGCCCGTCAGCGCGTCCCCCGTATAGCGCGTCGCGGCGATATCAATATCACCGTTTATCAAGGATTGCTGCTGTACGGCATTGGAGCCGAGATTTTTAATAACGGATGTTTTCAAATCGCTGTGATGTTCAATCATCTGTCCGAGCATGCTCGCGATGATTTCTGATTCGGTCATGCTTTGCGCCCCGATTTTGATGGTATCCTCCGACGCGGCGCTCAATCCCGGAAGCGAACAGCCGCCAAGGAGCAGCATGCCGAGACAGGCGAATGCGAGCAGCCGTTTTTTGCATCTATTCCCCATGAGAGACCTCCTCCTTATGAAGCGTCCTTTATGCTTTTCAGCCCGTCAGGCGTGACTTTCCGTTCTGTCATCCCCAGCATGTAATCGACGGCGGCCGCCAGCATCGTGACCGGAACGGCGCCTGCGATAATATACTCCGGCTGATAAAGGTTCAAGCCGATAAAAATGTAATCTCCCAGCCCGCCTCCGCCGATAAAGGAGGCGAGCGTCGCCCAGCCGATTAAATAAATCGAAGACGTCCTGATGCCCGCCATGATGACCGGGGCGGCAAGCGGGAGCTCTACAAGCCTGATCTGCTCCCATGCCGTCATGCCGATTCCTTTTCCCGATTCCAGAAGGTGCCGATTGACGCCGAGAATCCCCGTATACGTGTTTCTGAGAATCGGCAGCATGGAATAGAAAAACAGCGCCGCAACGGCCGGGACCTTTCCTACGCCTAAAAGCGGAATAAAAAACGCAAGAATGGCAAGGCTCGGCAAGGTTTGAATGATGTTGACGATGCCGATGACGGCGCCGGCTCCTCTTTTCATCCTCGTCAGCAGGACGCCGAGCGGAACGGCGGCGAGAATGCCCGCCATGACGGCGATTAATGAGATGTACAGATGCTCCCATGTTTTATAAAGCATCTCTCCTCCATTTGCCTGTAAAAATTGCACGGTCTGATTCATATCAATTGAAGCCTCCTCATGACATCACCGCGAGCTGATTCTCTTCTCCCCAGATGGAGTCATAGACGATGTCAACGAGGCTTGCCCTTGTCACGATTCCCGTTAGCCGGCCGTCCTCATCAAGGACCGGCACAAATTTCATGCCTCTTTTTAAAATTTTATGGACGGCGTCGCGAAGCAGAGTGCCGCTTCTGACCGTGTACAGATCCCGTTCAAGCACTTCCGCGACAGTTACCGCTTGTCTTCGTTTGCGGTCAATCATCTCCACATCGACATAACCTTGGAGAACGTTCTTTTCATCAATGACGAGCAGCGAATCCACCCGCTCGGCATGCATCAGCTGAATGGCGGCTGACAGTGTTTTCTCAGGTGTTACCGTCACGGGATCGGGATTCATGATCTGCTCCACCCGTTCAATATCAGGGCTGGATGATTGAATCAGCCGTTCCTTGCCGATAAACTCCTCAACAAATTCATTCGCCGGAAATCTGAGAATCTCATCAGGCGTTCCGGCCTGGACGATTTCTCCCGCTTTCAGAATGACGATTCTGTCTGCAAGCTTGATGGCTTCGTCCATATCATGGGTAACAAATACGATGGTTTTATGTAAGGTTTTTTGCAGTTTTTTAAATTCTTCCTGAAGGGAATCTCTCGTAATCGGGTCAAGCGCCCCGAACGGTTCATCCATTAAGATAAGCGGCGGCTCTGCGGCAAGTGCCCGTAATACACCTATTCGCTGCTGCTGTCCTCCGCTCAGTTCATGAGGGTAACGGTCTAAATATTCAGGCCCCATATCAACGAGCTTTAAAAGCTCGCGCGCCCGTTCCTTCCGTTTTTCGGCAGAATGCTTTAAAAGCTTCGGAACGAGCGTAATGTTCTGCTGAATGGTCATATGCGGAAACAGCCCGATCTGCTGGATGACATAGCCGAT
Organism: Bacillus sp. GZB; assembly: GCF_001975995.1. NCBI lineage: Bacteria > Bacillati > Bacillota > Bacilli > Caryophanales > Bacillaceae > Bacillus > Bacillus sp. GZB. Next base: position 292,521 of record NZ_MTQG01000016.1, read on the forward strand.
GCTTCTTCTGAGTTCCACCGGGTCTTGTTCCATAATGTTTCGGCCCTCTATCAGGATTCTGCCTTCTGTCGGTTCAATTAAGCGGTTGATCATTTTCATCGTCGTCGTTTTGCCGCAGCCGCTCGGTCCGATAAAACAAATAAATTCGCCTTTGGCGATATTCAGGCTGATGCTGTTGACGGCTTTTTTCCCGCCTTTATACGTTTTCGAGACATTTTCTAATGTCAGCAAACACTCACACCTCCGATATTAAATTTGTTCAAATCGTTAAATTCAAATTTAACTTTTCAGATAATTGAACGTTTCCCATTATAAATTAAACTTTGTAAATTAAAAAGTTTACAATTTGTCCATATTATATATAAAGGTTGTGTAAGCACTGATTTACCCGTATTGACCGGCAAAGTTCTTCTTATTGCTCCGAATTACTGCCAAATTCTCTCGGAAGAGCATTTCCGCCGGTTTAAAAATGTGGTATATTGACATCGGAATTGCTGACTGAAAGGATTGAAACTGTTGGAGAAAGATCCGTTACACGTAATCGAACAAGCTGAAGATCATTTGATAGAACGAATCGCTGAAAATATGCATACATTCGGAATGCCGGCGACGGTGGGGCGCATTTTAGGCATTATTTATATGAACCGCAAGCCGATGACCTTAACTGAATTATCAGAAGCGACCGGCATGAGCAAAACGAGAATGAGCCAGGCGGTCCGTGAAATGCTTGACGTCAATCTGGCGGAAAAAGTGTTTGAAAAAGGCGTCCGCAAAGATTTATACGACGTCGAGCAGGATTATTACCAAACCTTTATTACGCTGTTTACGGCCACATGGAGCAAGGTCGTCAGCAAAAATAAGATGATGCATAAAAAACTGAACCGCGAACTGACGGCCGTCCTTGAAAACGGCGTGCCGGAAGAAGCTGAGGAAAAAATCAACGAACTGCTGAAAGAATTAAAGGATTGGCTTGATTACTACAACTGGATCAGCCGTCTGATCGAGTTTTTTGAAAGCGAAGAAATTTTCAAGCATGTTCCGAAGCCATAAGAAAAAAACGCCCTGACCCGCAAGGCGTTTTTTTTTCATGCCGCATTCGGCGCTTTGGTTCGTTTTTTCTTTCTCACCGGACTCAGCGCCCGCTCCAGCCATGCCATCACAAGATCTGCGATAACGGCCATCAGCGCTGTCGGGATGGCGCCGGCTAAAATAATCGCGGTTCCGTTCGTGGCGTTTGAGCCCCTGACAATGATGTCACCGAGTCCGCCCGCGCCGACAAACGTTCCGATTGCCGTAATGCCGATCGCGATAACGAGGGCCGTCCGCAGCCCCGCCATGATGACGGAAAGCGCAAGCGGCAGCTCCACCATGCGGAGCACCTGAAATTTGGTCATGCCCATCGCTTTTCCCGATTCAAGATAAGCATGTTCAATGCTGGCGATTCCGGTGTACGTATTCCGGATGATCGGAAGAAGCGAATATAAAAACAGCGACAAAATCACCGTATTGGCGCCGAGCCCCATGACGAGCATCAGCACCGCAAGCATCGCAAGCGCCGGCACGGTCTGAATCACGTTTGTCACCGCGAATATCCAGCCGCTTAATGTTCTGTATCTGGCAATGAAGATGCCGAGCGGAATCCCAACGATCGCCGCAAATAAAACGCCGTATACCGACATGAGAAAATGGCGGTAAAACTCCTGAAGCACATAGACGCCGTTTTGAGAATAATAAGTGCCGAGCTGCTGCAGCACTTCCATTTGCCCCACCTCATTTCTTATTCAAAATAATGATGTTTCTCCAGAAATTCTTTAGCGACGACGGACGGTTCTTTCAGCTTGCCGTCCACCTCGTAATTCAATTCCTGCATCGTTTCCGTATCGATTTTGCCGATCAGTTTATTCACAATGCCCTTCAGTTCAGGATGCTGCTTCAGCACGCTGTCGGGAATGACCGGCGAACAGTCATACGGCGGGAAAAACTGCTTGTCGTCTTTTAAAATTTTCAGATCGTACGCTTTAATCCGTCCGTCCGTTGAATAAGCGAGGACGGCGTCCATTTTCCCGTTTTTCACGGCATCGTATACAAGTCCGATCTGCATCGGATAGGTTGTGCCGAATTCATAGCCGTACGTGTCGGTGAAGCCCTTATAGCCGTCGCCTTTTCTTTTCAGCCACGCATTGTCTACACCGAGCTTAAATTGATCCGCATACTTCTTAATATCGGATACTTTGTCTAAATGGTCTTTTTCCGCAAGCTCTTTCGTGACGGTAAAAGCGTATGTGTTCTCAAATCCGTAAGAATCAAACCATTTGTAATGGAAGCGTTTCTCAAATTCCTTCTGGACGATAGATAATGCTTTTTTCGGGTCTTTTTCCGCTTCCATGCCGAGGGTGCTCGTTAAATCCGTTCCCGAGTAGCGCGTCGCGGCGATATCGATTTCACCGCCGAGCATCGCCTGCTGCTGGACATAGTTCGATCCGAGGTTTTTAATTAATGCCGTATTCAAGTCTGTATTGTGCTCAATCATCTGTGCAATCATATTGGCGATAATTTCTGATTCCGTCATGCTTTGCGCCCCGATTTTAATCGTATCATCGGAAGCCCCGCTCAGGCCGGGAAGGGAACAGCCGCCCAGAAGCAGAGCAGCCGACAGCGCCAGTGCGCACATCCATCTCTTTTGGTTTCTTTTCAAAACAGCCAACTCCTTATGATACTTCCTTCAGTCCTTTCAGCCCTTTCGGCGTCACCTTCCGTTCCGTCGCCGCCAGCAGATAATCAATGATAATGGCTAAAATGGTGACGGGCACGGCGCCGCCAATAATATATTCAGGCTGATAGAGATTCAGGCCGATAAAAATATAGTCTCCGAGCCCGCCGCCCCCGATAAAGGAAGCAAGCGTCGCCCAGCCGATCAGATAAATGGTGGATGTGCGGATGCCCGCCATGATCACCGGAACCGCAAGCGGCAGTTCCACAAGCCTGATCTGCTCCCATACCGTCATCCCGATGCCTTTTCCCGATTCCAGCAGATTTTTGTTTACGCCTTGAATGCCGGTATACGTGTTTCGGAGAATCGGCAGCACCGAATAGAAAAACAGTGCGACGATCGCGGGCACCTTTCCCACGCCTAACAGCGGGATAAAAAACGCCAGTATCGCGAGACTCGGCAAGGTCTGCACAATGTTGACGGCACCGATGACGGCGCCTGCGCCCTTTTTCATTCTCGTCAGCGCCACTCCGAGCGGAACGGCGACGACAATTCCTAATATGACGGCGATGATCGAAATGTATAAATGCTCCCACGTTTTATATAACAGTTCTCCGCCGTTCGTCTGCAAAAACTTGATCATTTCATTCATTGTAAGCGTTCCTCCCCTTGTCAGCCTGTCACCAGCTGGTCTTCCTCGCCCCAGATTGAATCGTAAACGATGTCGACAAGGCTCGCTCGCGTGACAATTCCGACTAAATGCCTTTGTTCATCAACGACGGGTACATATTTCATTCCGCGCTTTAAAATTTTGCGTACGGTATCACGCAGCAGTGTCCCCTGCTCGACCGTATACAGATCAGAGCGGAGCACGTCGCCGACGAGGCTCGCTTTTTTCCGGTTCTGATCAATGATCTCGACATCGACATACCCTTGCAGCACATTCAGGTCATCAACGACAAGCAAGGAATCGACACGGTGCTCCCGCATCACCTGGATCGCCTGCGAAAGCGTTTTGTCCGCCGTAACGGTGACAGGCTTTTTGTTCATCATCTGCTCGACGCGCTCAATGTCCGGTCTTGATTGCAATAACCGTTCTTTGCCGATAAATTCTTCGACAAACTCATTAGCCGGATTCCGGAGAATGTCATCAGGAGTGCCGGCCTGAACGATCTCTCCCGCTTTTAAAATGACGATCCGGTCAGCCAGCTTAATCGCTTCATCCATATCATGGGTTACAAACACAATCGTTTTATTCAATGTTCTTTGCAGTTTTTTGAATTCTTCCTGAAGGGAATCCCGTGTAATCGGGTCAAGCGCTCCGAACGGTTCATCCATAAGAATAAGAGGCGGTTCCGCTGCAAGGGCGCGCAGCACGCCGATTCTCTGCTGCTGTCCCCCGCTCAGCTCGTGAGGATAGCGGTCTAAATATTCCGGGCCCATATCGACGAGCTTCAAAAGCTCCCGCGCCCGTTCCTTCCGCTTTTGTTCCGGCCATTTCAGCAGTTTCGGCACGAGAGAAATGTTCTGCTGAATGGTCATATGAGGGAAAAGTCCGATCTGCTGAATGACGTAGCCGATTTTCCGTCTCAGCTCCACCGGGTCCTGCTCCATAATGTTTTCGCCATCGATAAAAATCTTTCCGGATGACGGCTCAATCAGTCTGTTAATCATTTTCATCGTCGTCGTTTTTCCGCAGCCGCTCGGCCCGATAAAACAAATAAACTCGCCTTTTTCGATATTTAAATCAATGCTGCTGACAGCTTTTTTTCCGCCTTTATAGACTTTCGATACATTTTCTAATCTCAGCAATCCGTGCACCTCCGAAGGGTTCCGTTATTTTTCTGAAAAGTATAATCTTTATTATAAGATGAAATTTGTAAAATAAAAAGTTTACAATGTGTTGAAATTATATACAATATACGTATTTTTTCATGTTATCCCGCTGACAATGCGGATGTTCTTACAATCGCTCCCGATAGCTCGCATATCCTGCCGCATCATCTTTTTCATCAACTGTAAAAAATATGATATATTGTCAGCATGAAAAGCCAGTGAAGGGATGATCAGCCGTGGAAAAAAACGCTCTTGATATCATCGGGCATGCTGAAGAGCATCTCATTGAGAGAATCGCCGAGAATATGCATACATTCGGAATGCCGGCCACACTTGGTCGTGTGCTCGGTATTATTTATATGAACCGCAAGCCGATGACGTTAAATGAGCTGTCAGAGGCGACCGGGATGAGCAAAACGAGGATGAGCCAGGTGGTCCGTGAAATGACTGATGCCAATCTGGCGGAAAAAGTGTTTGAAAAAGGCGTTCGCAAAGACCTTTACGACGTGGAGCGTGATTATTACCAGACGTTTATCTCCCTGTTTACGGCAAATTGGACAAAGGCGGTCAGCAAAAACAAAATGCTCTATAAAAAGCTGAACCGCGAGCTGACTGAGCTTCTGGAATCGGAAAATCTCAGTCCCGATATTGAAGAAAAAGCCCGTCAGCTTTTGGATGAACTGACGGATTGGCTCCATTATTATGACTGGCTGAGCCGTTTGATAGAATTTTTTGAGAGTGAAGAAGTGTTTCAGCATGTGCCGAAAATAGAAAAAAGCAGCACCCGAAGATAACCGGGCGCTGCTTTTTTAAGTCAGGAAACCAATATCGGGAACATGCCTTTCAGACCGGCGCCGATCATGCCGATCGCCACCACCGCCAAGATCAGCCCCATCAGTCGGGTAATGACGTTCATTTCGGTTTTCCCGAGCTTATTGCTGATGAAAGATGAATAGTGAAAGAAGATGAACGTCATCGCGATGACGGCTGCAATGCCGATAAGCACGCTGATGTAATGGATGATGCCGCCATGGCCGGCCGACAGACTCATCACCGTCGCAATCGTACCGGGACCGGCAATAATCGGAATCGACAAAGGCGTCACGGATATATCGGCTTTCTCCTTGCTCTCCCCTTTCTCTTCATGATGGAGAGACTGTACATGAGATTTCTTCGCGTTCAGAAGATTATAAGCGATGCCGAAAATAAAAATGCCGCCCGCGATACGCAAGGCATGAATGTTAATGTCAAACAGTTTAAAGATCAGATGGCCGAAGATTAAAAAAGCCGCCAAGATGATAAACGACAGCACGGAAGCCTTGCGTGCGATCGCTGTCCGTTCTTTCTCCGGGTAGCCCTCTGTCAGTGAAAGAAAAATCGGCACGTTTCCGATGGGATTGGAGACTGCAAACAGTGAAATGAAGACATGAATGATGAATGAAAACATGCGTACCTCCTTATGACTTGCCATTATTGAGTTATGTTTTGTTCTCCGCTGTTTCTTATGCATGATTTTTACCCCGGGGTCTGCTTTTTATAACCTCAGCCGGACGATCCGGCAAACAGAAAAAACCGTCCTTGTAAGGACGGTTTTTTCTGTTTGCTATCTCCATAAGCCTTTTCCGAATTTCAACAGCCGATAAAGCATTTTCAATTTTTTTAGCATGCGTTAATTTCCTTTTTCACTCTGAATCAATGCGCCGAGAGACATGATATCTGTCAGCTCCAATAAAATTCTACCATATTGGGTACTTTTTCTCTATTATCATTTCATAGAGAAGGTGATTTATATATCTTTAGAAAACTCCGTTACATCCGTCCTATTTTCTTTTATAATGTAAATATTGAACAAAATCCCTATATTACTTGTAAAAGGAGTTTTAGAATGTATTGTTCTCAATGCGGCCATCATACTGATGGCGGAAAATTTTGTGAAAAGTGCGGTGCGCCCCAGCCCGGGCAGGGAGGCGCAGGCCAAACACAGGGTCAGGCCGCTCAGGCCGGCGCCGCGGCTAAACAGGCTTCAAAGCAATTTGCCTTATTCGTGCTTGATGTGTTAAAGAGACCGTATCAAACATGTAAAACGACAGGCGGCGAACAGCTTGTCAGCAGCATCATCAACATGGTGCTTTTCTGCCTGGTGACGCCGATTATGTTTTATATTCTCTTATCAGACGGCTTTCGTGATGTCAGTTTTACCGCGGTTGTGATCAAACCGGCGCTTACCTTTGCATTATGCGTATTCTGCCTGTATCTCTTGATTTTTATCGCTTTGAAGGCCGGCGGCGCGCAGGTGTCATTTAAAGATTCGCTGTCCAGATTCGGAGCATTTTTGATTCCGTTTACAGCTATTTTGCTTCTTGCCCTCATTTTTATGCTGCTTCATACAACCGTTTGCTTTACCATTCTGGCTGTCGGTCTTTTAGGAGCGGCGTTTGCCGTGCCTCCGCTCATGCTGGCGAGCTATCAGCATCAGCTCACGGCTAAAGCGGATATCATTTATTCTGTTATCGTCATCTATTTGATCATTTGCGTAACGTTTCAATTCACGATCAAGCATTATATGAAAGAACTCATGAATTATTTCTTCTTTTAAAAACGGAAACCCCGCCGCCTGATTGGCGCGGGGTTTTTTTTATTGAATGGATGTTAAATAAATTCTTCCGTCTTTGACAACGCCGCCATACGTCCAATTGTATGTTCTGAGCTTCGGACTGCCGCCGGCTTTCGTAATATAAAACTCCTCGTACGTATGAATCGTCAGATGAGAGCCTTTCTGTGAAAAGCTTTTGACATTCACTTTATTAAATACTTCAGTCGTCCCCTCGCTGTACAGTTTTTTGACCAGTTTCTGCTGATCAGCATACAAAGGGCTTCCCTCTTCTAAATTGCCCGCCATGATGGCAAAATTGTTAAGGCTGACGGCGCTTGATTGATTTGTCAGGTAATCAGTCATAAACGATGTGACTTGCTCGTTTGTCACGCTGCCTGAAGCTGTATTTCCTTTGGAAGATGCCCATGCGGATGTATAGGTTTTCGGCTGGTCGTTTTTTATTTTTTTTACATTGGTCCCAGAAGAATCTGAGGCAGGGTCAGCTTTTTCGAAAACCCATTTTTTATGTTTTGTATCATATGAGAGTACATAATGAAAGCTCGGCTCAGCCTCTTCCATATCAGGCTTCGTATTCCCGTCGAAATAAGCAGACTCATGAAGCTCTTTACCCGTAACAGTTGCTTGCCAGCGGCCGTTCTCTTGAGAAATCGCAAATGAATCCAGATCAAAGCTTGTCTCTTTATACTGATCTTTCAAAAAGGTGCCGGAACTCTTCATGCCGGATACCACTTCTTTCGTCTGCTCTTTCCAGGCGGAACCAGCCTCGGTCATCTGATCGGTATTTCCGTCTGCCATCGCTTTTGTATACTGCTTCGTTGTTTTGACAATCGTGTCCATGATTGTTTGTTGTGTATCTTGATCCGGGATAAGCGTTAAGTCCACATCAGTACTGTTGATCGGAACATCGGCAGTTTTCATTTTTCCCCAAGGAAAATCAGCCTCCACGGCGGCTGTCATGGAACCGTCAGTTAAGAGCGGACCGTATGTAACGGATTTAAACGGATCTTTATGGACGGACTTGCCGTTTATCAGCAGATCGCCTTTCGCGTTTTTGAAGCTGTCTGCCGGAGTGAACGTCACATCCTCGGCGTCTAACGGCAGGTCAAAATCAACATTCCGGCTGCCGGCCGCCTCTGCCTCTTGCTTTTTGACAACGTCAACCGTGTCATTTTTAAGCTTGGCTTCCGCCGTGTAGACACCGGGTGCATACGGGCCGAAGATTTGGGTTTCATCGGCTTTTTTGACCGTCCCTGTTTTCTCGCTGTTGATATAAAGATCGGCGCCTTTATAATTGCTGGTGACGCGGAAATAAACCGGATCGACTTTCAGTTCGTAATGGTCAAACAATAGAAGGGTTTTACCCTCTTTTTTGACGTATACCGCATCTTTTTCTGATGAATTGCCGCGAAGCGTTGCCAGCAGTTCATCGTGTTTCTTTGCGTATGCAAGGAGCGGTTTGACATTGGTCTCATTCAGCTTCAGTTTTTTGTCTGAAGGAGTGAGCAGGGCTGCGAGCTTTTTCGTGTCCCCGTCATGAACCGCCTGTTCGAATTGATCCGTGAGCCTTTTTTCAGATGTCAGCCAGGCTCCGGTTTTATATGCGGCAATCAATAAGATCAGCGCTGCGGCTATGCCGCCCCATATGAAGAGCGTTTTTTTAGGGATCGGCTTTCTCATTTGTGAAGCAGGTTCAGCCGCTCTTACAGCCGCCTGCCGTTCAAGCCGGCTTCCTTTCCCGATCGGTTTTCCGCATTCTTTACAGAAATGCGCCTCTTCGTTGTTCTGTCGGCCGCAATACTTACAAAAAAACATGACTTTCCTCCTATTCAATCTGCAAAACTTGTATAACTTTTCCTATGTTTCATATTTTATAATAAAGTAGAATGATTTTGGAGTTATTTTGAAAAATAGCTGTCGATCATAACGGAGGAGGAGAAACGGACATGCAAAAACTGAGCATCCGAAAAGCCGCGGAGCCGGATGAAGCGCTGTATGAACTATTGCTGCTGGCCGATCCGTCGAAAGAGATTGTCGATGATTATCTTGTAAGAGGAGAATGCTATACGGCTTGGACGTCAGACGAGCTTGCAGGGGTTTACGTTTTATTGCAAACAAGGCCTAAAACGATAGAAATCGTAAACATCGCGGTAAAAGAATCGCTGCAGAACAGGGGATTCGGAAAACAGCTGGTGCAAGATGCCATTGAAAAAGCGAGACAATCGGGAGCTGACACGATTGAAATCGGCACCGGAAATTCCAGTATTCATCAGCTGTCACTCTATCAAAAATGCGGATTCCGCATTCAGGCTGTCGACCATGATTTTTTTATCAGACATTATGATGAAGACATTTTTGAAAACGGCATTCAATGCCGGGATATGATACGGCTTTATTTGGATTTATGATAAAAAGGGCGCCGGCTGATACCGGCGCCCCTTCGTTTACCATTCAGACGGATTGATCCGCTTGTTTCTCTGTATTTCTTTGACTCCCTTGTCTGACTGAAAAAACAGCAAAAACGATCGTAAGGGTCAGTCCGACCGCCGCAAAAATATAATCCGCATTCATCAACAGCAGAAGCCCTGTGTAGACAGCGGCAGACAGCGGTTCACCCATTTTGACAATGGAAAAAATCAGTGCAAAAACCCTTCCGAAATATGCGGCCGGAACCGTCTTTTGGAAATACAGCACCGTTTGCACATCAATATACGAGATGATGATGCCAAGCACTAGGAAAATGATGCACTCAAACCCGTGAAGCGGAAAAAACAGCACCAAAATGAGCAGTCCCGCTGCCGTTAACGTCCGCGGATACAGCCGGTTCAAGCGTTTTGTATTCCATTTGAAAAATACGGCCAGATTGCCCAAAAGCATCCCCGCCTGAAACATTGAATACATGACGGCAAACCATACAGAATAGTTCTGCTGAAAACGTTCCACAGCAAGAATCGGCCCCATTACTGAAATAAGACCGGCAATGACGAGATTTACGACGAAAAAGTATCCGACCGATGTCAGCCATGCCGCATTTCCTTTCAGCATTCTGTAGCCGGCTTTTACATCTTCAGCCCCGTTGCTTTTTTCATTGGGCTGTTCTGAAATACGAATGAACGCGATAAATGCCGCGGAGATAAAAAAAGCAGTTCCGTTTATGGCAAACAGCAGCCCGAACGGAATAGCCGCAATCATGATTCCGCTGATCAGTTTTCCGACGATGAGTCCGATCAAGTCACTCGTATTGATCAGAGATGTCGCCTGATCAAGATGCTGTTTGCGGACGAGCAGCGGAATGATCGCGACTTTCGCCGGCGCAAACAGCATCGATTGCAGAGATAGACAAAAGGCGCACACCCCTGCTATCCACACGGTTAATAAATCGTTCGCGCTGAGCACCGCCAAGAGGATCATGATGACGGCCCGGCCCGTATTGCACAAATACAAGATCGACTTTTTTCGGAATAAATCAATCAGCGGTCCCGCCAGCACGCCAAATGTCAACGGCACGAGTTCGATAAAAGAAATAACGCCGACAAGAATTTTACTGCCGGTCAATTCCAGCACTAACAGCGGCAGTGCAATAAGCCAGATACCGTCCGCCGCTGAAGAAAACACCTGCGCACACCAAAGCTTTGCATAGTTCGGTGTTCGATATGTCATATCAGGCCCTTTTTTGATCCTCGGCATCAGAAACACCGCCGAACCATTCCAGCGTTCTCCATGATTCCCGTCTTTCCGTATAATCCTCTTCCATCACCTCAAATACAATGCCGGTATCTTGATTCCGATAAAGCTCCTGCAAAGTATCGGCAGCCCGTCTCAGCAGCTCCTCAGCGATCGTCCCTTCACTCGGATGGCGGCCCTCAAAACAGCGGACGCCGCCATGCGGGAACGCAAGCTGGCGAAATGAGCTGAAGTGATAATGTTTAATGCTCTCTTTTATCGAGAGAAACTGAAAGAAATCCGGGTATCTCAGCTGGTCATTTCTGAACATAAGCGCGGAAGACAAGTGAGTCTGATAGGTAATCGCCCAATGGCACAGATCCCACGTAATACCGACATGCTTCAGATCCAGCTGAACCAGCTCTGTAAAATCCTCAGGATAAATGAAAATCGGATCAAAATCCTCTCCCAGATTCCCGATGATCGGAAGGTTTTCCACACCGATCCAAATGTCCGTCCCTTTCAGCTGCTCATCAAACTCTGCGAAAAACTCAATGATTTTTTTACGGTTTCCTTCCAGGTCATACACTTGAAATTCCTCAACCGTCATAAATTGATTCGCATGAACGGTTATGCCTTTGGCGCCGTATTTCACAGCGAGCTCCGCAAAGTGATAAAGCTGTTTTTTGATGTGATCTTCATGCACATAATCGGCATGATCTGTCGGGAAATGCAGCGTCAATAATGAAGGATCAAGCTGTTTTGCATATTCCAGCGTCTGATTGAATGTTTTGAGATAATCCGCTTCACTAAAGGAGCGGCCGTCAAAAATATTCGCTTCCAGACCGTATCCCGCTTCCACCCATTTCTCATCGATTTGCTTCGGATCAAGTCCGAAAAACGGAATTTGAGCAATCATAGGACAGTCACCATGTTCCTCTCACAAGCATAAACGCTTCCGCAGCGGAAAAACCCGATTTTGCTCCCCATACACGGGCATTATGTTCGATTGCCTGCAAAGAGCGGGGATGAGGGAAGTCTCTGAGCTCGGAGCCGTAACACGCCATCGATTTCAATTTTGTTTCAAGCTCGTCTTCAATATTAACGAAGAAATTGGCATGAAACTGATCCTTCTGACAGTAATTCCATTCCGTCGAAGACAATGTTTCATAGGCAAAAACCCGTTTTACCGTATGGCCGGGAAGCGGACGGGTTGCGGTCATGACCGCTCTGAATACGACGGAGTGGTCAATATTAATGTCACCGCCGTACTGGGTATACACAATGTCAGGCTGAAAACGATTGATTTGTTTCTCCGCTTCCTTCACGACATCCAGCAAATCCATTGAATCCATTCTGTTATCAGGAAGGTTCAGCCTGACAAAATCATGGATGCCCAAAGTGCTGAGCGCTTGTTCCGTTTCTTGAGCAGAATGCTGCATAACGGACTCTTCAGGCTTCTCATAATCCGTTTTTCTTGATGACTTGCCTTCCGCCATAATGACTGCCGACACGCTGTCACCTTGGCGGACATGTTTGGCGAGCGTGCCGCCGACGCCGATAATTTCATCGTCGGGATGCGCTGCAAATACCATTACTTTCATCATATTGCCCTCCTTTAACTAACATTTCAGCTGTATCCGCTCCGCAGTTCATCAGCATATCAAGCATGGAGAGGTGAGGGATATGCTCCCCGAATAATTGAGGATAGTCAAAATGCCGGATCTGCTGATACTCAATGACAATTCCGTTTCTATCAAAATCGCTTTCTATTAAATAGTCGGAACCCTGACTGCCTGAATAATAACGGTCCGCCCCCAGCTCCTGACAAAGCGCTAAAACAAAATCGCTTTTTTTCTCCTTCCGGCATTCAAGCTCAGAGACATAACAGAGCGGCGTTTCAATTCGGAGCTCTTTTCGGAAAAATTCAATGATGTGCATATTCAAATCATGGAGATATTCCCACTCCCTCTGATAGACATCTTGAAAAAAATGCTGGTACCGCTCAAAATAGGGAGCTTTCGCATAGTTCATCTTAATCGCCATCCAATGTTTTTTCCGCCAATCCTGTGTCTGGTCGATTTTCATATGCCGAAGCTCTATGTCTTTATATTGTTTCATCTGCAAAGGCACCGTCAGCCATCTGGGGCCCTGCGGCGTTTTGATTCTGTTGCGGTTCAGAAACCCTTTTTTCTCAAATTGAGCCGTGTCATGAATGGCAAACAGATCCGACTTATACATTTTTTCAAAAAAACCGTACCACGGCAGATAACTGGATTGATGGCCGCTTATTGTTTTCATTCCGGTTTCGTAAAAAGTCGGCATTGTTTTTCTTCAGCTCCCCAATATCGTTTCGGTCTTGCGATTTCTTTACTGTGTGAATAGCCAAAATCAGCCCATTGAAGCTTGCGGCTGATGGCGAATTGCAAAGCGTCACGCATCAACAAGTAAGAGGCCTGCGCTTTTTTTCCCGCCAGGCTGTTTACATTCTGCCAATAATAGAAATGAGAGCGGTCATAGAGAAAAATACTGCTGCTGATCAGCGTCTCATCCTGATATGCTCCGACCCAAAACATCCGGTCAGCAAACGTGTCAAGCAGTTTTTGGAAAAATCCCTGGCTCAGCACATAAGCCGCGCCGATTGCCGACGTATGCTCTTTGTAGAGGTCATAAAACGCGCCAAGTTCTTGTCGCCCGATCAGCCGGGTGACAATATTCTCTTTTTCAGCGTATCTGACTGCCGTCCGGGCTTTTCCGGAAATGCCCGTCCAAAGTTCGTCAAACGTGTCCGGAAGCGTAAGAATCCGTGTCGCCTTTTCCGTCCACCCTTCCCCGATTTCTTCTGTAAAAGAAGTCTGACCGTACGGCAGCAGCATCCGGGATATGTTCCGGCCGAATATGGCCTCGATTTCACTTTGAAGCCATTCAAATGAGATGGGGCGATCTGAAATAACGCCGCCGTATCCGATCATATTGCCGGATAATACGCCCTTCTGTTCAAAAAGCGGAAGATAGATGACCTGTCCTCCGTCCGTTGTCAGTCTGACAGGGTGAAATGACGTGCCGGGAAGCTCTTCCATGAGAATTCCCCAATCATAGCTTTGAAACAACCCCGCCTGATACATGTCAGCGGCCCGATCCCATGCCTGGCGGCTCGTGCATACTGCTGTTTTTTGCATTGTTATCACCACTATTCAGTCTTATTCTTTTGCTCACAATATGATAAAACGGATTCGGCTATATATCTGACTTGCTCCTTTTGAAGAGGAGGTTTAAACGGCAGAGAAAGAACTCTCTTCCAAAGCGGATCTTCCCCTTCTTCCGCCGCATATGTTTCATAAATCGGAATACGTCCGAGGGGAAGATAGTTCCAGCATGTTTGGATGCCTCTTTCAGCTAAATAAACGGAACACCCGTACCGCTCTTCATCCCGGGGGAATACAATCGTTAAATAATTCAGATGTTCTCCTTCTTGGGGCTGGATCATCTTTATGCCGTACGTCTCTTCCGCCTTTATAAAGATTTCTCCCGCCGCTTGTAAGTTTCGGAGCGAAGCTGTTACAAGCTGATCCATACGTGAAAGCTGATCTTCAATAATGGCTTCCCTTGCCGGATGCATGCGAAGCACCGGTACAACAGCCGGTTTATCCGGCAGAGCTTCGAGCTTAGTGGCTTTCATGGAAGGCATGACGCCCGCTTTCCTATAAATATATGAAAGGGGATGATGCCGTTTCCGTTTCATAACAGCCTGTATTCTTTGATTTCTGATATAAATTCGATAGTCAGCTGCCACTTGGCTGCGCTGCTCCATCGGGAAATTTGCTTTTTGCCGAAGCCATTCTTTCGGCGCGATTAACGCGCCGCCTCCGATACTCGCAAGCGGTTTTGACGGGCCGAAGCTTAAAATGCCCAAATCGCCCAGACCGCCGGCATATGTATCCGCTTGTTTTGTAAACATGGCTTGAGCGGCATCATCAATGACAAAAATACCGTGTTCCTTCGCCCAGTCAATGATGGCGGTATTTTCTCTCCGTCCGTATACATGCGTGAGGATAACCGCACACGTCTGCCGCGTCGCTTTTTTTTTGACATCCTCAAACGATAAAGAAAGATGCTCATCCAGCTGCGCAAAAACAGGCGTTGCACCGGATTGCACTACGGCATCAATGACATTCGGGCAGCTGAAGGATGAGAAAATCACTTCTTTCCCCGGCCCGGCTCCCGAATAAGTTAAGGCGAGCACCAGTGCCGCACTGCCGCTGGAGGTCAGTACAACCCCTTTTCCGTACCGTTTTTCCAGCTTTTCAGTCAGTCCGCTTTGTCCGGCAGTAAGCAAGTGCTTCACCGCGCGCAGACGGCCCCTGACGGAAAGCTGTCCGGGATAAACGGGATATTTGACCACTTCCGGGTTTTTAGGAAAGTGAAAGTTTGTGCTTTTGTCTTTCATCTTTTATGATCTCCAGGCCTTCATTCAGACTTACTTTCGGAGCGTAACCGAGTAAACGTTTCGCCTTCTCGATTGACGGCGCCCGTTTAAAAATCTCGATGTCTTTTCCCCTCACGCCGTCTTCGCCCAGCTTTTTAAACAGATAGTTATCCTTCTCTCTGCCAGAGAGCACATTAACTTTTTCAGCCAGTTCTTTTATCGTGATCGGCTGGTCGTTCCCGATATTGAAGTCTTCAAAGACGGCTCCTTCATGAATGAGCGCGAGATAAGTTCCGGTGACGATATCACTGATGTAGCTGAAGCAGCGTATTTGTCCGCCGTCCCCGTAAAGAGGCAGCTCAGAGCCATTCTCGGCCAGGCTGAAAAACTTGTTGATGACAAAATCCTCGCGCTGTTTCGGCCCGTATACATTAAAGTACCGGACGACCCGAATATGAAGCTCGTCGGAAGCCTGTTCTCTCAAATATTCCTCTGATTGCAGTTTGGCTTTTCCGTAAGCCGATTTCGGAAGCTTTCGGCTTGTCTCGGTATAAGGAAAATCCGGTGAATCGCCGAATACTTCTGAGCTCGATGAGAAAAGAAGTGTTCTGATTCCCAATTCACCGCATACCTCGGTGACGTTTTTCGTTCCTTCAAAATTGACCCGTATGACGTCTTCTTCATTGCTTCGGCAGCTGTCTACACCGACCATTGCCGCCAAATGAACAACCGCATCCGCTCCCCGCAGTGATTCGCGGAGGGACGTCCGGTCAAGGATATCCGTTTGGCGGTATTCAGTGTCAAAAGCCGGCTCCTTTTGGTCTGCAATGATGGTGTGATAACCTTTAGCCTGTAATAATGCCGCCAGTTCGCTTCCGATAAAACCGGCTCCTCCGATAATCGCAATATGTTTCATGATCCAACCTCCTGGCTGATAGTCAAAACTTCTTTTATAGACTTGACAATATAGCTGCAATCCTCATCTGATAACTGGCTGTAAAGAGGCAGTGACACGATCTCCCGGAAAACACGTTCAGTTACCGGAAGCTCGGCAGGAAAATGTTTTTTATAGTAAGGATGCAAATGCACGGGAATAAAGTGCACGCTCAGCCCGATTTGTTTTTCTTTCATTTTCTCAATAAACAAATCTCTGTCCATACCGCCGTTTTCTCGAATACGTAAAATAAATAAATGCCATGAGTGCGTTATGCCGCTTGGAATGTCAGAAAGCGGAAGCGCCGCTTTGTCAGATTGGCCTGACAGTTCACGTACATAAAATTGAGCGATCTGTTCCCGTTTTTCTTGAATTTCGTTTGCGCGTTTCAATTGAACCAGACCGAGCGCGGCCTGAATATCCGTCATATTATATTTAAAGCCCGGCAGTAAAACGTCGTATCTCCAGCTGCCTTTTTCACCGTACCGGTTCCAGGCATTTTTTGTGATGCCGTGCCAGCCGTACAGCCTCGCTCTTTCTGCGGCCTGTTCGTCTTTCATGACGAGGGCTCCGCCTTCCCCCGTTGTAATATTTTTGGTGGCATAAAAGCTGAAACACACGGCATCGCCATGAGTGCCGATCATGCTTCCGTTATATTTTGTACCGAGCGCATGAGCGGCGTCTTCAATCAGATACAATCCGTTTTCTTTACAAATGGATTGCAAGTTTTCCAGATCAGCCGGATAGCCGGCAAAATGAACCGCAATTACCGCTTTTGTGCGCGGCGTTATTTTCTTCCTGACATCTTCAGGATCGGCACATAGACTTTTCTCGCATATATCCGCAAACACCGGAACGGCTCCGGCGTGCAGGATGACATTGACACTGGAACAGAACGTGAAGCTCGGCACGATGACTTCATCGCCTTCTCCCACACCGAGCGCCAATAAAGCCATATGTAATGCAGCGGTGCCTGAATTACAGCTGATGACGTGTTCGGCTCCTATACATTCTCCCAGCTTTTTTTCAAAATCGATTACCTTCGGGCCTTTCGAAATCCAGCCCGATTGAATCGTTTCGGTTACGCTTGCGATTTCTTCGTTTGTCATATCAGGTCTGTGAAAAGAGATAAATCGATTACTAATGACCGTTCCCTCCTATAAAGTGACAACTCTGCAATTGTCGGCTGATTTTTCCTTGCATACATTTCTTGTGTCAAAGATAATCGGTGAGACATCCTTCAAAATACTGTAGTCGATGACATCGTGATCTGTATGAATGATGATGACGTCGTACTGATTGATTTGTTCTTTTGTGAAAGGGACAGATTGTTTGCGGCTTCCGTCATTCAAGCGGATCTCGCTGATAAACGGATCATGGTAATCAATCGCGCATCCCTTGTCCATCAATTCTTCCATTATCGTAAACACTGAGGATTCACGCGGGTCATTTGTATTTTTTTTATAAGCGGCCCCTATTATTAAGATGCTGCATTTGTCTTTGCCCGACAGTTTCAAAGCATAGTCAGAGACAGAAATCGGCATGTTGGAATTGATTTCGTCCGCCAGATCAATTAATTTCGTCTGCAGCCCTTTTTCATTCGCAATCCATTTGAAGTAAAAAGGGTCAATCGGGATACAATGGCCTCCGACTCCGGGGCCCGGGATAAATTTTTGAAAGCCGAACGGCTTCGTGTCTGCCGCGCAGATGACTTCCCATATATCAATATCAAGTTCACGGCAATTAAGCGCCATTTCATTGATAAGAGCTATATTGACATAACGATAAGTATTCTCTAGGAGTTTAGCTGTTTCAGCTACTTCGGGTGAGGTGACCGGGTGAATGCTTGTAACAATGGTGCTGTAAAACGCTGAGGCAAGTTCTGTGCAAGTCTGTGTGGTTCCGCCGACTACTTTAGGAATATCTGAAACTTCATATTGCCTGTTGCCCGGATCGATTCTTTCCGGAGAATAAGCCGTAAAAAAGTCTGTTCCTATTTTCATGCCGCGGCTTGATGCCATTCTGTCGGCAATCTTTTTTTTCGTTGTTCCGGGATAGGTGGTGCTTTCTAAAATTAAAAGCTGATGCTGCTTTCCATAAGCGATCATGCTGTCAACTGCACTGTCGATGTAGGTTAAATCGGGGATCTTGTCTTTTTTGTTCAGGGGTGTCGGCACACATATCACAATGATGTCGCATTGTTGGATGAGCGACATGTCGGCGCTGATTTGAAAGCGTTTTGTTTGTAAAGCCGAGTTCAGTCTGTCGTCCTCTATATCTTGAATATGGCTGCTTCCGGCGGCTAACAAGGAAACCTTTTCACTGTTTTTGTCGAATCCGATAACATTGTATCCTTTATCGACACATTCCAGCGCAAGAGGAAATCCCACATATCCCATGCCTAACACGCCTACTATCGCCTGCTTCGTTTCAATTAGATGTAACAGCTGTTTTTGACCAAGGTTGCTGGCTTCTTTTGTGACAGTATTCATTTTTCGCCCCCTAATAGATAGAAAAGAGTATTGTTTTTTACAATTTAAAACAAATATCGATCGATATCGCAATTATAACAAAAGTTAAAATTTGATAAATGAGTTTTACATCCTTTTATAAATTAGGTATTATCTATTTATTTTTCTTTTATTTGTAAAATAAAATCCTGTCAAATGGTATATATCTGGTAACGAGTGAGAAAATCTCCCTTAATTGAGAGAATATACAGAAAATAATATAAAAAAACAGGCCTAAGCCTGTTTTTTTATTCTGTCACTGCCTCAGTTACAGCCGTGGAAACGAGTGCTCCCGCTTTCTCTAATCGTTCTTTGCTGATGTGTTTCATATTATCATTCTCAGTGTGATACCAGGGCCCCGGCTCCTGTGTATCGGGGCTGAGCCAAATCCAGTTAGCCGACGGAATCCCTGCTTCATAAAAAGAGACATGGTCTGAGTAACCGAGCTGAATCAGGTTTGGCTTGACCAACCGGGATTTTTCAGCGGCTTTTTCAGCGTACCGGACGCTCGGGTTTTCCCTGCCGTCAGGAGTCGTGACACACATTTGACTCGCTTCTTCCCAGTCAGTCGCAATCATATCGGCATTAAAATTGGCCTGGCTGTGCTTTCTTTCATTGTTCGTGAGTGTACTGACGTAATAAGATGAACCCGCAGACCATAATTCTTCTGCACCGAACAGGATAAAGCGGATCTCTTTGTCTTTCGGTATGTGTGTGAATTGCTTGCTGATTTCCAGAACGGCAGATGTGCCTGAGGCGTTATCATCCGCTCCGGGCGCGCCTTTTACGCTGTCATAATGCGCTGTAACATAAATAATATCAGCATCAGAAGAGTTGGCCTGTGCCGCTTTGCGCGTTCCTATAATATTTTGTGAGGTGCGGTTTTTATAGTTTTTAAATTGAATGACTGCCTGCTTTTCCTGCAGCAGTGCTTCACCGTCTTCTTTTTTCATACCCGCCGCCGGTATCGTGATTCCTTTATCGGTATGCGGACGGACGGCGAGCGGTTTTGTTGTCTGATTATAAATAATGACTGCTTTGGCTCCCGCTTGTTCGGCATGTTTGATCTTTTGAGAAACGGGGATCTTTCCTTCGCGTATCACTGCAATCTTTCCTTTGGCTCCTGTTACGTCATCGCGTGATCCGCAGCCGCCGTCAAAAATCCCTCCCTCAATTCTCAGCTCTTTTTCAACAGCGGATTGATCAGCGGAGCGGAGCGGGAATTCATGATCTCCCGCTGTGACTGAACCTGAAAAGTACTTTTTCAACGGAAATGTCTGTACTTTGACACTGGCGCCCTGAGCCCGCAGGCGATTCGATATGTATTCAGCCGCTTCCTTTTCTTTCGCAGTTCCGGTTTCCCGCGGTCCGATTGTTTCGCTCAGATCATGCATAGTGTCCAATGCCTCATCAGCATCAAAAACCGGCGCGGTCACGGCTGAATAACCATGGGTTTCAGACAGCGGCCCGGCAGACGCGCCCCATATAACGCTTGCTGCCACCGCGGCTGACATAAATGAAAATTTCATCATAATCCCTCCTCTTATTAACACCTCTTCCCTTTCGATTGAAGAACACTGATTCCTTTAAAAAGGGGAAAAATGAATATTATTGACCAAATGAAGATGATGAAAAAGGAGGGAAAAACCCGGGAGCATAAAAAAACGCCGGGAGAATATCTCCCGGCGTCCATTCCATTACTTATTCAAGTTATAGAAAGAGTTGATACCGTGGTATTGAGCAGTTTCAGCCAACTGATCTTCGATGCGAAGAAGCTGGTTGTATTTCGCAACACGGTCCGTACGGGACGGAGCACCTGTTTTGATTTGTCCTGCATTAGTTGCCACAGCGATGTCAGCGATTGTGCTGTCTTCAGTTTCACCTGAACGGTGAGAGATAACGGCAGTGTAGCCCGCGCGTTTCGCCATTTCGATCGCATCGAATGTTTCAGTCAATGTACCGATTTGGTTTACTTTGATCAGGATAGAGTTGCCTACGCCGTTTTTGATACCTTCAGCAAGCTTTTTCGTGTTTGTAACGAAAAGGTCGTCACCGACAAGCTGAACTTTTTTGCCAAGACGCTCTGTAAGAAGTTTGTGGCCTTCCCAGTCGTTCTCGTCAAGTCCGTCTTCGATAGAGATGATTGGGTATTTAGAAACCATTTCTTCGTACCAGTCAACCATTTCAGCAGATGTTTTCACAACGCCTTCGCCAGACAGATGGTATTTGCCGTCTTCTTTGTTGTAGAACTCAGAAGATGCAGCATCCATAGCAAGCTTCACTTCTTCGCCAGGTTTGAAGCCGGCTTTTTCGATTGCTTCAACGATTGTTTGAAGCGCTTCTTCGTTAGAACCAAGGTTCGGAGCGAATCCGCCTTCGTCACCTACAGCTGTGTTCATTCCTTTAGCAGAAAGAACTGATTTCAGGCTGTGGAAGATTTGAGCGCCCATGCGAAGCGCTTCACGGAAGTTAGGCGCGCCTACAGGCATAATCATGAATTCTTGAATGTCTACGTTGTTGTCAGCATGCTCTCCGCCGTTTACGATGTTCATCATCGGTACAGGAAGCGTTTTTGAGTTGAATCCTCCAAGGTATTGGTAAAGAGGAATCTGTAAGAAATCAGCAGCTGCGCGCGCACAAGCCATAGATACGCCAAGGATTGCGTTCGCACCGAGTTTGCCTTTGTTTTCAGTTCCGTCAAGCTCGATTAAAAGCTGATCGATTGCGTTTTGTTCAGTTACGTCAAAGCCGAGAAGCTCTGGAGAAATGATTTCGTTTACGTTGTTAACAGCAGTTAACACGCCTTTTCCAAGGTAACGGTCTTTGTCGCCGTCACGAAGCTCAACCGCTTCGTATTCACCTGTAGAAGCTCCGCTTGGCACTAATGCGCGGCCGAAAGCTCCTGTTTCTGTATATACTTCAACTTCAACTGTTGGGTTGCCGCGGGAGTCAAGGACTTCGCGTGCATAAACATCAACAATGTATGGCATGAGTTTGTCTCTCCTTTTGATTTACGCTTATTTTTGAATTAAAGATGTTCCGGTCATTTCTTTCGGTTTTTCAACACCGAGAAGGTCTAATAACGTTGGTGCGAGGTCGCCTAGGATTCCGCCTTCGCGCAGCGTCACGCCTTCTTTCGTCACAATGACAGGGACTGGGTTTGTCGTATGGGCAGTGTGCGGTTCGCCTGTTTCTGTAATCAGAATGTCCGCATTACCGTGATCAGCGGTAATGATGGCATGTCCGCCTTTAGCGATGATGGCGTCAACCACTTCGCCTAAGCATTCGTCCACTGCTTCAATTGCTTTAATCGTCGGTTCGACCATTCCGGAGTGGCCGACCATGTCAGGGTTTGCAAAGTTCAGGATGATCGCGTCGTGCTTGTCAGCCGCGATTTCTTTTACAAGAGCATCCTTCACTTCATACGCGCTCATTTCAGGCTTCAGGTCATATGTCGCGACCTTCGGCGAGTTAATGAGGATGCGCTCTTCGCCCGGGAATTCTTCTTCGCGGCCGCCGCTCATAAAGAACGTAACGTGCGGATACTTTTCAGTTTCTGCAATGCGAAGCTGTTTTAACCCGTGCTGTGCTAATACTTCACCGACCGTATTGTCAAGGTTTACCGGTTTAAAAGCCACATATCCGTCAACAGATTCACTGAAGTGAGTCAGGCAGACGAAATACAGGTTTTTCGGATGATTTTCACCGCGGTCGAAATCGCGGAAATCTTTGTTGGTAAACGTGTTTGAAATCTGGATGGCGCGGTCTGGTCTGAAATTATAGAAAATCACAGAATCGCCGTCATGAATTTTCGCAACGGGTTCACCGTTTTCTTTTGTGATGACGGACGGAATGACGAATTCATCATGAATGCCGTTCGCATAAGAATCGTCGACTACATCCATCGCGCTGCGGTAAGACGGGCCTTCGCCGTAAGCCATTGCGCGGTACGCTTTTTCCACACGGTCCCAGCGTTTGTCGCGGTCCATGGAGTAGTAGCGTCCGGAAATGCTGGCGATTTCGCCGACACCGATTTCTTCGATCTGCTCATTCAGCTGCTGAATGTAAGTTTTCGCTGTTTGCGGACCTACATCGCGGCCGTCGAGGAAACCGTGAATATACACCTTCGTCAGTCCTTCACTTTTCGCAAGCTTCAGCAGCGCGAATAAATGATTGATATGACTGTGTACGCCTCCGTCAGAAAGAAGGCCGAACAGGTGCAGCGCTTTGTCGTTGTCTTTCGCGTTTTTGATGGCGTCAAGGAACGTTTGATTGCGTTCGAATTCGCCTTCGCGGATGGCAACGTTCACGCGTGTTAAGCTTTGGTACACAATACGTCCTGCGCCGATATTCAGATGACCGACTTCAGAGTTCCCCATCTGTCCTTCAGGCAGTCCGACTGCTTCGCCTGATGCCGTCAGCGTCTGATGAGGGTATTGGTTCCAATAACGGTCGAAATTCGGTTTTTTCGCTTGTGCGACTGCGTTTCCGACTGTTTCATTGCGTAATCCGAACCCATCAAGAATGATGAGTGCAGCTGGTTTTTTACTCATATTGACCTTCCTCCAATAATTGAACGAATGACTGCGGTTCAAGGCTTGCGCCGCCGACCAAAGCACCGTCAATATCGGACTCTGCCATATATTCTTTAATATTTGCAGGTTTTACGCTGCCGCCGTATTGAATGCGGAGCTTGTCAGCAGTTTCCTGGCTGAAGCTTTCAGCAACGACTTTACGGATATGCGCGCAGACGTCGTTAGCATCTTTCGCTGTAGAAGATTTGCCTGTTCCGATTGCCCAGATTGGCTCGTACGCAATAACGGAAGCGGCAACTTGCTCTTCAGAAAGACCCGCAAGACCTTTTTTCACTTGATCGGCAACAAGATCATTTGTTTTTCCGGCTTCGCGCTCTTCAAGCGTTTCACCTACGCAAATGATCGGCACAATGCCGTGTTTGAAAGCAGCATGCGCTTTTTTGTTAACTGTTTCATCAGTTTCAGCGAACATTTCACGGCGCTCAGAGTGGCCGATGACGCAGTAATCCACGCCAAGGTCTTTCAGAGCGACCGGGCTGATTTCACCTGTGAACGCACCGTTTTCTTCAAAATGCATGTTTTGGGCGCCGACTTTCAGGTCAGTTCCTTTAACAGCAGAAGTCAGCTTTTCTAAGAAAAGAGCTGGTGCGCAAACAACGGCTTCCGCTTTGTCTGCTGCTGGAATGGAAGATTTCACTTCTTCAACGAAGCTGACAGCTTCGCCGAGTGTTTTGTTCATTTTCCAGTTACCGGCTATAATTGGTTTTCTCATCTGTTCCACTTCCTTATAGCAGTTTTTATTTATCGTTCAGCGCAGCTACACCTGGAAGCTCTTTGCCTTCCATGAATTCAAGGGATGCGCCGCCGCCTGTTGAGATATGGCTCATTTTGTCAGCAAGGCCGAATTTTTCAACGGCTGCTGCAGAGTCTCCTCCGCCGATGACAGAGTATGTATCGTTTGCCTCTGCCAATGCTTCAGCCACTGCTTTTGTGCCTTGAGCGAACAAGTCGATTTCGAATACGCCCATCGGTCCGTTCCATACGACAAGTTTGCTGTTTTTGATAACTTCAGCATACGTTTCGCGGGTTTTCGTTCCGATGTCGATCGCTTCTAAATCACTTGGGATCTCAGAGATCGGCACGATTTGAACGTTTGCATCGTTAGAGAAATCATCAGCAACGAGAACGTCTTCCGGCATATAGAATTTAACGCCTTTTTCTTTCGCGCGGTCCATGAATGATTTTGCAAGTTCGATTTTATCTTCTTCAAGAAGAGATTTACCGACTTCATAGCCAAGCGCTTTTACGAATGTGTAAGCAAGACCTCCGCCGATGATCAGGTTGTCCACTTTATCAAGCAGACTTTCGATTACGCCGATTTTGTCTTTTACTTTCGCGCCGCCGATGATTGCCGTAAACGGGCGCTCAGGATTTGTCACGGCTTTGCCGAGAACGTCAAGCTCTTTTTCCATCAGGAATCCTGCAACCGCCGGCAGATGCTCGGCAATTCCGGCTGTAGATGCGTGAGCACGGTGGGCAGCACCGAATGCGTCATTGACATATACATCCGCAAGCTCAGCAAATGCTTTAGCAAGCTCAGGATCGTTTTTCTCTTCACCAGGGTAGAAACGTACGTTTTCCAATACAAGAACGTCTCCGTCCTTCATATCAGAAACTTGTGCTTTTACAGCATCACCGTAAGCTTCATCCGCTTTTTTCACTTCTTTGCCGAGCAGTTCGCCTAAGCGTGCAGCGACAGGAGTTAAACGAAGCTCCTCAACCGTTTCGCCTTTCGGGCGGCCTAAGTGGCTCGCAAGAAGGACTTTCGCGCCTTGGTCTGCAAGGTGTTTGATTGTTGGAAGCGCAGCGCGGATACGAGTATCGTCTGTTACTTCCCCGTCTTTCATTGGAACGTTAAAGTCAACGCGGCAGAATACGACTTTGCCTTTTACGTCGATGTCTTTTACTGTTTTTTTATTCATGCCTTAGGAGATCCTCCTTCAAAATGGTTTGCATAGCACGAAAAACGTGAAACGTGAAACCGCCTCATGATGCTTCCGCCGCGGGGCAGATTGCAGCTTCCGGGCACGGGGCAGATCGTCTTCTGAGCCAGGGCAGGCGGCTCAGAAAACGAAAGTGCCGCGGAAACCTCAAAACGCGGACGTTCTGCAGCAATCAGGCGCTTTCTGAAAGCCGGTTCTCATGGAAAAAGGGAAAGGGAGTCCGTCCCCTTCCCTTGTCCGCTTTCATTATAGCGTTTCTGTCCGAAAGAACCAAGTCCGGCCCTTTCCGGGAGCTATGAATTAAAGACCTTGTTTTGCGATGTAAGCTGCAAGGTCAACAACGCGGTTAGAGTAGCCGCTTTCGTTATCGTACCAAGAGATTACTTTTACCATGCTGCCTTCCATAACCATTGTAGAAAGAGCATCGATTGTAGAAGAGTTAGCATTGCCGTTGTAGTCTCCGGATACTAATGGCTCTTCGCTGTAGCCGAGGATTCCTTTAAGATCGCCTTCAGCCGCTTCTTTAAGAGCTGCGTTTACGTCTTCAGCCGTTACGTCTTTGTTAAGTTCAGCAACTAGGTCAACAAGAGAAACGTTTGGAGTCGGCACACGCATAGCTCCGCCGTTCAGTTTGCCTTTCAGTTCAGGAAGAACAAGGGAAACTGCTTTAGCAGCACCAGTTGATGTAGGAATGATGTTTTCAGCTGCTGCACGCGCACGACGGTAGTCTTTGTGCGGAAGATCAAGAATTTGCTGATCGTTTGTGTAAGAGTGAACAGTTGTCATCATACCGCGTTTGATGCCGAATTTGTCGTTAAGTACTTTTGCAAACGGCGCAAGGCAGTTTGTTGTGCAAGATGCGTTAGAGATAACATGGTGGTTAGCCGCATCGTATTTGTCTTCGTTAACACCCATAACGATTGTGATATCTTCTTCGTTAGCAGGTGCAGAGATGATAACTTTTTTCGCGCCTGCTTCTAAGTGTTTCGCAGCGTCTGCGCGTTTTGTGAAGAAACCAGTAGATTCAACTACGATTTCAACGCCTTGTTTGCCCCAGCTGAGTTTCGCAGGATCGCGCTCAGCAGAAACTTCGATTGTTTTGCCGTTAACAACAAGGTTGCTGCCGTCAACTTTAACTTCTGCATCTAATTTTCCGTGTACGGAATCATATTGTAAAAGATGAGCAAGCATGTTAGCGTCTGTTAAATCGTTAACCGCTACTACCTCAACTTCAGGATTGTTTAATGCTGCGCGGAATACGTTACGTCCAATACGACCAAAACCGTTAATACCGACTTTTACTGCCATGATTATTTCCTCCTTTAAATAAGTGAGAGATATTTATATTGAGGGACTGTTATCCCTTAATAACTTCTTTGCGGCTCCTTCGTCCGTGACGAGAACCGTGTTTCGCTGCTTTTTAAAATAAGCTTCGATTGCTTCTGCTTTTGTTGATCCGCCCGCTACCGCGATAATGTCGGGAATGGCATCGAGGTCATCGAGCTGCATTCCGACTGAATGCACCTTGTGAACGACTTCTCCGTCCGCATTAAAGTAGTAGCCGAATGCCTCTGTCACCGCATGATTGTCATCTATTTTCTTCAAATCTTCCAAAGGCGTGTTTCTTCGCTCCGCCATTGTTCTAGCTTCGCCGATTCCGTGAACGAGCATACTCGCTGATTTAATCGTGTGAAGCACCTCTTTTACGGAAGGCTCTTCAATAATAGATGAGTAGGCGCCTTGTGACAGCTGCCCGGGAACGAACAAAAGCCGGTAAGTGCCTGAAGCCTTTTCCGCCATATGCGCGCATATGGTGTTCGCCTGGTTTTTCACATCTTCGCCTAAACCGCCTCTTGCGGGCACAAACAGGAGCTCGCGGTTTTTTGAATCCGGCGTCATCATATCGGCGACGGCTTCAATTGTCGTACCGCCGGTTACAGCGACGATATTTTTGCCTGAAAATCTCTTTTTCATACATGCAACGGCCGCTCTCCCTAATTCTTTTTTGACCCAAGGAGATTGGTCGCTGTCTCCGGAAACGATAATGGCGTCTTTCAGATTAAGCCGCTCTTTTAATGTCTTTTCCAGAAGCGTCAATCCTAAAACATCCTTCATCGTATCTTCCAGAATCGAAAGCAGTGAATAGCCCTCTTCCGTCATTGTCATGCCGTTTGTTTTAATATCGATGAGATTCTGTTCTTTCAAAAACTGAACCTCGCTTCTGAGAACGCGCTCGGTCAATCCGAGACTGGCTGCAAGACTTCTGCGGCCGATCGGTTCGGTAAGCCTGATATACTGCAAGATTTCAAATCTTTTCTGCATCACAAGCAAAAGATCAGGCAATAATTTTTTTTGAGCTTGTATTAACTGGTTCATGACTCAAACGTTCCTTCCTATTCATACTGGACAGAAAATGTCCCGCTATGACAAAAAACGTCCCATCATAGCCAAAAAAAATTATGTCTGCTTTCTTTAATTATTTTAACAGGATGACATTGTTAATTCAACTGTTAAAGGTCAATTCCTCGACATTCTTCGCAGGATTTTCCAGTATCTCCTTGATACAGTCATTATATACAGAAACGGAATGAAGGTGACAGACAAAAGCCCGCCGGAGCAGACTTTTGTCGTAAAACGCTTTCATTTTATCCAGAGTTTTTCTATTTCTTCTAATGATTTATTTTTCGTCTCAGGGCAGATCGTCACGACAAACAAGAAACAGAGAATATTAATGACGGCAAATATCCAGAAGGTGTACGCGAGCCCTAACCCGCTGATCATCATCGGCACGAACTGGCCGATCGCCCAGTTGGCCCCCCATAAGAATATCGTCGCGATACCGGCGGCGCGTGCTCGGAGGTGGTTCGGAAAGATCTCCGAAATCATGATCCACGTAATCGGCCCGACTGATACGCAGAAAGCGGCGACGAATCCCAATATGATGACGACTAAAGCCGGACCGCTCGCCAGCTGAAAATAAAAGGCTGCCCCGATTAAGATCATGAATAGCGCCATAAAGGCAGATCCGACCCCCATCAGCTTTTTCCGGCCTACTTTATCCACTAAAAGAACGGCGATGACGGTGAAAATCACTTCGACGACACCGACGATGCATGTCGTGATAAACCCCGCATTCTGTCCGAAGCCCATCATTTTGA
The DNA here is from genome assembly GCF_001975995.1 of Bacillus sp. GZB. Classification (NCBI taxonomy): domain Bacteria; kingdom Bacillati; phylum Bacillota; class Bacilli; order Caryophanales; family Bacillaceae; genus Bacillus; species Bacillus sp. GZB. The sequence continues at coordinate 320,907 of NZ_MTQG01000016.1, forward strand.
AAATTTCCGGCCCGTAATACGTAATCGCGTTCATGCCGATGACCTGATTGAATAAAGCCAGCAGAATCCCGATCACAAGCGCTTTTCTCAGCCCCGGTTTAAACAGCTGAGACAATGACCCCATTTTTTCTAATTGTAAAGACGTTTCGATTTGTTTGATTTCTTCTTTCGCGGTCTGCTCGCCGTTAATGCGCGTCAGCACGGCGAGGGCTTCATTCCGGCGCCCCGCTTTCGCAAGCCAGCGCGGACTTTCCGGCACGATAAGCAGCACGATAAAAAAGATGACGGACGGAATCATGCCGTAAGCGAGCATCCACCGCCAGCCGGTGTGCACCCCCCATTCATATGAGCCGGACTGCTGAACGGCGAGGTTAATAAAATAAGTGCCGGAGATCCCTAATATCGTAAACAGCTGATACAGTGAAGACAGACTGCCGCGTATTGCCGGCGGAGCGGCTTCGGTAATATACGTGACAGAAAGCGAGGAGCCCATGCCGATTCCCAGACCGCCGATGACTCTGGCGATCACTAAGGAAGACACACTTTGAGAAAGCGCAGAGACAACCGCTGACACCGCAAACAACAGCGCCGCTGCCATCAAAATCTTTCTCCGTCCGAAACGGTCGCTCAAAAATCCGGAAATCCCGACGCCGAATACACCGCCGATCATAATGCTCGAAATCACGAGCCCTTCCATAAAAGGACTTAAGCGGTACAAATCTTTCAGGAAACCGATGGCTCCGGAAATCACCGCCGTGTCATAACCGTACAAAAGCCCTCCCAGTCCGGCCGCGCATGAGATGAGAATGACAAACCACTTGGAATGCTGCCGAGTGACAGGTACATTTGAGCCAATTGGTGCCGGGTGATTCTTCATGAATTTTACCCTCCCGCGAATAATATAATAAAAACGCTTACAAAACAAAGTGCGGCGCTTGATGATGCTTTGTTTTCTTCAGAACCGCCACATTTGTACGTACTTATGAAGAATTTTATCTAAAAATGAGGAAAATTAGTACGTACAAATAAAGAATAAGCAGTTTTTCATAATCTGTCAATTATTTTTACAGCTTGATGAAAGGGCTTACTATGTTATACTGGAATTTGTCCGTATACATTTTGGAGGAATTGATATGCTACCGAAATATGCTCAAGTAAAAGAAGAAATTTGTTCATGGCTGAATCAGGGAAAAATACAGCCGGACGAAAAGCTGCCTACGGAAAATGAGCTGATGCAGCAGTTCGGCGTCAGCCGCCATACCATCAGAAAGGCGATCGGAGATTTGGTCTCGCAGGGGCTGCTGTACAGCGTTCAGGGCGGAGGCACCTTTGTCGCTTCACGCACGGCGAAATCAGCCATGCATTCAAACAAAACGATCGGCGTCATTACAACGTACATATCAGACTATATTTTTCCGAGCATCATCAGGGGAATTGAATCTTATTTAAGCGAACAGGGCTATTCCATGCTGCTGACGAGCACCAACAACAATACAGAAAGTGAGCGGCGCGGCCTTGAAAACCTGCTGTCCAAAAATATAGACGGGCTGATTGTCGAGCCTACAAAAAGCGCGCTGCAGACGCCCAACATCGGCTACTATCTCAATCTGGAGAAAAACGGCATTCCGTTTGCCATGATTAACGCCTCTTATGCGGAGCTGGCCGCACCAAGCTTTTCCGTCAATGATGTCAAAGGCGGCATGATGGCTTGCGAATACGTCATGTCCCTCGGACACACGCACATTATGGGAATCTTTAAAGCGGATGACACGCAGGGCGTCAAACGGATGAACGGCTATCTTCAGGCGCATCGGGAGCGCGGGATTTTCCCGTCTCCGGACATGATCGTGACTTACACGACTGAGGAAAAAGAAACCGTGCTTCTCCAAAAAATTAAGCATACCCTTGAGCAAAACAGCGGGTCATATCCGACGGCCATTCTTTGCTACAATGACGAAATTGCGCTGAAGACGATTAATCTTCTCAGGGAATTGGGGTTAAAGGTGCCTGATGACGTATCGGTCATGGGCTATGACGATTCACATTTCGCCCAGATTTCCGAGGTGAAGCTCACCTCTGTCAAGCATCCGAAATCCATTATGGGGAAAGCGGCGGCAAAATATGTCATCGACTGCTTAGAACATAAAAAGCCGAAGAAGGATGACGTCGTGTATGAACCGGAACTCGTCATCCGGAATTCAGTCAAGCGGATCGGCGAATAAAAAAAGCAATGTGCGCGGCACATTGCTTTTTTTGCTCAGCTGTTTTTTAATTCGGCGATGATTTCAAATGATCTCATTCTGTCGGCATGCTCAAAGCTTTCTGAATTCACCATGATTTCATCCGCCTGTGTTGTCCGGATGAAGCTTTCCAGCTTTTCCTTCACACGCTCCGGTCCGCCGACGATCGTTGAACTGAGCTGTTCATTGACCATCGCTTTTTCATACGGCGACCAGATTTGATCCATGTCTTCAACAGGAGGCTTCAGCTGGTTCGGCGTCCCGCGAACGAGGTCTAAAAATCTTTGATAATGCGATGTTGCCAGATGCTCCGCCTTTTCATCCGTATCGGCGGCAATGACGGTGACGCCGACCATCGCGTACGGTTGATCCAGTACGTCTGACGGACGGAAGGAGCTGCGGTACAGTTCAAGAGCGGGCACGGTATTTTTCGGTGAGAAGTGAGCCGCAAAGGCGAACGGAAGCCCGAGCTCTCCCGCAAGACGCGCGCTGAAGCCGCTTGAGCCCAAAAGCCAGATCGGCACGTCCAGCCCTTCGCCCGGAATGGCGCGGACTTGATTGCGCACATTGCCTGTCGGTTTGAAGTAATTTCTCAATTCTTCAAGCTGCTCCGGAAAATCTTCCCCGCTGTTTATGTTTCTTCGTAAGGCTCTCGCCGTTAATTGGTCGGTCCCCGGCGCGCGTCCGAGCCCCAGATCAATCCGCCCCGGATATAACGTTTCAAGGGTTCCGAATTGCTCCGCGATCACAAGTGAAGAATGATTCGGCAGCATAATACCCCCAGAACCGACGCGGATTTTTTTCGTGCCGCCGGCGATGTGGCCGATCAGCACCGCCGTTGCCGAGCTGGCGACGCCTTCTATATTATGATGCTCCGCAAGCCAATAGCGGTTATAGCCCCACTCCTCGGCGCGGCGCGCTAAATCCATGCTGTTGCGGAACGATTCAGCAACCGTTCCCCCCTGTACGACCGGCGATAAATTCAATACGGAAAACGCAGTATCTTTCAATGTATGTTCAGCCATCGTTTTCTCCTTTATGGTTTAGTGTAAGCAGATCTTAAACAAGGTCTCTACCACACACCTTACCACAGCTTTTCCCGTGAGTTAAACAATTTGATTCGATGATCTTCGAACAATCAGTCAGCGGTCGTCACTAGTGAACTCTGTATGAATGAATCTATTACATTCAGATATGACGAGCTTTTCATCCTATAAAAGTGAAAATCTATCGTTGAAAGAACAAACCCAATAATGTTAAGATATGTATGATATTGAATAGGAAGGAAGTCATAGTCTATATGCGCAAAAAAATCTTAATGGCACTCACAACAGCTTTACTGGCAGCAATCTTCTTTACAGGAAACACTGATAAGGCATACGCCGCAGACTTTTATTCCGGCACTGAGCAGAATTTAAATGTAAGCGGATTTACCGATGCCTCCTACTACACTAAAAAAGCGAAAAGTGTCGATTTTACTCTCAGTACAGCGTATCCGTCAGATCGAACTTTTAAAGGAAACCTATACTTACAGCGAAAGTCCGGAAAGAAATGGACGACTTGTAAAAAAACAACCTTTTCTTTCTCAGTAAGGGTGACTAAGTCATTCTCTTTAAAAGGATGCAAGACAGGTTATTATCGTGTCAAAGCTACGTTCAGCGGTTCAAAACTTGTCAATACGACTAACTCTTTTAAAATTAACCGATAAGATTCAGGGCCCTATGATGATTAGGGTCTTTTTTTATTCGTTCTTTGTGAGTTCCTGTGCGATTGAATGAAAAGTTTTGCCGCCAATGAAGCCTCCTTTATAGAAGGAACGGCAAGCAGAACATCACGGTACACCGCCTGATTGAGTTCCCTTGTCACGACATTTTCCGGCAGCGATATTCCCGACATAGACATTTGTGATAATATCGCAATTCCCAGCCCCTCTTTGATCATGCTGAGGGACGTATTGACGTTGTAAACAGTGAATGCGGCAGTCAGCACAGATCCTGCCTCCTTAAACATATCAATAAACGGTGATTCGTATCCTCCGTCACAGATGATCATCGGCTGGCGGTCAAGATCTTTCAGAGTGATTGACTCACAGCAGCAAAGCGGGTGATCATTTCTAAGCACGACGGCCATTTTATCTTTTTTCAGCGGCAGATATTCCATGTCTTCCGTAGGAAAAAGAGTGATCCCCACATCTATTACCCGGGAGCGGAGCCATTCCTTTACTTCGTTAACCGTTCCTTCATGAAGCACCAACTCAAGCTTCGGATACCGTTTTTTAAACACGCTGATCAGTTTTGGAATGAAATAAGCGGAAGCGGCCGGAAATGTGCCGATGTGAATCGTTCCCTGTTCAAGCCCTCTTTCCGCGGCCGCCAGCTGCTCGGCTTTTTCTATGCCTTTGAGCACCTCTCTGATATGGACGAGAATTTTTCCGCCCGTGTCCGTGAGCCTTACGCCGTTGCGGCGCTCGCGGACGATCAGCTTGATGCCGAGCTCTGACTCAAGCGCAGAGATGGCATGGCTGACGGCGGGCTGCGTCATATTCAGCGCCTGCCCAGCTTTTGTAAAGCTTCCCGTTTCAGCGATTTTAACAAAAACCCGCAGTTGTGTAATCGTCATAACTTTTTACTTATGCTCCTTATAAAAAAGATTCATTTTATTTATCTTACTGATTACCGTATCATATGATGGAATTGTTCTACAAGGAGTGAACGACGTGAAACAGCTTTCGAAAATACAGACGGCTCTAATGCTGGCGTTTCTAGTCACGGTATGGGGAATTAACTGGCCGCTGACAAAGGCCGCGCTTGCCTATTCGCCGCCTCTTCTGTTTGCCGGAATCCGCACGCTGATCGGCGGACTTCTATTATTAATGGCGGCGCTGCCCCGTTTTAAAAAGCTGCGTTTTAAAGAAACGTGGCCGATCTATCTTATTTCTGCCATTTTAAATATTACTTTATTTTACGGCCTGCAAACGGTCGGCTTGAATTACCTGCCTGCCGGCTTATTTTCAGCCATCGTGTTTTTCCAGCCGGTGTTAATGGGCGTTTTTTCTTGGCTGTGGCTCGGGGAATCGATGTATCCTTTAAAAATAGCCGGTCTTATTCTGGGCTTTGCCGGTGTCGCCGTCATCAGCGCAGCCGGTTTCGGAGGCCATATTTCCATCGCCGGCATTCTTTTGGCCTTAGGCTCCGCGGTCAGCTGGGCGCTCGGCACGGTATATGTGAAAAGAACGGGCGGACGCGCGGATTCTATCTGGATGGTCGCTCTTCAGCTTCTGATCGGCGGCGTGCTGCTTGTCAGCTCCGGCCATTTTTCAGAAAGCTTTTCAGCGATTCAATGGAAAGCTCCGTTCATTCTCAGCCTTCTGTTCATTTCAGTTTTTGTTATCGCGCTCGGCTGGCTCGCCTTTTTTACGCTTGTTGGTTCAGGGGAAGCAAGCAAGGTTGCCTCTTACACCTTCCTGATCCCGCTCATATCCATTACCGTCAGCTCGATATTCCTGCATGAGCCGCTGACCGTCAGCCTTTTAGCCGGACTGCTTCTGATCGTCACAAGCATTTGTTTTGTGAATATAACACCGAAGAAACTGAAAACACCTGCTCTGGCCGCAGAAAAAAAGGCCGTTCAATAAAAAAACTCTTGCCGCGGGGCAAGAGTTTTTTTATTTATTGACGTCTCCCTTTCACGAGATACGCAGCCGTAATGAGGAGATAGATGGCCGCAGTGATGCATGTAATGACGATGGATGTCGTCGCAATCACGCCGACCAAGATGGCCAAAAGCGCAAGCACTGCGAACCATGTCGTGTACGGGAACCATTTGACGTAATAAGCCGGCTGTTCTGTTGAATGTTTTCTTGATTTCAAATGGGCGAATCCGATAATCAGCCAGATGAACAGCACGGTATAGCCGAGGGAACCCATCAAATAATTAAACGTCTGGCTTCCTGCGAATAATGAAATCAGAACGCCTACATATAAAAATGACGTACAAGTCAGAATCGCATAAACGGGAACCTTTTTCTTCGATAGTTTTGAAAAGATTTTCGGCACCCGGCCGTCAGAAGCCTGCGTAAACAAGACGCGGGATGATCCGTACAGTCCCGAGTTCATAGACGAGATAATCGCAAGAAGAATGACGGCATTCATAATATGATCGGCACCCGGAATCCCGATCATCTTAAATACTATGACAAACGGGCTTTCCGGAACGCTGTTGACTTGATTCCAAGGAATCAGGCTGACGATGATGAAAAACGGCAGCAAGTAAAAAGCGACAATCCGCGTTAACGTGCTTCGGACAGCTTTCGGGATCACCTTTTCGGGATTTTTTGTCTCCGCCAGCGTGACGCCGATGATTTCCGTTCCGCCGTATGAGTAGATCACGACGAGCATCGCCGTAATGACGCCCCCCGCTCCATGCGGGAAAAAACCTCCGTGATCCGTTAAATGAGACAGCCCCGGCGCCGTATGATTGCCGAATGAGAAAAATAATAGCAGAATCCCGCATAAAATAAAGATGACAATCACTGTAATTTTAATGAGCGCGAGCCAGTACTCCGTCTCGGCAAACAGTTTCACAGAAAGCATGTTTACGACCGTCACCACAATGGAAATGATCAAAGCCAATATCCATATCGGACATTCCGGCAGCCAATATTGAATGAAAATGGCGGCTACGACCGCCTCAGCGGCAATATTGAGCACCCACATTTTCCAATAGATCCAGTCTAAAAAGTATGCAGCGTAGGACCCGAGAGACTGCTGAACCAAATCACGGAACGTCCTTGCATGTTTGTTTCTGACTGCCATTTCGGCCAGCCCCTGCATAATAAACAGCAGAATGATTCCGCCGAGGAGGTAGGCCAATAACACGGATGGCCCCGCTTCATCAATCGCCGTGCTGCTGCCTTTAAAGAGCCCGGCCCCGATTGCGCCTCCAAGCGCCATCATCATAATGTGTCTGGACGACATCGTCCGTTTTAACGTTTGCTTGTCCTTTTCCATCTATCACACGCCCTCTCGCAAAAAGTGTTCATCACATAAAAAAGCACGCCGCCTCTTTGGGAAAAGAGACGGCGTGCCTCAGGCAGCCGCGGTACCACTCTTGTTGATCCCGAATATCCGGAATCCAGCTTAAAAACCTTTTAACGAAGGTCAGCCGTTAGGACATAGGGAATATTCCGACAATTCCGTTCCGCCCTGCCACTTCCGGGCGAGTTCAAAGAACAATCAGTCCGCGTTGCACCAACCCGCGGCTCTCTTTTTCTGACTGGATTCTTTTACTGCTCCCGTTCACAGTGTTTTATGTTAAATGAATCTCTTGAGTTTTTATTTTCTGAATATAGTAACATAATATACAGTCTTCTATTTTCAAAGTCAATACTAATTTTTGCAGCTGGTTTTCTTATCACCTATATAAGACATTTTGACTGAACATGTTTATATTCATATGCGGGGTGAGCCGGCCCCTAATATGGCGTAATCAGCACTTTATATATATTGTTCAAACAGAAATTCCGACGAAAGGTTTTCTACGATATATGGACTGAGCGGCAAAAAGTTAGCAGAAATATGAAAGGTTTTACTCCTATGCTGGTATCCCAGCTTAGTAGCTGTACACATTTCATTTCTAATAGTTCAATTCCAATGACTCCACAAGGTTCTATACCCGGAAGTCATATTCCATTTATTAAAGCTGTTGACATGAAACCAATTCCACAAATTAAACTCGTGGAGAACACTAGTTGGCGTAACACGAAACTGTATAGAAGCATTAGTGGCGTTACAGCTAGTGTTTTTGAGTTTTTAAAGGAGATTTTCAGGATACAAATAACAATAACGAGAAAATCAGGTGTAGAAAGATGAATAAGACACCTATTTTTTTACAAAAAATGATAATAAAGGGTTGATATGGTACGGGTTTCATACTTTAAGATGATGATGTGTCTTCACTGAATACTAAATAAACATTTCCAGGAGGAGTTTCCTATGCAGTCTAGCACATCATTTAACAGCCCAGCTTACCTTGAAACAAATGGAGTAATGAAAATCGCTGATATAACCTATAGTAATAACGAATGGCTGAACTTCGACATTGGAGGAGAAGGAATTTTTAAGAAATCAGGTTCTTATTTAGTTCCATCTCTTCCAGTAGAATTTCATTGTCATGGAATCGGTCACTATGATTTTAGCAATTTAGATCAATTAGATATTGAAAAGATCAATACACTAGCTGAAATAGAAGGGATTTTCTGTGTACCCTCTATTTTTCTTCCTCATAATCAATTAGATCAATTTGCAGCCTTTATGAAAGAGTTCCATACACAAAAGAGAAAGGGACGTTACCGTAATATTTTAGGTATTTCACTAGAAGGACCATTATTGGCCAGCTTTGCAGGCACACCGGAAAAAGGGAATTGGGCACCCTTAAAAGAAGAATGGGAAAAGATCGCTTCTTGCGGAGAATACGGTCTTATTTATACTGTACTGTCCCCAGATGCTATGACTGAAAACTCCTATCTAAAGAAATATATCACCGAAGAACATCCGAGTTTAGAATGGATTGTGGATACACTTGTGGAGGCTGGAGTAAAACCGGCGCTGGGTCACTTCCAAAAAGCATACCCGGAGGAAACCTCTGAACTTATAATGAAAGTTATAGATACAGCGCAAAAACGCAGCAATTACACTGGATCAGATGCCGTTTTAACAGATCATTTGTTTAATGATATGCCGAACAATTTTAAACACACCTGGAGAACACCCCAAGAAAGAGTACATAGATTAGAGGGGTTAAAAGATGCTCGGTTAGATAAATGGAACATAGATAATATAAACACACTTGTCGGAGAAGTTCCCGGTACTTTGATGAGAGCCGCGAAAGAAGGTTTATTAACCATTTGTATGAATTTTGATAGTGAACATGTAGACTTAGAAGTTGCACGGCGGGTTGTAGAACTTGTTGGCTCTAAGGGTATTATAGCAATGACAGATCGCATTGACACAGATTCCATGTGCGGCCAATCACTGGAGAAAATTGAAGGGAATAATCTGTGGTATCAAGGAAAAGGGTATGTAGCAGCAGGGTCTTACACAATTGATCGGCTTATGCATAATATTCGTGCTATAGGTTTTAATGAGAAAGTTGTATGGAATATGACATCATTTGTACCATTAAAAGCTTGTCACTTCCTAAATGAACTTGAAAACCTTTCCATGAAGCCCTTCAGTTTTATAGATGAAACGAAAAAAAGAGCTCATTTCAAAGCGCCTGCCCCAGAGCTGATTCTGCGCTAAGCAAAAAAGACCACCATAAAGTGGTCTTTTTAAGTTGACTTTCTTTTAATAAGTTTTAGGTTCAACTTATTTATATTGGGGACATCTTTGTTATTCATTAAGTTATATAATAAATTTGCTGCTGTTTGTCCCAACTCTTTAATCGGTTGATGTATCGTTGAAAGTTCTATTACCTTAGATATCGGCTGATTATCAAATCCTATAACCGCCAGTTCTTCAGGTATTCGTATTCCCTGTCTTCTCGCTTCATAAATGATCCCTGCCGCAACATAATCACTTCCTACAACCATTGCCTCAGGACGAGGTGACTTATTTAGTAATAATTTTGCTATTTCTATACCATTCTCAATAGTGTACTGTTCCTCAAAGTACCAATTATCACTCCATTTCAATCCGTATTCATTTTGAAAGTGAAAAAATGATTTTTTTCTGCTTATGCCAACACCGCTCTTAGGATTTCCTATACATAGACCAATGGATTGATGTCCTTGATTTCGCAGATGATCAATTGCCATTTTGATTCCTGACTCATGATTAATAAATATATGTGCAACCTGTTTGCTTGCAGAAGCTTCACAGGAAACAATATTGCCAAACCCAGATATCTCGTCGAGTACGTGATGGGGGCTTACACAGGATCCCAAAATAAGACCGTCAATAAGTTTGTATTTCAGTCTGTTAAAAAACTCCATTTCTTGTTCAGGATCGTTATTTGATTGGTGCACAAGCAAACTGTAATTATGTTTATTACACTCTTCGCCTATTCCCGCAATCAGTTTACTGAAAAACGGATGGTTGATTTTAGGAACAATGACTCCGAATACATTTGTCTTCCCCCTGGATAGGTTAATCGCGTTGAAATTTGGTACATAATTTAATTCCTTCATAGCTTTTAACACAGCGTCCCGCTTCTCAGGTTTTACATAAGGATGATTATTGAGAACTCTAGAAACTGTTGTCCGGGAAACGTTCGCTTTCTTTGCTATCTCTGTAATGTTTGTCATTACTGTTACTCCTTCTTAGACAGCGTTATCAGGATTTCACACTGAATAACACAAGGGGAAAAAAGCATTTAATTAATAGTTTTATCATGGCCTGCATGAATATGTGCGCCTTCCTGTCCCACACTATAGATAGAACGGGGCTTCCCCATCTTGTGTAATAGTTTGTCAAATAAACCTACTAATATCCCCAGACATAGCAGCACAATGATAGTTCCTATCCCAATCGGCCCCTGAAGAATGATTGCAAGCACAAAAGCTAAAGCTTCCCCTATCGTCTTTGTAATATTAATACCCCAACCTGTACGTTCAGTAATAGCCAACATTAATTCATCATTCGGTATCGAAGGAAAAGATGCTCTTAAATAAATAGCGATTCCCATAGCCAATATACACAACCCTATCAAAAATAAACTCCATTGAAGAATTACAGAATCTGTTTTTAAGAACGAAAGAACCTTTAAGTTTAAAAGGTCAACAAAACTTCCAATAATAAAAATCGGAATAAAACCGGCTAGATTAGGAAACCGCATTTTTATGAGGCTGTTTATAAAGATAAGGATTCCTCCGACAATGAAAACCCATGACCCGATTGTAAGGCCAATGATTTCTGATAAAGCCACGTTTAGAGCATCCCAGGGGGCAATCCCAGTATTAGATTTAATCATACATACAACCCCTACGGATAAAATAAACAATCCGGCAATATAGATTAAACATCTTTTCACAAAATGGCTCATGGCTGTATACTCCGCGGTTTAGGGTCTTCTTCTTTCGTCAGAATGTAATGATCAAAAGCATAAGATACACCACACTCATCATTCGATAACGTTTTAAAAGCAGCCAATTGAATAAGCTTCTTATCTGCATTCCCCATGGCTATCCCTATTCCTGCTGCCTGAAACATAGGCAGATCATTTAAATTATCACCTATTGCGATTGCATTCCGCGCATCCGTTCCATAATGTTCACAAAGTTTATTTAATGACGCTCCTTTATCTACTCCTGCACTTGTGATTTCAAGATTGAATGCTCCTGAACTCGTTACGGCACATTCCTTCAGTTGTCCAAAATATTCTTTAGCTTTTTTTAATTTTCTTTGGTTTGGCGAAACGATCATACATTTTATGACATACCGATAATCGATAGGGTCAATTATACCCGGTATTTCCTCTAACCCGTATTGATGGATTTGAGCTTTAATAGAATTCCAAAATACTTCTTGATTAAAATGAGGTTCTTCCATTACTGTATTGTAAAGTTCTTTTTCAAGCTGCTGAATTCCTTGATTTGATACGGCAATTTTGTCAGATAAATAGAGCTGGTAATAGATTTCTTCTTTATTTAACCATGTGATGATAGGTTGGATTACATCTGAATTCATAAAATGTTCGAATATTACCTGATTTCCCACATCAATTTGAGCGCCGTTTGAAGCAATAATCGGAAAATCCAAATCATACTTATTGATAATGTGTTTTGCATCAAATAAAGCTCTCCCTGTAGCGATGGTTACAAGATGACCTTGTTTTTGTCCAAGCTTTAAAGCTCTTACATCTTGTTCTTGGATAGTTAAGTTCTCTGATAACAGCGTGCCATCTAAGTCAATTGCAATTACTTTCATGTGAATTTCCTCCTCAGAGTTTAAAAATCATTGAAAGTATAATGTATGGTACGCGTTTCAGAGCAATTAGATTATTATATTAATTTGAAGTTTTTCTCCAGAAGCTGATTAGACCTGTGCTTCTCAAGTGTTCTCCTGCTTAACGATCCTTCTCTTTTGATCAATCCAGTTAATAAAGAACTGACTGCTAATGGCGGAACACTAATTTGAAGAAACTCATCTGGAACTTCAAGCACTGGCAACTCACTAGAAACTGAACTGTAGCAGGACAGCTTACCATCATGAGTTTGACTTATGGCCGGCGACTTGGGCACCGGCACTTTTCAGAGAACGATCACTTTTTGTAAAAACCGGATGTATGAAGTGTCATTGAGGCGATGTCCCCGATATACTTTTCTCTTTTCTTTCATTTGCGGTAAAGAAAACAAAACCTGATTCCCTTATGACAGAACTTGCTTTATCATAAAAGTATGCGTTTACATTCGAGTAGGGAGGTTATAGCATGACCCCTGTGAATTCAAGCAGCATCGGGAAGATTCAGGCGGCCAGCAAAGGTTTGTCGCCAAAATTGAGAGCGATTGCAGACCATATCGTGAAGGAACCGAAAGACGTGATTCACCTTTCCATCATTCAGCTGGCGGAAAAAACAAAAAGCTCTGAAGCGACGATTTTCAGGCTGTGCAAACGGCTCGGTTTTTCCGGCTATCAGGATTTAAAAATCGCGCTTGCTCAGGAGATCGTTCAGGAGCCGGTGCAGCACATTCATGAAGAAATGAGCCCCGACGACGATATCGAAGTCATCATCCAGAAAGTTTTCCGCACAAACATTTCCGGGCTGACCGATACCTTTCATTTATTAGATCCGGCCGACGTTGAAAAAGCGGTAGAAATGATCCACCGCGCAGACAGAATCGAATTTTACGGAAACGGCGGTTCCGGGCTGATCGCCACAGACGCGTATCATAAATTTATGCGTACGGGTATAAATTGCATCGCGCACACGGATTCTCACTTTCAGGCGATGTCAGCGGGTCTTCTCGGTCCCGAAAGCGCAGTCATCGGCATTTCTCATTCGGGAAGCAACAAGGACGTGCTCGACGCGGTGAAAACGGCCAAATCGCTCGGCGCCGGCACGATCGGCATTACAAGCTACCAAAAGTCGCCGCTCACCCAGATTTCCGACGTGGTGCTGTATACGTCAACAAGGGAGACGGCTTTCAGAACGGAAGCAATGTCCGCAAGGCTTGCCCAGCTGTCGGTCATTGATACACTGTATTTCGCCACGGCCCGGCTGCGGCAGGAGAAAACGCTCGCCAACTTGCAGCAAATCAGAAAAATGATCGCGCACAAACGTTTGTAATATTTATTTTTCAAAAGAGAAAATGCCGATACAGCGGGAATTGAGGCAATTTTATGAAAAAATTTTTCTTCTTCATCGTTGATTTATAAAAAAATTATTCCTATAATTGACTTTGTAAGGGCATACATTATCAATCTATCTTATTATTCAATCAGATTAGGCGGGATATATTATGAAGGAAACCCAAGCTGTTATCGGTCTGGATATCGGCACGACCAGTACGAAAGCCGTTCTGTTCGGACCAAGAGGCAAAGTGTTAGCCAAGCATTCGGTTCACTATGATTTAATACAGCCAAAGCCGGCATGGGCCGAGCAGGATCCTGAGCACATTTTGGAAGCGGTTATCGGAAGCATCAGGGGCGCCGTCACAAAGGCCGGACTGAGCCCTGACAATCTGCTTGCAATCGGCATCAGCACCGCCATGCACTCATTGATAGCTGTCGATCAAAACGGCGGCCTGCTGACCAAAAGCATCATTTGGGCGGACAACCGCAGCGCCGAGCAATCAAAACGGATTTTAAAAGAGATGAACGGTTTTGATATTTATAAAAGAACGGGTACGCCGATTCACCCGATGTCTCCGCTTTCCAAAATTGTGTGGATGAAAGAACAGGACAAGGAGACATTCGCGAAAACCGCCAAATTCATCAGTATTAAAGAATATATTCTGCACGAGTTTTTCGGAACTTATGTCGTCGATTATTCGATCGCTTCGGCAACGGGGCTGTTCCGTTTAGATACGCTTTCCTGGGATGAAGAAGCGCTCCGGATTGCCGGAATCCGGGAAGATCAGCTGTCGGACATCGTGCCGACCACTCATCAGCTGCGCGGCCTTGCGCCGGAAATCGCTGCACGGATGGGCATTCATGCGGATACACCATTTATTATCGGCGCAAATGACGGCGTGCTCGCCAACCTTGGAGTCGGCGCGATCGGCAAAGGCGAAGTGGCCGTTACGATCGGAACAAGCGGAGCCGTGCGTTCGGTGACGGATACGCCGATTACGGATGAAAAAGCGCGGACATTCTGTTACGCGCTGACTGACAAGCATTGGGTCATCGGAGGCCCGACGAATAACGGAGGCATTATGCTGCGCTGGCTTCGAGACGAATTCGCTTCTCCGGAAGTCGAAACGGCGAAGCGGCTCGGCATTGATCCGTACGATTTAATGATTGATATCGCTGATAAAGTGCCCGCAGGCTCTGAGGGATTGCTGTTTCTGCCGTTTTTATCAGGGGAGCGCGCGCCGTTTTGGAATCCGAATGCCCGCGGAACGTTTTTCGGCATCAGCCTCCGCCATAAACGGGAGCATTTTATCAGAGCGGTGCTGGAAGGCGTCATCATGAGCGTCTTTTCAATCGGTGTTGCACTGAGAGATTTGGCGGGCCCTGCAAAAGACGTGCGGGCTTCGGGAGGATTTGCGAGATCACCGCTTTGGAGGCAGATTTTGTCCGATACGATGGGACGGGAAGTCCTCGTTCCGGAAAGTTACGAAGCCTCGGCGCTCGGAGCGGCCGTTCTCGCTTTGCACAGCCTTGGCGAAATGGAACGAATCGAGGATGTTCAGGACTGGATCAGAATTTCTCACCGCCATGAACCGAACGTCAAAAACAGCGAAACATATATTGAGCTGTTTTACTTATACGAGCGGCTGTATGACAAGCTCAAAGATGAATTTGACGTCATCAGTGAATTTCAGCTCAAACAAAGCCGTTAATTCTTCTTTGAAAGGGTGAAAAGGTCATGTTACTGTTTATTGTCATTGCCGCTATTATCGTTTTACTCTTATTGATTACGGTCGCTAAATTAAATCCGTTTATCAGTCTGCTGATTACATCCATCCTTGTCGGTTTCGCAACGGGCATGAATCTGCCGGACATTATCGCTTCGATGAAAACCGGGCTCGGCAATACGCTGTCGCTGCTTGCGATCGTGCTGGCCCTCGGTACGATGCTCGGAAAAATGATGGCTGAATCAGGCGGTGCGGAGCGGATCGCCCACACCCTGATCGGCCGCTTCGGCAAAAAGAAAGTGCATTGGGCGATGATGGCCGTCGCTTTTATCGTCGGCATCCCGGTCTTTTTCCAGGTCGGCTTCGTCCTGCTCGTGCCGCTTTTGTTTACGATTGCAATTGAAACCGGGGTTTCATTAGTGACGATCGGGATTCCGCTCCTTGCGGGACTTTCCGTCGTGCACGGATTGGTTCCGCCCCACCCGGCGGCGATGGCGGCTGTCGGCATTTATCACGCCAATGTCGGAAAAACGATTTTGTTTTCTTTAATCGTCGGCATTCCGACTGCTATCATCGCAGGGCCGCTTTACGGAAAATGGATTGGTAAGCGCATTCATAAACCCGTTCCCGAACTGTTGAAAAAACAATTTATTGAACGGAATGAAAAACGCAAGCTTCCGGGATTCGCAAATACATTGTTTACGATATTGGTACCGGTGATCCTGATGCTTATGGCAACGCTTGCCGAAATTGCGCTTCCGGAAAAAAGCACGCTCTATGAAACTTTTAAATTTATCGGCGACCCTGTCACGGCGCTTTTGATCGCCACGGTTTACTCCTTTTTCAGCCTTGGTTTTTATCAGGGCTTTGACAGAGAAAGCATTTTAAAATTCAGCAATGACTGTCTGGGACCGATTGCTTCCATTCTGCTTGTGATCGGAGCCGGCGGCGCTTTTAACAACGTCCTGATTGATTCAGGCGTCGGCACGTATATCGCTGACATGGCGAAACACTCAAGCTTCTCTCCCGTTCTTTTAAGCTGGACGATCGCGGCGGTCATCCGTGTCGCCACAGGTTCAGCGACTGTCGCCATGATGACGGCGGCCGGCATTGTTGCACCGATTGCATCTGTCATGCCGGGCGTCAGCAGCGAGCTTCTCGTTTTGGCAACGGGAGCGGGCTCTTTGATTCTGTCACATGTCAATGACTCCGGTTTCTGGCTCATTAAAGAGTATTTCGGAATGACGGTAAAAGAAACATTCCTGACATGGACGGCGATGGAAACGATTATTTCTGTCAGTGCGATCTGTTTTATCATGATCATTAACGCGTTTATATAAAAACAAACCCCGGCCGCAAACCGGGGTTTGTTTTTTTATCGGTCATTCACAAGGATATAAGCGGCTTTAACGGGTCCGTGGACGCCGACAACCAAATCCATTTCGATATCGGCCGAGTTGCTCGGTCCAGTAATATAGTTGATGCAGGAAGGAACGGTGACGCCGTCTCTGATCTGCTGTTTCAGTATATCGCTGGCCTGTGTCATTCTCGGCACAATGGAAGATTTCGGGATGATTGCGATATAGGTGGTCGGAAGCAGGCTGACAGAACGGCCGGCATGCTCTGACGCATACAAAACGACGGTGGCTGATTCCGCAAGCGTGATCTCGCTGAATGTGATGCCCACATTCGCTTGTTCCGCTTTTTCAATATTTTTTGCTCCTTGTTCCGCGTCCCATTCCCAAACGGGAATCCCTTCGTCCGGCCACTCTTCTGTCATAAGGGTCTGCAAGCCGTACGTTTCAAACCGGCTGTCCTTCGGAATGATGACAGGCCCTCCTTCAAAGCGGTTCACCTGCGTGCGCAAAGCGTCGTAAAGCCCGGCTGCATCCGTTTCGATCAGTTCGGTATGAATGTTGACGCAGTGGTCTTTCAGCATCGTGACAAGATCGTCTTCCGTACAGTCCGCATGCGTTTGATATTGTGGCTGATACTTCCATTCAGGCAGGGACACGCCTGATTTCCTGCGCTCTCTGCCCAGACTTTCGGCGATCCGGTTTAAAAAGGATTCCTGATGTGTAACCGTCCCTTTCATCATCATTCTTCCCCCTTTTGTTTTTCCCGGTCTTTAAACCAATCTCTGAATCTCGATTTATGCGGCGCCGGAAAGTCCCGTATTGCCGTCCATTCTTTTAACGGCCCCGGCCCTTTTGATATTTTGTCATCTTCCGTAAACGGCGTCATGGCGGCAGGCGCCCATTTCGATCCCATTTTATAAAGGGACGGGGATGACGAGCCGAGCCCGAAGGCTTTCATCGCCAGTTTTTCGCTGATCGGCGCTTTGCCCTCTTTTTCCACGATGTTCTGCCGATGCTTGAGCAGCAGCTCGTGCAGCGGAATTTTAACGGGGCACGCTTCCGTACAGGCCGCGCATAAGGAAGATGCGTACGGGAGCTCCTTGTATTCGTCATATCCGCCGAGAAGAGGCGATAAGACGGCGCCGATCGGACCCGAATAGATGGACCCGTACGAGTGTCCGCCGACATGCCGGTACACGGGACAGACGTTGATGCAGGCGGCGCAGCGGATACATTGCAGCACCGATTGAAATTCCGTGCCGAGTATGCGGGAACGCCCGTTGTCCACAACCACGAGGTGGAATTCCTCAGGCCCGTCAGCTTCTCCTTGCTGACGAGGTCCCGTCAGCGCCGTAATGTAACTTGTAAGCCGCTGGCCGACGGCGCTTCTCGTCAGCATGCTGACAAGCACTTCAAACTCAGAAAATGACGGAACGATCCGCTCCATTCCCATCACGGTGATCTGCGTCTTCGGCAGCGCGGACACAAGGCGGCCGTTTCCTTCGTTCGTCACGAGACTGACCGATCCGGTATCCGCGATTGCAAAGTTGCAGCCTGTAATGCCGACATCCGCTTCGAGAAATTTTTTCCGGAGAACGCTGCGCGCGTGCATAACGAGCTCTTCCGGTTTTTCCGTCTGTTTATATTCGAGTCTCTCTTTAAACACGTCACGGATCTGCTCTTTGTTTTTGTGAAGAGCGGGAGCAACGATATGTGACGGCGGATCGTGGTCGTCAATCTGGAGAATGTATTCGCCGAGATCCGTTTCTGTGACTTCACAGCCCTCTTCCTCAAGCACTTCGTTCATATTGATTTCTTCTGTCACCATGGATTTGGATTTTACGATTTTTTTGGCGTTTTTCTGCCGGATGACATCGCGGATATAGGAGGACGCTTCTTCCGCCGTTTCGGCGAAAAAGACATGTCCGCCTCTGTTGGCGACGTTTTCGGCGAGCTGTTCCAAATAGAAATCAAGATTGTCCAGCACATGCTGTCTGATTTCTTCCGCATGGGAACGCCAATCCTCCCAGTTTCCCAATTCTTCGGCCGCCTGAAGCCTTCTTGTCCTGAGCCGTTCCTGCGCTCCGGAGACAGCTCCTCTCATAAACTCATTATCTATTCCTTCTGATACCCGCTCTTTAAAAGCGGCGGTACCGATTTTCATCGCCATGATTTTCCCCCCTTGTTGTTTCTCGTCTTATCTGCTGTTCAGCACTTCGGCGATGTGCATGACTCTGACGTTTTTATCCTTACGGTCAAGACGCCCTCCGATATTCATCAGACATCCGCAATCCGCCCCGATCAGCACCTCGGCCTCCGTGTCTTCCACGCAGGCGACCTTCTCATCCACCATTTGTTCAGAGATTTGCGCCATTTTCACAGAAAACGTTCCTCCGAATCCGCAGCATTGGTGCTTTCCGGGAAGCGTGGTCAGCTCGAGCCCCTTGACATGGCGCAAAAGCTTCATCGGCTCCTCCGACACGCCGAGCAGCCTCGTCATGTGGCACGATGTATGGACTGTCGCTTTTTTTTGCAGCACCGCCCCGACATCCTCCACCCCGAGAACGTTGACGATAAAATCTGTTAACTCATATGTTTTGTCCGCAAGCTGCTGCGCTTTTGCCGCCCACTTCGGATCGTCCTGAAACAGATGCGGATATTCACGGAACATCGTCGTACAGGAACCTGACGGACTGACGACGTACTCCGCTTCTTCAAACGCGGCAATCATCCGCTTCATCGCTTTTTTCGCATCCGTCACATACCCGCTGTTGTATGCGGGCTGCCCGCAGCAGATCTGCCCCTCGGGAAAATCCACCTCACACCCGAGCCGTTCCAGCACCTCAACCGTCGCCTTTCCGACATTGGTCTGGAACATATCCACAAGGCACGTGACAAATAATGAGACTTTCATGATGAACCCCTCTTTCATCCTCAATATGTGATCCGGTCATCTGATGACCTGTTTTTAGGAAAAGCTCTATGAATATCCTACACTATTCTGAATATGGATTGGAAGGTTTTTCTGAAAAATCCTTTCGTCCGATGCGCTGAAGGGGACAAAAAAAGAGAAGCCCGAAAGCTCCTCAAGCTGCTCTACATCCCGTTTTCCAGCAGGCGTCCCAGTTTTTGCACACCCTCTTTTATCGCGGCTTTACCGGCATAACTGAACGACAGGCGGAGATATTCGGCACCGTCTTCATGATGCAGAAAAAAATATTTACCGGGTACATAGGAAACGCCGTGAGAAAGAGCCCTCGCCAGCATTGCGGATGTATCCGCTCCCGTCGCTTTCACCCATACAAAGTAACCGCCTTCAGGCACGTGCCAGGATGCGGATTCCGGAAGATATCGCGCTAATGCGGCGAGCAAAACGTCACGTTTGCTTCGATATGCTTCCCGCAAGGCGGCGAGCCGTTTTTCCACATTCGTTTGTTCCAGATAGACGGCGGTCACCGCTTGGGAAAACGGGTGGCCTAAGTCTTTTTTTAACCATGACAATGCCGTGATGAATGCGGCGTCCCCTGCAATCCAGCCGATCCTCATACCCGGGGCGATGACTTTTGATAATGAACCGGCGTACAGCACCCGGCCGTTTTGATCCATGGCTTTCAAGGGCGGCGGAATATCGGTGAATCCGAGCTCGCCGTATGCATCATCCTCCAAGATGAGAAAATCATACGCTTCGGCAAGCTGAAGCAGGCGGGTTCTCCGCTTCGCTGACATTACGGTTCCCGCAGGATTCTGAAAAGCGGGTATCGTGTAGAGAAGACGGGGAAGCAGAAGCCCTTTTCGTTTTCTTTCCTCAAGCATGAACGCTAATGTTTCTGTTTGCAGGCCCTCTTGATCTGTCGGAATGCTCATGATATGCGGTGTGTAATTTTTAAAAATCTCGAGCGCTTCCATGTAGACCGGCGCTTCAACGGCAGCGGCCGTTTGTTCATCGAGGAAAACCCGCGCAGCCAGATCTATCGCCTGACAGGCGCCTGACGTCACGATCAGCTCATTATCCCGGCAGTGAATGCCGCGGATGGCTGCCCGTTCTTGAATCTGTTTTTTTAAAACGGCCGTCCTCGGGCTTCCCATATAATGCAGCGGCAGATCGCGCTCCTCATCCAGAAGGCGGGAGGCGGCTTCTTTCAGCTCCTTATCAGGAACGAGTGCGGGATCGGGATAGCCGGAATGCAGGGGGATGCACGCTTTCGGAACTGCCGGCATCCATTCCCCGGGAGGATCGTTTGTCAGAGCTTTCTTTACATGGTCAGAAAAAAAAGATTCGGCCTGCATGTGATGTTATCCCCTTTCACAAGTCAGCTTCTATACATTTTCTTCAAAATAAGCCCCCAGCACTTCTTCCACATTCGTCAGGTGCGCGGTCATCGCGGCTTCCGCTTCATCCGCGTCTCCGGCGGCGACGGCGCTGTAAATGCGTTCATGCTCTTCATACAATCGCTGCACGCTCGTTCGTTTAGAAAACAGCCAAATTTTTCTCGTTTCTCTCATCGTTTCCAAAAGAAGCGCGGAGACATGATTCATGAGATGCTTGAGCAGCCCGTTTTGTGATGCTTCCGCCAGCGCCATGTGAAAGGAGAAATCCGCTTTTTCGCCCAATTCTTCGTCTCCGTCAATGTCTTTCATCTCCATGAGAGCTTGGCGGATTTTTTGTAAATCGTCTTCGGTGCGTTTTTCAGCGGCCATGGCGGCGACGCCGAGTTCAAGCAGCTTTCTGACTTCGAGCAGCTGTTTGACATCCTCTTTTTTCATCAAGAGGGCGGAAGAAAGCGGCTGGGAAACATGAGACGGCTCAAATTCTCTTATGTATGTGCCTTCACCCTGCTTCATGTCGACGAGCCCCATCGCTTTCAAAGCCGACAGCGCTTCTCTGACCGCCGAGCGGCTGACCTGAAAACTCTCAGAAAGCGCCTGAACGGAATCAAGCTTTTCACCCGGCTTAAGCTCGCCCGCTTTTATCTTCTCCAGCAATGCGTCAGCGACTTCCTCGTAGATTTTTTTCGTTTTAATTTGTTTATATTTCAACGCGATCACCCCGTCACTTGTGAATCTTGATGTTTATCGTCTATTATACTTCTTTTTTTGTGTTGCCGACAGGTTCAGACAATTTGTTCAAGAAAAGTATTGTACTTTCAAAACTTTCAAAATATAATGCTAATTAACCCGGTCATCAGATGACCTTATCATAAAAAGTAATCGCTTACATGACATAAGGAGGGGTTTTTTAGGGATGCAATGGACACAGGAGTACGCTCCTTTAGGGGGAAATTTGCTTTTATCGGCAGCTTGCGCGCTCGTGCCGATTATCTTCTTTTTTTGGGCGCTTGCGGTGAAACGGATGAAGGGGTACATCGCGGGGCTTTTAACGTTAGCCGTTTCACTTTTAATCGCTGTATTTGTTTACGGTATGCCGGCGGAAAAAGCGGTGATGTCCGCTTCTCAGGGAGCGGTGTACGGGCTGCTTCCGATCGGCTGGATTATCGTCACATCGGTCTTTCTGTATAAAATCACCGTGAAAACGGGACAGTTTGAGATTATCCGGAGTTCGGTGCTCTCAATTACAGATGACCGGCGTTTGCAGGCGCTGCTCATCGCCTTTTCATTCGGGGCGTTTTTAGAAGGCGCCGCCGGTTTCGGTGCTCCCGTCGCGATCTCGGCCGCTTTGCTCGTCGGACTTGGTTTTCAGCCGCTGTATGCGGCGGGAATTTGCCTGATTGCCAATACGGCGCCCGTTGCCTTCGGCGCGATCGGCATTCCGATTACCGCTGTCGAAGGTCCGACCGGGATACCGGCAATGGAAATTTCTCAAATGGTCGGCCGGCAGCTTCCGTTTTTATCCGTTTTTATTCCGCTGTACTTAATCATTTTGATGAGCGGGTTTAAAAAGGCTTTTGAGATATGGCCGGCCATTCTTGTTTCCGGCGTCTCCTTTGCGGCCGTGCAGTACGCAAGCTCGAATTTTTTAGGGCCTGAGCTTCCGGATGTGCTGTCGGCGCTAGTTTCCATGGCCGCGCTCGCTGTGTTTTTGAAATTTTGGAAACCGAAAAAGGCCTTTCGTTTCGCGGCAGAACGGGAATCAGCAGCGGCCGCTGACCGGGCGCCGATCAAGTACGGGGGCGCCGCGGTGTTTAAAGCGTGGTCTCCTTTCCTTCTTCTGACGGCCATGATATCCGTCTGGGGGATTCCGGGCGTGAAGGCTGCATTAACCGGTCATTACGAAGGAACGTCAATGTGGCTTTCCTGGCTGAATGCAGCCGGGCGTGCATTGACCTTCACGCCTCCCGTCCCATTTGTAAATCAGCAGATTCTTCAGGCGGACGGCACGCCTATTGAAGCCGTGTACAAACTTGAGCTTTTCGGTTCAGCGGGGACGGCGATTCTGATTGCCGCCGTCATCTCCAAGTTCGCCCTCGGCATGTCGTGGAAGACTTGGGGCGAAGCGTTTATAGAAACGGTGAAAGAATTAACGCTTCCGGTCGTGACCATTGTTTCTGTTGTCGGCTTTGCTTATGTGACGAATGCTTCCGGCATGAGCACGACACTCGGTCTTGCGCTTGCCATGACGGGCGCGATGTTTACCTTTTTTTCGCCGGTGCTCGGCTGGCTCGGCGTATTTATTACCGGCTCTGATACGTCGGCCAACCTATTGTTCGGCGGATTGCAAAAGGTGACGGCGCTCTCTGTCGGGATGGACCCGGTTCTCTCCGTTGCCGCCAATTCATCGGGCGGTGTCACCGGAAAAATGATTTCTCCGCAATCCATTGCGGTTGCCTGTGCCGCTGTCGGTCTGGCGGGCAAGGAAGCCGACCTTTTCCGCTTTACGATTAAGCACAGTCTGTTTTTGCTTCTGCTCGTCTGTCTCATTACATTTTTACAGCATCATCTGTTTTCATGGATGATCCCGTAACACGGAGAACCTCCCCGGGGTTTGGCTCGGGGAGGTTTCAGCTGTACCGTTTTCTCGCCGATGACGGCGGAATATTTAATTGGTCACGGTATTTGGCGACGGTGCGCCTTGAGATCCGGATGTCATATTGTTCATACAGCAGATCGGCAAGCTTTTGGTCTGAAAAAGGTTTCTTTTTATCTTCTTTACCGACCAATGCCTCCAGATGTGCTTTCACGGCATAATTGGAGGCGCCGCCGTCCCCCGACGATTCAGCTTTCGCCGAGAAAAATGTTTTCATTTCATACAGTCCGTACGGCGTCTGAACGTACTTCCCTTTGATTGCCCGGCTGATCGTTGATTCGTGGAGCTCCAGCGTTTCCGCCACCTCTCTTAAGGTCAGCGGCTGCATTCCGCTTTTTCCTGTGAGAAAAAAGGATTCCTGCCGTTCAGTCAGGACGCCGATAATTCTCGTGATCGTTTGTTTTCTTTGCGACAAAGCTCGGTTCAGCCAGCGCCATTCCTGATATTTTGCCGACAGATAATTTTTTGTGTCACGGCACCCGGCAGCTGACAGCAGCGGCTGATAATGGGTATGAAGCTGGATGTCAGGAAACGAACGGCTGTTGAGCCGCGCTTGAATGATGCCGTTTTTCACTGTGATGAAAATATCCGGTTCCACGTAAAAACCCGGCTCCTCATGCGCATAACAGAGCCCCGGCCTCGGATCAAGCGCGCTGATCATGTCAGCGATGTCCTGAATGTCTTTAAGCGGAATGCCCGTTTTTAGTGTAAGCGCTTTCCAGTTCTTTCTTGCAAATAGCTCAAAATAGGCTTCGGCAATCCATTCCGCCTGTTCGTTCCGCTCGGGCAAACGGCGGAGCTGAAGAAGGATGCATTCCTGCAAAGACCGGGCACCGATTCCCGCGGGCTCAAGGGATTGAAGCTTTTTCAGAACCGCTTCCGTCTCCTCTTGTGAAGCGGATACATGGTCGGCGGCGGCTGGTATATCCTCTTTTAAATATCCGTTTGAATCCAATGAATGTATCAGATAATTGAAAATTTTTTTCTCATCATCGGACAGCTTCATGTCTAAGGCTTGCTGTTTGAGCGAATCCTGAAGCGTTTTGCGGGTAAGTCTGATCTGCTGGCTTCCGTCCCGTTCTTTCATCCTGTTTTTATTTGTTTTATGGTAAGATAGTGGCGGCGTGTCTGTTTCCTTTCGTTCAATCAGAGGGTTTTCCAGTGAGAGCTCATCAATATATCCGGCCAGTTCCGCGGAATTGTATCCGAGTAATGTGATAGCCTGTTTAAGCTCTTGCGTTAATTGAGGCTTTAACATTTGTGTTTGCTGAAGTTTGATATCCATCATGCTCACTCCCCTTTTTTCATTGTACATGATTGGTTTCATACCGTATATACTTATTAAAAGGAGTTGCTTTATAGATGTCAGAACTTTTTTCTGTTCCTTATTTTATTGAAAACTTTACACAGCACATTGAAATGAATCCGAGTGAAGACCGAATTCATGCGATGAACAGCTATTACCGTTCCGTCGTTTCAACCCTTGTTCAGGATCAGCTGACGAAAAACTCGGTTGTGCTCAAAAGAATTCAGCATTTGGATGAGGCGTACAACAAAGTAAAACGCGGTGAAACAAAATAAACCTTCCGCTCATTCAAAGCGGAAGGTTTTCCTTCGTGCCGGCGGTTTCCCCGATCAGACGGACATCTGGCGCTTCGTGCATCCAGGTGTAATAGTAGTTGGCGTTTTTCCCGTATGAATTATCAATGACGGTATTCGGTTTCCCGAGAAGCGAGGACAGAATGTGACCGTGAAGCCTTGACGTTTCCACCGATTCGTATCTGCTGAAAAACAGGACCGCTTTCTTTGTTAAGAAATCGGTATAGCGTTTCCAAAACCGCGCAATCGGCAGCGGGTTTCCCGCTTTTTTATTCAAAACATTCAGTGTTTGAAAAAAAGCGATTCCCCTGCGGTCGCTTGCTGACAGCACATCCTGCCAGTCCCAGCTTTTAACGGAAGAATTGGTTTGCAGCTTCGGATTGATTTCCCCATCCGTGCGGATAAAATGAAGCCTGCCGCGTGACGGAGCCGCTGACGCCGCCATCGGATACAGCTGATGGGCCATATCAGGCATAAGCCCGATATGATTCGCCGAAAAAAAGCGTTTCGCAGTCTCGTGTGACACATGATCTCTCGTAAACAGGTGGAGATCCTTGTGCCCCGCAAAAAGCGCCGCTGCCTTTTGCAGCCGTGTCTCATCCTGATAATAAATGGATTGCGGCAGGATGACGATCCTGTTTTCCGGAAAGGATTTGACGATTTTTTCCCTGAACGTCTGATAGTACGGATAGAGATCCCCGAAATTTCCGCCACCCTGACAGACGATGATCGTCTTTTTGTCCGCCCGGCGCCCGAATGGAAAATTGTCGGGATTCCAGCGCTGTCTGACGCGGATGCCGTGCGCTTTAAAAAACGCCTCCGTCCCTTTCATAATCAATAAATCCCCTACATTTCCGTAGAGGGGATAGTCGGCATATATGATGTCAGATTGCGGCGGTATAACGCTGAGCAGCCCCGTCAGCGTTTCTTTTAATCGGCTCATAACATGGCGGTTGTCCATGTTTTCTCCCCTTTCGTTTCAAACAGTTGCGCAAGTGCGTCAATGACACGCTGCTGATCCTCAGAAGACAAGTCAGACCCGGACGGCAGACAGATGCCCCGGCTGAAAAGGTTCTCAGAGACACGCTCATGTTCGCTGTGAGGATAAAAGACGGAAGATGAAAAAAGCGGCTGCGTATGCAGCGGTTTCCACAGCGGCCGGGCCTCAATATTCTGTTCCGCAAGACAGGCGACTGCTTCTTCCGGCGTCACGCCGTTATCAAGCGTCAGAGCCGTCAGCCAGCGGTTTGAAACCGTTCCTTCAAGCTCCGGCATCATGCGGATGCCCGGATACGTTTCCAGCGCTTCCCGATACCTGTGAAAGATTTCTCTCCTCGCCCGGACCCGATCTTCAAGCACTTCCAGCTGCGATATCCCCACGCCCGCGAGAATGTTGCTGAGCCTGTAGTTATACCCGAGCTCGCTGTGCTGGTAATGAACGGCGGCATCTTTCGCCTGTGACGCAAGAAACTTCGCCTTTTCAATCGCGGCTTCATCGTCAGACACGAGCATGCCGCCTCCCGATGTTGTAATGATTTTGTTGCCGTTAAAGGAATAAATGCCGAAACGGCCGAACGTGCCGCTCTGCCTGCCTTTATATGTTGATCCTAAGGACTCGGCAGCGTCTTCAATCAGACAGACGCCGTATGTGTCACAAAGGCTCGTTAATTCATCCATTTTCGCGCT
This sequence comes from Bacillus sp. GZB, assembly GCF_001975995.1. Lineage (NCBI taxonomy): Bacteria > Bacillati > Bacillota > Bacilli > Caryophanales > Bacillaceae > Bacillus > Bacillus sp. GZB. Next base: position 347,790 of record NZ_MTQG01000016.1, read on the forward strand.
TTGGCCGTAAAGATTGACGGCGATCACCGCTTTCGGGAGACTGCCGCGCCGCTTTGCATCCCGCAGCGCCCGCTCAAGCGCATCGGGCGACATATTCCACGTCTCCCATTCCGAATCAATAAAAACGGGCTCAGCCTGCTCATACACAATCGGATTCGCCGTGGCGACAAACGTAAAGGAAGGACAAAATACAGCGTCTCCTTTTTTCACACCCGCAAGCCGCAGGGCAAGATGGATGGCGGCCGTTCCCGAGCTTACGGCCGCCGCGCTTTTCACTCCCGCATATTCCGCGAGCCGCGCTTCAAACGAATTGACGAGCGGACCGAGCGGGGCAATCCAATTGGAACGAAAAGCTTCTGCAATGTATTCCTGTTCTTTTCCGCTCATATGAGGCGGAGACAAATAAATCCGTTTGTTTGTTTGCATGAAATCATCCTTTTTCATTATGGATAGGGGAGATGATGCGGGCCGGAACGCCGACCGCCGTCACATGGCCGGGAATCCGGCTGATGACGGCAGCCCCCGCGCCGATAACGGACCAAGGGCCGATGTCAATCTGCGGTATGACGGACGCGCCGATTCCGATGTGCGTTCCTTCCCCGACTTTCACTCCGCCGGCAAGCGCCGCACGCGGTGAAAGATGGACGTAATCTCCGATTGCATTGTCATGATCGGCAACCGCCCCCGTATTGATGATGCAATGGGCGCCGATGTCAGCGCCCGCCTGAATGACGGCGCCCGCCATCACAACCGTTCCGTGTCCGACGGAAGCCGTTTCACTGACGATCGCTCCGGGGTGAATGAGTGCGGCATAATCGTCATCTTCAAGCCGAAGCGTTTCAGCGAACTGCTTTCTGACGCCGTTGCGGCCGATGCATATCGTGAATACGGCCTCGGGGACGAGTTTCCGAAGCATGTGCACGTCTTTCGTCCGGCCCGTATATAAACCGTTCCGAACGGCAAAACCGCTGAATCCGTCATCCAATATGCCCGCAAGCTCCATATCGGAACGGGCCTGCACGATTTCCTTCACGACTTTTCCGTGTCCGCCGTTTCCGATCAGCACGACCTTTTTCACGATGACATGTCTCCGCTGCCTGTGAAGCGCTTTGCCGTCACATGGCCGGCTTGGTGTATGCCTTCTGACACGAGAACTTTTTTCACTGTTAAAAGCAGAATCTTTAAGTCGAGAAGAAATGTGCGGTTGTCGACGTACCACACGTCGAGCTTGAATTTTTCCTCCCATGAAATCGCGTTTCTCCCGTTAATCTGCGCCCAGCCCGTAATCCCCGGCTTCACCTCGTGCCGCCGCGCCTGCTCCGCCGTGTAAAGCGGCAGATAATCCATCAGCAGAGGGCGGGGGCCGACCAGACTGATATCTCCTTTGAGCACATTAAAAAGCTGGGGAAGCTCATCGATGCTCAGTTTTCTGATCAGCCTTCCCGTTTTGGTCAGACGGAGATGATCCGGAAGCAGCACACCGTTTTCATCACGCGCATCCGTCATCGTTCTGAGTTTATACAACGTAAACGGACGCCCTTTATGCCCCGGTCTCGTCTGTTTGAACAATACCGGAGACCCGATGGCGCATCTGACGGCGGCCATGGCGAAGAGAAGGATAACGCTCGCGCCGCACAATAACAACACCGCGGCCGCTATATCAAATACACGTTTCGCCTTCAAATCTGAACAGCTCCTTTCACTTTTCGGCATTTCTGTAAAGCAAGCCGCCTTTCTTCTCTCGTACAAATGAAGAAAAAAGCGAATGCGGCATAGCTTATGCATACGGCAAGCCCCGCGGCGATCAGGCCGGCCCAGCTGTCAAGCGGTGAAAACAGCCGGATACCCCGGCAGACGGCCCAGGCAAATACGGCCGCCGCCAACGGGCCGAACATGCCTTTGTAAAACGCGGTTTTCTGAAAGCCCGTAATATGCGAAACATACAGCGGCGTGAAGACGGCATTTTTCAAAATGAGGGAGACAGCCCCGGCAATGGTGATGCCGTACAGCCCGAGATGTGCCGGTCCGCTGAGAACCACGGCCAATATGACATTCAGTCCGCCTAAACATAAAGTAACGACGGCGGGCGTTTTTTGTTTATTAAAAGCCGTCCATACGTAAAAAAGCGGCATGACAGAGAGACTGACCGCCAAATACGCGGCGTGAATGTATAAAAGCGGCGCCGTCTGCACAAACGACGGGCCCAGCCAAATCGCCAGAAACGGTTCGGCAAGCCCTCCTAATAATGCGGCGGGAAGCGCGAGCAGAAGCCCGTTCATCCGCACAGCCTTATTGGCGTAAGACAGGAGGCCTTCCATATCGCCTTTTGAATAGTAGGAAGTCAAAACCGGCGCAAACAGTGAAGCAAGCGTCCCGGCAAGACTTCTGAGCAGGAGCGGGAATTGAATAATCGCCGCATAGACACCCGCTTCAGACGGCCCCAGCACAAGGTTGGCCGTCATGAGGTCAATCTGCAGAAACAGCAGCACGCCGATCTGGTTGACAGAGCTCCAGGCACCGGCCGAAAACAGCACTTTGCTCGTTTGTAATGACAAGGTTTTACGGCTGAAAGAAAACCAAGGAATCAATTTCTTAAAGAAGAAAAAAGTCAGCACGGCCGCACAGAAGGCTCCCGCTAATGCCGAAAGCTGGATCTGCCAGATTTTCGGCGGCAGGCACGTAAACAGAGCGAGCACACACAGCACCCTGACCAGCATTTGCACGGCCTGAATGGAACTTGTGATATAAAGCTTGTTGGCAAAAAACGGCCCCGTCGCGAAACCCGCCATAAAAAATGTCAGCATAAACAGCACGCTGCCGATTACGATAGACAGCCTCACATCCGTTAAGAGCCCGGTCGGTACATTCATAATCTTGTCAATAAAAAAAGCCGTCCCGGCGAGCGGCACAGCGAGTAATAGAGATATCACGACAGACGCGGCTAAATAATTGCTTACATACGCATTGGCCTCGTCCCTGTTCCCCCTGTGGGCGGCGACGGAGAAAAACCTCACAACGACAGAGCTCAGCGCAACGGTAATAATAGAGAAATAGTTAATGATATTCTGTGTCAGATGGACAAACCCAAAAGCCTCCACACCTAATGTTTTCACAATAAAGGGCGTCATCCACACTGATAAAAACACCGATAGTAAAAACGCCGTCACATTGGCGCCGAAATTAATGGCAAATTTCATGCTCCTTCCGCACTGCCTTTCTCTTTCGATTTCCGTTCGAAAAACGCATGCAGAAGAAGAGGAAGGCGCATTTTGCACAGGCCGAGCACCACGCGCTCCCCCGCCAGCAGCTGTTTATGCCGGCATGGCGTGCTGCGCACCGCCGTTTTTACCATGTCATACGTTAAGATTCTGCCGATGTGCGCCGTAATCTGATGTGACGGCTGCGGGGCGGCGCATGCGTTGGCGATCAGCATCGGAATCTGATGCTTGCACAAATATGTATTGATATCGCTCCGGCAGGCGTCCGTCAGCCCGTTTTCCTCATAAAAAGCCATTTTCGCTTTATATTGCTTTTGCAGTTCGTGATCTAAGTGGGGCTTAAACGGTGTTTCTGTAAGACTTTGCGGATTTTCCCGGTAGATATACAGCCCTTCGTCTATCACTTTGATACGCGCGGCTTGGCGGAACGCTGCCAAATTAAACGGAGAGTCTTCGGCAAACCGGATATCTTCATGGAACAACAGCCCTTGCAATGATTCTCGCCGGTATATATAGCGCCACACATACCAAATAAACCGATGTTCGTGCGCACGGGTCAGCAATGCAGTCATTTCATCCGCTGTGAAGACGCGACCCGGCGGAAGGGACGGCGGCATATATGTTCTTTTCTTAGACGGCGTTTCCTTATAATAGCCGCATCCGGCGATATCCAGCCGGTTCTTCTCCGCTTCTTCATAAAGCCGCTCGAACATCGTTTCCGTCACATAGTCATCGCCGTCCGCAAAACCGATATAACGGCCGCGGGCGGCTTTTATTCCGGCATTGCGGGCCGAGCTGAGGCCGCCGTTTTCTTTATGAATCACCCGGATTCTCGCATCTTCTGCGGCGAATTGTTCAGCAATCCGGCCTGACCGATCCGGTGAACCGTCATTGACGAAAATGATTTCGATGTCTCTCAGCGTCTGTTTTGTTAAAGAAACCGCGCATTTTTTCATAAAAGGCTCTGTCTTATACATCGGCACGATCACGCTCACAAGCGGCGCGGTCATTGGGCATCACCGCTGATTTTCGAGCGCAGCCCGGCAAAATAAACACTGCGCAAAGAACCGCCTTCCTCATGCTTGCCGCTGAGCAGCCGGTTTACGGCGGCCGTTACGGCTTCAGGGTCTGGACGTTCAAGCAATGTCATGTTCGGTATGTTTTTCAGCCATTGATAGCCTTCCATCACCTTATGATCAAACGAACGAATGACGACACAAGGCGTTTTCGTCAGCGCACAAAAAATCATCCCGTGAAGCCTGTCAGTGACGACGGCTTCCGCGCCTTTCAGCGTATTCCAAAGCGCCTCCAGCTCCTTTTCACGTGTATGGCGGCTGACCCTCCGGCCGACCGTCGTGGTAAAGGAATGCAGCTCGCCGTACTCTTTTGCCAAAGCTTCTTTTACCATCGTTCTGTCCTCAGCCGTCAGCGCACTCTCCTTATCCTCCCGTAAACAGAGGTAGATCCCTTCCCGCGGGATGTGCCGCTCGCTTTTATCCAAATATAAGACCATGTCAGGCTGTTTGAGCACTGTTTTTCCGGGAAAATGACGCTTCATCCATTGATACGTCGTCTCATCTCTCGCCATTAACAAAAGGTCGGGATGCGCATTGTACACTTTTCGGGCGCGCTTCAGTTCCTTCCGTCCCTTTTTTGATTCAGAAAAGTGAGCCGTCGCCGGAAGCTGAACGATCCGATATTCCCGAAATGTTTTGATAATAAAGCGGCGCGTCCATTCCTCATACCGGTACAAATCCCCCATGTTCCCGCCGCCGATGATGAATACCATATCATCGGGGTGGCGCTTTTTGATCAGCGCTTTTGCCGATCTGTATATATCCTTCATATCCACTTCGACAATGTCAAAATCGGGATATTCCCGTTCAAGAAACGTTTTGCTTGCGTAGGCGATGGCGTGATCGCCGAGATTATCGTGGGACGGGAGCAGCGTCAGAATGATCTTTTTTCTTGCCGCTGTAAGCCCCGCCCCATCCGCTGCCGTTCCGAAATGAAATTGGGACGGGTATTTGACCTTAAGCAACAGCCATTCCGCGAGATTGATTTTTAAAGATTGTATCGACATGTCTTCACCCTCTGATTTTCATTTTGTACTCGATTGCCCCCTGATACGCGGCTGATGCCAGCGACACGAACGGAATCAGCTTCAGCTTCGCCAAAAGCAGAAGGCATGAGCGTTTGGCGTCAAACGGCGCCGTTCCCGTTTTGGAAAGGCTCAGGCGAAACACGGGATCAGCGCATATCCGGCTGATATTCTTCCACTTCTCAGAAAACCGGCCGCTATTATTCCGCTTCCATTCATTCAGCAGGCAGACTGTTCCGTGCTGAACGATGAAAAAATCCAGCTCCTGCCGGTATTCCTGTAAGCAGCCGTTTTCACGCAAAAAAGCCTCGTTCAGCCGATAGAGAACGAGACCTGAGTCAAACAGCTTTTTCTGATAGCTTTGCACAATGGAAGTCAAGTGAATCCGATAATGATAGAGCGGCTGATCCACGTACGAGACCGCACCTGCGAAAACATGCGCCCGGAGGCTGAAGTACTGATCCTCCACGTGCTCCAGCTCATCACGAAGCGGAAAGCGCAGCTGATGATGCTCGATCATGGTTCTTTTGTACAGCTTGTTCCATGAAAAACCGCTGACTCTTCCTTCAAATAAATCTTTCAGGTACAGTTGTTTCGGGCGGCCCTCGTACGCTGAAGCGATCGTTGAAACGGCGGTTTTCCCCGTATCCGCAAACTCGGCCGCATATTCGCAAATCACGAGATCAGCCTGATCAGCCTTCGCTTTTTCATACATGCGCAGGCAATAATCAGGTTCAACCCAGTCGTCCGCATCAATAAAAGCGATAAATTCGCCGCGCGCCGCCTCGATTCCCCTGTTGCGGACGGCTCCGAGCCCCCGGTTTTGCTGATGAATGACCCTGATTCTCTCATCCCGCTTCTGATAGGTTTCAAGAATGGCCGGGCTTTGATCCGTTGACCCGTCATTAACGGCCACGATTTCGATATTGGCGAGCGACTGATTGAGCAATGAATCTAAGCATCTTTCTAAATAAGTTTCCGTATTATACACAGCAATTAATAAACTGACCGCGGGTGTTTCCATATAAACCTCCAGTGTCCATTACCGGGAAAAAATCGTTCTGTACGGAAGCACAGACGAATCGACCGGCATAAGCAAGTAACTGTAAAGAAAATAACAGACAATAATGGCGATATAAATCAGCGCATTTGATTTTTCATCAAAAACCCTCACAAAATAAGGGATCAGGATCATTTGGTACAGGCCGAAATATATATTAAACCGGGCAAAAATAACATCCTTTGTCGCCAAAAGACCGAAGAGCAGGCCGAGCAGACAGAAATTCACGATGACATCAATGTCAGGCCAGAGCTTCCGCAGCCGCTCCCGATAGCAGAAAGCCAAAAACAGCGGCAGAAGCAGCACCGCGATTTTCACGACGTTCATTCCGTTCGTATTGGTCATCAGCCATTTCTCATAATGGCCGTACGAGCTGTTTTCCAGCACGACGACAAACAGCGAAATGAACTTCTGATACAGGAACGTCATAAGAAGAAACAATGCCGACAGTCCGAAAATCGCGGGCGACCATGCTCTTTTTCTGACGAGAAAATAAACCGGAATCATAATCAGCGCTGAGGAATGAAAAAGCGAACACAGCAGCACGATTGACATATAACGCTTCCAGCTTCCGCTGATCACGTAGCGGACGGCCCAAAACAAAACGGCCGCCACCATATACTGCCTGATCCCGTTAAAGGAAGCGTAATAGTGATACGTGCCCAAAAACAAAAATACACTCAGCTCAAACGGACGGCCGAACTCAACGAGCCCCTTTAAAATAAAGCTGCACGTCACGACCGCCACGGTGAAATACATGATTTGCGGATCTTTCGTGATAAAATTCATGAGCCAGATGAGAGCCGTAAACCCCGGATCAACGGCTGCTTTTTTCGCTCCGAACCCGAAGATCTCCCAAATGCTTCCGTAATTTCCCGCCAGCTTGTACATCAGCGCGTACGTCTGAAAATCCGTCCCGACTCTGTAGCGCAAACCGGAGACCAATACCAGCGATAGCAGCGGAACGAGCATGACGAGCTGATTCGGCCGGTATCCGGTCGAAAGCGATTGATCACGCCCGCCGCACATTTTCGCGAACCATGACCAAATATAAACAATTCCCATATTGACTACATATACAATCATTCGTTACTGTTCCTTTTTCCAATTCATATTGTAAAGCTTCATAACAGCCCCCGCATTTTCCCCCGCGTCATATCCCAGCCGCCTGAGGGTTTCTTTAATACGCGCTCCGTCAGGCTTTGCCGCCTCTGCTGCCCGTAAAACCGCGGATGCCCATTGTCCCGGCGGTTCTTTGAGGCTGAGCCTTTTGACCAGCCCGAGCCCGGCATCGGCTTCTTCCGTTATGCCGTCTGATATCACGCACGGCACCCCGGAGGCCTGCGCTTCAACGAGCGTGACGGGCAGCCCTTCATAAAGAGACGGCATGACAAATACATCCAGCGTTTTCAGCAGATCATGAACGCGGTCTTCTATACCGATAAAACGCACATCATCATCAAGCCCCAGCTTCGCCGCCAGATTTTCCATATCGGTGCGAAGCGGACCGTCTCCGGCGAGAATCAGCTGTAAGCCGATGCCCCGCTCTTTCATATCAGCGGCCAGCCGGAGCAGAAATTCGTGGTTTTTTTCTTCTGTAAAGCGGCCGATATGGCCGATCACCAAACGGCCGTCTGCAATGCCCCGCTTCCTTTTTTCAGCTTCTGTATCCGCGCACCCGCCGGCAAATAAGTCGAGATCAATGCCGTTCGGCAAAAGATGCACGTCTTTTTCTTTCCCGAATAAGAAACGGCCCGCCTCTTTTCCGCAGGCGCACAGTGCCGTGGCGTTTGCCGTGATCAGCCGTCTGAACACAAACAGCTGCATCCCGGCAAGCCGCGACGCCCGCCCCCGCCACGACGTACTGTGCGAATGGCAGATCCGCACCGGGACGCCGGCTAAACGAGCGGCAAGCGCGATAAATCCCGACTGAAAATCGGTATGGGCGTGCACGGCGGCAAACGGGCCTTTTTCCTGAATCACCCGCTTGACCTGTTTTACAAATGTAATCGGGTTTGTGCTGCCGATGCTCGGCACATAAAAAAGCCGTCCGCCGAGAGCGAGAATTTCCTCGTCATAAGCGCACGGATCGTTCCTATGGGTTAAAAAATCAAACTGCACCTTCGTTCTGTCCATCTTCCGGTACAAATTCATCATCATCGTTTCTGCGCCGCCCCTGTTCATCCCGCTGAAGATGTGCAGCACCCGCATCGGTTTGTCAATCATGTTCGGCAAGCCCTTCTTTTTGGCGGATGTCCCTGTTTTTATGATAACGGTTCATGACCGCGGGCGGCGTAATGGCGCGGATGAGCGGTTTTGCGATATACGCGTAATGGGAAATCGGCAGCTTCAGCCGTCTGCATGCCTGAAAAACGAGGACCGCATTATCAATGGAATACGTAAACGATCTCCTTTTAAACGCATCACTGTCCTCTCTGACTTTATACAGCGTTTCTTGGAGATTGTACCCCCGGAAACCCGCTTCAAAAAAGCGCAGCCACAAATCGATATCCTCCATCCGCCGCGTCCGCCTGACTGACCGGTAGCCGCCAAGCGCTTTGTACGCTTCAGCCCGCATCATAATGGTGCCGTGGCAGAACGGTGTGCCTTTCGCCATAATTCCCGGTTTCGGCACGGGCGGCAAAAGGCGGGCGCCCCTTACACCGAATTCGTCAAATACGAGCATCCCCGTGCCTACGACTTGATAGTGGGCGTGCTTGTTTAAGAAAGCGGCCTGTTTTTCCAGTCTCCTCGGGTTGGAGATGTCATCACCGTCCTGCCTGGCGATATAATCCCCCGTTGCGTATGTCAGACAGCGGTTCAGCGAAGCGGCAAGCCGTTGATTTGTCTTATTTTGAATCAGCGTGATCCGGTCGCCGTAATGATCCGCGTAACGGCGCGCAATCTGATACGTTCCGTCAGTTGACGCGTCATCACACATAATCAGTTCCCAATTCTTATAAGATTGGCTTAGGATGGATTCAATACTCTCCGCTAAAGTCTCTTCGCAATTATAAATTCCCATGATGACGGAAATTTTCGGTTGTGCTCCTGCATTCATACGCTTTTCTCCTTTTTATCCATATAACCGGCGTAAATGTGCGCCATTTCCTTTACCGTACGTGTTTCTGAAAAACATTCCGCCGTGCTGCGCCCTTTTTGTCCCATTGCTTTTCGCAGACCCGGGGAGCGGTACAGCTTTTCAATTCGATCGGCAAACGCCGCGCTGTCCCCGGCCGGCACGAGAAAACCGTTCACGCCGTCTTCGATGATCTCACGGTGCCCCCTGTTGTCCGCGGCAACGGCCGGCTTTTCGGCAGCCATTCCTTCAAGCAGATTCATGCCGAGTCCTTCGCGGATGCTTGAGGCGACAGACAGATCGGCAAGCTGAATCAGTTCATGAATATCGCGGCAAAAACCGTAAAACCGCACCATGTCGGATACACCGAGTGATTCAGCCTTTTTTCTGTACGGCGCTTCCATCGCGCCTTCTCCGGCAAATACGAGTTTCAGCTCCGGAATGCGGTTCTTCAGCAATGCCGCAGCCTCAATGAGAAGTCCCTGGTTTTTATTGCCGTTTAATTCAGCGGGATAAACGAGAATAAATTCCCCGGCGCCGAAGCCGTGTTTTTCTCTCAGACGTTCACTCTCTTCCCGGCTCACAGGGCGAAACCTGTCTGTATTCACCCCGATGCCGTGTATTTTTTTCGCGCCGCAAGCTGTTTTTTTCATTTGTTTGGCCCGTTCGTAATCCTCTTCATTAATCGTAATCAGACAATCCGTATAAGAAGAGAGAAATTTTTCGATCGGGTAATAAAGAAGCCAGTTTTTCAGGGGCGCTCCGTCGCAGAAGTGAAAGCCGTGCGCGGTGTACAGCACCTTTGTCCCTTTTTGGCGCGCTTGTCTCGCCGCAAGGCGTGCGAGCACGCCGCCGACCGGCGTATGACAGTGAATCATGTCGTAGCCGTTGTCCTGAATGAGCCGTTTCAGCCGCCTGTAAACAGAAAGATTTTCGGGATGAAACGGCGAGCGCCGGATCGGAATGGAAAACTTTTCATCAACGAACGGAAGATTCATATTGCCGCCTGCCGCGACGTGCACTTCCCAGCCCATATCCTGAAACCATTGAAAATACGGAAGATGAAAGGCTTTAAAATGATAATCGACAGTGGCGCAGAATAATACTTTTTTCGTCATCTTTCTGTCCTCCCATCACACGCCTGCGGCCGCTTCTTCATGTACTGATTCGATCGCCTCAAACAGCCTTTTTCTCAGCTCTTCTTCAGGCAGACGGCTGAATTCCTCCATAAAACGGATGAGCACGGCCCAATTCCCGTCCACCGCTTTCCCGATATGGATTTTCGGAAAAATCTGCTCCGTATGTACTTCATTATGATTCAGCAATTCTTCATACATCTTTTCTCCCGGACGGATGCCGGAGAATTCGATGGGAATCTGTTCTGTCGTATAGCCTGATAAATGAATCAGGTTTTTGGCCAGATCGACGATTTTGACGGGTTCTCCCATATCCAGAACGAAAATCTGCCGCCCTTTTGCAAGCGCCCCCGCCTGAATGACGAGTCTTGACGCTTCGGGAATCGTCATAAAATATCTTGTCATTGCCGGGTGCGTGACGGTGACGGGTCCGCCTTTTTCAATCTGCTTTTTGAAAATCGGAATGACGCTGCCGCGGCTACCGAGCACATTTCCGAAACGGACGGCGGCGAATTTGGTGCGGCTGACCTTTCCGAGGTTCATGATGACCATTTCCGCAAACCGTTTCGTCGCGCCCATGACATTGGCCGGATTGACCGCTTTGTCAGAAGAAATCAGCACGAATGTTTCCGTTCCGCACATATCGGCGGCTTCGGCGACATTTTTCGTGCCGATAATGTTGTTTTTAACGGCTTCTTCCGGATTATGTTCCATTAACGGCACATGTTTGTGGGCAGCCGCATGATAGACGACGTGCGGCTCGTATTTTTTCATCAAGGTAAAGATTTTATCTCTGTCCTGAATATCGGCGATCTCCGCGTGAAAGAGCACCTCTTTGCCGAAGCGTGCGGACAGCTCGGTATGTACAGAATGAATGCTGTTTTCTCCGTGGCCGAGAAGGACGATTTCCTGCGGAAGAAACGCGCTGATCTGGCGGCAGATTTCAGAACCGATTGAGCCGCCGGCGCCCGTGACCAGAATCGTTTTTCCCTTGATGCTGTCAGAAATTTTGCTCGTATCAAGGGTGACCGGCTTTCTGCCGAGCAGATCTTCGGCTTTTACATCTCTGATGTGTCCGGCAGCCTGCGTTCCGAGCAGGATCTCGTCAAATTGCGGCATGATTTTAATATGGGCGCCCGTCTGCACACATTCTTTGTATAATGTCTGAAGCTCATGAGTGCAAAGAGACGGAATGGCAATGATGATATGGTGAATTCTCAGCCTCTGCACCGCCGGCATAATGCTTTCTTTTCCGCCGATGACGGGCAGGCCCATGATTTCGAGCTTATGCTTCGTCTGATCATCATCAATAAAAGCCACAGGCATGATTCCGAGATCGTTTTTCTGGGTAAGCTGACGGACGAGCAGCGTCCCCCCCGAACCTGCGCCGATGATCAGCGCCCTGGAAGAGTCATTTTGCTTCCTGCCGATCGTTTCTTTCAGCACCCGTGAAATCATCCGGCTTCCTCCGATGAACAATAGCTGAACCATCCAGCTGACGGCCAACAGCCGGAACAAAATCGTGTGGAACACCCCGTATTGGACGGCCGCCGTTACGGCTGCTGACAGCGTGATCCCCTTTATCAAGGCAAGCAGCTCGCCTATTCCCGTGTACGTCCATACCTGCTTATACTGGTGAAACATAAAAGCGCATACATGATGGCTGATCAGCATGCTCACGGCAGTCAGCAGCAACGCTCCGGAGTCATAAAAGTGATAAGAATCCTCAAAAAATTGATATCCTATAACAACGGAAAGTAAAACGAGATACGTATCCAATGCAAAAATCATTGAAAGTCTTCTCCGGTAAGTCAATCTTTCCCCTCCTCATTTATCGGTTTAGCTGATACGGTTTTCGTAAAAACAGACATAACAGCTAAGCCGATAACAATGCATCATCTTAAGATAAATTGGGCATTTAACCCGTCCTCACACCCCGCCACCGACGACCAGCATCTAAGGCAGCGAAAAACGCCGCCCACAGCAGAGCCGAGTGCCTCCGTTGATAAAGATAAGGAGACATCACCTGCACCGCTCAATACGAGTAGTGCTCCGTTTTTTTGATTTTCTTTTTATTCAGCAGCGCCCCCAAAAGCTTTGCCTTTGACTGCTGAAGCGCGTCTCTCGCCTTTTGGACGGTATCCATTTTCGTTTTTCCGCTCAAGACGACGAGAACGCTTCCATCTGTCTGGTTCGCTAAAATCTGTCCGTCCGCTACCGCCAAAAGCGGAGGTGAATCGAAAATAACCAGACTGTACCGACTGTACATCTCCTGAATCAGCTCTCCCATCGCCTTTGAAGATAAAAGCTCAGCCGGATTCGGCGGCGTCGGCCCGCTCGTTAAGACATAGAGGTTGTCAATCAGCGTTTTTTGCACCGTTTCGCCGAGGGAAGCGTTTCCGACCAACACATTTGTCAGGCCTTGTACATTTTCAAGCTGATAGGTCTCGTGTATCGTCGGTTTTCGTAAATCCGCATCGACGAGCAGCACCTTTTTTTCCTGCTGCGCAAATACCGCGGCAAGGTTGGCGGCGCTGAATGATTTTCCTTCTCCCGGAACGGAAGAAGTGACGAGAATAGAGCGCAAATGGGTCTGAACAGAGGAGAACTCAATATTTGTCCGAATGGTGCGGTATTGTTCAGCCACCAATGATTTGTGATGTAAAACGGATATTTGAGCCAGTCCCCTTCTTGATTTCTTTTTTCTGAATCCCAAACGCCTCACTCCCCGAAATGTTTTTCATCAGACCGTGTCTGCTGATTTTTGATGTCATACACAACCCCTAAAACAGGCAAGTCTGTTTTTTCGCTGAGCTGCCGCTCGCTTTTAACGGTTTCATCAAGAAAGTGGAGAAAAAACGCAAGCGTCACACCCGCCATGAGAGCCGCACCGAACGCCATCATGATATTTCGGATGCGCGAAGGCTTGACCATCGGGCTTTCCGAGGCTTTTGCCTCAGACAAAACAATGACGCCTTTTATATTCATCCTGTCACGGACTTCTTTTTTAAATGTCTTCATCAGCGTGTTCGCTATAGCGGCGGCCTGTTTCGGATTCTCGTCCTGCACCGCTACGGTAATGATCTCTGAATCGGTTTCGCTGCTTGTCGTGATCTTTGCTTTTAAAGCGGATGCCGTCTCAGAAAGATGCAGCGTCTGCTTCACTTTCTCAAGCACAACCGGGCTTTTCATTATCGTTTGAAACGTATTGTTGTAATGAAGATTCAGCTGAACGTCGCTGAGATTCGAATTTTTTTCACCGCTTGTTTCATGAATGAGCACTTGGGTCGATGACTGATAAACGGGCGAAATCACCCGGAATTGGATGTATCCCGTCACCAGCGTTACAACTGCTGTCATGATAAAAATCAGTAAAAGTCTGTGTTTAATAATGTCAAATAATTCTTTAAAACTCATATTCTCATTCATGTAATTACAGCCTCATCCTTATTGCATCAGGCTTAAACGCCCCCTTCTGTTAATGATTGGATTATAAAAGAAAAGGTCGAAATTTGAAAATTTCAAATTAAGCCATTTGGTTCTTTTTAGAGAACATTATCATGATTTTCCTCTTATTTACTGCACTTACCTTATAATTTTAAATTTTATAAAGAACGAAAGATTTCTTATAATGAACAAAAAAAGCCAGTATACAGGGGAGAATTCAGCACAATGATTGGAAGAATAATTCGTTTATACCGCAGAAGAAAAGGCTACTCTATTAATCAGCTAGCAGTTGAAGCAGGTGTCTCTAAATCTTATTTAAGCAAGATAGAACGGGGGGTTCACTCAAATCCGTCCATCCAATTTCTGAAAAAAGTATCCGCCACCCTGCAGGTCGATCTGACGGAGCTTTTTGATGCCGAAACGATGCTGCATCACATGGGAGACACGGAAGATGAGTGGCGCATCCACCTTGTGCAGGCCGTGCAGTCGGGCATGCCGAAAGAAGAACTGTTCACCTTTACGAACAAACTGACTGAAAAACGCCCGGAGCCCGCACCCTACCGCAACAGAAAACTGACTGAATCCAACATTGAGGAATGGAAAGCGCTGATGCAGGAAGCCAAAGAACTCGGCTTGTCCGTTCAGGAAGTCAGATCATTTTTAGAACGGAAGCGTTACTGATGATATGCTGATGAAAAGGCTTTTATTCGCTTCATGTCTTCATCTCTGTTTATAATGAAAAGAAAAAAGGGGATGAAATGATGACAAAACTTACCGTTCAAACCCGCTCCGGCGCACTGAAAGGAACTGCCGGCCGCGGTACCCGCACATGGAAGGGCATACCGTACGCGAAGCCGCCCGTCGGAGAGCTCAGATTTAAAGCGCCGGAGCCGCCCGCACCTTGGGATGGCGTAAAACATGCCGACTCGTTCGGGCCGATTTGTCCGCAGCCGGATGATATGCTGTCTATATCGTTTTCCGGAGATATACCGGCTCAATCTGAAGATTGCCTTCACCTCAATGTTTTCGCCCCCGATTCAGAGGGCGAAAAAAAGCCTGTCATGGTATGGATACACGGCGGGGCATTTTATTTAGGTGCCGGAAGCGAACCGCTTTACGACGGATCTGCCCTTGCCGCTGACGGAGATGTCATTGTAGTGACACTCAATTACAGGCTCGGACCGTTAGGCTTTTTACATTTATCTTCTATTCATGACGCGTATTCCGCCAATATCGGGCTGCTCGATCAGATCGCCGCGCTGCGCTGGGTGAGGGACAATATCTCCGAATTTGGAGGAGACCCGGATAACGTCACGATATTTGGTGAATCGGCAGGCGGCATGAGCATCGCCTCCCTTATGGCAATGCCTGACGCAAAAGGCCTGTTTCATAAAGCCATTTTAGAAAGCGGCGCCTCTCATACGATCCCGGCGGACATGGCAAAAGACATCGCGGCGGCATTTATTCATGAAGCCGGCACTGATCAATTGCAGGAGCTTTCCGTTAATGACCTGCTTAAGACTGCGGATAAAGTGCGGCGCTCACTAGATCAAAACATTTTTCAGCTTTTGTTTCAGCCCGCCATCGATCCGGCCACATTGCCTGCGGAACCGGTGAAAGCCATAGCAGACGGGGCCGCAGAAGGCATACCTATGATCATCGGAACCAATCGTGATGAAGCATATTTGTTTTTCACCCCTGATACAGACATTCATTCCGAGAAAAAGCAGCAAGATTATTTGCATTATCACCTCGGAGAGAACTGCACCGAGCAAGCGGCAGATTTATATCCGCATTCATTAAAGGGACAAATCGATATGATGACGGATCTGATTTTCTGGCGGCCGGCTGTCGCTTTCGCACAAGGACAGTCGCAGCACGCACCGGTCTGGATGTACCGCTTTGATTGGCATGGCGAAACACCGCCGTTTCATAAAGCCGTTCACGCTCTGGAATTGCCGTTTGTGTTCGGAAACTTTGATTCTTTGAGAAAGACGCTGCAAGAACCGCTCGGTGATGACGCAGAACAGCTTTCCAAACAAATCCAATCCGCATGGCTCGCTTTTGCAAAAACCGGAAACCCGAACACCTCTCACTTCAATTGGCCTGAATATGAAACCGATTCACGCGAAACTTTGCTTTTCAACACGGATACCGCTGTCGAAAGTGATCCCGATTCAGCAAAACGCCGCATCCTGTTTCAAGCATAAAAAACGCCAAGGGAGCCGGCTCCCTTGGCGTTTCGTTTTCATCTTACTTCAGACATCAGTCAGTTTCGCAGTATATTCATTTCCACATTACCCCTTATATGTTATATTCCAACCTAATACGTTAACCAAACATTCATAAAGGAGTTTTTATATGGAGAAATCAAGTATTATCGGCACAGCTGCCGTTATAATCGGGGCGCTTATGACCTTAGTTTCATTTATCTTCCTGCGCGACACTGATTTCTATGCTGTGAGGTGGATAGGGGTTGTTATCATGGTTGCAGGATTTTCATGCGGGCCGGCCCACACCATTTCAAAACATAAAAACAAACATGAAAAAGAAACCCGGTAACCTTTCCTGGGTTTCTTTCATACACTTCATTTTATCTCACTTCATAATGCAACTCCGCAAATTGCTTATAGCGCCTGACATCAGTCAGCTTCAGCCCTGTCTCCCGGTCTCCGGGTTTGAACAAAGAAATTCCGCGGCCGAGCAGAACGGGGGCGATCTGAATGATAAACTCATCGACAAGTTTTTCCTCCAAAACCGGGTGCAGCAGATCACTCCCGCCGACAATCCAAATCCGCTTGCCGTCTCGGCGTTTCAATGCTTTTATAAAATCGGCAGGCTCTTCATGAATAAACCGCACATGTTCAGTACGCCCGGTCAATGTCCGCGAAAACACATAGCATTCTTTACCTTTGTACGGAAATTCCTCAGGCAATAAAACCAATATTTCCTCGTATGTTTTTCTGCCCATGATGATCGTATCGACAGATTCATAGAAAGCTTCATAATCGGTGCCGTCTTCACCTTCAGTTCCGATTAACCAATCTAAAGAATGATTTTCCCGCGCAAGATAGCCATCTGCGCTGACAGCTCCGTAAAAAACGAGTTTTCTTTGACCGCTCATAAAAATCCCTCCCCCTTTTTTATTATACCTTGAACATACGGATGAAATGAAAAAATGATAGAATCGGGTAAAAACCCCCGTTACCGGGTTTTCGTTTCTTCCTGTTTTGGAGATGCTGTTAATATGCCGTCTATCCATCTTCCGGTAATCGGCATAAAGAAATGAAGGATGATCCCTCCTAAACAAACGGTTAATAACGTTCCGATGCCTACCGGACCTTTTAGCATCACGGCCAGTATGAAAAATATGAAGTAAATGACCGTTCTTGAAAAAAAGATGCTTCTCCCGGTTAATTCGCGGACAATTAGCGTTAACCGATCAACCGGGATCGGGGCGAAATTTGTGTGCAGATAGGTTGCGGTTCCTATCCCTATCACAACTAAACCGATTGCAAAACAGCCCGCTTTTCCGTACCATAGTTCAGGCGTTATGACTCGATGCAGAAAGAAAAGCCACATATCAATCCCGATTCCCGTTATAAACGCCGTAATCATCCCTGAAAATTCCGGCCTTTGCCTTTTTAACATTGAATTACAGCAAATTAACAGGAAAGCGATGATGATTTCCCAGCTTCCCACGGTAAGCCCTGCATGGACGGACAATCCCACAATAAGCGCATCAAAAGGCGACGTTCCAAGCCCTGATTGAATCGTGACAGAAACACCAAAGGTCAATATCATGATTCCTAAAACATAAAAAACATATTTCATTTTATCGTCCTCATTTTCTTATTTTATGTTGCAAACACAACAAAAATACGATATGTTTACTATACGGTATTTTCATTGCAAATACAACAAAAAATCAGCTGATATGATAAATGAAGAAAGGAGCTGTATGACCATGAGTATTCAATTAAAAAAGTGCAGCCTTAACGATATTATAGAGCTCCGGGAGATAAGCATTGAAACATTCAATGCTACATTTAAAGATCAAAATTCACCAGAAAATATGAAAGCTTATTTGGAAAATGCATTCCGCTCTGAACAGCTGAAAAAGGAATTATCCAATCTGTCTTCTCAATTCTATTTTGTTTATTATCATGATGACCTTGCGGGGTATATAAAAGTCAACATGAACGAAGCACAGTCAGAAAAAATGGGTGAAGATTCTCTTGAGATTGAGAGAATTTATATAAGAAAAAACCATCAGAAACACGGGCTTGGCAAATATCTGCTGAATGAAGCGATGAAAATCGCAACAGCACACAATAAAAAGAACATCTGGCTGGGCGTATGGGAAAAAAACGAAAATGCAATCGCCTTTTATCAAAAAATGGGGTTTGTCCAAACCGGAGAACACTCTTTTTATATGGGGGATGATAAACAAGTCGACATTATCATGACCAAAACCCTGTCGTAAAAGAATACAAAAAAACCCGGCCAAGCTGCCGGGTTTTTTCCCTTATTTTAATTTTCCCGCACGGATATCATCGGTCATTCCTTCGTACGGCGCTTCTGAAATCAGTGTTTCGTTATTGATTCCCGCATTGTTGAGATACGTAATATCCGCAAACTCGGGAACGACATATTTCGGGTATGTTTCATATTTCTCACGTGACTCTTTCATCACGTCAATGTAATCATTTTGGTAGCACACCGTGATTTCCGGATGCTCATGCACCCATTTCGGGAAGAAAATAATTCCGTGCATCCGTTTTTCATTCGGCATAAAGTTTAAGGAAACGTCTGTGCCTGTCGGTTCAGTCCATGACACTTTGTATACGCCTTCTGTCAGCTTGACGATATTCACTTCCTGGTCGCGCACCCAGCGGCCGCCTACCATTCCGCTATGAATCCGATAGTCGATCGTATGATCATTTTTAATATAGATTTCATACTCCCAGCCGTTTTCATACGTGTAAATCATATGGCTTCCGATAAAGTTTTCCATGTTGACTCACTCTCCATATTATTATTGAACTTCATAAATATCTAACCGAATGTCACCCGGCAATCTGACCGCAGCCCCGATAAACAGACGGTCCTGCAGATGCTGATATGCCTCGCTGCTTGTTTCAAACACAGGCACAGTACGGAAATAAACATGCTCGGGATCAATGATGCGGTTTACTGACTCATAAATGACTTTTTTAAAGAAGGTTCATTCAAGGACGTATCACCTCCCGAGTTATTATGTTTACTTAAACATGTAACTATTTACACGTTTAATTGTAACGCTGTTAAAATGGACTGTCAAATAATGAGCTGTTTCTGATTATGTTTTCCAATGTTCAATGAAAAAAGACAAGGGCGGCAAATGCCGACCCCTTGTCTTTTTCGTTTACTATATGTTCATACCAGACGAGCGTCTTTATTAATAATCACAATCTTTATCTCTGCATTCTTTCTTTCTTACAGCGTCTATTGAGTGCCCCATGATCTTGTCATTTGCCTTATCATAAATACCATCGAATTTATTCGATGTATCACCGTTGTAATAGCCAAATACCTCTATCCCGCCCATTGGATCTATTTCGTATTTATCTTTAAATGTAACGTTATGTATGCCTTCATAATTCGCTTTGATAAATTTCTCCATTCGTTCTTGAGCAATCTTTATCTCTTCAGCCTGACCATTTTTATCATTCATACTCTTCATTATAAAACCTCCGGCTGCTATAAAGATAACCATGAAGATCATAATGTATGTTTTCACCAGAATCATCCTCCCATGAGTTATGATGAAGTTCGCAAACTAGAAAAAACGGTCGGTGACATCCGGTGCATTTAGGCATCTTAAGATTTTTCTTCCGCATCCACAGAGGAGCTCCCTATTTTGTCTCCTACAGTATCATATAAACCGTCAAATTCCTTAGTTTTATCGCCGTTTAGATACCCCTCAACTGTAATTCCGCCAGTTGGATCAATAAAATAATCATCATAAGAAATTTTCTCTATTCCCTTGTACTCGTGATGCAAGTATTCGGTCATTTTACTTTTGGCTTTTTCAAAAAGAGCCTTTTCTTCCTTTTTCACATCATATTGATGCTTCATAATCAACCCTCCAACAGCTATAATTAACATTAATACAATAATAAGGTTCTTTTTCAAAAAAAATCATCCCTTTCCTTACCCTATTTTACATGACAAGAAAGGCGCTATATATCTTGAGCAAGAAAATCAGGACTTCAAGCCTGACAAATGAAACATATTACAGGATGAGTCAACGTGCTTATAACTGTGACTATCTTAAAAGGAAATTAGAGAAGAACGATTATATACGTATTAATTCTTCCATTTCAAACCTACTTACTGGTACGTCGATCAAATAAAATCAGACGATAATACAGGACTTGATGCGGTTGTATTAGTACAAGCAGTGAAGAATAACGGAAAATGGATAAAATCAAAAAACCCTGAAAACGTGGTCGTCGCCTTTGCGGGAACCGATATCGGAAAAGACCCGATATTTGACTGCGGGAATATTGTTTTCGGAAATGATCCGAAAACAGAAGTGTATTATTTTGTAAAAGAAGATGCGGAGGATACATCGAACGATCGGAACCTACAATA
This sequence comes from Bacillus sp. GZB, assembly GCF_001975995.1. Classification (NCBI taxonomy): domain Bacteria; kingdom Bacillati; phylum Bacillota; class Bacilli; order Caryophanales; family Bacillaceae; genus Bacillus; species Bacillus sp. GZB. Next base: position 368,470 of record NZ_MTQG01000016.1, read on the forward strand.
GGATTTGGTTCATCATAAATGTTTGATAGCTTAATATTGCAGTGCTTCTTTGACTTCCACTCATGGATTAAGTAAACACAACTACTGAAAACTTGATATGAATATACTTTCAGCATGTCAAAAGCAAAGCTAACCAATTCAGAATTCATCGCGATTGTTGCTGGCAAGTTAAGATTGGAACTTAAAGCGAGTGAAATGCTGATCTGACGTTTTTCCTATCGTTGGGTTGTCATGATATTTGTACCGTTAATATCGGGGATACCTCGACAAATGAGACGGTAGAGGCGATTGGTCTCAGGAATAGGTTTGAACTGTATGAGAAACATGTCACGAATTTTGTAAGATAATTAAACAAAATAAATACCCACTCATCCCTGAGGTGGGTATTTTACCTTTCTTCGGCATTGACCACCGAAATACCTATCTCCTTGTTCGTTGGATCATATATACCGGAAAATTCTTTTTCTTTATTATTATTTATGTAGCCTGAAACTTCAACTCCGCCTGTCGGATCGATATTGTAGTCTTTTGAAAAATGAACTTCCTTTACATTTTTATAGTCTTTTTTTAAGTAATTCTTCATGTGCTCTTGCGCCTCAATCACAAGTTTTTCTTCGTTTTTATGTTTATCATATTGATGCTTCACGAAAAAACCTCCCACTGCTATAATTATAACAATTAGGATAATAATGTATTTTCTCATGCGTATCATCCTTTCGGAACTATTTTACAATATAAGAAAGGTGATGTATATTTTACAAAAGGAAAAGAAATAACCGTCTCTGATGTCACAGATAAAGAATATTACCGTTTGTTTGAGTCAAGCAGCTTACAATTATAAAATGTTAGCCCTGCATATGAAATATAAAACTCCTTACAAAATAAGTAAGACGTCATATTGGTACGTTGAGAAAGCGCAGCAGGATTCTGATATGGGGCTTGATGCCTTTGTATTCTAAAAAGGCATCAAGACAAAAAGCAGAAAATGGATCAAATCAAAAAACCCCGAGAACGTGGTCGTCGCCTTTGCGGGAACCGATATCGGAAAAGACCCGATCTTTGACTGCTGGCATATTGTTTTCGGTAATGATCCGCAAAAAGAAGTGTATTACAAGGAGAAAAACAGAATGGCTACTCTTTAAGGAAAGGGATTTATCCGTTAGAGTTTTTGGGGCCAGCCAATACAAAAATAAAGACGCCAGTTAGGCGTCTTAAGATTTTTCTTCCGCATCCACAGAGGAGCTCCCTATTTTGTCATCTGGAGGATCATATAAACCGGCAAATTCGTTTGGTATTACATTATTCAAATATCACTAAACTGTAATTTCGCCAGCTAAATCAATAAAATAATCATAAAGAATTCTTCTCTATTCCAACTTCTTTTTAGTATTCACATTCTTTTTCCTGACACTCAGGTTTCTCTTCCGCATCGACTGACGAAACTCCTATTTCATCATTCGTTTTGTCATAAAGTCCAAAAAATTCTTTTTCCTTATTACCATTCAAGTACCCCTTCACGGAAATACCACCCATAGGATTTATTTTATAATCGTTAATGTATGTAATTTGCTTTATATTTTTGTAATTAGCTTTTATATAGCTTTTCATTTTATTTTTCGCTTGGATAAAAAGTTCTTGTTCTGCTTCTTTTTTATCATGTTGGTACTTCATGTAAATACCTCCTAATGCTATAATTATTACAGAGATTAGGATAATTATGTATTTCTTCATAAACTCATCCTTTCTTAGATTAATCTTACATCAACTCCGGGGTGTTGTACATGTCTAAAAACATCAATGTAACAAATATCAGTGACCGAGAATACTTTTATATAAGCCAAATATCTTATGATTATGAAACTCTTAAGAATCACTTAGAAACACTGAAGCCATTAAAATTTAAATCTCCCACCAGATGGTACGTCGATCAAATAAAATCAGACGATAATACAGGACTTGATGCGGTTGTATTAGTACAAGCAGTGAAGAATAACGGTAAATGGATAAAATCAAAAAACCCCGAAAACGTGGTCGTCGCCTTTGCGGGAACCGATATCGGAAAAGACCCGATCAATGACGGCGTAAAAGCGGACGGCGGCAATATTGTTTTCGGAAATGATCCGCAAAAAGGCGGAGGATACCTCGAAAACACTCGGAAAATACAATGGAACGCCCTCTCAAGACGCCATGCTCACAACCGGAAAGTATAAGCTGATAACGAAAACATCGCAAATCGATCAAGCCGATCAGCTGGTACGCAGCGTAAAGAAAAAGTATGCCGGAACGTCAACGATTATTTCAACAACCGGCCATTCACTCGGCGGCGCTGAGGCCGAATACAGCGCGGTGAATAATGATGTGTACGCCGTCGCGTTTAACAGCCCTTCCGTCGTAAAACTGCACGATGAAGAAACACAGAAAGACATCAACAGCGGCATATACGATCCATACATCCGGTCCATTATCAATCCGGACGACATGGTCGGGGCGGGTTATTGGAACGAATATGACCGCCACAACGGGACAACGATTTATACGAAAAACCCCTCACTCTCACAGTTCAGCCGGAAGCAGCGGCTTGGCGGGAACTTGAACGAGCAGATCAGCAAGAATCTCGCTTATTTCTTCACTACGGTCATTCTGAGAAATCCGGATACACACGGCTTAAACGAAGCGAATTTCATATTTGACCGAAACGGAAACATCACAAATCCGAATGGTGATGAATTAGTTTTCGATAAAAACCTCGGCGCTCTCCTGCCAGCCGGTGCGATCGGAAGCGGAGACGCGATAAAAGTAACGCCGAAAAACGCAAAGAAGCTGGCTGAAAAGGTGCAGGCCATGACTGAGGATTTGCGGACGATGAAAAAAGAAGCGCAGAACGCCTATCACGAGCACGATGAAAAAATCGCCGAGCTGAAAACGGAATTTTACGGCCAAGTTGGGCATGGCTTTTATGATCAGCTTAATTCACAGGATGTAACAAATACGTTAGAGGATATAGCCCAATCTTACGATAAAGGACCGATATTTTACGACACACAAGCTGAACAATCATTCATAGATTCACTACAGGCAGCGATTACCGACCTTGAGGAAATAGGCTGTTTCTTGAATAAAATCGCCGACGACTTTGAGGAAAAAGATCAAATGCTTGCCAATTGGCTAAGATTATAGGAGTGACAAAGCAATGCCAACGTTAGATAACCTTTTAGAACATAAAGATGATCCAATGCGAAAACAGCTGCAGCGTCAAATGTTAAAAGCAGGTATGACGCAAGTGGCAAATACTAAACTTGAGACGGTTCGAAAAAACCTTAAACCAAAGTTCGAAATGAATTCGTTGCAGGAAGAATTAAACGATGTTTATTCAGTCCTTTTATACAGTTTCGAGGGAAAAGCGCAAAAAGCACTTGCTCAGCGTATCAGTGAAAGTGCCAAGCTTATTGTTAATGTGGAGAACGACGGAGAAACTTTCGTTAATAGCTTTAAAACGAGATAAAAAGCCCCTCTGCAAAGCAAGTTAAGTATGAAATGAACAAAATAATAAAGATGCGATTATCGAGTCATTAAAGCGGAAAGTTAAGCGACTAGAGCATGAGAACAAAGATTTTAGAAACCAATTAAAAGTAGTGTATGCAGAAGTCTACAAAAAGTTCTAGTTGACAAGGTATTTGTTATTTAACAATCAAGATTGTTTAGGAATCTTGTATAATAAACTCAAAAGTTATTTAACTAAAGATAAGAGGGTATAAAAATGGATAATGAAACAGCCAAAAATATTAGAGAAAGTTTAACGGCTGATTGTACGAAGTGCTTTGGACTTTGCTGCACAGCGCTTAATTTTGTAGCATCAAGCGATTTTCCAATTAACAAGCCAGCAGGTGCGCCTTGTGTTAATTTACAATCTGATTATGGTTGTCAAATTCACAGCAACTTACGAGAGACAGGTTTTAAGGGCTGTACAGTGTTTGACTGTTTAGGTTCTGGACAAGTTGTTTCTCAAATTACTTTTAAAGGTCAAAGTTGGCGAGATAATCCTGAAATTAGAGAAAAAATGTTCCGAGTGTTTCCGATCATGGAACAAATACATGAAATGATTGCGTACACGGCAGAAGCCTTGTCGTATGACATTCCCCATGCTTTGTCTGATAAATTGAGTGTGCAGTTAAAAGAATTGCAGAACTTAACAAAACTCGATGCTGAAGAATTATTATCTCTTGATCTAGTGGTGTACAGATTTCCATTAAACAAATTGCTTTCGGAAACCAGCGAGTATATTCGGGAAAGCTTAATTTCAAAGTTACCTGACACTAAAAATGCCAAGAATTATAATTACGAAAGAGCCGATTGGATTGGCAAAAAATTAAGAGGTAAAGATTTAAGGGCGTTAGATTTAAGAGGAGCATATTTAATTGCTGCAGATATGAGGAATGTAGATTTAAGAGGTGTTGATTTTATTGGCGCTGATTTGCGCGATGCTGATTTAAGGGGAGCAGACTTATCTACGAGTATGTTTTTAACTCAAATGCAAATTAATTCGGCTAAAGGTGATGTAAAGACAACATTCCCCTCTCATATACAACGACCTTCCCATTGGATTAACTAATTTTGTTCAGTTTGTGTATTGAAGGAAACTTTTTGAAGATGGTCTTACTATCAGTCTTATTCCAGAAAAGGACGCTTTAATTGAATAAAAGGAAAGCACATATTAGTCATGTATAATATATGCTTTATGCTTTCCTTTATTTTTGAGGATTTTTATAATTTAGGTCTTGATAATACTGTGCCATCCGGATTTTCCGAATATATCAATTGAAAAGTTATGAACTTGCATCATCTCACGCGATATATCTCGTTAGTATCGGAGTGAGGCCGAAATTAGTACAAGAACGTCTTGGTCACGTGAATATTAAAACAACGCACGGAACGTACAGCCACGTCTTGCCGTCGATGGAGCGCGAAATAGCCAAAAAACTAGATCGGTTGATTGCGGAAATCAAGTAACAACTAGGTCATCGAATCGATCTGAAAGCAAACGGTCCAGCATCCGATCCAGCACGCCATTATAATAGCCGGCCAAGTTGCAGATAGGCTTCCGTTTAGTCGCGATAAACGTTTGACGAACGGCTTCCAGTCCTATTCCTTGAAGAATATCGGCAGCATACACGCCTTTTAAATACGACGTATGCGCAAGGTATATACCGTACAGCTTGTTCGTTAATCTGCGATCGCTAACAAACGTATTGACCGCAGACTTAAACGCAGCATACGTATTCTGTAAGAACTTTAATTTGCTTTGAGAAATAACATATTCGTTTTCCCGTTCCGGTGCTTCCGGCTTGAGTCCTTCAAGCTCATTCGATCGAAGCCCGCACTTCAGCGCAATAAGGAACGCAACATAATCGCGAAAGCCCGGAAACGTATCTTTATCGATCATTTTGAAGAAACGCCTCACTTGACTATCCCTGAGCATTTTTATCGTCTTTTCATCGACTCGCAGCTTTGTTACTCTTTTCGCGGGGTTCTCGTTTAGAAGGCCGCGCTTAGTCATTCGGCTAAGGATCGATTTAATACCGCCTAAACGAATGTTTATCGTTACAGGCGAAAGATCTCGTATGTTTAGCATCGTTGTAATATAAGAACGCAGATGATCTTCCGTGATGTCCGTTACGTTATCAGACGGCATGATACCGGCTACCTCCATAAATTCGGCCCAATACTTCCGGTAATCATTGATCGTTCTATCGCGGTAATTCTCCGTTACATATAATTCGCAAACGATTTCCAACGCTTCCTGAACGGTCTTCACCGCTTTGAAGCTCTTTACTATTCCGTCAGTCTCGCGTCGATTTCTGACGCCTTGCCTCCGTTTTAAAACCGCCATAACAAAAAACCTCCCGGATTTATTTATCCGCGAGGTTACGTTTGCTGAATCGGACTATTTCGTTTTAGGAGAAGCGAGCCGACCGATTAAAGCCGGGCCCGTTCTTTACCGGTTCGCGTCCTTCCAGACACTTTTCGTACACTTAACGCTTAACGGACCGTCGTAAAACGTTGATATGACGGGGTTATAACGTATTGGACGCGCTCGGAGGGATTCGAACCCCCGACAGACGTGGTACCGGAAACCACCGCTCTATCCAACTGAGCTACGAGCGCACGTTTTTTCAATCAGATACCTTTATATTATAATAAAGGAACGCACAGAAAGCAACTCTTTTTTGATTATACACAACAGGATTATGCAGCGTCCTCATGCAGCATAATCCTGCATCATTTAACGGCATTGATTTTCACAAAAAACTTATTTCAGGCGGACGCCCCCGGCTCGGTACATTTCCAGCCGCTGCAGAAAAAGCGGCAATCACTCGTTTCAGCTTTTTTTCCAAATGTCTTTTAACGTCCAATAGGTGAATTCCTCAACCTTTACGGCGCCTTTCTCAGAAAACAGCTCAATCCCCAATCTGCCCTCATTCGGATAGATACGGCTTGTCATCGTTGTTTCTCCATGATTGGCGAATACTTCAATCGAGGATCTGTCAATAAAGATACGCAGCGCCAGCTTGCCGTTTGCATCCAGCCGCACCCTTCTCACACCGTCTTTCGCTTTCCCCATCTTGGTGCAATCAAGTGTCAGCTTTTTATCCGTTAGATTGTATGTCAGCACAAGTTCTTCTTCGTCAAGGCCGCGAATTTTAAAACCTGCCGTTTCGGCATCAGAATCGTTTACATCAAACACGGCTCGGACTTCAAGCAGGTCTTCGGACGTCTTTGCCAAGTAACTCCCTGAAACCGATCGTCCGGCACATTCCCGATATTCCATTTTCCGCAGCTGCTTGGTTTCTTCCACGGGATTCATCAAAAGTTTATGATCATCACGCAAAGTCAGTTCTCGCGGCAAAGTCAGTGCACCGCACCATCCGTCTGCTTTTGTCGGCATCTCAGATTCCCACATATCCATCCAGCCGATAGCAATTCTGCGTCCTTTATCATCTAATAATGTTTGCACGGCGTAAAAGTCATGGCCGTGATCCAGTTCTTTAAAAGCGCCGTGTGTAAATTTGTTTGTTTTATTATTATAGTCACCGATTAAATAGCCGGTTTGATGTAAATTTTGATAGGAATCACCGTCCGCTTCAATACCCTGTGGCGAAATCAGCAGGACGTGTTTGCCGCCTAGTTCAAAGAAATCAGGACATTCCCACATATAGCCGAGATTACCGTCACTTTGGGCGAGAACCCCCGCGTATTCCCAATCACGCAAATCAGGTGAACGGTATAAAACGACCCGTCCGACATTTTCTTTTGAAGAGTTGCCGATGACCATATACCAAACATCGCGATGCTTCCATACTTTCGGATCGCGGAAATGACGGGCGCTGTCTTCCGGCGGTTCCGCAATAACGGGGTTTTCCTGAAGCTTTTCAAACACGGTGCCATCTTGGCTGACAGCGATATTTTGAGTTTGATAGAATAGGTCTTTCTCTTGATCAATTATATTATGTCCTGTATAGATGAGGGCCAATCTTCCATGATCATCGACCGCGCTTCCCGAAAAACAGCCGCTTTGATCGAATGCGTCGCCCGGAGCTAAGGCAACCGGCAGGTGCTCCCAATGAACGAGATCTTTACTTTTTACGTGTCCCCAATGCATCGGCCCCCAATGCTCATCATACGGATGATGCTGAAAAAAGACGTGGTATTCTCCTTTAAACTGAATAAGCCCGTTCGGATCATTGACCCAATTCGCCCGCGGCATAATATGATACCCCAATCGATACCTTTGTTTTACTTTACCCTCGGCTTCCTTCAAAGCTTCTTCCGCCTGCTGAATTCTATCCATTTGTAACATCCTCTCTATCCGATTTTTTGCAGACGCTGGACACGCCTGCTGTTTTGTTTCGGGCCCAATAAAGTAAATATGGAGATGACGGTAAAACCAAAGACGACGATTCCCATGATGAGATAGGTTTGACGGAACCCCGCACTGTCATATAATCCTCCCGCAAGCGGCGACAGAATCGACGCGCCTGCCTGAGATGCGAATTGAAAACCGACGAGATAAAGGACGGACGACAGACGCGTATCAAAATTGGCAGCCAAATATTTAAAAACGGCGATCAGCATAATCGGCAATTCCAGTGCGTGGATGAGTTTCATTGATGAAATGCCTACAGGCTCAACTGCAATTCCGGACCCGACGATGCGGAAAGCCATTAAAAACCCCGCTAAAATCAAACTGTTTTTCGCTCCGAACTTATTGACGATAAAAGGCGCAAGAAACATCATGCCGGCCTCCAAAAACACCTGGAATGAATTCAGATAGCCGAATACTTGGTTACCCGTCGACACTGAAGGAAACAAAGACGCATAGTAGATCGGGAACTGCTGATCATATACGCCGTAAATGCAAGTCACCCCGATAATGTACATCATAAAAAACCAGAAATCTTTTAATAAAAAGAGCCGCCCCACATCTTTTAACCGGACCGATTCCGCTCTGTTTTTCTCATGATCGGTCATTTCTATTTTCACAGACATGATAATGGCCGTTAATATGACGGCTGAAACAGAGGCGATCCAGAAGTTGATATTGGGATTGATATTGAAAAGCTGCCCTGCAAAAAATGCAGCCGCCGCCCAGCCCAGCGAGCCCCACATTCTTGATTTTCCATACTCGAAATCATACTTACGGCTGACCTTTTCAATGTACGTTTCAATCGCGCCTATTCCCGCCAAAAAAGCGGCTCCCAAATATAAGCCTCCGACAACGGCGCCAAGAAAGACGTTGTATTGTAAAAGCGGCCCATAGACGAAGATATAAAACGGACCCGTGAATATGAGAAGACAGCTGATCATAAACAATATCTTTTTCTTCAGCCCCAATTTGTCAGAGATAAAACCGTAAAGAGGCTGCATGCACAGGGCAAATACGGCGTTTACAGAAAAGATAATGCCTGTCGCTGATCCGTTTAAATTGATTTCCTGCCCTAACCAAATCGCAAATAAAGAATAGCTGGAAGACCAAGTAAAAAAGAAAAAGAAGAAATAAGCACTCAGTTTCCAATACAGACTTTTTGAGCTTTTCATTTGCACCGCTCCTTTAATAGGACCTTTTAACAGCCGTTTTGAGCCGCATACTTCCTTCTTCATATTCATCACATACATGCGAGCTCCGAGTAAGCGCTTACTTTCCGCCGCTGCTTGATTCCTTCACTTTATTGCCGCCAGCCATCTCTCCATACCCGTCACTTCCCTTCACTCCGTAAATAAAGCGCTTTCAAAAAGAATTGTATGTCAACCGGTTTCATATGTCAATCGGTTGACATACAATTTTCTGATTATTTCAATCAAACAAAATGCACCCTCTTTATATGAAAACAGAAACATGGAATGTCCTTGCACATGTCAGCCTGATTCTCTAAAATAAGTGCGTGACGGAAATTGTAAGCCATTTCAGTAAGCAGGAGGGCACGGGAATGAAGCCTAACATTCATGATGTTGCGAAAATAGCGGGAGTTTCATCTACAACCGTTTCGCGGGTATTAAATAACCGCGGCTATATCAGCGAAAAAACAAAAGAAAAAGTGTACAAGGCGATGGAAGAAATCAATTACTTTCCAAACGATCTGGCCCGCTCTTTATTCCGAAAACGAACCAATTTAATAGGACTTATCATTCCAAACTCCAGCAACCCGTTTTTCGGCGAACTCGCCTTTCATATTGAAAGCATTTGTACGTCCATGGGCTACAAACTGCTGCTTTGCAACAGTTTACATCGAAAGGATAAGGAAGAAAAATATTTGGAGATGCTGATAAGAAACCAAGTGGACGGCGTGATCGCCGTGACTTACAACCGGGGAATTCTCAATTATCACAAGCAAAATCTGCCGATTGTCGCCATTGATCATTACTTATCGGACACGATTCCAGTCGTCGGCTCAGACAACTATGACGGCGGAAAAAAGGCGGCTGAACTGCTGATTGAAAAAGGGTGCCGGCACATCGTCCATCTCAACGGCCCGATTGAACTCGAAACACCGGCAAACCTCAGAAGAAAAGCATACGAAGACGTCATGCATGAACACGGACGGAAGCCTATTACATATGAAGTACCCTTTTATCAGCATTACCATGATATTATTTCAACATTATTCGATGAACAGCCTGACACCGACGGAATTTTTGCCAGCGATGATATCATGGCGGCTGCCGTGATGAACGAGGCTAAAAAACGGGGGAAAGACATCCCGAGTCAATTAAAAGTGATCGGTTATGACGGCACTGAAACCGTTCAATCGGTTCTGCCGGACTTGACAACCATCCAGCAGCCGATCGAATTGATTTCCAAAACAGCCATCGAGATTTTAGCAAAAGAAATTGAAGGCGAATTTGATGATTTGCCGCTGGAAACGTATTTGCCGATACGGCTTTTGGAAGGACGGACAACGTAGTCAGACCGTTCAGCCGTATGTACCGACGCGACTGCGGTCTATTTTGAGCGCTCCGGCCATATCATTTTCTCAAGGCTCCGGCGCTGATCATCCTCATTTTCACTTTGCTGTTTGAACTTTTTGTTTTATGGGAAAAATGGTGTTAGAAGAAAAGGTTGGCATTTTGGTCAGCGTTTTGTTTGACCTTTATTGACCAAAAATGTATCATGTAAATACATACTTACCTAAAAGGTGAAGGAGGAGCATTATGAATTTAATACCTACAGTCATTGAACAAACGAACCGCGGAGAAAGAGCTTATGACATTTACTCCCGTCTTTTGAAGGACCGTATTATCATGCTTGGATCTGCGATTGATGACAACGTTGCGAACTCCATCGTGTCACAGCTTTTATTCCTTGAAGCGGAAGACCCTGAAAAAGATATTTCCATTTACATTAACAGCCCTGGCGGATCAATCACTGCCGGTATGGCAATCTATGATACAATGCAGTTCATTAAACCGAAAGTATCCACGATCTGCATCGGTATGGCCGCTTCTATGGGAGCATTTTTACTTGCAGCCGGAGAAAAAGGCAAACGTTACGCGCTTCCTAACAGTGAAGTTATGATTCACCAGCCGCTTGGCGGAGCGCAAGGACAGGCGACAGAAATTGAAATCGCCGCAAAACGCATTCTCTTGCTTCGCGACAAATTAAACAAAGTGCTTGCTGAACGTACCGGCCAGCCGCTTGAAGTCATTGAGCGCGATACAGACCGCGACAACTTCAAATCAGCTGATGAAGCTTTAGAATACGGCTTAATCGATAAAGTGCTGACACGCAATACGGAAGACCAGAAGTAATGCCTCAGAAACCTGCAAGAGATGATGTCTCTTGCAGGTTTTTTTATGCTTTATTCCCATTCAAAAAAGTAATGAATGCTTTGACGACAGATAATTCTAACGCTGAAGAATCATACATGAGCCAAGTATCGCGTATCACAGGCTCATTATTTTTATAAGACAGCGCCAATGTGTATAATTCATCAGAAGGCTGAAGACAGATTTCCGGCACAACAGAATAACCGAGGCCGTTTTTCACCATCTCTTTACAGGTTTCCTGCCTGTCTACCTCCATTGCAATGAAAGGCGGTTCAGTAAATTGGTTATTCCACCATTTTTGAATCAAACTTTTCAAAGAAGCATCAGTTTGATAATAAATCATCGGCAATTTTGGAAGGTCCTCACTGTTGATTTCAGTTTTTGAAATAAGGTACAGTCTCTCTTCATTTAACAGTTGTTTTTCCCCTTGCCAATCATAATTCCCCCTCATAATCCCAAGGTGTACCCCCGAATGATGAAGCAGATCCATCACTTTCGCACTCCATCCCGTATTGACGTGGAATTGAACAGACGGATACTGATCAGAAAACCGTTTTAGAATCGCCGGGAGCTTATACTGAGCAAAATTGCTTGAGACTCCTAATCTGAGAACCCCGCTGACTTCATGGCTCATATTGAGCATATCATCCTTCACTCTTCTGAATTCCTGCAGCATCTCTTTCGAATAATCAACCAGATGTTCACCTTCTGAAGTGAACTCCATCCCTTTTTTTCTTTTATAAAAAAGGCGCACTCCGAATTGTGCTTCCAGGTTTTTGAGCCGATAACTTAACGCCGGCTGTGTCATATATAATCGCTCTGCCGCCTTCGTCATATTTTTTTCTTCGAATAATGTAATGAGCACAATCCAATCCTTTTCATCCATATGAAATCCCCCAAAATATTTTTCTGCTATAAAATTTTCTCCTATTATAAAAGTTTTTTATTCAACTTTATAAAAATTATATGTTTTACTTATAATCCTTATTTATCATACGATATCTTCCAAAGGGACCGGTACCTTTTTATCCACACAAAATGATGTAAGGATGAGACAGCATGGAAAAAGTTCCTGTAACCGTTATGAGAGGCGGCACCAGCAAAGGCGTTTTTATTCATCAAAAAGACATGCCAGACGATACAAACCTATGGAGCGATTTTCTTTTAGACATTATGGGGAGCCCTGACGAGAGACAAATTGACGGTCTCGGAGGCGGCCATTCTCTCACAAGCAAGGCAGCCATTATTAAGAAATCCGCCAGAAAGGATGCTGATGTTGAGTATACGTTTGCTCAGGTCAGTTTGACTGACAATTTTACCGACTTCAAAGGCAATTGCGGAAATATCTCTTCTGCCGTAGGCCCTTATGCTATTGAGAAAGGGCTCGTTCAAGCTGAAGAGCCGGTGACAACAGTCAGAATTTTAAATACAAACACTCAAAAAGTGATCGCAGCAGAAGTCGAAGTCAGAAATGGAACATTTCATTACCAGGGGGACTGCTCTATTCCGGGGGTTCCAGGTACAGCTTCTCCTATTTATCTTTCATTTCACCAGGCTGAAGGGGCGGTGACCGGAAAACTGTTTCCGACCGGTCAGCCTATTGATGTTCTCGATACACCGTATGGGAATATCTCCGTATCGATTATTGATTACGCCAATCCGCTTGTCTTTGTCAAAGCAGAGGACGCGGGGCTTACCGGCATAGAACTTCCGAACGAATATACTCCGGATATATTGGAAAAGCTCGAAATAATCCGATCAATTGCAGCCGAGAAATGCAGATTCGCTCCGAGACATGAGGCTGCTGCAAAATCACCGGCCGTACCAAAACTGACATTAATCTCATCTCCAGCGGATTATATCGATACAAAAGGGATAAAGAGACACGCAGAAGAGATGGATCTTGTCATTCGTATGATGTCCATGCAAAAACCGCATCAAGCTTTAGCCATTACAGGGGCGGTATGTACGACTGCCGGCATGCTATTGCAAGATACAATATTATCTGAATTTTCATTCTCCGGCAGAACGATTCGATTGGGGCATCCAAGCGGTATTTTAAAAACCGAGGCAGATGTTGATCCGGATGGAACAACGATTAAAGTAGTACGCACAGCAAGAAAAATCTCTGAAGGCTATGTGTTTACTAAACAAAGTTACAACATGAATACGCTGAATCACATTGGTTAATACCGTCTTCAGACAAGTCAAAGATAAACGGAGGAATACGAGATGATCAATGTAAATGCGTCTAATCGATTAAACAGACTGCCTTTTTCAAGGGCCCATCAAGCAGTGCTCGTTATCCTTTCATTCGCTTACTTTTTTGATTTTATCGATTTAAATACGTTTTCATATGCGGCGCCTTCACTTTTAAAGGAATGGAACATATCCACTCATACCATCGCTTTTATTACGTCTGTCTCCTATTTCGGGATGTTTATCGGCGCCTCTGCCGGAGGATGGTTTTCAGACCGTTTCGGAAGGAAAAAAGGTTTAATTCTGGTTGTCACCTTTTTCTCTTCCTTCTCCCTCCTCTCTTCTCTGGCTTGGAACCCAGAAATACTCGGTGTTTTTAGATTTCTTACGAGTTTAGGTATCGGCGCCACAACGATTGTGGCAAGTACGTATATCAGCGAATTTTTCCCATCCGCAACTAAGGGAAAATACCAGGCAATCTGTATTACAATCGGCATATGCGGAATTCCTGCGGCCGGCTGGGTGGCTAAATTGGTCGTGCCGTCCGCCTCTTACGGCTGGCGGTTTATCTTTCTATTCGGCGCTGTCGGTATTTTTTTCCCGCTGATCGCCAGAAAACTGGAAGAATCACCGAAATGGCTGGACACGAAAGGAAAAAGCGAACAAGCACACCGCATTCTGCTTGAACTGGAGGCAAAAGCAGAAAAAGAAAAGGGTGAACTGCCTGAACCAGCTCCAGCTCTGCAAAGCAGACAAACCGCTGTAAAATCCGTTCCATATCGGACGCTGTTTCAAAAGCCTTTGGCAGGAAGAACTTTTGTTTTAATGACGATGTGGGCAGCTTCCACGATTGCAATTCAAGGCTTTGGCACGTGGGTTCCCACCCTTCTGGTGAAAGAAGGCGTATCAATGGATGAGTCTATCGTATACGTCACTCTGGGAACGATCGGTGCCCCGCTGGGCGCTCTCATTGCGTCGCAAATCTCTGACCGTGTGGACCGAAAGTGGGCCATTTCTGTTTTATCGTTAATTTTTATGGCGCTTGGATTCTTTTACGGCATCAATCCTTTGCCGATGGTCATTATCGTATGCGGATTTCTCATGCATATGTTTGAGCGTACTTTCAGTTCGATCGCATATGCTTATACGCCGGAATTATATCCGGTTGAAGCCAGGGCATCTGGAAATGGCCTCACTTACGGCGTAGGACGTCTTGCAAATGTAGCCGGTCCCTTTGTCGTCAGTTTCCTGTATTCAGGCTACGGATTTTTAAGTGTTTTCTTATTCTTTACAGGCTGCTGGTTTCTTTGTGCACTGACAGTCGGTATATTTGGAATCGGTTCAAAAAAACAAAAAATGCAGCAGGATGATTTCATATCGGAAGAAACATTCGTACAACAAAAGTTGTAAACGCATACAGTCTGCAAACCGCAAAACATCCATCTCCTCTGAGGAAATGGATGTTCTTCTTTCACCCCCAACAGCATTCTCATTCGCATCTTATTCTCAGCCATATCTCTTATTACGAAGAAAGGCGTGGTACGCACGAGAAAGAGAAAAGAACTTTCCGTCAGAATGAATCAGATGCAGCCGCCGAAACATATTTCCGACCGCTGCCTTACAATTCACGCCATTTCTTATCTAAAATCGGGTATGTATACCGATTCATCTGCTCAATCAGCTCATCCGGCCGGGAGGAACTGTGTATCAGCTTTAAATGAGACTCATTCGAAAATCCTTCCTGGATGCTGTACTTGACCATCTTCATCATCGGCTCAAAATACCCGTTCACATTGTACAGTCCGATCGGTTTTTGATGAATGCCGATTTGCGCCCAGCACAGCACTTCAAATAACTCTTCATATGTTCCGAAACCGCCGGGCATGGCAATGTACCCGTCGGCAAGTTCACTCATTTTCGCTTTCCGCTCATGCATGCCGCTGACTTCAATCAGCTCCGTCAGATTCTGATGAACAATCTCTCCGCTGAAAAGCCCGCTCGGCATGACGCCGACAGCTTTTCCGCCGCCTGCCATTAACGCATCAGCAACGGTTCCCATCAGACCGACCCGTGAACCGCCGTAAACAAGGCCGATTCCCTGCTCCGCCATATATTCACCCAGTTCGGCCGCTTTGCGTTTGTACTCTTCATTTACCCCCGGGTTTGACCCCGCAAATACACAAATGGTTTTCATTTTTTCATCTCCGCATCTATATATGTACATCAATAAATCAAAATACACTATATATTGTCCCATCTCTATATGATAATATCAATAAGAATCATACAGGACATAAGGAGTGTTTCACATGCAGATGGCTGAAGCAGAACAATGGACGAAAGATTTTTACGAAAAACGAGGATGGACGGCGTACGGGCCATTTATCAGAATCGGCTTTTTAATGGAAGAGGCGGGTGAGCTCGCCCGGGCGGTAAGAGCATATGAAATCGGCAGAGACCGGCCGGATGAAAAGGACGCAACCCAGGCTGAACGCAGACAGGAGCTGATCGAAGAAATGGGTGACGTCCTTGGAAATCTGGCTATCCTTGCCGATAAGTACGGAATCACGTTAGAAAATGCGATGGAAGCCCATCAGAAAAAACTGATCAAGCGCTTTGAAACCGAATAAAAACACGGCCTGTCCGCTTTTTCATGGACAGGCCGTATCTGAATTTATCCCGTTATCTCGTCCTGATGCTCAAAGAAATGCTGTTTCCCGATTTTATGAAACAGCCCCGTCTTCCGGATCAGCTCTCTCGGCTGTGATTGCAATCCGACGATCATCAATCTCCCGTTATGCCGTTTGATCCGGTTCATCACATTCCCCAGCACCGCTTCTGCGGAGGTATCCATGTAATGCACATTATTCATCAGCAGAATAAGCGTCTTCGGCTTTTCCTGAAGCCTCTCCAGCAGCGATGATTCCAGTGAATCAATTGAACCGAAAAACAGCGGCCCTTCAATGGAATATGTGCTGACGGACGAATCATTTTTAACCGATTTGACAGCGGCATGCGGTGTTTTAATGCTTGTTGATTCGCTCATTTTTCTGATAAAGAAAACAAAAGCGAGCACGAGACCGGCAGAAACGCCGATGATTAAATCAAACAGAACCGTCAGCAAAAAGGTTGCCGCCAGTACGAATGAATCAGTGTTTTTCAGCCGCATCATATTGGCGACTTCCCTCCGCTCACTCATGTTCCAAGCCACAACCATCAATACCGGCGCCATGCTTGCCAGCGGTACGTGAACGGCAAGCGGGGCGAAGACGAGCAGGACGAGGAGGACGGTGACTCCGTGGACAACACCGGAAATCGGAGAAACTGCGCCGTTTTTAATATTTGTTGCGGTCCGCGCAATCGCTCCCGTTGCCGGTATGCCGCCGAAAAGCGGCGCTGCCATATTGGCGATGCCCTGCCCGACAAGCTCCCTATTGCTGTCATGCCGTGATCCTTTCATATTGTCCGCGACCATCGCCGATAATATGGATTCAAGTCCGCCGAGAAGCGCAATGATCAGAGCCGACGGAAACATCATTATCATGTTATCAATTGAGAAATCCGGAAGCTGGAAAGCCGGAAGCTGCCGCGGAATTTCCCCGTAAGCAGAACCGATTGTCGCCATTTTGTCAGGAAAAAACACGACCGCCGCGGCTGTAGAGACAAGCAGCGCCACAAGCGCGCCCGGAATCTTCGGCATCAGCCTGGCTGATAACAGCAAAATGGCCAAAGCAATTCCCGCGATGAGGATACTGTACAAATTAAAGGTTCCGATCTTCTTGCCTATTTCCGCAATGTTGAGGATAAAGCTTTCATGCTTTTGGATATCGCGCAGACCGAGAAAATGGGCAATCTGCTCCGAGAAAATCAGCACTGCGATCCCGGCCGTAAATCCGACGATCACCGGCTTCGGCACGAATTTCATAATCTTTCCGAGCTTAAATACGCCAAACAGGACGAGCATGACGCCTGCCATAAAACCGGCTACAAGTAAATTCTCAAAACCATACTGCATCACAATGGCAAATAAAATGGGAACAAACGCCCCTGTAGGCCCGCCGATCTGATATTTAGACCCGCCCAACAGCGAAATCAGAATTCCGGCCACAATAACGGTGTAAAGCCCGTATTCCGGACCGACCCCCGAGGCGATGGCAAAGGCCATTCCCAGTGGAATCGCTACAATTCCGACCACAATTCCCGCGATTAGGTCTTTCTGAAATTTCTGCAAATTGTACCCCTGGTATCTGCCGGTAAATTGCATCGTCAGCTGCATCCTCCTTTGACTGTTTCATAACCGTCAACGACTACATCCAGCGTCCCCGTTCCCGGATCGATCACCAGCCCGTGCACCGGCACCTCTTCAGGCAAGAGCGGATGATGCCTGACCATATTCACGCTGTGGGCCACGCTTTCTTCGACGCTGTGAAAACCGGTCAGCCATGTTTCCAAATCGACTCCCGCATGCTGCAGAAGGCTCAGACATTTGTCCTCCACGCCGCGCTCTTTTGCTTTATTTAATATGGAAGCCGCATTTAATCCCGACATTCCGCACTCGCGGTGACCTATGATGCAGACTTCCTCTGCCTGCAGTTCATAAACGGCAACCAAAATGCTCCGCATGACACTTCCAAATGGGTGAGAAACAATGGCTCCCGCGTTTTTTATGATTTTGGCATCGCCGTTTCTGAGTCCCATCGCCTGCGGCAGAAGCTCCGTCAGCCTTGTATCCATACAGGATACGATGACAAGCTTTTTTTTCGGGAATTTTGTCGTTTGGTAAGGTTCATATTTCCTTTCTTGGACAAACTGCTGGTTGTGCTCCAAAATGCTTGATAAAGAAACCATTTTTCTATTCATCTCCCATCCGATTGTATTGCAAGCCTTCTTACCCAGCTTACAGTAAGGAATTATAGCACAGAAAAAGGCCTCAAAAGCGCTTTCAAAAAAAGACACGATAATTTAACTGTAAATTCAGATTATATTCATTTATATCTTTCAAAAATAATAAAATTTATCTTTACACCAACCTATAAAGCTTTTAAAAACAGCAGTTCCGCTCATTTTGCCTTCAGAAATATAGGCGGATTCTGTTACTGTTTGGAGAAATCAAGCATGTACATTTCTTTTTCTTTCATTTTAAGTTCAAAAGAACCAGAAATTTATCGTAATGCGTTTGAATATTTCTCACGTTACCGCTTCTCTTATATAATAAAATAGAGAAGAAAGACAAAGGAGGAGAAGCCCGTTGAAACCCTATGTATTCATCGCGAAACCGATACCGCCCGAAGTCGAACAAATGATAGGCGAGCATTGCCGCTATGACATCTGGAAAGAAGATACCATTCCAAAAGAGAAACTGTACGAAAAAATGAAAGATGCTGAAGGGCTGCTGACATCCGGAACGGCGATTGACAGTGATTTACTGGATCACGCGCCGAAGCTGAAGGTCGTCAGCAATAATTCAGTCGGCTATGATAATTTTAATATTGAAGAAATGAAAAGACGCGGGGTTGTCGGCACGCATACACCGTACACCTTAGATGACACTGTCGCTGATCTGGCTTTTTCATTAATTCTGTCTTCCGCCAGACGGGTTGCCGAATTGGATCGATTCGTCCGCGCCGGCAAATGGGGAACCATTGAGGAGGAATCTCTTTTCGGTATGGATGTCCACCATCAGACATTAGGAATTATCGGCATGGGCAGAATCGGTGAACAAGCTGCCAAACGGGCAAAATTCGGCTTCGATATGGACGTGCTGTATTATAACCGCAGCAGAAAACCGGATGCTGAGAAGGAACTCGGGGTTACATATGCCGACTTAGATACACTGCTGAAAACATCAGACTTTGTGCTTTTAATTACGCCGCTTACTGACGAAACGTATCATATGATGGGAGAGCGGGAATTTAAATTGATGAAAGATACGGCATGTTTCGTCAATATTTCCCGGGGAAAGACGGTTGATGAGAAAGCGCTCATCCGCGCATTGCAGGAGGGCTGGATAAAAGGCGCCGGTTTAGATGTGTTTGAAAAAGAGCCGATCGCCGAAGACAATCCGCTCCTGCAGCTGGAAAACGTCACATTGCTTCCTCATATCGGGTCAGCAACGGCAAAAATCCGCTTGAATATGTTCAAGCAAGCCGCACAAAACATGATTGACGCCGTATACGGAAAAACACCGAAAAACCTCACGAAGGAATTTCAATGAGATGAAAAATCCCGGCCGTTTCAGCCGGGGTTTATTTTCCACTAGATCAAAAGTACTATTTTAAAATTCTTTCTATTCCTTTCTCTCGATGCTGATACAATGAAAAGGAATCAGCTTCACATGATAAAAATGGGAGGTATTGCTTTGAAAAAACGATTATCGTGGATTTCCGTTTGTTTGCTGGTGCTGTTCTCCGCGGCGGGGATGCTGTTTTCAACGGCTGCCAAGACGGATACATCTTCTCACAAGGCGCACACTGAAGCACAGGTTATCAACACGTTTGACGGGGTTGCGAATTATCTTCAGACCTATCATAAGCTTCCTGATAATTACATTACAAAATCAGAAGCACAGGCCCTCGGCTGGGTGGCATCAAAGGGGAATCTGGCGGACGTCGCCCCGGGGAAAAGCATCGGCGGGGACATCTTCTCAAACAGGGAAGGCAAACTCCCGGCCAAAAGCGGACGGACGTGGCGTGAAGCGGATATTAACTATACATCAGGCTTCAGAAATTCAGACCGGATTCTTTACTCAAGCGACTGGCTGATTTATAAGACGACAGACCACTATCAAACCTTTACAAAAATGAGATAAACACATACAAAAAACGGCTTCCCTGCGGAGGCCGTTTTTTTACAGAGAACCTGCGAGCTTCATATAAAATGAGCAGTAAATTTTTCTTCGAACTCTGATCGGTCTATTCTGCTGTTTTCCGCCGTGCCATCGTGTTTTTTTATTGTTATATTGCGTTCAGACAGAACCATGTGCCCTTCCGGTGTCCGCTTAGAAGCAAGCAGGCGTTTGTTGAAAGGAGAACGTTCATGTTCAAAGATTGTTTGTTTCATAGACTTGAGGTCCTTTTCATCGATTTCTTCAAGCGAAAATGCGTAACCTGTCTGCCAGCCGTCCCCTTTGTTCATTTCAAGCACGTATGCCCCGAATTCCGTCTCTTCTATCCTCACGCGGAACGCTCCGGCCGCTGATACCGTCTCGTCTCCCGACATCGGCACAGGCTGCATGGCGAGATTGAGGCCGAAGCCTGCATCAGCGATGTACTCATTTCCCCCGGCGGAAAGAAGTACGGCCGCATGTGTGCCGGGCAGCGCCCAGCCGTTTTTCCAGACCGTTCCGCGGATCAATTTGACATCCAATCCGGCATCTTTCAGGATGAAATAAAGCAGTCCGTTCAAGTCATAACAAAGGCCGCCATGAGGTTCCTTCACCATGTGCCGCCACAGTCCTTCTTTCGTGACGTCATATTCTTTTTTGGACAAAACCGCGCGATTTTCAAACGGAAACCGATACGCGAGCGCCTTTAAAAACTCCGGCAGGTTGCTGAAATCGAGGGAATCCTTTTCCCAGCCTATCGTTTGATAACAATCTTTCAGAAACTCATTCATCGTTCCGTCCCCCTTACAAAGTGTTTACACTTCTTCCTGCACATAAGCGGACAACTTTTCCAGCGCTTCCTTTTCATCGTCGCCTTCAGCGATCAGAGTGACTTCCGTCCCCGTACTGACCGCCAGACTCATTAATCCCATAATGCTTTTGGCATTCACTTTCTTGCCGTTTTTCTCAAGAAACACATCTGATGCAAAACGATTTGCCTCCTGTACAAACAATGCAGCGGGGCGCGCCTGCAATCCCGTCTTTAAACGCACTTCCACTTTCCCCTGAACCATAAGATCTCCCCTTTTCTGTACGGTTATTTCAAAGTGATGCTTTGTCCTGTACGCAGCTGTTCTGCGATTTCATCGAGCTTTCTCAGCCTGTGATTGATGCCGGATTTGCTGATTTTCCCGCTTGCAACCATTTCCCCCAGTTCTTTCAGCGTGACCTCCTGATAATCAATCCGCAGCTGCGCAATTTCGCGAAGCTTTTCCGGCAGCGCTTCAAGACCGATCCGTTCATCAATGTATTTAATATTTTCCACCTGTCTGAGAGAAGCCCCGATGGTTTTGTTTAAGTTTGCTGTTTCACAATTGACGAGGCGGTTCACTGAGTTTCTCATATCTCTGACAATCCGCACATCTTCAAAGCGCAGCAGTGAATTGTGAGCGCCGATGACATTCAGAAATTCAGTGATTTTTTCCGCCTCTTTTAAATACGTAATATAGCCTTTTTTCCGTTCAAGCGTTTTGCTGTTCAGATGAAATTCATTCAGCAGCGCGCATAATGAATCGTTATGTTCCTTATAAAGCGAGAAGATTTCCAAGTGGTACGACGAGGTTTCCGGGTTATTCACAGATCCCCCCGCCAAAAACGCCCCTCTCATATAAGAACGTTTGCAACACCGTTTCGCCACCAGTTCCTCAGAAATATTCCGTTCAAATATAAAGTTCTCCCCGAGGATTTTCAATTCCTCTAAAATCAGCTTTGCATTTTCAGAAAAGCGCACAATATAAACATTGTTTTTTTTCAGCCGCATTTTTTTTCTGACTAACAGTTCGACCGATACATCATATTGTTTCTTCAGCAATGTATAAATGCGGCGGGCAATCGCCGCATTTTCGGTTTGAACGTCAAGCACGAGATGGCGGTTTGAAAATGACAGGGAACCGTTCATCCGAATCAGCGCGGACAGCTCCGCCTTGGCGCAGCAGTCCTTCACTTCCAGATTCGTCAGTTCTTTTTTTGTTTCCGATGCAAATGACATATTAGCCACCTCATTTCAAAAGGCCTCTAGTCCCTTAATAAGTCGACAAGAAGAGAAGCCACTTTATGTGTATCGTGACGGATTACGCCATTTTTATACGTGATAATCTGATCCCTGATGACCTCAAGCCCCATGGATTTCAGCTTTTCAACATTGAAGTCGACGGGCCGGGCCAGCTCTTTCGCATATTTGCTTTTGATTTCGTCAGGGATCTCCTCATTGTTGATTAAGATCGTGTCGATAAACGGCTGCTCCATATGATCGTTCAGCGCCTTGACATGGTCGGCCGCACTGTATTGCAGCGTCTCTCCAGGCTGTGTCATAACGTTGCATATATATACTTTTTTGGCCGCAGCCTTGACGACTTCCTCTCCGATTTTCGGTACGAGCAGATTCGGAAGAATGCTTGTGTACAGGCTTCCCGGACCGATAATGATTAAATCGGCCTGACGGATGACGTCAATCGTTTCCGGGAGCGGATCAATTTTTTCAGGCGTAAGAAACACCCGTTTAATCCGCTGGCCGTAAGAAGGGATTGTCGATTCTCCGGAGACGACCTGCCCGTCCTCCATTTCAGCGTGAAGAACGACACTGGTGTTGGCAGCCGGCAGCACTCTGCCGCGGACATTCAGCACCTTGCTCATTTCGGTGACAGCGTGAAAGAAATCACCGGTTATATTTGTCATCGCTGCCAAAATCAAATTGCCGAGCGAATGTCCGGTTAAGTCGCTTCCTTTGTTGAAACGGTGCTGAAACAGATTTTCAACGAGCGGCTCAACATCTGACAAAGCAGCCAGTACGTTACGGATGTCACCCGGCGGCGGAATTTGAAGTTCATCCCGCAGACGGCCTGAACTTCCGCCGTCATCAGCAACTGTCACAATCGCCGTAATATCAACGGGCTTATGCTTTAACCCCCGAAGCAGCACGGACAGACCCGTTCCGCCGCCGAAGATTGCGATTTTCGGCTTCTTATTCATTTCCGGCTTCTCTTTTCAATGTCCCGGTGAGTGACATGAGTATAGAAATCTTTTTTAAAATAGTCAGCCAAATATTCAGCGAGCGTGACGGAGCGGTGCTGGCCGCCCGTACAGCCGATCGCGATGACAAGCTGGCTTTTACCTTCCCGCTTATAAGACGGAAGCATAAAGCCGAGCAGATCAACAAGCTTTTCAATAAACTTTTGTGTTTCGTTCCACTTCATCACATAGGATGACACTTCCTCATCTTTCCCCGTAAGCGGCCTCATGCTTTCAATGTAGAACGGATTCGGCAGAAACCTTACATCAAACACGAGGTCGGCATCTATCGGAAGCCCGTATTTGAACCCGAATGACATTACGTTCACTGTAAATGTTTCACCTTGGTTCGTGGCGAAATGTGCCACGATTTTTTCACGCAGATCACGCGGTTTCATATCCGATGTGTCATAGATCAGCTGAGAGCGCCCTTTCAATTCTTCAAGCAGCTGGCGT
The DNA here is from genome assembly GCF_001975995.1 of Bacillus sp. GZB. Classification (NCBI taxonomy): domain Bacteria; kingdom Bacillati; phylum Bacillota; class Bacilli; order Caryophanales; family Bacillaceae; genus Bacillus; species Bacillus sp. GZB. The sequence goes on from NZ_MTQG01000016.1 coordinate 392,333, forward strand.
TCCAGCGCGATTCCTTCGAGAGGAAGCCCGGTAGCGGCCAGCGGGTGAGAACGCCTTGTTTCTTTGTATCTCGTCACAAGGATGGAATCCTTAGCGTCTAAAAAGAGAATGCGCGGTGTAATCCACGGATTTTCCGCCATTTCATCCAGCGCCTCAATCAGCCTGTCAAAAAATTCGCGTCCCCGCAGATCCATGACAAGCGCGACCTTGCTCATTTTTGAACTTGATTCTTTCATCAGCTCCAAAAATTTCGGCAGCAAGGAAGGCGGCAGATTGTCGACGCAAAAATAGCCGAGATCCTCAAAGCTTTGAATGGCGACGGTTTTCCCCGCTCCAGACATTCCCGTAATGATGACGAGCTGAATATCATGGTTTTCATTCATACTCATCTTTCTCCCCCCTGCGGTCTTTCTTTTATTTAATAAACTGCGGATCTAAACGATAGCTGAGCAGCTCGAAGTCCGGCGTATACGTAAAGGTGCCGTGCAAAAGCCCTTGGCCCTTGATCATAAAATCAAGGATATGCCCGTCTCCGGGGGCCATCGGAAGGCTGTGGATATCTTTTACGTCATGCCACTTCAGAACGCCTTCCTCTGATTCAGCGACATTCCGCCCCGTGTAGGAGTCGGCGACGAAAGTAAACATCATCCACTCTGACACGATTTGTTCCTGTTCCTTAATAATAAAGGTAAACACGCCTTTTAACTGCGGATTTAGTATATAAATGCCCGTCTCTTCTCTGTACTCTCTGATGACGGAATCTCTGACGGACTCGCCGCTTTCCATCTTCCCGCCGGGCGCGACCCACCAGCCCCGTCTCGGCTTTTGGAGAAGGAGAACCTGATCATCTGTCTGCAGCACACAATTTGTCACTCTTTGCACAAGTACGTCACCTAACCTTCTCAACAAATCATCGTCTCTTCATTATACCGTTTCGGCATGTCTCTCACAATGCAGAGACACCGACATCCTTTTCTTTTATTTGACAGAAAACAGAAAATCGCAAAAAAAGGGCACGGATACTGGAATCCGTGCCAAAGTGTATTCATTAAAAAGGGGGTCAATTACTACATTCATCTTAAAACATCAGTATTTCACCCATGTTACAGCGTAATTAAAACACAGTAACGATTCAAAAACTGAACATTACAGTGATTATTTAACGGTTTTGAGCGTTTCCTCAAGCTCTTCCACATAATGCTGAACGCTTTGAGCCGCAATACTTCCGTCGCCTGTCGCCGTTACGATCTGGCGGAGCGTTTTTTCACGGATGTCTCCCGCGGCGAAAATGCCTGGAACTTTTGTCTCCATTTGAGCGTTTGTTTCAATGTAGCCTTCTTCATTTGTGATGCCCAAGTTCTCGAACGGTTTAGAAAGCGGAAGCATACCGATATAAATAAAGACGCCGTCAGCTTTGAATTCTTCTTCTTCTCCCGTCACGGTGTCCACAAGAGTAAGTCTGCCGACTTTTCCGTTTTCCTCATGGATTTCTTTTACGGTTTTGTTCCATTTGAAGTCAATTTTCTCATTGTCAAAGGCACGCGCCTGAAGAATGCTTTGCGCACGCAATTTGTCACGTCTGTGAACGATGGTGACTTTTGAAGCGAAGCGTGTCAGATAGACGCCTTCTTCAACGGCGGAGTCTCCGCCGCCGACAACGACAAGCTCTTTATTTTTAAAGAACGCGCCGTCACAAACCGCGCAGTACGATACGCCGCGGCCGCCCAGTTCTTTTTCGCCGGGAACGCCGATCTTTTTGTATTCCGCTCCGGCAGAAATGACGATGGCGCGCGCTTTATATTCTTTTGAACCGGCTTTGACCGTTTTATATTCTTTGCCGTCAACGATTTCTTTAATATCGCCGTACGCATATTCCGCACCGAATTTTTTCGCATGTTCAAACATTTTATTAGAAAGTTCAGGGCCGAGAATGCTTTCAAAACCCGGATAGTTTTCAACATCCTCCGTGTTGGCCATCTGGCCGCCCGGAATTCCTCTTTCGATCATTAATGTGGATAAGTTCGCTCGTGATGTGTAAACAGCAGCGGTCATCCCCGCCGGACCCGCGCCGATAATGATCACATCATAAATTTTTTCTTCTGACACCATGATTCACTCCTTTTCGAAATGGGGCGCACCCTATATGGATAAGAATCCCCATCAATCGTATTCCTTACCCATATCCTATTAAATCTGAGGGCAATTCGCTATTTTTTTGCTCATTTTTCTGAAAAACCGTGATTAGGCAGCTCCTGAGCGGGTATACAAATAAAGAAAGAGCCTTCCGGGATAGAAGGCCCTTGTCTTATTCATTATTGTACGACACGTCTTACATTGCCGTTGAATGCTTTCTTCCAGTAAGGGTTGCTCATAGAATCAATGGATACACCGTGTGATGTATTATCGTTCAGGAACGTTCCGTTACCTAAGTAGATGCCGACGTGGCCGTTTGTTTTATACGTATTGAAGAATACTAAGTCTCCGCGTTTCATATCAGACGCGCTTACTGCTTTACCTCTTCCGATTAATGTATCTGTGTTTGTGCCGCTTGCAGGTCCAAGGTTAACGCCTGCGTTAGCATAAGCCCAGCGTACGAATGAAGAGCAGTCAAAAATACGGTTGTTAATATCAGATTGAGTGCGTCCGCCGCCGAATTTGTACGGGGATTGACCCACAAGGCTTGAACCTACGCTGATCGCGCCTTCAATACCGCCTGAATTTGAAATAACAGATCCGCCGTCAGAATCATCTGAACCGCCGCTGTTATGAGATGATCCGCCTGAAGTGCTCTTCGGTTTGCTTGAGCTGTCATCAGATGATGTTGAAACAGCTGCTTTTTTCACAGTTTTAACCGCCGGTGCCGGCTGGCTGTCATCTTTTTGGTTTTGGTCTTCAGAAGCTTTTTGCGCTTCTTCCTGTTTTTTGATCAGGGCAGCCGCTGCAGCCTGCTCAGCTTTAATGCGCTTCTGTTCTTTTTCGGTATCAGCTTTTTCGTTTGCAAGCTTTGATGCTTCTTTTTTCAAATCAGAGATAGCGGAAGCCGCTTTTTTCTGGCCGTTTTTCGCTTCGTCGAAAAGCTTGTCTTTCTGATCAAGCTGTTTGTTCAGGTCTTTTTGCATAGACTCGAGTTTCGCAAGATCATCTTGAACTTTTTTCAGCTTCACATTAAGTTCAGCTTCTGCGTCTTCGAGTTTCGCTTTATCCTGCTCCTGCTGTTTGATCAGGTCTTTATCCGCATCAACGATAGAAGATACCGCAGTCGCACGGGAAATGAAGTCTCCGAAGCTTGTCGCCCCTAAAAGAACATCTATGTATCCTTGAGAACCGCCGTTTTCCTGTAAAGAACGAACGCGTTTTTTCAGGATTTCATTGCGTTTTTCAATACGCGCTTCTGTTTCTTTGATTTCTTTTTTCAAATCAGCAATTTGCTTTTTCGTTTTTTCGTTTTCAGCTTTTTTATCTTCGATTTTATTGCTTGTATCCAACGCTTTAGCGTTAATGTCTTTCAGTTCTTTTTCAATCTTAGCCTGCTTGTCCTGAAGCTTAGACAATTCTCTTTCTTTTGCTTCAAGGCTTGAAGCCACCTCAGATTGCTTGCTTTCGATTTTTGCTTTTTTGCTGTCTAATGTTTCCGCCGATGCAGTTTTTGTAAACGGGATCAAAAAACTGCTTGTCCCGATGACGGAAGCCAAACCAAGTGTTAATAAACTCTTTTTCACTTTTTCTTTCCTCCCTTTTACTTTAAACCTGTTCTCATTTGGAATTCTATTATGAACATCAAAGTTACGCTCCCTCACAAACCCGTGAGGCTGATGATTTTTATGTATGAATCTTTAAATCTTTTAAATTGGTATAGATTATACAGCACATGTAAAATAAACTAATCTCTTATGTACGAGACTCATTATACCATCATGTTTCGACAATTTTTATTACAGTTATATTTCAATGTGATTGCAAATCTCATATTTTGCAAAATAAACGGTGATTACGGCCTGATTTCGATTCGAAAAGCAAAAAAATACGTATGAATACCTCTTTTTTCGGCGGTAAAGTTCTGTTTTGCCCCTTTCTGATAAAAAAAGAACCGACTCTTTATATAGAAAGAATCGGTTTTATTCTAATATATCGTCTATTTGTCTGATGTATTTCGAAAGGGTTGCCGGCGTTATACCGTAAACGGCTGCCGTTTCTTTTTTCGTCGTTTTTTCGCCGTTTGCTTCTTTCCATACATATGCGATGGCTGCGGCCCATGCCCGCTCATTCTGTACGGCAGCGGCGGCGCGGATGTGCTGAATGACGTGAAAAACCCAGCAGCTCATGACGTCAGTTTTTAAACTGTCGGCTTCCGCTTTCTCCAGAAGCTTGACCGTCCGATACGTGAACACCGCATCACCGGAGACGCCTGAAGCGCCTTTTTCACCGGAAAGCAGCAGTCTGACGAAATCTTGTTCAAACGGTGAAACGGCGCGTTTTGCCGTCAGAACTTTTTCAAGCTGGTCCCGCTCTCCTTCAGCGCTGCTGATATAATAGGCGGCAAGCCGCTGTTCAAGTGAAGCAGGCAGCGGTTCCTGCCTCTCCGCCCAAGGCGCGGGCCGGTCTGATTCGGGAAATTCGGCTTCGGCCTTTTTCCAAATGGTTTCCGCAAATTCTGTGCGGCCTGTCCCGTAGGCTGAGGCGGCAAGCCAATAATAAAACGTGTCGTCGCCTTCGAACCCGCTTTTGTAAAGAGAACGGAGCCATTTATAACCGAGATCATGTCTGCCGACAAGCGCAAGCGTCGCTCCCAGCTTATAGCGCTGTTCGAATAAAATCGGATACACGTTGGCGAGTTTTCCGCTCAATTCTCCGACTTTTTCATCTTCTCTCTCGTAATAGCAGAATACAAGGAGGTTGCACAGGGCATGGAGATTGCCTTCATTTTTCTCAAGCACTTCGAATACCGTCTGTTTCGCTTTTGTGACATTGCCTGAGTAAAAGTAAGCGAGCGCCAGGTTGTTGTATGCAGACCAAAGCTCGGGGTAATCGGCCGTAATCTCTTCAAGCATGACAACCGCTTCATGAAGCTGGCCGCTCTCAAGAAGCGTTTTTGCCCGGTCCTGCCTGATCAGCAGCTCATCCTGGTCATAGAGCGATTCGTCTTCACCCGCTTCACCGAAATCCAAAAGCTCCATCAGATTTTCAATCTCTTCGCTGAATTCCCCGTCCGGATCGGCATCTGAATAAGCCGCCGCTTCTTTGTATGCTTCCTGAAAGAGTCCCAAATGCGCGAAATTATTCGCTTTAAAATAATGACACTCGGGCATTTCTTCTTTCAGGTTCACCAAAATAAAGTCGAACAGCTCATTTGACTGCTGGTAGTGGCCCATTTCAGAATAAATGACGGCCAGCCGGGACAGCATTTCGGAATCATTCGGCTCGAGGTGGACGGCCCGCTGAATCAGTTTGCTGGCCCGCTTTAAATTCCGCTCTTTATATGCTTTTAAGCCTTTATGAAAAAAATATTGTCCATCCTGAAGCAGCTGGACAATTTGCGCGTGCTTTTTCTGTTCAGAAGTGTGTTTTCCCACAAATATCCTCCGTTTTATACGTATTACCGTCAGTAGTATACCATAAAACGGTTTCACCTCAATAGTTCAAAAGACAGGATCGGCTTCGTTTTTTACTGGCTGGTTCGACCAGATTTTAGCTGTTTTTTTCACGAGGCTCGGCTGGAAGAATGACACGGAAAAGGGTTCCTTCGCCGCGCTTGCTCTCAACCTCTATCGAACCGCCGTGCAGCTCTGCGATTTTTTGGGCGATGGACAGGCCGAGCCCGCTTCCCCCTGCGTTTCTCGCCTTGTCCGCTTTATAAAACCGTTCAAATACACGCTCCGCCTGTTCAGGCTCCATTCCGATTCCGTCGTCGGCGATTTCGACAGCCGCCGCTCCCGGCAGATCTGCAATTTTAACGGAAATGCGGCCGCCTTCACCGGTAAATTTTACGGCATTGTGAATCAGATTCATCCATACTTGGCTGAGCAGCGCTTCATCTCCGTACACATACGACTCCTGTAAATCAATGAGAAACTCAATCTGTTTGGCTGACCACTCAGGCTCACAGGTCAATATGGTGCGCCGCAGCTGTTTGTCAATGCGGAACGGTTTTTTTTGTATCGGTTCGGTTTGGCGTTCGAGCGCAGTGAGCTTCAGCAGATTTTCACTGATTTTTGATAATCGTTCTGTTTCTGTTTCGATGATGTGTAAGTAGCGCCCCCGCTCCTCATATGATAAATCCGGTTTTTTCAGAAGATGCGCGTAGCCCTTTAATGAAGTGAGCGGGGTTTGGATTTCATGGGAAACGTTCGAAATAAATTCTTGTTTCAGCTTTTCCATTTCACTCAGTTCCGCGGCGAGTGTCGACAGTTCATCAGCCAATTTCGTCACAGGGTGGTTCCGCTCAATCTTCTCCATTTTCCGGGAAGCGGCCGCTGAGAAGTTGCCGCTCGACATTTGCTTGATCGTGGCGGTCAGCGAATCCCAGATCGCATGATGTCTTTCACGTGCTGACTTTGAAAAAATAAACATCGTTACAAACAGCAGGCCGAAAACAAGCCAAAGCGTCAGAATCTGCTCGGCGTACGGCACAAGCAAAATCGGCCATATGAGACCGAATCCCTGAACGATCAGGTGAGCCGCCAGCCATAAGAATGCGGTGACGGTGAGAAGGATGATGATTTTTCCAGCCGTCCTGAAGATCCGTTTCATTCTGTCACCACAAACCGATACCCGAGCCCCCGCACCGTATGGATGGCAAACGGATAGTCTTTTTCCGGAAACCGTTCTCTCAGCCTTTTAATATGCACATCAACCGTCCGCTCGTCACCTTCATAATCAAAGCCCCAAATATCTTCTATTAATTGTTCTCTTGAAAACGTCTTATTCGGATAACCGGCGAGCTTAAATAAAAGCTCAAATTCACGCCGGGGCAGTGTCAATCCCGCTCCGCCGCCGCGCGTTACGGTGCGGGATTGCTTATCTAATGTGACCGTTCCGATGGTCAGCAGTTTTTCAGCGGTGATCCGGTACCGTTTCAGCAATGCTTTGACCCTTGCTTCCAGCTCAAGCGGCTCAAACGGTTTGACGAGATAATCATCCGCTCCGGAAGTAAAACCTTGCACTTTGTCCAGCGTTTCGCCTTTTGCCGTCAGCATCAAAATCGGAATGTCCGTAAAGCTGCGGACGGCTTCGCTGACTTCAAACCCGTCCATTTTCGGCATCATCACATCCAGTATGATGAGGTCTATAGGTGCTGATTCGATCAGCCGCACCGCCGCTTCCCCGTCTTCCGCTTCTGCGACGTCAAAACCGCTCTGCTCCATCATAAGGCGGACAAGCTCACGGATATGGCGGTCGTCATCCGCAACCAATATGACAGCCATGAAAATCCCTCCCTCTGATTTTTTCTTTTCACGAATCGACATGATGTTTATAAGCCGTCTTATTTTTTCATTGTCTCCTGTACCGGCATACACGCTTATGGCTTGGCTCTTCATCGTTACCGACCGTACACCCGTATGAACAGGACTCCGTCTGCAAAATAAAAAGCAGCTTTTTCAGCTGCTTTCTATTCATAAAGTCTTGCTTTACACAGCTTTGTTTTCTAAGTCGGCATTCAGCTTCAGCTGCTGCTCCGCAAAATCGCGGTACAGCGAATGGGATGCCATTAATTCATGGTGTGTGCCCCGTCCGGTGATTTCACCCTGTTCGACAAAGAGAAGCTGATCTGCATCCACAACCGTGGATAAACGGTGGGCGATCACAATCGTGGTGCGCCCTTCCATTAAGACTTCGAGCGCCTGCTGCACCCATTTTTCAGATTGGCTGTCCAGACTTGATGTCGCTTCATCAAGCATCAGAATGCTCGGGTTGCGAAGGAGAGCTCTGGCAATGGCGATGCGCTGGCGCTGTCCGCCTGACAGCATAATTCCCCGCTCACCGACCTCGGTTTCAAATTTCTTCGGTAAGTCTTCAATAAATTGCAGGGCGTAGGCCATGTCAGCCGCTTGCCTCAGTTCCTCATCGGTCACTTCGCGTTTTAATCCGTAGCAGATATTGTCGCGGATGGTGCCTGACATTAACGGGCTTTCTTGCGACACGTAGCCGATATGCTCCCGCCATGACTCAAGGGAATACGTATCAATCGGTTCATTTCCGAGCAGGATGCTGCCCGCAGTCGGATTGTAGAATCGTTCAAGCAGCTTAAATAACGTTGTTTTTCCGCCGCCGCTCGGTCCGACGATCGCGGTGACTTTGCCGGCCTCAATCGTAGCCGTAATGTCTTTTAAGATGGTTTGATCTGTTTTGTAGCCGAATGAGACTTGTTCAAGCCTAATCGGCTGATCCGCGTTTTCAATGGCTTTTCCGGTTTGGATATCTTCTTCTTTTTCTGCAAGAATATGAATCATCCGTTCCGTTGCGCCGACGGATTTTTGAAGCTGTGTGAAAAATGAAGTGATCTGGCCCATCGGCATAATGATCTGAAACAAATACAGGATAAAGGCAACGAGTGCGCCGGCTGTCAATTCACCGGATGACACCTGCATCCCGCCGTACCCGATGACAGCGACCAGCGCCGCCATTAATACAAGTGTAATAAGCGGGCCTACGAGCGACTGCACCTTCGCTTCACGCAGCCCGAGTTTAAAGAGCGCCATGATGCCTGCTTTTCCGCGTCCGTATTCCGCTTCTTCAGCGTTTGACGCTTTTACAAGCCTGATTTCCGGGAGAATATGGTTTAATAATCCGGTGAATTTCGCCGTTTCATCCTGTGTTTCCCGAGAAATTTTAAACATTTTCCGGCCGATCGGCACTAAAATCACCGCAGCCAGCGGCACGACGATCAGCACGAGCAATGTGAGCTTCCAGTTCATGAAAAATAAGATCGTCAGTGACCCGATAACGGAAATGATTCCGGTAATAAATCCGCTGATATTGTTTGTGATCAGCTCTTTTACCACCATTGTGTCATTGGTGACACGGCTGATCGTTTCTCCCGTGGCGTTTTTGTCAAAATAAGAGACGGGCAGTTTAATTAATTTCTGCCACAACAAATCACGCAGTCCCGAGATGATTTTCTGGCCGCTGTAGTTCAGGGCGTAGGTGGCGTAGGCGCTTAATGCGGCCTGTACGATAAACACGGCTGCGATGATTCCGATTTGCACGCCTGACAGCGACGACATGGAAAAGCCGTCAACGAGCTGCTTTGTCAAGAGCGGAATCAGCAGGCTGACGAGCGTTGTCACAATACTGAGAGACAGCGCGAAGGCCAGCATACCGTATGATGGTTTTGTTTTTTTGACTAATGAAAAGAATGAGCTGAATTTCCCTTTAGGTTTTGGTTGTTTATTCGGCATATGTTTTCCTCCTATATCACTGTTTATACTATAACGGATGTGCATGAACGGAATATGAACAAAACGTATATTTTTGACAAAAACCAAAATAAACTCTATTAGTCAATATTATCAAATTCATCTGCCTCCGGTTGCGGAAATAAGGAATATTTAATTGAATGTTTAAGTTTGACAGATTAAAAACCTCACGGATCTCTCCGTGAGGTTTGTTTTACTCAGATGCTGAATGGCGTTTCGCAAGGACGTCAAGCACGTCGTCCAAAGGAAGCGACTGCTCACGCAGAAGAACGAGCAAATGATACAGCAAATCCGCCGCTTCCCATTTTAATTCTTCATGGTCGCGGTTTTTCGCGGCGATAATAACCTCTGCGGCTTCTTCGCCGACTTTTTTGAGGATTTTATCGACGCCTTCCCGAAACAGATACGTTGTGTAGGCTCCGTCAGGCATCTCCGCCTGCCGTTTGGCGATAACGCTTTCCAGTTCATTTAAGATGCCGAAACGGTCCTGCGCGTCCGCTTTTTCCGGAGAAAAGCAGCTGTAACTTCCCTTATGGCAGGCGGGTCCTGAGGGCTCCGCAAGCACGATGAGGGCATCTTGATCGCAGTCATAACGGATGGCTTTCACCTTTTGGGTATTCCCCGACGTCGCTCCTTTATGCCACAGCTCCTGCCGTGAACGGCTGTAAAACCAGGTTTCTTTCGTTTCTATCGTTTTTTCGTAGGATTCACGATTCATATAAGCCAGTGTCAGCACTTCTTTGCTTGCCGCATCCTGTACGATGGCGGGAATCAGTCCGGCCTCGTCAAACCGCAGTTCATCTGCCCGTTTCATCTCACATTCACCCCGTGTTTCTTCATATAATCTTTCACTTCTTTTATAGATGTCTCTTTATAATGGAAAATGGAAGCTGCAAGCGCGGCGTCCGCTTCACCGATCGTGAAGGCTTCAAGCATATGGCGCGCGCTGCCGGCTCCCCCTGACGCAATGACGGGCACCGGGACGGCACGTGTGACAAGCTGTGTGAGCGTATGATTAAAGCCTGTTTTCTCACCGTCTGCGTCCATGCTTGTCAGCAGGATTTCACCCGCTCCCCGGCTGACGGCTTCTTTTGCCCAGGCCGTGACTTCCCACTCGGTTTTCTTTCTGCCGCCGTGAGTGTACACTTTATAGCAATCCGAATCTTCGTCATACTTTGCGTCAATCGCCGCTACGATGCATTGTGAGCCGAAAAAATCCGCTCCTTCCGTAATCAGCTCGGGGCGGAGGACGGCCGCTGTATTAACGGATACTTTATCAGCGCCGGCGCGAAGCATTCGTTTCATATCGCTTAATTGATTGATTCCGCCTCCGACCGTAAACGGAATCGCCAGTTTTGCCGCAACCTGTTCTACGACGTCTGTCATCGTCTTGCGGCCTTCGTGAGAGGCGGAAATGTCGAGAAAAACAAGTTCGTCAGCGCCCTCCCTGTCGTAGGCTTCGGCCAGCTCGACAGGATCGCCCGCATCTTTCAGCCCGAGAAATTGAATGCCTTTGACGACGCGTCCTTCTTTCACATCGAGACACGGAATGATTCGTTTCGTGATCATGCGTCCTTCACCCCGCTGAGCGCTTCAGCCAATGAAAATTGTTTTGTATACAGCGCTTTTCCGATAATCGCTCCCGATACGCCGGCGTCTTTGAAGCGGGCCAGTGCTTTGAGATCGGCGACTGAGCTGACTCCGCCTGAAGCGATGACGGTTTTTCCCGTTGCTTTTGCGAGCTGAACGGTGCTTTCGATGTTCGGTCCTGACAGCATGCCGTCAGTTGCAATATCCGTGAAAATGAAGGTTTCCGCTCCTTCGGCCGCCAATTCACGGCCCAGATCGTCCGCCCTTAGCGAGGATGTTTCCAGCCAGCCTTCCGTCGAGACATATCCGTTTCTTGCATCAAGGCCGATCGCGATTTTGCCGCCATATTGTTTCAGCATGCTCTTCACGAATGCCGGATCGGATACGGCCGAGCTGCCGAGAATGACGCGATCAACGCCTTGTGATAAATAACCGTACACATCCGCTTCAGAACGGATCCCGCCGCCGATCTCGACTTTGACATCAAGCTGCCGCGCAATGTCAAGAACATGTCTGTCGTTTACTTTCCTGCCTGCTTTCGCGCCGTCAAGGTCCACGAGATGAATCCACTCGGCACCTTCTTGTGCAAATTGCGCCGCCATGTCTAAAGGAGAGTCACCGTATATCGTTTCCTTGCCGTAATCGCCTTGGATGAGGCGGACGCATTTGCCGTTTCTCATATCGATTGCCGGATATAATGTAAAAGCGTTCATTTCTTCACCTTCTGTTCTGCCGCCATTTTTGTAAATTGTGTTAAGATCGCCATTCCGGCCGTGCCGCTTTTTTCCGGATGAAACTGTGCTCCGAAGACATTGCGCTTCCCGACGACCGCCGGAACCCGAACGCCGTACTCAGCGCTTGCCAAAAGATCGCCGTCTTCCATCCCGTCTATATAATAGGAATGGACAAAGTAAACGAAGCCTTCCGCCGCTTCCGAAAGCAAAGGAGACGTTTGGTGAAACGTCAGCCGATTCCAGCCCATATGCGGCACCTTCAGCTTGTTTCCTTCGGCATCTCTGTCCTTGAGTCTCACAGCTTTTCCGGCTAATAAACCAAGTCCTTTTGCAGTGCCATTTTCGGTGCTTTCTTCGAAAATGAGCTGCATGCCGAGGCAGATGCCGAGGAACAGCTTACCCTCGTCAACCATACGGTGTATGAATTGATCAAGCTTCGTGCTGCGTAAATTGTCCATGGCATCACTGAATGATCCGACACCGGGAAGAATAAAAGCATCCGCTTTTTCAAGCTCTTCCGGCCGTTCTGATACGACATACGGGACGCCGACGCGTTCCAGCGCCTTCGATACGCTGAATAAATTGCCCATACCGTAATCAATTACACCGATCATTTACAGCATTCCTTTCGTAGACGGTACACCCTTGACGCGCGGATCAATGGATGACGCTTCATCAAGCGCTCTGCCAAGCGCCTTAAACACGGCTTCTATCATATGATGAGTATTCGTGCCGTAATGAACGATGACGTGCAGATTCATTCTCGCTTCCAGCGCCAGTTTCCATAGGAATTCATGTACCAGCTCGGTATCAAACGTTCCGACTTTCGCTTGCGGAAATGCAGCGCGCATCTCAAGGTGCGGCCGGTTGCTCAGATCTACGGCGACTTGGGCGAGCGCTTCGTCCATCGGTACTAGCGCTGATCCGTATCGTTTGATCCCTTTTTTATCACCGAGCGCCTCCAAAAAAGCCTGCCCTAAACAGATGCCGATATCTTCAGTCGTATGGTGATCATCTATCTCCGTATCGCCTTTTGCGTCAACAGTTAAATCGAATTGCCCGTGCTTTGTGAACAAATCAAGCATGTGAGTCATAAACGGCACATCCGTGCTGATGTCGGCTTTTCCTTCTCCGTCTATTTCGAAAGCCAGCTTAATATCCGTCTCATTTGTTGTTCTGGCGCGTTCCGCTTTTCTCATCGGTCATTCCTCCGTTTCTCGCTTCAATCGATCTTGCGTGCGCTTCAAGCCCTTCCAGTCTCGCGAAGGCGGAAATGCTGTCCGCGTGTGTTTCAAATGCCTTCCGGCTGTATGAGATGATGCTCGATTTCTTTTGAAAATCTGTTACATTCAACGGGCTTGAAAACCGCGCCGTTCCGTTTGTCGGCAAAACGTGATTCGGTCCGGCAAAATAATCGCCGACCGGTTCAGCGCTGTATCGTCCTAAGAAAATCGCCCCCGCGTGTCGGATGCTTCCAAGCAAAGCCTCCGGCGAATGCGTCATGATTTCTAAATGCTCGGGCGCCAGCGCATTCACCGTGTCCACCGCATCTTCCATTGATTCCGCGATATAAATGCGGCCGTGATCCCTGATCGACGCTTCGGCGATTTCTTTGCGCGGCAGCGTCTGAAGCTGTTTATTCACCTCATCTGATACGGCTTCGGCAAGCTTCCGTGAATCGGTGACAAGCACGCTTGAGCTGAGCGTATCGTGTTCGGCCTGTGAAAGCAGGTCAGCGGCGACTTCTTTGGGCACCGCCGTATCGTCTGCCAGAACCACGATTTCACTGGGGCCGGCAATCATGTCAATATCCACAACGCCGAAGACTTCGCGCTTTGCGAGCGCCACAAATATATTTCCGGGGCCCGTGATCTTATCAACAGGCTGTATCGTTTCGGTTCCGTAAGCGAGCGCGGCAATCGCCTGCGCGCCTCCCGCTTTGTAAATTTCCTTTATGCCCAGCTCAGACGACGCCGCCAGAACGCCCGGTGAAAGGCCGCCGTCTTTTCCCGGAGGACTGACGAGAACGATCCGTTCCACTCCCGCAGCGAGAGCGGGGATGACATTCATTAAAACGGAAGACGGATAAGCGGCCGTCCCGCCCGGCACATATACGCCCGCGGAATCGAGCGCCGTTATTTTCTGCCCGAGCATCGTGCCGTCTTTGCGATGGTAAAACCAAGAAGATTGCAGTTGGCGTTCGTGATATTCTTTAATATTTGCAATCGCCTGTCTGATCACTTTTAGCAGCTGATCATCAAGCAGACGGTATGCCTCGGTGATTTCCTCTGCGCTCACGGCCATTTGGTTCAGGCTGATGCCGTCAAATGTTTTTGTATAGGCCAAAACGGCTTTGTCACCGTTTTGTCTGACGTCTTCAATAATCCCCCTGACGATTTTCCGCTGCTCTTCGGTTCCGCTGTCGATGGAACGCTTCAGTGAGAACCGCTCGCTCCTATTTACTGCGGTTATTTTCATTGTGCCGTTTCTCCTTCCACAACCTTGGCCAGCCTGGCCGCCATTTCGTCGATTACATCATCCTTCATGCGGTAGCTGACCGGATTGACGATAAAACGCGATGTGATGTCACAAATATGTTCTGATTCAACGAGACCGTTTTCCTTTAATGTCCGCCCGGTTGATACGATATCTACGATTCTGTCAGCAAGCCCGATTAAAGGCGCCAATTCAATCGAACCATTCAGCTTAATGATTTCCACCTGCTCGCCCTGCTCTCTGAAATAACTTGACGCAACATTCGGATATTTCGTCGCAATCCTCGGGGCGACTCCGTTCCAATCCGCTCCGGGAAGCCCCGCAACGGCGAGATGGCATTTGCTGATTTTCAGATCGAGCACCTCATACACGTCACGCTCTTCCTCAAGCATGACATCCTTTCCGGCAATACCGGCATCAGCGACGCCATGCTCGACATAAGTCGTCACATCCATCGGCTTTGCCAGAATAAAGCGGAGATTTTCTTCAGGAACGTCAATGATCAGCTTTCTCGATTCTTCAAACTCCTCGGGCAGCCTGTACCCGGCCTGCCGCAGCAACCCGGCCGCTTCTTCGAATATCCGTCCTTTTGGCATTGCCATTGTGAGTACCTTACCCATTCTGCTCTTCCTTTCTGGCACCGATAAAGTATGTGACGTTTGCGAATGATTTTGTCATATGATCGATATTTTCAATGCCCGCCAGATCCTGCAGGACGACTTTTCTGCCTCTCGCCCTTTCTTCCTCCGCGAATAAAATGGCCTGCGCCCGCTGCTCCTTGCTGAAAATCACGGCGTCCGCTTCACTAGTTTCTTCCTGGATGCCGAGCGCTTCAATCAGCCTGTCGATACGGAGCCCGAAACCCGTGGCGGGAGCGGGACTGCCGAAATGGCCGAGAAGATTGTTATAGCGTCCGCCGCTTCCGATGACAAAACCGACATTTGCCGCGTACACTTCGAATAAAATTCCCGTGTAATAACTCATATGGCTGACCATATTCAGATCAAGGCGAATATGCTCGGCACACCCGTAATCCTCAAGAATGTCCCACAGGTCTTCCAGCTCCTGAATCAAGCTTTGTCCGGAGATGCCGATGATCTCCTCCGCCTTGGCGCAGATCTCTTTCCCGCCTCGCAATTCCAGAAGTGCGAGCAGCCGGCTTTTGTCTATTGAAGAAAGCGGAAGCGATTTGACATGTTCCCTGTATCCCACGTAATTCTTTTCAAAGAGAAAGCGCCGCAGAACATCCGCCCGCTCGGCATTGCCCAGCACCTCGACAAACAGCTCATCAGCGAGTCCGGCATGGCCGATCGCGATTTTAAATCGGTGCAATCCCGCGTTTTTCAAAGCGCCGGCCGCCAGCGCAATCACCTCGGCGTCCGCGCTTGTTGATCCGTCGCCGATCAGCTCCGCGCCGACCTGTTCGAATTCGGCCGGACGTCCGCCTTCCCGCTCCTGAGCGCGGTAGACGTTTGCCGCATACCCCGCTCTGAGCGGATGATTGTGTTTGTGCAGCTTAGACGCCGCCACCCTGGCAATCGGTCCGGTCATGTCAGGCCGAAGCACAAGCGTTTTTCCGTCCTGATCGAGAAGCTTAAACAGCTGCTGTTCTTCAATGGCTGACTGGACGCCTACTGTTTCATAGAATTCCAGGGTCGGCGTCTCCATAAACTGATAACCCCATTTATCAATTAAATCCGTCAGTGTGAAACGGACTTTTTTCTTGGCTTCGTATAAACCGGGCAGCGTATCTCTCATGCCATGCGGTTTCTCAAACATAAACATTTGCCTTTTACACCTCCGCTTTGTCTGAAGGAAAATTCCGAATCCTTTAGTTCGCTAATATGATAATATGTTAGCAGATAAAAGAATGAATTGCAACGCCCAATGTACGCCTATTCTTTTCCATAAACATGGCTAAAGAATGAACAAACCTGTAAACATATCGGAACGATCGAATCATATTGAGCAGAAGTGCTATAATACATAGAATAGCTTCATCAGAACAAGGGAGAGTAATAATGAAGACGCTTGGAACATTATGTGTGCTGATTCTGACAGCCATCCTTGTCTATCTCGGGTATAACATCTATACAAACGATATTCATTTGAATTTTTTTAATCAGCAGTCCGACGAGCCTGATGAGAAAACACCGTTAAAAGGGAGCGCGTCACCGCTGAATGTCGTTCTGTACAGACAGATGGATTCTCCCAGACTGTACAATGGCTGTGAGGTGACAAGCCTTGCCATGATTTTGAACAATGCCGGATATCATGTGTCAAAAAATACATTGGCGGATAAAATCAATAAAGTTCCGCTCACATACAGCAGCGGGCTGAAGGGAGATCCGAATGAAGGATTTGCCGGAGATATGGAAAACGGCCCGGGTTTAGGCGTTTATCATGAGCCGATTGATAAACTCGCCAAAGAATATGCGGGAAACAAAGTATACGACCTGACGGGAAAAGACATTTCTTCAGTGTACCGCCAGCTTGAAAAAGGGCGGCCGGTCTGGGTGATTACCACCACATCCTTTAAGCCGGTTGATAATATGCAGACTTGGAATACGCCGAACGGAAAAATCGACATTACGTTCAGCATGCATAGCGTAGCCGTCACCGGTTATGATCACGATTATGTATACGTTAATGATCCTTACGGCTATAAAAACAGAAAAACAGACCGATCTGACTTTGAAAAAGCCTGGAAGCAGATGGGCAGCCAGGCCATTGTGATCAAGTCATAAAAAAACCCCGCTGACGTTAATCAGCGGGGTTTTCCATTCGTTTTTTCATTTCTTCGTCCGTATAGATCACCTGCATCGGATTTCCTCCGACAAACGCCCCGGCCGGGACATCTTTGTGCACCAGCGTGCCGGCTGATACAACGGCTCCGCTCCCGATGGTGACGCCGGGCAGAATCGTTGTGTTTGCCCCGATCATCACCTCGTCACCGATTGTGACAAAACCGGTCCGGTACTCATGTATTAAATATTCATGAGCCAAAATCGTCGTATTGTAGCCGATGATGCTGTTTTTTCCGACAGTGATTTTTTCGGGAAACATGATATCCGGCATCACCATCAGCGCGAATGACGTCTGTTTTCCGACATTCATTTTCAAAAAGGTTCGGTACAGCCAGTTTTTCACGCTTAAAAACGGCGTATACCTTGCGATCTGAATGATGATGAAATTTTTCATCACCTTCAGAAAGGGAACCGTCTGATAAACATGCCACAATGAATTTGCACCTGAAACCGGATGGCGGTCTGTTTTTCTCACGGATTACTTCACTCCGGTGATGTGCAATAAATCACTCATTTTCTCGAGCATATAATCGGGTTCATAGGCGGAAAGCGTCTGTGCGCCTTTAATCGTCCACGCGACGCCGGCTGTTTTCGTGCCGGCGTTTTTGCCCGCCATGACATCGTGATAATTGTCACCGACCATTATGGCTTCCGACGGATCGCACCCAAGCCGGCCGAGAGCAAGCCGCACAGGCTCGGGGTCAGGCTTCGGATGCTTTACATCATCAAGCGTGACGACAGTATCGAAAAACGCCCCGATACCTGTCAGCTTCAATCCCATATTGACTGTATCCCTCAGCTTTGTGGTGACAATACCGAGCTGATATCCCCCTTTTTTCAATTCATCCAGCGTTTCATAAACCGTTTCGTACTCCGTGACGAGCTCATCGTGCTTTTCATGGTTGAATGCTCTGTACATGCTGATCATCTCATCGCACTTTTCAGCATTAATGCCTGAAAACGTTTCATACAGAGGCGGGCCGATAAACGGAAGCACATCTTCCCTTTTGAACTGCCCCGGGCAATAATGATCAAGCGTATGAAGGTAAGAAGCGATAATCAGTTCATTCGTGTCAATCAGCGTGCCGTCTAGATCAAATAAAATGGCGGTTACACGTTTATCAGTCATCTTATGTCCTTTCCGATTTCAGGCGTCAGTCCGTGTCGGCATACCGCTTATCAGCATACCCCTTCATGCGTCTGAAAATCATTAAAATAATCGCAAGTACAATCAGCACAATGGAAATGACCTGCGCGATCCGAAGCTGGCTCGTAAGCATCAGGCTGTCCGTCCGCATTCCCTCAATAAAGTATCTGCCGATCGAATACCAGATCACATACGTCAAAAACAGATCGCCCCTGCGCAGGTTCACGCGGCGGAGCAGAAGCAGAATCACGACGCCCGCAAAACTCCACAGCGATTCATACAAAAACGTCGGGTGATAATATTGTCCGTCTATGTACATCTGATTAATGATGAAATCCGGAAGATGCAGACTTTCCAAAAATGACCGGCTGACCGCTTCACCGTGAGCCTCCTGGTTGATAAAGTTCCCCCAGCGCCCGATGGCCTGGCCAAGCAGAATACTCGGCGCGGCAATATCCGCCAGCTTCCAGAATGAGATGCCTCTTACTTTTGAAAAGACGATTCCCGTTGCGATCGCGCCGATTAATCCGCCGTGAATCGCAATGCCGCCTTTCCAAATTTTAATGATTTCCCCGGGGTGTTCCGAGTAATAGCTCCACTCGAAAAGCACATAATATGCCCTTGCGCAAATGATTGCGATCGGGATGGCGAAAAGAACAAGATCAATAAAAATGTCCTTTTTCAGCCCCCGCTTTTCACTCTCCCTCATGGCCATCCAAAGCCCTAATAACGCGCCCGCGCCGATAATGATTCCGTACCAGTGCACGGATAATGGCCCGAGCTGAAAGGCAATCGGATTGATTGGTGTTCCTGCTTCATTCATATCATTGCCAACTCCTATTCGTCTTGTTCGCCGTCCTCAATGACATCCGCCAGCTTATTCGTGAATTGCTCGGCAGCATTTAAGCCCATCCGCTTCAATCTGAAGTTCATCGCCGCAACTTCGATAATAACGGCGAGATTCCGCCCCGGGCGAACGGGAATGGTCAGTTTTGTAATTTCCGTATCAATGATTTTCATTTTTTCTTCTTCAAGTCCGAGACGGTCGTATTGTTTCCCTTGCTCCCAAAGCTCAAGGTCCATGACGATTGTAATTCTTTTATTGCTTCTGACGGCGCCCGCTCCGAACAGCGTCATGACATTTATAATGCCGAGCCCCCTGATTTCGAGCAGATGCTCAATCAGATCAGGCGCGTTCCCGACAAGGGTATCCTGATCCTCCTGCCGGATTTCAACGCAGTCATCCGCGACAAGACGATGGCCTCGTTTGACAAGCTCCAGCGCCGTTTCACTTTTACCGACGCCGCTTTTTCCCGTAATGAGCACGCCGACGCCGTATATATCCACAAGCACGCCGTGAATGGCCGTTGTCGGCGCGAGACGGCTCTCAAGAAAATTCGTCAGCCGGCTTGACAGCCTGGTTGTTTTCAGAGGGGATCTGAGCACAGGCACACCGTTTTGCTCGGAAGCTTCTACAAGCTCCGGCGGGATCGGCATATCTCTGGAAAGTATGATAGCAGGCGTCACATCGGTGCACAGCGATTTCATCCGCTGTTTCTTATCTTCCTCGGGAAGCTGATCGAAAAATGACAGCTCCGTTTTTCCTAAAAGCTGCACCCGTTCTCTCGGGTAATATGTAAAATAACCGGCGATTTCAATACCGGGCCGTGATAAATCACTCATCGTAATCGGGCGGTTAATCCCTTCTTCTCCGCTGATCAATTCTAAATGGAACTGCTCCATTACGTCTTTGGTCCGAACCTTTGCCAAGATATGTTCCTCCTGTTCTGGGATGTTCCGAGCTTTGAACAGTTATATTTTATCACTTTACCGTCTGAACCAAAACAGATTTATACAATTCCGGC
Organism: Bacillus sp. GZB; assembly: GCF_001975995.1. Lineage (NCBI taxonomy): Bacteria > Bacillati > Bacillota > Bacilli > Caryophanales > Bacillaceae > Bacillus > Bacillus sp. GZB. The sequence continues at coordinate 412,385 of NZ_MTQG01000016.1, forward strand.
ATAACTGGTCTAGATAACTAGTCTGAAAAAGAGTAAAATAAAACTAACAACTAACCAGAAAGGCGTGTTTTAAAGTGGCTGAAAGCTTGTTAATCAGCGGTGCGGACATCGTAACAGAAGAAGAAATCATCCGAAACGGATTTCTCGGTATAAAGAACGGCATCATTACTTACGCAGGGAAAACAAGACCGCAAGAAACGTATGAGAAGGAATGGAAGGCGCCCGAGGGTTCATATGCGCTTCCCGGAATGATTGATATTCATATTCACGGCGGATACGGCGCGGATACGATGGATGCTGATGTTGCAGCTCTTGATACAATGTCCGCCCGGCTGCCCGAAGAAGGAACAACCTCTTTTCTAGCGACAACGATCACACAGCAGCACGAAAACATTGAAAAAGCGCTCGTCAACGCCAAAGAATGGACGTCTTCCTCACCGCAGGCCCAAAAAGGCGCTGAGTTGATCGGCATTCATTTAGAAGGACCATTTGTCTCTCCGAAAAAGGCGGGAGCACAGCCGAAACAATGGATTACTCCTGCTGATGCCGGGCTCTTTCAGAAATGGGAGCGGCTCTCGGGAGGGCTGATCAAAATTGTGACGCTTGCGCCGGAAGAAGATCCTGATTTCAGCCTGATCCGTTATTTAAAAGACCAAAACATCATCCCGTCAATGGGACACACAGACGCGGGAGCCGAGCTTTTACAAAAAGCGGCGGATGCCGGAGCAGTGCATATGACGCACCTCTTCAATGCCATGAGCTCCTTTCATCACCGTGAGCCGGGGGGCATCGGTACGGCTCTCGCCTGCGGCCGCATCACGGCGGAGCTGATCACCGACGGCATTCATTCCCATCCTTTGGCCGTTAAGCTTGCCTATTTGGCGAAAGGAAGCCAAAACCTGATCATGATTACAGACTCCATGCGGGCAAAAGGGCTTAAGGACGGAGAATATGAATTCGGCGGACAAAAAGTCACCGTTCGCGGGGACACGGCGCTTCTCTCTGACGGGACGCTGGCCGGTTCCATTTTAAAAATGAATGAAGGCGCGGCGCTCATGCGCAGGTTTACAAACTGCTCATGGCTGGATATAGCAAATATGACATCGGCAAATGCGGCCCGCCGCCTCGGCATATTCGACCGTAAAGGAAGCATCGCGGAAGGAAAAGACGCCGACGTTGTTCTGACGGACGGACAGTGCGGCGTGCTGGCCACGATTTGCCGAGGAAACACCGCATATATCTCAAGGGAGGGTGATTGGACATGAACGTTATCACATGCAGACATTATGAAGAATTAAGTGAAAAAGCCGCATCGATTATTGCTGAAACAGTGAAACAAAAGCCGGATGCCGTTCTCGGCCTTGCGACGGGAGGCACTCCTGAAGGCGTATACAAAGAACTTGTGCGGATGCACCGCTCAGAAGGCTTGTCATTCCGGAATGTCACGACGATCAACCTTGATGAATACGCAGGGCTTTCTCCCGAGGACAAAAACAGCTATCATTATTATATGAATACACATTTTTTTGCATATATCGACAGCCGAAAGGACCGCCACTTTCTCCCTGACGGACGGGCAGACGATCTTGATGCCGAATGCGGACGATATGACCGATTGATTCAAACACTCGGCGGAGCGGATATACAGCTTTTAGGCATCGGACACAACGGCCATATCGGCTTTAATGAACCCGGGACGCCATTTGAATCCCGAACCCATGTCGTTGAGCTGAATGAAGAAACAAGACAGGCGAATGCGCGGTACTTTCCGTCAATTGATCAAGTCCCTGTAAAAGCCCTGACAATGGGGATCGGGACGATTTTGTCCGGCAAACGGATTTTGATCATGGCATCCGGAAAAAGCAAGGCCCAAGCGGTGAAGCAGCTTCTGGACGGGCGCATCAGCGAAGCATTCCCCGCCTCCGCCCTGCACGCGCATCCGGATGTGACGGTCTTGATTGATGAAAAGGCTGCGGGCGGCGATTGAAAGGATTTGACCTATGCAGATTGATAAACAATCTCCGATTCCGATTTACTTTCAGATTATGGAACAATTAAAAACACAAATCAAAAACGGCGAGCTGAAAGCGGATGCGCTGCTTCCGTCGGAGCGGGAATACGCCGAACAATTCGGCATCAGCCGAATGACGGTTCGCCAGGCGCTTTCCAATCTGGTGAATGAAGGGTTTTTATACAGGCAGAAAGGCCGGGGAACGTTCGTCAGCAAACTGAAGATGGAACAGCCGCTTCAAGGGCTGACAAGCTTTACGGAAGATATGAGAAGCCGGGGCATGAAGCCGGGGAGCAGACTTGCCGAATACCAGCTGATTCAGGCGACGGAAGAATTATCTTCTATCCTGGGATGCGGCTATCCGGCAACGCTTCATAAAATCATCCGCGTCCGGCTGGCAAATGATATCCCGATGGCGATTGAAGCCTCGTACATTCCGTTTGACAAAGCGGGAAAACTGGACGCCTCTCATTTTCAATCATCCATGTATGAGCATATTGAAGCGTACAATCAGATGCCGATCTCACGGGCAAAACAAGAGCTTGAACCGGGAGCCGCTTCCGAGGAAGAAGCTGAGCTGCTCGGTATCCAGCCCGGCGCCCCCGTCCTCTATATCAAGCGGACCACTTATCTGCAGGACGGCACTGCCTTTGAGCACGTCAAATCCGCCTACAGAGGCGACCGCTACACATTCGTGCATTATATGGACAGGGTGAAATGAAACATCTCCAACCGTTACGGGTTGGAGATGTTTTTTTGATCTGCCATTTTCAAATCAAGCCGGTGAATGTTCTCTATGACTCTGGCAAAACGAAGAGGCTGTGGTTCTGGTATCTATTTTTTATAAAGAAAAGAGTAATAAAATGCTACCCTCTGTTTCGGACAATATACGGAACCTGCTTTGAAATCAGCAGCAGCGGTTCTTTGTTTTTATGAGCCAGCGAAAACATGATTGCGCCTTCAATCATCGAGTTGATTGTCACCCCGAGCTTCTCCGCTTCCTCTCGTTCAAACCCATGCTCAAGAAATTTTGCCGCAAACACATCCGTCCACTTCTTGAACACCTCAACACATGTGCACCTTAACGTTTCATTGATCAGAGCGGTCTCACCCGCCAGCAATCCAACCGGCACGCCCTCAATATTCTGCGGATCATTAAACTGTTCAGCCGTTACATGAATAAAGTGCTGAATCGCTTCTATAGGGTCCGCGAATTGAGACATACTATTCTGTATTTGCTTTTCAACGCATCTTCCCGTATATTTGATCGCCGCAATGGCGAGTTCTGCTTTTCCGTTTGGAAAGTGATGATACACAGACCCTCTGGGTGCTCCGCTCTCTTTTATAATTTGATTCAAACCAGTCGCATGGTATCCCTGAATCTGAAAAAGATATGCAGAGGTTTGAATAATTCTTTCTTTTGTCCCGGTTTTACTGTTCATTATGTTTCCTCCTGCATATTACGAAAACCAATCGATTTTAGTATAGAAAAGGGACATAAAAAAGTCAAAAGCACTTATCACAGCAGGGCGCCGCCATTTACGCACAGAAAAAATCCTGCTGACCGTCAGATTTTCTTCGAAGCGATCAGCAGGCTGTATTTTTTTCGTTATGGGTTTGAGGCATGCCTGAAATCAAACTGATCCGGAGCCGGGCGATACGGCGTATTTCCCGTTTTGAACATCCACAGCGGTGATATTGTTTTGCCGTTGTACGGGTCCTTAACGACGGTGTACCAGTAATAAACGGAATCAGGCTGCAGGCCGTCCCAGACCCAATTTGCGGTTTTTCCGCTTTTTACATGTTTTTTATGACCGAGCAGTTCGTTCGTATAGACGTTGCATTCAAAATAATCGGTCGCCACCCTTTTCCTCTTAGGCTGTAAATCCATTTCTGCTGAGAATTCGTCTTTATCAGCGAACAGATCGGTGTCATAGTAATTGATGTCATCCGTGTACGGCGAGTAGGAGAACATGTGAACCTGATTGGCGGCCTGATCGAATTGCATCATGCGCATAAAGCCCTGCCCCCCTTCCGGACCGTCCTGGTAGTCGGTCAGAATTTGGTGAACGAGGCGGTCCGGTTTTCCGTCCCCGTCATCGTCAAGCGCATCGGTTTTTTTCATGGCGTTATGGTAATGGCCGCTTAATACCATCGCCACATTGCGATTCGGCTTGACGACTTTTCGATAGATCGTTTCCCCGATCGGGCTTCGATTTCCGCTCACAAGCAAGTACTCATGAAAGCATAAGATGGCGGTTCGGTCCGGATACCTCTTCAGCACTTGATTGATCCAGTCAATCTCTTGTTCCGCAATGCCCCAGCCCATATAGATCATAATAAAATCGTTCCCGCTTGCCGACAGCAGGTCATAATGTCCGCGGTTATTTTTGTATGATCCGCCGTAATGCATGTTCTGTTCAAACCGGCGGCTCCCGAAGAAATCCCCGAAGGTTCGGTATGTGCCGTCTTTATGGCCGACGTCATGATTGCCGGCAAGCACTCCGTACGGAATCCCCGCCTTGTCAAGCGTCCGCATGGAGTGATCGGCGTTTTTCCACTGTTTCATCACCATTGAATCATCGACGATATCACCGGTATGAAAGACATATTTAATATTGTGCTTTTCCTTATTTTCTTTGATCCACTCCGTCATTTTGTCAAAAATGTGCGGGTGTCCTTGTGCGTAATACTGTGTATCCGACATCCAGACAAACGTGTAATTGCCTTTCGCCGGTATTTGATCCTGCACGATGACATTCATTTTTGAGTTCTTCACCGCATCCGCTGCGGAAACGGCGGCTTTTAATGTAAACGGCTTTTTATCTTTGGCAAGAACGCTGTCCGCCTCCTGCCAGCGGCTTGTCCGGTAATTCCAAATATACATGGTTACCTTTCGGCCGGGCAGAGAGCTTCCTTTCCAGACCGCCTCGGCCAAATCCGTTTCGTCGATAGACGGGTCAACAGAGACTTCGAATCGGTGATAAGGAAAACGCTCCATACTTTCCGTCGATACGGTTTTTCCGTCATTTGCCGAGATGCGGTTCATTTCCGGCAGGGTAAACGGCATTTCATTTTCTTTTATGCCCCTCGGCGGTTCCGTTAATGAGGCGTGTTTATACACTTTCACGCTGCCCGGATTCCGCGCGGTATAACGGAAGCCGCGATAAAATGATACATTCATGTCATCCTTCGTCGGGTCTTTTACCCGGACGGACAGCTTTGCTTTGTGGGCGCCGATTTTTTGATCGGCAAGCTCCGGCTGGTTCGGCTCCTCCCGTTTGATATGGAAGGTGCGGACGGACGTTGTTTCATTTCCGGCAAGGTCTGCCGCAATGATGGTAAGGGTATGTTTTCCGGGCTTGAGATCGGCTGATGACGTGTGATGCGGGAGCGTAATGCTTTCTCCGTCCAAAAACGCTTTGACCTCTTCCACTTTGCTCCATTTGTCACGGATGTCCGCATTCAGCTCAACATTACCTTTCAGCGCCGCTCCTTCTTTGATACCCGGGACAATCTTCGGCCCCGTATTGTCCACCCGCACAGATTGGCTCAGCTGCTCCTCACCGTCGCTAACAAAAATATGGTGATAGCCTTCAGAAAGCTTCGCCGTGTTCCACGGCAGCAGCCGTGACGTAAACAAATGATCCGGCAGGCTGAATGAGAAGGTCTTCTGCTGATTCGCCCGCCTGCCGTCACCGATAAACAGCTGCTCAGCCGGATCCGTCTTCCCGTCTTTGATCACCGTTCCATCCGAAAGCACCAGACGGGCATGTTTCACCACAAAATCATCCCGATTCTCTCCCGTGTCATACGGAGAAACCTTTGAGCCCGAACGGATGGATACTTTCTGTGTTTTGCCCCCTTTTTGCAGCAGACGTTCCGGAAGGAGAACCGAGTGCGTTCTGTAGCGGTGAGACGGATCGTCAAAAATGTGCAGCACCTCATTTTCCATTATGACGGTGTTTTGAAAATAAAGATTCGTTTTCCGGGCATCGAAGGCGAAATAGACCTCTTTTTCCAGCGCCGGCCGGGTCTCCTGCCGCTTGCCGTCAATCCACAGCTTGATCTTATCGGCGCTGACGTCGGAAGTCGCTTTGAGCAGATAGGTGCCGGATATCGTATCTTCGGGTTCAACATTCATTCTGAGTCCGTGTGATTTGCTCGTCTGTTCAATGTCAATCATCTTGACGGGCGTTTTTGCTTCATTTTCTCCATCACTGGCTGCGATATAATACTCAAGCTGATCCTGGCCGAGCAGCTCCGGGGAATAAAGAATGTGATGGTATAAGCTGTCGTTGCGGTCTTTTTCGGCCAGAATTCGTTTGAATGGTTTTTTCTCATTGGTCCGGTAATAAAACGCGGCTGTTTTGACAAGGTTTTTGTCTTTTATGTCAGCCTTTAATTCAATGCTTTCAGCGGGCCGGACGGGCTTTCTGTCTGTAAGGTCTTCGATGACCGGTTTTTCCTTGTCGGGTTTTATCACCCTTTTCTGCTGCGGGATCTGCGCCTGAAAAACAGAGCCCGGTGACGGCTTATGCTCGCTCGTGGAGATCCTCAGCAATTCTCCCGTTCCGTTCAGCGGATATTTGTACAGCAAAGAAGTCAGCCGGCGGAAAGCGTGTTTCCGGTAATGCGCTGAGGCGATACCCTTTCCGGTATTTGCCGACAGCACCACCGTACGCGGGCGGCCGTTGGACATTCCGTCCGTCCCTTCGATGACGGCGAGATGTTCTCCCTCCTTCAGGCGTGTGCCGTAATAGCGATTGAAATCATCTATCGTCAGTTCTGATGCGGCGCGTCTCAGCCAAAACACGTAAGTCCCGCCTGACGGAATGACGGTATCTTCTTTCGGCCTCCATATCATATCTGATTCCGGCCCTTCCTTCGGATAGCGGTAGCGGATGTGATAGTCTTTAAAATGAATGGGTCTGTCCGTCGTGTTATACACCTCGATAAATTCATAGGCATCAGCGCCGTCTTCATTTTTCGTTTCAACCGCAAGCTCCGTAATCATCAGCTCGGGAATATGATTCAAATCGGCTTGATAGCCGTCCAGCTTCAGCCGCTTTTTCTCCGATTCCGCCCGCTGTCTGCCGTTGGTGAAAACGAGGTAATATTCCAATTCTCCATTCCAAATATCCCGCTTTGAAACCTGGGCCGTAAACAGCCGGATTGCGCCTGGCGCGGGCTCCATCGGCACCATTTTAAATCCCAGCTCATTGCTTTGTTTATAAAAAAGAAACGCCGAAAACGCTTGATAGTCAGCATTCCGTACATGAGCCTGTATGAACAGGTTTCTTTTCATTTCCGCCTTTACTTCGATTTGGGGAGGATTCTCCAGAAGCGGTATGTAATGAGGCGGCTGTCCGAATTCCTGCTGATTCACGGGGATTGCCGATTCTTTGCGCGCCGCATCCGCAGAAGGACTCACACAAAGCAAACCAATCAGAAAAAAGAGCGTCATCACAAGTTTCATCTCATTACCTCCCTATGCATTATGTTGCGTCAGGAGGCTGCCGCTTATGTAAATCACACATAAAAAAGCTGCCCTCTCGGGACAGCTCGTTTTTTACCTTTTTCTAAGCGGCTCCAATATGCCTTTTTGGATCAGCAAGTGGAAAACGGACAGCACGACGGATGCCCAAATGGCAGTGCCGAACCCATCAATCTGAAAGCTGTCTCCCATCAAGGCTGCGGTCATCATTAACGTAATGGCGTTGATGACAAACAGAAAGAGGCCGAGGGTCACAACCGTGACGGGCAATGTCAATATGACGATGATCGGCTTGATCAGTACATTTAACACAGAAAGAATCACACTGGCGATGACAGCCGCTCCGATACTGCTGATATGGACGGAATCAAAATATCCCGCGATAACGATTAATAATAAAGCATTTACTAAAATGCTGACTGCCCATTTGATCATTTATTTCAAATCTCCTTCTAAAGGTACAACAAAACACCAGATAATATATACAATCGGCACGATTCCGCTCGTGACAAGCGCTAATACAACGGTGATAATGCGTAAAAGCGACGCATCCATATTGACGTACTCCGCCAAACCGCCGACGACGCCAGCGATTTTACGGTTTTTTTCTGAACGGTAAAGTCTTTTCATCCAATCACCTCTGAGTATGCTTGAGCTTAATGGCTCCTGTTAACGATTCTGAGAAAATCGAGAGATGCTGATCATGGCCTTGATTTGATGCCAGCATCAGTTCTTTTTGAATGGTATCATTCTTTTCCTTTAAAATTTCCGCATCAATCAGCTCATGGCTGAGAGAGCCGAGATTGCTTTTCAGCTCCGCTTTCACCGCCGAATCATCAGGCAGAGCGATATCCACGTTTCCGGTCGTCGTTTTCGTGTAGATGGAGCGGCAGTTCGGCGCTGTCACGGTAAGCATGATATTGCCGTTAAAGCTTTGAACGTCAATGGATTCACTCGATCCGCGCAAATCAATCAAGCCGTTGATCGTTTCCGCTTCAATCGCGCCGCATTGATGTCCGGCCAGCTTGATTTGTCCGTTAGCCGTTTCCGCCGACGCTTTATCAGCCGTCAAATGAGAGAATGACAAAACGCCGTTTGTCGTTTTCGCCGAGAATTCTTTTACATGTAAATGTTCCCCTCTGATCGGTCCGTTAAACAGCTTCACTCTTATCTTATCGTACTCTTTCTGGGGAACATAAAGCGTAACATTGGTTTTCATCGTTTTCTTTTCCGTGCGGACAAAAAACTTATTGCCCTTCACTTCACACTCAATATGCTGAAGAAATGCGGTGCGCGCCGCCTCCTGACTGTCCGCCCGGTACACTTTGGCCTGGCACTCCGCTCTGATATCTTCATCCGCCCACGGCACGATATTGACGCTGCCGTTTGCGATCTGCATATCAATGGCCGAGAATTCACTGTCTTTAAATTGAAAAATATGCTGCACTTCGTGTGCGTGGCCGAAATTCAGATCAAGATCCGCTTCCTTCACTTTTTTGACGGCAGAATCAATCCAGTCGAACAGCTTCGCCCCGAGCGACGGCTTTTGGCTTTCTTTTGCCCCGCTTTCGAAATCTTCCGCAGGTTCCTGAACCTCCGCAGATAATGCGGTGATCTGCTCTTCTTTTTCTTTATATTCATGATCCAGTTTTTCAATGAGCGTCAGTGCTTCCTGCGCCGTCAGCATCCCGTCTTCCACAAGCTTTAAAATCCGTTCTTTCTCCTGTTTCATACAAAACTCCTCCCCCGACTTTTCTTACACCTGGCGTAACACCTTAATTCCCTGCACGATATTCCAAATGACCATTCCGATGAGGATCAGAAAATAAACAGCTGCTCCTGTTATCATAACAAAAACGGGCACCATACTCTCCCCCTGGGCCGTAATCAATCCGCCGACAACACCCGCGGTCACAATCAGCAAGCCCGCAAACGGAATGATATGGGAAATCAGAGCGCGCATGGCATGCCGCTTCGTCTCTTTTTCATCGACGACAAAATAAGCCACAATCGGAAGAATGAGCGGCGCGAGAAACACGCTGAAATAACAGATTGATGCGATAATCGCTTGATTTCGGTTCAATAAAAACACTCCCTGTGCCGTGATGTAAAAAACCCTTCCTTATACATACGTATGACGAATGAGCGGGTTTCATTTTCATGCTAAGGACATGCTTCGTTATACGTAATTTTTGGTTTCAGAGATTTCACTATAGAATCTTTTCCCCGAACCGATTACAATATGTAACAAAGCCTGACCGTATGCAAGGAGGACATACAAATGGAGAAAGATCCCGAAAACGCCCAAGTAACGGAAGAGAGTCTTCGAAATTTAATTCGCGAACAGAAAAGAATGAACAGCGAAATGCTGGCTGAATTGGAACAGATCAAAGCAGCCCCTCTTCCCATTTCCCATGATATCCAATATATAAAAGTGCTGCTGGACAGCAGCAGCACCCATATTCTGCAGGACTTAATGCATTTAAGCAGACAGCTTCCCCAACAGAAAAAAAGCCTGTAACAACAACAGCCCAAAACCGATGAGTTTTGGGCTGTTTTTATTGATCTATTACGTGGCTGCCGTTTCTTTTTCGGCCAGCAATGTTTTCATCCGTTTTTTATCGCGTTCCATTACCGGTTTCAGATAGCGGCCCGTATATGATTCTTTCACTTCGACAACTTCTTCGGGCGTCCCGGAGGCTACGATCATGCCGCCGCCCGCTCCGCCTTCAGGTCCCAGATCGACGATGTAGTCCGCCGTTTTAATGATATCGAGATTGTGTTCAATGACCAAAACGGTATCACCGTTATCGACGAGTCTTTGAAGCACAACTAAAAGCCTTGCGATATCATCAACGTGGAGGCCTGTCGTCGGTTCGTCCAGAATATACAGCGTCCGGCCGGTGGAACGCTTATGCAGCTCGGAAGCGAGCTTGACGCGCTGCGCTTCTCCGCCTGACAGCGTCGTCGCCGGCTGGCCGAGCGTCACATACCCGAGTCCGACATCGGCAAGCGTTTGAAGCTTGCGTTTGATTTTCGGGATATTTTCAAAGAAAGACAGAGCATCTTCCACCGTCATATCCAGAACGTCGGAAATGCTTTTTCCTTTGTATGTGACCTCAAGCGTCTCCCGGTTGTAACGTTTGCCGTGGCACACTTCACACGGAACGTACACGTCAGGAAGGAAGTGCATCTCAATTTTGATGATGCCGTCGCCGCGGCAGGCCTCACAGCGCCCGCCTTTTACATTAAAACTGAACCGGCCTTTTTTATAGCCGCGCACCTTTGCTTCATTTGTCTGCGCGAATACATCGCGGATATCATCAAACACGCCCGTGTAAGTTGCCGGATTTGATCTCGGTGTCCGGCCGATCGGCGCCTGGTCGATGTCGATCACCTTATCAAGATGGTCAAGGCCTTTGATTTCTTTATGGCTTCCCGGTTTCGCTTTGGCTTTATGAAGCTTTTGCGCAAGCGCCTTATGCAGAATTTCATTCACAAGCGTGCTTTTTCCGGAACCGGATACACCTGTCACCGCCGTAAAAGTGCCGAGCGGGAATTTGGCGTTCGCTTTTTTCAGGTTGTTTTCTGATGCGCCTTTGATTTCAATGAACCGGCCGTCAGGCTTTCTTCTCTCCGGAGGCATCGGGATGAATTGAGCCCCTGACAAATAACGTCCGGTCAGAGAATCTGCATCATTCATCACTTCTTCAGGCGTCCCCGCCGATATGACGCGGCCGCCGTGAATGCCGGCGCCCGGACCGATATCTATCAAATAATCGGCAGCCATCATCGTATCTTCATCATGCTCCACGACAATCAGTGTGTTGCCGAGATCCCTCATGTTTTTCAGCGCGCTGATCAGACGGTCATTGTCACGCTGGTGAAGGCCGATGGACGGCTCATCAAGAATGTACAGGACGCCTGACAAACGGGAGCCGATCTGCGTCGCAAGCCTGATACGCTGGGCTTCTCCGCCTGACAGCGTTCCCGCCGCCCTGCTCAGCGTCAGGTAATCAAGCCCGACTTTATCTAAAAAGCTGAGCCGCTCCACAATCTCTCTTAAGATTAAATCGGCAATCTGCATATCTTTCTCAGACAGCGTCATGTTTTTGAAAAATTCCAGCGCATCGCCGACGGAAAGCTCGGTAATGGTGCCGATGTGGCGCCCGTTGACCAAAACGGCAAGCGCTTCTTTCTTCAGCCGGTAGCCTTTGCACGTCGGGCACGGCTTCTGTGACATGTACTGCTCCATCTGTTCACGGATATAATCGGAGCTTGTCTCTTTATACCGTCTCTCAATATTGCGCAGCACACCTTCAAATTCAATTTCATTTTCGCGCACTTGTCCGAAATCATTCTCGTATTTAAAGTAGATCCGTTCATTGCCGCTGCCGTACAGCACTTTATCAAGCTGATGCTTCGGCAGGTCTTTGACCGGAGTCTCCATATCAATGCCGTAATGGCGGCAGACCGCCTGAAGCAGCTGCGGATAATATTGTGAACTGATCGGCGTCCACGGCGCGATGGCGTGTTCCTTTAACGACAGTTCAGGATTGGGAATGACGAGCTCAGGGTCCACTTCCAGCTTCAAGCCGAGACCGTCGCAAGTCGGGCAGGCGCCGAACGGGCTGTTAAACGAAAACAGCCGGGGTTCAAGCTCCCCGATAGAAAAACCGCACAGCGGACAGGCGTGATGCTCGCTGAACATCAGCTCTTCCTGACCGATGACATCTATCATGACACGGCCTTCCCCTAAGCGGAGCGCGCTTTCCAGTGAGTCGGAAAGCCTGGCGGCAACCCCTTCCTTGACGACAATCCGGTCAATGACTACTTCAATGGAATGCTTTTTGTTTTTTTTAAGTTCAATATCGTCGGAAAGCTCGGCCATTTCTCCGTCAATCCGCACCCTTACGTAACCTTGCTTTCTGATTTGGTCAAGCACTTTGACATGGGCGCCTTTTCTGCCTGAGATGATCGGCGCAAGCACTTGAAGCTTCGTCCGCTCCGGATATTCAAGAATCCGGTCAACCATCTGTTCGATCGTTTGCGACGTAATTTCAATGCCATGCTCCGGGCAATGCGGCTTCCCGACCCTCGCGTACAGCAGCCGGAGATAATCATAAATCTCCGTTACCGTTCCGACGGTTGACCGCGGATTGCGGCTCGTCGTTTTCTGATCAATGCTGATCGCCGGAGAAAGCCCTTCGATCGCATCAACGTCCGGCTTATCCATCTGCCCTAAAAATTGGCGCGCATAGGCAGAAAGCGATTCAACATACCGCCTCTGTCCTTCCGCGTAAATGGTGTCAAAGGCAAGGGATGATTTTCCCGATCCGGACAGCCCCGTCACGACGACGAGCTGATCCCGGGGAATCGTTACATCAATGTTTTTTAAATTGTGCGCCCTTGCGCCTTTCACCTCGATCCGGTCAATTGCCATGTGTTCATCATCCTTCCGCTTTAAGCTCTAACAGTAAATCACGAAGCTCTGCCGCCCGCTCGAAATCAAGCGCTCTGGCCGCTTCTTTCATTTCGTGCTCCATTTGCTCAACGACTTTCTGGCGTTCTTTCTTCGTCATCTTCGCCAGTTTAGGCGCGGCTTTTGTTTTATATTCTTCTTTATCCTCAGCGGCCTGCGTCGCGCGGATCACATCGCGGATTTCCTTATTGATCGTTTGCGGCGTAATGCCGTGAATTTCGTTAAAGCGCTCCTGCTGTTCCCGGCGGCGCTTCGTTTCATTAATCGCGATTTCCATCGAATTCGTGATTTTATCGGCATACATGATGACGCGGCCTTCCGCGTTTCGTGCCGCCCGTCCGATCGTCTGAATCAGCGAACGTTCAGAACGGAGGAAGCCTTCTTTATCCGCATCGAGAATGGCGACAAGTGACACTTCCGGAATATCAAGCCCTTCCCTCAGCAGGTTGATGCCGATTAACACATCATGTTTTCCGAGGCGGAGGTCACGGATGATTTCAATCCGTTCAAGCGTCTTAATCTCGGAATGCAGATAATTGACCTTGATGCCGATTTCCTTGAGGTAATCGGTCAGATCCTCTGACATTTTTTTCGTTAAAGTCGTCACGAGAACGCGTTCATTCCGTTCAATCCTCGCCTGAATCTCGCCGATCAGATCATCAATCTGTCCTTCGATCGGACGGACGTCAATGAGGGGATCGAGGAGTCCCGTCGGTCTGATGATCTGCTCGATCATTTCCGGCGTATGCTCAATTTCATACGGTCCCGGAGTCGCCGACACGTACACGATATTGTGCATATGCTTTTCAAATTCCTCGAATCGGAGCGGACGGTTGTCAAGCGCTGACGGCAGGCGGAACCCGTGATCGACAAGCACCTGTTTTCTCGCCTGGTCACCGTTGAACATGCCGCGCACCTGCGGAATCGTCACATGTGATTCATCAACGACAATCATGAAATCGTCCGGAAAATAATCAAGCAGCGTATACGGCGTAGAGCCCGGCGGACGGAGCGTCAAATGTCTTGAATAGTTCTCGATCCCTGAGCAAAAACCCATTTCCCGCATCATTTCAAGATCATACCTCGTCCGCTGCTCAAGCCGCTGCGCTTCAAGGAGCTTGCCGTTTTCGCGCATCACTTTCAAGCGCTCCTCAAGCTCCTGTTCAATATTCAGAATCGCTTTTTCCATCTTTTCCGCCCGGGTGACGAAGTGGGAAGCCGGGAAAATCGCGACATGGTCACGGTCGCCGAGAATTTCTCCGGTCAAAGCGTCGACCTCTCTGATCCGCTCAATTTCGTCTCCGAAAAATTCCACTCTGATACAATGTTCGTCACGGGAAGCCGGGAAGATTTCCACAACGTCTCCGCGCACGCGGAACGTCCCGCGCTGAAAGTCGATGTCATTGCGGGCATACTGGATATCCACAAGCTTTCTCAGCAGCTCGTTCCGCTCAATCTCCATTTCCGGTCTGAGCGACACGACCATTTCCCGGTATTCTTCAGGCGAACCGAGACCGTATATGCATGACACACTCGCGATAATAATGACATCTCTCCGTTCAAACAGAGAGGATGTCGCGGAGTGTCTCAGTTTATCAATTTCATCATTAATGCTTGCGTCTTTCTCTATAAAAGTATCCGTTTGAGGCACGTACGCCTCCGGCTGATAGTAATCGTAATAGCTGACAAAATATTCGACAGCGTTGTTCGGGAAAAACTCCTTAAACTCGCTGTACAGCTGTCCGGCAAGGGTTTTGTTATGGGCAATGACCAGTGTCGGTTTATTCACTTCTTTAATCAGATTGGACACGGTAAAGGTTTTGCCCGTCCCTGTCGCACCCAGGAGAGTCTGGTGTTTTCTGCCTTCCTGTATGCCTTTGACAAGCTTCTCAATCGCTTGCGGCTGATCTCCCTGGGGCTGATATTTCGAGACTAACTCAAAACGATCTTTCACAAAAAAGCCTCCGTTTCTTTACGAAATCTTCCTATTGATATAGTAACACAATGACGGGCAAAATCACTAAAAATACGAACTAAAGTTCGATGGTTTATTTTTACCAAGTCAATTTTTGTATAAAAAACCTGCTTTTATGGCGTAAAAGCAGGCATTCTATTTCATATTCACCATGTCAGGCATTGTCTTTCTTTTTGTCTGCTTCTTTTTTGGCCATGTACAGCCCTCCGGCCACCAGCGATACGACATCCAATCCAACGATAAAATACGTTTCGGTGTAACCCTTTAAATAGGATGCGAAAAGCAGTGCGGCTGTGAGAGCGATCGCCACATAGTGGTTAAACGTGACGCGCGTAAAAAGGACAACCAGCATAAAAGGGAAACATAATGCAAAAACGGCTTTTGTAATCACAAAAACCCTCCTCGGGAATTCTTCATCTCATCTGATTATAGTAAAAAATGAAGAATCGGACAATCGTTCCCCTGCTATCACAATACCCTTTTTCGGCAGTCTTCAATCATCTGTCAAAAAAATTGTGAATATAAATCCATTGAACCATTAACCAGATGAATCGAATTACCTTTCTTCAACCGAAAGGATGAGAAGGTTTAGGTCTTTGTATCTTTGACAGTTTCTTCCTCCATCTTTACAATGTAATGATAGTGTTTACTATCATTTTTTTGGATGAAGAAAAAAAGGGGGTCATACCGCATGTATTCAGTGCGATTTCAAAAAGCGGAAGAATCGAGCCGCTCTGCAGGAGCAAAAGGAATGAACCTGATTAAACTGACGAAAAACGGGCTGCCCGTTCCCGGCGGTTTCATCATTCAGACGAATGCCCTGACGCGTTTTATGGAAGACAACGGACTTCAAGCAGATCAGGAACAGATGGAGCGCGCCATTATGAACGGCACGTTTTCAAAAGAGCTTCGGGAGGAACTGACCGCGTCGTTTTATGAATTGAGAGAATCATACGCCTCTGTCGCCGTACGTTCCTCCTCCGCATCCGAAGATCTTGAAGGGGCTTCTTTCGCGGGCCAGTACGAAACCTATTTAAATATCAAAACAGAAGAAGAGTTTCTCGGAAAAGTGAAAGAATGCTGGGCATCCTTCTTCTCGGCGCGGGTCAGCGGTTATAAAGAGAAAATGAACAATGACACCGCAGAACCGTTAATGGGCGTTGTCGTGCAAGGGCTTATCAATTCCGAGGTTTCAGGAGTCATTTTCAGCCGCAACCCCGTCACACATGATGACGGAGAGCTGATGATCAGCGCGAGCTACGGTCTCGGAGAAGCAATCGTCTCCGGCAGCGTGACGCCCGACACATTTATCGTCAATAAAGACACATTTCAGATTGAAAAAGAAATCGGCTTAAAAGAAATGTATATCGTTTCTAAAGACGAAGGCGTGACGGAAAAAGAGACGTCCGCTGACATGAGAAACCGCTTCTGCCTTGATGACGAGAGCGTCAAAGAGCTTGCCATGCTGACGATAAAGACGGAAGAACTGTACGGTTATCCCGTGGATCTCGAATTCGGATTTGCCGAAAATAAGCTGTATCTGCTTCAGGCCAGGCCGATTACAACGATCGTGCAGGATCAGAAAGCGGCAGACGAAGAACGGGAATTTATCATGACGCCCCGAGATCAGAAAGATTTTTGGCTCAATATGGAGGCCAATATAGAAGGCCCCGTCAGCCCGTTATTCGCCTCACTCATTGTGCCGGCTTTGGAATACGGCCTCAAAGAGAGCACGAAGACATTCCCTGTAATGGGCATCGAAATCGAGCGTGTCAAACTTCATCAGGGCCGTGTTTTTTCCAGACAGCATAAGACGGACGACAAGCTGCCCGCAGAACAGTTAGAAGCGCTTTTCCCCGTTTTGGCTGACCGTATGTACGATATTATTCAGGAAACCTTTCTGCCTTTTTATCAAAAGCTGGACGAACTGGCGCATACAGACCATACGCCGGAGACTGCCCTTGATGCGTTCCGAAACCTGCAAGACTTCTATTTAAAAGGATACGCAGAACATTTCAATATTGTCTTTCCGCAGGTTGCGTTAAACATGATACTGGAATCTATGTACGGACAGGTTGAGAAAGAAAACACCTCCCTTCTGTATGAAATGCTGGCTGGCGTCATGAATAAGTCATTGGAAACCGACAGACAGCTCTGGCTGCTTTCCGGACAAGTAAAAGACAGCCCTGAGCTGCGGCGCGTCTTTACGGTTTCTCATGCCGACGAGCTGCATCAGACGCTTCTGCAATCAAATGAGGGAAAGCGCTTTCTCGAACAAGTCGGTGAATTTTTACAGGAATACGGCTGGAGATCCGTGAAAAGTCATGATCTCATTGAAGAAACTTGGGCGGAAAACCCTTATTTCGCTTTGGCCAACATTCAGAACTATGTCCGGAACGGATACGATTTTGACAGTGAGTTTCATAAAACGATAGAAAAACGAAAACAGCTCTACGCCGACTTTATGGATAGAATTGAAGATGACGGCTTCCGGGAGACGTTTGACCGCTATTATCAGTGGACATTGTCTTCATCCGTCATCAAAGATGATCACCATTTTTATATTGATGCGATGCTGGACGCTAAAGCGCGCCTTTGCCTCCTGAAAATCGGCGAGCTGCTTCAAAAACAAGGCGTAATCGATGATCGGGAGGATATGTGGTACTTATACAGCGATGAAGTCGAGAAAGCGCTCGTGTCGCCGGTTCCGATGCAGGAAAAAACCGCTGAACGAAAACAGCTCTTCCAGCAATATCAATTGCTTGAAGCCCCCGCTTATCTCGGGACTCCGACTTCGGAACAGCTGAAAACGGCTGAACAGATTACCGGCTCCATCACAGAAGATGAAAAAAACACTGAACATCAAATTTACGGACTTGCGGCGTCAAGCGGAATCGCAAGCGGCCCGGTGAAAGTCATTCGTGACGCAAGTGAATTTTCCCGTTTTTCAACAGGAGACGTGCTTGTCTGCAAAATGACGACACCGCTGTGGACCAGTCTGTTCCAGGATGCAAAGGCCGTCATTACGGACACGGGCGGCATCCTGTCACATGCGGCGATCATCGCGAGAGAATACGGGCTCCCGGCCGTGCTCGGCACACGTGCCGCGACTGACAGGCTCAACGACGGAGATATCGTCACGGTGGACGGGACAAACGGCAAGATTACGATTGTCAAACGCGCTTCATGCTAGGTTTCCCTCTTTATTGACGGCCAAGGCGGGTGTATACTTGTCCTGCCAGTATTTACGCGAGGTGAAACATGTTGAGGACGACGAACAAGAGAATTATTGACGCCGCGATGAATCTGATCATCCAAAAAGGATACCGCGCAGCGACAACAAAGGAAATCGCAGAAAAAGCAGAAGTAAGCGAAGCAACGATTTTCCGTAATTTTAAAAACAAACAAGGATTAATGAAAGCCATGATTGAACAGCAGACGCCGGCTCCGGAAAGCATGATCACCAAGGCGGAAGGCGATTTGTATGAGGATCTTCTTCATTTCGCCGCGACCCTTCTTCAGCAATTGGAACAAAAAAAAGAAGTATTCCGCATCTGCCTGCGCGAACCGGAACTATTCGAAGACGTCCTGCAGGATATTGTCGTATATCCGCAATCCGTGAAAAAGCATTTAATCGTTTACTTTAAGGAGCTGACAAAGAAAAATATGATAAGCCCCGGCAGCGAAGAAGCTAATGCAGACGTCTTTATGACGATGATTTTCGGTTATTTTATACACCGGCTGCAGCTGGGGAAAAGAGTCATTACTCTCTCTGAGGAAACGATGCTGAAACACAGCACTGAGATTTTCATGAAAGGCATTACCGGCCGGTCATTTTCCGGCTCCAAGGAGGATGAAGGATGGGTTCAAAGAAAGAATGGGCGCTGATTGTTTCGCTTTTGCTGGGAGCCATACTCGTTCCCATCAATTCTACGATGATCGCAGTCGCCCTTTCATCCATTTCCCGCTCATTCAGCGAATCAATTGCCAGCATCACATGGGTAGTGACCGTGTATTTAATCGTGATGGCCGTGACACAGCCCATTGCCGGCAAACTCGGTGATATGTACGGAAACAAAAAAATGTATTTATGGGGCGTCGGCCTTTTTCTCATCGCATCATTGGGGTGCGCCCTCTCGCCAAGTCTTTTCTTATTGATTTTCTTTCGGGCGCTTCAGGCTGCCGGCGGCGCTTTGCTTACGCCAAACAGCATCGCCATCATCCGCCATGTCGTGTCTGAAAAACGGCTTCCGAAAGTATTCGGCTTTTTCGGCCTCGGTGCCGGGCTGGGCGCGGCTCTCGGTCCGTTTATCGGCTCTCTTTTAATTGAGAGCTTCAGCTGGCATTCGATCTTTTGGGTCAACATTCCGTTTCTTGCGATCGCACTCGTGACGGCATTAGTGATGTTTCCTAAATATAAAGAAGAAACGTCTGACGCTCCGCTTGATATCATCGGGTCCGTTTTGCTTGCCGGAAGCATTGTATCTATTATTCTTCTGACGAAAAATGAAAGCTCTTTGGGCTATTGGGTGTACGCGCTGCTCATTCTCATATTTGTTCCGCTATTTTTCAGGCGGGAGCTGCGCACGAAACATCCGATTATTGATTTTGACCTGTTTAAAAACACGACCTTTACGAGCGCCAATCTGTCGGTTCTATTAAGCAATTTAATGATGTACGCCGTGTTATTGATTATGCCGCTCTTTATGACCGGCCACTTCAGCATGAATACGTCGCACAGCGGCATGGCGCTGTCAGTCTTTTCTGTTTTCATGTCCGCCAGCAACTGGGGCGGAGCTCAGCTGCATCAGAAATGGGGCGCGCGAAGAATGATTTTTCTGTCCTTCGGGCTGATGGCCGTAGCCAATCTCTTATTTCTGCTTTTGGTTTATTCCCATTCCGTTCCGTTTCTTATGGCATCGCTTATTGTCGGAGGCATCGCGTCAGGTGCGGGGCTGACGAGCATGCAGGTATCTTCTCTTGCGACGGTAGAACCGGGCATGTCCGGCATCGCATCCGGGATTTTCTCCACCTTCCGTTATTTCGGAAGCATTATTTCTTCAGCACTGATCGGTTTAATCTCCGGGTTTCATATTCTGTTTATCATATTGATCGGAGTTTCTGTGATCGGCTTGTTCGTATCGCTTGGTATCAAGTCCGGGGAAACCGTTCAGACGAAAAAAAGCCATTCGGCGTAAACAAAAAAAGGTTCCGTGAGCACCCGCTTTCCGGAACCTTTTCCAGTTTTCCTTCTTATTTTTCTCTCTCAAAGTGTCACCGCAATGCCGTTGCAATGTAAATGGCTGAGAGTTCCGATCAAGTTCGGCGCTTACATCGTAATCCGGCCGTAAAAAAAGCCCGGCCGCCGTGTTGTTAGCGGCACCGGGCTTTTTTATAATGCTGTCATTTCTTCGTGCTCGTGTTCATCCTGCACGAATAAAATACCTAATTCATGATGTTCGCCTTCATAGGACGCGCGCTGATCAAACCGGATCTCACCATTCAGGCCGATGATCTCCATTTTTACAAATGCGCGGTTTTTTTGAAGTGCTTCATAAAAATCCGATACATGCTTCACGGGGATGCCGTTTACTTTCGTAATAATCTCACCGATCTTCAGCTCAAGATCGTCCGCGGGTGTATTCGGAATGATGCCGAGCACCATTAAACCCTGATCCCGCTTAGAGAAATAAAACGGAGCGGCGTTATCGTTCAGCCGCTGTCTCAATGATAAAAACAGGCGTCCGAGCACCGCAATACAAGCGGCAGCTCCGGCAAGCGGAGTCCACCAAAGGGCCGCTGCCCCGAATGCGGTCACGATAACCCCGAGAATCATGACACGTTTCGCTGTTATCCTTATGCTGACTTCCGGAAGTGACCCCTGCACACGCTGTCCGAAGCCGGCGATATAAGGAATCCAGATCAAATGGAAAGAGCCGCCCGGCACGGTAAAGACAGGCCACCAAGAAAGGTGTGACTCAAGCCCGCTGCCCGGCACCAATAAGAAAAGCGGAAGCAGCCATGCGCGATTCGCCAATTGTCGGCCGATGGGCAGGCCTCTGCTGCTGACGACAAGCGCCGGAGATGTTTTCAGATGCGCTGAACGGCAGGCAGCCGCTCCCTCCGTGATAATCAAAAGGCCCATAAACACGGCCGCCGATGCCCAATTCACGCCGAATGCCTGCGGAAACCGATCCGCAAACGGCACTGTGTGGGTATACTGAAGGATAAACGCAATGAACATGCCGGCGCTGACAATATAAGCTGAGGACAGCCAATTCATACGGAACGTCAGCGAAGCCAAAGCCGTCACAGCCGCGATTATGCCGAGAAGACCGAATGGAATCGAAATTCCCAGTCCAAAAAATAATATGGAGAGAAGAATACCCGGTATAAGTCCTTTTATGTATGTAAAGATAAGCTCGTCATACATATCCGCGATTTTTGTATGAAACGTATGGCGTTCACGTTTGATCCGCAAATATCCGCATGCGAGACTTATGATGATAAAAAACCAGAATATCGGGTGCAAAAAAAACAGACCGATACTTTTCAGAAGTTCAATTCCCCATTGAACAGACACTGCTTTCACCGCCTCAAGCCAAACATTTTAATTCTATTCTACCAAATAATCATTGGCTTGAATATCTCAAACGTCTATCTCTCTTCCGTCATCCACAATGTTACATTTGAGAGAGAGAAATCTTTCAGATAGTGGTCAACCTCCACCTCGATCACGCCGCTGATCAGGAGCATGGACCGCTTAATATCCGTCAGATTGATTCCTAAACGTTTATGGTTTTTCATTAAGTAAGTGAAATAATGCTTCGCACACTCTTCATTAATTTCGTGAACGCATTCAACATTTGTGTAATTGACCAGGTATCTGCTGAACAGCATAAGAAGACTTAGTGCTTTTGTTGATGAAAATGTGACGTCTTTTGTTCTGTCTTTTAGTTGTTCCACTAATTCATAATATTTCTTTTCACGCACAATACTTGCCCTCTTCAATTGTGAACCCCCATTTTTTTATCCAGATAAGCACGGGTGATTACAGCTGCCGTGCTGAAGCGCCGCAAACACTTCTGCTTTCGATACTGAAATGCAGCTGCCAAACTAAAACTGTTCTCTATTAGAACCTTCTTTTATTGTAAGAACTAAAACTGACTGAGGCAACTTTCAAAAGTTTCATTTTGAATACATATTAACTCGGCATAAAGTCTCTCTTCTCTATAAATATCGGGTAATGTTTGTCCTTTATAAATGTTTAAATGTGAAAATTTTTTTAATATCTTGTCAAAACCGACATAATTATATGTCTTTTAGTTCATTTTTAGGGTGTGACAAAAGAAACAGGAGACGTAAAAAACGCCTCCTTTTCATTTATTTTACAAATAATGATTTTAACGCCATTTGCAGCTGTAAATCATTTTTTTCGTCAGATTTCTGTTCATTCATCAGCTGATTCATTTTTTCCGCTGTCTTTTTATCAATGACCGCTGTTTTATCAAGCTTGTACCGGTCTTGAAACGCCAGAACGGCTTTTTTCATTGTTTTGCTGAAATAGCCGTCTGCTCTGCCCGGGTCGAAGCCTAGGCCTTTCAGCAGGATTTGGGCGTGCTTGACATCCGCGCTGTTCATATCAGGCTGAAGCGGCTGTTTCAGCTGAAGCGGTCCCGCCGCAAAATAATCCGGCTGGCTCACAGCGATTGTCGGAGCAATGCCTTTTTTGTGAATCCAATTGCCTTTCGGTGTCAGCCATTTGTAAAGCGTCAATTTAATGTTGCTCCCGTCTCCCATAGGCACGGCCTGCTGAACCGTTCCTTTACCGAAAGAAGTGTCACCGACAACGTCATAATGTCCCGCTTCTTTTAACGCACCCGCAAGAATTTCTGAAGCGGAGGCGCTTCCTTTATCCGTGATGACATTGACGGGATACGGCTTCTTATTTTTTAAGGTTGAGAAATATTGTTTTTTATCGCCGTTACGCTCCGCAATTTGGATATACGGCATGTCTTTTGTGATGAAATGCTTTAAAATTTGTTCGACGCTTTGAAGATAGCCGCCGGGATTCCCTCTTACATCAAGGACGAGACCGTCAATCCCTTGTTTTTCAAGCTTTTTCAGCGCCGCGGCGAAGTCCTGGGCGGTATGCTCGGAAAATGTCGATATGCCGATGTAGCCGACATGATGACCGCCTGATTCTTTGCGGGAAGCAAATACGGTTTCAAGCGGGATTTCCGCTCTTTTAATCCGGAATGACAGCTGTTTATCAGTACCCGGACGCTGTATTTTAATAGAAACCTTCGATCCTTTTTTTCCTCTGATTTTCAGCACGGCTTCATTTAAACCTTTCCCGTTCATTGACTCACCGTTTATGCTGATGATTTCATCATTCGGCTTGAGTCCCGCTTTTTCCGCCGGAGATTGCTTAAACGGTGATACGATAATGATTTTATTGTCCTCCATTCCGACTTCAGCGCCGATCCCTTCGAAAGAAGAATCAAGAGAATCGGAAAACTGCTTAGCGGTCTGCTTGTCCATATAAACGGAATAAGGGTCGTTTAATGTAGACAGCATCCCCTGAATCGCTCCTTCAAGAAGCTTTTCTTTATCTACATTTTCCACGTATTCGTTCGAGATCAGCTCATATGCTTTTTCGATTTTTTCCATTGCCCGGCTTCTTTCTGCGTCTGTTGAATTCGGCTGTGCCGCCCCGGCAATATGGGCTCCGCCGCACATGATGCTGACGGCAGCTATCACTGCGATCATTTTCTGCTTCATCGTTTACCTCCTCTTAGTCCTTTTACGAAAACCTGGAGATAGTATGTGTAAATTGCAAAGAATTCATGTAACGGCAACAAAAAAATGAAAAAGCGAGATTGTTACATATATATGGGTAACGTATAATATTTTGTATGCAATTCATTAAATATACAGGAGAATGCGATATGAAAATAAAATTATCGATTTTATCCGCGGCGGTTCTGGCCGCAGGAATTACCGCCTTTGTCTGGCCAAAAACAGAGGCCAATGAAAAAACGCAGACGGACGCCTTGTATGTTTCTCCCGCAGGCAGCGACCAAAATGAAGGAACGAAAGAAAAGCCGTTCCGCACATTAAAACATGCGGCTGAAAAGGCAGAGGCCGGGACAACCGTATTGATTCGGGAAGGGACGTACGATGAAACGTTTGAAGTAAAGCACAGCGGCACGGCCGAAAAGCCGATTACATTTCGGAACTATCAGAATGAGCATGTCTCAATCAGCGGCA
Organism: Bacillus sp. GZB; assembly: GCF_001975995.1. Classification (NCBI taxonomy): domain Bacteria; kingdom Bacillati; phylum Bacillota; class Bacilli; order Caryophanales; family Bacillaceae; genus Bacillus; species Bacillus sp. GZB. The sequence continues at coordinate 436,623 of NZ_MTQG01000016.1, forward strand.
AATCTGCGCCAAAAAGCGATTCTGAAACTCCGTTAATTCAAATCCGCAATAAACAGTACATTACCATTCACGGCGTTACGCTTGAGAATCTCTCCGTATCATCAGAAGATGCGACGGCCATGGGGATCTGCGTCACCGGATCAAGCAGTCATATCAACATTGACGGCAACCATATCCGAAACATTAAAACCACGGCTGATGAGGGAAATGCACACGGCATCGCGTTTTACGGCACAGGTGCCATGAAGGATGTCAGCATCACAAATAATACGGTTGAAAAACTGACGCTCGGCGCAAGCGAAGCGGTCGTGCTGAACGGGAATGTTGACGGATTTAAGATTGCCGGCAATACCATCCGGGACAATAACAATATCGGGATTGACGTGATCGGATACGAAGGAACGTCCAAGCAAAACGACTATGCGCGAAACGGCGTCATTGAAAACAATACGGTGAGCCATAACTCTTCTTACGGAAATCCCGCTTACGGAGATGAATATTCAGCGGGCGGTATTTACGTTGACGGCGCAGAACATGTGGTCATTAAGAATAACACCGTTTACAACAATGACCTCGGGATTGAAGCCACTTCCGAACATAAAGGGAAATACGCACAAGATATCCGGATTACGGATAACAAGGTGTACGGCAATGCTTACACCGGTATTTCAATCGGAGGCTATGACACGAAACGCGGCGGAACCATCAATTCAGTGATCGCTCACAACATCATGTACCGAAATGACACGAAGGACCTTGACGGCGGCCAGCTGCTGCTGCAGTACGGCACAAAAGGGAACACGATCGAAAAAAACATCATGACGGCAAGCGGTTCACGGATTTTTATCGCAAATGATTATACGAAAAACGAAGACAATACCGTTAATCATAACGTCTATCACAAAGAAGCGGGAAAAGACGGCATTTGGAATTGGAAGAACAGAGAATATGATTCATTCACAGCGTACCAAAAAGGAACGGCAAACGATTCGGATTCCATTTATGCGGACCCGATGTACCGGGACGAAGCGTCTTATGACTTTACATTAAAACCCGAATCACCGGCCCTGCCCGTCATTCAGTAACAAAACCATTAAAAAAAGCCAGTCTATATCAGACTGGCTTTTGTATTTATACACGAAGGAATTTCCGGATGGAAGTCAGACTTCCCCATACTCCGATAACCGCGCCGATCAGAATGAGCACAAGTGATACTTGGAATACAAACGGACTGTACGGCAGAAGTGAAACAAATGATCCCTGAACTTTCGGGGCCACCCAAGCGACCATCGACTGGTACGTACTCAGCACGAGAGCGATCGGTATGATAGAACCGAATACCCCCAGCAGCAGCCCTTCCAGGAAGAACGGCCAGCGGATAAACCAGTTTGTCGCGCCGACAAGCTTCATGATTTCAATCTCTTTTCTTCTGGCGAAAATCGTGATTTTAATCGTATTTGAAATTAAGAACATCGCCGTGAACAGAAGGCCGATGATTAACGCGATCCCGATGTTGCGTGACACCCCGACGACCTTAAACAGACGGCTGACTTCTTCTTTCCCGTATGTCACTTTATACACATGATCCAGCTTCTCAATTTTTTTCGCGACTTTCGGCGTATCATGCGGATCTGTCGTTTTGACGATAAACGCGTTGTTCAGCGGGTTTTCCTGATCTTGCATTTTCATGGCCTTTCCGCTGTCGCCGAAGCTTTTGACCAATTGATCAAGCTCTTTATCTTTAGATGAAAACTCTACGCTTTGGATTCCCGAGATGTCTTTAATCTCATTCTGCAGCGTATCCTGCGTTTTCTTATTTGACGTCAGATCGATTAATACTTTAATTTCCACTTCTTTTTCAGCATTTTTAGCCATGTTGTTTAAATTCAGCATAATGACTAAAAACACGCCGACCAAAATTAATGTAACGGTAACGGCACTGATGGATGCAAATGTCATCCATGTGTTTCTTCCGAGAGATTTAAAACTCTCACGCAAATGGCGCCCGAGAATTTTAATCATAAGAACCATACTCCCCTCTTGACTCATCACGCACAATAATTCCGTCTTCGATCGCGATGACCCGTTTCTTCATGGTGTTTACTATTTCTTTATTGTGTGTCGCCATCACGACGGTCGTTCCGCGGTTATTAATCTCTTCCAGCGTCTTCATGACTTCCCATGATGTGACCGGATCAAGGTTGCCCGTCGGTTCGTCAGCTATCACGACGTCAGGATTGTTGACGATGGATCTTGCGATGGAAACACGCTGCTGTTCTCCTCCGGAAAGCTGGTCGGGAAACTGCCGCGCTTTATGCTTCAGCTGCACAAGATCAAGCACTTCGAGCACGCGTTTTTTAATGACTGACTGCTGCTCTCCGATAACCTCAAGCGCAAACGCGACGTTTTCAAATACCGTCAGTTTCGGAAGAAGTTTGAAATCCTGGAAAACAACACCTATTTTACGCCGCACGAAAGGAATCTCTTTTTCTTTTACAGTCGCGAGATCTTTATGATTAATCAATATTTGCCCTTTTGTCGGTTTTTCTTCTCTGTAAATCATTTTAATAAAAGTAGATTTACCGGCTCCGCTCGGTCCTACGACATATACAAATTCTCCGGGATGAATCATGACTGACAGCCCGTTAATCGCTTTTACACCGTTCGGATAGGATTTATATACTTCTTTCATCTCTATCATGAAATCACCTAATCTTTTAATTATGTCTTGCAGCCATAGAGTTCGCAAACGTACAGCGGTTTATGGCCGATTTACCAGGAAACAGATGAAAAATCTGAAAGTTCCTTTTCCTCAGTACACTTCATTATACGTCAAATTTAGACATATTACTATTACAGTTTCTTTTCATTCCCAGGCCGTGAAAAAACCTTGCCCCTATAACAGGCAAGGTTTTTCTGTTATTTTTTCTGTGACAGCCATTTTGCGATCTCAGCGGCTTCCTTATCATTTACAAGATGGCTCGGCATATTGCCGCGTCCGTTTTTAATGATGCTTTCAATTTTAGCTTCATCATACTTCCCGCCGACTTCCTGTAAATTCGGACCTCCGCCGCCTTCTAAGTCTTTTCCGTGGCAGCCGATACAGCTTTGCTGATAAAGCTCTTCTCCTGCTGACGCAGATGCTTTTGACCCGCCTGAGCTGTCAGAGCTTTCTTTTTTCGATTCATTGGATCCGCCGCATGCCGCCAGCAGGACGGACATGGTCAGAACCAGCGCCAGCAACGCCCATTTTGATTTCATATGTAAGATGCACCCCTTCGCTATTATAACCCCGTTTACGCGCGTTTGAAACCCTCGCCGAGCACCTCGCTTGCGTCTGCGACAATGACAAAGGCTGACTCATCAATCTGTTTGACGATTTGTTTCAGTTTTGTGAATTCGGTCTGGCCGACGACACACATTAAGATCGGCCGGTCATGTTCCGTATACCCGCCGACTGCGGAAATCTTCGTCACACCCCTGTCGATTTCTTTAAACACAGCCGACCTGACGGCTTCTTCATGCTGCGTAATGATTAAAGCCATTTTGGAGCGGTTGAACCCGACCTGCACGACATCAATCGTTTTGCTTGAAATAAATACCCCGAGCATCGCATACAATCCCTGCTCCACTCCGAATACGAGCATCGCGCTCAGCACAATTAATCCGTCCATGATGGCAAGGCACGTTCCCAGCGAAAGCCCCGTGTATTTGTGAATGATCTGCCCCGCCAGAGCCGTTCCCCCCGTGGAGCCTTTGCCGAGATACACGATGCCGATTCCCGTTCCGATCCCGACGCCTCCGAAAATCGCCGCCAGCAGTTCATGGGTCGTCGCGGCAGGCAGATCTCTTGTTAAATAGACGGCGAGCGGCAGAACGATGGAACCGACCAGTGTCTTCATTCCGAACTTCCCGCCGAGAATGATCACTCCGGCGATAAACAAAGGGATGTTAATAATCCACTGCACGTAAGCCGGTTCAAAACCAAACGTTTCTAAAATGGTGCTGATCCCGCTTACTCCCCCCGCTGCTATACGGTTCGGCAGCAAAAATACGTTAAACACGACCCCCGTAATCGCCGCGCCGATCATGATGTATATATAATCTTTGATCAGACGGAGCGGCTTATTGTGATTCACATCCATGCAAAATCCTCCGTTCTCCGATTTTCTCTCGATAGCATTTTAAGTCTTCCCGGCTTAGAAGTAAATAACAGCCAAATACCGTATTAATTTGCTAAAGCGCTGTTGTGAAAAATGGAGAAAGAGAACGGATAAAAAAACACACCTTGCCAAAGGCAGGTGTGTTCCCGGATTACGACAGTTTAGAACGTAAATAGGCGTCAATGAAGGTATCGATATCTCCGTCCATAACCGCCTGCACGTTCCCCATTTCCGTATTGGTACGGTGATCTTTCACCATGGAGTACGGATGGAAGACGTACGAGCGGATTTGGCTGCCCCAGCCGATTTCTTTCTGTTCGCCGCGGATTTCGTCAAGCTCCGCCTGCTGTTCTTCAATTCTGCGCTGATACAGCTTCGCTTTGAGCATTTTCATCGCCCGGTCGCGGTTTTTGATTTGTGAACGTTCCGTCTGGCACGTGACGACTACATTTGTCGGCAGGTGGGTGATCCGAACGGCTGAATCAGTCGTATTGACGTGCTGTCCGCCGGCACCGCTCGCCCGGTACGTATCAACTTTAATATCTTCGGTACGAATATCAATGTCGATTTCTTCATTGAATTCAGGCATGACTTCACATGACACGAATGACGTGTGGCGGCGGCCTGATGAATCAAATGGAGAAATCCGCACAAGACGGTGTACGCCTTTTTCCGCTTTTAAATAGCCGTATGCATTGTGGCCTTTAATAAGCAGTGTGACAGACTTAATTCCTGCTTCATCTCCCGGGAGATAATCAAGCGTTTCAACTTTGAAGCCGCGTCTTTCCGCCCAGCGGGTATACATTCTGAGCAGCATGGAACCCCAGTCCTGAGATTCCGTACCGCCGGCTCCCGGATGAAGTTCTAAAATCGCGTTGTTTTTGTCATATGGTTCACTGAGCAGCAGCTGAAGCTCAAATTCATTCAATTCCTTCGTTAATGACTTCAGCTCTTTCTCAAGCTCTTGCTGAAGGTCCTGGTCAGGTTCTTCTTTTAAAAGATCATGTGTCATTTGCAGCTCTTCGTGAGACTCGCTCAGCTGATGATAGGAATTCACGTATTCCTTCAGACCGTTCGCTTCGTTGATGACGGTTTGGGCCTTCTGCTGGTCATTCCAGAATTCCGGTTCCGCCATCTTTTCATCTAATTCTGCAATGCGGGCTTCCTTTGATTCGAGGTCAAAGAGACCCCCTGAAGTCCGCTAAACGAGAAGCCATATTTTCGAGCTCTGCCCTGATTTCTGATAATTCCATTCCATTCACCTCATTAAAAGATCCGGGGCGCCATAAGACGCAGACCCGGTCATGTTCGCTTCATACAGTCGAGACTATTCTGTCCGGCCGCAGCAATTTTTATATTTTTTTCCGCTGCCGCAATGGCAAGGCGCGTTGCGTCCGATATCTACGACTTTTCGCACCGGCGCTTTTTTCGCTTGTTTGGCCTCATCGCCGTCCTGCGGCTGATGAGCCGTCGTTTGGCCCTGAACAACTTCTTCGCGTTCCAGATTGCTTTCAATCTCGGCCTTCATGACGAATTTCGCAACTTCGTCCTCAATGGACTCAATCATGTGCTCAAACATTGCGAAACCTTCCATCTGATATTCACGCAGCGGATTTGTCTGCGCATAAGCGCGGAGGTGAATCCCTTGACGCAGCTGATCCATCGCATCAATATGATCCATCCATTTTGAATCAACGGCACGCAATACGATGACTTTTTCAAATTCACGCATCTGCTCTGTACCGAAATTCTCTTCTTTTTCATTATATTTTGTCATGATGCGATCCATGATCATCTCATGCATTTCATCCGTTTCTTTTCCGAAGATATCGCTCTTTTCAAGCGCGCCTTCATCAAGATATGTTGAATTCACCAGCTCCACGAGGCCGTCAAGATTCCATTCTTCCGGAAGCTCCTCTTTCGGCGTATAAGCGGCAATCGCACGTTCCAGAGAAGACTTGATCATGCCTTCAACAATGTCACGCAGGTTGTCAGAGTCAATGACTTCAAAACGCTGCTTGTAAATGACTTCGCGCTGCTGACGGAGCACGTCGTCATATTGAAGAAGCTGTTTACGTGAATCAAAGTTGTTTCCTTCGACACGTTTTTGAGATGATTCCACGGCGCGTGACACCATTTTGCTCTGAATCGGCGTGGAGTCATCCATACCGAACCGGTCAAGCATCGCCATCGTCCGTTCAGCTCCGAAACGGCGCATCAATTCATCTTCCATTGAAAGATAAAATTGTGTGATGCCCGGGTCTCCCTGACGTCCTGAACGTCCGCGGAGCTGATTGTCAATCCGGCGGGATTCGTGGCGTTCCGTACCGACGACTGCGAGACCGCCAAGCTCTTTTACGCCTTCGCCGAGTTTAATGTCGGTTCCGCGTCCCGCCATGTTGGTCGCAATCGTGACAGCGCCTTTTTGTCCCGCTTCTTCAATAATCTGAGCTTCACGCTCATGGTTTTTGGCATTCAGCACCTGATGCGGAATCCCTTTGTTTTTCAGAAGTTTAGAAATCAATTCAGACGTTTCAACGGCAACCGTACCGACAAGAACCGGCTGTCCGGTCATGTAGCGCTGGGCGACATCCTCCGCCACCGCCTTGAATTTCCCTTCCATTGAGCGGTAGATCAAGTCCGGACGGTCGTCACGGATGACCGGCTGGTTGGTCGGGATGGATACAACCTGCATGTTATAAATATTTCGGAATTCTTCCTCTTCCGTTTTTGCGGTACCGGTCATACCGGCCAGCTTTTCGTACATACGGAAATAGTTTTGGAACGTAATCGTCGCCAATGTCATGCTTTCATTTTGAATCTCCAGGCCTTCTTTCGCCTCAATCGCCTGGTGAAGACCTTCGCTGTAGCGGCGTCCTTTCATCAGACGGCCGGTGAAGGAATCAACTATGACGACTTGGCCGTCCTCAACAACATAATCCACGTCTTTCTGCATCGCCGCATGGGCTTTTAAAGCCTGGTTGATATGATGGTTCAAGGCCACGTTTTTGACATCAAACAGGTTGTCGATGCCGAACGTTTTTTCAGCCTTCGTCATTCCTTCTTCCGTCAGCTGAACGCCCTTCGTTTTGACGTCATACGTATAATCCTGATCTTTCTTGAGTGTGCGGACAAACGCATTTGCCTGCACGTACAGTTTTGTGGACTTCTGAGCTTGTCCGGAAATAATCAATGGCGTTCTCGCTTCATCGACTAAAATTGAATCGACTTCATCAATAACGGCAAAATGAAGCGGACGCTGTACCATTTGTTCTTTATAGAGCACCATGTTGTCACGCAAATAATCAAAGCCGAGTTCATTGTTCGTTGAATACGTGATATCGGCTGCGTAAGCTTCGCGTTTTTCGTCTTTTGACATCGAATTCAGGTTAAGGCCTACTGTAAGCCCGAGAAACGCAAAAATTTCTCCCATTTGCTGGGCATCACGGCTCGCCAGATATTCGTTGACCGTTACGACGTGAACGCCTTTTCCTGTCAACGCATTTAAATACACGGGAAGCGTGGACGTCAGCGTTTTCCCTTCCCCTGTTTTCATTTCGGAGATGTTCCCCTCATGAAGGGCGATGCCCCCCATCAGCTGCACTTTAAACGGGAACATGCCGGTTACGCGGCGGGAAGCTTCACGAACGACGGCAAACGCTTCGACAAGAAGATCATCCGTCGTTTCTCCTTTTTCAAGCCGCTCTTTAAATTCTGCCGTTTTATGTTTAAGCGCCTCGTCAGAGAGATTTTCATAATCGCCTCTTACGGCATCAATGTCATTTGCTATTTTTTCGTATTTGTTCAGCGCACGTTTGGTCGGATCAAACATTTTATTTAAAATCCCAAGCATCTATAACGCTCCTCTATGTTCACATGCAGATTTTGCATGGAATAAATGATAATTTTCTGTCCATGTATACCTCTCATTATCATAACATACCTTTTGCTATTTCCAAAGAATTTGCAGGTAAAGATAGAGAAAAACCTTCCGCGCGTTCACGGAAGGCTGGATGGGTTTATTCAGTCGGTTCAATTAATCCGTATTTGCCGTCATTTCTGCGGTAAACGACATTTGTGAGATTCGTCTCCGCGTTGGTGAATACGAAGAAATTATGTCCGAGCATATTCATTTGGAGAATCGCTTCTTCATTATCCATCGGTTTTAAATTAAAACGCTTTTGACGGACAATTTCCGGGCTGTCATCTTCAATTTCGTCCTGAACCGCTACGCCCGTATCAGCGGCGCTGCCGTTCTCGAAATAATGTTTCGGAAGACCCTGGTCGCGGAATTTTCGGTTGACTTTTGTTTTGTGCTTTCGGATTTGACGTTCCAGCTTGTTTGTTGCGAGATCAATTGCATTGTACATATCCTCGTTATGCACTTCAGAACGAAGCGCCAGATCAGTCATCGGAATGGTGACTTCAACTTTAGATTCCTTATCATTATAGAATTTTAAGTTGACGTTCACATCGGCATTGACGCTCTGCTCGAAATATCGTTCCAGCTTGCCGATTTTTCTCTCCACATGATCCTTTAACGCAGGTGTAACCTCAATGTTTTCTCCTCTGATATTGTAGTTCATCAAAGAACGCCTCCCTTTATCTAAGGATATGTAACTATTTCTCTTTTACCCCTTCTGATCCCTGCTGAAACGTTAAAATAATGTGTAAATTCGGTGAACGATGACGAATGGTGTCGGTTTTATCCGGCAGCTTCCTGCAGGATTATAAGTATATGCGGAAGACGCAGGCAAAAGACCTGCCGCTTGCAGCAGGTCTAGTGAAGAACATACGGTTTGATGCAGTCGTGCGTCTGCTCCATCCATAGCTTATAATGCGGCAGAAAGATGGTTTTTAAAAACTCCTGAAAAGGGGCGGACGGGAAATCATAATCATTTAACATGCTGAAATCCTGAAAGATCTCGTCAAATGAGCGGATCGCCGTCTTCACGCATCGGCACTCAATGATAGACAGCAGAAGCGCATGAGAGGAATCGAGATGAAAAAAAGCCTGAATCAAATCGTTGTAAATCCGCTCGCCCTCCGTCTTAAAAAAATCATCCTGCGTGTCCAACAGGTAGCAAAGCCCCTCATCAATCGTAAAAAGAAGCTGGTAATAGGCTGACACCAAATGGTAATCGTTCAAACTTCTCAAAACACTCACCTATTTGCGTTTGTCGTAATAACGGCCGTCACTTGTCGTTTGATGATACGGATTGAAATACGTATTATGGTAGATTCGTTTTTTCTTAAGCGTTTTTATTTCATTTCGGATACCATCCTGAATCCGTTTCACTTCGCCGGTAATCAGACGGTCCATCGCGGCCACCTGCTGAAGCAGCGTTTTTTCCTCTTCGGAAAAAGGCGGCTTTATGCCCGCAAGCATCTCCTCCCTTTTCTCCGTAAATGCCGTAACGCTGCTGATGAGACCGTCGCTTTCCGGGGCGTCCTTCAGTGCGGCGTACATGTTCTTCGTTTCGTTATACAAAGAAAAGACATTGCTGTTCATCAGGCAAGGCCGCCCGCGCCGTGGCTGTTTTTCCGTTCACTCTGCATGGCCTGCTTCCACGTGTCGCGAAATTCAGTCACGAGCTTTTCCGCTTCATCTAAAAATTCTCCGTTATTCTGCACGTTCGCGTCGATCAGCCGGCGGCGGATGTAATCATAAATGGATGACATCTGCTCGGAAATCTCAATCTCCCGGTTTAACGTGATGCTGAGCTCTTGAATGATGTTTTGCGCCTTTACGATATTTTCATTTTTGGCTTCAAGGTTGTTTTGCTTCATCGCCTGCCTTGCCAGCTTAATGAATCGCAGACAGCCGTTATAAAGCATAAGGGTCAGCTCTTCCGGAGCGGCTGTAAAGACGGATGTCTGCTGATAAGCAGCAAAAGGATTATTTATTGCCATTTTTATAAAACCTCCAAGGTTATGATGTTGAAGATCCTAACATTGACGTGAGATATGAAGATTGGCTGTTCAATTTCTCCAATGCCGTATCCAGTGCGCTGAACTTTTTATAATATCTCGATTCGATGTCATCCAGCTTCGTTTTCATATTGGAAATATTTGTTTCTATTTCATTCAGGCTTTTTCCGATGGCAAAGCTGGTTGATACCGAGCTTTCCGTACCCGCCTGTTTTGAAATTTGAGTCTGCATTTTGTTTAATGTGTCTTTTAATCTCCGGGCAATCCCCTGCTCCTCCGGGTTTTTGATAGTCTTACCGGTTGAGCTGTCTGTAATCGTACTTGTACTGTCTGCATTAAACAGCTTAGCCACGAGAGAGGGGTTCTCGGTAATTTTCTGTTTCAGTTTCGCTTCGTCTTTAATGACAAGCTTTCCAAACTTTCCTTGATCATTAAAACTAGACGTCTCTATACCGAAATCGGCAAGCTGATATTTTTTTCCGTCAATCGTTACCGTTGAGTACAGATCAAGCCGCATCTCAGCCAAACCGTTCTGCAGCGTGCTGTCGCTCCGTAATAACCCGCTTTTAGCCTTTGCCTCCCACTGCTCAATCTGCTTATCGGTCATCGCTTCTCTTTGTTCATCAGTTAGCGGCTTATAATCGCGGTATTTTGATTCTGTTACCTTCTCGTTTGCACTTTTAATTAACGTATTGTATTTATCAACGAAATCTTTAATGTTGTCAAAAATGCCGTCCGTATCAGTCGTGCTGTTAATCGTAACCGTTTTATTGCTGTCCGTCACGCTGTTCAGCGTGTATTTGATGCCGTTGATCGTAAAGTTATTTGACGTTTTTGTCATTTCAAGCCCGTTGAACGTAAACTTCGCGTTTTTCCCTTCGGCATTGGCCGTCAGTTCATTTGTTGCATCATCAACGGCAAAACCGAGCTGATCTTTCAGAAAGCTTTTGGTTGCGTCATCACCTGCGGCAAGGGTAAATCCTTCCCCCGTTTTATTGGAAGTGAACGCAATCGTATCCACATAATCCGTACCGTTGGAAATTTTCTCTTTTAAAGCCGTCACTCCGAGACCCGAGCTGTTCAGTTTGGAAATGACATCGTCAATCGTATCGGTTGCGGCGATCGTGACGTTTACCTCAGTCGGCTTCGTTTCACCCGGATTTGTGACATTGAATTTCAATGTTTGGCTCTGACCCGAAGTGAAATTAATGGCGCCGGATGATTTATAAGTCGTCGGCGTAGCCAGCTGCTGTACAGACATACTCGTTGAAATATTCTGCTCAGCACTGACGGCCGCCGCGCTGACACTGGAATCCGAACTTGTTACTGTTTTTTTATTCCAGTTTGTGGACATCAGCATATTATTAAATGTCGTAGAATACATGTCGGCAATCTGAGTATTCACTTCCCGATAAGCATCGCGCTTCCATTCAAGCGTCTGCTTTTGCTGGTTTAATTTATTAAGCGGCTGCTTTTCGGCATCCATCATTTTTTTCACCAGAGAATCTACATCAAGACCGGAATTAAGGCCTGTGATTCTTGTGACCATATGTACCCTCTCCTTTTCGGCGTTTAGTCGTAGACGGCTCTATGACAACAGTGAGTTTCCGACTGTTTATCATATCACAGCTCCATAAATGTATGATCTTATTCTTATATCGGTCATATTAAAAGGTTTTCAATAATTTAACTGCAAAATATAATGTTTCATTTTGTCAATAGGGTTCTTTGGCTTGCTGAAGGGGGAGATAACTGAAGAAATAAAAAAAAGACCCTGGAGAACCAGGGATCTTTCCGTCATTAACCTTTCAGCAATTGAAGAACTTGCTGAGGCTGTTGGTTAGCTTGCGCAAGCATAGCTTGAGAAGCCTGAGTAAGGATGTTGTTTTTCGTGTACTCCATCATCTCAGAAGCCATGTCTACGTCACGGATACGTGATTCAGCAGAAGTCAGGTTCTCAGAAGAAGTACCAAGGTTGTTGATTGTGTGCTCTAAACGGTTTTGAACCGCACCAAGTTTAGCGCGCTCGCTAGATACTGTGTCGATAGCTGTTTTGATTGTTGTAAGAGCAGTAGATGCTGCCTCCGCAGAAGTAGAGATATCAATTCCTTTAGTAGCATCCCCAACAGCAAGACTTTCAGAATCCATTTTATTAATTGAAAGCTTCATAGTTTGACCTTCATTAGCACCGATTTGGAAAGTCAGGTCAGTTGCTGTGCCATCAAGTAGTTTCTTTGTGTTGAATTCTGTATCTGTAGAAATTCTAGTTACTTCAGAAGAAAGCTGATCCATTTCTTTTTGTAACTCAGCACGGTCAGAAGTAGTGTTCGTGTCGTTAGCCGCTTGTGTAGCAAGCTCGCTCATACGCTGAAGAATGCTGTGAGTTTCGTTTAATGCACCCTCAGCCGTTTGGATAAGAGAGATTCCGTCTTGAGCGTTTTTAGACGCCATGTCTAAACCGCGGATTTGGGAACGCATTTTTTCAGAGATCGCAAGACCCGCAGCGTCATCACCAGCGCGGTTGATGCGAAGACCTGAAGATAATTTTTCCATGTTTTTTGCAGCAGAGTTTGAACCTGCATTCAGCTGACGGCTAGTGTTAAGAGCCGCGATATTGTGGTTGATTCTCATTTTGTATTTCCTCCCTGAATTGTTTTTCGCACGTCCTTGTGCATTTGCGCAGCGTCATTCCGAAGAAAATTTTTCCTCTCATTGGCTACAATATATATATCGGACGGCCGCTTCCATTGTTTATATTGAAAATAAAAAAATCCTCACTTTTTTTGTGAGGATAAGTTAAGTAATAAATCAGTATTAAAAGATACAGCTCTGTTGTTCTCTTCCAGGATCGACAAGTAGATTTCTTTCCTGTGAATATCTACGTGCTGAGGCGCTTCAATTCCCAGCTTCACTTGTTCTCCTTCGATGGCGATCACCTTTATTTCAATATCCGGCCCGATCTGAATGGACTCATTCACTTTTCTTGAGAGAACTAGCATGATCCTCCTCCTATCAGATGTTTTGTTTCATAGGAAGCATCATGTAAAATGATTTGTTTCGCCTTCATTTCCTTTTTATTGACGATAATCGGCGCTTTTAAATTGGCGGTCGTGTTTTCAAAAGGCTCTTCCAGCGTTAAAATCGCCATCACTTCGACATCCTCTATATCTTCAATATGCAAAAGTTCAAGCGTCGCATGGTCAATGTCAAATTCGTACCCTTTAAAGAAAATAAACGGACTGGCGACAATAAAGGCGATATGCTCCTGTTTGACAGACTGCAGCGCCAAAAACGGTGAATCTTCCGACAAAGGAAGAACAACAAATTGAGTCTCGTCATTAAATCCCGGCAGGCCGTTTTCAAATGAGATAATCTGCCCTTCGTCTATTCTGATTTCTCCGTGATATTTTGTTTTAATTATCATGCTTCACAATCCTTTACCACTTTCATCTTTTATTCTGCGTTGCCATCGTCAACCGAAATCGTCACCTTAGGGTCTTGCATCATATCAATCTGAACTTTCCCCGGCGTATAATTCCATACAGGTTTATTGACGGCTGCTTCAATTGAAGGTTTGCGGGCTTCAATATCAATCGTAAGCTTTGAAGGAATGCAGTCAATGTCGACGAGAAACTGCGCAGGCAGAAAGTCGCTGAATTCGCCGAATGGATCGGGCGGTCTGACATCTGCTGCCTGCCGGGCCATCACATTGCCCGTTTTCTTTTCGATAGCCGCCATTTCCTTCCCTTCCCTGACTGTTTTTGCAATAAACTCGCTGCAGGCTTCCGCACCTTTCTGGGCGGCTTCAGCGTTCAGCTTTTCAAATGATTTGAGATTCAAGTTCTCCCAAGCCCTCGTCTGATCAATTGTCAGTTTGACCGGCGTGCTTTCAATGTTCAGCTCTGCCGGCGGCTGCTCGATTTCCAAGTCAGCGGGCGGCTGTTCCATCTCGATTTCTTCCTTTTGAAAGGTTATACCGATTTTAGCAGGCACACTGTCAATAATCAATCTCGGCATCTGCACAGAGACCCCTCCTGTTTATAGTATTTTAGTAAAAAAAGCGATCTCCCTGGTGTGAGTCGCTTTTTTATATATTGAAGACGGTCAGTTATATTATTTCAGGAAGTCAATCAGTGACGGCTGAATGATATTCGCATTCACTGACAGCGCTGCTCTATGAACCGTCTGTTGAGATAAATAATCAACAATTACATCTTCCATTTCTACATCTTCATTATCGGACAATACTTTTTCAGCGGTTGCCGCTTGTGATTCCAATCTTGTCTGAATGAGTTCCAACCGGTTTGTGCGTGCGCCGATATTGGATTTTTCAGCATTCATTTTATCAGTAAAACCGTCAATATCTGACAGAATTTGATCTGAATCTGCTTCGGACAGCGTGCCTTTGCTTAAAGAAGCTTCTAGGGAGTTTAGAAATTCAAAAACATTATCTCCATTTTGTGCGACGCCTCCGAAAGCTGAGTTTGGATCAGAATTCACTTTCAGCACTGCTCCGTTCGAGATGTTGATGTTAACATCCGAAGCACCTGTATAATTCTCATAGTTGTACGTATATGTGCCGTCGGCATTTTCAGTGATCGGCGGGACGTCTGAATTTGTTCCGTTAAACAGATAACGTCCGTTTACCTGAGTATTCGCGACAGAAACGAGCTGCTTTTTCAGCTGGCCGATTTCTGTACCGATTGCTTTCAATTCTGTTTCACCGTTCGAATCACTTTTCGCCTGAACCATCAAGTCCCGGATTTTCCCCATAATATCCGTTTCCGAGTTTACGCTTGATTCCGAGTTTTCCAGCCATGTAAAACCTTGCGAAACATTCCGCTGATACTGGTTTACCTGCGCAAGCTGAGTACGGTACTGCATTCCCTTCATTGCAACGACCGGATCATCAGAAGCTTTCGTGATTTTTTTCCCCGTAGACACTTGCTGCTGAAGCCGATCGAGCTTGTCAAAACTTGAGCCGATAAATCGAAGAGAATTTTTTGCGATCATCCCTTGAGTTACTCTCATTTACTTATCTCCTATCTTCCCCCGGTGCCCATACCGTTAATAATTTTATCGAATATTTCATCTTGCATCGTTATAATCCGCGCAGCCGCATTATAAGCGTGCTGAAACTGAATCATATTTGTCATTTCTTCATCTAAAGACACTGCACTGATTGATTGTCTCCGTTCATCGGCTGAAAGGGTGTTGCTTTCAGAGTTGTTCATAAGATTGGCCGCTTTTTGTGAATTAACGCCCAGCTTTCCGATAAGGGATTCATAAAAGTCATTAATTGTAGTGGTTTCACCGTTAATAGTCAGCTTGCTGTTCTGTACAGCTGCAAGATTTGTCGCGTTTGTGCCGTCACTTTTTTCTCCGTTTAACGACGCTGCGATATTATCAGTAGACGCAAGAATTTTGTCACTGACTTTTATTTTCGCTGCCGCACCTTTTGCCGGCACCGCTTCATCACCGCTGAAATCAAAAAATGCTGCGCCCTGTTCGCCTGTATAGGTCTTCCCTTTTTCATGCACTGCATTAAACGCGTCAGCAAAGGATAGCGCCATATTGTCAAGAGCCGTCAGCATTTCAGGATAAAGACCTTTTTCTTCTCCGTTTGACAAATAGCCGTATGACTCAATAAGACCTAAAAGTGAGCCTTTTCCGGTAAATGCATCCGCATTGACCGTACTGCTGCCGACTGACACACTCGACACGAGGCCGCTGTCCTTGTCGTAATTGATTTTCATTTCTGAAACTGTTTTTGTGTTACCGTCGAGCAGCGTACCGAGAGAATTGTTGTTTCCGTTCAGCAATTCGACGTTAACCGTGCCCTCAGCAGTCGCCAAGGCATGTCCGCCCGACTTATTATATGAAACTTTAATATTTGCCATAGAAGATAATTGATCAATCAATCTGTCTCTTTGGTCATACAAATCATTAGGGAGCATACCGCTCGGCTCAACTGCCGCTATTTGATTGTTAAGGTCATTCAGCTGATTGAGAATGGAATTGACCTGATCCGCTGTGTTATCCAGGTTCTTTTTAATATCACCCTGAATGTTAGTCAAAGAGGTAGATATATAGTTAAAACTTTCGGCAAGAGATTTCCCCTGCTCCTGCAAAACTGAGCGCGCTCCCGTATTTTCCGGATTCGTCGCCAGATCCTGAAGGGCATTCCAAAACGAACTGAGCGATCCGTTTAATCCGTTATCGTCAAGCTCTTTCATGACGCCTTCCATTTGCGACAGTGAATTGGAACGGGCTGTATAGTACCCTAATTTTGTATTTTCAGTTCTGTACTGATAGTCTAAAAAACTGTCTCTGACGCGCTCAACTGAACCGGCTTTAACCCCTGTTCCGATTTGGCCGGCCGTCAGATCACTGTTTTTTGATACTGCGGGATAAGGGCTCGTCGATTGTAATGTGACGCGCTGCCTCGTATATCCTTCTGTATTTGCATTTGCAACGTTATTTGAAACTGTGCTCAATGCAGTCTGCTGCGCACTCAATGCACGCCTTGCTGTTTCGAGCCCCATAAAAGTCGATGGCATTAAAAATCCTCCGTTCTAAGCTTTTGAATCGAATAATGTCAAACGGCTGACAGGCTTGCGCGCCGCTTGCGGCTCTTTATAATTCATATTCTCTTTTTCACCCGGCATGATCATATCGAATGCCCCGGAGATGAATTGTAAAGCCTGAATCGTGAGCTGTTTGTTCATCTCATTCACTTCTTTCAGACGGTCAAGAAGCGCAGACAAAGAGTGAAATAACCCTTCAAGCTCCTGTTTTTCACTGCCTGAAGTTCTGGAGATGCATGCAGCAATTGTATTGTCCTCACCGCGGCTGAGAAACTGAGAAGTTAACCTGATTCGCTCTTCCTCAGTCTGCCCGATTGCCTGAATATACTTTTGCTCTTTGGTCAATATGTTGGAGAGCTCTTTTGTTTTACCTGCTTTCAGCGCTTCCGTTTTCTCTTCAGACAGCGTGAGCAGATGTTCATGCAGTGCGCAAAGTCGCTTCAGTTGATCAATAATTGGCTTTGCTGACATTGACTTTCTCCTTTTTATTGCTTTTTATAGAAATTCACTATGTTTTCAGCGATGCTGTTTGAATCTATTTTATATGTTCCGCTCTCTATATCCGCTTTAAGCTGAGCGATTTTTTCCTGACGTGTTTTAGTGACCGCATCTGACGCATTTTGAAGCTCTTTTGCATGAGAAGAAATTTCCACTTTGTCCTTCGGCTTTGCAGCCTCTTTTTGTACGGCTTGCTTTTCGTAATTTTTTTGGTATGGATTAACGGATTGTGTTCCGTACTGATTGATTTTCATAGGATTCCTCTCGCTTTCTGTTCGCAGTCTAATTCTTTTATCGACTGCGTTATCAGTTAGTTTAGGGAATCAGGTGTTTTTGGTATTATAGGCATAGTATGTGTCTTTTGTACTGTTTTTCCCTTCGAATTCAGCGGCTGTTTTTTGGTTCATATGGTCTAATTGCAACTCAATATCTGTCTGACAGGACCTGCAAAATTTCCCTGTCCTGATTGGATTTCCGCACCTTTCGCAAGGATATGCCAAATTTGGAAGTTGGCTGATCTGAATCCTTTTTTGTTTGATAAACTTGAGGATCAGCTCTTCATCCACACCTGTTTCCTCAGTGATCTGCTGCATCGTCGACTGTCTGTTGATCTGCTTTCTCAAAAATTTATAGACGGTTTCAAATGCTTTTTCTTCTTCTTTAATACATGCCTGGCACACGGTCTGCAGGTTCGTTTTAAAAAATAAAGCATTGCATTTTGGACAATTCGCCAATTCACCCATCGTATTAACTCCTATTCCTTCTTTAATCTGCCTTATATTTCTATCAATTATATCGGCAGAAAAAAAGAATGATTTAGCTCCTGATTAAAGTAAAAGAGGAGACCGATGACGCTTTACCCGCTGTCAGCAGGACTTCGGCGGCTTGGTAAAGTGTGGCGCCCGTCGTATAAATATCGTCTATTAAGATGACGTTCATACCTTCGGCGGAGTTTTCGGCTGCTGAAAACTTTTTTTCTGCAGACAGCCTTTCTGTTTTGCTCTTTTTGGATTGTTTTTCATTGTTCAGTCGGATGAGGGGGGAAATGACGGGCATTCCGAGCAGAGAGGCCAGCAGCTCGGATTGATTGAATCCGCGTTCCGCCAGCCGTTCGCCGCTCAGCGGAATAGGGATGAGAGTATGTGTATTTGATGGATATGCCGCTTTAAAGCCGGCAGCAAAGTCACGTTCAAATGCTTGAATGATTTTCGCATCACCCCTGAATTTAAACCGGGCCAATGAGTCCTTCATCGCATCATTATACAAATATACCGAACGGTTTTGCCGCAGCAAAAAGCGCTTTTCCGTTTTTGATTCCCGGGCCGCACAATCAGCGCATTTTTCATTTGACTCCTGAGGCCTCCCGCATATACTGCATACGGGGCCTTCAATTTTTTCGAATTGGCTGCTGCATATGCTGCATACCTCTTGCTCGGGCGCCAGAGAAAACAGAGATCTCCAAGTCAATGAACTTGAAATTGGTGAATCACACAATAAACAATTCAGAGATATTACGCTCCTTCCCGAGTTTCACAGAACTCGCTTGGATTAACCGAAACAATCGCCGCTGATTCAGCCAGAATGACAAGCAGCGCCGTATTTTTCTGTTTATCAACTATCTCTGCTTTTGCATAAGCAACTTTCTTTTTATCTGTAACATATGCCGGTTCAGCCCGGTTTAGTGAAAGTGCCAGTACATCATTTTTGCATACCCGGCATGTGCATTTCATATGAAGCTTAGGCATATGGCGGTCGAGAAGTTCCTTTAATATGATCTCTTTAGAATTGACAAGCATGCTGACAGCTCCTCATAGGAAAGTATGAGTATACTGTATCACGTTTTCTGAAATTAACTAGTCCAACAATTTACTTTTTTGTGCCAATTTGTTCATATGTTCAATATGTTTTTTTGCTTTTTTCATTCCGTTTGTAATTCCGAAATGAAACATGACGACATCACCGCTGAAATGTTTATAATGCCTTCCCGTTCTGCCCGCGATCTGTACGAGCGCGCTCTCAGTAAAGATAGGTGCTTCTGCGCCGAGGACACATGTCTGAACTTTGGGCACGGTAACCCCTCTTTCTAAAATCGTAGTCGTTACCAGCAGGTCAAGCCGGCCGTTTCTGAACCGTTTCACTTTATCCTTTCTGAATGTGTCTTCCGCATGTACGCCTTCTGTCCGTATGTTTAATTTCTGAAAATAATCCGTTGTCTTTTTCAAAACGTGTACAGACGGAACGAATAAGAAAACCGGCAGCTGTAATTGAAGTTTTTGGCAAACCCAATCCGTTACAGAGCGCGGCAGTTTTCCTTTCTGAAGCTTCTTCTTCCAATTGCCGCACCACAAAAAACGCGGCTCCGGGAGGGGTTTCCGATGATATCTGGCTGGTATGCGAACGCTTTTCAGCAAACCTGCTTCAGCATTCTTTTTTAATGTGTCTGAAGGAGTTGCCGTTACATAAACAAGGGCGCTGTTTTTCTTCCTCGCTTTATCAACAGCGAACCTTAATGTCTCATCGGCTGAAAAAGGAAACGCATCTACTTCATCTATTATCACGACATCAAAAATGTCTCGGTAGCGCATCAGCTGGTGAGCGGTTGAAATCATCAGCGGAGTCAAGCGGCCTTTGTCCTCGCTGCCGCCGTACAAAGCAGAAACGTCGACTTTCTCAAATGCTTTTTTCAGTCTCGGCAGCAGTTCAAGTACGACATCTGTACGCGGAGTCGCGACACAGACGCGCAAACCGTGATTCAGCGCAAACTCGATACCCGGAAACAGCATCTCTGTTTTCCCCGATCCGCAAACCGCCCATACTAACAGCTCTTGTCTCTCTTTTATCGCATCTGTAAGCGCGGCGGCCGCCCGCTTCTGCCCGTCTGTCAGTGTTCCTTCCCAAGAAAGCTTTACAGGCTCCCAGCTGTTTTCAGGGGCTTGATTCCAAGAATATAATGATGTCTGTTCATCAGCCCTTCCCATCATGACACAGGCACGGCAATAGGTAATCTGCCTTTTGGCAGAGGGCGCCCCAAATGCCGCAAAGCAGGCTTGATCAGACTGACCGCATCGTTGGCAGACGTAACGGTTTTTCCGGCGGATGATTGACGGCTCGGCCGTTATATACTCTTTTTCTATAAAACCGTTGATGCGCTGATCTGAAAACGGTATCTCAGATCTCAATAAATGCCGGCCGTAAAAGAAATCCCGCACCTCTGAAAATTCTGAAGCACCTTCGGACATCTCCCTGCCTCCTTTCTGCACAAAGTATGCCTGCCGGGAATTTTTTTGTCGAATCACGAAAACTTAATAATAAAAAAATCTCCGCCCTTGAAAACGGAGATTTTCACTTAGTTTTTAAAGCACCAGCCGATTCCGATGGCGCCTTCCCCCAAATGGGTTCCGATCACGGCACCGAAATAGCTGTTATAGAATTCGACATGAGGATACTTACCGCTTAACTCCTGTATAATATCCGCCGCTTCTTCTTCCCTGTTTGCATGGATGACAGCGGCCCGCATCGGGATTCCTTTACTTGCATCTTCCCCAAACAGCTCAAAAATTCTCGAAATCGCTTTTTTGCGTGTCCGAATCTTCTCAAAAGGAACAATTACCTTATTGTCAAAATGAAGAATAGGCTTTACCTTTAACAGACCGCCGATAAAAGCCTGAGCACTGCTTAGACGCCCGCCCCGCTGGAGGTGTGATAAATCGTCCACCATAAAATACGCACGGACTGTTTTTTTCATTTCTTCCAGCTCTTTTATAATCTCTTCCGGTGAGTCAACACCGTCTTTAATGAGCTGTGCTGCCTTTAATGCATAAAAACCTTGTGCCAAACAGCTGATCTCTGAATCAAAGGGATAAACTTTAATATGATCAACCATAGTGTTTGCCGAGGCGGCGCTGTTATATGTTCCGCTGATTCCGCTGGACAAATGTATGCTTATGACTGCATCATATGTTTTGCCCAGTTCTTCGTACAATGCGATTAATTCACCGAAAGAAGGCTGAGACGTAGTCGGCAGCTCATCATGATTTTTTACTTCTTTATAAAAACTTCTCCAGTCGAGTTCTGTTTCTTCGCGGAATGTTTTTTCACCGAAAACCACTTGGAGAGGGATCATATGAATATGATGTTCTTCTCTCATCTCTTTCGGAATATATGCTGTACTGTCTGTTACAACTGCAATCTTCATCACTTTACCTGCCTTATTAAGTACTTAATAAGTATTTTAATAGATATGCAGCTGTAAAAAAAGACTTGCCATAACAGGCAAGTCTTCTCACACATGACTAACGCATCTCTACCCAGCCGTTTTTAATGGCCACGACAACGGCTTGTGTCCGGTCATTAACGTTCATTTTCTGCAAAATATTACTCACGTGATTTTTCACTGTTTTCTCACTGATAAACAATGATTCACCGATTCCGCGGTTGCTTTTTCCGTCTGCAAGCATTTGCAGCACTTCACATTCCCGTCTCGTTAATATATGTAATGGTCTCCGGATTTCCGGGTAAACCTCATGCTGAGGATGAGCAGAAACTCCGCTTGTCGCAAGACGGCGGAATTCGTTGACAAGATTGTGGGTTACTTTCGGGTGAAGGTAAGAACCACCCTCGGCTACCACTTTCACTGCTTCGATTAAAGTATCTGCGTCCATCTCTTTCAGGAGATAGCCTCTTGCACCTGTTTTTAAAGCATGAGTCACATAGTTTTCATCATCATGGATGGAGAGGATAATCACCTTAGATTCAGGGTACAGCTCTACAAGCTGTTTAGTAGCCTCTACACCATTTACATTCGGCATATTAATGTCCATTATGACAACATCGGGATGATAATGCTCGACGATTCGAGCCGCCTCATCTCCATCGTCACCTTCTGCTACCACTTCAAAGGTAGGTTCAAAATCCAATATTCTTTTTACACCCTCACGGAATAGTTGATGGTCGTCGATAATAACAATATTTACTTTAGTCACACGCTACGCCTCCTTATCCTATTGTTCTATATACGCCGCTGTTCGGTCAATATGTCTTTTGGCTCTATTTAACAAATTATAGGCCGAGAGATAACGGAACCTTAATCATGATAAATGTCCCAAGACCTATTTTAGAGTCTATCGTTATCGTTCCTTCAAGCAGATCTACTCTTTCTTTCATTCCCAGCAAGCCGAATGACTTGTTTTTCTTTTGTTTAGCATCCTTAATATCAAAGCCTTTTCCATTGTCCTTAATGATGAGAACGACAAAATCAGCGGTTACTTCCACTTTTACTGTAATTTCCTCTGATTCTGAATGCTTGAGTGCATTTGTGACGGCTTCCTGAGCGAGACGGAAAAGCGCCACTTCAAATTGCGGGGCAAGCCTTTGGTTCTCTGTGTCTCCGATGCACTGAAAATGTATTTTCACCTTTCCGTTGTATTCTTCAGTTGTATAAAGATATTTTCTCAGTGTCGGAATCAGCCCGAGATCGTCCAATGCCATCGGTCTTAAATCATATATAATCCTTCTGACTTCGTAAAGGGCATTCCGCACATTCTGCCGTAGATTTCTGATTTCCTGAAATCCGTCCTCCGTGCCGCGGTCGCGGAAGATCCGTTCAATTAATTCCGATCTCATCATGACATTTGCCAGCATTTGCGCGGGACCATCATGAATTTCTCTGGAAACTCTTTTTCTTTCTTCCTCTTGGGCTTCAATGATTCTTAAACCGAAATCTTGTTTAGCCTGCGCATCGGCAAGAAGAAGCCCTACTTGGCGAAGGTCTTGATTCAGGTAATTCAAAACGACGGTTATTTGGCTGACTAATGATTCTGACCGTTCAATAATTTCCTGAAGCCCCAAAAGCCGGCGTTCTAAATCATCTCTGCGCTCCCGCAGCTGCTTTTCGCGCTGCTGGATCATCGTCAGTTCCACTTGAAGTTTGTGCGCCTTTTCATAGGCGTTGCGAATTTCTTCTTCGCTGAACTTATGGAAATTTCTGCTTACTTCAGACAAGCGGTTTCGTGCATGCCGCGTATGAACTTCAAGTTTGTCGCCCAGCTCAATGACTTCGTACACCTGCTGTTTGATCTGTTTGAGTTCTTCAACCAGCTGCTCATATTGCTGGCGCGACTGCTCTCCGATTTGAAAAACCTCGTCCTTGCTCCCGTCCACGGTTTTCAGCATTTTCATAAGTATAGAATCCAAAACTTTGGAGTCCATCTTCGATTTATTCATCTGTCTCCCTCCGTAACGGTGTTGTTATGTATTTTTATTATAAATGTAATTGAACTGCAATTTATGTCGAATTATAATGAAAGAATGCGTATATTCTAGAAAAAAACATTTTTATATAGTATCTTACTCTTTCATGATACCAAAATATGCGCAAAAATTCTAAAGTCTGTTCGAATTTGTAGAAACAAGTCTTTTAATGCTTGTCAGGAGGGTCCAGCAATCATGCTGCACAGCTATTTAACAGTTAAAGAAACGGGTGAACATGAGATTGTGATTGAAAAATCGCGTTTTATCTGTCACCTGAGCCGTGCTGCTTCTGAAGAGGAAGCGCAGGAATTTATACAAAAGATAAAAAAACAGCACTGGAATGCGACTCATAACTGCTCAGCTTATCTGATCGGCGAAACCGACCATATACAAAAGGCGAATGATGACGGAGAACCAAGCGGCACAGCCGGCGTCCCCATGCTGGAAGTGCTGAAAAAACGCGGTCTGAAAGATACCTGCGCGGTGGTTACCCGGTATTTCGGCGGAATAAAGCTCGGTGCAGGCGGATTGATTCGTGCATATGGGAAGTCAGTGTCTGAAGGCTTAAATCATATAGGAGTTACGGAGCGGAAGCTGATGCGGATTATGCATACATCAGCGGATTATACGTGGCTCGGCAAGATAGAGAACGAACTGAGAGAATCAGTTTTTTTACTGAAAGATATCCATTATGCGGATCATGTCGAATTTGAAACGTACGTTGAAGAAAAAGACAAAGACGAGTTTATAAAATGGATGACAGAACTGACGAACGGCAAGAGTAAGAATACAGAGGGAGAACTGACGTATTTAGAAACAGACGTCAGCCCTAAAGGAGACTAATGTAATGGCTGAACGTGTAAGAGTGCGTGTTCGAAAGAAAAAGAAAAGCAAACGAAAGATCATATTCAAACGGATTTTGCTGCTGCTTACCCTCGTTTTGTTAGTCGCTGCCGGGTTTGGCGGATACAAAGTATACAAAACGATCAATGCGGCAGATAATGCATATGATGCCCTTTCCCGCGGAGACAAATCAAAACTTCGGGATAAAGTCATCGATATGAAGAAAAAACCGTTCTCCATTTTGTTTATGGGGATCGAAAATTATGCCACAAGCGGAAAAGGCGGACGATCAGACTCTCTTATTGTCGTTACCCTTGATCCGAGAAATAAAACAATGAAAATGCTGAGTATTCCGCGTGATACGCGGGTGACGCTTGCCGGCGATACAACCGGTAAAAAATCAAAAATCAATGCGGCTTTTGCTAAAGGCGGGGCGGATGAAACCGTCTCAACCGTCGAAGACTTATTAGGCATACCGATTGATAAGTATGTCACTGTCGATTTTAACGGCTTTAAAGATGTTATTGATGAAGTCGGCGGAGTCAATGTAAAAGTGCCGTTTGACTTCGACGAAATGAGTGACGTCAGTAAAAAGAAACGGATCTACTTCAAGAAAGGAAACATGCATTTGAACGGTGAGCAGGCTCTGGCTTACGCGCGGATGAGAAAGCAGGATAAGCGCGGAGACTTCGGCCGGAATGACCGCCAAAAGCAAATCCTAAATGCATTGATCGACCAAATGTCTAAAGCTGGAAATATTGCTAAAATCGATAAAATCGCTGAAACAGCAAGCAATAACGTCCAAACGAATATCCGAATCACTGAAGGACTTGCCCTTCAGCAGATTTACAGCGGCTTTACCAGCAAAAAGATTGATACACTGAGCATAACAGGATCAGATCTATATTTAGGCGGCGGCGGAACCGCGTCTACAGGCGGAACATATTATTTCCAGCCCGATCCGACCAATCTCGAAAAAGTACGGCAGGAATTGCAGAAACACCTGGATTACCCGTCCGGAAGCAGCACGGCGTCCGATCCTGCTTCTGACAGCACCGGAACGGACAGTACGACTGATTCGACTTCCGGCAGCACGGGAGCAGACGGCACGACTGATTCGACTTCCGGCAGCACAGGAACAGGCGGTACAACCGATTCAACCAACGGTACTGCTGGTGCAAACGGTACGGACAGCACACAGTCCGGCGGCACAACAGGCTATTAAGAGTAAACCCGATCCTTTGAGCAGGATCGGGTTTTTTTATATAATAAGAGAATAGCAGAATCCACAAAAAAGCAGACCATTCGCATGATCTGCTCTTTTTAATTTTTCTTTACCAATCTCTTGTAAAACTTGGTAAATGGTTTAAATTGTTCATTTACTAACCCTGTGACCTCTGCTATGATTTGCATAAATACAATCAATACAAAAATAATAAACAGCGAAAGCCATATGGTCGCGCTTTTCAGCAGGATGGCACTGACGCTGAAAATAAAGCCGATTAAATAAATGATAATGACAGCCGTGCGGTGTGACAGCCCGAAGGCCATCAGCCGGTGGTGTATATGTGACTTATCAGGCGCTGAGATCGGCTGTTTGTTTAAAATCCGCCTGATGACGGCGAATGTCGTATCAAAAATCGGCACGCCCAAAATGATGATCGGAATGATGATACTGAATAAAGTAACACTTTTATAAAGACCCAATAATGAGAGTACTGAGATGACGTATCCGAGAAAGAGCGATCCGGTATCTCCCATAAATATCTTTGCCGGGTGAAAATTATAAAATAAAAATCCGAGTGTGCTTCCTATCACGACAAGTGAAAGTGACAGAATAAGGATTTTCCCTCCGGACAACGCCATAACGGCGATAGTGGAGAGTCCGATGACCGACAGGCCGGCAGCGAGTCCGTCCAAACCGTCAATCAGGTTCATCGCGTTCGTAATACCGACGATCCATAACACAGTCAGCGGGTAAGCGACCCATCCCAATTCTAAACGTTCCGTTAAAAACGGTACGGAGAAAAAGTCCATTTTCAGTCCCGTGCTCACAATCATAATGGCCACGGCCAGCTGGACGAAAAACTTTACCTTTGCGCTTAATTGGTATTTATCATCAAGGATTCCTAAAATAACAATAATAAACGCACCCACCGTGATGGCGGTCATTTTCGTTTCATTATATATGCCGGCCGCGAGCACACCCGCCGCTACGCCGATAAAGATGGCCAAGCCGCCCATACGGGGCATTATTTTATCATGTACTTTTCGGTTGCTGGGCTGGTCAACTGCACCTATTTTGATCGCAATTTTTTTTACGATAGGAGTTAGGATTAAAACCGTTAGCAGAGAGACAAAAAACGCAACAACTATGCGAAACATGCGTTCGTCAAGCATAAAGAAGTCTCCTTTGGAATTATATGAAGTCTTTTCTGATATTGAACCGTTCCTTCCATTATAATTCTTACTAGTTATTATAACAAGCATCATCAAAAAGAAACACGCAAATCAAAAAATGCGCTTTCCCTTTTAATGGGATTGCGCATTTTTCAATATACCCGTGTATTCGAGCATGCGGCCGAATAAAACATTCCAATCCCGTCTCCGGGCCAATTCACGGCGCAAAGCCTCGTATGATCCGCTGCGGTCCGCTGCCAGAAGCGCGTCGCAGGCCGCGATGAAATCTGCGGGGTCACTGCCTTCAACGTATTCATAGACGAAAGGCCTTTTGATTTTTGAAGTAGAAGAAAGATTGCAGCCGACAACCGGTTTCCCGGCGGCTAAAAATTCAAAAAGCTTAAGCGGAAATACCGCGTCATTATAAGGTGAATTTTTATACGGCATGATGCCGATGTCGACAAGCTGCATATAGGACGGCACTTCATTCGGCGCGGCAGGTCCCGTCCAGATGACATTCGGACGCTCCAGAAGCGACTTGAAATCCGGATCGTCCTGAGCCGAGTTCGGGCCTACCAATAAAATCGTCCAGTCAGGCCTCAACTCTGCCGCTTCCGCCATAAGCGCAAAATCGAGCTTCGGTTTGATTCCGCCGATAAAACCGAGAACCGTTCCGTTCCGTCCCCGTAAAATGTCTTCATCCGGCTGTTTATTTTCCCGTGAAAACAGGTCATATTCCACTCCGTTTTCAATGGTGAACACTTTCTGGTGCGGGTTCTCCAGCTTTTTTCCGACCTCCTGGTGCAGACAGTCAGATGTACACGTAATGGAATCGGCACGCTGAATGATTCTCATTTCCGCCTGTTTAATGATGTTTCTTCTAACATTTGACAACACCCCGGATCGGCCGCTGATCGGAGCGGCCCACAGATCACTGCAATCATAAATCACTTCATCCCAAGGAAACATATCTGCCAGAAGCGGAAAACCGGGGAAGGTGTACCATAAGCAGCAGCGGGCCCCTTCTCCTTCTTCCTTCAGCATGTTCACCAATGGTGAAAGCTTATGCCTGTAGCACATGTCTGTATACCTGCCGAAGCGGAAAGCTTTTTGCTGCATGATATCCTTTACAGTGAACTGCCGGATTCCCTCGGCGATCCCGGCCATCTGACCATCATTGGCTCGCGGAGACGGGCATACCCAAATGACGCTTTTCGTTTCTTTTTGCCGGGCGAGAAATTCAGCCAGCCGGTGCCGTCTGTATCTCAGCCGGTCATGTCCCCATTCCGCCGCTCCGACGATTACGTGAATAATCGGTTCCACCTTCATCACCCAGCTCCTCTGACGCCTACAGTCTTTTCATGACCGCGTTTTTCGCATATTGCATAAAACACCACGAAGCCTTGATAAAGTGCAGGCGCTCAATTTCTCTATAAACAAACCACGTTTTTCTTGCGGCTTTCCACTTGTTGCTTGAAATCGAATTCTGCACCAGCCTGTATTCTGAAAGGCACTCATTCAGGCCGTAAGCCGTAAATCCCCTTTTCAGCAGGGAAAGCCATGTCGCTAAATCCTGCCGCGTTCTGATATCAGGCATTTGAATCTGCCCCGTCTGCTCTCTGTCAATCATGACCGTTAAACATCCGATAATCGTGTTTTTTAAAGCTTCATCATATGACAGGCTTTCAGGGGCTTGAATCGTTTTGT
Organism: Bacillus sp. GZB; assembly: GCF_001975995.1. Lineage (NCBI taxonomy): Bacteria > Bacillati > Bacillota > Bacilli > Caryophanales > Bacillaceae > Bacillus > Bacillus sp. GZB. Next base: position 465,001 of record NZ_MTQG01000016.1, read on the forward strand.
CCGTCGGCGTTCCGTCCTGCTCCATGACGCTGTAGCCCGTAAATGAAAAAGCGCAGGACCGCTCTGCCATAAACGCAAGCTGTTTTTGAAGCTTTTCCTTTTTCCATCTGTCATCGCTGTCCAGAAATGCGACATAACGTCCCTTGGCATGTTTAAGGGCTGTATTTCTGGCAGCCGCGGCTCCCCCGTTTTTATCTAAATAAACGACGCGGATCCGCTCATCCTTTTTTTCATATTGCCGTAAAATATCTCTCGTTCCGTCCGTGGAACAATCATCCGCGATAATCATTTCCCAATGCGGGTGGCTTTGATGTAAAACGGACTGGATCGTGTCTTCGATATATTCACTTGCGTTATAAGACGGTGTAATGACAGATACGAAAGGTTTCCAGTTTGTCATGGTCACATCTCCATCGCAGATTTTTACAAGGACTCTCTGAAAAACTCAGGAATGACAATGAACATAAATGCAACTGCAATGCCGATTAAAACACCCAGAACCGCTTTCTTTTTCGGCGGCATGCCTTGTCCTGACGTTTCATTCATCGGCTCTGAATTGATGATGCCGGCCGCTTTCAGGTTCAGCTGCGTATTTTTCAATTCGTATAAAAATCGTTCCTTATCCACTTTGGCGTCCGCGCTGACGGTTTCTCCTTCAAGCGCAGCAATACTCTGCCGCACTACTTTTGCCCGTTTTTCAAACAGGTCCTGATCATTCTTCAGAAAAGTTGTTATGACGGCTTGAAACACCGATTCAGTATCCTGTTTGTTTTGGCCGCTGTAGCTGACCGTGATCAATGAATCTGATTGTGTTTCGACAGTCAGTTTACTTTTCACGGCCGCTCTTTCTTCGTCTGTTTTATCAGGCAGAGCCTGCTTTAAAAAGGCATCGCTCGTCAAAAGGAGCGGGATTTCTTTTGTATTGTTATAAAGCGGATGATCATAGTTTCCCGCGGCGATCGCGGCTTCTGATGTAAAACTGCTGTTTCCGCTGATTTTTGACGGCAATACATATCCCGCCGCCCCTAACACAACGGGCAGCGCAATGATCCAAATGATATTCTTTTTGATACGCCGGGTTATTCTTGTCAACATATCCTTCATCTCGCATCTCCCTGTTTTTCATAGTACGCCGTGACGGCAGGCTCCTTTTGTAAACGCCTCAATATATTGACCGCCGCGATCACGAGCGAGAGAAACACCCAGTGGAAAAATAAATTTGATACGGAGCTTGGGCTGATGCTGCTTACCAAAAAACCGGCCATCGCCGTGATAAGTCCTTCTGTGATCAGTCTTGACTGATTTTCCGATTTTCTTTCATGACATTTATAAAGTGTCCAAAAAAGGAACAAATAGACTGTCAGGTAACCGAGCATCGTAAGCACGCCGAAGTTCGCCATAATCTCGACGAGCCAGTTGTGCACCTCAACTACGCCGCCCGTATCATAAACGGGCTCCGCTTTTAAATAATACGAGACGTTTCCGGCACCCACTCCGAACCCCCAGGAATCAATCACATAGTGAAAGGCGTTCTTTAAAAGATTCGCCCTCGCGAGGTTGGAAGGAAGCGGTTGCTGTCCCGGCATCGCCTGCGGAGCTGAAAACAGATTCAAGACGGCATTGGTGATACGACCCGCAAATAAAACCGCAAACAGCGCCGCACCCGCTCCCGCAGCATACAGCGCGAGTTTTTTCAACAGGGAAGGCAGCAGGATGAAGACGTATACAGCCGCACCCGCGCATATGCCCAGCAGACTCGCGCGCGAACCGGTCAAAATGATTAAATACAAAGCGCTGATCGCAAAGAGCAGGCTGACGGCCTTCACATAGCCGTTTTTCATATTTTTCACCGCCGCCGCATACAGAAAGAAACTGATGCACAAAAAGGTGGCGAAATCATTTTGATTAAAGAAAACGGACGTCGGATAATGCTGTTTGTACTGCGGGCCGTTATAAAGCGTGGAGCTCGGCAGATGGTTGTGTGTAAAATGGTTGTAAAAGCCGATCGCCATCACAAAAATGGTCATCACAAGCCATATGCCGTAAAAAACCATCAGCTGATCAAAGCGCTGAATGAACATGACAATAAGATAAATCAAAAACATGCCCATTCCCATTAAAGCTAAATATTTAATCCCGTACGTCACGGATTTTGCCCACAATAACGATAGGAGACCGTATGTAAACCATAAGGCGAAAAACATCAGAATCCCTTTTACATTCACCCGATTCCATCTGTCAATATGATGACGGTTTGTCAGGATGCCGGCGATGTGAAGGGCGCCCGCTCCGATTAATAGCAGCCGGTATATAAATAAGCTGAAAAATCCGAGATGAACCGCAAAGAAGGCCTGGTTTAAAAATGTACACGCGATCAGTATATAAATGAGCCCCATAAACATCTGACCGTTTGTTGTAAAGGCGGATAGCAAAGCAAGTCCGGCAATGCCGATCATGGCGGCAAGCAGCAGCACGGTGATTTTTCCGAAGCCGGCATCCGCCCTGACCGCCTCCAGCATGATAAATCCTCCTGTAATGAGAGCGGCAAGCAGCACAAGAACATGTGCCGCTGAACGTTTGATACTCACATGGCAAACCCCTTTCCAAAACCGGCAGCCGAGCCGGGCTGCCGAGAGCCTGAAGACAAATCTTTTTCTATCTTGCCAGTTCTTTTATTTGCCGATCGGCATGAACCGCCGGACGTCCGACGGAATGATAAGTGAATCCTGAAACCCTCATATACTCCAACGGAAACATATTTCTGCCGTCAATGATGACCGGCTGTTTGAGCAGCTGCTTCACTCTCTGAAGATCCATCTCCTTGACTTCCGGCCAATCTGTTGTAATCAGGCATGCGTCCGCGTTTTTGATGGCACTGTACAGCTCTGTGTGATATTCAATGCCGCCGTCTCCTAATATCGCTGACGCTTCGGGAATCGCGATCGGATCATACGCTTTCACGTGAGCGCCCTGCTCTTTAAGGCTTGTGATGATATCAAGAGCCGGGGCGGAGCGGACGTCATTTGTGTGCGGTTTAAAGGCCAGCCCCAGTACGGCCAAGGTTTTCCCTTTTAAGGGACCGATGGCGCGGTTCAATTTTTCCGTAATACGGACCCGCTGCTTCTGATTGGTTTCAATGACGGCTTCCATCATTTGAAACGGATAGCCGGCGGCGTTTGCGATATGCAATAAAGCCGTTGTATCCTTCGGAAAGCAGGATCCGCCGAATCCGATGCCCGCCTGCAGAAATTTATTCCCGATCCGGCTGTCAAGACCGACGCCTTCTGACACGTGGGAAATGTCCGCCCCGACACGTTCGCAAATATTGGCGATATCATTAATAAAAGATATTTTGGCGGCTAAAAAAGCATTTGCGGCATACTTAATCATTTCCGCGCTTTCAAGATTGGTCTTTACGATCTTCGTACGCAACGGCTTATGAAGCTCTTCAATGACCGAAGCGGCATGTTCGCTTGTGGCGCCGATAACCGCCCGCTCCATCTGCATCGTATCCCGCACCGCCGAACCTTCGCGGAGGAATTCAGGATTTGACGCGACATCAAACGGATATTTTCCCTTTGACGCTTCGCTGACGATTTGATAAACGAGCTTTCCCGTCCCGACCGGAACAGTGCTTTTGGTGACAATGATTTTGTATCCGTTCAGCTGTTCTCCGATTGTTTGCGCCGCTGCCTTAATGTAGGTCAGATCGGCTTCACCCGTCTTTGACATCGGCGTACCGACGGCGATATAGATGATATCAGCGGCTTTTACAGCCGGCTCAATATCGGCCGTAAAGGATAACCGCCCGGCACTGACATTTTTTTCGGCTAATTCCTCAAGCCCCGGTTCATATATCGGGATGACTCCGTTTTGCAAGCTTCTGATTTTCGCTTCATTGATGTCACAGCAAGTCACATGATGGCCGATTTCCGCAAAACAAGTTCCAGATACAAGACCTACATACCCTGTTCCTAATACAGCGATTTTTTTCACAGCTTCATCCCTCTTTCGAAAGGTTCTCCTCTTGCCCGGCCCGGTTCATTACGGATCGGTATTTCTCTTTCAGTGCTTTCGCGTTTTGGCTTGCGTCAAAATACGTGCGGACGGTTTGATAAAGTTCCTCGGCTGTTTGCGGCGTCCAAGCCTCTCCTCCGTCATATTGCAGAATCGATTCTGCCAGCGTCTCAGGTGAACCCGGCTTGATCAGCAACCCCCGGTGTTTCCCGAATAAAGAAGCCAATCCTCCGACATCGGTGCAGATCACCGGCACCTTCAGAGCGAGCGCCTCAATGACCACAGTCGGCATGCCTTCGCTGTAGGACGGCAGTGCCATTACATCCGAGGCCAGCAGATAGTCCTGTACCTTGTCGTTCGGCACTTGCCCCGTGACGATATGAGCGGCTTCCCGCAATGAAGATGCGGCGGGACCGTCACCGACAAAGACAGCTTCATAATTTTCATCCAATGACTGAACGGCTTTTGATAAGTCGAAAACACCTTTCTCTTTGACAAGCCTGCCGATGAACACGATCAGTTTTTTATCCGGGGGAAGGCCGAGCCGTTTTCTGACGGCTTCTTTCGTCTCGTTCCTTTTTCGGAAGGCGTCAAGCGTGATGCCGATCGGAAGCACGCTGCACTCCGCTTCGATGAGCTTTTTCATTTGTTCCCGCAGACTGCCGCTCACAGCGTAAATATCGGCAGCTTCCCGCACCGCAAATGTAAATGCGCGATGAGCGCTTTTGCTGTAATGCGGATAGACATTGACATCACTGCCATGCAAGGTCAGCACATACGGAATGCCTAAAGCCTTTGACACAATGGCGGCCGCTCCGCCTGACGGCATGGCGAAATGCGCGTGAATCAGATCGGGCTTCAGGCCATGATTTTTAATCGCGGAAAGAACCGATAACGCCATTCTTTTATGCGGCTGGGCCCATTTCAGCTGCCCGGGAACCGCCTGATAAAACGGCCGGTGGACGGACACGCCTTTCCGCCATTCATGCGCCGGCCTGATATCCTTTTTCCGATATGTCTTTTTCAGCACCCGGAATGGCGCGGCGAGTTTCGGCCGCGGACAAATGACGGTCATCTCCGCGCCAAGCTTTCTCAGTTCTTGCGCCTGTGTTTCATGAAAAACGCCTTCCCCCGGCTTCTCACTGCTCGGATATACACTTGTCATCCACAATACCTTCATAGCAAACGTCCTTTTCTTAATTTACTTTTCATATGCGGGTAAGCTTTTCCTAACAGGAATAAATAACACAACGCGCCGCAGGCTACGGAGATCACCAGCCGCAGCTTGACATCAAGGCTGATGCGCTCCGTTCCGAAGCTGGCTGTAAAAGCGATGACACCCATTGCCGCCGTAAGCAGAAACGGTTTGGCCACGGCTTTGAAGTAAGCCGACAGCCGCAGCTTAATGACATATGCCAACAGCCAGCGCCCGATCAGGAAATTCAGGATGCTGATGAAAGCGTACGTCCAGGCTACCGTCAAGAGATTTCCGGACAGCACGGCGGCGTACAAAGATGCACCATACAGCAGCATCACCCCGGCGTCCCAATAAAACGCCAGATCGGCCCGCCCTTTTGCGAGCAGCACAGATCCGTTCGGATTCATCAGGACCCTTAAAATCCCGACGATGGCGAGAACGTTTAAAACCGGGACAGCCGCCAGCCATTTTTCTCCGAATACTGAAGCCACGAATGCATCCGACACTGAAACCAAACCGAGCAAAAGCGGAAAGGATATCAGCGCGAGTATTTTGGTCATATTGAGAAAACCTTCTCTGATAACGCTGTTTTCATGCTTGTTTTTCGCAAAGACGGGAAACGCGACTCTCGTAATGATCGGATTAATTTTTAAAACCGGAAGCGTGACAATCTGGTAGGCCAGATTGTAAATGCCGAGCGCCTCGGCGCCGATAAAACTGCCGATAAGAATCATATCAATATTCGCTCCGAGCCGGTTCACAAGCCGGGAAGACAGCTGAAAGGCCCCGAAAGAAAAGAAGCCTTTCATTCCTTTCAGATCAAAAACGAACGCCGGTCTCCATGTTTTTCTGCAGGACATCCAGTACAGAATGCCTTTTGACGATTGCAGCAGCACCTGGGAAATCACATAGGCGAGAATCGGGTCCGTATAAAAAACCGCAGCCGCCAAATACACGAAGGACAGCACATTTGAAAAGATTTCAATCTTGCTTAGCGTGTTAAATGCCAGCGCTTTTTGCAGCATATACTGGTATTGCTGACCGATCGGCGCGATTAAAAACATGACGGCCAGCACGCGGATTAAATAGACAAGCTCCTCCCGCCGATAAAAATCGGCGATGAGCGGACTGCTGAAAAACAGCAGCGCAAACAGCGCAAGCCCCGTTATGATATTCAGCCAGTATAAGGAAGACATCTGTTTATCAGTCACATGATCTTTTTGAATAAGCGCGGCGCCAAAACCCATATCAAGCGCAATTTGGGCAAACACCACTACCGTTGTGATCATGCCGACAAGGCCGAATTCAGCCAGTGACATGACCCGCCCGAGCAGGGCGAATTGGACGATTTGAATGACCGTAATACACGCTGTCGAAATACTTGTCCATTTGGCGCCGCTCAAGATTTGATTTGTAATACTAGGCATCGTTTTCCCTACTTTTTTGTCTGCTGACCAGAATTTTTATCGCGCCCCGTCACCGGTCCAGATCACTTTGCACGTTTTGAGCATAATCTTCAGTTCCAATGAAAAGGTCAGGTTGCGGATATAATATAAGTCAAACATCAGTTTTTCCCTCGGTGTCATGTCATATCCCCCGTTGACCTGCGCCCAGCCGCTTAATCCCGGCTTAACGGCCAGCCGCTCCGTAAACCCCGGAATCTCGGCCTGAAACTGTTCCGTAAACACGGGACGCTCGGGACGCGGGCCGATCAGGCTCATTTCTCCCCGAAGCACATTTAACAGCTGCGGCAGCTCATCAATACGGGTCCTTCTGATAAAAGCGCCGACCTTTGTCACGCGTGGATCCTTTTTCAGCGCCCAGACCGCCCCCGATTTTTCAGCATCTATTTTCATAGAGCGGAGCTTATACAAATAAAACGGCTTCCCGTCTTTGCCTACCCGCTCCTGCTTATAAAAAGCCGGGCCGGGCGACTCCAAACGAATCAGTATGGAGAACAGGCCCATCACCGGGAGTGCCGCCAAGAGCCCCGCAAGCGCAAACACAATGTCCATGAATCGCTTAAAAGCCAAATAACGGGCCGTTCTTTCCGTAACGGCAGCGGAAGTCCCCTGTCGCACTGCATAGTTATTATTTACATTCATGCTTTTCTCTGCTCCCACTGACACACACCTCACGATTTGTTGGGATGTTTGATGACCTATGCCGTGAGTTTAGCAGATGGATGTTAATTGGAAGTAAAGGAAGCGTTAATGTTTATTAGAATGTTTCGATTATTGTTTTTTTATTGTAAATCTATTCATATCCATATTTGAGACAAAGCATAATGAAAAATAAAAAAACAGACCGGTATGAACCGGTCTGTTTCCATGAAAAATATTATCTGAAATAGGAGGAAACGCCTTGGGTGATCCCCGCCGCGAGTCTGTCCTTTTTCGTTGATTGTTTCAAAATGTTGGCATCAATCGGGCTTGTGACAAAACCGGTTTCTAACAAGACACTCGGCATTTTAGAATACTTAATGACGTAAAATCCGGCAGTTTTCACACTGCGGTCACGTGTGCCGAGAGCAGAAACCATTCTCGGCTGAATATTTTGGGCAAGCCTCAGACTGTTTGCGGATTGGTACGTTTTATCATAATACGTCTCCGTACCGTTTGCACTGCTGTTATCATTTGCGTTCGCATGGACACTGATGAAAATATCGGCGTTCGCCTTCGCCCCTTTGTTCACTCTCTCCTCAAGCGAGTCAAAGGTGTCGCCCTTCCTCGACATTACAGTAAGCGCGCCCGCCCCGTATAATTGATTGTTAAGACGCGTAGCGATATCAAGGTTTACATTTTTCTCAAGCAAGCCGTTTCCGGTTGCACCTGAATCCTGATAACCATGCCCCGGATCAATAAAGACCGTTTTGCCGACAACCGGATTTTTAAGCTGCGACGCGGCATTGTTGCTTAAAGATGAAGCACTTCCTATGACGGTGAAGCTGGTGATGTTTTTACTTCCGATATACGTTCGGACGTCTTTTGACAGACTGTCTCCATTCGTCAGCAGGTGAACTCTCCCCTGTTTGGCGCTCAGCACGCCTCCGACGATGGTATCCGCCTCTTTAAAACCATTGGTAACAAATGTATAGCCTGTGCTTAAGCCTGTCTTTTTTGCAAGATTCACAGACAGGTTATAGCGGTTTTTGCCGCTGATTCTTGAAGGGTTCGGCAGTTTATTATAAAGCGAGCTGCTGATGCTGTTTGTCCCGCCGATGACAATCGTGTTTTTAATCCCCAAGCTTTTGATCGCATTGGACGTAGAACCATTTAACGTTGAATCATTAGTGAATAAAATCGGATATTTTTTAGCGGACGCATAAGAAATCGCAGCCATTCCATCTGCATCAACAAACCCGTTGACCACAAGGGCTGTAGAAGATCTTGTCATTTCACCCGCCACTTTTGCGGCTGTGGCATATCTCGTGCTCCCTGATAATCGTTTGACACTGATGCCTAATTTAGCAATTTGATTTGCGGTATTTTTCGAAACGGCAGGTGTGCCGCCTACGATAATCACATTCTTCGTTTTTAAATCAATTAATCCCTTTTTTGTGCCGGCAGACAGCTGATCTTTATTTGTAAACAGCAGCGGCGCATTTTTTTGATATGCAAGCGGCGCAGCGGCAATTGCATCGGCATATGAAGTTCCGCCGGTGATAATGACCGTTTTTGCTTCACCCCATGATTGTTTTGCCGCCAGTACAGCCGTATCATACCGGGTGCTTCCGCCGATCCTTTTAACCGTGTTGTCAGCCAAAGCGGAAGGGACAAATAGAATGACCCCGAGAATAAAGACGGGGAGACATTTTATGATGAATTTCAATCCGATCTCCTCCACAGAAGTTTAGTAGTTTGTAAGTGCTGTATTAGGATAATAGAACGCAAGAATAGAAGTATACGGCTCTCCGGCCTCCGCTCTTTCTTTTGCTCCGTATTGACTCATTCCTACGCCGTGGCCGTATCCCTTTCCTGATATCGTGATTTGCGAAGAATTACCGGACGCACTGGCGTATGTGCTTTTAAAAGATGAAGCTCCGATCATCGTCCTGAGTTCAGACGCTTTCACCTCAACAGATGCAGTCTTGTTCATGACATAGCCTTTCGACTTGTCATTCACATGGTACGTGACCTTCACCGCGGCGTCTTCCGCGCGCTGGCCTTTTGTTTTTCCGGTGAGCGAGAGATCAGAGATGCTTGCAATTTTTATGGAACTTGCATTGGTTTCTTTATTTTTCATCAGCCAATTTTTTATTCCGTTGAGCTGCGCGGCATTTGCTTCGTTTGTTTTAGACCACCAGGATGCGGGATTTTTCATATCCAGACCCTCTGGCAGCTGCTGCTTCTGCAATGTTAAAGACCAGCTGATTTCCGGATCTTTTGTATCCTTTTTGGCTACTAAATACGGCACTTTCGATCCCCACACTTCATCGCCGGCTTCCATGTAACCGCCATTGCTTGATGAGTAAGTGGCATCTATCAATCTGCCGGAATAAGTGAGCACTTTCCCTTTTGTTCCGTTAACGGCTGCGGTGGCGTTTGGATACCAGCTGTATCCACCGTAAACCTGAAACGCCGTTGTATCCGCGACTGTTTGTCCCATCTTGCCGATAGAGTAGGTGCGGGCGGCAACAGCCTGGGCTTTCAGCGCTTCTGTCGGCCAGCTTCCCGGCATTTCATTCGGCAGGACACCTTTCAGATAATCCTCAAAAGGAATGTTTTCATTAACAGGTCTTACATATTTGCCGGATTCCGCAGTGAAACTCATATTCCCCAGATATGGCTTCCCGTCAATGCTGATTGTGTTTGCTGTTGAATACTTTTCTGGAACCGCCTTGAAAGACGTTTTTCCGCTGTTAATGCCTGCAACGCCTAATTTGCCGCCGGACGTTTCAATACGGTACGTCTTTCCGTTTACGAGATAAAACTCTTTTGCGTAAGCAGCCTTAACTGAATCGGCAATCGAATTCGCGCTGCCTATTAATGTATAAGAATAGGTGCCTTTCTTTTTAAAAAGGCTGGCTTCGTCGGCCGGTGTTTCGCTTTTTTTAATGTATACAAGCGGCATATGATTTGCGGCGGCAATATTTGATCCGACAACGATGTCCGCTAATTTAGTCCCGTTGGCAGCCACCGTTTTGCTTGCATCCATGCCAAGCGAAGTGACTGCGTTTGCTGATATTTGATATCTGTTTGATCCGGTAATTCTTTTGGTGACCGAGGCCTTCTTTTTAATTTGATTCTCCACATCTTTGCTGACGCTTGAAGTGCCTCCCATGATGATTACTTTTTTAGGCAGATTGTAGCTCGGGAGGGAGTCTTTTTTCGTCAGGAGAATCGGATAGCCGTTTTGCGCAGCATAAGGCGCGATTGCCAGCGCATCCGTATATACATCCCCCGTTACTACGACCGCTTGGTCATAGCTGCCCATTTCGGCCGCAATATTTTTAGACAGATCATATCTGTTTTTTCCGCTGATCCGTTTCGTGCGGCCATATTTCTTCAATGTCTTTTCCGCGGCTGACGAAATACTGTTCGTCCCGCCGATGATTAGAATATTATCCGGACTGAATTTCTTGATTTGCGCTTCTGTGCTGCTGCTCAGTTTTTTCGCTTCAGTCAGCAGAACAGGCGCTTTCAGTTTATTCGCTAAAGGAATGACAGAAAGCGTGTCCGCAAAATAAGCGTCCGTATTCACGACGACTACGTTGGACGGGTTTTTCCAATACTTAGATGTCGCAGCGTTAGCCGTATCATATTTGGACGCGCCTCCCAATCTGACAACGGAGGAGACATCGTTTCCCGTCAGTTTATAAGTTCCTGAAGGTTCGATATTCAGAGTCGATTTATTACCAATATAATTCGTCAGTTTTACTGAAATATCAGAACTGGACGCAAAAGTGCTTTCCGGTAATAAAGCCAGGCTGAATATCACAGAAAAACAGACAGCCCATATTGTTTTCTTCAATTTTTATCCCGCCTTTTGCTGATCATGGTGTATTATTTTGCTTTCTCGATTTCCTTGATCTCTTTTTGGCCTTTATCATTTGTGAAATAAGTGATGCTGACTTTGTCATTTTCGCTGAATTTATTCAGAACATCAGAGAAGTCATCAGAAAACTCAAAGCTGACGGGCTGATCATCCACTTTTACTTCAATTGTGTGCGTATCCGCCATACCGACATAATATGCCGTTTCTTTTTGAGCCTGGGCCTCCGAAGAACCGCTTCCCTTCTTTGATTGATCCGCCGTTCCGCACGCTGCCAATACAACAGAAAAAAGCAGTATTAAGAACGAAGCTGCAATAGTTTTTTTCATTTTTTTCACCTCATCTTTATGTATCGTCTTATACTAACTTTTTTTTAAGGTAATTTTAAGGTCTTTTTGTAACCTTTTTTTAAGAATTTCGTCTATTACATGGTTATAAGTAAAAATATGACTGGGTTTATAAAGATTAGGGAATTTAATATGGAAGTTAATAGAAAAGGTGATGACAAATGAGAGCTGAACGAAAAAGAAAGAAGAAAAAAGTTCTTCTGACAATCGTAACAATCATCGGGCTGTTAGTTTTATCATCAGGAGGCTACGTCTACTACTTGTGGCACAAAGCGGCTTCAACGGTGGCAAGCATTCAGGAAGACTTGAAAAAATCGGACAAACGTGACACGGATATAGATCTCGGAAAGAAGGATCCGATTTCTGTTTTAATCATGGGCGTCGATGAGCGGAAAAATGACAAGGGTCGCGCGGATACGATGATTTATATGACCGTCAATCCTAAAACGAATACAACAGAAATGGTCAGCATTCCGCGTGATACGTATACGAAAATCTCCGGCAAAGGTACGATGGATAAAATCAACCACTCCTATGCTTTCGGCGGAACGCAGATGGCCGCGGATACCGTCGAGGACCTGCTTGACGTGCCGGTAGATTATTTTGTGAAAGTAAACATGGAGAGCTTCAAAGATACCGTGGATACACTCGGCGGGATTACGGTGAACAGCACGTTTGCCTTCAACTACGACGGGCACTCTTTCGGAACGGGGAACATCAGCCTGAACGGCGAAGAAGCGCTTGCCTACACGCGTATGAGAAAAGAAGATCCCCGGGGGGATTTCGGCAGGCAGCAGCGCCAGCGCCAAGTGATTGAGGGGATTATTTCTAAAGGGGCAAACATCTCGTCTGTCACGAAATTCGGAGATATGTTTAAGGTCATTGAAAACAATATGAAAACAAACATGTCATTCGATGATATGTGGACGGTTATGACTGACTATAAAAACGCCCGCAGTAAAGTCACTCAGCATGAACTGAAGGGAACGGGAACGAGAATCAACAATATCTATTATTACAAATTAGATGAAGCAAGCCTCGCTTCAGTCAAAAAAGAATTAAAAGAAAGCCTGAAATAATAAAAAACTCTGCATATGATGCAGAGTTTTTTTATTCTGTAAAAGGCTGCGGACGGGTTTTTCTATAGCCGTACCGATAAAGCAGTTCTTCCACAATCCGTTTTGAAGCCGATCCGTCACCATAAGGGTTTGACGCCTTTGACATCCGTTCATATTCAGCCTGATCGGTTAAGAGCTGTTTTGTCAGCTGATACACCGTTTCTTCATCTGTACCCGCCAGCTTTAATGTCCCGGCTTTCACTCCTTCGGGGCGCTCGGTTGTGTCCCGAAGCACCAAGACCGGCTTTCCGAGAGAAGGCGCTTCCTCCTGCACTCCGCCCGAGTCGGTCAAAATGAAATTTGCTTTCGCAGCGAAGTTATGGAAATCCACGACCTCCAGAGGTTCTATTAAATGCACCCTGTCCGAATCAGCGAAATGGGCTTCTGCGGCCTCACGAACTGCGGGATTCAAATGAACGGGATAAACGACTTGTACGTCCTCAAACTCTTCAACGACTCTTCTGACGGCCTTAAACATCTGTTCCATCGGCCTGCCTAAATTTTCACGTCTGTGCGCTGTCAAAAGAATCATCCTGCTTCCGTCCAGCTTGTCAAAAATCGGATGAGAATAGTCTTCCCGCACTGTCGTTTGAAGCGCGTCTATCGCTGTATTTCCCGTGACAAATATAGAATCCGGCTGTTTATTTTCAGCAAGCAGATTCTGTTCAGCCTGGCTTGTCGGCGCAAAATTCACATCAGCGATCACGCCCGTCATCTGCCGGTTGATTTCCTCAGGGAAAGGAGAGTATTTATTTTGCGTACGCAGACCGGCTTCCACATGGCCGACGGCGATTTGATGATAAAAGGCGGCAAGGCTTCCGGCGAACGTTGTCGTCGTATCTCCGTGGACCAAAACGATATCTGGTTTTACTTCTTGGAACAGCTTGTCCAGTTTCAGCAAAGCATGAGATGTAATTTCTGAAAGCGTTTGACGCTCTTTCATAATATTCAAATCAAAATCAGGCGTAATGCTGAATGCTTCAAGCACTTGATCCAGCATCTGTCTGTGCTGTGCGGTTACTGTCACCAGCGAATCAATTTCCTGATATTTTTCAAGCTCTAATACGAGCGGAGCCATTTTAATTGCTTCAGGTCTTGTACCGAATACGGTCATTACTTTTAGTTTTTTCAACGGTTTGTCTGCACCTCGTTTTATGTGTCGGATATCCCTTCATGTTAACATATTTATGCCGTTTCTTAGATATTGTAAAGCTTAATGGCAAACAAAGCAAAAACCGTTACAAGACTCTTTGAAAGCGGATTAAAAGGTGTGAATTTTAATCAATTGTGGTAAAGTGGAAAAAGACTAGGTTATAGTTCTGAAAAAAAGATTTTGCAGAAACAAGGATGGTGTTATTCAGTGAAGAAAGTACGCAAAGCCATTATTCCGGCAGCAGGTTTAGGCACTCGTTTTTTGCCGGCCACAAAAGCAATGCCTAAAGAAATGCTTCCAATCGTTGATAAGCCGACAATTCAGTATATTATCGAAGAAGCTGTCGAATCCGGCATCGAAGATATTATTATCGTAACCGGAAAAGGAAAAAGAGCAATAGAAGACCATTTCGACAATGCCCCTGAACTGGAACGTAATTTAGAAGAAAAAGGGAAAATCGAACTGCTTCAAAAAGTGAAAAAATCGTCAAATATTGCGGATATCCACTATATTCGCCAAAAAGAGCCAAAAGGACTCGGTCATGCCGTTTGGTGCGCACGCAACTTCATCGGCGATGAACCTTTCGCCGTTCTTCTCGGCGATGATATTGTCCAGGCTGAAAAACCGGGACTTCGTCAGCTGATGGATGAATACGAAAAAACATTGTCTTCAATCATCGGTGTTCAGCAAGTTCCTGAAAGCGACACACACCGCTACGGAATTATCGATCCGTTAACAAATGAAGGCCGCCGGTACCAGGTCAAAAATTTTGTAGAGAAGCCTGAACCGGGTACAGCCCCTTCCAACTTGGCAATTTTAGGAAGATACGTTTTCACTCCTGAAATTTTCATGTACCTGGAACAGCAGGAAGTCGGTGCAGGAGGAGAAATTCAATTAACGGACGCCATCCAAAAGCTCAATGACATTCAGCGTGTCTTCGCTTATGATTTCGAAGGAAAACGTTACGATGTCGGTGAAAAACTCGGATTTATCGAGACGACACTTGAATTCGCCTTACAGGATCAGGATATCCGCCATAAATTAATTCCGTTCATGAAGGATCTTCTTGAAAAAGAAGAAGCTGACGAATAGAAAAAGCTGCCGAATCCGGCAGCTTTTTTTATGTGATCTTTACTTTTTAGACGTTACCGTCAGTGTTTGATCAGTATTGTTCACAGAAAAAGTATATTCCTGGTTTTTAAGCATGAGCAAATTCTGATTGATTTTGCTGCCGCCTTTTTCACTTAAAGCTGAGATGTCTGCGGGACGCGATAAATGAAAAACCACTTCGGAGACTGTATCATTGTCAATCACTACATCCGTTTTTGCATCGGATGTTTTTAATACGTTCCGTCCGTCAGCCGTTTGTCCGGCAGCTGGATTTTTCAATTTACTCTGTACATCGTCCCGGCTTTTATTGAGATATGAGAGAAACTCTTCTGCTGTTTGGCTTGATAAACTGCCGCTGAAATCATTAAGCTGAACATCCGTCTTTTTTAAAGCGTTCACTTTATACAGATCAGTCTTTTTCATAAAGTACTCTTTATCGTTTAATTTCACTTTGGCCGCCTGGTTATTTTCGGCTTCTACCTGCACCTTCGTGCCGAAACTTACACTTGCGGAGGCTTTTCCTTTTATATCTTTTTCAGTATAAAGGTCCGCCTTTTCAGCTTTTACCAAAGCAGGTTTATTCACAGACTCATAAAGTCCGGCATCGCTCTGTTTGACGTGACCGAAAGATGTGATCGCACGCAGAGGCTTGTCTGAAAACATCGAAGCGCCTGCGCCGACAGCCAGCAATGCAAGCAGCGTAATCTGTATCGTATTGGCAATGAATTTAGGCTTCGCTTTCTTTTGCTGCGCCTGAGTGATTTTCTGTTCCTCGGCTGCCCGCGTTCTGCCTTCAATCTGCTCGTTTTGATATTTCTTTTTTTCTTTCTTTGAAAGCTTGTTGAACCAATCCACAAAAGCTTTATATTCTTTCACAACAGCTTTCGTTTCGTCGAACATACGCATTTCGCCGTAATGCATCCAAGCCACCCGATCACACATTTTCTCAATCTGTCCGATGGAATGACTGACGAAAAAGATCGTTTTGCCGCGTTCTTTAAATTCCGTAATGCGGTCCACACATTTCTGATAGAAAGTCTGGTCCCCTACTGAGAGCGCCTCATCAATAATGAGGATGTCAGGGTCCATATGCGCCGAAATGGCAAAACCGAGACGGGATTTCATACCGCTTGAGTAGCTTTTAACAGGCTGATCTATAAAGTCGCCGATATCCGCGAATTCAACGATTTTTTCATAAAGCTCGTCTATCTGCCGATTGTTGAGACCCATCATCAAGCATTTTAAACGAATGTTGTCTTTACCGCTTAATTGATTGTTTAATCCGGCAGAAATCGCGATTAAAGACGGCTGCCCGTTCATATCAATCTCACCGCTTGTCGGCGGAATGATCTTTGCAAGCAAATTGGACATCGTTGATTTTCCCGACCCGTTGATCCCTACGAATCCGATCGTTTCCCCTTCATAGACATCAAAAGAAACATTTCGGACAGCGAAAAAACCTTTTTGATTTCTGTTTGGGAAAAACAGTCCTTTAATTTTGTCAGACTGTTTTTTATATAGAAAATACTGTTTTGAAACATTTCTGAACGAAACTTTTAGTTTCATCGTATAATCTCCTTACTATATTAAAGAAAGTCAACAAACTTATCTCTGAATTTCATATGAAGAAGTGAACCGACTGTTAACAACAGCAGTGTGACGAACCAGAAATACAGCGTGTATTTCACATCGTGGAAAAACCACTGCCCTTCCATAAAGCTGTCTCTAAAGCCCTCGATAATATAGAAAAGAGGGTTTAACTTCAAGATGGTCAAAACTTCAGGTCTGTTTCCAAATTTCTCCGCAATGTCCCAGAAAATCGGCAGAAGAAAAAAGAGCAGCCTTGTGACGGCCTGAAGCAAAAACTGGTAATCCCTGATTAATACGCTGATAGTCGAATTAAACAGGCCGAAAGCAAACATAAAACTGATCATACAAAACAGGTAATAAATATATTGCAGCCAGTGCAGCGTCGGAAAAAGACCGTTGCTCAGCAGCACAATAATATAAATCCCCATCATCACAAAATAACTGAATAAGTTCGATGCTATCACTACAGAAGGCAGTGAACTGATCGGAAAGTTCATTTTCGACACTAAATTTATCCGTTTAAAAACGCTGTTAGATGCATCCAGTATCGTCGGACTGATAAAGAACCAAGGAATTAAGCCGGCCAGCATCCAGACAATGAACGGTACGCTGTCTCCATTTCCAAGCACCATATCATGTCCGCCGCGAATCCCGAGACCAAATACGAACCAGTATGCCAGCATTTGAATCATGGGGTTGAGAAACTGCCACAATATACCCAAATAGTTCACTTGATACTTTGATTTCGTTTCGTACACTGCAAGCCGCATAATCAGCGGAAATGAGTTGAATTGCTCTTTCAGAATTTTTACCAATGCATTCATTCTAATCTTCCTTAGTCGTAAGTTTTAGGTAATAGCTTTGACTTACAAAAGCACCGCTCATAATTGTAACAGATTACGATGTATTTTTCACTTCATAACAAGCCTGAGTCCCATGAGCGCAACATGCCGTCACTTAAGCAAAAAAGCATAATTAACGTGGTTAAATTATGCTTTTTTGCACTTATTTACTTGTCCACGAAAATCACTTTTACGGCTTTTTCAGACGATTCTCCGGTTTCTAAATAACAGAACTTCTCGTAAAAAGGTCCGAACGAATCCGGAAGCTTATAATCATCTGATTCCGTTTCATTGACCCATTTGATAACGTCACCTGTTTCTTTGACAAGCGGGCCGGGCGCTTCTTTTTCAAAGTCAAAGTAAAACCCTCTGAGTTTATCCCGGTACGTTTCGATATCAGGCACATAAAACAGCATCGGTCTTTTCAGATTTGCATAGTCAAAAAAGACAGAGGAATAGTCCGTTATGAGTAAATCAGAGACCATATACAGCTCACGGATATCTTCGTAGCTGGAGAAATCATAAGCAAATCCTTCATACGGTCCGAGATCAAAGTTTTCCGCCACGAGATAATGCATTCGTAAAATAATGACATAACGGTCGCCGATCGCTTCTCTCAATTGATGAAGGTCTAAATCAAGATCAAACTTGTATTTTCCCTTCTTATAAAATTGGTCATCCCGCCATGTCGGTGCGTAGATAATCACTTTTTTATCTTGCGGAAGATTCATTTTTTCTTTCAGCGCTTTGATGACAGAAGGGCTGTTATCCGTTTGAAGGAAGTCATTCCGCGGATATCCCGATTCAATCATGGTTTTATTAAACTGAAACGCCCGGGCGAATATTTCGGTTGAATATGCGTTCGGTGAAATCAGGTAATCCCACTTTGAAGCCTCTGTCGTAAAGTTGCGCTTGTATTTTTCAGTGTTTGTTCCCGGCATATGCACTTCATCCATATCTACTGCAAGGCGCTTTAAAGGCGTGCCATGCCATGTCTGGACATATGTCGTATGCTCAGGTTTCGGAATCCACAGCGGCATACGGCTGTTGACAACCCAGTACTCGGCTCTTGCCATGGCGAACAGCCATTTGAACGTAAAGCGTTCGATATAAGGAATTCCTTTATCTTTAAATGTCTGTGAGTAAGCGGGGTTTACACTCCAGCAGAGACGGTATTCCGGCATCTCTTTGCTCATGTATTCATAAATCGCCCGCGGGTTGCAGCTGTACTGTTTTCCGGCAAAGCTTTCAAACATGACAAATTTCTGTTTGACAGGCAGCCTCCCCGCAACCCTGAATCCCGCTTTATAAGTGTTTTGTATTCTTTTCTCAATGAACTTTTTCAGCTTATTCTTTCTCTTGCGTACAAAGGAAGCGCCCCGTTTCAGCTTTCCTTTCACAAAATACTCCACGCGGGTGCTGAAGCTGTAATCGTTCATTCTCAGGTGGAGATTTTTCGTTTTCTTTTTCGTGAAAACGTGAAATCTGGCAGGCCCTTTCTCCGTTTTCAAAATCGTGAATTGGTTAGGGTTTACATGTTCAGATTTCAGAACCTTTAACGGTTTGCTGTTGGTGATAATCTCTTCACCCGTCCCGGCATCTTCAAAAATGAATTGAATGTGGAATTGAAAGGTTAGCTGCTGATTCAATTCTTTATAAACGGCATTCAAATCAATTTTTGTATCAAAGCCTATCGTGTCAAGCACCGTTGTGTCCTGAACATATTCATCAAGGTCGTGTCTCGGCACGTCATGAAGCGGATACTTCAGAATGAGAGGCTCCTCTTCTTTTCCTTTTTTCATTTTCAGAATCAGGTTTTTTTCTTTTATCTTTAAGGCTTCTGCCGCATTCAGCCGGAATGCAAAACCTTTCAGATGTAAGCTGCCGTCAGATTCGAGCTCCATTTCATCAATCCGCGTGACGAACTTTTTCTGCAGCAGCTTTAAGGAGAAATTCCCTTTCTTCGTCGTGTAAGGGAAAAAGAACATATGATGAGCCTCATCTTTATAAGAAGACAGTTCAATAGGTTCAAGGCTGGATTTTAACCGTTTTTTACTGATATCACTGTCATCATTGATAAAGGAGACATAGAAATCCAGACATCCTTTGCCGTCCGTATGGTCAGAAAGCAGATCCGTGCTCATGACAGCATGGTACTCCCCGCCTTCTCCCGCCAACCGTTTCAGAGGGACGGAAAGTTCCGCTTTTGTCTTACGATTTATAATCTGAAGAGAAGGCTCTTCCTCTGCAGTGACATTTTCACAGGATATCGTAATGCTGAATGTCTCTTCCTTTATGTTAAGATGTTTTAACTTGTATCTGACAGGATTTTCTATACCCATAAAATAAGTCTACTCCTCTGTTTCAATTAAACATATCCAATCACAATCATCATTTTGTTACTTTCAGCGAAAGGTTCTCCTTCACCGTCCGGTAGAATTGATATTGCAGTCCGTTCACTTCTGCCGTCACCTTTTCACCGTCTTCTCTGTTTAACATGACACGTTCATAATCGTTATAAATGACATACATAATATAACCGCCAAGTCCGACTTTTTCAATGTCACTTAACGGGATTTCAAGGACGTACCGCCCGTCTCCCAGTGACTGAACCGGAAACTGGTGGTGTACTTTCATGTTATCTCTGTGCTGAAACAGAATATATTGGGCATTATTTCTGTCCTGTCCGAACAAGCGGAACGTAACGGTGAATTTATGATCGGCGAACACCGCGCTTTCCGTTTCTCCGTGCATGCGAAGTTCGACCAGTTTATTTTCTTCATCCGTCAGCGGGCTTTCTAAATAAGCCAGCCCGTCTTGCGTCACGATGTTTTTATCGGGCTCTTTTTTGGACCAGCGGAACAGCTTTTCGACCTCATCATACCGTTTTTGAGTCAGCAGACGGAAGGCTGTTTTATGAATCGGATGGAAAAATGTCTCGGAAATATCGTATTTCGTCTTCTTTAACACATTCAGAATTTCATTGAATTTATTGTAGTAGGCTTCTTTGTTTTCGCTTTTCAGGAAGTGCATCCGATCGAAAAGGCGCGTAATGGAATCGAATTCGATCAGGCGGTTCATCGCCATCTTCTCTTTTTCAGTATCTAATTTTTTGTTCAGAATATACTTCATTACGGCTATGTTCGTGTCGGTTTTTTCCATTATATTAGTCTGCTTTGTCAGCGACTCATTATTGTCCATTCTGTTCAGATAATAGACCGGTTCGGTTGACGTTGAAATATCTCCGCACGCCAAAAGAACATCCATAAAAAATTGCTTATCTTCAGCAAATTTCATTTCCGGATATCTGATATCATTATCTTTTAGAAATTGTAAGTTCATCATTCTTGCCCGCGGGCCGAGATGATAGAAAATATGCCGGATTGAAAAAGGCGATACCTTCGCTCTGTTCAGCGAAGACTCATGCTTCCCGATCGTTTTTTGACCGTTCACCTGCATTTCGATCGTTTTTCCGACCGCATAATTTACCTGATCTCTTTCAAGCATGTCGAATAAGATTTTAACTCCGTTCGGCGCAAACCAATCATCTGCATCCAAAAATGTAATGTACTTCGCATTTGCCAGCTCAATTCCCAAGTTTCTCGGATAAGCCGGGGTTCCCGTGTTGTCTTTCAAAAAGACGACTGTAATATTTTCATACAATTCGGCGTACTCAGTCAGGATGTTTCTGGAATCATCAGTAGAGCAATCATCGACCAGAATTAAAGAAATATGCTGAAAGCCGATGTTTTGAAGGATCACTGAATCAACTGTTTTCCTTACATATTCTTCTGCATTATAAACAGGAACGACTACCGCTACCTTCTTCTCTTCCGCCAATGCTTCTTTGTTTAAAATGGTATATTCGCGTTCTTCTACGGACGGCTTGGACTCTTTTTTATTCAACTTAAAAAAGTTACTAAGATTCATCTTTAAATTCTCCTCTTATTGTCTAGCTTTTTTTCAAAAGCGCATAACAAATATAGCGAAAATAACCTTATATTACAAGAAGTACTCCCTATCCGGAGGGAGTACTTCTTTATCATCTGTATATCCGAATGTTTCAATTACACCCCGGCAATTTCTTTTTTAATCTGTGTGGTGGAAATGCCTTCGGTTCTAGGGAGGTAGATGACTTCGCATTGATCTTTAAGGAAATCGAATTTGCCTTCCCAATCGTCTCCCATTACGAACACGTCGATGTTGTGATCCGCTACGTCACGTACTTTTTGATCCCAGCTGTTTTCCGGAATGACTTCGTCGACATAACGGATCGTTTCCAGAATCAGCTTTCTGTGTTCATAGCTGTGGTAGGCCTTTTTTTGTTTTTGCAGGTTGAACTCGTCTGTTGAGATGGCGACAACAAGGTAATCCCCAAGCTGCTTTGCGCGCTCAAGCAGTTTAATATGACCCCAATGCAGTAAATCAAACGTACCGTAAGTAATGACCTTCTTCATGAAACAAAAGCTCCTTTCTATCATCATACGTATAACAAGCAACTGCCCTGAAATGCTGCGCAGCTGTATCCTTAATCACTAAAGTGCCAATTTCGTACTCATGGAACCTCATTATATCACATAGCCCTGAAAAGGTTAAGCCAATGTAAAACGAAGTTAAAATCCACTTATTAACAAATGTTATTACAATAGGAGTTTAGCAGGGTTTTTGCGCGTATGATTAAAGAAATTGTTATCTTATTTATATTTTTGTAAAACTATTGTTAAGTTTATCTGAAGGTATTATGTTAAAATAAAGCTTAGCCTAAGTCACGAAAAAGTGAAAGAAAATCCCGTACAAAAAGGAGGACGGCAGATGCAGACTGAAATGGTGCACAACCTTTCTTATGTTAATGGAAATTTACAGGAGTTTATTTCATATTTAGACACTTATTATATCGCACAAAAGCAAGGAGCCGTCATTGCGACGGTCAATCCTGAGATCGGATACGCTGCGGCGAAAGACAAAGGTTATCATCAAGTCATTTCATCCGCGGATTTCGTCCTGCCGGATGGTATCGGCGTCGTGTTAATGTCACGTTTGACGCAGCACCCGCTGAAATCAAGAATTGCGGGATTCGATGTGTTTCTTGCGCTGCTCGGCCTCGCAAACCGGCAGTCTAAAAAAATATTTTTATACGGAGCTAAACAAGACGTGCTTGACGCCGTTTTGAACCGGATCAGCAAAGAGTATCCGAATATTGAGGTTGTCGGAGCCAGCAACGGTTATGAAGCGGATAAACGCTTCGTCGCCAAACAGATTTCCCGGGCGAAACCCGATCTCGTGTTTGTCGCCTTAGGATATCCCCATCAGGAACAATTTATTTATGAATACAAACATCTTTTCCCTCAGGCTGTATCGATCGGTTTGGGCGGAAGCTTTGATGTGTTCAGCGGAACGGTGAAACGCGCCCCTGAATGGATGATTAAAACGAATCTGGAATGGCTGTACAGACTGGTGACGAATCCGTGGAGATGGAAAAGGATGCTGAACATTCCGAAGTATGCTTTTACCGTTTTGAGAAATAATAAATCAAATAAAAGCCTGTATTCCAAGCAGGCAGAAGATCAAACGAAACAGCTTTAAACAAATAAAACAGCAAAAGAGATTGGTAATCTATGAACTTGCGATCTTTATTCGCCGCTTTTTATTCTATATATCTGTCTGTTCTCGGCGTTTTGTTCAAGCCTGTAAAGCCCAAGAACCATTTGACCCTGCTGGTATCTTTTGAAGAGAATGCGCAGGCTCTCATCCGTTCTTACAAAGCGCACGCTGAATCGCTTTCTTATGAAGTGACGGTTTTGTATACGAGACACGCTGTCAGTCTGAAAAAAGAGCTGGAAGGTATCGGCTCTTTTTATCTGAACGAAAAACATCCGCTGCATCTTTTGAAGGCTGTTTTGATCCTTTTTAAGAGCAAAGTGGTGATAACGGATAACTATTTTCTCATGACAAGCGTCTTAAACCGCCGGCCGCAAACGACATGCATTCAGGTGTGGCATGCGAACGGCTCTTTGAAAAAGTTCGGCCTTGAGGATGTGACGAATCAAAACCACCCGGCATCAGACATCAGCCGTTTTAAAAAAGTGTACCGTTCGTTTGACTTTGTCACCGTCGGCTCAGACGCGATGGCTGATGTTTTTAAAAAGTCGTTCGGCATACGGGACGGCCAGCTGTTAAAAACGGGTGTCCCCCTGACTGACGTCTATTATGAAGAACACAAGCCCGATCTGAAGCACAAATGGCCGAAAAAAATCATCCTGTACGCACCGACATTCAGGGATTATGATATGCAATCCTTTCGGCTGCCATTCACCGAAGAACAGCTCACAAACGCGTTAAACGGAGAGTATATGCTGCTTGTAAAGCTTCATCCTGCCGTTTTGCATCAGATTTCGGCTTCGTTTGAAAGCGAATTGATCAAGAACGTGTCTGACATGCGTCTTCATGATCTCTTGAAAGCCGCTGATATTTTAATTACGGATTACTCTTCCGTGCCTTTTGAATTCGCGCTCTTAAATAAACCGATTTTCTTTTTCACGTATGATCTGGAGGAATATGATCAAAAGCGCGGTTTAATCGACAATTATACGTCCGTCATTCCCGGAAAGGCTTGTCATGACAGCGAAGCCCTTCTGGAGGAAATGACGAAAAAGTCATTTCGTGCAGAAGAAATGAAGCGGTTCTCGGACAAATGGAATATGTATTCAGATGGGAATTCGAGTGAAGCGTTATTGAAATTTGCGGAAACAAAAATGAAAAATTGTGCTGAAGCACCTGCCTGAATCCGACGGCGGGTGTTTTTTGCATGAAGAAAGGGCTGAAGCATACACTTCAGCCCTTTTTTTATACTTTCATATACACGGGAACATCATAGTAAAGCGTATAGTCATCCAGCAGTGAGTATAAGCTGTACATGCGGTTTACCTGCTTATACGCCCAGCCGATGTCTGTCGCATACTGATGGGCCGCGGCTGGAGACCATCTCATTTTATACAGCGTATCCTGCTCGTATGAAGGATTGTGAATATAAGACGCACCGATAAATTGGGCTCCGCCGATAATCGCGGCTTCCGGAGTAAACCAGCCTTGATTATACGCGTATTGTGCGCCGTAGTAATTCGGGTTGCTGTCATAAGCCCCGATGCCGTACATGTTGTAAACCTTTTTACCATTATACATAATGCCGTTCGCAAGTTCTGACGTGCCATTGCCCGTTTCAAGCAAAGCATGCGAAATCAAATACACTTCATTGATGCTGTATTTGCCGGCGGCTGTAATAAAGGCCTGGCCTTTCCCTGTCAGTATTCCTTTATTGACCAGCACTTTTTGATTCAGTTCCGATGCGTTCAGTCCGGCTGCCTGAGAGAGCTTCAGAAATTGAAAGTAATACTTGCTGTCTTGTGCGAAGTGAGCCGGATTGACATACTGCCCGACTTCGTCACTGCTGGCGTTTCTCCAGCCCATGCTGAGTTTGGCCCAGCCGTTTGTCTGGCCTGTGATGCTGACTTTATCGCCTTTTTTCAACTGCCCGATAATATTGCCGGAGCTGACTTCCGGGGTTGACCGGACGTTCAGGACGTCGGCTGTGACCGTTCCGGAGGCCGTATTGATGTACGTAAGCGATGCATAAGCCGCGGCATCAGTCTGCGGGCTGACTGTCATTTGTTTTTTGACCATATCTGCCAGCGAGATGTTGTAATTGGTATTCATGATTTGCGGTCCGTTTTTTATTTTCAAAATAGCCATCGTCCATCCGTACAGCTTTTTCAGCTTTTGGGAGGCGGCGTCCGCTGACCGCGCTCCCGTGAATTGATCGCGAATGCGGAGTTCATAAACCGGATGGCTTTCACTCGTATAGCCGGCCTGTAATTGTTTGGCGCTGAAAAAGCTCATGCTTTTATTTAAAACGGTTTTACTGCTGAATGTTTCGGTTTTGATGACGTACTGTGCAGAGCCGGTTTTCCCCGTCTCCTTCACAGTTCCGGCCGCTTTGTTTTGCTTGAAAAAAGCAGTCACGCGGTCAATGTCTTCCTTTTTAAGCAGCGGTGCCGTTTCAATTCTGAATTGTGTATACGCCGCTTCACCTGTTTTCTGTGCGGAGGCAGATACTTTTTTCCCTTTGAAAAAGTCCAGCGAACGATTGATCTTTGCCGTATCAAGCAGTGATTCGGTTGTGACTTGGTACGTTGTGTCCGTCTGCTTGGATATCGTTTTTGAAATGGCAGTCAGTTTATATCCCGCCAGCAGATTCAATCCTTTTTTTATCTTCGACTGGTCTGCCGTCTGCTGAGAAAGCAGCTGATATTCGTTTTCTGCTGTTTTTCCCGCCGCTGTTCTTGCCGTCTTTACATGCTGCTGGCGGAAAAACGCCTCCGCTTGATCTGCCTGTGCAGCGGTAAGCTGCCCCGCCGTGATCCGATAAACGGACACTGATGCTGTCTTTTTGACAGGCGATGCGTCGCAATGCCATTTTTTCTTTTTAAAGAAAGCTTGAACACTTTGCAGCTGCTTAGCCGTCAGTCCGCTCATCGCGACCGTGTAATTATTTTTCTTGCCGGCTTTTTGATAGCTTCCGCTGACACCCGTATTCTTCTTGATTTGGGTGATAGCATTTTGTACGGCGCTTACTCCGTTAAAATATCCTGACTGCACGTTGTACACGGTTGCTGTTTTGCTTTGGGCATACTTTTGAACATTCCCTTTGACGCCCGTTTTCTGCTGAAGCTGTTTCGCTAAACCTGCCGCATCATTTGCGTTTGAAATGTCAGAGGCTGTCACGGTGATATTCGGACTGGCCTTTGCCGTGACTTTCAGCGACGACTGCAATCCTGTTTCCTTTTGAAAATCAGTTTGGATTTGAGCGGCTTTTTGATCGCCGGAGATTGTTCCTGATTGGATCTGAAACCGGGCTGTTTCCCGTTTGATCTGACGGTATGACGCTTTCACGCCCGTCTGCTTCGTCAACGCTTGCGAGAGCGCTTTTGCGTCTGCTTCGGCTGCCATCTCAGCAGTCACAACCTGCATGTACGGCTGTTTTGTCCCCGCCGGCTTGACGGCGCCGGTCACGCTCGTTTTTTTCGTCAGTTCGGCAAGAAGATTTTTCGTCTGCCGCTCGTCTGATAGAACGCCTGATGTGACGGTCACGTACGGCTGTTTGCTTCCGCTTGCGCTGTAAGTGCCGGCCACGCCCGTCTGCTTCGTAAAATCTTTCAGCACGGCTTTCGCATCCGTTTCATCGTGTAAGCCTGAAGCTGAGATTTGATAAGTGAGCGGCGTATTTCCGGCTTTCTTTACGTCAGCCTGCCACCCCGTATCCTTTTTCAATTTCGCTGCCGCTTGAAGCGCCTCGTTCTCAGAAGCAAATTGCTGCTTCGTTTCCAGCTCGTAAACGGAGTAGTCGCTGTATGCGGCCTCAGCGGGCTGGGTAAGGGTGCAAAAGACAAGGAAAACGGCGGACAATAACATAGGTGCAACGAATCTCTTTTTCATTCCTTCTCCTCTTTCTGATTCAATTGGTTTCTATCAAACTAGTTTATTTATCGGCCGGCCTTCTTCATTTTTACAGAGAGAAACCACCCAATTTTCCAAATAAAAAAAACTTAATCCCAGAGCTGGGATTAAGTTTGGTTTTATATATGAGAAACGATGAGCGTGCAATCTCCGTTTATCGTAAAGTCAGGCATCTGATCCGGCAGTATGAAATGCGCGCCTTTTTCAAGCTCGGCGGACTTGCCTTCACAGATGATGGAGCCGCTTCCTTCTGTGACGCTGCACAGCATAAACGGAGCGTCCTGGGTCATTTCCGCCGTCCCGCTGATATCCCATTTGTATACAGAAAAATATTCTCCCTGCACAAAGGTTTTGATGGTGACGCCTTTTCTCGTTTCAGTTGATTCATCTAAAAATCCGTCCACATGAGGAACGGTGGCGGCGTTGACGGCATCGCGGATATGCAGCTCACGCGACTGGCCGTTTTGATCTGTACGCCCGTAATCATATATCCGGTAGGCCGCCTCTGAATTCTGCTGTGTTTCAAGCACGAGCGCCCCCGCGCAAATGGCATGGATGGTTCCGCTCGGCACATAATAAAAATCGCCGGGTTTGATCTTCATGCGGCGCAGCAGGCCTTCCCAGTCACCGCTGTTAATCATGGTGACAAGTTCCGCTTTCGAACGGGCCGTGTGACCGTATATGATTTCCGCATTTTCTTTACAGTCAATAATGTACCAGCACTCAGATTTCCCCGTTTCGCCCAGTCCATGCTCCTCGGCGTCATAATCGTCAGGATGGACTTTAACAGACAGATGATGTTTGACGTCCAGTATTTTCGTCAGCAGCGGAAACCGGTCCCCTTCCGTTCCGCCGAATAATTCTCTATGCTGATCCCACAGTTCCATCAAGGTTTTCCCTTGATACGGACCGCTTTTGACCGTGCTCATTCCGTGCGGATGGGCTGAAATCGCCCAGCATTCGCCGGTTGTTTCTGAAGGTATGTCGTATCCGAATCGTTCGCGTAATAACGTGCCGCCCCATAGTTTTTCTTTACATACAGGCTGTAAAAAAATCGGCTCTTGCGTCATGTTCGTTCCCCTCCCCTTAAAAAGCGGCTCATATCCCATTCCCCCTGTGTCTTTTTTAAAACACGGAGGGAGCCGCGGTTAAAAACAATATGTATAATGGCTGACCTGCTCATTATACCATTCGGATGGGGCGGAATGCTCAGTCATTTCCTATTCCAGAATAAAATGCCTTGTTTGTCGCAAATTAAAATAACTGATGGAAAGGGGGGGAACATTTTGACGATACATGCGGAGCTCGGCAAAAACCTTGAAGTGCTGAAAAAACGGTTCGGCCAAAGCGATGACATGATGTTTTATTCGTTTACGTACGGAAACGGCAAATGTGACGCCTGTCTTATATATATAGACGGACTGACCGACAATCAATTGCTTGCGGAATATATTATTTCGCCCGTGCAGGCGGCCGCCCGGCATCAAGAGGACCCGGCTGAAACACCGCCGTCATCCATCTCTTTCGGCTATCGTCATACCCGGCTTTCTTCACTTAAGGACGCGGAGGCAGACATTTTCTCCGGCAAATCGGTTTTGCTGGCGGAGGGGTGGGAGGAAGCTCTTTCGTTTGAGACGGAAACATTTAAAATGCGTGATATTGAAGAACCGTCTTCAGAAGTGCTTGAACGGGGGCCGAGGATAGGTTTTGTCGAAAAGCTTCGGACGAACACGGCGCTTTTGCGCGAGCAGTCCGGTGATCCCAACCTCCAGATCAAAGAGATCACACTCGGCGAACGGACAAAAAAGCGGATCGCCGTTGCCTACATTCGGGATATTGCCCCTGATGATGTTGTAAAAGAAGTGATGAAAAGACTGGAGTCCATCACCATTGACGACATTCCGGAATCAGGAGCGATCGAGCAGCTTATTGAAGATAACACGTATTCTATTTTCCCGACCGTCTTGACGACCGAACGGCCCGACCGGGTTATGGGCGCTCTTTTGGAAGGAAGGGTTTCCATTCTTGTAGACGGAACGCCTTTTACCCTTTTGGTGCCGGCTACCGTTGATGAATTTATCCACTCCCCTGACGATTATAATCAGCGGTGGGTTCCGGTTACCTTTCTCAGGCTGCTTCGGTATACATGCATTTTAATCACGATTTATTTACCCGGCCTTTACATATCGCTCGTTACGTTTCACACGGGGCTCTTACCGACGAGAATGGCGGTTACGATTGCCGGAAGCAGATTGAATGTCCCGTTCCCTCCTTTTGTTGAAGCGTTCATCATGATTTTTACGATCGAGATGATCAGAGAAGCCGGACTCAGGCTGCCGAAGCCGATCGGACAGACGATCGGCCTGATCGGGGGCGTGGTGATCGGACAGGCCGCCGTTCAGGCGAATATTGTCAGCGCGATGATGGTCATTGTCGTATCCGTTACGGCGTTGGCTTCTTTTACGGCGCCCTCCTATGCGTTCAATTTTCCGCTGAGGCTCATCCGTATTTTTTCAATGATTCTGTCGGCGATATTAGGTTTATACGGACTGATCATGTGCTATCTGCTTGTCATCGGCCATCTGATGCGCCTGAAAAGCTTCGGTCAGGACTATCTTATTCCGATCATGGCGCAGCCTGGCCAAGACTTAAAAGATACGATCGTCAGACTGCCGACGCCTCTTTTGAAAAAACGGCCGACCAGAAAAGAGACGAAAGATAAAATCAAGCAAAGGTGATCCCCATGAAAAAACCGGAAGACAAGCTGTCGTTTATGCAGACACTTCTCATGGTAAGCGGAACAATGATCGGAGCGGGCGTGTTAACACTGCCGCGCTCCGCCGCAACAGCGGACAGTCCGAGCGGATGGATCA
This sequence comes from Bacillus sp. GZB, assembly GCF_001975995.1. Taxonomy (NCBI): domain Bacteria; kingdom Bacillati; phylum Bacillota; class Bacilli; order Caryophanales; family Bacillaceae; genus Bacillus; species Bacillus sp. GZB. The sequence continues at coordinate 494,753 of NZ_MTQG01000016.1, forward strand.
TTATTCTTGTGCAGAGTGTCGTGTTTATCGGCATCGTCCTGCTCTTTATGCCGTTTTTGCAGAAAAACAGCGGGGAAACCATTTATGAGCTGAATCAAAGCATCATGGGCCGCGCCATCGGTTCTCTTCTGAATTTATTCATCAGCTGTTATTTTGTCGTCACCGTCTGTTTTCAAGCCCGTTTTCTCGGTGAAGTCATCAATTACTTTTTACTGAAAAATACGCCGATGGGTGTCGTCATATTCATCTTTCTGGCGGTCGGCATTTACCATGTGACCGGCGGGGTCTATCCCATTTCAAAGCTTTATGCCTATCTGTTTCCGATTGCGATCGTCATTCTGATTACGCTGCTCATATTCAGTTTGAGACTGTTTAAGCTGGATTTCGTCCGCCCGGTCATGGAAGGAGGCTACAAAAGCTTTTTTGAGCTGTTTCCGCGGACCCTTCTGTATTTTTCGGGACTTGAGGTGATTCTTTATCTGGTGCCGTTTATGAAAAACCCGAAGCAGGCGAAAAAGGCGGCTGTCTTCGGCATCGCAGGCGCCAGCATTTTTTACAGCTTTACGCTGCTTGTCGTCATCGGCTGTATGTCGGTCGCTGAAGCCAAAACGGTGACGTATCCGACCATTTCCCTGATTCATGCCTTGGAAATCAGGGGCATTTTCATAGAGCGGTTTGATATCTTTCTTTTAATTACGTGGACATGCCAGCAGTTCACCTGTATGCTCGGTTCTTTTAAAGGGGCGCATCTCGGATTAAACACCATTTTCAAACTGAAAAATAAAAACAATGCCTGGCTGCTGGGAGGCTTATTGGCAGTGACATTCGGCCTTTCAATGTACCCCGATGATATCAACAGTGTGTTTGCATTCGCGAATATTCTCGGATATGCGTTTTTTGCCGTCATTATGATTCCTTTTCTCATCTGGTTTGTCAGCTGGATGAAAAAAATAGCCGGGAGGAAAAAGACGTCATGACACTTTTCATAAAATGGGCGGCGGCGCTTTTCATACTGATGACGCTTTCAGGATGCTGGGACGCGAAGGAAGTCGAAAAGCTGTCTTTCGCCCGGGGGCTGGCGATAGACGAGACGAGTGACCGCCGATATAAATTAACCTATCAAAACCTGCTGCCCCAAAGCGAAAACAGCCAGGCTTCCGGCCGGCCCGTGTTTGTCAATGTGACGACGCGGGGGGATACCATTCTTGAAGCCGTCAGTGAAGTCGCTTTAAAAGATCCGCCTGTTTACAGCGATCACTTAAAAGTGCTGATATTCAGCGACAAATTGCTGGCCGACCAAAATATACTGCAGATGATGAATCATTTTATCCGCGATGATGAATTAAGGCGGAGCAGCTATCTCTTCGCGGCAAGAGGAAAAGCGTCCGATATTCTGACGGAGCCGACGCCGAATCAGCAGCAGCCCATGGCCGCGGAAAAGCTGATCGACCTTACGAACAACGGCGGCTACAACGGGAAGATTTTAAAACCGCTCCGAATCGGGAGAGCTTCGATTTACTGCCATAATAAACTCAGTTTTCTCATTCAGGCCGTCAGCAATCAAAAAGGAAAAACGGTGTATGACGGAGCGGCCATTATCAAAAACGCAAAACAAAACAGATTGGCGGGCTTTCTGTCATCATACGAAATACAGAGCCTGAATTGGCTGATGGGGACGATACGGGGCGGCGTGCTGCCCGCTTTGGATAAAGGGGGGCACCCGATTACCTTCGAGATCAAAAAATCAACATCCGCCATCACTCCCAGGCTGAAAAACGGGAAGCTGTCATTTCATGTAGCGGTAAAAACAAAAGGACTTTTGTCAGAGGATCAATATGCCGGAGAAGATTCATTCGATCAGCACTATTTAAACGGGCTGGAAAAGATTTTCGAAAAAAAACTGAAAAGCGATGTGAAAGAAGTCATCGATAAGCTGCAGAATCAATATGAAACGGACCCTGTATTCTTTTCTGACAGAGTCCGCATTCAATATCCCGACTATTGGAAGAAAGTAAAGCATCATTGGGATGAGACCTTTTCCGAAGCGGCCTTTGACTATGATGTTTCCATTCAGATTACCAACTTCGGAACGATGGGACGGTAGCCTTCAGCCTGTTTTTTCGACCCGGAGGAGAATCTGATAAATCCGGCTTTGTTCGGGCAGCTGTATCACCGGAAATTGCATCGATTGCGCCATTCGTGTGATTTCCTGTAAAAACAGCTGCACCCGCTCATCCACGTGAACATACGTATAGGACTGCTTTTTCACAGCAAATGTCTCTTCCGGAAAGAGCGTGCGCACCGTCTGCGGCGTAAAAAACCGTAAGTGGGTGCGGTCGAGAATGCCGGCGTCTCTGTATGTCCAGTCACCGAGCAGAAGCGGAAACAGCGCTTCGGCGTGGGAAATATTCGGAATGCTGCAAACGATTGATCCGGCAGGCGACAAATAGGATGAGTACGTTTCAATGACGCGCCACGGGTCTTTTAAGTGCTCAAGGATGTCCGCGAAAATGATGCAATCAAAAAAGCCTTCCGGATAAGGCAGCTTCACTTCTTCGACATCTTCCTGCAGCACCGCTTCATAGTGTCCTTTTGCCGCTTGCGCCGCCAGCGGGTGCAGTTCTATTCCGTACAGTTCGCAAGGCTGTCTGTTTTGAAGTTCCAGCCCCGTAGCCCCCGCGCCGCAGCCGACATCAAGTATCCGTTTCGCCTCCCGGGGAACGAGCTCCGCAATTTCCGGTCTCGGATGAGTAAAGTACGTAAAATCAGTGCCCCATTTTTCCGTAAAACGCTGGCGGTTCTCCGAATATAACTGATTGATATTGATATCCTGATTAGCCGTAAACGTCGCATGCCCGTGGTGATGCACAAAGGCATCGAGGGCGATGTGCAGGCTGTAGCCTTTTTGGAGGGCGCGCAGACATAGGTCATCATCTTCAAAAGAACCGTATCCGAATTGCTCATCGAACGGGCCGATGTCTTCAATGACGCTTTTTTTCACCAGAAGACAGAAACCGACAAGGCGCAGCACCCGCTTTGTATGATGCTTTTCCCGTGCGCAATACGCCTCCGCGAATGACTCCAGCTCATCAAGCGATTGATATGCGTCATGGATCATTTGCGCGCCGCTGACATAGTTGCTGACGGGCCCGACCATACCGGTTTTTTCAGAATGATACAGCACCCTCAGCATGGAGGTGAGCCAATTTTTCGTGACCATCGTATCGTTGTTCAGAAACAGCAGATTTTCTCCCCCTGCCGCTTCGATTCCCTGGTTGCACCCTTTGGCGAACCCGAGGTTTTTTTCATTTAGGATGACTTTGACGTCAGGCAGATTTGATATGTATTCTCTCGTTCCGTCTGAGGAACCGTTGTCAACTATAATCAGTTCAATCTTATCTTTGTCGGTGTATCGTTCAATGCTGGCCAGACATTTTTTCGTCAGCTCAAGTTCATTATATGTAAGGATAATAATACTCGTTTTCACCGGCATCCCCGCCTTTATCGTGACTTTATACAACGTATGACATATCCCCGTCATTTATGTGACCGGGCGCCCGCACGGCATCCGTTTTGAGGGGCCGGTGAATAACCGCCCCCTAAAACTGAATATTACGGATGAACTGTCCGCCGATTTGATTCTGATCCCGAGCCTCCGTTACGGCTTTTCAGATCCTGCTCAATTTCTTCAAGGCTTTTCCCCTTCGTCTCGGTCACTTTAAACCGGACGAACAGGAATGCCAGTATCCCGATCGCGGCATAAATGAGAAATAAATAGCTGATGCCGACTGCTTCCATTAACATCGGATAGGTTAATGAGACAATCAATGTTCCGGCATGCAGCATCAAAGTGGAGACACCCGTCCCGATACCCCGGACATGCAGCGGGAATAATTCAGGAAGCATGACCCACACGGCAGGCCCCCAGCTGACCGCAAACACAATGATAAACAGGCCTAAACAAATCACCGTTGTCCATGATGCGGCTGCTGAATGTTCAAAGAAAAGATTGACCGCGGCCAATACGAGCAGACTGATGACCATGCCCGCATTTCCGGCCAGCAGCAGCGGCTTCCGGCCAATTTTATCAATGACTTTAATAGCCGCAAGCGTCATGATGACATTGACGGCGCCGATTCCGACCGTTCCCAATATAGACGCGGAATTGCCGAACCCCACACTGGTAAATGTTTTCGGGGCGTAATAAATAATTGTATTTGTCCCGATGAATTGCTGCAAAAAGGCAAGTCCGAGGCCGGCAATCAGCGCGGGTCTCACCCACGGCTCAAACAATTCTTTCAAGCCGCCTTCGTTTTCCTTTTCCGCTTCTTTCATCTGATCAATCTCATCATCAATATTCTTCGTTCCCCGCAATGATGAAAGGATTTCTCTTGCTTTCTCTTCTTTGCCGATCGTAAACAGCCAGCGCGGGCTTTCCGGCATAAATAGGATTCCGATCAGCAGAATGACTGACGGCACAACCGCAAGTCCAAGCATCCAGCGCCAAGCGCCTGCATCGGCAAATATATAGTTCACGATATAAGAAACGAGGATTCCGACCGTAATCATCAGCTGATTCAGCGAAGAAAGCGCCCCTCGTTTATGCTTCGGAGCCAGCTCCGATAAATAGAGCGGAACGATCGTTGTAGATGTTCCGACAGCCAGTCCGAGAATGATCCGGAAAAGAACCATCACCTCTGTATTCGGGGCAAAAGCGACTCCTAAACCGCCTATACAAAACAGCAGCGCCGCTCCCATGATGGCCTTCCGCCTGCCGAACCGGTCGGTCAGTTTGCCGGCGAATCCCGATCCGAGAATCGCCCCCGCCAATAACGAACTGACGACGAGGCCTTCTGTAAAGGCGTTCAGTCCCAGTTCTTTTTTCATAAATAAAATAGCTCCGGAAATGACTCCGGTATCATATCCGTATAACGCGCCGCCGAGTGCGCCGAAAAAATAGAGCCATTTATTCGAGTGTATGCTTTTCATGTTATGTAGACTCCCTTCATCCAACGCTGTATCCGCGCGGAATTGTTCTACTGCTTCTTTTACCTGTTTCCGTCCGTTTCAAACCTTCCGCACCGTTAATATCCATTATTTTACTAATTATTTTTTACAAAGCGACGAAACATTTCCCGCTTCCTGCCGTCCAATATAATGTGAACCTGATGCAAAAATAACAGTAGATGTTATCGAAATAGAGAGAAAGATTTGGAATTTTCTCATTTGCAGAGTTGCTCCAAGTCAACAATTATGGTACGCTTCACAAAGAATAGAAACGAGAGGTAATGATATGGAAGAACGATCTCAACGCAGAAAAAAGAAAAGACGCCTCAGAAAATGGGTGAAATTTGTACTGGTATTCGCCGCTTTCTTATTGGTGATCGCCGGTTCCGTCGGCACCTACGCATTTGTGAAATTGAATAATGCGACCAAAGAAGCGCACGTCAGCCTTGACCGCGGCGACCAGTCCGTAAAACGGATCAAAGAATTTGACCCGAAGAAGGATTCTTTCACCGTATTGCTTTTAGGAATAGACGCCCGTGACAATAAGGGCGAATCAGTAGATGACGCAAGAAGTGACGCCAACGTGCTCGTCACCTTCAACCGGAAAAAGAAAACAGCGACGATGCTCAGCATTCCGCGGGATTCCTATGTCAACATCCCGGGACACGGCTATGACAAATTCGCGCACGCACATGCTTACGGCGGTTATAATTTAACTTATAAAACAGTAGAAAACATGCTTGATATTCCGGTAGATTACGTGGTTGAGAGCAACTTCGACGCGTTCCGCGATGTCGTCAATGAGTTGAACGGCGTTACGGTAAATGTGAAAAGCCAGAAAATTGCCGATCGTATTAAAGTCGATACAAAAGGAAAAGTCGTGCTGAAGCCGGGCGTCCAGACGCTTGACGGTGAGCAGGCGCTGGCTTATGTAAGAACACGCAAAGCGGACACCGATCTGATGCGCGGACAAAGACAGATGGAAGTGCTGAGCGCCATTATTAAAAAATCTAAATCGTTAAGCTCGATCCCATCTTATGATGATATCGTCGACAGCTTAGGGAAAAACTTGAAAATGAACTTATCTCTTAATGACGCCATCGGTCTGTTCCCGTTTATCACATCGCTGAAATCGGTGGATTCTTTGCAGCTGACAGGTTCAGACAGCTATATTTACACTCCTCAGTACGGCAAAAATATTTATTACTTCAAGCTGAATGAGGAAAACCTTCAAGAAGTGAAAACGAAATTAAAAAATGATTTAAACGCGTAAGATGTCACGGCGGGATTAGCAAATCCCGCCGTTTTTCTGTTGAAAAAAAGGACATGAAGGTATAGCCTTTTAACTGACGGCTTTCTGCTGATTTCGCACAAAGCTGAACATACTACATGAAGCAGCTTTATTTTTAAGGAGGGCATCCATACATATGAAATTGATAGCCATTGACTTAGACGGCACATTACTGAACTCGGACAGTGTGATTTCTCCGGAAAACAGAGCGGCTTTACAAAGAGCGGATGAAGCGGGCATTCTCGTGGCCATCTGCACGGGCAGAGCCACGTTTGATGTAAAAGCGCTCTTGAAGGATTTGGATATTCCGATCATTGCGGCAAACGGCGGGACAGTCCATGACAAAGGATACCGCCTCGTCAGCCGGCTCTTAATGGATCAGCAGGCCGGGAAGGATATCGCCGCTTATTTAACGGACAAAGACATTTACTTTGAGGTCTATACAGATGATCATCTGCTGTCCCCATTTGACGGCGAGTCCAAACTGCAGGCAGAACTGGACATTCTGAAAAGCGCCAATCCCAAGGAAGATATCCAGACATTATGGGAGGGCGCAAAGACGCAGTTCAAACAATTCGGCATTAAACCCGTACAGGATATACAGGCGATTTTTAACGGAGACGAACATGTTTACAAGCTTCTTTGTTTCTCTTTTGATATGGAAAAACTGAGAAACGCCAAAGAAGAAATTACACATCATCCGAAATTATCCCAGACATCTTCCGGAAAACACATTATCGAAATCCTCCCTGCCGGCTCCGGAAAGGGACGTGCTCTGACGGAGCTTGCCTCACTGTACGGAATTGAAAAACAGGATATTTACGCCATCGGCGACAGCCCGAATGATTTCTCCATGTTTGAAGCGGCGGGAAACCGCATCGCCATGGGCAATGCGATTGATGAACTGAAGGAAAAAAGCACGTATATTACAAAAAGCAACGATGAAAACGGCGTCGCATATTTCATCAACCGGCTTCTCGACAACGATCAATAAAAGGCAAAAGCCAGGTCTTTCACGGCCTGGTTTTTCATGTTCCCAAAAAAGAAATTCCCAAAAATGAAAATAAATTGTAAGATAAAGAAAAAAGGAGTTTCATGATGTCGAATGCAATCGCTATTATAGGATGTTTAGCTTTTCTCTGTGCAGTCGGATACGGAATATTCCATCTCATATGCAAAGCGGCAAAAAAAGAAAAACATTTTTCAAAAAAGCTGTTTTGGCCCCTTCTTATCGGCGGATTTATCCTGCTTCTGACCGGCGCCTCCCTCGCAGAACCGGACGCCTCGGCCGAGAAGGCAGAGGAGAAATACAGCACCCTTGATACCGCTTATCAAAAATTGACGAAGGAACACCAGGCGCTTGAGAAAAAATATGAAAGCATCAGTGCCGCGGCCGAAAAGGAGAAATCCGAAGCCGAAGCCGGCAATGAAGAAAAACTCAGCAAACTCAGCCAAGAGATAAGTGAGCTGAAAAAAACAAACAAATCACTCAAACAAGACAATGAGAAATTAAAAAATTCACAAAAGAAGCTCGAAAAGACCGCTGAAACGCTTCAGTCAGAAAATAAAACTTTAAAGCGGCAGAAAGCAGAAACAAAAACATCCGAAAACGCGGAAACGGCGCAAAACAACGCCCCTTCCTCCGGCGGACATGCCGAAACGAAAGCAGCCGGCACCTCACAGGGATGCGACATTAAAGGCAGCCGGAACGGCATTTATCACACGCCGGGAAGTACATACTACGACCGGACGACAGATCCCGCGGAAATGTTCTGTTCCGTAGAGGATGCGGTAGCGGCCGGATACAGAGCGCCGAAACGGTAAAAGAAAAAGACGTCAGAGACACTCTCTGACGTCTTTTTTTACGGAAGCCGGATGCTGCCCGCATATTTGTCCTTCCAATAAGCGCTTGTGTTCATATTTGTTATGGTAACGCCTGCGGACACGGTGACATGAATCACTTGTCCGTTCCCGATATAAATGGCCGGATTCAGGCTTTCCGCTTTAAAGAAGACCAGATCGCCGGGCTTCAGATCTTGTTTATCGACCGGAACGCCCGCCTGCATCTGCTTGTCCGCATAACGCGGCAGGCTGATTCCTTTCGCTTTTTGATAGATGTATTGAACAAATCCCGCCGTATCAAAGCCGGTTTCCGGTGAAACGCCGCCTTTCAGATAAGAAATTCCGATATGATCGGCCGCTGTGGACACAACGGGATTTTCTTTAGAAATGGCTAAATTGCTGAATCGGCGCACCCCTGTAAAATGTTTTTTCCAGTAATCTTCCGACAAATAAGAAATGGTGACTTTTGCGGAGCGGCTTGCTTGGATGAACCTTCCCTCTCCCGCATAAATGCCCGCATGGGAAATTCCTTTTTTATACGTGTCGCTGAAATAAATCACGTCCCCGGGCTTTATGCCGCTCAGTTTGATTTTCTCACCGACCAGCCACTGCTGTTCCGCTGATCTCGGCAGGTAAATGTGAAGCTTGTTTTCAAAAACATATTGGACCAGCCCCGAACAGTCGAATCCCTCCTCGGGCGTGCTTCCGCCGAATACATACGGAATGTCGAGGTAACGGGCTGCCTCCTGAACGATCGGGTCATCAGCCAGTTCCGGATCTTTTGTCATCCGCTTTGCGCCAAGATATAAATTCATCCAATAACTGCTTTTTTGAAACCGTGTGACGGTTACGCCTTCTGACGGAGAACTGTGTATCATCTCTCCGTTTCCGATATAAAGACCGTCATGGACGGGCGCGTTTTGTGTTGAATCCGACTTTTTGAAAAACACAAGATCTCCCGGTAAAAGGTCATTTTCTTTGACGGCGGTTCCAATCTTCCATTGATCACTGACCGTTCTCGGCAGATGGATGTTCTGCCTGGTGAAAAGATAATGCATCAATCCGGACGGGTCAAAACCGTCCTCAGGCTCTTCGCCTCCGTAAACATATTTATTTCCGACAAGTTTTTGCGCGTCTGAAACCATCAGGACAGAAACTTGAGAATCCGCTTCAGCAATTTCCGTTCTCGTTACTGCGGGTGCCACAAGACAAATCATAAGGCCGGCAAGGATGTACTTCCTCCAGCTTGTGAGCATGTTTTCTATTCACTCTCCTCATTTTTAGTAGTTTTTACATCGGTAACTTTTAACAAATGTTTAGGAGAGCACACAAAAAAAGAATGCCCGTTATGGGCATTCTTTACTGGATTCGGAACAAACAATATGCCGGCAAGCGGAATCATGCGCTTATTTTGCGCCCGCTGTGTCCTCTTGCTGAATTTTTTGCATTTCCGTGTCAATTTTTTGTTTTTCCTGATCTGTGAGCTGATCATTGTATTTAAACGCTGACATAAACATAAATACCATAATGATCGCGGCAAACGGCCATCCCGCTTTAATGATTTTCATTTGTTTTTCACTCCGCTTTCTTTTTTAAGATATCGCTGTGATCCACATCAAACGTTAATTTTCCATCCTTGACGCTCCACTTGAAATTCGATTCTTTCGTCAGTTCACGTACGATTGTTTTATGATTGATGCTGCCTTTTTTAACCGGTGCAGGCGTTGCTTCATGAATATTCATCGGCGTGACTTCAAAGCGTCCCGTGCCGTTTTTCTGCAGATGATATTGAACAAGCGCCGTGTCTCTCGTTCTTGTCCACCCCTGGTCGAATACGAAGTTGCCCAGGCTGTAGAAAATAACAGTGCCGTGGTACATTTCGATCGGTTCTAGCACGTGCGGATGGTGTCCGACGATAATATCCGCTCCGGCATCTGACATTGCTCTTGCCAATTGGCGCTGTCTGTCATTCGGATCATTATCGTATTCCTGTCCCCAGTGTGTTTGAACAATGACAAGATCGGCTTTCTTTTTGGCTTTAGAAATCATCGGAATAAACAGCTCTGGATCGGCCGGAAGCACACCCGGCGCATTTCGTTTAGCTGCAAAGCCTTTTCCGGAAACATCAGTGAAACCCAGTGTTGCGATTTTGATTCCGTTTACATCTTGATACGAAATGTTCTGCTCGGCTTCCTTCAGCGTGAGGCCCGCGCCGACAAGTTCAAGATTTTGCTTTGAAAACTCTTCAACCGTATCCCGCATTCCTTGAGGGCCGTAATCCATCGCATGGTTGTTGGCTGCCGTGAGAACGGTGAAATTCATGTCCTTCAATACTTTTACGGCATCTTTGTTTGACTGAAGGTGGATATTTTTTTCTGCTTCTTTGTAGTTCTTTTTATATGTAACCGGGTTTTCAAAGTTCCCCGACACATAGTCGGATGCTTCGAAGAATGGCTTTGCGTAACGGAAGACACTCTCCGTGCCTTTATGCTTTGTCACTTTCTCGACATTCCGGCCCATCATAATATCTCCGACGAATGAGGCTGATACAAGGTCATCGGCATTTCTTTTCACACTCGGTGTTTCCGCCTTCCCTGTCAGGATGCAGACGAACATCAGGCAAAAGACGATCGGCAGCGCGATAAAAACGTGAAGATTGGTCTTCTTTTTCTGCTGTTTGGTCAGCTTCAGCAGTTTTTCTTGAAAGCTTAATTGTTTTTTCATCGTTTGACACACCTTACATTAGATTAAGTAGTAAGCAAACATAATGGCAAAAGTTGCGCCGCTTAAGAACAGCGTGCTGGCAAATGTAATCGTTAATCCCTGTTTCTGAATGGTATTGGCGATCAGACCCGGTACGATGATACCGATTCCTCGGAATTCTGATATCTCAAATGGTACGATCGGGTAAAGGAAATCAAGGGCGATTTTTAAGCAGATTCCCGTTATCAGCATAGCTGCGAATTTTCTGCGTCCGTACAAAATCATAAATCTGGATAAACCGTATTTGACGATCACGTATGTAAGAAGACTCACTAACAATACGAGTAAAATAAAGACCGGCTGGTTAAAAACGAGCCCTAAATAACCCGGCACGACTAAACCGGCAGGTACGATACCTGTTTTTTCCGCGAAAATTAAACTGATTAACACGCCTAAAATAAGTGAGATATATAAATCTGATCCGAACATTTATCCTTTTCCTCCTAGCTAACGAGCTGTTTCACCTTATACTCTTGAATTTTTTCAATTAATGGTTCCGCTGAACCGTGGATATTGCCGACGCCATATATGACACGGTTTTGCATTCTTGTTTTCAGCACGTCCATGATTTCGTCTGTTGATTTATATTCCAGGTCGTGCAATGTATCGGCAGGAATCTTGCCTTCTTCATAAGCTCTGACGATCGGTTCTGTCGTCTCGCCGATGAGTATGAGTTCCTTCGTTTTAATGTACGGAAGCACGTCGTTTGCGAACTGAATTGTTCTGTCCACACGGTCGGCGCGGCAGTTCATGATAACGATCGGTTCATCTGTCGGGTAGCCGATTTCCTTTACACGTTTCCATATATTTAAAGTAGAAGATGCATCATTTGCGGCAAAGCCGTTTACGAAATGACCGGGCTCCTTCGTGCTGAGCAGCGGCAGGATTCTCATGGCGCCAGGATCAGGCGGCGCATTCAGCATTCCTTTAAACGCCGTTTCTTCATCTATCCCAAGAGCCTGGGCAACGCCGAGCGCAAGGGAAGCGTTATCAGGAAAGACCATATATTCAAATTTTCGAAGGTATTCATCTGTAATTTTAGAGTTATCCGCAATAATGACCTCGGTATTCCGCTCTGCGGCTTTTTCTTTAAAGAAGTCTGTGTATTCACTGTCTGTAATGACAAGGTGACCGTTATACGGTATCGTCGCGGTAAATGCTTCAGCGATTTCATCAAGCGTCGGCCCCATGACGTCCATATGGTCTTCAAGCACATTCACGATGACGCCGATGTTGGCTTGAAGGAGTTCTTCCTGAAAGATAATCTGATAATCCGGGTTTACCGCCATACATTCACTGACAATGGCATTGGCGCCCCGTTCTACGGTTTCCTTCATTACTTCTTTTTGCTCGCCGATATTCGGGCCCTGCGGTTTCCGTTTGATCGGTTTCTCCTCAGGTGTATCCCAATAGATCATCCTTGCATCTGTTCCCGTCGTTTTTCCGACTGTTTTGTAGCCCGCCTCCATCAGTATTCCGGTCGTCAGCCTCGTTACGGTTGACTTTCCGCGGATACCATTAATATTGACGCGTACTGGCAGAGCATCGATATTCTTCTGATGCCGCCTTTTTTCAATGATTCCGATGATTAGTACGGCAGCACAGGCTATAATGAGTAACCACATTGATTTTTGACATCTCCTTCTGTATTGATAAATTCATTCATCAGTATATAGCTTCACTATGAATTCTCAATCGGCATTATGTAACATAATCTTCCCGCTTTCACTGAGCCAAACTTCTCTATTAGTGACGCTATTCTTCCTATTATCGAATTGCTTTTTTTGGGAATAGGCAGGACTTCAACCTTACTTCAATTTTTCAAAAGAAAAATGAATGCGTTTACATTTTCGCGCAGAAATTCATTTGGACCAATGGAACTATTCGCGTTCCGGAAGAAAAAGATGTAATGATAATCCATCTTTTCCAGCCCGTTTGTATCAGCGGTTTTCGCACTGCGCATACGTTTTGGGACTCTCTGTCCGCTGTGTGCAGACTGCCTGTTTTGTTAAGGATAAGGTCTTAAAGTCATTCATTTTTCCCCCGTATCCTGCTTTCAGTCCCATTCCAAAATAACTAGCGGAATGACTGATACATGACAGAAAAAGACGGGTCCGGAGTGTTTACAAGAAATACACATTTTATATGCGGAAAGCCTTTCTCCTTTTAAACCATTTACAGGACGTTTATCACTCTTTTGAAATAATTTTAATAAATCTTTATATTCGTTCAAGAAATATTCATCCATAATTGTGAAGTTCTTGGTAAAACATCGAGGAACTCCTCTATTTTATAAAATGCATAAAAAAGGAATACCCGCTGAAAACTACAGATAACCAGGAAAGGAGGCGGTCTGATGTCTGCGGATAAACAAAACAAACGGATTCCCGGCGATTTTGAATCGGCTGTACGGGAAATGCAGGAGCTGATGTGTGTTTGCGGTGATTTTAAAATACGAAGGATCAAACTGCAGGACCGTCATACCGCTTTCTTTTATATTGAACAGATGATAGAAGAACAGAAGCTGAATGAGTTTCTGTTAAGCGACACCCTGCAGAACGGCCCGCTTGAGGAAACGATGAATGCCGTCAGCAGTGCGGAAACGGATGAAATCAGAAAACTCATTGACGGGATTTTGGCAGGACAGGTTGTTTTTCTCAGCGATGCATCGAGGAAAGCGAAGCTGTTTTCCGTCGGCCAGAATCCGCTGCGTTCCATTATGGAACCCGAATCTGAAAGTATCGTCCGCGGCGCCCATGACGGGTTTGTGGAAAGTTTGGAAACGAACATTCATCAGCTGCGGTTTCACATACAGGACCGCCATCTCTCCGTTCATTATATGGATATCGGGGAAAGAGCCAAATCAAAAGTTGCGGTTATCTTTGTTGAGAATATCGCCAATCCGGAGATTGTGGAGGAAGTGAAGCGGCGCCTGTCATACTTGCGTATAGACAGCGTGCTTGCGCCCGGGATTATCGAGGAATCAATAGAAGATAATTCGTTTTCCATTTTTCCGCAGATCATTCATACGGAACGGCCGGATAAAGCAAAAGCATGCGTGATGGAAGGCTGTGTACTGATCATGATGGACGGGAGTCCGTCGGCTTTGATTGCGCCGATCACATTCTTTTCCTTTTTTCAATCTCCGGACGACTACAGCACGAGATGGATTTCCGCCAGTTTTTTAAGAGTGCTGAGATTTTTCGCCTTTATGATCGCGATTACGCTGCCCGCTTTTTATATCGCGCTGATTGCGTTTCATTTTGAAGTCATTCCCAACGATCTGATTATCACCATGAAAAATTCGATTGTTGATATTCCCTTTCCCCCGCTGATAGAAGCCATGATTATGGAAATTACGATTGAACTGATCCGCGAAGCCGGTATCAGGCTGCCGAGACCGATCAGTCAGACGATCGGCATTGTCGGCGGTCTCGTGATCGGTGACGCAGTCGTTCAGGCGGGACTCATTTCTAATATGATGATTATCGTCGTAGCCGTTACGGCTGTTTCTTCTTTTGTGCTTCCTTCATATGAAATGAGCACGTCCATCCGAACGCTCAGATTTCCGCTTATGTTTCTGGCATCCTCGTTCGGTTTTATCGGCATTGCACTCGGCTTCGGGCTTATTCTGATGAACCTGTGCAAGCTTGAATCACTCGGCGTCCCTTATTTATCATCTCTGACGCCGTTTCATTTCAGCGACTTGAAGGATGCATTTATCCGGCTGCCGGCTTGGTTTATTAAAAGAAGGCCTTTTTATTTGAGACCGCAAGACTCAAAGCAGATGAAACATGTTCGGGGGTGGAGAAAAGATGAAGCCTAAAAAAATAAGCCGGCTTCAAGGCGTGTTTTTCATTAATCAGACGCAGATCAGCATCGGCATTTTGGCGCTGCCCCATTTACTGATGATGAAATCGGGAAGCAGCGGATGGATTTCCATTCTGCTTACCGGATTGCTCGTCCAGCTTACATTCAGCCTGTATATGATATTATTTCACCGGTTTCCGAAGCTGAACCTGTACGAAATGCTGGAGGAGGTGTTCGGAACACTTGCCGGCAAAGGGGTGCAGGTGCTGTATATTTTATATTTCGCGTTTCTCTGCACGCTCATTCTTTCTGTATTTACACGGATATTGGATATCTGGGTGCTCCCTCAGACTCCGAATTGGGTGATCAGCTTAATGCTGATCCTCGGTTCTGTCTATATCGCCCAGGCTCCGCTGAATGCGATCGCCAGGTTCAGCTTTATTTTAACGCCGTTTTTGCTGCTGATCTCTCTGCCGCTTTTATACACGCTGGGAAAAGCCGATATCACATACATTATGCCGATTTTTCACGGAACCGCAAAAGACATGCTTACCGGGGTGCAGCAAACACTTGTCAGCATTACCGGCTTTCAGGCGGCGCTCGTGATCGGGCCCCTAATCAACTGCACCGTCAGCCAGCGCTACAAAATACTGACGATTTCAAACATCTTGATTATCCTTTATTACCTGTATATCACCCTTACTTGCTTTGTCACAATCAGCCCCGAAGAAATAAAAATGATCCCGGAGCCTGTGCTGTACCTGTTAAAAACCGTTTCATTCAGAATTATCGAACGGACGGATCTGCTCTTTTTGACGTTTTGGTTCGTGACCGTCTTTTCAACGCTGGCCAACGTGTTTTACTTGGCAAGCACCGGCATTGCCAAGCTGTTCAATCAAAAAGATCACAGCCGGTTTGTTTATCCGCTGGCCCTGCTCGTCTTCCTTCTGTCTATTTGGGCCACAAGCACAGATAAAACGATACAGCAGCTGGATCAGTTTTTCCGCATTTCCGATATTGTGTTTGTGTATTTGTTTCCTTTGTTTATGGTATTGATTATCCTTGTACGCAAAAAGGGTGTCCGCCATGCGCATTAAAAAAGCGGTTCTTATCAGTCTCATGTGCGCAAGCCTGACACTTGCGGGCTGCTGGGATCAAAATTTGCTGAAAGATATTTCTCTCGTGCTGACCGCAAGCCTTGATGTTGATCATGACGGTAAAAATAAAATCGGCATCACCTATCGGAAGGTTCAGTCCTCCCAGGCGGAACAGGAAACGGGCGGCTCATTCATTACGACGGTGCTCAGCGCTTCCGGGCACACCATCCGTGAAGCGCGGTTTCAATTGGATAAGCTTGTCGACCAGCGCATTGACACGTCCAAGCAAAGAGTCTTATTAATCGGTGAGAAAATGGCGGAAAAACCGCTTTTTCCTTATCTCGATGTCTTTTACAGAGATCCGAAAAGCCCGCTTCTCGCTCATCCGGCGGTTGTAAAAGACGGCGAGGCGATTGAAGTGCTGAAGCTGATCGTCCGGCAGAAATTGATCGTCAGCAAGTATTTAACGAATTTATTAACAAGCGCTAATGCGGAATCAAATATCAGCATGGAGAATTTGCAATCCATCCGTTCAAGCATGCTGACGGCTGATAAGGATTTCGCCCTACCTTATTTATCGATTAACGGACAGACGATAAAGATAGAGGGTTCTGCCCTGTTCAGCGGCCAGCGGAAAGTGACTGAGGTGCTCGGTCAGGATTCAACCCTCCTGACCCTTTTAAGCGGGCAATTTAATAAATCGGCTAATATTAATCTGAAGCTGTGGGACAAATACAAAATGGATATTGAAAATTATCTTTCTCTCGGCATCACGGATGCCACGCGAAAGATTGTATTTATAGATACAGATCCGCAGCATATAAAAGTGAAAATCCGTTTAAAACTGAATGCACGCGTCTTGGAATATCCAAAGGACAAGCTGAATTCTTATACGGCAATCGACCAAATGAACAAACAAGCCTCAGCAAATTTGAACAGCCAGGCCAGATCGGTGATCAGCCATATTCAGGAGCACAACTCGGATATCCTCGGCATCGGCCGGAAATATCAAACCCATTATTATGAGCGGGGCAAGCGGCTCAATTGGCGTGAGGTCTATCCTTCCATCGAGATCGTCCCTGATATCAAAGTGAATATCTCACAAATCGGCATCGTGAACTAAAAGAGACCCCGGTCTCTTTTTTTGTTGCCAACCGAAATGATTCGTGTTACTCTTTTTATGTAAACGGTTACATAGTTGAAGGAGGAGTGTTTGTTGGCAACGATTAAAGATGTCGCAGGCGCTGCCGGCGTCTCTGTTGCCACGGTCTCGCGTGTCCTCAATGACAACGGCTACGTGCATGAAGATACACGAACGAAGGTCATGCTTGCCATGGAGAAGCTGAATTATTATCCGAATGAAGTTGCCCGCTCTCTTTATAAAAGAGAATCCAGACTGGTCGGGCTCTTGCTTCCGGATATTACGAATCCCTTTTTCCCTCAGCTTGCCCGCGGCGCTGAAGACGAGTTGCAGCGGGAAGGATACCGGCTGATCATCGGCAACAGCGATGAAGAATTGGAAAAAGAACTCGACTACCTGCAAACATTTAAACAAAATCAAGTTGCCGGTATTTTGGCGGCCACCCATTACCCCGACCTTCCCGAATACAGCGGCAGCCTTTACCCGGTCGTATTTCTGGACCGGACAAAAGAAGGCGCCCCATCCGTATTCAGTGACGGGCGGGCAGGCGGAAAACGGGCGGCTGAGGAAATGCTTCGCGGCAAAAGCACAAGCATCACGCTTGTCAAAGGCCCAGCCCACCTTCCGACCGCTCAGGAACGTTTTAACGGCGCACTTAACGTGCTGCAAAAAGCGGGCGTTCAGTTCAATGTCATCTCCGCCGCTTCATTTTCCATCAAGGATGCTGCCGTTTTAGCAGAAGAATTGTTTGCAGTATACCCGGAAACCGACGGAGTCATTGCCAGCAACGATATTGCGGCGGCTGCCGTCCTCCATGAGGCGCTGCGGCTCGGCAAAAAAGTTCCGGAGGAGATTCAGATCATCGGATACGACGATATTCCGCAGAGCAGGCTTTTGTTTCCGCCGCTTTCAACCATCCGCCAGCCTGCATATGAGATGGGAAAAAAAGCGGCAAACCTGCTGCTGCAATTGATAAAGAAAGAGCCGCCGAAAGAGACGGCCATTCAAATGCCCGTGACTTACATAAGAAGACAAACGACGAGAAAGGATGATTACCATGAGTGAAATTTGTGTTATCGGAAGCTGTTCTATGGACCTGGTCGTCACATCTGAACGGCGTCCGAAAGCCGGAGAAACCGTACTGGGCACAGACTTTCAAACTGTGCCCGGAGGAAAAGGCGCAAATCAGGCCGTAGCCGCTTCCCGCCTGGGCGCAAACGTATATATGGTAGGAAAAGCAGGCAATGACGGCTACGGAAAAGCGATTATTGAAAACCTGAAGGCAAACGGTGTCAATACGGACTATATGGAAACGGTTACACATAAAAAAAGCGGAACGGCTCATATTGTGCTCGCAGAAGGAGACAACAGCATCGTCGTCGTTAAAGGCGCAAACGATGACATCTCCCCCGATTATGCCAAAAGTGCGCTGGCAAAACTTCCCGGCATTGATATCGTGCTGATCCAGCAGGAGATTCCTGAAGAAACCGTTGAAGAAGTGTGCAGCTACTGCCGCGCGCAGCAAATTCCGGTTATCCTGAATCCCGCGCCTGCCCGGCCGCTGAAACAATCGACGATTGAGGATGCCGCATATCTTACGCCGAACGAACATGAAGCATCCATTTTATTTCCTGACCGGACGAAAGAAGAAGCGCTCGCCGGCTATCCCGGCAAACTGTTCATTACCGAAGGAAAACAAGGCGTACGCTACTCAGACGGCACCGCGGAACGGCTTGTTCCCGCCTTCCCTGCAGAAGCGGTCGACACGACGGGAGCCGGCGATACCTTTAATGCGGCACTTGCCGTCGCACTCGCGGAAGGACGGGACATTGAACAAGCGCTCCTGTTTGCCAACCGCGCCGCCTCCCTGTCCGTGCAGCACTTCGGCGCCCAAGGCGGGATGCCGGCCAGAAAAGAAGTTGAGGAGCTGCTGTCATGAAAAAACACGGAATGTTAAACAGCCACATTGCCAAAGTATTAGCCGATCTCGGGCATACAGACCTCATCGCAATCGCCGATGCGGGTCTCCCCGTCCCTGACGGCGTCCCTAAAATTGATTTGTCTTTAACGGCGGGCGTTCCCGCCTTTCGGGACGTGACCAGCCTGGTAGCCGGGGAGATGGCAGTCGAAAAGGTGATGGCCGCCTCTGAAATCAAAGACGCAAACCCTGAGAATGCAAGTTTCATAGAAAGCCATTTCTCAGCGCAGACGATCGAGTACATGTCCCACGAGGAATTCAAACGGCTCACACAGAAAGCAAAAGCCGTCATCCGAACGGGTGAAATGACACCATACGCCAACTGCATCCTGCAGGCGGGTGTGATTTTCTAGAAAGAAGGGATCCAGCATGCACATCGGCATGACAGACATTCATAAAGCATTCGGCAAAAACCAAGTGCTCTCCGGCGTCTCATTTGAGCTTCTGCCGGGAGAAATCCACGCTTTAATGGGAGAAAACGGAGCGGGCAAATCGACGTTAATGAATCTGCTCACCGGGCTCTACCGGCTCGACAAGGGAAACATTACGATAAACGGAACAAATATGAGCTTCTCCAATCCAAAGGAAGCCGAAAAGCACGGAATCGCCTTTATCCATCAAGAGCTGAATATATGGCCGGACATGACGGTGCTTGAAAACCTTTTTATCGGCAAAGAGCTGACGACGGCGTTCGGCGTTTTAGAAACGAAGAAAATGAAAGCGCTAGCAAAATCACAGCTTGAAAAACTGGGAGTCTCTCTTCCTCTTGACCGGGAAGCCGGACAATGTTCCGTCGGACAGCAGCAGATGATTGAGATTGCCAAAGCGCTGATAACAAACGCCGAAGTCATTATTATGGACGAACCGACCGCGGCGCTGACCGAACGGGAAATCAGCAAACTGTTTGATGTGATGACGGCGTTAAAGCGGGACGGCGTATCCATCGTCTATATTTCGCACCGAATGGAAGAGATATTTTCGATTTGCGACCGGATCACCATTATGCGGGACGGCCTCACTGTGGATACGGCGCATATTAAAGACACTAATTTTGATGAAGTGGTCAAAAAAATGGTCGGGCGGGAGCTGACCGATCGGTATCCGACTCGCACGCCGTCACTCGGCGATAAGGTGCTCGAAGTGAAAAACGCCTCAAAAAAAGGAAGCTTTTCACAGATCAGTTTCCATGTGAGCGCCGGAGAAATCCTCGGCGTTTCCGGCTTAATGGGTGCCGGACGGACAGAAATCATGAGGGCGCTGTTCGGAATTGACCGGCTCGATTCCGGAGAGATCTGGATTTCCGGCCGAAAAACCGGCATTCGGGGTCCGTACGATGCCATCCGCAAGGGACTCGGCCTGATTACGGAGAACCGCAAAGATGAAGGGCTGCTGCTGGATACGTCCATTCGTGAAAATATCTCATTGCCGAACCTGACCAGCTTCTCTCCGAAAGGCATCATTGACCGAAAACGCGAGGCGGAGTTCGTTGAGCTGCTCATCAAGCGTCTGACCATTAAGACCGCATCTCCGGAAACCGCCGCCCGGCATTTATCAGGAGGAAATCAGCAAAAAGTCGTCATCGCCAAATGGATCGGAATCGGCCCGAAAGTTCTCATCCTTGATGAACCGACAAGAGGCGTCGACGTAGGCGCGAAAAGGGAAATCTATTCATTAATGAATGAACTGACCGATCGCGGAGTCGCCATCATCATGGTTTCTTCCGAGCTGCCGGAAATTCTCGGCATGAGTGACAGAATCATCGTCGTCCACGAAGGGCGCATCAGCGGAGAAATCAATGCGGCCGGCGCCACACAAGAACACATCATGACACTTGCCACGGGAGGGCAGCAGTATGAAAACTGAACCAATGACATCAACTGAACAAAAGCGATTTTCCATTCATACCTTTACGCAAAAACTCGGTCCGTTTCTCGGCTTACTGATTCTTGTGTTGATCGTTTCCGTTTTAAACCCGAGTTTTCTTGAACCCCTCAATATTCTCAACCTTCTTCGGCAGGTTGCGATTAACGCTCTGATTGCTTTCGGAATGACGTTTGTCATTTTAACGGGAGGCATTGATCTCTCTGTCGGAGCCATCCTCGCCTTATCGAGCGCATTGGTCGCAGGTATGATGGTATCAGGCATCGACCCGATCTTAGCCGTCATCATCGGCTGCGTGATCGGCGCCGTACTCGGCATGATAAACGGATTATTAATCACAAAAGGAAAAATGGCGCCGTTCATCGCCACTTTGGCGACAATGACCGTCTTTCGCGGACTGACCCTCGTCTATACGGACGGAAATCCGATTACGGGGCTCGGTTCAAATTACGCATTTCAATTATTCGGGCGCGGTTATTTTCTCGGAATTCCCGTACCTGCCATTACGATGCTGATTGCATTTGCGGCCCTGTGGGTTCTTCTGCACAAAACACCGTTCGGCCGCCGGACATACGCCATCGGCGGCAATGAGAAAGCGGCGCTGATATCGGGAATCAAAGTGCCCCGCATCAAGATCATGATCTATTCTCTGACAGGTTTATTATCGGCGCTGGCGGGAGCGATTCTGACATCACGCTTAAATTCCGCACAGCCGACGGCCGGGGAATCATACGAGCTGGACGCCATCGCGGCGGTCGTTCTCGGCGGAACGAGCCTGTCCGGCGGTCGAGGGCGCATCATCGGTACGCTGATCGGGGTTTTGATTATCGGTACGCTGAACAACGGCTTGAACCTTCTCGGCGTATCATCTTTTTATCAGCTCGTCGTCAAAGGAATCGTCATTTTAATCGCGGTGCTGCTGGACCGCAAAAAATCGGCATAGTAGGAGGACCATTATGAAGAAAGCCATCATCACGATCGCGGCATTATCACTGTTTTTGCTGTCCGCCTGTTCACTTGAACCGCCACAATGGGCAAAACCGTCAAACACAAAACATAAAAAAGAATTCACTATCGGGCTCTCCGTCTCCACATTGAACAATCCGTTCTTCGTTTCATTAAAAGAAGGCGTTGTAAAGGAAGCCAAAAAACGGGGCATGAAGGTCATTATTGTCGATGCTCAAAATGATTCATCTAAACAGTCAAATGACGTAGAAGATTTGATCCAGCAGGGAGTCGATGCGCTGCTGATCAATCCGACCGATTCATCAGCGATTTCAACAGCCGTCGAATCGGCAAATTCCCTCGGCATTCCCGTCATTGCGCTTGATCGTTCAGCCGAACACGGCAAAGTCGAAACGCTTGTCGCCTCTGACAATGTCAAAGGAGGAGAAATGGCGGCCGACTACCTCGCCGATCAGCTCGGAAAAGGCGCCAAAGTGGCTGAATTGCAAGGGGTGCCGGGCGCATCCGCGACACGGGAACGCGGAACGGGCTTTCATCATATTGCCGACAAAAAGCTGGATGTCGTAACAAAGCAAGCGGCGGATTTTGACCGTACAAAAGGATTGACCGTCATGGAAAACCTGCTGCAGGGACATCCGGATATCAAAGCCGTGTTCGCCCATAATGATGAAATGGCACTCGGGGCGCTCGAAGCGATTAACAGCTCGGGCAAACACATTTTGGTCGTCGGTTTCGACGGAAATAAAGATGCGATTTCTTCCATTAAAAACGGAAAGCTGACAGCCACGGTCGCCCAGCAGCCGGAGCTGATCGGAAAACTGGCGGCCGAAGCGGCGGAGCAGGTGCTCAAAGGAGCAAAAGTCAAAAAAACCATTTCCGCTCCATTGAAACTTCAAACACAAAAATAACCGGCCGATGTTTAGACTTCCGGTAAAACGTGAAAGGATGAAGTAAAAGGAGAGATACAGATGAAGAAAACAGCCAAAGCGGCATCCATTCTGACCCTTGCAGCCGGAATATCAGCGGCTTCAGCTGCCGGAATAACGCCTCTTCCGGAGACACACGCGCAAGAAGCGGTCAAAATTGACGATCTGTACAGCTACCCGCTTGACTCTTATCTCGTTTCCGCGGAAGCATTGAACGTCAGAACAAAAGCATCATCAGCCAGTCCGAGAGCTGATACCCTTCATTTAGGCGACAGCTTAAAGATCGTTTCATTCCAGAACGCTGACTGGGCAAAAGTACATTATAAAAACGGAAAAACAGGATTTGTATCTACTCATTATATTGTTAAAGAAGCAACAACCGTAAAAACGACGGCAAAAACAAAAGTATATACAGACAAACAAGCGGTCAAAGCTTCCCTTGCCAAAAACACGAGCGTTTCTTTCCTCGGATGGAAAAAGACAGCCGGCGGCGGCATTGATTTCAGCTGGGCGCTTGTCGATTACGGGGGCGCAACGGGATATATCAGCACAAAAGATCTGCAAAAACTGACATAATATCAAAACGGATTTCGCAAATTCAGCGCGAAATCCGTTTTTTCTTTCTTGAGCAGTCAGAAACGTCTAAGGTTCGAAATATTTCTCAGGAAATATTGTCGGATGAAGATGAATGTATACGACTCTAAAATGGCTTCTTTATGTAATCCGCCAGGCGTTTGGCATTGTCACGGATAGCCGCAGCATCGGCGCTGCTAACCCCGTACATCGCGAAAGCCGGCAAATAGGTCATTCCCGTAAAATTAGCCATTGCCTGAAACGGCCTTAAGAGCTCACTCAGTGAAAAATGGTTAGACCCGCCTGCCTGATATGCATCCTCTCCGGCACCTACAGAAACAGCCAGCAGCAATTCTTTGCCGTGCAGCGCCTTTCCTTTGGAACCGTAAGCCCAGCCATACGCCAGCACATGATCCATCCATGTTTTTAAAAGCGGAGGCGCACTGTACCAGTACAGCGGGAATTGAAATACGATCCGGTCATACTGTTCACACAGCTGCCGTTCCTTTTCCCCATCTATTTTCCCGTCCGGATATTCTTTATAAAGCTCACGGACCGTGATGTCATCATGATTTTTTAATTCTTCTGTCCACGCCTTATTGACCGCTGAGTTGTCCATGTCAGGATGAACCGCTAATACCAATACTTTCACAGCTACCACACCTTTCCCTTTTGACTGTATTTTACCTAATCTTTGCCGGTTCAGCCAAATAAAAAGAAAGCCCCCGAGAAAAATGAGGCTTTCTTTTTTATTTTATTCCGGGCTTCCTTCGGTTGTTTCGATATCCTTCGCAAAATTCGGATTATCTAAATTTGCGTTGAAAAAGTCCGCCGTATTCGGAAGCTTGAGGTTCATATTCATTTTTTGAGAAATGGTCACTTTACAATCTTTAATGACATAGTCAAACACGTGTCCCCCGGAATTGCGTCCTTCATCAATGAAGTGCAGGTGATATCCGGAAACAGCGATGCCGTTTGCGTAACCCGGCGTCCAGAAGCCGGCGATTGTACCCTGAATGTCGTCAAAGTTGAACACAGGCTGTGTTTTCACCGCTTCGATCATCGGAACGTACGGTTTCTCCTGGCGTTCTACCGTTCTTGTCTGCACCTTTTTAAATACGCCGTCTAAACGGATCGCATAAAATAAGTTTTTACTAGGCAGAAGGCTGGCGATTTCCTGCTCGAATTCTTCACGGGTCATTTCGCCGTCGATCGTATGCGTCATGTCCGGCGTGAAAAATGTGAATGAGCAGAATGGTGACAGGTCTCCGCCTTTAACAGGCGTAGCCGTTCCGTCGCCGCGCAGACGGTAAAATTCGCCGTCAAATCCGATTAATTCGCCGTCCAGTTTGTTGAACGTGCCGATTCCGAAATCACCGAACTTCGGAATGTCAGCCATATCAAAATCTCCGTCATATACTCCGTCCAGCAGAGATGTCATGGTGGATACTTGATAGATCTGATCCTCAGGTGAGCCTTTTTCTCCGCGGCTCATCATATGGATGTCGCTTGCGTTTTTCATATTCCCTTCACTCCTTTTAAATTGGGCTGTTTTAGAAAACAGGTCATGGTGCGCAGAGTGCTAGAGAGCTTTTGCTTTCATTTTTTCTTTGAATTGCTTCGGAAGCATGTCGCTTGATAAATGGACATTGTCACTGTAATCGACAGGAATGTCAATGATGACAGGACCTTCTGTGTTCAAGCCTTTTTGCAGCACGTCTGCCAGCTGTTCCGGTGACTCAACGCGCAAGCCGGTGGCGCCGAAGCTTTCTGCATATTTTACGATGTCAATGTTTCCGAAATCTACGCATGATGTACGGTTATATTTTTTCATTTGCTGGAATGCGACCATATCATATGTGCTGTCATTCCATACAAGGTGAACGATCGGCGCTTTTAAGCGGACTGCCGTTTCCAATTCCATTGCAGAGAACAGGAATCCTCCGTCTCCTGAAACGGATACGACTTTTTCACCCGGATTCACCAATGTGGCGGCAATCGCCCAAGGAAGCGCTACGCCCAATGTCTGCATGCCGTTGCTGATCAACAGTTTCAGCGGCTCATAAGCGCGGAAGTAGCGGGACATCCAGATCGCGTGAGAACCGATATCGCAAGTGACGGTTACGTCGTCATCAATTGCATTGCGCAGTTCTTGGACGATTTGCAGAGGATGCACTCTGTCGGATTTATGGTCGCTTGGCGCCTTCTCGCTGTCTGTGAGCATCTGTTTTAATTCGCTCAGCACTTCTTGTTCACGGCTGCCCATATCAAATGTCACAGCGTCGTGTTCAATTTGTTTAACCGTAGCGGCGATATCGCCTAATAATTCTAATTCCGGCTGATAGGCATGATCGATATCGGCCTGGATTTCGTCAAGATGGATAATAGCACGGTCACCGTTTACGTTCCAGAACTTCGGATCGTATTCAATCGGATCATAACCGATCGTTAATACGACATCCGCCTGTTCAAGCAGAAGATCGCCCGGCTGGTTGCGGAACAGTCCGATCCGGCCGAAATATTGGTCTTCCAGCTCTCTGGACAATGTGCCGGCCCCTTGGTACGTTTCTACGAAAGGCAGTTTTGTTTTGGCAAGCAGTTTGCGGATTTGTTTTACCGCCTCCGGTCTTCCGCCTTTCATGCCGACTAACAGAACGGGAAGTTTTGCCGTCTGGATTTTCGCGATAGCCGCGCTGACCGCTTCTTCCGGTGCAGGGCCTTGTTTCGGCGCCGGCACGCTGCGTACGTTTTTCACATTTGTGATTTCATTCACAACATCCTGCGGAAAGCTCACGAAAGCCGCGCCTGCCTGACCTGCTGACGCTGCCCTGAAGGCGTTTGTTACCGCTTCTGGTATATTCCCTGTTTCCTGTACTTCTACACTGTATTTTGTAATCGGCTGAAATAGCGCCGCATTGTCCAATGATTGGTGTGTCCGTTTTAACCGGTCTGCGCGAATTACGTTACCCGCCAGCGCCACTACCGGATCACCTTCTGTATTAGCCGTTAACAAGCCGGTCGCCAAGTTGGATGCCCCCGGGCCTGAAGTAACGAGACAAACGCCTGGTTTTCCAGTCAGTCTTCCGACAGCCGCAGCCATAAATGCAGCGTTCTGTTCGTGACGGCATAAAACCAGTTCAGGTCCTTTATCTTTTAACGCATCAAATACTGCATCAATTTTTGCACCCGGAATGCCAAAAACATGTGTGACACCTTGCTCCACTAAGCAATCAACAACAAGCTCCGCCCCCCGATTTTTTCCAGAGGTTTTTAGTTCATTTGTTGCTTTTGCCAACACCCTCACTCCTTATTATGCATATTAAATATAAAATTTTAAGTAATTTGTGATATTATTCACTATACACTCTTTGGAAATTGACCTCCAATATCAATTCGCCGTATGATTAATATGTTTCACGAATAATTAACAAAGAGAAAGGAATGGATAAGGATGGAGCTTCGCCATCTTCAATACTTTATTGCCGTTGCCGAAGAACTTCATTTCGGCAAAGCTGCGCTTCGGTTAAATATGACACAGCCGCCTCTCAGCCAGCAGATCAAACAGCTTGAGAAGGAAGTCGGCGTGACCTTATTAAAGCGCACGAAACGGGTTGTAGAGCTTTCAGCTGCCGGAGAAAGTTTTTTAAAACACAGCAGAAACGCGATCGAAGAAATAGACAAAGCGATTGAAATGGCGCAGAGAACGGCGCGGGGAGAGCTCGGCCGCCTTGTCGTCGGTTTTGTCGGCTCGGCCACATATGAATTTCTGCCGCCGATCATTCGGGAATTCCGCGAAAAATTCCCCTCCGTCAAGCTTGATCTGCGTGAAATTTCTTCTTTCAGACAGCAGGAAGAACTTCTGAAGGGGAACATTGATATCGGCATCCTTCATCCGCCTTTACAGCATTCCGCGTTACATATGGAAAAGGTGCAGAGCAGTCCGTGCATTCTGGCCTTGCCGAAGCAGCACCCGCTTACCGCTAAACAGACAATCGACATTCAGGATTTAAAAAATGAACCGATTATCACACTGTCGAAAGAAACATGGCCGACTTTATACCTAGAGTTTGTAAACTACTGCGAGCAGGCGGGCTTCAAACCGAAAATCGTTCAGGAAGCGACGGAGTATCAAATGGTGATCGGATTGGTTAGTGCCGGCATCGGTGTAACCTTCGTGCCTTCTTCTGCTAAAAAGCTGTTTAATCTCGAAGTCGCCTACCGCGGCATTAATCAGGTGCAGCTCACGGCCGAATGGGTCATTGCCTACCGCAAGGATAATCAAAATCCGATTCTGAAACATTTTCTGGATATTATGAATAAACGCCAGGCTTTATTGCAGGCGGATAAGGAAAATGCATAAAAAAGAGGGCCGCCGAAAGCAGCCTCTTTTTTTTGTGCTTTTATGGATTTTTACTAAATTGGTAGAAACGCTCAGTACACCTTACGACCTGTACCCGTATACATACAGTACAACTGATCAGGAGGGATAAAAATAACGGGGCGGCAATGACCCATCTAAAAGGAGGCAGAACACATTACACATATTACCGTCATTTTGACCCTGATTTCTTTCTTTGTGACCATTATTTTTATATTTTGGAGACCCGGGGGATTAAATGAAGCCGTTCCGGCGTCGCTGGGCGCCATTCTCGTTTTGTTATGCGGAACCGTTTCCTTTCATGATTTGGGGGATATAGGGTCAAAAGTCACCGGAGCATCAATAACCATTATCTCCACAATGATTATGGCAATCGCGCTGGAAAGCTTCGGTTTTTTTAACTGGGCGGCGGCCAAACTGCTTCACCGCGCCAAGGGATCGGGCATTCGGCTTTTTTGGCTGACCAACCTGCTCTGTTTTTCAATGACGCTTTTTCTGAATAATGACGGCAGCGTCTTAATCACCACTCCTATTTTACTATTGGTCTTACAATATCTCGGACTTAAAAGACATCAGAAAACACCGTATTTAATAAGCGGCGTATTAATTGCGACAGCCGCAAGCACCCCGATCGGCGTCAGTAATATCGTCAATTTAATTTCTCTCAAAATGATAGGCATGGACCTTTATTTGTACACCAATATGATGTTTATCCCCGGCACGCTGGGACTGGTGTTTATGGCCTTTCTGCTGTTTGCCGTTTTTTACCGCCGTTTGCCGAAACAGCTCCCCGATATTCCGGTTCATTTTGACTCGCTGGAACACAAACGATATCATCCGCTTCAGCCTCCGCCAGACCCGACCCAAAACAGCCGTACGAACATCATGTTTTGTGTTTTGGCATTTGTATTGTTCGTCCGGATCAGTCTGTTTGCAGCTTCTTACAACGGCATATCCGTTTCGCTCGTGGCTGTCATCAGTTCAGTCATCCTGCTTGGCTGGAGATGGTTTTATTTAAAAATCGGACCGGCAGATTTATTAAGGAAAGCGCCTTGGCATATCTTTATTTTTGCCTTCACGATGTACATTATCATCTACGGACTGCATAATATCGGACTGACGGCGCTGCTTGTTCAGTCTATTGAGCCTTATGTCTCACAAAGCATTGCCCACGCTGCATCTATTATGGGCATTGCTACATCCGTCCTCTCTAATTTGTTCAATAACCATCCCGCCTTAATGATCAGCACTTTGACCTTAACTGAAATGTCCATCGACCCATTAACCGTAAAAATCATTTATCTGGCTAATATTATCGGCAGTGATATCGGATCATTGCTTCTGCCGATCGGGACATTAGCCACGCTGATCTGGATGCATATCATCAGACAGCACGGCGAAAAAGTTTCTTGGTCAGAATATATCAAAACGACCATTATCGTTGTCCCTCTCACTGTCGTGTTTACCATTACCGTTTTATATGTTTGGATCAGTTGGATTTACCTTTAGCTCCCATGAAAAAAAACTGCCTGCTGTATAAGAGAGGCAGTTTTATCATTTATGGCAGGTGCATGGTTTTTAAATGATTCAATTTCCAAAAAACAGTATCGCCGTCTGCATTGGTCAATTCAAGAATATTATCTGAGACATCCTGCAACAGCCCCACTTTATTCGGTATATCTCCTAAATCCAGAATAATCAGCTTCCCGATATATCTTTTTAATTGTTCCTCAAAATTCCGGACAAGGGGCACATTAGCGGGAACAACCGGCAGCTCTGAACTGTTTAATGTATACGGCGTCTGCTCATCGGAATAGGGTGTCAGCCATTTCAAATGATGCATCGAGATGAAAAGAGTCTTATAAACCGGAGAGAAGAAAACAAAATAATCATTTAAAACACTTGTCACATACCCATGAATGGAACGGTCTCCCGTAACAAATATTTCTGTGAATCTGCCTTTTATATGCTGGAGGGTATTCCGGTAAGAAAAGGAATGTTCCTGTTTTTCGGGATGCGGACTTTTTTTTCTTGCGTACGGTTCTTTATTCTCTTCGTCCGGGAGCGTCAATGTCATCCTCTGAAGATGCAGCAGCGGAATATAAAGAAACGTCCGGCCGTCATGAATCACAATGATATCCTGACCGATATCCAAAAGAGTTCCTGAAAATGTCGTATTCCCCGATATCTCAATATCGACTTGTTTATCCAGAAATCTGCTTAATCCAGCCATTTCATTCCCCCCTCTCCCGCGTTTACGGACAATCTTTCCAATCATTTACGGCCGTGTTTCCACCGATAATCTATTGTCCTTAATACAGTGGCGTAGCTATAAGAGTTCTCTTCCTCCCGTTTTGAGGATCGAACGGATCTTGATGATCTTTTCGACTTTTTAGAGGAAGTACGCTGCTCTTCGCGTGATTCTTCTTCATGCGGCTTTTCTTCTTCGGCGCTCTCTTTCTCACCTTTATTCTCGTCGTCTTTATTCTCCTCTTTTTTAGCTGCTCCTTTTGCCCCTTCGCTGATGCTCTTGATATGAAAAGGATAGATCCGCAGCACTTCTTTATCTTTCACAAGAGTGTAGTGGCCGTCGGAATTATCCACAAGTATACCTTCAACGGCTTCAGGACCTCCGCGGTTGATGGATACCCATTTGTGGATCAGGCGTTTAAATATGCCGTGAAAATCATCAGCCATTTCAAATTCCGGGCGCTCCTCCTCTTGGCCGTCCTCTTCTTGTTCCGCGCTGATGCTTTTGACATGGTCGGCGTTAAAATATACAATTCCGTCATCTTCCGTTTCCAGCACGAGAAAATCATCCCCTGTTTCGTGAAGCTTTCCTCTTTTCGATTCCGGACCTCCCTGATTCAATTGCACCGTGCGATTGGTCATCCGGCTGATCAGGTCTTGAAAATCATCAGCTTTTTCACATTCTGCCGCTTCGGCCGGCGATATGGTTTCACTCGTATTTTCCGTCACACTTTTCACATGTTTCCATTGATAATAAACGATTTTATTATCAACCTGAAGAGCGATATAATCCGATTGAATGTCTGCTAATCTCCCTGTCTTGGACTCCGGGCCTCCCCGGTAGACAGTAATTACTTTTCCTTCCATCGCATGCAAAAAGTTGTCATCAGACCGCTGCCGCTTCGTATTGCGTTTCATCTATTGTCCTCCTAGTCATTTTTCTCATAATGTAAAAAGCATAATGCATATATACGTATCACGATTATTTTCGGGAACTGATTCACCAGCCTATTTGTAAAAAATCTTGCTTCTTTCCCAAATCAGGTATTCCACCGCTCTAGCTCACTGCTGATGAAGGCTGACCGCTCCTTAATGTATTCGCAAATCACTTCAGGCTCCCGGTCAAAGCAATCAATCTCTTCTTTCTTATATGGATCCTTCGCGACATGCGGCCTGATCTGCTCATACAGTGACATGACCTTCGGCTTCATATGTTCAATAGTAAACCGGGTCTGAAGCGTCTCTTCCAAAAGCCGTTTGTACGCTTTGCGGAAATACGGTTCATCCAGAAGCCTTGCAGTCAAGGTATTAAACCCTTGTATTCTGACATAATCGGCCTCCATCCGATCACCATGAATGTCTCTTCCCCACGTCGCATCGTAATCCCACGGAATGACTTCAAAAAGTCCCGTTTCATGATTCCGGTACAAAGCGTAATTATGAACAAATCCATCGTAGTTTGAGGTAAACACGATGCCCGCAAGCCACCGCAAATACTTATCGGCGTCCAAGTGTTTGACGATCTCCCCCTTGAACTCTGACTTCGGCACGGTATTAATTTTATAGATCATATCCTGCAAGTATAAATCGTCTTCTTTCGTTCCCGTTTTCTTTTCATAACCAAGTTCGAGCGATGTTTTCGTATCCCGCTCCAGATCACTGACGAGGGAGAAATTGGCGTCGTCATCAACCGCGTAAAAAACAGCGCCGTCCGCCAAATTCCGTTTCGCCAGAAAATATTCATCCACTGACTCCAGCTCAAGATACACCCCCTCATGTCTGCCATTGATTTGCAGGGTTACGAAATTCGCCTTTGGTGACAGCGTCCCAAGCTCCGCGAAGAAATCGAGAGACAGCTTATTCCGCATCATCGACGGATCTTTGTATTCAGCGTTTAAATGTATCTCTTTCGCCCTGCGAAATGTTTTCGGCGAATAAAAAGCGATATGATACGATTTTTTCTTAAAATCTCTTATATGAGAGCCGCGGTACGCCAGATCAATGTCAAGCCGTTTTTGATTCACTCTCAGCACCGCGGGCACCGGATCATCATCCCAAATGTCTTTTTTCAGCTCCATTAAGTCTTTCGGGTGAATAAACAGCTGGTATAGAGGCAATGTTGATTGGTCTTTCATCGGTAAACCTCCCTGTATTAATTTAGGCTGTGCTTTTTATATAAAACTCAGCGAATCACACATACACTTTTTTCATTCATGCGTACTATGTGGTAGTAAGGATCGCATCCTTAAAACATATATCATGAGGAGGTTTCAAAATGGGCCACTATTCCCATTCTGATATCGAAGAAGCAGTAAAGTCCGCAAGCACCGAGGGATTGGAAGATTATTTGTATCAAGAACCAAAAAGCAGTAAGAAGAGAAAATCTCGCAAGCATAAAAAATCCCGTTCTCACAAAAAATCTCGCAGCCATAAAAAATCGTGCCGCTCTCACAAAAAATCTCGCAGCCATAAAAAATCCCGTTCTCACAAAAGATCTCGCAGCCATAAAAAATCCCGTTCTCACAAAAGATCTCGCAGCCATAAAAAATCCCGTTCTCACAAAAAATCTCGCAGCCATAAAAAATCCCGTTCCCACAAAAAATCCCGCAGCCATAAAAAGTCCCGCTCTCACAAAAAATCTCGCAGCCGTAAAAAATCTTGCCGTTCTCACAAAAAATCTCGCAGCCACAAAAAATCATGCCGCCGCAAGAAAAAACGCACGCAGAAAAAACCTTATCGTCCTCATAAAAAAGACCCTTGCAAAAAAGACGATTACTGCAGCAAAACAGAGTACTGGAAAGACGGGAACATCTGGGTTGTAAAGAAAAACTACAAGTAACACCGTTCGTAAATAGGCTGCCGGCTAAACGGAAGCCTTTTTCCTCAATCAGATATATGCCACGTGATAAGATATGCAGCCGGTTTTCTTTTGTTGTGTTTCCGGATTTTCTTTCTGTATAATCAGGTCATACGATAAAGAAAGGCGGCCGAAATCATGCATATCTTACGAGCAGACGAACTGAACGCAAAAGACACTTACAAATTGCTTTCGGGCACAGTCGTTCCCCGACCGATCGCATTTGTCACTACGCGGTCATCCATCAACGGCGCCGTAAACGCGGCGCCCTTCAGTTTCTATAACGTTGTCTCCGCAGAACCGCCGCTTCTGGCCATCTCAGTCAGCCGCGCGGACGGTCGGCAGAAAGACACCGCGAGAAACGCACTCGCTCATCGGGAATTCGTGGTGCACGTCAGTGATGAATCCATTATTGAAGACATTAACAAAACGGCGGCAAGGCTTGATCCTGATGTCAGTGAGCTTGGCATGACAGACCTTTCTGTGACAGACAGCGCTTGCATCAGCG
This sequence comes from Bacillus sp. GZB, assembly GCF_001975995.1. Classification (NCBI taxonomy): domain Bacteria; kingdom Bacillati; phylum Bacillota; class Bacilli; order Caryophanales; family Bacillaceae; genus Bacillus; species Bacillus sp. GZB. Next base: position 528,021 of record NZ_MTQG01000016.1, read on the forward strand.
TTCCCGGTATAAAAGAAGCAAAAGTCAGGTTTGAATGTATACTCGAACGCCATCTCACGTTCCAAAATGACAGCGGAGAAACGACGACAGACCTCATCATCGGCAGAGTCGTTTGTTTTCATTTGAATGACCAAGTATATGACGCCGATAAAGGCTACATACGGACAGATGAGCTGAAGCCTGCGGCAAGGCTCGCGGGGAATGAATACGTCAGACTCGGGAAGACATATACGCTTGTCCGCCCGACCTGAAGCAGGAACCATTATAATAGAAGAAACTAGTCAAAAAGACCCCTTTCAAAGGGGGTCTTTTTGAGTCTTTTACCATTAAACTCAGCCTAATGTCTTATAGAATGGCGAAACTTACAAGCTTCTCACCCGTATGAAACGAGTGACACATTTTTAGGAGGCAGACAGTTACTGATTTTTTCAGCCGTATTTATTTTGCTCAGCCTTATGTTTCAAGTATTTGCCGTCAAAGTTCTCAATTTGCCAAAGCCTGCTAAAAAGCAGAAGCCGATAAACGGCACACATCGATTAATCGAAATCACACTGCTTATTACGGGCATCGCAGCGGTGAATTTTTTCAATGAAATGTACGTATTTGCGGGAGTTGTTTTCATGGTATTTTTCTGCACCGGCATAATGGAATGGCGGCACCGGCGGGAGGAAAAGCAATATGTGTACGATTCGTTTTACGCGGGTCTTTCTGCCGCGCTTGGCGTGCTTATTTTTTTCATCAGTTAGCGTAGCTCTATACTCCTGCGGCCGCTCCGTCGCCGCGCGGGTCGGCACCGCCTTGGAGAAAGCCTTCTTCATCAATGACGATCGCTGCCGCATGGCCCATAAGCCCGTCAAAATCACCAACGGTCTCGACGCGGTGGCCGCTCTGCCTTAGGGCTTCTCTCGTTTCAGGGCTGATTCTGCTTTCAACCCTCAGCCCTTCATACTCCTCTCCCCATGTCCGTCCCCAGACCCAGCGCGGCTCATTGATCGCCTGCTGGGGGTCCATTTTGTAATCAATGATGCGCGTAATCATCGCTGTCTGAGTTTGCGGCTGGCCTTCTCCTCCCTGGGTTCCGTACAGGATGCGCGGCCTTCCTTCTTTACAGGCCATCGCCGGCATGAGGGTGTGGAACGTCCGCTTGCCGGGTTCAAGTGTATTGACATGGGATTCGTCCAGCGAAAAAAATGACCCGCGGTTTTGCAGCAGAATGCCCGTCTCTCCCGCTGTAACGGCAGATCCGAACTCGAAATAGAGGCTCTGAATAAAGGAAACGGCATTTCCTTCCGCATCGGCGACGGCGGCATAAGCTGTGTCGCTTCCGACCGGCCGGCTTACCGCCGGCGCAGCCACGTTACCGATTTCTTCCGCAAGCTGCTTTGCATACCGTTTATCAAGCAGCCGATCCAGCGGAATATGAGAAAATGCCGGATCAGTCAGCACTTCATTCCGGTGCTGAAAACTCTTCTTCAGCGCCTCGATCAGCAGATGATAATAGTCAAAGGAACCGTGTTCGATCTGAGAAAAATCATAGTTTTCCAATATATTGAGCGTCATTAAGCCTGTAAAGCCCTGTGAATTCGGCGGAGCCTGATAGATTTTGCACCCGCGGTAATCGGAGGATACCGGGTTCGCCCACTCGCCGCGGTGGGCTTTAAAGTCATCAAGTGTCAGACGGCTGCCGTTGTTTTGCAGAAAGGATATGATGCGTTGAGCGAGATCTCCTTCATAAAAAGCGCTTCTGCCTTTCTCGGCAAGCTGCTCCAAGCTGGCCGCCAGATCCTTTTGGACAAACCGTTCACCGGGCATGGGCGCTTTTTTGTTTCTCGTAAAAATGGCCGAGGTGTAAGGCGTCGAGGCTAAAAGAGCGAGATTGCGTTCTGTGTGGACGCACTGGTCGGCGGACACCGGAAATCCGTTTGCCGCATAATCAAGAGCTGGCTTCAGCACCTCAGCGAGAGAAAGACGCCCGTACGCCGAAAGCACGGCATCCCAGCTGTCCGCCATTCCCGGAACGGTAATGGCGCTTTCTGTCCCGCGCAGAGGGATCGCTTCTCTGCCCCGATACAAGTCTCTCGTCACATGCTTCCCTGAACGTCCGCTCCCGTTATAAGCTTTGATTCGTCCCGTTTCTTTATGGTAAGTGAGCCAAAATGAATCCCCGCCAAGACCCGTCATATGCGGATACACGACTGCCAGACAGGCGCTGACCGCCACTGCCGCGTCAAACGCGTTTCCGCCCTTTTCCAGAATGCCGGCCCCCGCCTGAGAAGCGAGATAATGCGGACTGACGACCATTTGTTTCGTTCCGATGGTTGAAGTATTCATGACAAGCCCCTTTACAAATTTTCTCAATTATAAAAAGCGGCTTCGCGGCCATCCACATTCCTGAAAGAAAATCTCACACACTATTTACTTTTCGATAAGAAATGATTCCAAGTTATTACGCATCGTAAACAACAAAAAAATTCTCTCTTCATACCGTAATGTTTCATGATACAATAATGTCTACCAAATGAAGGAAGGTGAAGCGGGTTGGAACATGAATACAGCATTCCGAATCTTGTCCTTGATGAAACGGATAAACAGATTCTTTCGATTTTGCACGAGGAAGGGAGGATTTCCTATACAGACGTAGGAAAGCGGGTTAACCTGTCGCGAGTGGCGGTTCAGCACCGCATTCAGCATTTACTGGATGCCGGCGTGATTGAAAAATTCACCGCTGTCATCAACCCGGCGAAAATCGGCCGCCATGTGTCCGTGTTTTTTAATGTGGAGGTGGAGCCGCAGTATTTGGAGGAAACCGCATTAAAGCTTGAAAAGGAGCCGGCCGTGACAAGCCTTTATCATATGACCGGACCGAGCAAGCTGCATATGCACGGCATTTTCGCAAATGATCAGGAGATGGAAGAGTTTTTGACAAAACGGCTCTATACGCAAAAAGGCGTCGTCAGCGTCGACTGCCAAATGCTGATTAAACGGTATAAAAGCAGAACGGGCATGAAGCTGTAAGGAGGACATAGCCATGAAACATCCCTATTGGGACATTACGGCGGCGATGGTCCGAACGGGCATTCTCGGATTCGGGGGCGGCCCGTCGGTGATCCCGCTCATCCGCCATGAAGCCGTCAATAAATACAAATGGATAGATGATGATGAATTCGGAGAAATATTAGCGATCGCTAATGCGCTTCCCGGACCGATTGCCACAAAAATGGCTGCGTATCTGGGCTTCAAGCTGAAAGGCACGTTAGGCGCAATCTTGGCAACCCTCGCCCACATTCTGCCTACATGTCTTGCTATGGCAGGCTTGTTTGCCGCTGTCAATGTCTTAAGCCACTCAGCAATTGTTGCCGGCATGATTGGTGCTGTAACACCGGTGATTGCGGTAATGCTCGGCATTATGGCGTACGAGTTTGGCCAAAAAGCGCTTAAAGGTTTCGGCTGGGTCACGGGCATCCTGTTTTTCATCATCGCTTTTATCGGCCTGCAAACGCTGCAGATCAATCCCGGCTTTGTCATTATCATTTTCTTGGCGTACGGCGCGTTTCATTTTAAATTAAAGGACAAAATCACAAATAAACGTTCAAAAGATAAAGGAATGTCGGCCTCATGATCATAATCTATTTATTTATGGCGTTTTTTGTCGCAAACGTACTCGGATATGGAGGCGGACCGGCGTCGATCCCGCTGATGTTTGAAGAAGTCGTCACCAGATACAGCTGGCTCTCAAACGATCAATTCTCAAATATGCTCGCACTTGCGAACGCATTGCCGGGCCCGATCGCAACCAAAATCGCGGCGTATGTAGGCTACAGCGCAGGCGGGTGGCCCGGGTTCCTGATTGCGCTGATCGCCACCGTCGTACCGTCGGCGCTCGCATTGATCGTCCTCTTGCGCATCATTCAGCGCTTCCGCCAATCCCCCGTCATCAAAGGTATGACGCTGTCCGTCCAGCCTGTCATCGCCGTCATGATGCTCATTCTTACCTGGCAAATCGGCGCAGACGGCATCAAAGCGATCGGCTGGGTTCAAGCGATAGTGATTGCGGGGATTTCCCTCCTTGCCTTGACAAAATTCAAGATGCATCCGGCCTTTCTGATTATCGCGGCGTTTTTGTATGGAGGGCTTGTGATTCCTCATTTATAAAGAAAAGCACCTGGACAGGTGCTTTTTTATTTTGGCCCGGAAATACCATTTGATATGACAACTGTTTCTTCGCCTGCATCACTCTTGATGATTTGCTTAACTTGCAGCGTTGCGCCTGCCATTCTCACAAATTGCTGAACCTGAGGCGAATTGGTTTCAGCCTGTATCCAAACAGAAGTCGGCGCTTTCCAAGCTAAAAAGAGTGCAAGAATCAACATACCAGAGATAACCAGCAGCAGCTTCATAGAGCATCACTTCTTTTCAATAAGCTGCTCGCCGCGCTCAGCGCCTGATGATCGTGAAGAATATCACCGGGACGATTGCCTTCTCCCAGCACATAGCCTTTAAAGGACATCCCCATAAAATGAAAAATATGTTCAAATTGCTGAATCAGCGGCAGCCCTTTTAGTTTAGGATTGTCTCCTCCCACTGCTGTTACATATGCCTGCTTCGCTGACATTTGCTGTTTAAAATCAGGAAATCTCGGATCTCTCAGCGTCTGTGACCAGCGATCAATAAAAAGCTTTAATGTCCCTGACATGCCAAACCAATAAATTGGGGTGGCGAATACAAGAATATCGCACGGCAATATCCGCTCAATGATAGAATCGCAGTCATCTTGAACAGGACGAAAGCCGCCTTGAGCGTGACGCAGATCTTCAATTGGCTGGATCCGATATTTCCGCAAATGAATGTGCTCCGTATCGAATCCTTGAACAGCCTTCTCCGCAAGAATATCCGTATTTCCGCCAGACCTCGTTCCGCCATGAATAACCGCAATTTTCATGATGCATCTGCTCCTTTGTTTACGAATGATTTTCTTCATCATATAATGGATTTATCAATCAATACAGATGATTATTTCGATTATTCCAATCGACAAAACCGATTTAGAAAGGGCGAGAACATATGGAATTGAAGCAGCTGATCACCTTTATTACCGCAGCAGAACATGTAAACTTCACCCTAACCGCCAAGATGCTTAACTATGCACAATCAAGCGTTACCTCTCAGATCAAATCACTTGAAGAAGAAATCGGGACTCTTTTATTTGAACGGCTCGGCAAGCGGCTCATCCTGACAGAAGCCGGTAAAACGTTCAAATCCTATGCGGAGAAGATCATTGCGTTAACAGAAGAAGCAAAAATGGCCGCAAATCAAGTAAGAGAAACAACCGGAACCTTGAAAATCGGCGCGACGGAAAGCCAGTGCACATACCGCCTTCCGCCTATCATAAAAGAATTCAAACAAGCTTTTCCTCAAGTAAAGCTCATATTCAAACCGTATGTTTCCAACGAACAAGCGAAAGAACAGCTCTTACAAGGCCAGCTTGATATCACTTTCATTTTGGATGTAAATCGGACGGAAGACGCACTGCACGTTGAATCTTTGATTCAGGACGAAATCAAAATGGTAGCCGCCAATGACCATCCTTTTCCAGCAGACTCACCAGCAACATTGAAGGATCTTCAAAACGAAACCCTTCTGCTGACAGAGGACGGCTGTTCATATCGCACGCTCTTTGAGAACACTTTACATGACGCCGGAGTCTACCCTAACAAATTAGAATTCGTCAGCATAGAAGCCATCAAACAATGCGTGATGGCCGGACTTGGAATTGGACTATTGCCTGAAATGACAGTAAAAGACGATATTGCCGAAGGACGGATGAAAGAACTCAACTGGCAGAATGAATGTCCTGTTTTTACTCAACTAGCATGGCATAAGGACAAGTGGATGTCTGCGCCATTAAAGGCTTTTATCGATTTGACGCGAAAAACATTCAAATAAAAACCTATCTGCAAGGACGACAAAGTTTTTAATAAAGCAGACACCAGGCATACAAAGAAAACACTTGGTGGCTCAGAGCCCCAAGTGTTACACGTGATTTTTCCGATAAAACGTTCGCAAAACATGCGTTTCAAGGTCAGCCAGACGGACAGGGATCGGCAGCCTGCTTTCTCGATTGATCATTTTCATTGTGATCTGATAGCTGCTTTCTAAATCAATGTTATGTCCGCAAGACAAGAAGATAGGCTTCACGTCCCGCCGTGTCCGAAGCGCCCGGCCATATACCTCGCCGTCAATGAGAATATCGGTGTAGGCGCCGACTTCATTTTCAGGCATCTTGAAATCGCAGCCTTTGATTTTGAGATAGGTTTTCGCAATCCCAATTGTAGGCTTACCCAGAAAAAAAGCCGCATGGGTGGCAACGCCCATATGATTGTAATGCAGATACCCGTTGCCATCAAACAAAAACACATCCGGCTCCGCCTCCAGCTTTTTGGCCGCTTCAATGATCAGCGGCAGCTCGCGAAACGCAAGAAAACCGGAAACATACGGCACGCCTATTTTCCCCATGCTGTGCACTTTTTCAATCACTTCTTTTGTATCAGCGTCAATCACGATGATACTGCATACGCCGTACGGTTCCCCGTCCTGCTCCCAATAAGCGAGGTCGACGCCTGCGCAGGTGTTGACGGAGTCTGGATGGATGACGGGGGATAGGTTGATTTTATGTATAAGGGATTGTTGTGTTTGAACAAAATCCGATTCATCTTTTAGATCAAAATCGTGAATTTGATGTATTTTCATTTCATTAGTTTTCCTCGTTTTCATTTCTAAAATCGTCTTTTCAATTCAAGTTCTTCATTTCGATATACAACGCAATAAAACTTCCGTATTGAAGCAGGTCCAAGAATGCCATTAATATTATATTCTGATTTTTTTAGAAAGCCGTAACCAACCTCTAGAAGAAACTGTCTCAAATCATAAGGTAACCTTGATCCCAACTTATTTTCTACTTCTAAAATTTCATTCTCGCTTACCGGATAAAATGTATTTTCCTTGTAAGTTTTAATAAAATCATATTTCACAATTATTTACCTCCTTTGAGTGGAGAGTTTTTCTCCTGTGACGGGTTCATAGCCCAACAGACATTTAAGTCATCTTAAACAGAAAATAACAATTCATTTGTAAAAAACCTTGAAAGGCTTCACTAGCCAATCAAGGTCAATTAATTCTTCTAACTATCCAATTTTTAAGTCTAATCCTCAATTAAATCAATATAATATTCGTTATCATTGAGGAACTTTTTAAAAAAATCCTCTAACGATTCAGCTATTTGAGTGTCAAAATAAAATATTGGATTATTTTCCAATTGTAAATCTATAGAAATATAAACACCCTCGTTTACTTCAAAAAAAATAAGTTTATTTTCATCATCATAAATTTCATCTAAATCTGGGTCAAACTCAAAAATTCCTTCTCTTAGTCTAATGTCGGCTACTGCCCCTGGCCCCAATATCCTATTAATTGCATTATCACTTTCACCTTTAATAAAACCATAACCGACTTCTAAATATAGTTGTTTTAAATCATTTGGAATATCTACGTTCATTCTTTGTTCAGCTTTTAATATATCCTCTTCAGGTACCTTATATGTTTTATTTTCTAAATGATTTATAAATTCAAATTCAGCCATGAACTATTTTTACCTCCTTGGAAAAAGTTTTCCTGATGGTGCTCCCTTTCCATGTATACCCGCTTGGTGTTCATCCGGATATTTTGCCGGATGAATATTCCACCATTCGTGAGGGCCACCAAAGTTGTTCTCTATGATATGATGGGCATCGTACGGTTGACCAATACTTCGGGCAACTTCTCCATGCTTATCAAAAACCTCTTCTGTATATCTAGGCCACTTTTGATTGGTTTTTTCTTCCCATTCTGCAATCAATCTATCTTTCAAACTTGATGTGAATTTGCTCCTATGCTTAGCTGTTTCTTTTGGTGTTAATTTCTCATAGTTATTATTTCTTAAAGCTTCTTTTATATGGTCGATCTGCTCTTTACAAACCTTTCGTCCAGTTTTGGCTTCTATATCTCTGAGATATGCTTTCGCTAAGTCTTTATTTAGTTCACCAGTAGCTTTAGTGCCTTCACTATGAACGTCTGTTTTTTGCCTCTCAACTTTCAGCACCTTAGGCTCTTCTACATGATCTGCTTTCGGTTTTTTCGCAAATTTTCCATCGCTTGTGCGAAACACTTTCGACGAGGCATCATAGAATACCTTCCCTGTTTGTGTAATATAGTGAATATGGTCTTTAGCAACTTGTTTTAGGTAATTAACTGGATACTGTGCGACTTTCTTGACAGCTTCTTTATTAATCAAACTCTCAGTATAGTGGCTGCTTTTAGCATATGCGTATGCTGGCTGATTTCGGAATGTTCCCATCAGCTGTTTCGCAAAAAGTACGGTTTCACCAGCTGATTCTATCACCGATAAAGATCGTTTTGTAACTGATTGATAGGTTTGATGAGCTACTTTTTTCACATGGGTCGGATTCACGACATGTCGTATATCTGATAGTTTCACTTTAACTGTCGAACCTTTATCCACATTTCGATACATTGATACACTATGATCAACCGATTTGGCCAGACTGCCCGCTCCAACCAAACTCAGCGCAGCTTCCAGCGCCCCTTGCTTCCGCTTCTCCTCAGACACTTTGTTTCCGAACATATCCCGGCCTGTGACGGCTTCTGTGAATCCGTTTGAGGCGACAAGGCCGTATGCGCCCATTTCTGTCATTTTGAGAATGTCTAAGGATTTTCCGGTTTTATAGGCATCTAAAGCATGTTCTGCGGCAATGACGGTTTTTCCGGTTTTGTAAATGGCTTTTCCGCCTTTGAAAGCGCGGCCCGCCCAGCCGACGACCGGTATGAATCCGGCGGCGGCCATCGCTCCTGCTGTGACGCGTTCTGCAGTGGAGAGCTTTTCTCCGGTCACCGGATCAACGCCTTCGGCTGCTCTTTTATAATCATAATAGCCGGTGACTTCGCCGGTAAAGTTGCAGATACCGTCCCATGTTTTTTCGTACCATGGTTTATTGGCTTCTTCTTCAGCCTTTTCCTGAAGCCGTCTTGCTTCGGCCTGCTGGGCTTTTGCGTCAATATAGTCTGTTCCCTGTTTTTCTGTCGCCATGACGCTTTTGTAGATTTCATTGCTGTGGAAGGCTTTTTTGTCATAGTACATAGGGGATGCGCTTTTCCCGTTGCTGGTGGCCTGCATGAGAACGGAATATTTGCTGAGCACTGCGTTGTCCAGAGATTCTAAGTTTTGATATTCAGCGGTCAGGGATTCATCAAGCGTATCGACTGCCGTGATCGTATCGCGTCTGGTTTTCTGGGCATCGCCCATTTTATCAGCGTAATCATCCAGCGTATATGTGTCGAGATGAATAATATCGCTGATGCCTGACAAAATTGAATCGATTTCTGCTTTATGAGCGGAGACAATCTCTGAAGCTTTCAAATCCGCGTTGGGCAGCTCATGCTCCAAAAATGAAGTCTCCGCATATGTATCGCTGAGTTCTTGATCTTTAATGTCACCTGAAATACCATTTAAAAACGCAATTTGAGCAGAGACAAGCGTCAGCCAGCTGTCGGCGATTTCCGCTTGTCCCTGAAAAAAATCTTTTATATTGTCTGCGCCTTTCCCTTTCAAAGCATCACCCAGATCGGCCACGCCTTGAAAGGCTTGTTTGAGCGCACGCAGCTGCTCTTCAAGGGCTTCGTATTGTTTCTTTCTCTTATCTGCTTCGTCCGTTAACGATTGTGATTCAAACACTTTGCTCATCGGCAAGTCCTTTCTTTCGTTATTTTACGGCGATCGCCTCGTCCTGTTCTTTCAAAGAATCTACGTTGTCTTTAACGTCCGCGATATTCTTATGAACGGCCTGCTTGTATTCGCTGATCATCGATACAAGCTTTGCCTCGCGGGATTGGTATTTGGAGGTATAGTCGAGCTTGTTTTTTCCGTTTGAACCGGCGTTCCCGATCGAAACGGCCTCCAAAGCGCTGCTGACGGATTCAAGCTGCTTCATGACAGCTCCGTATTTGAGTTTTATTTCTGCCATTAAAACCAACTCCAGCTTCTTTTGATTGATTGTATTTTTTCTCCGACTGTGTCAAGGGCTTCTTCTCCCAGCGTCAGCAGGTGCTCTGCCTCTCTCGCGATGCTTCTGGCGGCAAGGAGCCCTCCTTTTTCAATTTCAAGCTGTGTCATCTTTAAGCCGATTCGGTAAATATAACCGTCGTATTTGTCTGTAACGATTCTGTATGCTTCTGTATGGGCCTGATCGCGCCGGTCATCAAATTCTTCAGCAAAAGTGCCAGTCCAATGATGATCCAGGTGCGGCCTGAGGATGTCTCTGATTTCAGACACGCCCTCTTCCTGCAGAGATTCTATCTCTCTTTTCGCTTCTTTTAATTTATCAATTTGGTGTTCAACCTCGCCCAGTTTATGGCTGATTGTGCTGTTAATATGGCTTAATGTGCTTGAATGGCTCATCTGTTTTCACCTCGTCTTACGCAAAAAGTCGTACAAAAAGCACAGACTTTTCCATACTATATTTCCATATATTATATTTTAAAATAGACAGAAAGCAGCTTAAATAGGTTAAATGGCTTATTTTCAGCAGCCGAGATGCTCATCATTAACGCCAAAAGACTCACATAAACGGCATATCCATTCATTGATCTCCTCTATGTATCCATGATAAATTCCCTAAAAAAAAAGGAGACAGTGATTAACCGTCTCCTTTGCCTTGTATCATGATCATCATACTGTCGTTAACTGCAGTCCCAGTTGTACAAAACGTTTGAGAAATCTTTTTTCTTCAAATCTTCCGGTCTGATAAAGAAATTGGCGATTCCCACATCTCCCCACATCGAATCAATGTCATCATCTGAATCAATTTGCAAAAGCAGAATCGTATGGTTTTGATGGGAGTAAGACCGCGGATCTTCCTGGGTGAAGGACGCATAGCCGCCGATTTTATGGCCGAATGCGTTCGCCGTATATTCGTCATACACCTCATCGTCAAACTGCTCGAAATAGTCGAAGGCATCCATCCCGGCATACTGCCTGAATTGAAAATCAGACGGGAGCACCCATTCAGCAGACAGCTCAGGGGTGATCAGCGCTTCGGATTGAATCGGAAAATCGTACTCCTCTTCAACCTGAACGAAAGAAAAATCATCCATGAGCTCCGCTTCTTCTGCTGTCACATGTTCAAAATATTTAACGCAGAAACCCGTTTGCGCGCACCCGTCGTCAAAATTCAAACCGTATACGTCATCACTGACCGATATGTAAAACTGAAGAATGCCGGTGTCCGGAAAATCAGGTAGTCGGGGCATATCCGCAAAATTGATTTGGGCGAGAAGTTTCATCGGCCTGCCGCTTTCATCTTCAGGGTATGGTTCATGTTTCGGAAAATAGGGGTCTCCGGCGATTTTACTGTCATACCGTCCCGTTTCAGCTTTTTTGACGTGCAGTTTGATAAAGGGCCGTGCTGACGTTTCCAGCAGACCGCGGGATGATTCCATTTGCTTCGGCAATTTCCATGTGTTTTCCACGATTAATGTCCCCTTCGTCTCTAATGATTGTATGATAAAAGGCCGGCGCGGACCGCCGGCCTTTTAAGTGACAGAATCAGTCTGAGGCACGACGGCTCTTCTTCCGATTGAGATATATTCCACGCCCGCCTGTTCCGCTTCCTCAAGCGAGTGGCAGTTTCTCCCGTCGAAAATAACCGGGGTTTCCATCAGCTCTTTGTACGCTTCAAGCGGGAAGTGTTTAATTTGTTCCCAATCGGTCAGAATCAGGACGGCATCCGCTCCCCTGACGGCTTCTTCTATGGACTCCCGATAGGAAACCGCAGCCGGAAGCAGCCCGGAAGCCCGGAATGAAGCAATCGGATCGTACGCTGTCATCCGGGCATCAAGAGCCGCCAGACGATCCGCAATGACAATGGACGGCGCGTCCCGCATATCATCTGTATTTGGCTTAAAAGACAGCCCTAATAACGCGATGGTTTTCCCCGTCACACCGCCGAGCCTGTTCAGCACTTTATCAACCAGCATGGACTGCTGGTTATTGTTGACCTTAATGACGGACTTCAGCAATTCAAAATCATGCTCCACATGTCCCGCGATCTGCACGAGGGCGTTTGTATCCTTCGGAAAGCAGGAACCGCCGTAACCGATGCCGGCTCTTAAGAATTGATTGCCGATCCGTTTATCCAATCCCATTCCGTGTGCGACTGATTCCACATCCGCACCGACTTTTTCACATATATGAGAAATCTCATTAATAAAACTGATTTTTGCCGCTAAAAAAGCGTTTGACGCATATTTGATCATCTCAGCGCTTCTGATGTCCGTATGATATACCGGAATCGCAAGCGGCGCGAAAACCCGGTCAAGCGTTTCCCGCGTCTGCCGGTCTTCAGCCCCGATCACGATGCGGTCGCCGTGAAAGGTATCGTGAATCGCTGAACCTTCACGGAGAAATTCCGGATTCGAGGCGATTGAAATGTTCACGTCCGCTTTCAGCCGTGACTGAATAACTTCGCTGATCCTGTCATTCGTTCCCACGGGAACCGTGCTTTTTGTCACGACAATCGCATCTTTACAAATATGTTCGGCAATCCGTTCGGCGACATTTTCAATATAAGTAAGGTTTGCGTGCCCGTCTTCTTTTTGCGGCGTTCCGACCGCTATAAAAATAACGTCCGCTTCCGCAAGCCCTTTTTCGTAGCTTGTTTCAAATGCCAGCCGATGCCGGCCGATATTTCGTTTCATCATATCTTCAAGGCCCGGTTCAAAGATAGGGGACAATCCCTTTCTCATCTGCTCAACCTTACGTTCGTCAATATCTATGCATGTTACGTCATGGCCGATTTCTGAAAGAGACACTCCTGTCACAAGACCGACGTAGCCTGTTCCGATCACTGTTATTTTCATCGTGTTCCCCCAACCGTTTAGAAATTGCTGCTGGGCAGCTTACCGTTATTATCATATGATCCCGGCGCCGGCTGAATGCCGGAAGCCTGAGGTCATGATAGGAAAAAACGGTGCCGGCCGCTGATAATAGCATAAGCATAAAAGAATCATCTTGCAAAACAGCCGCTTACGCTTCATTTAAACGGGATGGAGACGACGATTAAAAAAGACCCCAGCGCTTACGGCGGGCCACAGGCAGCGGAGGTTCCTTATAAACGGCTTTGTTTTCAGCGAGAAGCGCCGCATTTTCCGTGAACATGTAAATCAGCTCCGCCCCTGCTTCTTTTTTCAGAACGCCGAGCGCCTCCTGATAATAAAAATTTCTCGGTCCGAGATTATGGGCGTCAGATGCGAGAAAGTGGATCAAATTCGCTTCAATCAGCTGCAGCGAAAAGGATTTCGCTTTCCGCCCGAATGCTCCGGCAATGCAGCCGGCCGTCACTTGGGCGGCCGCGCCTTTCTTCACAAGGCTGTATAGGACGGAAGGGTTTTCGCGAATTTCCCTGTTCCGCTCCGGATGGGCGATGACGGGGACATATCCGTTCAGCTGCAGTTCATAAAACAGCCTTTCAGCGTAGGCCGGGACATGATCCGCCGGAAATTCCGCCAGCACATACTTTGTATTATGGAGCGGGACAAGCGAGCCGCTTTGAAGACCTGCCAGCAGATCTCCGTCTATTCTGATTTCCTGGCCGGGCAGAACAGTCAGCGGAATGCCTTCCTTGTTCAAACGTTTGTTTAACAGGCTGACCGCTTCGTTGACCGTATGCCGGTCCGTGTCATAGCGGTATTTCACATGATGCGGCGTCGCGATGATCGTATCAATCCCCTGTCTGACCGCTTCTCTCGCCATCTTCAGACTTTCTGTATCATCCGCCGCGCCGTCGTCTATGGAAGGAAGGATGTGACAATGGATATCTATCATATTTCAACCCCTCCTTAAAAAGAATGGACCGCGCCCATTATGACATTATTGTCCGTAATAGGCGTAGTCCGAGTGTTTCGTTTGTTTCTTCCCGTTCATCACGGCCCCAAGGAGCTTGCACGGGCAGTAATCGAGCGCTTCTTTCGCCTTGGCCGCTTTTTCCTTGTCCGTTTTCCCGCTTGAGATCACCATAATGGCCCCGTCAGTGTAGCTGCCTAATATTTTCGTATCGGCTACGGCCAAAACGGGAGGCGTATCCAAAATCACCTTATCATAAACTGCGGCGGCTTCTGACAGAAGATCTTTCATGGCACCCGTCGATAAAAGCTCCGCCGGATTGGGCGGGATCGGCCCGCTCGTTAAAATATCCAGGTTTGCTTCATCAGCCGGCAGGACGGCTTTCTGAAACGGCATCTGTTTTAACAGCAGCGACGTTAATCCGGTTCCGTTATCCAATTTGAAGGTGAAATGAACCGTCGGTTTGCGCAGATCCGCATCAATTAAAAGCACTTTTTTCCCCTGCTGTGCAAATACGACGGCAAGGTTGGCCGCGGTTGTCGATTTTCCTTCTTCCGGACCGGCGGATGTGATCAAAAGAGACTTCACCTCCGTATCAACGGAAGAAAATTCAATGTTTGTGCGGATCGTGCGATATTGTTCTGAGTTGATGGATTTCGGCTCAGACATCGCAATCACGCTTCGTTTTCCGAGTTTGTCTTTTTTACGCGTCAACATGTCCGCCCCCCGCTTGTTTGGTTTCCGCCATCCTCAAGTTTTTGGCAACGCTGTCTTTAGTACTGATTGAAGTAACCGTTCCCAGGACCGGGATGCCGAGCAGTGATTCCAGCTGTTCTTCCGATTTGATCGTATTATCCAGATGTTCCAGCAAAAAGGCGAGACCGATTCCGCCCAAAAGTCCGGCGGCAAACGCAATCGCGATGTTCAGCTTACGGTTAGGCTCTGCCGGTGACTGGCTGTCCGCCGCTTCGGCCTTTGAAAGGATGCTGACATTATCCACGTTCATGATGGCGGTGATCTTGTCCTGAAAAACGGCTGCAACCGCATTTGCCATAACGGCCGCCCGCTTAGCATCCGTATCCCTCACGGCAATCGTCACGACTTGTGAATCCTGCTCGCTGGACACCGTGATTTTCGATTCCAGCTCTTTCGAAGTCATGGACAGATTCAGCTGTTTAATCACCTCATCGAGGATGACCGGGCTTTTGATGATGACATTATACGTGTTGATTAATTGGAGGTTGGTTTGAACGTCATTGAATTGGACTTCTTTTTGATTGTTTTTGGATTGACTGACCAAAATTTGAGTTGAGTTTTCATAGACCGGCGTAAGAGCGAAGAAACTGATGAGTCCGCCTGCGGCAGATGCCGCCGCGGTAATAATAAGTATAAACAGCAGACGCTTTCTTAGTATTGCGAATATTTCCTTTATGCTTGTAGATTCTCCCATATAACCTCCATATCACTATCCGCGTATTCCCATTCCCTCCAATGATCTTTTCCAATTACGATTATACAGCTTTAAACTGTCATTTCTAACCTTTTCAAATGACAAAATTCGACAAAAATAGACAAACACTTCAATCTGTTTTATCTTTGTAAGCGCTTTAAATACTGTTGTTACAGGAAGATTAAAAAATCCCGCGGCCAAGAGCCTGCGGGATTTTATGTTGCATATCCATTTTTAATATAAGAAATCAAATTCTCAAGCATTTCTTTTGTGGTCATCTCAGAGGACTGCTCACCAATGTCGTGCGCATGCATTAAAATCTTCAGAAACTCCTCTTGATCTAACTTCGTTTTCTTCATCATTCGTTTCCTTTCGGCTTCCATTAAATTGAAAACAAGATTATTATATGCTGTCGGGTGCTGTTTTGCAATCTCTAATACATCATTCGACACATTCGGGTTTTTATGTCCTTTTTTAGGAAAAACTTTTTCCGGGCCATGTGTTGCGATATAATAGAGGAATTGGAATCTTTTTATTTTGTGACTCGTTAGGAGCGATAATCATGCTTCAGGATATGATTGCTAAAGAAGATGTGCTCGCAGCGGCTGAACAGCTTAAAGAACTTCTTCCTTACAATGAAGACAATGTTCAGCTGATGAAGAAAGCACTCATTTTATATCGGCAGGATTCCGTCTATCGTATACAGGTTCAAACCCCGACAGAGATTTCCGCATATGTGCAGGATGTTGTGCCTGTAAGGGTCACGCTGAACTTATTTTTCATGGTGAAAAGCGGCTGCGCATGCCCGTCTGAGGCGATCTGCCGCCACGTGCTGGCCGTTTTTCTTTACGTATATGCCCAATTCGAGCGGGTCGGTACCTTTACCGAACATTGGCTGGAAAGAGAAAAGCTTGAGGAAAGCAGGGAGCTTGTCCGCCGGCAGTTTCAGGAAAAAGTGCTGCCGAATGAAGAGTCGCTGTCAAGCTGGCTCGCTTTTTTTGATTCGGAATTCTCACTGTGGGAGGCGCGGACGCCGGCCGGAAGCCAGACGATGCAGGGCCTTTATTACGGCTATCTGTCAGCGCTCAAAAAACACGCCCCGAAAAAACCCGAGCTTAAAAGCTTATATCAGATTCATTCGGCGCTTGCCGTCTGGCTTCACATGTTCACTTTGATTGAGTCAGGCAGATTGGATGCCGAAAAAGATTATTACAGCATCAATCCATACGTGGAACAGCTGATGGATACAATTTATTCCTCCATTGACAGACTGAAAACGTACGCCTTGTCTTTTTCACTCGATCCTTTTTTAGACCGGACGCCTCCGGTGCTCCGCAGACTGCTTGTGAAAGAAGAGCTTTTTCAATACGAACGCCTCCGGGTATTCAGTGAAATGTGGAGCGCGCTTTTGAACCGTCCGAAGTGGGTCGCGCGTGAACAGGAGATTCTCGCACAGGAAAGCGGGCGCCGTTTTTCACCGGAAGTGCGGTTCGGACGGCTTCATCTGGCCTTTTTGCAAAAGGATGATGAATCTGTCTTTGAAGATATGTCCCGCTTCCCTCCTGATGCGCTGCCGTATACCTTTCAATGGCTCGGTGAACTCACCGCGAAAAAAGACTGGAAACGGCTGAAAACATGGTATGGCCGGATCGAGCCGCTTGCCGTGAACTATACGAAGCTTGATAAGCCGTTTAAAGAAATGCGCGACATTATCGGAGAGCTGTTTGCGCTATTGGCGGATTATGCGCGGCACTCACGGGATGATCAGCTGTTTGAACGGTTTGCTTCCGGCTGCCTTCCCTATACCTTTACCGAATACAGCCAGTACCTGTACGAAAAACGGCGGTACGCGGAGTGGGTGGAGATTCACAGCCTCGTCGGTTTTTCCGTCTGGGAAATCGAAAAGGACATCCTGAAGGAAATTGCCGCCAGTGATCCGGAAGCGCTCATCCCCTCCTATCACCGGGCGGCGGCCTTTTTTATCGATCAAAAAAACCGCAGCGCCTATAAAGAGGCTGCACGCCATCTGAAAAAACTGCGGACGCTTTATAAAAAGGCAAAAAAACAACAGGTATGGGAGCGGTATATCAGCCGGCTGAGCGCAAGTTACAAGAGGCTGCGCGCCCTTCAAGAAGAATTGCAGAAAGGAAAGTTGATTGATGGCGAGTCTTAAGGAAATTTTCATTCATGTAGAACAAATGGAAGATTGGACATTTACGCTGTCAAGCCATGATGAGAAGGAGCAGCCGCTTACTCTCAGTCAGATGAAGACTCATTTGTTCCAATGGCATGAGTCCACCTTTTACGGAACGTTTCTTGAAGACGTCAGCTTCATCGGCACCCCGGCCGTTCTGCTCAGCCCGTGGATGACCGTCGAGCTGCTCGGAAAAAACTCGTTCAATTCATTCAGCACCGTGCAGCTGACAAAGGAAACGGAACCATTAATCGAAGCGGCTTCGACGATATACGAATTTATTGCCGACGGCGATTTTCTTCCGGATTATGAGGCTTGGCAAAATGGTGTCCTGCGCTTCAAAGACCGCGAGCTTTTGCTGGAGGGCTTTACGGCAGACTGGTTCTCAGCCGCGGTCCAGGACTACATTCAGTACAATGATGACCTGCTGGAAAAATGGCGGCAGATCGAAACCCGCTCACCGGCCGTTCATACGTTTAAAGGCTCCTTTTTGGATGAAGATGATTTTCTCGAGGGAATCGGCTGGCTTGACGATGTGACGCCGTTTACCGTCGGGCTCCGATTAAACGAGCCTGATTTTGACGGTGATGACTGGAAAATCGAAATGTTTTTACGTGAGAAAAAAACCGGCTCCATCACCTTTTTCGACGGACTGAAGGGACTGAAAAAAGCGTGGCAGGCATACAGCGGAAAAATCGCGCGCGAACAGGACCGCTTCCGCAGAACGGTTCCCTGGCTTTCGTTTGATTCAGGAACGACGCTGATTTCTGAAGAAGAGGCTTGGATCTTCTTATCGGAAGCGAGTGAGACGCTTGTCGATATGGGTGTGGAGATTCTTCTCCCATCATGGTGGCAGATTGTCCGGGACAGCAATATGATGCTCAAGGCGAAAGTGTCATCCTCCCCGCGGGGCGAGTCCTTCGTCGGCATGAACGCTCTGCTTGATTTCAACTGGAGATTCGCCACAAACGGAATTGAGCTGACAGAGGATGAATTCAATGAGCTCGTCGCAAACAACAGACGTCTCGTCAACATCCGCGGCCAATGGGTGAAAATTGATCCTCAATTCATTAAACAAATGAAAAAACTGATGGAAAAAGCAGAATCTGAGGGCCTCCACATGTCCGACGTGCTGGCGCGCGAACTGATGGATCACGGGGAAAACGGAGCCGAGGACACAGACATCATTGACTCATCGGCATTTGCCGGGATCAAGATCGAATTATCAAAGCAGCTCAGAAGCCTGATCCGCAAACTGACGGATGCCCGGGATCTGCCGGAGCATGAAGTCAGCGCCGCGTTTCAGGGCCAGCTCCGCCCTTATCAGATGTACGGCATGAACTGGCTTCTGTTTTTACGGGAAAACGGCTTCGGCGCCTGTCTCGCAGATGACATGGGACTTGGAAAGACGATTCAGATGATCGCTTATTTTCTCCATGTGAAGGAAAGCGGCCGGCAAAAAGCGCCTGCCTTAATCATTGCGCCGACATCTGTGCTCGGCAACTGGCAGCGTGAGCTCCAGACCTTCGCGCCGCAGCTGAAGGCCATGCTTCATTACGGCCCCCGCCGGCCGAAGGGGGAAGCATTTGTCCCGGCCTATCAGGACGCGGATGTTGTTCTTACTTCTTACGGCCTGTCGCACGCCGATCAGGAAGAGCTTTCTTCCGTGACATGGAGCACCATCTGCCTTGATGAAGCGCAAAATATTAAAAACGCGCATACGAAGCAGTCCCGCGCGATCAGAAAGCTGAAAGGCGTCCATCATATCGCGCTGAGCGGAACACCGATGGAAAACCGCCTGACAGAGCTTTGGTCGATCTTTGATTTTATGAACAAAGGCTATCTCGGCAGTCTGACCGGCTTTCATAAACGCTATGTGCTGCCGATTGAGAAAGACCGTGACGAAAAAAGAATCAACCAGCTTCAGCAGTTAATCCGGCCGTTTTTACTGCGCCGGACAAAACGGGATGAAGAAGTGGCGCTTAATCTTCCTGAAAAGCTGGAACAAAAAGAGTTTATCCCGCTCTCAGCCGAACAGGCATCCCTTTATGAACAGCTTGTCAAAGATACATTTGAACATATGGCTTCTCTGACCGGGATGCAGCGGAAAGCGCTGATTCTGAGCATGCTCGGCCGCTTGAAGCAAATATGCGATCATCCCGCGCTCTATTTGAAGGAAGAACAGACAGAGCTGTTAAACGGGAGATCCGTCAAACTGGAAAAGCTGCTTGATTTAATGGCGGCGATCCGCGGACAAGGGGAAAGCTGCCTCATTTTCACCCAATACATTCAGATGGGCAACATGATGAAGCGCCTCCTGGAAAAAGCATTCGGAGAACCGGTTCAGTTTTTAAACGGAAGCCTATCCAAGCAGGAACGCGATTCTCTCGTCGAACGGTTCCAGAAGAAAGAATACCCGACGCTGATTTTGTCATTGAAAGCGGGCGGAACCGGCCTTAATCTGACGGCTGCCAATCATGTCATTCACTATGACAGATGGTGGAATCCGGCGGTGGAAAACCAGGCGACCGACCGCGCCTACCGAATCGGCCAGGAACGGTTCGTCCATGTTCACAAACTCATTACGACGGGAACGATTGAAGAAAAAATTGATGCCATGCTCGAAACGAAACAAACGCTGAACGATCAGATTATCCAAAGTGAAAATTGGATTACCGAGCTGTCATCCGCTGAGCTTGAAGAATTATTCACCCTCAGCGCATCAGCGCAATCACATTAAACGCAAAAAGACCGGCTCTCTCAGAAGAGCCGGTCTTTTATGTCGTCCTTACTGTTACGCCGCATTTGCCATGAATGCGTCACGCCAGTCATGAACAGTATCGCCATACCTTTCACAGTAAATTCCTGATCATATGCGCAACGCCATTTTGATCATTTGTCAATGTAACGGCATCAGCGATCTCTTTAATATCTTCTCTCGCATTCCCCATCGCTATGCCTTTTCCGGCCGCCTGAAGCATTGAATAGTCATTTAAGCTGTCACCGACCGCGGCGGTTTCAGCCATCGGAATGCCGAGCTTTAGCGCCAGCCGTTTGAGCGCCTGCCCTTTAGAGGCGTTTCGAGACGCCAGTTCGAAGTTGTGGTCGGCAGAGCTGACAAGGGTGAGATCTTTCTGACCGCTGAATCGGTCCCAGCCCGCTTTCAGCTTCCGCTCATCAAACGAAAATCCGAGAATATTATAAAAATCCAGATGCTCTTCTTTCTCAAAGAGCTCACGGTATGAATGAATATAAGCAAAGCCGGATTGGCTGTATTGCACTGAAGCCGCCTGTTCCAAAACGGAAAGATCGGTTTCCGGATTGGCGCTTTTCACCCGGTCCATTTCGATATCGAGCAGCTGCCTGCCGGTTTCAGGCGTATAGATGGCTTTGTTTGTAAACACCTCATAGTAATATTGATTCTCTTCAAGCCATGACAAAATGCCGCGGGCTCTTGTTTCTGCAATCGCATCACAGTGGTACAGGCTGCCGTCAGGAGCATGAATGGCGGCTCCGTTTGCGCTGATAATCCATGTTTTTATGCCGAGCGGTTCGAAGATGGAGTGCACGTCAAAATGCGCGCGTCCCGTGGAAACCACGATTTCAATTCCCGCTTGCCGGGCTTCCCTTAAAGCCCGCTCATTTTCATCGCTTACTTGATGACTGCTGTTCAGCAGTGTGCCGTCCAGATCTATGGCAATCAGTTTCACATGTCCTCATCCTCTTCTTCAGATTCAGTTACAAGCAATTCTACGCCGTGCCGGTCGAGCAGATCGCAAAAATCCTGATCAGGCAGCCGATCGGTAATCAGCAGGTCAACCTCGTGCAGGTCTGCATACTGATAAAAACTCGTACGGCCAAGCTTGGAGTGATCGCTCAGCGCAATCACCTGTTCCGCCTGTCGGATCATTTTACGCTTTACCATGCCGTCTTCTTCGTGAGGTATCGTCAGACCGTTTTCCGAGATGCCGACAACGCCGATCAGCACCTTATCGGCGTGATAATCCCCCAGTTTTTCTACGACGGAAGCCCCGTATAAAAACCGGTGTTCCTTCTGGAGCTTTCCGCCGAGCAGGTGAATATCAATTCCCTCTTTTGCGGAAAGGATATCGGCCTGATTGATCGAATTTGTAATAACAGTACAGCCGGTGACATTTAAATGCTCCGCGCAGGCCTGCACGGTTGTCGAGGTGTCCAGAATGATCCGGTCTCCTTTATGGATCAGGGATGCGGCCAGCTTGCCGATTTTGTTTTTCTCTTCAGAAACAGTTTTCAGCCGGCCCGAATAGCCAGGAACCTCCTGATTCACCGACGGCAGAATCGCGCCGCCCCGTGTTCTGATAATGGCCCCGCGCTCTTTCAGCTTTACAAGGTCCCTTCTTGCGGTATCTCTTGAAATATGAAGCAGCGAACATATCTGTTCCGCGGTAATTCGCCGATGCTGTTTCAAATATTCCATTATCGCAATCAGTCTTTCTTCTTGATACACGTCCTCATTCCCTTTTTCGTCACTTATCTGTAAGTAATTATAAGTTTTTATCCCAATATATTCAATGTTTTTAAGTATTCATAAGCGAAATCACTTCTTTTTAACCATTTTTCAGCTCCCGCACAAAAAAACCAGTCTTTCGACTGGCGAGTGGGAAGGAGGTATTGCGGGGCCCGCTGAAAGGCGGGAAATCGAGGGAAAAAGAATGCTATTCAGCCAGCGGCTCTTTCTGTTTTTGATCCATAAACCGAACGGTATCAGCCATGACCTCGGTCACATAAACTTTTACGCCGTCTGTCTTTTCATAGCTTCTCGTCTGGATTCTGCCGCTTACACCGACCATTGACCCTTTTTGGCAGTACAATGCCGTGTTTTCAGCGTTTTTTCTCCAGATGGTGCAGTTGACGAAATCGGTTCCGGTTTCACCCGACGCGCTTTTAAAATTGCGGTTTACCGCCAACGTAATATGCGCGACGGGAATGCCCGCTGATGTAAAACGGAGCTCCGGGTCTTTCGTCAGCCGGCCGACAAGCATAACGTGGTTAAACAAGCCGTATCCTCCTCTCTTTTTCGAGGCTGGCTTCATTGTAGTACAAGGGCTCGTGAAAGCAAAAAGCGGATAAAACCGTTATCCGTTCAGGCTGCTCTTATGTTTTCGTTTTTCTTTCTGATAAAAAAAACTTTTGTTTTTGACCGCTTATGTAATATGTATTTTTGAGCAGCCGCGAGAAAAGTTTCGTTTTGAGCCAGTCTTTCTCAAACATGCGGACAAACTTTCCGCCGTCCCATGCGAACCAGTAAAAACTCAGCTTTTTATCAGTCAGTGAAAGCTGAATTTTATACTGTTCCATGCGGTCTTTTGTTTCATATAAAAAGACGACATTTCCCCTTCTGTTAAGATGCACCTCACAATCTTCCTTTTTGCATACCAAGTAGGAATGATCGTCTTTTCGCCTTGAACCGTCTTCTATATAGATTTCCTTCAGGCGCAATTGATTCATAAGCATCTCTCCATGACCATATTCTTTTACATTATAATGAAAAAATAGAAATGATTAAATGTTGACCGCCTACAAAAATGATGAAGCATGTCTTACAGCATTTTCCCGGGAAAAATGATATGTGTTATAATAAATGAACGAAAAACATGGACAACAGGGGTGAAAATAAGAGATGAAAACCTTTAAACTGGTTGATCTGAATGTGGAACGTTTAGATAAAGACGATCAGCCGATTGAACAGTTTCCCCTTTTAGACGGATTGATTATTAACAAAGAGGACGGAGAAAATCATTGGTTAATTGAAGCACTGGTCCCGGCCGAACACTTGTCTTTTTTTGACATGCTGATGAAAAGCCAGAAAGAAGCGAAGGTGTTTGTAACGATTACGAAAAAAAGCAACCGCCCCGCCCAGCTGACGGGAAGCATCAAAAATATTGTCGAGCTGGAAAGAAGTATACAAGTTTTAATTTACGGTCAAATGGTGTCAAGAAATCACCCCGGATCAGAAAGCATTCTGGAGTCGCTTGTGAAAGAAGGCTACTCGGGCAGCCGGCTGATTGAAGCGTTCAAACAAAAATTATAATCATGAAAAAGGCCGGACGTTAATCATCCAGCCTTTTTTTGTGCCTTAGTCATTGTGAGGAGCCCGCTGTTTCAGCAGATCTCTGATTTCAGTCAGCAGTTCTGTCTGCTGATCTGTTTCCTCGGCTTCTTCAGCCTCTTCTTCTGCTTCTTTTTTACGTCTCAGCTTGCCTATTGTGCGGATCACGATAAAAATAGAAAATGAAATAATGAAGAAGTTCACAATCGTTTGAATGAAGCTTCCGTACTTGATATGAGCATCGCCGAATGTCACGGCCAGCCCTGAAAAGTCAAGACCGCCAAGAAGCAGGCCGACCAGCGGCATGATGATGTCTTCAACGAGCGACGTCACGATTTTGCCGAAAGCGCCGCCGATGACGACACCGATAGCCAGATCCATGATATTGCCCCGCATCGCAAAGCTTTTAAATTCTGACCACATTACATTCACCTCTTTCTATACAAAATGGGCTTTTTTATAAGCCCATTTGTTTGTTTTTATTCTCCGAGCGCAAAGGTTAATTCAGCTTCACACACGAGCTCGCCGTCAACTTTGGCAACGCCTTTGCCGCGTCCGATCGTACCGCGCGCGCGGGTAATATCAACCTCAAGCTCCAGCTTGTCACCCGGTTTTACCTGCTTTTTGAAACGGCAGTTATCAATCCCCGCAAAAAATGCGAGTCTGCCCCGGTTTTCTTCTTTAATCAGCATCGCAACCGCTCCGACCTGCGCCAAAGCCTCTACGATTAATACGCCCGGCATAACAGGGTATTCAGGAAAATGGCCGTTGAAAAAATCTTCATTCGCCGTCACATTTTTATATCCCGCCGCCCGTTTTCCTTCTTCGACTTCCGTAATTCTGTCTACCAGAAGAAACGGATAGCGATGGGGAATAATTTCTTTAATTTGCTGAGTATCAAGCATTCTCTTGACATCTCCTTCATCGACAATAGTATGTATAGAAGGCATATGTGGCAACCAATCTGTACATTTGGAAGTATATTATGAATCAATTTCTTTTTCAACCGCGCTGTAAACTGTAACCAGCTGGCAATGAGCCTCGTCCATTAATGTGTTATGATAAATAAAGATTTTTACCCTATGCAAAGAGGTTGGAAGATGATTGCTAAGTTTACTGAAAAACGTACGCTGGTGATGCTGAATGAGTGGTATGACGCCATGGGAAAACGCCAATTCGATCTAGCCCGTTCCCTTCACGAACAAATCAATCAGCATCTCCCCAAATTACAAAAGAATGCAAAGCTCAAACTCAGATATCAGCTGTTTTTCGCACGGTTTCAGCTGCTGTTTGAAAAAAAAGACGGTCTGAATAAGCTGTTCTGCGAGCTGAAGCGGCGCAAAGATGAGATGGATCATGAATTAACTTATTATTTCTATTTTTTCAAAGGGTTATTCCATATGGTGAATGGCGCTCCGAACCGTGCTGTCTGCCGCTTTAAAGAAGCTGAACAGTACCTGCCGGCCATTCAGGACCGTTTCGAAGCCGCTGAATTTTATTATAAAACAGCGGGTGCATATTACATGATGAAGTCGCCTGCGCTCTCCATTCAATATGTCAATAAAGCGCTGGAAATCTATCAAGATGAAGCCGGCTACATCAAAAAAACGCTCAGCTGCCGGCTGCTTCTCGCCGTGAATTATATAGACGAGGCACGCTATGACGACGCAGAACAGCTCTTTAATGAATCCATAAAGATAACGGACCGGATCAATGACAATAACCTGCTGTGCCACGCCTATTATAATTTTGGTTTTTTAAAGACCGCCCAGAAAAAAGATAAAGAGGCCCTCCCTTTTTACAAAAAGGTATTGGGCAATCAGCGTTTCGAGAAAGAGTCTCCCGTTTCCTACCTGCATTGTGTATACGAAGCGGTCAGAGCACTTTTTAAAACCGGATCTGCCGCCGAAGGACAAACCGTGCTGCAGAAAGGTTTATACATATCTGAAAAAGTGCAGAACAAGATTATGAAATTGAAGCTGACCGCGCTCAACATACTGTACACCGCTCAGGAGGACCCGTACGACCGATTGCAGAAGCTTGTGCTGGAGCTGCAGAAAATTGAAGCGTGGGTGGATTTGGAAGTGCTGCTTCAGGATATTACTGATTACTACAAAAAAAAGGGCGATTTTGAGAAAGCCGCATTTTTTATCATGCGCGGCTGATCAAAACGCCCCTTCTTTTATCTGACTGAGTTGATTAAGCCCAGCATTTGGTCTCCCAATGTAATCGTGCGGCTGTTCAGCTGATAGGAACGCTGAGACACGATTAAGTCGGTCATTTCTTTTGACATATCGACATTTGAACCTTCAAGCGCGCCCTGCTCCATGCCGATTGCCTGCCGGTTTGCGCCGGTAAGCTCTTCAATCGCTGAAGCCCCCGCGCCGTTTACGGAAAACAGATTATCCCCTTCCGCATGAAGCGCCTGCGGATTATTGACATTGACGATGCCGAGATTAAACGTCTGCGAACGGGTTCCCGCCTGGTCTGAAGCAGTCAGCGTTCCGGTTTTGCTGATTTTCAGCTGAGTCAGCGAACTGTCAATTTGTATGGGCTGACCGTTCTCATCGAGAATGGGATTGCCTCCCGCTGTCATCAGCTGAAGCAGCCGGTCATTTCCGCCGGCCGGCTTGAGGGAAAGTGAGCCGTCCCTTGTATACACCCGCCGTCCGTCCGCTTCTGCCTGAAGATATTGATAAGGTGATGTGAACGCGATATCAAGGTCACGGTCGGTTTTTTTGATGCTTCCCTGCCCTGAGTCCAGCTGCGGAGTCATGACCGTTCCGGCGCCGAGACGCAGGCCGGGCGGCGTTTTCCGCATGTTCGGCGAATTTTCCTTTTTGTCATCTATATGGTCATACTGCTGTCTGATCAGCTCGGAAAAGCGGGAGTCCCTCGCTTTATAGCCTGTCGTATCACTGTTTGAAAGGTTGCTGCTGACTGTATCCATCTGCTGCTGAAGCTGATTTAAGGCTGTTGAAGCCGTCAGCATTGATCTGAGCATCATAATTGAATGTCCCCCATTTTGTTACACTTTGCCGATTTCATTTGCGGCTTTATCCATGCTTTTATCGTAAGCCTGAATGACTTTTTGATTGGCTTCAAATGATCTGTATGCTTCCGTCATTTCTGTATACGTGCTCGTCACGTCCACGTTCGAAAGCTCCGAGACGCCTTGCTTTAATGAATACGAGACTTGGGGATTCGCCGCCGCGCTCGGCAGTTCAGAGCCGTCGGCCGTGCTGTATAGGTCATTGCCGTCCCGTTTCAGATTGCGCACGTCTTCTTCCATCCTGATATCAATCTGCCCCGCCGGCCGGCCGTTTGTCGTGACCGTTCCGTTTTCTGATACGGTGAATTTTTCATTGTCGACTGTAATCGGCTGTCCGTTTGTTGATAACACAAGGTTTCCGTTTATCGTAAGCTGATTGTTTTCATTTAATGAGAAAGTGCTGCTTTTTGAATAGCGGACGCCTCCTCCGGTCTGCACGGAATAAAACAGCTCGGCGTTTTCATTCGTTTCAGCGTTCTTGGGAACCTGATTCTCCATCAGCGCGATATCCGTCGGCTGATCGGTCGTTTTCAGGCTTCCCTGCGTAAACAACGGTTTCAGCTCCTGCATGTATACGCCTGTGTTGACGGAACCGATTTTCGTTTTTTTATCGCCTTCTATTCGGCTCAGAAGCATCTCGGGAAAGGCGCGGATTGAACCTTGATCCTCTTTGTACCCTGATGTATTCGCGTTTGCGATGTTATTTGACAGCATTTCCGTTCTTCTTTGCTGTGTAATCATTGCGGACGTTGCGGTATATAATCCTTTTAACAAGTCTTCCACCTCTGAAATAGCATTATTTCCAGTTGCCTCACCGGAACATTTGTTCTATAATGAAAATCAGCATTTTTTCTTATTATCGGATTTACATTCACGTTCGTGAAGGGTTTGACAGAAAAAAACCCCATTCTTTTTCAGAATGAGGTTTTATCATCAGCTCAGTTTGCGTTTTGGAAGCTTGTCCATGTTATCCAGCATGACGCCGGTTCCGACCGCAACACAATCCATCGGGTTCTCAGCGACAAGAACAGGCACCCTCAGCTCTTCGGCAAGAAGCTGGTCAAGCCCGTTTAACAGCGCTCCCCCGCCGGTAATGATAACGCCGCGGTCGATGATGTCAGCGGACAATTCAGGCGGTGTTCTTTCAAGAACCTGCTTGGCGGCCTGCACAATGACGGCAACTGATTCACGAAGGGCTTCTTCTACTTCTTTGCTGTTTACTGTAATCGTTCTCGGCAGACCGGAAACCATGTCACGGCCGCGGATGGTGATTTCTTCATGACGTGCGTCTGGGAAAACCGTTGCGACCTTCACCTTAATATCTTCAGCGGTACGTTCACCGATCAGCAGCTTATACTCGCGTTTGATATAATTTAAGATTTCCATGTCAAACTTGTCCCCAGCCATCTTAATAGAAGAGGAGGTGACAATATCGCCCATAGAAATAACTGCGATATCTGTCGTACCGCCTCCGATGTCAACAACCATGTTACCGCTCGGCTGGAAGATTTCCATACCCGCGCCGATAGCGGCAACTTTTGGTTCTTCTTCAAGGTACACATGCTTTCCGCCGCTTTTTTCAGCTGCTTCTTTAATCGCCTTTTGCTCAACGGATGTAATATTCGTCGGGCAGCAGATCAGCATGCGCGGTTTTGAGAAAAGTCCTTTTACATTCAGCTTATTAATGAAATGTTTCAGCATGGCTTCTGTTACTTCGAAGTCTGCGATTACGCCGTCTTTCAGCGGACGGATCGCAACAATATTCCCAGGTGTACGTCCAACCATTCGTCTGGCTTCTTCACCGACAGCCAGCACTTTGCCGCTGTTTTTATCAAGTGCCACAACGGAAGGCTCATTCAGAACAATTCCTTTTCCTTTTACATGGATCAGTACATTTGCAGTACCGAGGTCAATTCCAATATCCCTTGCAAACATCTATTTATATCCTCCTTGATATCTGTTTCACAGTAAAATATCCACATTGTGCCCTAATTATATATATTATCATAATTTATCAAAAAAAAGCTGCTGAACGATATAAGTTCTTGACAAAATTTTGCGGATATTCGCGAAACCGCCCGGGAGGAGAAAAAAGGGCCCGGCAGACGTCAGGCGCTACGGCTGCTGAACGGGCTCCCCTTCAAGAATTTCATCCTTCTTGTACTTTAATTTCGTCGCCTCTCCCCCTCTTAAATGTCTGATGGATTTATGATAATCGAGTATTTCTTTTACTTCATTCGCCAAGTCAGGATTGATTTCAGGCAGACGCTCTGTCAGATCTTTGTGTACGGTACTTTTGGAAACACCAAACTCTTTCGCAATGACACGAACGGTTTTTTTCGTCTCCACGATATACTTACCAATCTTGATTGTTCGCTCTTTGATGTAATCGTGCACACCACTCGACCTCCCCAGTTGGATGTGAGAAGTGTGAAATGAGATCCGTATTCTGTAACAGATTCACTGATGATGCAGCTTCTTCGTTGTCCGATTATATAAGAAGGTTTTAGAAATATGCCCACGATCCCTCACCTCAAACACTCTCTTTGATAGGTTTGTAACAGTGTATTAGCAATGAATTGGGAATATGCTAAAAACTCAATAAGGACAAGGGGCGGGTCATAATTTTCTGCTTTTTGATCGGGGGGTTTACATCCGCGCGATCCTGCTGTAGAATGAAACAGCACAATTAGTTACTTAGGTAAGTTTTTTGAAAAGGAGAACGGAAATGATCCACGTCAACAGACGCCTCATTCATCAAATCAATCAATGCGCCCGCCTGATTACGAAGAAAGCCAATGAACGGCTGGAACCATTCGGCCTGTACTCCTCTCAATGGTCAATCCTATATTGCTTAAAAACGATCGGACCGATGACCCAAAAAGAAATCTGGTCCTATCTGAACGTTGAGGCGCCGACCGTTACCAGAACGATCAAACGCCTTGAAGAAAACGGCTGGATTCAGCGGGAACAGGGAGAAGACAAGCGGGAAAAGCTCGTCGTCCTGACGAAGGAAGCTGAATTGAAATACGACAGCATCAATCAAGAGATGCTGAAGTTCGAGGAAGACATGCTTGCGGATTTCCAGAATGGAGATAAGGAAGCTTTTTCTGAGTTTCTGAATGTGTTTTTAACGAAATAATAAAAAGGGAAGTGCTGTACTTTTGAGTAAATCTGACTCGATCTGGACCAAAGATTTTATTATGGTCGTACTCGTGAATTTATTTGTCTTTGTGTTCTTTTATACATTTTTGGCCGTGCTGCCTATCTATATGATTCAGGAGCTTGGCGGCAGTGAATCGCAAGGAGGGCTTTTGATCAGCCTGTTCCTGTTATCTGCTATTATCACCCGTCCTTTTTCAGGGGCGATTATTGAACGGTTCGGCAAGAAAAGAATGACGATTGTATCCTTGGCGCTGTTCGCCCTGTCTTCTTATCTGTATTTGCCGATACACAATTTCTATCTGCTGCTCGGACTGCGTTTTTTCCAAGGCATCTGGTTCAGCATTTTAACGACGGTTACGGGCGCAATTGCCGCTGACATTATTCCCGCCAAGCGGCGCGGCGAGGGGCTCGGTTATTTTGCGATGTCTATGAACCTTGCCATGGCGATCGGTCCGTTTCTCGGGCTGAGCCTTGTGAAAGTCATTTCGTTCCCGGTTTTCTTTACGATTTTTGCCGTATTTGTTTCTTTAGGCTTGCTGATTGCTTTTATGATTCGTGTGCCGGATCAAAACAACAGCGGAACGACTGTCTTCCGTTTTTCTTTCTCCGACATGTTTGAAAAAGGCGCGCTTAAAATCGCGATTGTCGGGTTGTCCATTTCTTTCTGTTATTCAAGTGTGACTTCATATTTATCCGTTTATGCAAAGACGATCCACCTGTTGGATGTCAGCGGCTATTTCTTCGTCTGTTTCGCCGTGACGATGATGGCAGCCCGTCCTTTCACAGGAAAGCTGTTTGACAGAGTGGGGCCGGGAATCGTCATCTATCCGTCGATTATCGTGTTCTCCGCGGGGCTTTGCATGCTGGCGATGACAAACAGCGCCCTCATGCTTCTCTTGTCCGGTGCCGTAATCGGTCTCGGATACGGCTCTATCGTACCGTGTATGCAGACGCTGGCGATTCAGAACTCGCCCGGACACCGTTCAGGCTTTGCGACGGCTACCTTCTTCACTTTCTTTGACAGCGGGATTGCCGGCGGGTCCTATGTATTCGGCCTCTTCGTCGCTTCGGCCGGATTCCATTCGATTTATCTGGCCGCGGGGCTGTTCGTCCTGATTGCTTTACTCCTGTATGGCTGGAGCCAGAAAAAAAGAACGCCGCTTGAAGCGGACGGAAACGTTTCAATCGCAGACTGATATGACAAAAAGCCGGGGGCAGCCCCGGCTTTTTTTATTCGGCCGCTCTTTCCCGCGCGATTCGTCCCGCCGCTTTTACATAAGGAGGATGAATATACATAAGCGCCGTATAACCGAGACATGACAAAATGACACCCGCAAACCAGGAGATATCATAGATGCCGGCGAACGCCGGGACGTACATCCCGATTAAAGAAATAAACGCGCCGAGAAAAGTCGCGGCAAAGGCCCGATAATTATAGCCTTTGTAATAAGTATACTGTCCGGTTTCCGAATAAAGGTCTTCAACTGAGAGCTGCCTTTTTCTGATGATAAAATAATCAGCCATCATCACCCCGGCCACCGGTCCGAGCATCCCGCCGATGAGCCCGAGAAACGCATAAACATTCGTGGCGCTCTCCATCAGCTTCCACGGTATTGTGAACAGGGCCAGAACAGCGGTCAAATACCCTCCCCTCCTGAATGTAATATACTTCGGCAGGACATTCGCCAAGTCATAGGCCGGTGACACGATGTTTGCCGCCACGTTAACCGAGACGGCGGCGATGCAAAGCGTGATGACCGAAAGAGCGATAACGAAAGGATTATCAAACCGGGCCAAAATCTCCACCACGTCCCAAATCGGTTCTCCGAATGCTACCTGTGATCCGGATGTCACTGTAATGCTCGCAAACGCAAACAGCGCAAACGTTCCCGGCAGGCCGTAAAACTGGCCGCGAATCTGTTCTTTTTGCGACGCGGCGAACCGGGTGAAGTCAGGAATATTCAAAATCAATGTCGCCCATATCCCGATAATGCCCGTCACTCCGGCGGCAAACGGCCAAAACGTTTCAGAAAAGGTATGGAACTTTCCAGGCTGTGAGTAAATCGGTCCGAGCCCGCCGGCAATATCTATCGCCCACCAGACCATACCGCCGAAGACGAGATAAACAAGCGGGCCCGCCCACACTTCAAATTTTTTGATTGATTCCATGCCGTGCCGCAGCACAAGCAGATGAATGCCCCAAAAGAAAATGAACGACAGAAAGCCCGGCAGATGAAGCCCGAATATATTCCAATCTCCTCCGAGACTCCCCCAGCCCGGCCATATGTTCAAAAGCAGAATGTGTAAAGCCGTGCTTCCGGCAAATGTTTGAATTCCGAGCCACATGATGGCTGTAAACGCCCTGAGAAGCGCCGGAATGTTAGCTCCGTATATTCCGTAAGAAGCCCTGATAATGACCGGAAAAGGCAGGCCGTATTTCGTTCCGGCATGGCCGTTCAAGGCCAAAGCGGCGAACAAAATGAGTGACGCCGTCACGATAATGGCAAGCACCTGCCACGGAGAAAGGCCGATCGCAATGAGCCCGCCCACAGTCGCATAGGTCGGGATATTATGAATACAGCCCATCCAAATGGATGCAAAATTCACCGCTTTCCATGTCCGTTCGCCGTCTTCTAAAGGCAGTAAATCTTTGTTGCTTAGCCGATCACTCGTTGTTTTTTTCATTTTCTCCCTCCCACATGTACGTTTTCCTTACATCACATGTGAAAAAATATAACTGAAAATTCCGTAAATAACATTGGTCGCTGTCGACAATAATCGTTTTAATTTTTGAGCACATTACACAAAAAAAGAGACGGGGAGAGCCCGTCTCTTTTTTTGCGCCTGTTAAGAGGCTTTTTTGAGGAGAACCGAAAACCGGAACGCCATCAAAAGGCTTACGGCGCCGACAACGATAAGAATCGTGCCGAGCATATGAAAATGGCCGGCGGTAATTTCTTTTCCGAAAAGAATGCCCAAAATGACAGAAGACAAAATCGAACCGAGATACCGGCAGGTCTGAAACAGGCCGGACGTTGTTCCGACCATGTCGCCGGGGCTCGTTTTCAGCATGGCCGCCTGAAACGTGACATTTCCGAGGCCGTAGCCGACACCCAGCACGGACAGGATCAGCCCTTTTCCTATCATAGGCGCCTGAAGAAAGAAAAACGTTAACAGCACCGCCCCGATCGCAGTCAGGCAGGTTCCGGCAACAATCGGCTGAAGAAGCCCTTTCTTATCTATCCATTTTCCGGTCAGGGGCGACACCAGGATACTCATGCCCGACATAAACAGCATAATCAATCCGCTTGTCTGAACGGACAAATGCATTTCATCCTGAAAATAGCTCGGAAGCCCGAAAAAGATGCAGTAAAAGAATATATTCAGCAAAATAAATTGAATATACACCGACGATAGTTTCCGGTGCGTTTTAAACAGCCTGACATCTATAAACGGCTTCTCTGTTTTCAGCTCACGCCAGATAAAGAGCCCGACAAACAAAAGCCCGAATACGCCTTCTGTATAGTGAGGCTTCGTACTGAAGGACAATAAAAACGACAGGAGAAGGATAATCGCTCCGGCAAACAGGAGTATCCCGATCGTATCAAGCTGGCGGAGCACGCCTTTCAAGCCGCCGATCTCGCGTTTTTCATCTTTCGGAAACATATACATTCCAAGAAAAAAGCTGAGAATGATAAACGGCAGATTGACGAAAAAGATTGCCGGCCACCCTCCCCAAACGATCAGAAAACCGCCGAGAGTCGGACCGAGCGCCGTCATGGCTGATGCAAAGATTGACAGGACGGCCAGCGCCGAAGCCTGCTTCTCCTGTATATTTGAACGGATCAATCCGACGCCGGACGGATATATCGCGCTGCTTCCGATCGATTGAAAAAGCCGCATGATCAGCAAAGTCATAAAAGTCGGCGCAAACGGCGCGCCGACCGCCGAGACGGCAACAAGCAGAAGCCCGATCAAAAACAGCTTCTTCCTGCCGAGCATATCACCGAGCTTCCCGGTAACAGGCTGCGCCACCGCGCTGGCCAGATAAAAGGACGATATCAGCCAGGACACCGTTGTAAACGACAGGTGAAATTCATGCTGAATACTGTGAAGCGCAAGAGAAATCATCGACGAGTTCAATGGGTTCAGCATCGTCCCCGAAGCCACGGCCGTCAAAAACAGGACGCGGCTTTTTTTGGAGAATGTCATTTTGTCTGTGCGATAAATTCTTCCGTCGTCCGGCTTCTGCCGATTTTCGGGAAGATAAACTTGAGTGTCGCTTCGTGCTGTTCATCGCTGAATGTCGCCATCGCGTCAGTTACGAAAACTTGCTGATACCCGAGCTGAAAAGCTTCTCGCGCCGTGCTTTCCACACCGATGTTTGTCGCAATCCCGCATAACACAATTGTGTCGATTCCCCGTCTTCTGAGCTGAAGGTCCAGGTCCGTGCCGAAAAACGCGCCCCACTGCCGTTTTGTTACCGTATAATCGTTTTCTTTCACTCCGATTTCAGGCACAAATTCAGCCCAATCCGCCGGCGGAGCCGAATGGCCCGCCGCCTCTTCATCCGTCAGCGGCTTCAGCGCATCCGCTCCGTCATGAAAATCCACGTTCACAAAGCTGATAAATCCGCCTTTTTCCCGGAACACATCAATTAATTTTTTCGCGTTCGGCACAACCGTACCGCTTTTATCCATCGGCACAATGCCTTTTTGTAAATCAATAATGACCAAAGCCGTTTTTTCAAATTGCAGATTTAATGATGTTGTCATAATGATTCCTCCTGATGCAGTTAGTGTTTCTCACCCCGTTTATTTTACTCTTTCCCGGACAGGATTTCTTCCGCCGTGCTCCGGCGCTCTTTTTATGGATATAAAGTCGCACGGCGCCCATTTGAAAAAGCAGCATTATGAACGCAAAAAACCATGTCAGATAACCTTACATGAAAATGTTTTATCGTTCTTTTTTCTCTATAATAATGAATTAATCACAATTACATTCTGAATGAGACGGAGGAATACAACATGCAGATGGGCGATACAGTATTTATGTTCTTTTGCGCTTTACTCGTGTGGCTGATGACCCCCGGGCTGGCTTTGTTTTACGGCGGAATGGTAAAAAGCAAAAACGTGCTCAGCACGGCGATGCATAGTTTTTCTTCTCTCGCCATCGTATCCGTCGTTTGGGTTTTGTACGGATATTCACTTGCTTTTGCCCCCGGCAATACATGGCTTGGCGGGATTGAATGGGCGGGGCTGAAGGGGGTCGGCTTTGAACCCGGAAGTTACAGTGATACGATCCCGCATTCCTTGTTCATGATGTTCCAAATGACGTTTGCCGTACTGACGACGGCCATTATTTCCGGAGCATTTGCTGAACGCATGAGATTCAGTGCTTTTCTTGTATTTTCCTTTTTGTGGGCTTCCCTCGTATATACCCCCGTTGCGCACTGGGTATGGGGCGGCGGCTGGATCGGCCAAATGGGCGCTCTTGACTTCGCAGGCGGAAACGTCGTCCACATTTCTTCCGGAGTCGCCGGGCTCGTGCTGGCGATTGTGCTCGGGAAACGCAAGGACGGCACGGCGGCTTCCCCTCACAACTTAATTTACACGTTCTTGGGCGGGGCGCTCATTTGGTTCGGATGGTTCGGCTTCAATGTCGGCAGCGCGCTCACGCTTGACAGTATCGCGATGTTTGCCTTCATTAACACAAACACCGCGGCTGCGGCCGGAATTATCGGCTGGATTTTAATCGAATGGATGCTGAACAAAAAACCGACCATGCTGGGTGCTGTATCAGGCGCTATTGCCGGGCTTGTCGCCATTACGCCGGCTGCCGGGTTCGTTACGCCATTCTCTTCCATCGTAATTGGTTTCATCGGCGGGCTTGTCTGCTTCTGGGGCGTGTATTGGCTCAAAAAGACTTTCGGTTATGATGATGCGCTTGACGCTTTCGGCCTGCATGGGATCGGCGGGACATGGGGCGGCATTGCGACCGGTTTATTCGCCACCACTTCCGTCAATGACGGCGGGGCAAACGGGCTGTTTTACGGCGATCCGGGACTGCTCTGGAAGCAGATTGCGGCCATTGCGGCAACCTATGTATTTGTATTTATTGTCACTTTCGTTATCATTAAAATTGTAGGTCTGTTCATTCCCCTTCGCGCCAGTGAAGAAGAAGAGTCACTTGGGCTTGATTTAACGATGCACGGGGAAAAAGCATATCAGGACTTATAAAGTGAGGAGTGGCTTAGATGAGCGGTCAAATGTTCAAGGTAGAAATCGTTACGCGTCCGGCTAAGTTTGAAACATTGAAACAGGAACTCGGTAAAATCGGAGTCACATCGCTGACCTTCTCCAACGTACACGGCTGCGGCCTTCAAAAAGCCCACACCGAACTGTACCGCGGAGTCAAAATTGAAAGCAATGTGTATGAACGGCTGAAAGTGGAAATCGTTGTCAGCAAGGTTCCCGTTGATCAAGTCGTGGAAACGGCGAAAAAAGTGCTGAAAACGGGAGAGCCCGGAGACGGCAAAATATTCGTCTATGAAATCGGAAACACGATTAATATCCGCACCGGAGAAGAAGGACCAGGAGCTTTATAAACAGACAGACGCCCGGAGACAGAAATGTCCCGGGCGTTTTTTCTGGCTTCATTAAAAAGAAGAAACCTTTTTTTCATGCGGGGCAGGACGCTTATGCCGTACGGGTTGTTTTTTCGCATATGTACTGATATTGACCAGTATGCCGCACAAAAACAGCGTCATAATCAATGAAGAACCGCCGTAGCTGATAAACGGAAGCGGTACACCCGTAACCGGGAGGAGTCCGCTCATCGCTCCCAAATTCAATACAACCTGAAACATTAATTGAAACGTAATTCCGATGGCAAGAAGCTTCCCGAACGGGTCATCAGCCCGCACGGCCGTTTTTACGCCGAGAAGCATTAACGCAAAATATAATCCCAAAACGATCAGAACACCGAATATCCCCAGCTCTTCGCTGATCACGGCCATAATGAAATCGGTATGCGCCTCAGGCAGATAGTTCATTTTTTCAACACTGTTTCCAAGCCCTCTTCCGAAAAACCCGCCTCCGGAAATAGCAAAATAGGATTGAATCAGCTGATAGCCGTCCCCGTTCGCGTCACCAAACGGATTGGTAAAGGAAACGAGGCGCTTCACACGATAGGAAGCGGAAAATGCGAGATAAACAACCCCCGACACCGCCGTCGCGCCGAGCACGAACAGATGGCGTTTTTTCAAGCCGGCACATAATAAAATCGACCCGCACGCCGCCAGGATTAAGGAAGCCGTCCCTAAATCAGGCTCCGCCAATGTCAGCAGAAAAGCGGTCCCCAAAATCACTAATGGCGGCAGAACCCCTTTCACGAATTGATGAATGTACGGCTGCTTTTTCGTATAAATCGAAGCGAAATACAAAATCATGGCGATCTTCGCCAATTCAGACGGCTGTACGACAAGCGGGCCCGCTCCCAGCCACCTGCGGGAAAAATTCCGCTCCAGCCCGATTCCCGGTATCAATACGAGCAGCAGCAATACCAGCGAACCGACCACAAACAGCGGTACAAGCCGCGCATACCGCTTATACGGCAGACAGGCGGCAAATAGAAATAAGCATAATCCGATCAGTAAAGAGGTACTTTGTTTATGGAAGAAATAGGATGGATCTCCGTACCGCTGAGACCCCATCACATCACTGGCGCTGTACACCATTAACAAGCCGAATCCGCAAAGCAGCATAATGACAAACACAAGCGGCAGATCGGCGTTTTTCAAACGTTTCAGCAACGGACAAAACTCCTTCGGCTATTCTTTTCCCGCATACTTGACGCACAGTAATACAGTCACGTTTCATTCTGTTTACTTTTTTATGATTATTTTTAATACCAATTGTGTCTCATAGAAAAAAGCATTACACTGTTCATATAAAATAAAGATAAAAGGTGATATTTGTGAATTACGAACTATTTAAAGCGATCAATGGTTTGTCGCACCATAGTGCCATTCTCGACTCTATCATGGTATTTATTACGGAATACGCCATTTACGCCTACGCCCTTTTCCTGCTTGCCATGTGGCTGTTCGGAAGCACAAAAGGCAGACAAAACGCACTGTACGCGGGCTTCACGGGTGTTGCGGCGCTTATCGTCAACTACCTCATCACGAAGGTCTATATCGAGCCGCGCCCCTTTGTCGAGCATACGGTTCATACGCTGATCCCTCATGCCGCGGATGCTTCATTTCCGAGTGACCATACGACAGGCGCTTTGGCGATTTCAATTGCGATTCTGTTCCGCAACAAAAAACTCGGCTGGCCGCTTGTGATTTTCGGCCTTTTGACCGGCTTCTCAAGAATTTGGGTCGGCCACCATTATCCGATCGATGTGCTCGGAAGCATTATCGTTTCCCTCATTGTCGGATTCCTGCTGTTCAGATTCTCAAATGTGCTTCGTCCGATTGTCGATCTGATCGTGCGAATCTATGAAAGTATCGTTCATAAAAGCAAATCGACAAACCATAATATATAAAAAAAGCCGGCGTCTGTCACAGACTGCCGGTTTTTGTATGTTTGGCTGTATGCTTTTTCCTTTGTAAAGCACAGAATGCGGCAATGCCGAGACTGTCAATCAGCACATCGCGGAGGCATCCGTTTCTCCCGAAAAAGAGCTGGACGATTTCTGTCAGGAAAGCGGCGGCCAATGCATACAGCACCGCCCTCTTCATGCGCCTGCGCTCCCTGAAAAACAAATAGGCGAGCACAAAAAATGAAAACGCGTGCCCAAGCTTTTGAATCGCCGCTTCCGGTATGGCGAGCTCCGCCATATCGAACACAAAGAAACCGGACATATCCGGATGGGGCGTGAAACGGAAGGACACCGTCTGCGACACAATCATATCGTGAAAGCTTTCAGTCAAAGCAGAAACGAAAACAAAGACGAGCCACCCGGCCGCCAGACATTTATTCATTCAGCATCTCCTTCGTTTTCTACTAGTATAAAGGCACCTGCGGCAATATGAAAAGCGCCTATCAGAGCTGATAGGCGCTTTGGGATCAAGATTACTTGCCCGAATCTTTCATTGAGCCGTAATCTTTACCATCTGTCTTGTCTTTTGTGCCGTCCTCTTTGTCACCTGGTTTTTCTTCGGTTTCTTTTTTAGGCGTCACATCTTTTTTCTCGGAAGACTGCTGAATTGCCCCTTCCGTTTCTTCTGTCACAGCATTTTTCTCTTCAGCCGCCGCTTTTTCAATAGATGTTACCGGCTTGTCCATAAAATTGAGCGGGTTCATCGCTACGCCGTCCTTGCGGATTTCAAAGTGTACGTGATTTCCGCTTTCTTCACTGTAAAGGTTTTTTCCGGATTTACCGATGACCTGGTTCTGCTTTACTTTGTCGCCCTGATCCACGCTGACTTCAGATAAAGACTGATAGACAGTAGACAGGCCGTCTGAGTGTTCAATTTCAACCACATATCCCAGTACCGGGTCTTTAGCAGCTTTAACAACCGTACCGCTCAGAGAAGCAGAAACATCAAATGATTTTCCGTCTTTCTCAGCTAAGTCAATTCCTTTACTGAGGCTGTACGTGTTATTATAGTTAACAAGTGCTGCTTCTTTCTCTTTTTTTGCGGCATCAGTTTCATAAAACTTTTTCACAACAGAAACATTTTCAGAATGAGCAGCCGGCATTGCGACGTTTTCCATTGACTTGCCTACTTCGACGGCATCATCTTTGCCGCTGTCATACGCGGAGTTTCCGCTGTTGTTCGTCAGATTGTCCTTCACATCATTCGAAACGGATTGATACCAAAGGACAGCTGTTAAAATGACGGCCGCACTGACTAAGTAGATTGCAGGGAATATCCAGCGTTTGCGAAAAAACCGCTGAAGTTTTTTGACTTGAGAAGTTTTCTTTTCTTCCTCTCTCATTTGTTCATCACCTCAGCAACATTCTGAACACTTTTCTGAAAATATATACACATCCATAAAAAACTTTTTTGGAAATAGTATGTGCAGATTGCACTTGATTATGTAATGAAATGTGAAGGGAGATCCCGGAATATGAATTTGACCCTGCGCAAAGCCGTATTGGAGGATTTAGATGCGGTGGTGGCCATTTACAACTCGACGATTGCCTCACGAATGGTAACGGCTGATACGGAAGAAGTGACGCCCGCAGACCGGATGGATTGGTTTTTGCGGCACACGGACCGGCGCCCGCTGATGGTCGCGGAAGATGAAACCGGCAAAGTGGCGGCCTGGATCAGCTTTGAAACGTTTTACGGCCGTCCGGCCTATGACAAAACGGCGGAGATCAGCATCTATCTGCATCAGGATTGCCGCGGCAAAGGAGCAGGAAGCTTTCTGCTGAAAGAAGCCCTGGCACTCGCTCCGGCAATCGGCATCCGCAGCCTGATGGCTTTTATCTTCGGACATAATGTGCCGAGCATTAAGCTGTTTGAAAAATTCGGTTTTACCGAATGGGGCGTATTCCCGGGTATCGCCGAAATGGACGGAAAACGATATGACTTGAACATTTTAGGGAGAGAACTGTCATGATCACCATCGATAAAGACAAAGACGAAAACCAGCCGCTCAATAAAAAAGCCCGTTCCCTTGCCGACATCGCCAAATGGGGAAAGATCACCGCCGTGTTTCTGATCATCACGGGCTCTCTTTCCGCTCTGTCAGCCATTGTGACGCTGCTTGGAGCCATTCCGGGGGTCCTGCTCATCATTTCCGGCGTCATGCTGATGCGCTCGGCAAAAGCGGCTGCCGCCCTTCAGGAAGGACTAGAAGAAAACGCGGAAGAAAATATGCTTGCACATTACGCATCATTTATCAAAATGCAGTTTTTTTACGCGGCATCCAGTGTGGTATTGGGCATTCTCGCTTTTATTTTAGTCGTCATCTTCGCTGTCATCGGAATTATCGCTTATCACAGCACTGATACGTATGACACGCCTGATTCATATTACTATGAGAACGACCCGGTGTTTGAATGACAAAAAGAGCTGATCGCGCGTCAGCTCTTTTTTAATAAAGCATTTCTTTTTTCCGGTCTTCTTCCGTTAAAAATTCAATAAAGCTCTTCATCGCAGACGGCTCCTCGGCAATCAGCCGGGTATAGGCGCTTTTCCGTTCCTCGGACAGAATATCGCTTTTTCTGATTCTGTTCAGCATATAAAGGCGGATCGTTTTTTGCACCTGTTTCCGCTGATAGCCGGCTTCCTTAAACAACGCAAGACCCAAGGCCGCAAGGAGTGCAAAAATGCCGGCCGACACGAGAGCTCCTCTCCCGGAAGGGGCCTGAATCAAAAGCGATGCCAGATGAAACAGACTAAAAGCGGCGAGCGGGAAAGCAAGAAAACGGTAAATGATGCTTTTTTTCATCAGCGGCGCAATGGCGATTTGTATTTTCTGAATTTCTTTTTTTATGAATCCCGGCAATTGTTCCGCATGCTCCAGCTTCATGCCCTCTCCCCTTTGCTGTCATTTTTGTCTTCTTTTTCATATATGCATATTTTAACGCACCCGGAACTTTCTTTGAAAGAAAACTGCATTCATCTTTGATTCCGGCTCTTTATTCTTTCAAAATGTCAATGTTATAATTTGAAATGGGAATCAGATTGCTGCACTTGTCGGAATACTAATGGGCACAGTCTTGATAAATATGATATAGCGGGGTTGCAAAGTGAGCATTTCATTTATTTTATTCGGATTTTTTTTCGTTTTAAATATACTTTTGGCCGTCATCATGATTTTCAAAGAAAGACGCGATGCCAGCGCTTCATGGGCTTGGCTCTTGGTTCTTTTTTTTATTCCCATTTTAGGGTTTATTTTATACCTGTTATTCGGCCATAACCTGAGACGCAAGCATCTGTTTCAATGGGAAGACCGTAAAAAAATCGGGATTGAAAAGCTGCTGAAGTCTCAGCTGAAAGATCTGAAGTCGAGGCAATTCCAATTTAACAACAGAGCGACTGTGGATAATAAAGACCTCATCTATATGCTTGTCATGAACAACCACGCAGTCTTTACAGAGGATAATTCGGTGGAGATTCTGACGGACGGACGCGATAAGTTCAAACGCTTAATGAAGGACATTTCCAACGCAAAAGATCACATTCACCTTCAATACTATATTTATAAAGGTGATGAACTGGGAAAAAAATTGCGCGATGCCTTAGTGAAAAAAGCACGCGAAGGCGTAAAAGTCAGAGTGTTATATGATGAACTCGGTTCAAGATCACTCAGAAAAAAATTCT
This sequence comes from Bacillus sp. GZB, assembly GCF_001975995.1. NCBI lineage: Bacteria > Bacillati > Bacillota > Bacilli > Caryophanales > Bacillaceae > Bacillus > Bacillus sp. GZB. Next base: position 570,213 of record NZ_MTQG01000016.1, read on the forward strand.
TCAAACCGCTGCGGGACGCCGGCGGCCATGTGGAAGTCTTTTTTCCTTCCAGGCTTCGTCCAATTAATTTGCGGCTCAATTATCGGAATCACCGCAAGCTCGTCATCATTGACGGCGAAACCGGCTATGTCGGCGGCTTTAACGTCGGAGATGAATATCTCGGCCTGAATCCGAAATTCGGCTACTGGCGCGATACGCACCTCAGGCTTCAAGGCACGGCGGTACACGCCATTCAGACACGGTTTATCCTCGATTGGAACCAAGCCTCCCATCATCATACGCTCACATACGTTCCGAATCATTTTCCGGAATGCGAGCCGAAGGGCAATGTCGGGATGCAGATTGTCACGAGCGGACCGGATTCAGAATGGGAACAAATTAAAAACGGCTATATCAAGATGATCTCAACGGCCAAACGGTCAATCCTGATTCAGACGCCTTACTTTATTCCTGACTCAAGTCTTTTAGATGCCCTCAGGATCGCCTGTCTGTCAGGCATCGACGTCAAAATCATGATTCCGAACAAGCCGGATCACGCTTTCGTTTACTGGGCGACTTTATCTTACATCGGCGATCTTTTGAAAGCCGGAGCCTCAGTCTACATTTATGACAACGGCTTTATTCATGCAAAAACGATTGTCGTCGATGATGAGACGGCTTCAGTCGGTACGGCGAATATCGACGTCAGAAGCTTCAGACTTAATTTTGAAGTCAACGCCTTTATTTATGACGTCACCATCGCGAAAAAACTCATTTCCTCATTTAAAGAAGATCTGCTCGTCTCCAGAAAATATACGTATGAAGAATATCAGGAGCGTTCGCTGCGGATCCGCATTAAAGAATCGATTTCAAGACTTCTTTCGCCGATTTTGTAATTCCCGGGGTGTTTCTCGGGAATTTTCTGATATAAAAACGGACACGGCACGAAAAAACACATTTTATATTCAAAAGAATGACCGAATAGTGTATAAATGAAAAGTGAGTATTTTTTTGTAAAGGAGTGCCATAGTTTGAAACCTGAATCAGTGAATCGTTCGCTTATTTCTATTTCGAAATGGGGAAAAGCGACAGGTATTTTATTTATTATCATGGGTGCGTTTGCGGCGCTGTCGGGCGCGTTTTTCTTTTTAATCGGAGCCATTCCCGGCGTTCTGCAGATCATTGCCGGCATTTTTCTGATGCGCTCGGCAAATGAAGCGGGACAGATGGCGGAGCAGTTCAATGAACTGACAGAGGAACATATGCTGGAGAATTATGCAAAGTTCGTGAAAATGCAGGGGATCTACCTGATTGTGACGGTCGGCTTGTCCGTTCTCGGTATCGTTCTCTTCATTGTCCTCATGACGCTCGGCATCATGGACGGCGTGTTTAATAATATTGATGCCAATACATATTAAAAAGGAAAATCCCGGCGCATCCGCCCGGGATTTTTTCTTATTCCGCTTCTCCGATAACGGGAAAGCGTTCGTTTTTGTGCTTCGGATTATCCAATTCGTCCAATACGGCGATGGCATAATGGCGCAGCTGAAACGCTGTCTGCAGATATTATTTCAGACATTCCGGCTTCAGCCAGACGTGTCGCCGCCACATCAAAAAAGCTTTTCCTCAGAGTTTCAACTGAAATCACTCAATTGTTCGACTGTTCCTGATCAGGTTTAGAAGCAAGAATTGTGATTCTGCAAAATAAGGATAAAAGCCATGGCGGAACAAGACCGCTTATCATACATTTTTTTGGGTCTTTGTAATTAAATTACAATTGTTCTTAATATTCACTCATGTATTCATGCTATTATATTGAAAGGAACGATCAAAAGCGTTGGCGTTCGTAATTGTTTTAAATATTTACGAGTGCTGCCTCATGTCAAAGTCAGAAAAAATAGTATAGGAGGTAACATATGTTTAAGTTTAAAAAGAAATTCTTAGTTGGATTAACGGCAGCTTTCATGAGTATCAGCATGTTTTCGGCAACCGCCTCTGCAGCTGGCACAGATTACTGGCAAAATTGGACTGATGGGGGCGGAACAGTCAACGCAGTCAATGGATCTGGCGGGAATTACAGTGTTAATTGGTCTAATACCGGAAATTTCGTTGTTGGTAAAGGCTGGACTACAGGCTCGCCATTTAGAACAATAAACTATAATGCCGGAGTCTGGGCGCCGAATGGCAATGGATATTTGACTTTATATGGCTGGACGAGAGCACCTCTCATCGAATATTATGTAGTGGATTCATGGGGTACTTACAGACCTACCGGAACGTATAAAGGTACCGTAAAAAGTGATGGAGGTACATATGACATATATACAACGACACGTTATAACGCACCTTCCATTGATGGCGATAACACTACTTTTACGCAGTACTGGAGTGTTCGCCAGTCGAAGAGACCAACCGGAAGCAACGCTACAATCACTTTCAGCAATCATGTTAACGCCTGGAAGAGCCATGGAATGAATCTGGGCAGTAATTGGGCTTATCAAGTCTTAGCGACAGAAGGATATAAAAGCAGCGGAAGTTCTAATGTAACAGTATGGTAACAGCTCATCTTTAATTAGGGGCAGCTAACGGGCTGCTGATCGTTCCTTGAGAAATTTTATAATGATTGTTAAGAGGCGAACGGTTTTGGCATTACCGGAGGCAGGATATTCTCCATCAGTTTTCGCGTATTAAAATAAGAGTGCCGTCATTTTTCGGTAACCCGCTTACAACAGACACCTTCACATAAGCCTTAAGCAAAATAAAAATATCACGGTTACCACCTCCTTTAGTTCATTAAACAGATCGCAACCCCGCATCCAGGCTTGCCTGAATATGGAGCCAAAACCGTGATTTCCTCATTATCACTTGCAACCATTTTTGTTACACCAATAGCGGCATGAACCCATCTCTTTTTAACAAAAGAGATGATTCATTACATCATAAAGGGACTTGCTCGCAAGTTCATTCTCCATTGCCCGCTGTACGCTTCCGAACGTCTCATCGAGCGCGCGCTGAATATTTTTGCCGACCGGACAGTCGGGGTTCGGATTGTCGTGAACCGCAAAAAGCTCTTCCCTATTCTGCACCGCCCTGTAAACCTCTAAGAGGGTGATCTCCGACGGATCTTTTTTCAGGCTGGCTCCCGGAACACCCGCCCGGGAAGTCAGAATACCCGCTTTTTTCAGCTGGCTGATCGTTCTCCGCACGACGACGGGATTGGTGTTTACGCTGCCCGCAATCATGTCCGATGACGCCCGTTCATCCGTTGAGATCAGCGATAGAATGTGAATGGCCACAGCAAGACGGCTGTTAATCATGTTTTTCACCACCGTTGTAACCACAATGGTTACATTTCATTTGTTTGTCAACTACTAATATACACTAAAACGGGCGGCAGGATGAAATCAAGTTGGCAATAGAGGTGTAAACAGGCCGGCGGGAAACCGGCCGGAGAGGGATTAAAATAAGAAATAACGCTGTCCGAGCGGAACATAGCTGACGGGCTGGCATGCCAGCTCTTCTCCGTCGGCGAACACCTGATAGGTTTTCGGATCGACTTGTATATTCGGCATCGCGTCATTCAGCTTCATGTCGAGCTTACTCAGCTTACGGATATTCCGTACGGGAGAAATCATTTTTTCAAGGCCGAGCTTTTCCGGCACACCGTTTGCGATACCGGCCTGGGACATAAATGTAATAGAGGTATTTCGGTTTGCTTTACCGTATGATGCGTACATCTGCCGCATAAACACGGGTTCAGGCGTCGGAATGGAAGCATTCGGATCTCCCATTTGGGCGCGGGCGATCATGCCGCCTTTGAGCACAAGTTCAGGTTTGACGCCGAAGAAAACCGGGTCCCATAGTACGAGGTCGGCAAGCTTTCCTTTTTCAACGGAACCGACTTCATGGCTCAGGCCGTGAGTGACGGCCGGGTTGATCGTGTATTTAGCGATATAGCGTTTGGCGCGCACATTGTCATTGCCGTTTTCTCCTGATAGAGCGCCGCGCTGTTTTTTCATTTTATCGGCAACCTGCCATGTCCGGATAATCACTTCTCCCACCCTGCCCATCGCCTGTGAGTCAGATGACGTCATGCTGATCGCGCCGATATCGTGCAGAATATCCTCCGCCGCAATGGTGGCCGCTCTGATGCGTGAATGACTGAATGCCACGTCTTCAGGCACTTTTGAATCTAAATGATGGCAGACCATCATCATATCAAGATGCTCGTCCATCGTGTTGACGGTATATGGAATCGTCGGCGTCGTAGAGGACGGCAGGATATTGGCGTAAGATGCGAGTTTCATAATATCCGGTGCGTGGCCTCCGCCGGCTCCCTCTATGTGATATGTATGGATAACCCGTTCGCCGATCGCATCAAGCGTATTTTCTAAAAAGCCCGCTTCATTTATCGTGTCTGTGTGAATCGCCACCTGAATGTCCGCCTCATCCGCTGCTTCCATGCAAGCTTTAATGGCGCTTGGCGTTGATCCCCAATCTTCATGCAGCTTCAGGCCGATCGCACCTGCTTCCACCTGCTCGATCAGCGGCGCTTTATCGGATGCATTCCCTTTTCCTAAGAAACCGACGTTGATCGGAAACTCCTCGGCCGCTTCCAGCATTCTCGACATGTACCATGCACCGGATGTACAAGTCGTCGCTTTACTTCCCGTCGCAGGACCCGTTCCGCCGCCGAGAAGCGTGGTCACGCCTGAAGAAAGCGCGACTTCCATCTGCTGCGGGCAGATAAAGTGGATATGCGTATCCACCCCGCCGGCCGTTACGATTTTCCCTTCGCCGGAAATGACTTCTGTTCCGGCACCGATAATCATGTGCGGGTCCACCCCATCCATAATATCAGGGTTGCCGCTTTTCCCGACGCCGACAATCCGGCCGTCCTTCACCCCGATATCCGCCTTGACGATTCCGGTATAATCCAGGATAACGGCGTTTGTAATGACCAGATCAAGCGCTCCGTCTTTCCCGGTGATACGCCCGTTCTGCCCCATGCCGTCCCGGATTGTTTTCCCTCCGCCGAAAATCATTTCTTCACCGTAATTCGTGAAATCTTTTTCGACTTCAATCCATAAATCCGTATCTCCGAGTCTGACTTTGTCTCCCGTTGTCGGTCCGAACAGTTCTGCGTATTGCTCACGTGACATTTTCATCGGATCGCCTCCTCCATCCATCCGGCTTTTTTAAGATTTGACAGCGTCTTCTCTTTTCCCCGCTCATCCATATACGTATCGGCCATGCCGTTGAGACCTCTGACCGTTTTTCGCCCTCCGATTTCCACGAGCGTGACGGTTTTCTCTTCTCCCGGTTCAAAACGGACAGATGTGCCTGACGGGATATCAAGGCGCATGCCGATTGCTTTGTCCCGATTGAAGGAAAGGGCGCCGTTGGCTTCGGCAAAATGAAAATGCGATCCTACCTGCACTGACCGTGTTCCGTTATTGGTGACTGACACCTCCAGCGTCTTCCGGCCTTCGTTAATGGTGATGGTCCCCTTTGCGACTTGAATCGCTCCCGGCTTCATGACTTCACCTCCGCTTTGATCGGCTGATGAACGGTGACAAGCTTAACCCCGTCCGGGAACGTCGCTTCCACCTGAATGCTGTCCAGCATTTCCGGAACGCCTTCCATAACGTCTTTTTCCGTCAATACATTGCGGCCGGATTCCATCAGCTCAGCAACGCTTTTTCCGTCTCTCGCGCCTTCCATCAGATAACAGGTCAAATATGCGGCGGCTTCAGGGTAATTCAGCAGAACGCCGCGCGCCTTCCGCTGCTTAGCGAGCTCTCCCGCCGTAAAAATAAGCAATTTTTCTTGTTCAACCGGTGTCAATTTCATCTGTATTCCCCCTTAGTGATAGTCAAACACAATCCGCATGGTCATACCGAAACGATGCAGGCGGCCGTCACCCCCTTCACCTCATGAAATGTTAAGTGATAAAAGTTATTCGACGGTGAACGGCCCGATTCCTTTTGCAGAATTTACCGATTTCTCATTTTTTTCTTCAACAAACGTTTAATCAAATGTGAAGAAAGGTTACATTCTATGTGAATATTATAAAGAAATCGCCAGAGAATTTATAGAATATTTAAAAATTTAGTGAATATTAACCAAATGAACTGGAATTTTTGTCATTTCTCATAACAAAAAGCCCAAAATATTTTGGGCTTTTGCTGTGTTTCACTACCAAATTAATCATCACTGAGTTTATCTTTCGTTTTGCCGACACCCTTTTGCAGGCTGCCTTTCGCTTTGTCTTTTTTACCTTCCGCTTTTAAGTCGGACTTGTCTGCCATGTCGCCTGCTTTGTCCTTTGCTTCCCCTTTCATTTTGTTCATGCCGCCTTTTACTTTGTCTTTTAAACCGTTATCTTCACTCATGATCTCTTCAGCTCCTTTTTTGTTCTGTGTACTTGTTTTCTTCCCTTTCAGCCCGATCACAAACATGTAAACTCTCAATTATTGATTTCACAGCGTTCCCCGTAGCGGAGCACTTTGTAAACGGCCAATCCGTCTGACAGCTTATTATCCCCGTATTGCACCGGCAGAAGAGCAAAGAAAACATAATAAGTTGAAAAATAGACAAATTGGTAAAAAAATAAGTTTGGCTCAAGGACATCTTTCATGATCAGCAGATTTATTAAAAAGATAGAAGCGAGATTAAACAGACAGCCTCCGGAATAGACGAGCGCGCTCGTCAGGCGGTTATCTATCCGCAATTCGCCGAACTTGCAGAAAGAATCTATGAAGTAGATACGCCGAACCTGAATCGGCCCTACTTTTAAAAGACGTTTCCCCATTCCGATATCCAATGATGCCTTGCCTCCGAACAGCATGGCCATAAAGCTGTGTCCCGCCACATGGATGACAGACACCATCGGCAGAATGATGAGAAATGATACAAAAAACTTCATCATATCATTGAATCCGAACAACAAATCCCTCCTTCCCATCGTACTTTTTTCTCTCTTTTGCGATTTTTCCGTTTTTTTCTATGGTCAAACGTTATGATGTGCATAAAAAAATAACCATCTGCTGAGCAGATGGTTAAGAAAATTATATATCGTATAAACACTGTTCTTTTTGAATGTTTTCTCTCATGCGAATCGCTTTTTCATAAAAATACGCCGCTTCTTTATATTGCTCATGTGCGCTTGTGTAAACGGCGGCCTCCAAGGCGAAATCTTCAATATACACATACAGCGATTTTTCATTCATATAGTCAAACACTTCATGGATTAAATCCATATTGAGTGACTCCAAATAAAGCGCTTGTAAAAACTTATACTTCTCTAAACTGAATCGATCGCCCCGTTCTTTCGCGATCATGACCCCTCTTTCATAATAGGTAAGGGCCGCTTGGTCATCATGCAGCCTGAAAAGGGTGTGCGTTAAGCTGAACAGCGCCTTCGGAAGCTGTTCAAGCTGATGCTCTTCAAAAACGGGAACCGCTTTTCTAAAGTACCGGGCCGCTTCATCCAGATCGCGCTTTTCAGAATAACAATTCCCCAGATTGTAAAGCGAAGACCCGATCAGGCGGGGCTGTCCTTCAAGCAAAGAAAGGCGGAGGGCTTCGTCTAAATGCTCAAGCGCTTTGTCGTAGTTTTTGCAGTCGATGTAGTTTCCTGAGATGACGAAATGGCATTGAATTCTCCGCACTCTGTAGAAATCGTGTTTCATATACGTATCCAGCGCCTGAATCCCGTGATTCATGGAAAAATGAGTCTGCTTCATGACATAAAACACTTCAGACATCTTGAAATGGAATTCCGCCCTCTCTATATCATCCTCGACAAATGAAAGGAGTTTTTCCGCTTTCCGGTAAAAAGAAATAGCCGCAACATAGTTATTGTGATCGAATTCATACATCCCTCTGAACAAATGGAAATAATACTCAGACAGTCCCGATATGCTGTCCGTGCTTTCGATCGTCTTTTGCAGCTCGCTGTACTGAATCTGTGATTGTTCGGTGCATTCCGGCTTGACGTAATCAAGCATAATATGATGGCGGTAGCTGATCAGCTGATAATATAACAGCAGCAGCTGGTCTTCCTCCATACGTTGTATATCCTCATCAATTTCCTCTTTCAGCTTTATGGCATCAGCCGCTTGAAACGCTAAAATGTGCTTGTACCATTTGTTGATCTTAACTCCAACTTGAGATGACGGAATCTCGTATGCGGTCATGCCCCTTTCACAACCTTTTCTAATTTCTATTGGTTATATTTTAACATATTGTATGGCTTTGGAATTGCATAACTTGATTGTCCTGCATCAAAATTCCTATCATATATTTCGGCTGACATCGTTATTTTTTGAACAGACCGCTCTCATATTGTGAATAAAAAAGCCTGCCCTTGTCCGGGCAAGCTTTTCTTCATCCGCCTATATAAGACATTTCCACTTTCTTTTTCCCATCCGTTTTAGAAAGCGCGCGGTCAATTGAATACTGATCCGTGCGATTTCTCCAGACAGAGGCGATGGATTCCGTCAATTCGTCATCGGTCAGACCGCCGCGCACGAGTTTCCGAACATCATAGCCGCTTGACGCAAACAGGCACGTAAACAGCTCGCCTCTCGCCGACAGGCGCGCTCTGTTGCAGGAGGCGCAGAATGCATCCGAGACGGAGGAAATCACGCCGATTTCGCCCGAACCGTCAAGATAGCGGAACCTGGAAGCGACCTCTCCTTTATAATTCGCTTCTATCGGCTCCGTCGGCATGTGCTGGTTGATCAGATCAATAATCTCGGCCTTCGTGATCACGTCTTTTTTATTCCATTGATTCGTATTGCCTACATCCATAAATTCAATAAACCGGAGAATATGACCCTTTTCTTTAAAATAGCGGGCCATCGGCAGGATATCTTTTTCATTGACGCCCTTTTGAACAACCATATTGATTTTCACACCGAGTCCGGCCGCTTTTGCCGCCTCAATGCCCTCAAGCACCTTGTTCACCGAAACCCCGCGGCCGTTAATGGCCTTAAACCGCTCATCCTCTAAAGAATCGAGGCTGACTGTCACGCGATGCAGCCCCGCCTGCTTCAGTTTTTCCGCATACACGGGAAGCAGAGAGCCGTTTGTCGTCATCGCGATATCTTTAAGTCCGGGGATGCGCGCAAGTTTTTTGATCAATTCAGGCATATCTTTTCTCATGAGCGGCTCTCCGCCCGTCAGCCTGATTTTTTCAACGCCGAAGCGGCCGACAAACAGCTTCGCAAGCCGCTCAAGCTCCTCGAAGGAGAGCAATTCCGTCTTTTGTAAAAATGGATAATCCGGTCCGAATAATTCGGCTGGCATACAGTACGTGCATCTGAAGTTGCAGCGGTCGGTTACAGAGATACGAAGATCCCTGAGCGGCCTTTCCCTTTTGTCTGTCACCCGGCGCGTTTCTGTATTCATAAGCCCAAGACCCCTTTCTATTGTTCAACCCGTTCAGGATGTGTATATACGTTAAATGATCCGTTTCTGACAAAACCTATCGCGGTTATGTTCAGCTCTTCCGCCATTTGCAGCGCGAGCTCCGTCGGCGCCGATTTTGAAATGACAATCGACACGCCGATTTTTGCGGCTTTTAATAAAACCTCCGAGGAAATCCGGCCGCTGAAGACGATCAGCTTGTCACGGACCGGCATTCCGTTTTTCAAACAGCAGCCGTACAGCTTATCCAGCGCGTTGTGGCGCCCGATGTCCGTCCTCATGAAGAGCAGCTTTTCCGTATCGCACAGCGCCGCATTATGGACGCCGCCCGTTTCCCGGAAGGTGCCGCTCCCGCTTTGCATCTCCTTCATCAGGCGAAGGCACGTCTCAGGAGTTATAGTGATACGGCTGACGGCGGTTTTGGCCGTTTTCACATCCTGCTGAAAGTAAAAATGGCGGCCTTTCCCGCAGCATGAACCGATGACCCTCTTCGTATAGTCTTTTTGCTCAAGCACTCCGGGATTCGTCAGTTCAACATATGCAAACCCGAGACTTTCATCTATAGTAAAGCTTTTGATTTCTTTTTCAAAACGAATGACGCCTTCTGATGCGAGAAATCCGATGACGAGTTCCTCTAAATGGTCAGGCGTGCAGACGAGCGTAACAAATTCCTGCCCGTTCACCATGACGGTCAGCGGATACTCTGAAACCATCCGATCTGCCGTCTTTGTTAATACCCCTTTTTCATAGCGGTATATGTCTCTTACCGCTGTTGTTTTTTCATCCACTGTTTTCCCCTCCGCAGTATCCTTCTCTTTTATTCTTCCACAATCCCTGTATTTTGTCGAATTTGCGGTTTAAAAAAAGAGCCCTCTTAGGACTCTATGTTTCATTGCGATGATGTCTGCTCAGAATGGTGAATAAGATAACTGCGGCGATAATGGCCAATATACTGACGAATATGAAGGCGGCAAGCTTCAGAAAAATTCCGATCAGAACAAAAACGACTGCCGCCAGCACTAATATAATGCCTGCTCCTTTTAACAACAGCGTTCATCTCCTTTTATCCGTATCATTCCCGCGGTTCCGTTTTCTAAACAAAAAAGACGCCGCGCGGGCGTCTTTTTTTAACCTATTCTTTTGCTAAATCCTTTGCAGCGTCTTCCCAAGCCTGTTTGAACTCGTCCGCGCTGTCAGCTGAGACATATGTGCCGCCTCCCGCTTCCGCCGCTTTTTCAAGGCTTTCGCTTCCTTTCATGCCGAAGTTGAAGCCGATGATATTGACGATCGTGTTGACGTTCGCTTTACGGAGCTTTTGAATTTCGGCCTGAGGATTACCGCCGCATGTTTCTTCACCGTCTGTGATCAGATATACGACGTTTTTCCCCGTGGCGCCGGCCCGCTCAAATTCTTCACGCGTATCAGAGAGCGCTTTCGCAATCGGTGTCCAGCCGGTCGGTTTAATCTTGCTGAGTGATTGCTCAAATGGAGTCACGGCGTACGGCTGAAGGCCGTATAACGTTTCTGTCGCATTACATGATACGGCTTTGCCTGAGTTTTTATTATTGCCCTTATGCCCGAATACCCGAAGCATCAGATTCGTGTCTTCAGGAAGAACTTCCGCAAAAGAAGTGACAGACTCTTTCGCGACATCTATTTTACGCTCTCCCCCTGTTTTTTGTATCATGCTTCCGCTTGCGTCAAACAGCACGGCAACGTTTGTTTCTTCGTGCTTTTTCTCAGCTGCAAAAACAGGTGATCCGAGTGAAAGCGTCAAAAGTCCGACAATCCCCGCAGTGAACATTTTTTTCATTTCCTTCATTCCTCTCCGTTTGTTTTTGGCCGATGGGCCCCCGGCTCTTCTCTATGCTAGATGACGAGTATGCAAAAAGATATAGGGCGGGATTCCTTTTGTATAAGCGGCTGTACGCCGTTAAAAATGAACAGAATTATGCGCATCATCCTAAAAAGATTGGATAAATGATGACAGATTTAATGCCTTTTTCGCCCTTTTTGTAATATAAGTCCGGAATCTGATTCTTTTTACAGTTTTCTCTTCATCTTTTCTTGAAATTTTTGTTAAATAAAAATAAAAAAAAGGGCCGATAAACGGCACCTTTTCTTATTCCGCTAATGAACTCGCTGCCATTGTAAAGATGCGGTTCATATCCTTTTGGCTGTGAGCTTCGTAATATTTTCCTCCGCCCGCTTTGGCAATCTCGTGAAGCTGGCCGTTGAAGCCTTCCTTAAAGTCAAAGCCGATCACGTTGACTTTAATATGCTGTTTACGAAGTTCTTTCGCTGTCTTAACAGGATCTCCTCCGCATGTCTCCTCGCCGTCCGTCAACAGGAAAACGGATTTACTGCCTAGTTTGTGCAAACCGGTAAAGGAAGCCTTCGCATCCTCTAATGCTTTTGCAATCGGTGTCCAGCCCGTAGGCCCGATTCCGTTAAGAGAGTTAAGGAAGCTCTGTCTGTCAAACCTTTGGAATCCATACACACCGCGAATGGATTCACAAGATTGAACCTTTCCGGAGTTTTTATTATTGCCTTCCGAACCGAAAACTGTCATTCTGACCTGTGATTTAGATTTAATTTGATCCGCAAAACGGACAATTTCTTCTTTTGCCATGTTGTATTTAGAAACACCGTCAATCCGTTTTGCCATACTGCCGCTCGCATCAAGTAAAATGGCGGTATTGTTTTTAAATGAAAGAGTCTTCTCGTTTGCATTCTCGGCAGCAAAAGCAGGAGATGCAACAGTCAGCATCAATCCGAGCATGAGTATGAGTGAAAATGTTTTTTTCATTGCTTTTTCCCCTTTTCAATAGATTTACGTTCAACGCCGAACAATATTTATCGTAAATGAGATGAAAAGGGAAATAAATAGGACGGCGTTCCTCATTATTTTTGCGTATATTCACATAGAAGCGGCATTTTTATCAGTGATTTACACCCGGCGCTCAGCCTTCAATCGACATTTGTCAGCCTTTAGGCTTTCGTTATATGAGTCTGTTGGTTGCTTTACCGTTTATGGAATAGTTTTCAAAAAAACAGACGCTCAAGAAAGCGTCTATTTTTTCGCCATATATTTGTTTAAAAATGAATCTGCTTCGGAAATGTCTACTCCCTGATAATAATGCTTGACGATGTCCGCCACTGATTTTCCCTGCTCCGCCATGTAATTGGCCCCGTACTGGCTCATGCCGACGCCGTGGCCGAATCCTTTTGTCGTAATGGTGATGCTGCCGCCGTTTCGTTTCCATTCAAAGTCGGCAGAACGGAGTCCGAGTTTTTCCCGGATGTCTCTTCCTTTCAGCTTTTTGCCGTTGATGACGGCCGTTGCCACTTGATGGCCCGGCGTTCTGGCTGTAATCTGTCCCACCGTGTTTTGTCCCGAGAGCTGTACGCCGAGCTTTTGCTGAAACTCCGGCACACTGAAGGTCTGGGTGGCAAGATATTTCGGCGATTGCTTATCCCACGGACTTTTCACGCTTTTTAAATAAGGAATGGCGCTTGTCCAATAGGCTTCCGCATTTTCCGTATACCCGTTGCTCGTAGAGAAGAAAGATGCCTCAATCGGCTTGTTATCGTACGTTAAAATCTTTCCTTGCGTGCCGGCCACCGCGTTTGTGATTTTCTTGAGGTTGTGTGCGTACTTAGAACCCCATTCTTTTTTCAGCTGGCTTTTGCTTTGATAGACTTGGAACATTTGCGTATCATCCACCAGTGATCCTTTCGGCGCCTGAACGGCTGAGTCAGCGACCATCAGTCTGACGATGAATGTACGGGCGGCGAGCGCCTGGGCTTTTAAGGCCTCCGGTTTAAAGTTTGCGGGCATTTCGGAAGCCACGACACCGATCACGTACTCTTCAAGCGGAATGTTTTCTACAGAATGATTGGATGTCCGATAAACCGGAATGGATACAGGTGATTCTTTCAATGTTTCTGCTCCTTTTGTTTCTCGTGTGGTGTGTGCTGTTTTGTGTCCGGGCTCTCTGTTTACGGCTGCTCCTTTTTCTGCCTGAAACGGAAGGACGAGAATGGTGGGGACTAGAAGAATAAGTATACACAGCCCGGATAGTAGAAATACAATCGGTTTCATATATCAGCTGCCTCCTGCTTGGGATTCGACTCTACTTCATCTTATGGGCAGGGACAAGCTAATATGACTTCCTTTTGGACAGAATCTTTATTCCATTTTTCACGCGAAAAACGTATTCTTTTTTGGAAATCAGAGCATAATAATGATGATAAACCATAAAAAAACAGTATGCCAGATTGACATACTGTTTTTACAGCCATTATGCGTTTAGGTCAGTTACGACTTCTTTGCTTTCTTGTTCAGCGGCCGTTTCATCAACGACACGCTCGATGTCAGCGCCAAGAGCCGCAAGTTTTTGATGGAAATTCACATAACCGCGATCCAAGTGCTTCAGTTCCGTGACGCGTGTATGACCTTCAGCCACTAATCCCGCAAGAATCAGCGCCGCGCCCGCACGCAGGTCCGTAGCGGCAACTTCTGCGCCTTGCAGCTGTACAGGACCGTTAATGATCACAGAACGTCCTTCAATTTTAATGTCGCCATTCATCCGGCGGAATTCTTCAGCATGCATAAAACGGTTTTCAAACACAGTTTCAGTAATCATGCTTGTTCCGCTCGCACGGAGAAGCAGCGCCATCATTTGCGACTGCATATCAGTCGGGAATCCTGGGTGAGGCATCGTTTTAATGTCGATCGGCTTCAGCTGGGCAGGACCGATGACACGAAGGCCTTCTCCTTCATCCGTAATTTTGACTCCCATTTCTTCCATCTTCGCAATTAAAGACGTAAGATGCTCTGGAACCGCACCTTTGACTAATACATTTCCTTCCGTGATCGCCGCAGCCACCATGAAAGTACCCGCTTCAATACGGTCAGGAATGATGTTGTGTCTTACGCCGTGAAGCTTCTCGACACCTTCAATTTTAATGGTGCCTGTGCCGGCTCCGCGGATTTTTCCGCCCATCGCATTGATATAGTTCGCTAAGTCAACGATTTCAGGCTCTTTTGCCACGTTTTCAAGCGTTGTTGTTCCTTCAGCTAAAGCAGCTGCCATAATCAAGTTTTCTGTCGCACCCACACTTGGGAAATCTAAATAGATTTTTGCGCCCTGCAGACGGCCTTCCACTTCTGCTTCAATAAAGCCGTTGCCTACTTTGATTTTTGCACCCATTGCTTCAAAGCCTTTTAAATGCTGATCAATCGGTCTTGAGCCGATTGCGCAGCCGCCCGGAAGCGCTACTCTTGAATGACCCGTACGGGCTAACAGAGGGCCCATAACAAGCACTGACGCGCGCATTTTGCGCACATATTCAAAAGGTGCTTCTGTTTCTAAAGCGTAAGAAGCGTTTACGGTAACTTCATTATTCTCAAAATGCACATCTGCTCCTAAATGACGCAACACTTCATTAATTGTATATACATCGGAGAGCGTAGGTACATCACATATTACGCTTTTTTCTTCACTTGCTAATAAAGATGCAGCGATAACTGGTAAAACGGCATTTTTTGCTCCTTCAACTTTCACTGTGCCGTTTAACTTCTGACCGCCGCGGACGATGATTTTTTCCAAGGTATTCCCCTCCGCGTCCCTATATTCTCTATATTAATATTCAGTCGTCACGATTGGTGTGCCAACCGTAACGGTATGTTTTTCGCCCATTCCCGCACTTCTAAGCGCAACTTGCACATTCATCTTATGTTTCGATGTCATGATGTAATCTGTCCACTTATATGTAAATGCAGAAACAGAAACGAAATGAGGCTCAACTACATGTTCAACTGGACTTGCTTCAAATTCTTTCATGAGCTGTTCTGCTTTTTTTTGCAAAACAATACTCATATTATCATTTAAATGACCCTTTAGACAAGTAAAAATAAATACTTTATTTTGGAATATGTCATGTGCCTGCCGTTCAAACTGTTCATATGTATCATTCCAGTTTTCCGGTTGCTCCGGGCTCATTTGCTCATATAATAAATACGAAGTTGGGTTCTGGTTTTTGAGGGTAGTGACGAGCTGCAGTTTAAAAGTTGTGTGATTTTTTTTGTCAGAATACGTGCCGACGGCCTTTACGATTTTATCTTCCCGCGCGGATTCCCAATGATATTGCGGATACTGCGTCTTCAGTTCTTTTACCTTGTCATCAAATTCACTCAGTGACAGGTTCAGATTTTTTTTCGCATGAAGCGTCCATTCATCTACAGTGACCTGCTGCCGCTCCATTCCTTCGGCAATCTGGGCAAGCGGAGACAGCTCACTTGCATGAATGGAATGAAATACCGCTATTAAGGCGCTTAAAAAAACAAAAAACAAGATGATGCGGCCTGCTCTTTTTTTCTTCATATCGATCTCTCCCCCTTACTCCCATTTTTACCGGAGCCGGGGAAAGCAATACATGGAAAACTTCGTCAAAACTCGCCAAGCGGGTGAAGAAAAATTGGTTTCTCACCCAGCGATTCCCTTCATTTCAACAGACGAAACATCTTAAAATAAGTATGGAAGCTGTTTCGAATAGGTAAGATAATCTAAAAAGAAGTCAGCGACTGCCGTACCGATCGCAATGGTAAGAAGAATGATCAGCAGCCTCGCCTGCACTATTTTTCCTTTTCGGATCAGCGGATCAAAGTTGACGGCCTGAAGCGCCCACCATGTCACCGCAATGCATACCAGGTGAACCAGGATGCTGATTGCGGCCTGCTGCCCCAATACATTCACAAATCCCATCTCCTTTCATTTTTTCCGCCCCTCATATCCTCTCTTATTATATAAGAAGAAGAGAGAAAGATGATCATTTTTACATCAGAATTTTTATCCAAAATTAGGGGCAATCCCCGCTTAAATGTCCGTTCTCCGGCATGATATACTTTTTTGGAAAGGAGATGGGAATATGAATCATTCCTTTTTTCATCCGGAAAAGCAGTATGGAGAAACTCTTCCCGTATTTGACCACGAGTGGGAAGCGATAGCATTCTACTATGATTATAGACAGTCTCAAACAGAGGAACTGAAAGAATTATGTCAGTTTTTCAACATTTCTCTTGATTATTCACGCGGCAGCCTGCTGGAAGTGGAAGCTCTTTACTTCCGCAGCATACAAGAGCTGCTTTTGGCGGATTGGAACCTGCCGATTGACGAATTTGAGAAAATGCTCAGTGTGTATGTCATCGATTGCGCCATCAGACACCATGACGATGCCGAATGGGTCGTCAAACCTTATCCGTATACGGACGGCGCTTATACGACGGGTGTGCGGAGAGGAAACAAAACGTGGCACACCGACAACTGCTGCGAACATTTATATCTGCAAAAAGAAGAGGATCATCCGCTTATCTGCGTCTATGAATCTCTTATGCGTTAATATAGAAAAAGAATCCTTCTCAGACAGCCGAGAAGGATTCTTTTTTAGTTTCCTACAACATCCAATCTGTTTACAGCCCGCTGTAGCGCAAGCTCAGCCCGACGAATGTCAGTATCATCTGATCGTTTGTTCAAACGGTCTTCCGCCCGCTTTTTCGCAGCAAGGGCGCGCTCTTTATCAATGCTTTCCGCTGTTTCAGCGGCTTGTGCAAGGATAGTGACCTGATCAGGACGGACTTCTAAAAATCCGCCGCTGACAGCCGCCAATTCGGTCTGCCCGTCTTTTTTAAGGCGGACAGCGCCGATTTTAAGCGGAGCCACGGTCGGAATATGGCCAGGCAAGATACCGAGATCACCGCTCTCGGCTCTTACACTTACCATTTCAATATCAGCATCATATACTGGGCCGTCGGGAGTAACGATATTGACTTTAACGGTCTTCATGCTTTTACCCTCCTAGGACCAGATTAAACTTCTACACCCATCTCTTTTGCATTCTCAATGACTTCTTCAATGCGTCCCACAAGACGGAATGCATCTTCCGGAAGATGGTCATATTTACCGGAAAGGATTTCTTTAAAGCCTCGTACCGTTTCTTTAACAGGCACGTAAGAACCCTTTTGTCCCGTAAACTGCTCAGCTACGTGGAAGTTTTGAGAAAGGAAGAACTGGATACGGCGTGCGCGGTGAACGACAAGCTTGTCTTCTTCACCTAATTCGTCCATACCGAGAATCGCGATAATATCCTGAAGTTCTTTGTAACGCTGAAGCGTTGACTGGACTTCACGCGCCACCGCATAATGCTCTTCTCCGACAATTTCCGGAGCAAGCGCGCGGGAAGTGGAAGCCAGCGGATCAACCGCAGGGTAGATACCCATTTCAGTTAATTTACGCTCAAGGTTAGTCGTTGCATCCAAGTGAGCGAACGTTGTCGCCGGAGCCGGGTCAGTGTAGTCATCGGCAGGCACGTAGATCGCCTGGATAGATGTAACTGAACCAACGTTTGTAGACGTAATACGCTCTTGAAGCTGACCCATTTCTGTCGCAAGCGTCGGCTGATAACCAACCGCAGAAGGCATACGGCCGAGAAGCGCGGAAACCTCTGAACCCGCTTGTGTGAAACGGAAAATGTTATCGATAAAGAACAGTACGTCCTGTCCTTGTTTATCACGGAAATGCTCAGCCATTGTAAGACCCGTCAGTGCTACACGCATACGTGCGCCCGGCGGCTCGTTCATTTGTCCGAAGACCATGGCTGTTTTCTTGATAACGCCTGAATCGCTCATTTCGTAGAAAAGGTCGTTCCCTTCACGAGTACGCTCTCCTACACCGGCGAATACGGAAATACCGCCGTGCTCTTGCGCGATGTTGTTGATTAATTCCTGGATTAATACGGTTTTACCTACGCCGGCGCCGCCGAACAATCCGATTTTACCGCCCTTGATGTAAGGAGCGAGCAGGTCAACAACCTTAATTCCCGTTTCAAGAATTTCAACCTCAGTTGAAAGCTCATCGAATGAAGGAGCTGATCTGTGGATCGGGTCCTTTTGAGCATCCGCAGGCAGCGGTTCATTTAAATCAATTTTATCTCCCAGTACGTTAAATACGCGTCCGAGAGTCACATCACCGACAGGAACGGAAATCGGCGCACCTGTATCAACAGCTTCCATTCCGCGCTGAATTCCGTCCGTAGATGCCATGGCAATTGTACGGACTGTATCATCGCCTAAATGAAGAGCAACCTCTAGCGTTAGGTCGATGCCTACTTCATTTTCGCCTGTAGCTGGCTGTGAAACTTTAATCGCATTATAAATCGCAGGCAAGTGGCCGTCCTCGAAACGTACGTCGACAACCGGTCCAAGCACCTGACTTACGCGTCCTTTCTTCATCGCTATCCCTCCTGACAAAATCTTTCTATTCTAAAGCGGCTGCACCGCCGACAATTTCGGTAATTTCTTGTGTAATCGCCGCTTGACGCGCGCGGTTATATGAAAGCGAAAGTGAATCAATGAGTTCTTTCGCATTATCCGTCGCATTTTTCATTGCTGTCATTCTCGCAGCGTGTTCACTTGCTTTACTGTCAAGAAGCGCGCCGTAAATTAAGCTTTCCGCATATTGAGGAAGCAGCACTTCGAGCACCTCTTCTTCATCCGGTTCGAACTCGTAAGAAGCCGTGCGCTTCCCGCCGCTCGTTCCGAAATCCGTTAAAGGCAGCACTTTTTTCTCCGTCACTTCCTGTGAAATCGCACTGACGAAATGGTTATACACCAAATGCAGTTCATCAAAAGCGCCGTCGATAAACATTTGAACCGTCTGACGGGTCAAATCTTTAATCTGAGCAAAAGTGACCTCGTCGCCAAGCCCCACTAACTCAGACAAAATCGGCATCTCCCGTTTTTTGAAGAAATCGCGGCCGACTCTGCCGATTGCAATCACCGTGTATTCATCTTTAGACTGATGGCGTTCTTGAATGGTGCGGTAAGCGTTTCGCAAAACCGAACTGTTAAACGCACCCGCAAGCCCGCGGTCAGACGTAATGACGAGATACGCCGTCTTTTTCACTTCTCTTGAGACAAGCATCGGGTGTTTCGCGTTTTTCGCGCCTTTTCCGACGTTAAACACAACCTCCTGGATCTTATCCATATACGGAGCAAATGACTTCGCGTTGGTTTCCGCACGGTTCAGCTTCGCAGCGGATACCATCTGCATGGCTTTTGTAATCTGGCTTGTTTTTTTCGTTGACGTGATCCTTGACTTAATATCGCGTAATGAGGCCAAAGATTTCACCACCTTTATTCTTCATTTGCGTAAAAAGAGAGAAAAAGAGAACCTTTTTCTCTCATCTTCTAAGGGTTAGTTGCTTGGTGCAAATGTGCGTTTGAAGCCTTCGATTGCAGCTTTGAAGTCTTCATCAGCAGGAAGGTTTCCTGTTTTCGCAATGCCGTCAAGCAGATCTTTATGGTTTTGATCAAGGTACATGTAGTACTCTTCTTCAAAACGTCTGATATCCGCAACCGGAATATCATCAAGATATCCTTTTGTCAGCGCATAAAGAATGGCTACCTGTTTTTCAACCGGAAGCGGTTTATTCAAGTCTTGCTTCAGCACTTCAACTGTACGCGCACCGCGGTTCAGTTTCGCCTGAGTCGCCTGGTCAAGATCAGATCCGAATTGGGCGAACGCTTCAAGTTCACGGTATGAAGCCAGGTCAAGACGCAATGTTCCCGCTACCTTTTTCATCGCTTTGATTTGGGCTGATCCGCCGACACGGGATACGGATAATCCGGCATTGATCGCAGGACGCACGCCTGAGAAGAATAGGTCGGATTGAAGGAAAATCTGTCCGTCAGTAATGGAAATGACGTTTGTCGGGATATAAGCGGAGATATCTCCTGCTTGTGTTTCGACGAACGGCAGCGCCGTAATTGATCCTGCGCCTTTTGCGTCACTCAGCTTGGCTGCGCGCTCAAGCAGACGGGAGTGAAGATAGAATACATCCCCAGGGAATGCTTCACGGCCCGGCGGACGGCGAAGAAGCAATGACAGCTCACGGTAAGCGGCCGCTTGTTTGGATAAATCATCATATACGACGAGAACGTGTTTGCCGTTGTACATGAATTCTTCACCCATTGTCACCCCTGCATACGGTGCAAGGTAAAGAAGCGGAGCCGGCTGTGAAGCGGACGCCGTCACAACAATCGTGTAATCAAGCGCGCCGTGCTTACGAAGTGTTTCCACCACGCCGCGTACTGTAGATTCTTTTTGACCGATCGCTACGTACACACAGATCATGTCTTGATCTTTTTGGTTTAAGATTGTATCAATCGCAACAGATGTTTTACCTGTCTGACGGTCACCGATAATCAGCTCACGCTGTCCGCGGCCGATCGGAATTAACGCGTCAATCGCTTTGATACCCGTTTGCAGCGGCTCATGTACCGATTTACGGTCCATTACGCCTGGAGCCTGGCTTTCGATCGGACGTGTTTTGCTTGTCAGAATCGGACCCAGTCCGTCTACCGGCTGTCCGAGCGGGTTGACGATACGTCCGATTAATTCTTCACCTACAGGAACTTCCATGATGCGGCCCGTTCTTTTGACCTCATCACCTTCACGGATATCTCTGTAAGGTCCTAAGATAACGATACCTACGTTGGATTCTTCAAGGTTTTGAGCCATACCCAAAACGCCGTTTGAAAACTCAACAAGTTCACCGGCCATACAATTGTCAAGGCCGTGCACACGCGCAATACCGTCTCCGACTTGGATGACTGTACCTACGTCATGAACTTCAATTTCAGATTGGTAATTTTGAATTTGCTGCTTTATCAGCGTGCTAATCTCTTCAGCTTTGATGCTCACTTAGGTTTCACCCCTTCTATCGATTTCCTCCGGCAAGTTGACGTTCCATGCGCTCAAGCTTTCCGCTCACGCTTCCGTCATATATCCGGTTTCCAATGCGGACTTTAATGCCGCCTATTAAATCCGTCTG
Source organism: Bacillus sp. GZB (assembly GCF_001975995.1). Lineage (NCBI taxonomy): Bacteria > Bacillati > Bacillota > Bacilli > Caryophanales > Bacillaceae > Bacillus > Bacillus sp. GZB. The sequence continues at coordinate 591,522 of NZ_MTQG01000016.1, forward strand.
CACTTCATTTCTGATTCTGAGCGAAGCGATTCCGGCTTTTTTTGCAAACACTTGAGACAATGATAACATTTCCGCTTCTGACAGCGGTTTTACTGAATAAACAACCGCGTCCTCTGTCTGACGGGCCTGATTGGCAAGTTTGATAAACTCGTCTGTGAGATCAGGCACAATCGAAGACCGGCGGCGGTCAATCAGAAGAAAAATCGTATGCAGCACAGACTCAGACAGTGCGCCGAACGATTGCTGAATCAGCTCTTTTTTCTTAGCGGCCGATACCTTCGGATGGCTTAACACTTCCTGTAATCCGGCTTCGTTCCGGAACACTTCTTTTAGTACGGTAAGCTCTTCTTCGATTTCATTGATTTGAGAAGTCTCAACGGCAATGTCGAAAAGCGCTGACGCGTATCGTTTAGAGACAGCAGATCCACTCATCGGCTTTCTCCTACCTCTTTAAGATAGTCCTGAATCAGTTGTTCCTGGGCTTGTTCATCAAGCTCTTTTTCAATCACTTTCGATGCGATTAAGACAGAAAGTGATGCGACTTGCTCGCGAAGTGCGGAAACCGCTTGTTCTTTTTCTTTGACAATTTCGGTTCTCGCCGCTTCTTTCAATCTTTCAGACTCGGCGCGTGCAGCCTGGATAATGTCTTCCTTCTGCTTTTCACCCAGTTTTTTCGCATTTTCAATGAGTGATTGTGATTCCTGTTTCGCTTCTTTTAAAAGAACGCGCTGCTCTTCAATCAGCTTCTGCGCTTCTTTATTTCTTTCTTCAGCGGACGTAATTTCGCCGGCGATATGATCTTCACGCTGTTTCATTATATTTAATAGCGGTCCAAGAGCGAATTTCTTGAGAAGCGCTAATAAAACTAACATAGCTAACAATTGGAATAGGATATCTCCGCCGTTAAACGACAGTCCTAATTCAAGAGGTAATTGAGACATCTACTACGGCAACTCCCTTCTGCAGGTTTTCTCTGCTGATAAAAAGCCGTTTCGGGACGGCGTGCTTATCAGACATAAAGCAATGGCGAAGGTTCTCTTAGAGTGATCTTCGCCATTTTTAGTTCATATAAGGCTTTTTTGCTTAGCCAAAGAACGCTAAGAACGCGATAACGACAGCGATAATCGGAAGGGCCTCAACCAATGCGATACCCATGAACATAAGAGTTCTAAGTTCTTTTCCTGCTTCCGGCTGACGGGCGATTCCCTCTACCGTACGTGAAACGATCAGACCGTTACCAATACCTGCACCAAGTGCACCTAAACCGATTGCAATTGCAGCTGCTATTAAATTCATGAAAAAGTTCCTCCTTTAAAATGTTATCCGAATGGATATATGATTTTAATGATCATGACTGATTTTGTGTGACATGTACACCATCGTCAGCATCGTAAAGATAAATGCCTGGATGGTACCGATGAACAAGCTGAACGCCTGCCATGCAAGCATCGGAAGAATGGCTCCGACTGTGCCGACCAAACCGAGAAAGAAGCTGTTTGAGTAGAAATTCGTCGCCAGATTCGCAAGCAGGCCAAGAAGAATTTCCCCGGCGAAAATGTTACCGTAAAGACGAAGTCCGAGTGTCAGCGTATTCGCAAACTCCTCAATGATCTTCATCGGGAACATAAGCGGAACCGGTCTGAGGTAATCCTTAGAGTATTCCTTCAAACCTTTCATCTTCACGCCGTAATAGTGCGTTAACGACACAACCATAACGGCTAGAGTCAGAGTAATAGCCGGATCGGCCGTCGGTGATTTCCACCAAAGCTCGTGTCCGACCGTTACAGAAAACGGCAGCCCCAGCATATTTGATACAAATATGTACATCAGCAAGGTTACACCAAGCGCCAAGAAGTTAGCCCCTGTTTTTAAATCCATTGTACTGCCTATAATATTGCGGACAAAATCAACAATCCATTCCATGAAGTTCTGGGCTTTTCCTGGACGGATGGACAGCGTTCTCGTAGTGAGAATCGCAATCAGCAGCACAATCACACTTGCCACAGTAATCATCAGAATGTTTGTCAGATTAAAAGTAAGACCAAACAAATCCATAGTTCTGTAATCGTGATTCAATGGGTTTTCACCTCTCTTCCATTGATGAACGTTTGAGCTGAATAATGGAATCTATCATAATGACGGGATAAATTGTCATTAATCCAATAATCACACTTGCCACACTGACTTTATCGGGATATTTAAAGGCGACAGCCATCGCAAGTATCGCATTGCACCAACGCGCTGCGCTCCCGAGTGATCGTATGGACTTTCCTTTCGCCACGGCCTTGTCAAAAGCATTCATTCTTCTGGTCAAGAGCCACAAATTAAACAAACTGAAAACAGTTCCCAAAAAGAGGCCTAGAAAAACAGTTTTATACGCCGTAAGACCATATCCCAGCAAATAGATTGCTAAGATCACAAATACATATCTCCGTTGTCTGCTGAATGTAAGATTGGGATCGTCCATCAACTATCTGTCTCCTGATGAAAATGTAATATAATTCCTGGATACGGCAAAACATGCGGTTAACCCTTTGCAGAAGGCCTTTTTTTGTCCCGCAAAACGGCCTGTTCGAAAAAACCACTCATCCTCCTGATGCCACGGGATGCTGTTTCATTCGCTTAGATAAATCCTCATATAACGGGTTTTTTGGAGGATTTAAAATGAGGATGGATACTAGAAATGAAAGGAATGAAAACCTTCTCATAATACCCTCGTTTAGCATACAATAGCCCCTAACATGTGTCAATCTGTTTAAAGTTAAAAAACTTTTTATACCGAAAGCATACACAGAATGTTCACAAATTCACCTATAAATGTATGAAGTCTGCCCATTCAGCAAATATCTGGATAAAAAAAGAAAACCCCCTGAATGAGGTTTTCCGATTTATTTGGTTCCGTACAGTCTGTCACCCGCATCACCGAGGCCCGGAACGATATAGCCTTTTTCATTCAGTTTTTCATCAAGGGCGGCGATATAAATATCAACGTCAGAGTGATGTTTCTGCAGCTCTTCCACGCCTTCCGGAGCCGCTACAAGACACATAAAACGAATGTTTCTCGCGCCGCGCTTTTTCAGGCTGTTTATCGCTTCCACCGCAGAACCTCCCGTAGCAAGCATCGGATCCACGACAATAAATTCGCGTTCTTCTACATCAGAAGGAAGCTTGACATAGTATTCCACCGGTTTTAAGGTTTCCGGATCACGGTATAATCCGACATGTCCCACTTTAGCGGCCGGGATTAATTTCAGCATGCCGTCAACCATTCCGAGACCCGCTCTCAGGATCGGCACGATACCGAGTTTCTTCCCTGAAATCACTTTGGATGTCGCTGTTTGAACAGGTGTTTTCACTTCCACTTCTTTAAGAGGAAGATCACGTGTAATTTCAAACGCCATCAGTGACGCGACTTCGTCCACAAGGTCTCTGAAATCCTTTGTGCCTGTATTTTCATTCCGAATATATGTCAGTTTATGCTGGATTAAAGGATGATCAAATACGTAAACCTTTCCCATACTGTGTTCAGCTCCTTTTTTGTTGTCCGAGTGACTTTTTCACACTTCTATTGATTCTACAGAAAAAGACAAACAGTTTCAAGAAAATCATAAAAAAACCCGCCGGATTAGGTTCCGGCGGGTTTCTTCCTTATTAATAGTCCAGTTCTTTATATAAAGGAAACTTTTCAGTCAAGGCAGATACGCGCTGTCTCGCTTCTTCAAGTTTTGCTTCATCTTCATGATTTTTCAGCGCGAGGCCGATGATGGCGCCGACTTCTTCAAGCGCGTCACCGTCAAAGCCGCGGCTTGTCACAGCTGCCGTACCAAGACGGATTCCGCTTGTGACGAACGGTTTTTCCGGATCGTAAGGGATCGCGTTTTTATTAGATGTAATGCCGATTTCATCAAGAACGTGTTCAGCGACTTTTCCGGTCAGACCGAGAGAACGGAGGTCAACAAGCACAAGGTGGTTATCCGTTCCGCCTGATACGAGCTGAATGCCCTCTTTGTTCAGGGACTCAGCCAGGCGCTTCGCGTTCGAGATGACGTTTTGCGCATATGTTTTGAAATCATCTTCAAGCACTTCTCCGAAAGAAACGGCTTTGGCCGCGATGACATGCATAAGCGGTCCGCCTTGGATTCCCGGGAAAATGGATTTATCAATCTTTTTGCCGAACTCTTCACGGCAAAGGATCATTCCTCCGCGGGGGCCGCGAAGTGTTTTGTGAGTCGTTGTCGTTACAAAGTCAGCGTAAGGAACCGGATTCGGATGAAGACCGGCTGCGACAAGACCCGCGATATGCGCCATGTCTACCATGAAGTAAGCGCCGACTTCATCAGCGATTTCGCGGAATTTTTTAAAGTCGATCGTGCGGGGGTACGCGCTCGCTCCGGCAACGATGAGTTTCGGCTTATGCGCCAGCGCTTTTTCACGCACATCTTCATAATCTATATATTGCGTGTCTTTATCGACACCGTATTCTACAAAGTTGTATTGAACGCCGCTGAAATTAACCGGGCTTCCGTGTGTTAAGTGGCCGCCGTGGGAGAGGTTCATCCCGAGCACCGTGTCGCCGTGCTCTAAAATCGTGAAGTAAACAGCCATGTTCGCTTGAGCGCCTGAGTGCGGCTGAACGTTTACATGCTCAGCTCCGAAAATCTCTTTCGCGCGGTCGCGGGCGATGTCCTCGACGACATCAACATGCTCACAGCCGCCGTAGTAGCGTTTGCCGGGGTAGCCTTCAGCATATTTGTTTGTTAAAACAGAGCCTTGTGCTTCCATTACCGCTTCCGTCACGAAGTTTTCAGAAGCAATTAATTCGATCTTAGTCTGTTGACGCTTACGCTCATCTTTGATGGCGTTAAACACTTGTTTGTCTTGTACAGGTAAATGTTTCATCAGCGAGATCCTCTCCTATCCGTTCCTGTTCTTTATTTTTACCACCCTTATTGTACATGGTTTTTCAGGTGAATGTAACAGCTTATTTAAAAAAAACACAAAATTTAATTAGAAAACACGAACATTATACAGGAAAAGTATTTTCATCATTCGCATTCATAAACAGCACGAATTCCGCCTATCAGCTTTGGTCTTGTCCGGGCCATCGTCACATGTGCTTCTCCAAGCTCACGGCTTGATATCCGGACAGGGACGGCAACGGGTTTCAGATGCATGCCGATGAACGTATCACCGATGTCAATCCCGGCGTCAGCCTGAATCGATTCGGCGAGCACGGGAGAACGCATCTGCCGGTATGCATAAGAGGCCATCGCTCCGCCCGCTTTCGGGACGGGGACGGCTGAAACAATGGGGAGCCTGAACCGCTCGGCCGTTTCCGCTTCAATGACAAGCGCCCTGTTTAAATGCTCGCAGCATTGAAAAGCAAGATGCACACCCGTTTTTTCCTTAAACCGGTTAAGTCCGCCGTATATCAATTCAGCCCAATCCCCGCTTCCGGCGGTGCCGATCCGGCTTCCGGCGGCTTCACTTGTACTGCACCCGATCACCAGCAGACTGCCGTCCGTCAGTCCTGCCTGCTCTTGAAACTCAGTCAGCATGTCCGTCCATTTTTGCTTCATCTCTTCCATTGTCCAGCACCTCTTACAGATTTTTTTCTTCGTAATCTGCGATTTTGCCGATCCGCCGTTCGTGGCGGCCGCCCGTAAATTCAGTCGTCAGCCAGACTTTTGCGATTTCGCGCGCCAGCCCCGGGCCGATGACGCGTTCGCCCATCGCAAGAACATTCGTGTCATTGTGTTCACGCGTCGCTTTTGCGCTGAAGGTGTCATGGGCAAGCGCACAGCGTATGCCCTTTACCTTATTTGCGGAGATGCTCATGCCGATGCCTGTGCCGCAAATTAAAATTCCCCTGTCAGCTTCGCCGTTCACCACTTTTTCCGCTACCGGAAAAGCGTAGTCTGAATAATCGACAGAGCCGGCGCCGCATTCACAGCCCATATCAATGTATTCAATCTGCAATTCATCCAAAAGACTTTTTATTTCTTTGCGGATATGGACGCCGCCGTGATCTGACGCAATAGCTACTTTCATTCATTTACCTCCTAGGTGTGGCTGGGCGAAGACAGCCCAGTGTGCTTGTCCTTTTTATTACGAAATCCGTTGATTTCATTCTACTCTTTCACATTCGTTTTGCAAATGACCTGTTTGCAGATTTTCTGACAGATTACTTGCTTTTTCCGTCAAGCAATTGATCAGCCAAAAGGGTCAGCAGCTCCTCCAGTTCGTCCCGCGTCTGTTTATAAACATCAAGCGGACCGCCGAACGGGTCAGAGATATCGCCGTTTTCCCCCGTTACGTATTCTTTAATGGTAAAGACTTTGCCCTGACTGTTTTGATATCGGCCTTCAATCAGCTGTTTATGCTGTTCCGTCATCGCCAGCACCAGATCAGCCGTCTCGATATGTTCTTCCGATAAGGGAGATGAACTGTGATTGAGAGCGATCCGTTTTTCAAACAGCGCTTCTACGGCATGGACCGACGCTTTTCCGTACGGAGTCGCGAATACGCCGGCCGAGCTTACGCTGACATCCAGCCCTTTCGTTTCTGCAATGGATTTAAAAAGAGCCTCAGCCATGGGACTGCGGCACGTATTGCCTGTACATACAAAGATTATTTTCATGTCCGTCACCTCTTACTGCCTATTATAAATGAAGAAAAAAGAAACGGCATCTTCGTTTCTTTTTTTACGTATCTTATATCGGTAAAAGCAGTTTCAGCCCGAATCCGATCAAAATGGCTCCGCCAAGCGCTTCGCTGTAGGAGCCGAGCCACGACTGCACCTTTTTTCCCGCCAAAAGGCCCGCCCATGTTAAAACGGTGCTGAAGACCCCGAACAGTGTAACGGCCAGAAACGGATTGGAGCCGTTCATCCCGAGACTGAGCCCGACAGAAAAGCTGTCCAGACTGACACCGACCGCAAACAGCAACAGTCCCGAGCCTGCCGGAGATATGAGCGGCCCGTCTGATTGTTTAAACGCGGCGATGATCATCTGCACTCCTAAAATGAAAAGAAGAGATCCGCCGATGTAAACGGCGAGCATCCCCAAAAAACCGGACAGCAGATGCCCGGCCGCCATTCCCACAAGCGGCATCATGACATGAAACAGCCCGATGACAACCCCTATATGAAAAATCTGTTTTTTCTTCAGCTGAATCATTCCCATTCCGAGCCCGACGGAAAAGGCATCCGTCCCCAAAGCAAATGCCATGATGCTTAAGGAGACAAGTTCCCCGATGAATAGATTCGACATGAAATAAAAACCCCCTTGGACGTGCCCGCTTGTTTAGCTTATGCATGTCCGATAAGGGGTAGAACAAGTTAATGGATAACGGTGCCGCCTGCGGCTTTCATCAGCCTGTTCATCACGGCGAGCCCCACTCCGGTATCCGGAAAGGACTCAGAAATAATCATGTCCACTTCCGCTTCATCAAAGCTGCGGAGCGCATCGTATAAGGCGGATGCCACTGTTTCAAGGTCGGCGCGTCTGCCGCAGACCTTGATATAATCAGCCTGGTAACTATCGGCGTTCTCTTCTGTTGTCAAAATGCCGATTCGTTTTCCCCGGCTTTTATATACGTCTGCCAGTTCTTGAATTCTCCGGGCGCCGCCGTCGGCAATAGCCATCGGCGCAGAAGGCGCGTAATGTGTATATTTCATACCCGGAGAAATAGGAACCTCATCTTCTTCGGTCAGCCCTTTATCCACAAGAACCGGGCCGGCGGCGGATTCAATCTGCTCTTTTGTCACGCCGCCCGGACGAAGCAGCACGGGCTGTTTCCCCGTACAGGACAGAACAGTTGATTCCACTCCGATTCCCGTCGCGCCGCCGTCCACAATACCGGCAATGCGGCCGTTTAAATCATGAGCTACATGCTCGGCCTTCGTCGGGCTCGGTTTTCCTGATAAATTGGCGCTCGGCGCGGCGATCGGCAGTCCGGCAGAGCTGATGAGGGCTAATGCTGCCGGATGATCAGGCATTCTGACCGCTACCGTCTCAAGTCCCGCGGTGACACGGGGTGACAGCACACCGGGCTTACACGGCAGGACAAGGGTCAGCGCCCCCGGCCAGAATAGCTTCATAAGCTTTTTCGCCGTATCAGGAATATGGCTGATAAAACGATCAAGCTGGCTGATATGGGATATATGCACAATCAGCGGGTTATCGCTCGGCCTTCCTTTCGCCTCATATATTTTGGTTACGGCTTCCGTATTTTCAGCGTTAGCGCCCAGTCCGTAAACGGTTTCTGTCGGAAAAGCCACAACCTCATTCTGCCGGAGCAATTCCGCGGCTTGTGTAATCTGGGGATCGGTTGTGGATAATTCGCGCGAACAATCCACAAACCATCTTTTTGTTTTCATGTATAACCAAACTCCTTATTTTAAAGCGGTAAAACTTTATTTTCTCTCGTGTATTCCTTTTGAAAGTATAAAAGATGTCCTTTAATAAAACAAGTGTTATCCACAAACTGTGGACAACACTTTTTAATAAGTGGATAACCTTGTGTATAAGTTAGATCAGGCAGAGGTTTTCACCATTAAAAACGAACCTTCTGTGCATAACGAGTTGCGGAAATGTTCGGACGTATACAGTTCATCAGGCGCATCGGCGCACGCTTCAAATCCCATCACATTCAGAAACTCAGCAGATGAGGGCTGATTGGCGACTAAGTAGACATCTTGAATCTCATGTTTTTTGCACAGCACATCCATACTTTGAAACAGTGTAACGATATGGCTTTGATTCAGCCTGTCCGACATGACGAGTGAACGGAGAAGCCCTTTTCCGCCGCTGAATTTTTCGATCCCGAGACAGGCGGCAATCTTTTTTTCGCTGTCTTCCAGCACGATAAACCGGCTGATCTGCTGATCGATTTCCGCATGTGCCGTATCAGCCTTTTTCAAAAAGGCCTCCAGCGCCTCCGTATCTTGATCTCTTGCCACTCTCAGCTGATAAAACATATATTTCCCTCCGTTTCGATCAACTCTTTCTTCCAATCTATGAATCGAATCCGGATTTATGCCTTTTGCTTCAGGAAAATAGATCTGAAATCCAATCGACGAGGAAAAACTTCACTTCTGTATCATCATCATCTTTATTTTCTTTCTTCGCTTTATCTGCCTTTGCTTTTACGTCATCCAGCACTTTTTTAGTCTGTTTCTGCGTTTCTTCCTGCTTCTGTCCGCCGTCTTCCTGATCTTTCACCGCTTCGCCGTTTGAGAAATCAAGGAAGCACAGCGGCGGAAACAAGACGCACCACCAGTTGGCGCCCTCGCCATTGCCGAGTGTAATTAAAATCGCTTCATATTTTCCGGCCGGATAGACCATATTGCCGTACAGCTTTGTCGGAAATGAGATTTTATTGAATTGAACTGAAACAGATTGATGCGCACCCTTTTCTCTCATCGTTTGTTTGGCGATTTCTTTAATTTCAGGAAGCTTCGAACGAATGAGCCGCCGCGCTTCTTCAATGGAAGTGATATCTTTCACCCAGTCCGTGATTTGCTTGTTTACAGCATCTCTGATCTGGCGCTTGAGCTTTTGATCCTCATCGTTATCACTGTTGGCCAAAATTCTGAGCCGGATCGCTTCATCCGGTATGACGACGGGCTCATTGGCTGATGCCCGCGCCGTTTCTTCTTTTGTCAAACCCGCAAGCGCTCCTGATAATAAAAGAAAAATATATATGCAGATCATCATGGTCTGTTTCATCGGTCCCCACCGTTCCTCTCCGTGCTTTTTTTATCTAGTCCCATTATGGACATGACGGAAAAGGTTTAAACCGGCGGGAAGAAAAAAATCTAGCAAGCTGATAATCTGCATTGACAGATTCAAAATATGGTACGATATTATTTTGATAGGAGGTTTTCAGATGAAATATAATTACACCGTGCTGCTGTCGGCGGCATGTATGTCTGTCATTTATTCTATTTTGTATGTTCATCAATTCATTATCGCGGCTTTCATTTCGATGGCGTTTTATTTTTTGTTTCCTTATTTGATTTTTGCGCTGCCGCTTCAATACTTTCTGAATAAAAAGCCGAAGAGATTTCATCCGCTGTATCTTCTTTATTATTTAGGGGTGTCATTCATTGCAAACGGGATCATCTTCGGTCTTTTGCAGCCGTCAGGCCAATCTCTGTTTTCTAATTCAGCCTTTTATATCTTTGCGGTTTTAACAGCCGTCGTCTATTGGGTATGGGATTCCGTATTGCTGCAAAGACAAAATCCGGCTACAGAAGCGTAATCAGCAGACAGCCGGCTGAAGGGAGAGCGGCGCAAAAGAAAACGGCGGCCATCTTTAAACGGGCGTGCCGTCCTTCTTCTGTTTCAGAATGATAATTGGCCCGCTGCTCCGCTCCGCTTACGGCCAACCCGGAAACGATGATCGCTGTGACGATAAGAACAGCCGTAACGGCGCCGAAAATGATGGCAAAGCCAAACGGCAGAACAAACCCCGCCGCATAAGCTGCGGCGGCGAGTATACATCCGAAGGCGAACGCTTTTTTCTAGGCGGATGCCCCTTTCATTTTCTTTCCATTGTAACAAAAGCCCGCCGTGTGCGTCACCGGCGGGCTTTTTTCATGATGTGATGATCGCGGATACGGTTCTGTCTTTTCCGTTGATGTCCTGTACGACTTCCACTTCCGCATTCGGAAAGGAATGACGGAACAGGTCTTTCACGGCTTTTCCCTGATTATATCCGATTTCAAAGACGACAAGCGCTTTATCTTTCATGACAAGAGGCAGCTCCTCCATAAACCGCTTGTAGAACTTCAAACCGTCACCGCCGTCCGTAAGTGCATGAAGCGGCTCATGGAAACGGACGATATCCGACAAATCCGCCATTTCTTCTTCAGAAATATACGGCGGATTGGAAACAATAATATCCGCTTTTTTCCCTGATGAAATAAAAGGAGTTAACAGATCTCCCTGCAAAAAACAGACGTCCGCTCCGAGGTTCTGCGCATTTCTTTCCGCCACCTGCAGCGCTTCTTTTGAAATATCCGAAGCCGATACTGAAAAATGTCCGCATTCAAGCGCGAGCGTCACCGCAATGGCTCCGCTCCCCGTACCGATATCAATGACGTTCAGGCGTTCTACCTCGGAAAATACCCGCTTCTGTCTGTCCAGCAGATGAAAGACGACTTCTTCCGTTTCCGGACGCGGAATGAGAACATCGTCATTCACAAAAAATTCTCTGCCGTAAAACTGTTCTTTCCCGATAATATATTGAATCGGAATACCTTCTTTATGCATCTCCACGTGCCGTCTGAATCGATAAAGCTCGTCCTCGCCGACGGGCTCCTGCAGACTTGCGAGAAGTTTGCTCCGATCCATTCCGGTATCATTTAACAGCAGCAGCTCGGCCGCGTTTTTTTCTCTTCCCGCTTCGGTTAAATAAGAAGAAGCCCAGCTTAGGGCTTCAAAAACGGTCTTCATCTTAATTTTCCGCCTGCTGGAGCTTGCTTGACTGGTCTTCTACGATTAACGCTTCAACCACTTCATCAAGCTTGCCTTCCAGGATTTGATCCAGCTTTTGAATCGTCAGGCCGATGCGGTGATCCGTCACACGGTTTTGCGGGAAATTGTATGTGCGGATACGCTCGGAACGGTCGCCTGAACCGACGGCTGATTTACGAGTCTGATCATATTCAGCCTGAGCTTCCTGCTGGAATTTGTCATAGATTCTGGCGCGGAGCACCTTCATCGCTTTTTCTTTGTTTTTAATCTGGGATTTTTCATCCTGACAGGATACGACGACACCGGTCGGTAAATGCGTCAGGCGTACGGCCGACATCGTCGTGTTTACGCTTTGTCCGCCCGGTCCGCTTGATGCGAATGTATCGACGCGGATGTCTTTTTCGTGGATGTCCACTTCTACTTCTTCCGCTTCAGGAAGACACGCCACCGTCGCCGTGGATGTATGAATACGGCCGCCTGATTCCGTTTCCGGAACACGCTGTACGCGGTGCGCGCCATTTTCATACTTCAGCTTGGAGTATGCGCCTTTTCCCGTAATCATAAAGATGATTTCTTTATAACCGCCCGTTCCGGTCACGTTTGCTTCCATGACTTCGGTCTTCCAGCCTTGGATTTCGGCGTAACGGGAGTACATTCTGTAGAGATTTCCCGCAAACAGCGCGGCTTCTTCTCCTCCCGCTGCTCCGCGGATCTCCATGATTACGTTTTTGTCATCGTTCGGGTCTTTCGGGATGAGGAGCACTTTCAAACGCTCTGATAAGGTTTCCGTCTCTCCCTGCAGTTCGGAGATTTCTTCCTTCACCATTTCTCTCATATCGGCATCAAGCTTTTCCTCAAGCATCGCTTTCGCATCGGCAAGCTGTTCTGATGCGTCTCTGTATTGTCTATAGACTTCAACGGTTTCTTGTATATCAGATTGCTCTTTCGAATATTCTCTAAGCTTTTTCGGATCGTTGACCACTTCCGGATCACTTAAAAGCTCATTTAATTTTTCGTATCGTTGTTCAATTGACTGTAAACGGTCTAACACGGTCTTCACCTCTGTTTTCCTGTGCGTAACATTCTCATTATAGTATAGGGCTTATCGCCAGTCAAAAGCAATTCGCCTCTGTTATACTGAAGCAAAAAAGGAGAGGCGGATATGCTGAAATCCATCCACCATATAGCAATCATATGCTCTGATTATGAAAAGTCGAAAGCTTTTTACACCGAGATTCTCGGTTTCGGCATTATAAAAGAAACATACCGAAAGGATCGCGGATCTTATAAACTTGATCTGGCGCTGGACGGCGCGTATGCGATTGAATTGTTTTCCTTTCCCGATCCGCCCGAACGGCCGACCAGACCGGAAGCCGCGGGTCTCCGGCATCTCGCTTTCACCGTAAACGATCTTGAAGCAGCCGTCAGGGAGTTAAAGGAAAAGGGCGTCGGCACAGAACCGATCAGAACCGATCCGCTGACGGGGAAACGGTTTACCTTTTTCTTCGATCCCGACAAGCTTCCGCTTGAATTGTATGAAGCGTAACGTTTTTTGAAGAAATGCCGTTTTCTTTGGCGAATTCCTTCTTGTTTTGTCTAACATGAAGGGAACGCCGCCTCATGGTCGAATACCTAGCAAAAAGGAGGTATGTGATCATGAATACAAACATGGCCGCAAAAGAGCTCGGCGTCTCCGCAAAAACGGTGCAAAGGTGGGTCAAGCAGCTGAATCTTCCGGCTGAAAGGAATGAGCTCGGACATTATGCCTTTACACCTGAGGATCTTGATGTGCTGAAATCGGTCAAACGGCAAATTTCTGAAGGCACTGCCCTTCTGGATGTTCAAGTGCCCCGGCAGCCGAAAAAACGGACGGGCTTCATTTTGCAGCGTCCGAAAATCAATGGCGGCGCTGAACAAAGATTGGCAGAGCTGGAGCGCAAACTGGACATTCTCACGAAAGAGAAACAAGGTGAGAACCATCTGCTTTCAAGGATAGAGGAGCTTGAACGCCAGCTGAAACAAAAGGCGGATGAAGGGGTGTCTTATCAGCTTCTTCAGCACAGGCGGGAAATTGACGACCTCAATACCGAATTGCAGACATTGGCCTCCCGCATCCAGGAACTTTCCCAGACAGCTCCCCTCTCAGAAACAGCCGCTTCTTCAGAACATAAGAAACCCAGAAAAAAAACGAGATTTTCGCCTTTTAAATTTCAATTCTAATCAAAAAAGCTCCCTGAAACAGGGAGCTTTTCATTATGCAGTCAGCGCAATGATGATCGGCAGTGAGATGAGAGATAAAATCGCACTGATCACGAACGCGGACGCAGTTTCTTCCTCTTGTTTTTCGAAACGTGTGGCAATCATCGCCGCTACCGCAGATCCAGGGAATGCAACGAGCAATACCGCTTTAGTGATCTGGTCAGCCGGAAGTCCGACTGCAAGAGCGATCAAGTACATCAGCGCAGGCTGAACGGCAACTTTTAACAAAGCGATACCGAAAGCCGGCAGACTGAGCTTAATGTTGCGGATACCGACAGTTACACCGACGGCGAAGAGCGCAACACCTGATGTTGTGCTTCCGAGCTGATCAAGCATTTTTTCTCCCAAGCCAGGGAGTGTTACACCGCAGAGTACCAGAATGATACTGATAAGCGGTGCAGCCGCAAGCGGTTCGGAAAGACCGTGAAGAATAGACTTACCAGTCATTTTCCAGAAGTTCTCGTTTTCAGTGTCTTTTTTCTTAGATGACTCACCGACAGTAGCGATAATGATCGCAAGCGGGTCAAGGATGGCGTTAACCACGATACCCGTAACGGCGATAGGAATCGCTACTTCGCTTGCTCCGAATAAGCTTCCCAGTACGGGAATACCCATAAAAGCAAATGTCGGCTGTGCAGAGTTTAAAGAAAATACAGATGAATTCGTTAAATCATACTTGAAGATAAATTTACAAACCAACAGAATGACGATAAAGAATCCGACAATCCCAATGATCAAAGCGACCATCAATGGAACCTGTGATAAAAACGCACTTCTTGAAGTGGTTAAAATACTTGCGATAAAATGCGCCGGAAGCGCGTACTTCGTAACTAAGGTGCTTACCCCTTTTGCTGACTTCGCGTCATAACTTCCGAAGCGACCTGCGAACCATCCCAGCACGATCACGAAAAAGATCGGCGCCAGGAGGATTAAAATATCTAAGAAGCTCAAAATATTCTCCTCCAAATCCTTAATGTCCGTATACTTTAGCCTTTACATAAAAGCTTTCCCTCGGACTGTAAAATTAATCGTAAAAATTATTTAGCGACAACTTGCTTATATTGCGGTTTCCACATTGCATCAAGAACGGCTTGTTCTACATTTTCAGGAATGCGGTTTGCCACGCCTTCTTTAATGGCAGTTTCCGCTACGGCGATCGCAACTTTAATTGAAACTTCTTGTAAGTCGCTCATGCTCGGCAGAAGGCCTGCACCCGGTGTTTCAAAATCAACGCTTTCTGCGATTGCGTCAGCAGTTGCCGCAAACATTGCAGGAGTAATTACTTTCGCTTCTACAACGATTGAACCGAGACCAAGTCCAGGGAACGCGAATGCGTTGTTAGATTGTCCGATTTCATGAGAAACGCCATTGTACTCTACATTGTCAAACGGGCTTCCTGTCGCCACAAGCACTTTGCCGTCAGTCCATTTGAAAAGATCGCTAGGAACGGCTTCAGCAAGCGGTGTCGGGTTAGACATCGGCATGATGACCGGACGCTCAACGTGTTTTGCCATTTCTTTGACGATTTCTTCACTGAACGCGCCGCTTTGGCCTGATGTACCGATTAAGATTGTCGGTTTCGCTTGACGGATCACTTCAATGAAAGGAATTTGTCCATTTTCATCGCGTTTCCAATCTTTAATTTCTTCAGCTGTGCGCAGGTACGGCTCTTGGAAATCAAGAATGTTTTCCATACCTTCAATTAACAAGCCTCTGTAGTCCATTGTGTAGAACGCTTTGTTGGCTTCTTCTTCAGAAAGACCGGCAAGCACCATAGTGTCGCGGATTTGGTCAGCGATTCCGATTCCGGCAGATCCTGCACCGAAGACAACCACACGCTGGTCTTTAATAGACGCGCCTGTTTTCTTCATAGCCGCAAGCACACCTGCAAGCGTAATCGCGCCTGTTCCTTGAATGTCATCGTTGAATGTAAGAATTTCATGGTTGTATTTCTTCATGATATTGCGCGCGTTTTTGTTTCCAAGGTCTTCCCAGTGAAGAAGAGCTTTAGGGAAATATTTAAGCGCAGCTTTTACATAAGCGTCAACGAAAGCTTCGTAACGTTCGCCTTGGATACGTTCATGGCGGTTACCGATGTATAAAGGATCGTTCAGAAGTTTTTCATTGTTCGTACCGACGTCAAGAACGACAGGAATAACGCGGCTTGGGTCAATACCGGCAGCAGCTGTGTATACGGCTAATTTACCGATGGCGATGTTGATACCGCCTACACCCCAGTCACCGATTCCGAGGATGCTTTCTGAGTCTGTCGCAACGATCAGATCAATATCTCCGGCAGTGGCATGAAGGTTTTCAAATGCCTCTTCGATTCCTTCTACATTGTCGATAGAAAGGTAAATCCCTTGAGGTCTTCTGTACTCATGGCTGTATTCTTGAATCGCTTCACCGACAGTCGGTGTGTAAACAACCGGTAGCATTTCACGAAGATGGTTTTGAAGCAATTTAAAGAAAAGAACTTCGTTACGGTTTTGCAAATCATTCAAATACACGTTTTGGCGAAGGCGGTCCGGCTGAGCTTGAAACTGCTCGTATGCGCGTTTTGCCTGCTCATCAAGAGACAGAATGGTCGGAGGAAGCAGCCCGTCTAATCCAAGGCTTTTTCTTTCTTCTGCTGAAAACGCAACACCTTTATTTAAAGTAGGGATAGATAGAACTTCTTTTCCTCTTAAAGTAGTTTCTAAGTTGCCTTCCTTCGTTACTTTAATATTATTCAAGAAAATCTCCTTCTTTCTTCAAATAGTTAACAAAGTTAAGTAATTACCCATTTTGGCTAGTGTGATCGCGATCTGCTATATCTTTTTTTGACAATTATTCGAACAATGTCTCATAACTATTTACATTACTTAGTCATTTTATGCCTGTAAAAATGAAAATTCAAGAGATGAAAATTACTTAATTTTTTCATACTCTTTTTTAAGTTAATTAACTACAATTTTTGAAAAACCGTCAAAAAAACACCGGATTTTTTACCGATGTTTTCATGAAAAGGGTTATTTATCAGTCTGTTTTTTCGGCACTTCGTGGTGATGTCTGCATCTCGCTTCGTATGACTCCGACGCGCCGACTAAAATGACCGGATCATCATAGGACGCGGGCTTCCCGTCAATCAAACGCTGCGTACGGCTTGCCGGCGACCCGCAAACGGAGCAGACCGCCTGCAGCTTCGTCACTGATTCGGCAACCGCCATCAGATTCGGCACCACGCCGAACGGCTCTCCCCGGAAATCCATATCAAGTCCGGCCGCGATGACACGATAGCCTTTATCCGCAAGCAAGGATAAGTCGCCGATGATCGATTCGCCGAAAAACTGCACTTCATCTACCGCGATGACGTCCGTGCTTTCACTGATATGATCCCATATTTCAGCCGAAGACGAGATGACGTGGCTTGTCATGGATGTGCCGTTGTGAGAAACGACGGCCTCCTCACTGTAGCGATTATCAATGGCAGGTTTGAACACCTTGACCTCCTGCTTCGCATATGTCGCTCTTTTCACTCTGCGGATCAGCTCTTCTGATTTCCCAGAGAACATGCTGCCGCATATCAGCTCAAGCCATCCGCTTTGCTTCATTATGTACATAGGCTATCCGCTCCCCTTTTTTTCCTGTTTATGGACATAAAAAACAGGCAAGAAGCAATTCTTGCCTGCCTGTAAAATCTATTATTACTTAAGACCGTATTTTTTGTTAAAGCGATCAACACGACCATCAGCAGAAGCGAATTTTTGACGTCCAGTGTAGAATGGGTGGCATTCAGAGCAAATCTCAACGCGTACCTCTTCTTTTACTGAGCCTGTTTCAAATTCATTTCCGCAAGCGCATTTAACTGTTGCTTTTTTGAAATTAGGATGAATTCCTGCTTTCATTGTATCCATCTCCTTCCGCCCTGAATCCCGTGTGGAAACAGAGTTATTATTCCGGAGCGAATCCGGAACGCATATGAGAGAATTATATCAGTCATTTACTGCATTTGCAAATACATTTTTTATCAGCGGCGGGCTGATGATGAAAGGTTTGCCTGCTTCCATTCTTGGTTGATCAGATCGAAGAATTCCTGATTCGTTTTTGTTTTTTTCATTTTTCTCATAAACTTCTCTGCGAAGTCCGGAGAATCAGACATCGA
Source organism: Bacillus sp. GZB (assembly GCF_001975995.1). Taxonomy (NCBI): domain Bacteria; kingdom Bacillati; phylum Bacillota; class Bacilli; order Caryophanales; family Bacillaceae; genus Bacillus; species Bacillus sp. GZB. Next base: position 609,408 of record NZ_MTQG01000016.1, read on the forward strand.
TTTGCGGATCGCCCATAGACGGTCAAGATGCTCTTTCGGCACGAGCAGCTCTTCCTTCCGCGTGCCGGAGCGGCGGATATCGATCGCCGGGAAAATCCGTCTTTCCGCAAGAGAACGGTCAAGGTGAAGCTCCATGTTGCCCGTTCCTTTAAACTCTTCATAGATGACGTCATCCATCCGGGAGCCCGTGTCTACGAGCGCCGTCGCCAAAATGGTCAGGCTGCCGCCCTCTTCAATGTTTCTCGCGGCACCGAAAAAGCGCTTCGGACGATGGAACGCAGCCGGGTCAATCCCGCCGGAAAGCGTACGTCCGCTTGGCGGGATAACGAGGTTGTAGGCCCGTGCCAGGCGGGTAATGCTGTCCATCAGAATGATAACGTCTTTTTTGTGTTCAACGAGACGCATCGCCCGTTCAAGCACAAGTTCCGCTACCTTAATGTGATTTTCCGGCACTTCATCGAACGTCGAGCTGACGACATCGCCCGCTACGGAACGTTCAATATCCGTTACTTCTTCCGGTCTTTCATCAATTAAGAGAACGATCAATTCAGCGTCAGGCTGATTTGTCGTAATGCTGTTAGCGATTTCTTTTAACAGCATGGTTTTACCGGCTTTCGGCGGCGCCACGATCAGACCGCGCTGGCCGAAACCGACGGGAGCCATCATATCGAGAATTCTTGTTGAGAGATAATTCGGTTTCGTCTCAAGCACCATTTGGCGGTCCGGATAAAGCGGAGTCAGCGCAGGAAAATGAACGCGCTCTTTCGCAGATTCCGGATCGTCTCCATTTACCGCTTCAACGTGCAAAAGTCCGTAATAGCGTTCGTTTTCTTTCGGCGGACGCACCTTGCCGGATACTTTGTCACCGTTTCTTAAATCAAAGCGGCGGATCTGCGAAGCAGAAATATAGATGTCTTCTGAGCTTGGCGAGTAATTAATCGGTCTGAGGAAGCCGAATCCTTCCGATTGGATGATTTCGAGCACGCCTTCCATAAACAGAAGATCCTCCTGCTCGGCGTTGGCTTTCAGAATGGCAAAGATTAATTCTTTTTTAGTCAGTTTGCTGTAGTAGGAGATTTTATAATGTCTGGCCAGTTCATATAGTTCTTTTAATTTCATATTTTCCAAAGAGGAAATAGATACGTCTTTCATAAAAACACCACGCTTTTCATAGTCAATGTATTGCTGTTTTCATTCAAATCGGCTGCTTCGCATGATTCCGCCAAAGCACATTCTTTTATAAAACGTTAAGGAACTTCTATCGGTAACACTTCCACCCATGATCGGCGCTTTTTTTAAAAAAGGAATGTCTTAATGAGTTTTGAAGGAAGCGAGGACAAAAACTTGAGAAGATCAATATTTATATCGTCTGTATGCGGTAGAATTTGAAAATTTCCCAGTAATCAAAAGAAGGAATGACACAGAAAAATCGCAGCACTCTTTATTTTTACCTCATTTCAAAAAATTATTCAACTTAAATAATGCTTTGACATATAAATGATAGGGTTGACTCTTTATTGCAAAAGAAAAGCGGGACTTTCCGTCCCGCTTTTCTCTATTTATGGCCGGATCACAAGATTTGGTTTTTTCTTCAGGCTGTGTCTTCCGTCAACGAATCGGACCGTTCCTGATTTCGCACGGATGACCAGACTTTCAGTCGTACCGACGGAGCCTTTGAACTGAACGCCTTTCAGCAGCTCTCCGTCCGTGACGCCCGTTGCGGCAAAAATGGCGTCATCCCCTCTCACAAGGTCCTCCATCCGGAGCACTTTGGATACATCAAGGCCCATTCGCTCACAGCGGGCCTGCTCTTCCGCACTTTGCGGCAGAAGCCTGCCGATGATTTCGCCGCCGAGCGCTTTTAACGCAACGGCAGACAGCACGCCTTCAGGAGCCCCGCCTGAACCGAAGAGAATGTCTACTCCCGTATGGTCAAAGGCCGTATTGATGGCGCCCGCGACATCACCGTCGTTGATCAGTTTGATTCTGGCGCCCGCCTCACGCAATTCAGAGATGATTTTTTCGTGTCTGTCACGATTTAAAATGGTTGCCACGACATCTTCAATGTCTTTGTTTTTCGCTTTCGCAACGGCTTTTAAGTTATCAATGACAGGCGCTTCGATATCGATGCAGCCTACCGCTTCAGGACCGACCGCGATTTTTTCCATATACATATCCGGGGCGTTCAGCAATGTTCCATGGTCGGCGACCGCGATCACCGTCAGCGCATTCCAGCCGCCGCTCGCTACGATGTTTGTGCCTTCAAGAGGATCGACGGCGACATCGACGCGCGGGCCGTATCCATTTCCAAGCTTTTCGCCGATGTAAAGCATCGGCGCTTCATCCATCTCGCCTTCCCCGATCACGACCGTGCCTTTCATCGGCACCGTGTCAAACACGTCACGCATTGCGCTTGTCGCCGCATCATCAGCTTCATCTTTTTTCCCGCGGCCCATCCATCTGGCAGATGCTAAAGCCGCCGCTTCAGTGACTCGAACCAATTCCATCGATAAGCTTCTTTCCATTTCAACACGATCTCCTCTCAAAAGTCCGCATTTCTATGAATTTTGGAGCTGTTCTATCTCTTCGTCCGTCAGCCTTTGCCGCCAGATTGTGGCGCCCAGACCTTCGAGTTTTTTCTCAAGATTGCTGTAGCCGCGGTCTAAATGCTCGAGACCGGTAATTTCGGTTACGCCGTCAGCCATGAGCCCGGCTACGACCAGACAAGCGCCTGCACGCAGATCGCTCGCCTTTACTTTTGCGCCCTGAAGCTCGGCCGGACCGGTGATAATGGCCGACCTGCCTTCCACTTTCATATTGGCCCCCATCCGTCTCAACTCATCTATATGTTTAAATCGGGCCGAGTAGATGGTGTCGGTTACGACGCTCGTGCCGCTGGCTCTCGTTAACAGAGATGTCATCGGCTGCTGAAGATCAGTCGGGAATCCCGGGTAAACAAGCGTTTTTACGTCGACCGGTTTTATCTGCTTCTGCCCGCCGAGCATAAGAAGCTGATCGTCACTCGTCTCAATGTGAAAACCCATTTCCCTGAGCTTCGCCGTTAATGACTCCAGGTGAGTCGGTATGACATTATCAATAATGACTTCTTTCCCCATCGCGGCGCCGGCGATCATAAAGGTGCCCGCCTCAATTCTGTCCGGAATGATCGTATGCCTGCATCCGTGCAGCTCTTTTACGCCGTCGATTCTGATTACATTGGTTCCCGCGCCTTTGATCTTTGCGCCCATGCTGGTGAGCAATGTGGCAACATCAATAATCTCAGGTTCCTTGGCGGCGTTTTCTATCACGGTTTTACCTTCAGCCAGTACAGCGGCAAGCATGATATTGATCGTCGCTCCGACGCTGACGACATCTAAATAAATCCGTGCGCCTCTCAGCCTTTCGGCGCGCAGATAAATCGCGCCTTGTTCATTGGTGACTTCCGCCCCAAGCGCTTCAAACCCTTTGATATGCTGGTCAATCGGCCGCGGCCCGAGATGGCATCCGCCCGGCAGTCCGATGACCGCCTGTTTGAAGCGGCCCAGCATCGCGCCCATTAAGTAATAGGAAGCGCGGAGTTTTTTCACTTTGCCGTTGGGAAGCGGCATGCTGATCATCGGGGAAGGGTCGACGACCATTTCTCCTTTTTCAAAATGGACGTTTCCGCCGATTTCTTTCAGCAGGTCACGCAGCGTTTCAATATCTGAGATCTCCGGAAGCCCTTCGATCGTTACTTCGGAATTTGCCAGAATGGTTGCGGGTATCAATGCGACGGCGCTGTTTTTCGCACCGCTGATATGTACGGTTCCGTTTAACGGATCGCCGCCGGCAATATTCAACTTTTCCATGATAGTCTCCTTCCATAAGAAGATAGCTGCGGAGCGTAAATAAAATGGCATTTTATTCTGTCTCTGCAAATAAAGCTCTTGTCCAAAATGTAGCCAATTCGAAGAGAAAGAATACAAGGACATTATAAAATAACAGGAAGAAAATAGCGAAGCTTTGCGGGGCATTTTTAACACAGGATGCACAGAGGCCCGCCGGGTTCACATTCCGGGGAAACACACTCTTCACTTTGATACTGAAGGCCCGCTGCCAAACAGGAAAACATAAGGGTGCGGCAAACGGATGCAACCGGTTTGCCGCCCTTTTCACCTATTTATTCCAGTCTGCCAAGAATTGCTCGATGCCTTTATCCGTTAACGGATGTTTCGCCAGCTGGTGAATGACTTTAAGCGGCATCGTACCGATATGCGCACCGCGTAAAGCGGCTTCAGTCACGTGCTGCGCATGACGGATGGAAGCTGCGATGATTTGTGTATCAATATCATGAATGTCAAAAATCTGTCTGATTTCTGAAATCAGTTCAAGACCGTTATGGCCGATATCATCCAGACGGCCTAAGAACGGAGATACATAAGTCGCTCCGGCTCTTGCCGCCAAAAGCGCCTGGTTGGCACTGAAGATGAGCGTTACGTTTGTTTTAATGTTCAGGTCGCTCAGCGCTTTTACGGCTTTTAACCCTTCAGACGTCATCGGGATTTTCACCGTGATATTCGGTGCGATTTTCGCAAGTTCTTTACCTTCTTCAATCATCTCTTCAGCATTCAGGGAAATGACTTCCGCGCTTACTGATCCGCTCACGACTTCCGTAATCTCACGAAGTCTGTCATGGAAAGACACGTCAGCTTCTTTCGCCACTAAACTAGGGTTTGTCGTAACTCCGGCAAGAACGCCAAGTTCATAAGCTTCTTTAATCTCGTCAATGTTTGCTGTATCAATGAAAAATAACATAAGGAAAGCCTCCCCAGTAATAAATTTTCAGAACTGTAAAACATGATTGCGCTTTCTAAAGGTAAGACATAAAACCGCCTGTCAATGCTGTCAGGCGGTTTATGGATGTTACATTGGATTAAGCTTGGTTTGAAGAACCGAACTCACGCATTTTGCCGATAACCGTTTCTTTGATCGCTTCACGAGCAGGTCCAAGATATTTACGAGGATCGTATTCGTTCGGCTTAGCTGCCAATGTTTCGCGGACAGCTTTTGCAGAAGAAATTTGGTTTTCAGTGTTTACGTTGATTTTAGCCGTACCAAGTGAGATTGATTTTTTAATGTCGGCAGTCGGAATTCCTGTACCGCCGTGAAGTACTAATGGAAGGCCGGTTGATTTGCCGATATCTTCCATTTCTTTGAAACCGAGGTTCGGTTCGCCTTTGTAAGGACCGTGAACAGAACCCAGTGCAGGTGCAAGGCAGTCGATGCCAGTGCGCTCTACAAGTTCTTGACACTCTTTAGGGTCAGCATAGATTACGCCTTCAGCGATCACGTCATCTTCCTGTCCGCCTACAGTTCCAAGCTCAGCTTCAACTGAAACGCCGTGGAAATGAGCAAGCTCAACCACTTTAGCTGTAGTTGCTACGTTTTCCTCAAACGGGTGGTGAGATGCGTCGATCATTACAGAAGTGAAACCTGCATGAATCGCTTTCGCACAAGATTCAAAGCTTGAACCGTGGTCTAAGTGAATGGCGACAGGAACTGTCACTTTGTATTCTTCCATAAGAGCTTTAACCATGGCAACCACTGTTTTGAAGCCGCCCATGTAGCGTCCCGCGCCTTCTGAAACACCAAGAATAACCGGGGATTTTTCCTCTTCTGCTGCTTGTAAAATAGCTTGAGTGAACTCAAGGTTATTTAAGTTAAATTGTCCAACAGCATATCCTTTTTCTTTAGCTGTATTCAACATTTCCGTCATTGAAACTAAAGGCATGTCGAAAGTCCTCCTTATGTAGCCTGATTTGCTTCTTCTCGAAAAAAGCTTTCCACCTATAGCATGACCATAAAAACCTGTCATATGTAAAACAACAGATCGCTTTTTCTCCATCTCTAGGATACCAACTTTTCGACAAATCGGCAACACAATGACATAATTGTTTCTAATTTTATTAATTCGATTTTAGAGGTAAATATTTTTTCACCGCGTCTCTGATCTCATCAATGTCAAAAGGTTTCGCAAAATGGGTCAGCGCTCCGAGCTCTTTTGATTCCTTAATCATATCGAGTTCTCCGTAAGCGGTCATGATAATGACGCGGATGGATTCGTCGATCATCTTCATGCGCTTGAGAATTTCGATTCCGTCCATGCCGGGGATTTTCATATCTAAAAGCACGAGATCGGGCCGTTCTTTCGTTACGATGTCCAGCGCCTGTATGCCGTTGGCGGCCTGAAACGTCTGGTACCCTTCTTTATGAAACACTTCATTGAGCAATATGCGTATACCGTATTGGTCATCTACGATTAAAATCTTTTCATTCATCATTTTACACCCCAATATTATCATTTTCGTCAAAAGGAAGCAGTTGTTTATGTATTCTGTTTGATTTTCACATTTCCTTTAATTATAATAGTCTACTTTCCGACATTTTCTGAGCATTTTCTCTTTTGTTGTATACTGTTCTTGTATGTGTAAAGGAGGTTTCACTCATGTTAAAGATATTTACGACGCAGCTTGCAGGCATTTTTTCCCGCATTCAGGATAAGGAATCCGAAGCAATAGAAGACGGCGCGCGCCTGCTGGCGCAGGCAGCCGTCAGCGGTCATACCATTTATTTATACGGCGCAAATGAGATGCAGGGCATTTTGTGCGAGGCGGAACTCGGCTCAGAACCGATGCCTTCCGTCAAAGCGTTTCCGGATACAGCTGATTCGATTACAGAAAGCGACAGGGTGCTGATGTTTTGTTCAGGTCCGGGCACGGCTGAAGAACAGGCTCTGGCTCAAAAGCTTTATGAAAAAGGGATCGGCCTCGTTGGCGTATCTCCTGTCATCAAAGATCAAACCGGGATTGAGGCATTTTGTGATGTTCATATTGACAGCAAATTAAAAATGCCGCTTCTGCCTGATGAAGACGGGACAAGATACGGCTTTCCTTCATTAATGACAGGCCTGTATGTCTATCACGCACTGTCCTTTACGTTAAAGGAAATGATGCAGGAATATGCCTGATGCAGAAAAAAGACTTGCCGCTTTTAAAGGAGGCAAGTCTTTTTTTATTACTTCTGTTCTGCAGCTTGTACGGAAGCGCCGATAAAGTCTTTGAATAAAGGCTGAGGTCTTGTCGGTCTTGATTTGAACTCAGGGTGGAACTGGCAAGCGACATACCAAGGATGGTCTTTCAGCTCGATGATTTCCACAAGACGGCCGTCAGGGCTTGTTCCTGAGAACACAAAACCGTTCTCTTCCATTTGCTGTCTGTATTCGTTGTTGAATTCATAACGGTGGCGGTGGCGTTCGTATACCACTTCATCCGCATACGCTTCGAAGGCTTTCGTGTCTTCCTGGAGCTTACAAGGGTACAGTCCGAGACGAAGCGTTCCTCCAAGATCCTCGACATCTTTTTGTTCTGGCAGAAGGTCGATGATCGGATAAGGAGTGGACGGATCGATCTCCGCAGAGTGAGCCCCTTCCAGACCTAATACGTTTCGCGCATATTCAATGGATGCAATCTGCATACCGAGGCAGATGCCGAAGAACGGAATTTTATTCTCACGCGCATACTTGGCGGCGATGATTTTCCCTTCTACGCCGCGATCTCCGAAACCGCCGGGCACGATGATTCCGTCTGTGCCGCTAGTCAGCTCTTGAATATTGCTTTCTGTCACTTCTTCGGCGTTAATCCATTTGATCTTCACATCAGCGTCAAACGCATAGCCGGCGTGGCGCAGTGATTCAACGACTGAAATGTAAGCATCCTGAAGCTCGACGTATTTACCGACGAGGCTGATTGTAATGGTTTTAGACAAGTTTTTCACTTTCGTGACAAGGTCTTTCCATTCCGTCATATCCGGGTCTTTGCATTCTAATTTCATATGATCGCAGACAAGCTTATCGAGTCCCTGCTCCTGAAGGTTAAGCGGGATGGAGTAAAGGTTGTCCGCATCTTCGCACTCGATGACCGCTTTCGTGTCAATATCGCAGAAGAGCGCGATTTTATCTTTCATATCTTGAGAAATCGGCATTTCCGTGCGCACGACGATGATATTAGGCTGAATACCGAGGCTTCTCAGCTCTTTTACGCTGTGCTGCGTCGGTTTTGTTTTCAGCTCGCCCGCCGCTTTGATGTACGGAACAAGCGTACAGTGAATGTACATCACGTTTTCATGGCCGATGTCGCTTTTCATTTGACGGATGGCTTCAAGGAACGGAAGGGATTCGATGTCTCCCACTGTTCCGCCGATCTCAGTAATGACTACATCTGCGTTTGTTTCTTTGCCTGCACGGTACACGCGGTCTTTCAGTTCATTTGTGATATGCGGAATGACCTGAACCGTTCCGCCGAGGTAGTCCCCGCGGCGCTCTTTTTTCAATACGGCAGAATAAATTTTGCCGGTCGTCACGTTGCTGAATCTGTTCAGATTAATGTCAATGAAACGCTCATAATGCCCTAAGTCAAGGTCAGTCTCAGCGCCGTCATCGGTAACGAATACCTCACCGTGCTGGTACGGGCTCATCGTTCCCGGGTCAACGTTGATATAAGGGTCAAATTTTTGGATAGTGACGCTCATGCCTCTGTTTTTCAAAAGGCGGCCAAGTGACGCAGCCACAATTCCTTTTCCGAGTGATGATACAACTCCCCCGGTTACAAAAATATATTTCGTCATTTCGTTTGCTCCTCTCTTCGGTCTGCGCTACATTCCTTAAAATGTGCCGTTTTATAGAAAATCATTTCACTAAAAACAAATGATGTGTAAAAGAATTTGGGAGATGAAAATAAGAAAGCTCCCTTTCAATTTCTTGAAAGGGAGCGTAGCACTCTTATGAATTCTCTTCTTTTTGAAGAGCCCAAAATACATACTACATAGTTCGACAATGAAAGTCAAGATCGTTTTGCTGATATAAAATCAGTCTTTGCGTTCCTCTTCCTCATCATCATAATCTTCCTCATCTTCTTCAATCACATCGTCTTCGATCTCAAGCTCGTCGTCATCTTCTTCATCGATATCTTCGTCGTCGAAGCTGTCTGCGTCAAGGTCAATATCTTCTTCTATTTCATCGAGATCGATGTCATCTTCATCAACTTCCTCGAATTCATCAAGGTCGAGATCTTCTTCAACGACTTTTTTCGCTTTTTTCTTTTTCGCTTTTACAGTCGGCTGTGTTTCTTCGTCCAGCTGATCGTACGGATACCAGCTGCGAAGCCCCCACGTCTGGTCTGACAGAGCAATAAAGCGGCCGTCAATGTTCAGGTCTGTATAAAATTGGGCGATACGGTCGCCCAGTTCCTCTTTCGTAACACCGAGCAAGGAGATCATTTCATTCAGCAGCTCCTGGAACGGAACCGGTTTTTTATGTTCTGAGAAAATTTCGTGAGCGATTTCAACTAAAGCCATCTGCTTCAGCTGTTCCTGAGAATATTGTTTGATACTCAAGGTCGGACACTCCCTTTCTATTACTTATATGTATCTGTTTCTATCCTATAATAAGAACGAATTTGTATTGTTTTGTTCATAAACCATACCTCTCATTATAAACAAATTAAAACAGAATATGCTACCCTTAACAGCGTAATTTAAGAAATTTTAGAGCCGTCCCTTCATAAATCGGCTGATGTGCGAAAACAAAGCCGCCGGCATATGCGCCGGCGGCACGCTTCTTTCTATAAAGACTCTTGTTTTTCAGCGCCGAATACAGACATGGCGAGCAATTCACTGACATCATAAGTGCCGATCGCGTCTTCGGCTTCTTTCGCTTTCGTACCGTCGCCGAGCATGGTCAGACAGTAAGGACATCCGGAACTGATGACCGTCGGACTGACAGAAAGCGCCTGCTCAGTCCGGGCCGTGTTGATTCTCGCTCCCGTTTCTTCTTCCATCCACATGAGCCCTCCTCCGGCGCCGCAGCACATCCCGTTTTCGCGGCTGCGCTCCATTTCCTTCAATTGAACGCCCGGAATGGCTTTTAAGATCGCTCTCGGCGGCTCATACACTTCATTGTATCTTCCTAAATAGCACGAGTCATGGAAGGTAATCGTTTCATTCACCGGGTGAAGCGGTTTTAGTTTCCCCTGTGACACAAGCTCGGCTAATAATTCAGTATGATGATAGACTTCGGCCCGGAATCCGAAATCAGGATATTCATTTTTGAACATATTATAGGCGTGCGGATCAATCGTGACGATTTTTTTGATTCCGTGTTTTTCAAATTCGCCGATGTTGTGTTCCGCCAGCTCTTGGAACAGAAACTCGTTGCCCAAACGGCGCGGCGTATCGCCTGAGTTTTTTTCCTTATTGCCGAGAATCGCAAAGGATACGCCCGCTTCATTAAGCAGCTTTGCAAATGAGACGGCAATCTTTTGGCTCCTGTTATCGTAGGAACCCATTGATCCGACCCAAAACAAATAGTCGAACTCTTTGTCTTGTTTTTTCATTTCACTCACTGTCGGAATTTCTGTATCAGCCTGCTCCCGCCAGTTCTCCCGCTCTTTCCGGTTTAAGCCCCACGGGTTTCCCTGTCTTTCAATGCTTGTCATGGCCCGCTGCGCGTCGCTGTCCATCTTCCCTTCCGTAAGCACAAGATAACGGCGAAGATCGATAATTTTATCAACGTGTTCATTCATGACCGGACATTGATCCTCACAGTTGCGGCAAGTGGTGCACGCCCAAATCTCCTCTTCCGTGATGACCTCGCCGATTAAGCTCGGGTTGTAATCAATGGCTGCGGCCGCTTCACGCGATCCTCCCCCTGAGGAAGCCGCGGCGAGCTGATTCGCTTTCGTGTGCTGAAAAACGGGCGCGGGCACCCACGGAGATTTTGACGTCACCGCAGCGCCTTTTTCCGTCAAATGGTCTCTGAGCTTTAAAATGAGGTCCATCGGCGAGAGCATCTTGCCCGTACCGGAGGCCGGACACATATTTGTACAGCGGCCGCATTCGACGCAGGCGTAAAGGTCGACAAGCTGAGAGCGGCGGAAGTCTTCAATCTTTCCGACGCCGTAGCTTTCTTTCGTCTCATCGGTGAAATCGATTTTTTCCAGCTTTCCTTTTGAATCCAGCCTGCTGAGGAACACATTCGCCGGACCCGCAATTAAGTGCGCATGCTTTGATTGCGGCACGTACACTAAAAAGCTGAGCAAAAACAACAGATGAAGCCACCATGAAACATAAAACACGGCGGCGGCAGCCGGCGCTGAAAGACCGCCGAGCACAAACGCAATGGAGGAAGCGATCGGCTCCGTCCAAGACAGAGAATGATCGTGCCATAAAAGGTTCATGGCGTTCCCGAGAAGCACCGTCACCATCAGTCCGCCGATAAACAGCAGGACAAGCCCCGCTTTAAACCCGCGTTTCAGTCTGACGAGTTTTTCAATGTAGCGCCGGTAAAACGCCCAGACTACGGCGATTAAAATCAGAAACGTGACGATTTCCTGAAAAAAGGTAAACGCCGGATAAAGCGGACCGAACGGCAGATGACGGTCAGGAAGCAGCCCTTTCAGAATAAAATCAATTGCGCCGAACTGAACGAGTATAAAACCGTAAAAAAACAGAACGTGGATGATGCCGCTCTTTTTATCTTTCAGCAGTTTTTTTTGTCCGAACACATTCACCCATATCTTCTGAAGACGTTCTTTCAGGCGTTTATCAAATTCTTCCCTTTGGCCGAGCTTAATATAAGCGATCCTCGTTCTGATCAGGTAAACGAATAAATAAACGGCGTAAGCGGTTACAGCTGAAAACAGCAGCGCGTTTACCATGAGAAATGCGTTCATCTTGTCTCCCCCTTTGTTCTGATACCCCTCTTCATTGTCATATCTTTACTTTATCATAAATAATGAATGAGTGTTCAGTCAATAATTAAATTCACATTCTCAGGGCACACTACGAATACTTCGGAAAGGAGCGTCGGTATGAAGGTCATTTTTGTGTTGCTTGTCATTTTTATCATATTGATCGCACTTATGCTGCTTGATATGCTGCTTGGCCGAGCGGCGTACAAAAAACAGGCGTATGAGCCCGTTTTTGACCCGAAAAAGAGTGATATCACACTCATTCACTGCGGCAGCGAGCTTGTGCGGCAGATGACGGCTGATATCCGCCAAGCCGTCTCTTCTATTCATATGATGTTTTTTATTATGAAGAACGATCAAGTCAGCCATGAGATGTTTCATTTATTGAAGGAAAAGGCCCAGGCCGGCGTCTCCGTATATCTGCTGCTCGATTGGGCGGGCAGCCGCCAAGTGAAAAAGCCTTCCATTCAAACGATGAAAAAAGCCGGCGTTCACGTTCATTTTCTAAATAAACCGGCATTTCCGTTTCTTTTTTTCAGGCTGCAAAAACGGAATCACCGGAAAGTGACCGTCATTGACGGCAAAATCGGCTATGTCGGCGGTTTTAATATCGCTGAAGAGTACCTCGGCAAAAAAGCGAAGTTCGGAAACTGGGAGGATTATCACCTGCGGATGACCGGCGAAGGCACGGCGGATCTTCAGACTCTTTTTGTAAGCGATCTGAAACGAAACACCGGAAAAGCACCCGGATCACCCGGGGTTTATCCGGCATTATCCGAAGGGAATATCTCTCATAGGACATATGCATCTGACGGTTTTTCGCTTGAGTCGCATTATGAAAACTGCATCCGTAAGGCGGAGAAAAAAATCATTATCGGCACGCCTTATTATGTACCGAGCAAAAAGCTTCAGGAAGCGCTTATTTCAGCCTGCCGAAAAGGCGTCAAAGTCATCTTGATCGTGCCGATGAAGTCAGACCACCCGCTCGTTCGGGAAACAGCTTTTACCTATTATCCCGAGCTTCTGAAGGCCGGCTGCCTCATCTATCGGTATTATCAAGGCTTTTATCATGTCAAAGCTTTCATTATTGATGACCGCATCAGCATTATCGGCACGCCGAATTTTGATAAACGGAGCCTGTTCTGGAATGAAGAGGTGAATGTCATCATTCATGATGAAGCCTTTACAAAGGAAGTGCTTTCAACCATAAAGCAGGATATCGAAAAATCCGAGCTTCTCACATTAGAAAAAGTGAAACAGCGCTCCGTCAGACAGCTTCCTGCAGAATGGCTGGGAAAGGCCATATCTTACTTTTTATAAAGGAGAAACCATATGCTGTTCAGATTCGGATTCGTCGCAAACGCCATGTGCCTTTGGGACGCGTCCCCCGCAAAAACCTTAACATATGCGCGCTATACCAAGCTTTCCCGCAGTGAGCGGAAAGACGCCCTGCTTTCTGTGACGAAAGCCAATCTCACCAATACGCTGCGCACCATCCACTATGTGATCAGCCACGGCATCCCGCTGTACAGGTTCTCAAGCTCGATTGTGCCGCTCGCCACCCATCCGGATGTGCTGTGGGATTTTGTCACGCCGTTTCGCCAGGAGTTTCGTGAGATCGGCGGGCTGGTCAGAAAATATGATCTCAGAACGAGCTTTCATCCGAACCAATTCACGCTTTTTACAAGCCCGAAACAGGAGATTACCGCAAATGCGGTCAAGGATATGGCCTATCATTATGACATGCTGGACGCAATGGGCATCGCGGACCGTTCCGTCATCAACATCCATGTCGGAGGCGCTTACGGTGACAAACAAAGCGCGCTTGGCCGGTTCCGCGTGAATCTGAAAGAACTTCCCGATGTCATCAAACAGCGGATGACTTTAGAAAACGATGATAAAACATATACGTCCGAGGAAACACTCAGTGTATGTGAACAAGAAGGTATTCCGTTTGTGTTTGATTATCACCATTTTTACGCCAATCCGACCGATGACGCTGATTTAGATGACATTCTTCCGCGGATGATCAAAACATGGCAGCGGATCGGCTTAAAGCCGAAGGTCCATCTCTCCTCGCCAAAATCAGAATCAGCCATACGCAGTCATGCGGACTATGTGGATGCGAATTTTATTCTGCCGGTGCTGGAGCGGTTTCGACAATGGGATACGGACATCGATTTTATGATTGAGGCGAAAGAAAAAGACCGGGCGCTGCTCCGGCTCGTCGAAGAATTAAGCGCCATCCGCGGAGTCAAACGCCTGGCGGGCGGAGTGCTGAAGTGGAAGGCATAACCAGGTTTATCACCCGTTTATATGGGGAATTTCCGAAATAACAGACCATCAGACGGAGGAGAAAACACATGAAAAACATTACATCTTTGAAAATAGCCGCTAAGAAGTTCACTTTACGAAACATGCTTCAGCTTTATCAGCTTTGCCACACGGGAGGCCACGAGCTGTATATCTACTCTAAAAAAACGATGTGCAAAATCAAAGATATCATTGAGCTGGAAACGTTCAGAATGGCCCATAAAGAACAAGAATATTTAATTGTAGTGGAAGGAAAGAAAGCGGTGCAGCTTGTTGACCGTTTCAAACATATCATCGAACCTGCGCAAAAAGAAGCCCATTAAATACGGACTACATAAAAAAAGGATAGACAGGAGGCTGCCCGGCCCCCGCTCGTCTATCCTTTTTCTTTTATTAATGAATCAGCTCGCCGAATTGGGCCTGATGAAGTCTCTGGTACATGCCGCCGGATGCCAGCAGTTCCTTATGATGACCTTGTTCAGCGATGCCTTCTTTCGTGACGACGACGATCCTGTCCGCATCCTTAATCGTAGCCAGCCGATGGGCGATCACAAGCGTCGTGCGTCCTTCAGACAGCTCTTGCAGCGATTTTTGAATGGCGGCTTCCGTTTCTGTATCGAGGGCTGATGTAGCCTCGTCTAAAATTAAGATCGACGGGTTTTTCAAAAACATTCTGGCGATGGAAAGCCGCTGCTTCTGCCCGCCTGACAGTTTCACGCCGCGCTCGCCGATCACCGTGTTTAAACCGTCGGGATACCCGTTTACCAAGTCCTCTAAATGCGCCTGGCGGACGGCCTGCCAGATTTCTTCCTCAGACGCGTCGAGCCGCCCGTAAGCAATGTTTTCCCGCAATGTGCCGGAAAACAGAAAGACATCCTGCTGGACGACGCCGATTTGTCCGCGCAATGATGACAGCGTCATGTCCTTAATATCGATTCCGTCAATGGAAATCACGCCTTCAGACGGCTCATAAAAGCGCGGCAGCAGACTTGTCAGCGTTGATTTTCCCGCTCCCGAAGGCCCGACGAATGCGACTGTCTCCCCGGCATGAATGGACAAATTGATTCCCGACAGAACCGGACTGTTTTCTTCGTAACCGAATGACACACCATCATAACGGATATTCCCTTTTAAACCGGACACATGTCTCGCGTTCGGGGCGTCCTTGATATCAGGCTCCGTTTCCAGTATTTCTATAAAGCTTTTAAAACCGGCAATGCCTCTCGGATACATCTCAATAATCGCGTTGATTTTATCAATCGGACGGAACAGAACGTTCGTCAGCAGCACAAAAGCGACGAATTCCCCGTAAGATAACGATCCGCGGATCACGAACCATGTGCCGCACAATAAGACGAACAGCGTGACGAATCTTGTCAGCATGTAACTGATCGAGCCGTTTTTCGCCATGATTTTATATGACGTCAGCTTTGTTTTGCGGAAACGCTGATTGTTCACGTCAAACCGCTGCGTTTCAAACGCTTCATTGCTGAAAGCCTGAACAAGACGGATGCCGCCGATATTGTTTTCAACCCTCGCGCTGAAGTCCCCGACGTCTTTGTTCAGTTTTGTAAATGCAGAGGTCATTTTTTTATTGAAATACAAAGCAAGCCATATGACGACCGGCATAATGATAAAAGTCAACAGCGCAAGCTGCCAGTTAATGAACAGCATCACACCGAACGCGCCCAAAATCGTCATGATCGCGATAAACAGGTCTTCAGGCCCGTGGTGGGCGGTTTCTCCGATATACATCAAATCATTGGTGAGCTTGGACATTAAACTGCCCGTTTTGTTGTTATCGTAAAATTTGAACGAAAGCTTTTGCAGATGGTCGAAAAGCTTTTTCCGCATATCGGTTTCAATGTTAATGCCGAGCATATGGCCCCAATACGTCACAACATACTGAAGTGCCGAGCTGAGGGCGTAGACCCCGAATAAAGCAGCGGAAGTCAAAATAATCAGACTCCAATCCCGCCCCGGAAGCAATGTATCGATAAAGTAATTGACAATCAGAGGAAAACTCAGCTCCATCAATCCGCCGGCGATGGCAGAAAAGAAGTCGAGAAAAAACAGCTTTTTGTACGGTTTATAATAAGAAAAAAATTGTCGCAGCACGATTCCGTCCTCCTTGTGCCTCGTTCTTAATGATAATATTTCTCAATTATACTATACACAAGGAGTTTTAAAAGCGTTTTTTATAAAACGCCGGAAAATAACCGTGCGAAGGATTCCTTCGTTCTTTCCCATAATGTGCGCTTATAGAAACGGACGGGGCTGATTTTTTCAGACTCCTTCATATCCTCCAGATAATGCGCTTCAAGATCTTTGATCGCCTCTTGATCCGTAAAAAAGACATTGACTTCAAAGTTCAGCTGAAAGCTTCTCATGTCCATATTCGCCGTCCCGACAGAGGCGAGGTTTCCGTCAGTGATGAGCACCTTTTGATGCATAAAGCCTTTTTGATAAGAATAGACTTCGATTCCTTCGCGAAGAAGCTCGGGGAAATATGATCTCGTCGCGTACTGGGTTAAAAATCCGTCATTGGTTTCCGGCACCATGACACGCACCCGGACGCCTCTGGCAGCAGCCTCCTTTAGCGCTGTGCGGATCGGCTCATTCGGCACGAAATAAGGCGTCGCGATCCATACAGACGATTCGGCCGCCGCTATCATGGCATAATACAGATCGCTCATCCGCTCCTTCATATCGGGGCCTGTCGGAACGACTTGATAGACGCCGCCGCTTTCTGCCGCAACCGGGCGGGTATATGCTTTCTGATCAATCAGCACCTCATCCGAAACGTATTCCCAATCAAGCATAAAAATGCTGTGGAGCGTCTGAACGATTTCTCCTTCGACTTTCATATGGGTGTCCCGCCAAAAGCCGACATCTTGGTCTTTGCCGATATACTCCTTGCCGACATTCAGCCCGCCGACAAAACCGACTTTCCCGTCAACGATGACGATCTTGCGGTGATTTCTGAAATTGAATTTTTGGTTGAAAAAACCGTATTTCAGCGGCAGAAACGGGACGATGTTCACGCCCGCGCGTTTCAGTTTTTTAATATCTTTTCCGGCCAGCTTCAGGCTGCCGGCCGCGTCGAACAAAAACCGCACTTCCACGCCTTGACGCGCCTTTTCCATCATAATGTCCATCATCTTGTGCCCGAGCATGTCTGATTTGAACATGTAATACTCAATATGTATAAATGACGCGGCCTCCCGGAGCGCCTCAAACAGCTCCGGAAATGTTTCGTCCCCGTTTTTGAGCATCTTCAGCCTGCTTTTTGTATTGATATTCATATGGGACGCCTTGATTGAATATTGAAAGAAACGCTTCTGATTTCCTTTCAGCCCGGTCAGGTCGGGAGTTTGTTCCATATCAAATATCGTTCTCAGCTTTTCCCGGTTGTATGTCCGTTTCGACCTGAACAGCTTGCCTTTTTCATAAAGCTGGCCGGAAAAAAGGTAAAATAAGTACCCGGCGATCGGAAAAAACACAAGAATATGAATCCATAACAGCGTGTGCTGCGAGGTGCGGTTTTCAAGAATTAACGAATAAATGCTGAACAAAATAATGCTTGCATAACAAAGCACCCCTCCGTAAAACTCAAGCCTGGAAACCGGAAAAAACCATATGACATATGCTCCGATAAGCATCATATATAAAAAGCAAAATTCCAGTCTCCTTTTCAGCATCCCGACTCTCTCCCATCTGATCCGATATCTCTGTATACCCTCTGTTTTCAGGCCTGTAAACATATGAAAAAGCCTCTCCGCACGAGCGGAAAGGCTTATGATGAAGCTTCTTGTGATTGGCCGGGTGTGATGTTCTGAAGCAATGCCGGATTGAGCGAGCAGCTGCCTTTGATTTTATTTTTGAAGATGCCGATGATCAGACCGGTGACCGCTATCGACACTAAGGAGAAGAGCCCTTTCAGCAACCCGACGGAAAAAATGCCGGCCAGCACGACGCCAAAATCGAAGAGGAAATTAACGGCACCCGGATTCCATCCGCAGCGCTTTTGCAGAAATAAAGCGAGGATATTGGCGCCGCCGAGCGATGCCTGATGATAAAACATGAGCGACAGGCCGAACCCGATCAGCGCCCCGCCGCAAATCGCCCCGGCAAGCGGTGAAACAGAGACCGGCGGCAGCCAGTGATCCGCGCCGGTAAACAGAGTCAGTACTGTGACTGCAAAAACGGTGGATAGAGTGAATTTGATTCCCATTCTGATGAGAGAAAATATATAAAACGGGATATTGATCAGAAAGAAGATAATCGCAAAAGAGGAATGAAACAAGTATGACAGGCTTAGTGACAGTCCCGCTGTGCCGCCGGTTAATACATGAGAATGTCTGAGTGTCAGGACGCCGGCGCTTGTCATCAGACAGGCGGCTAAAATGAGGAAAATCCGCTTCATTCTTCACTCTCCTTTTGTTGATGTTATTTCCAAATAAAACATAACAGGAATCCCCGCCGCCCAGCCATTACCTTGGCAGAAAATATCTTATGTTTTTATTTTTTCACCATGAAAAATCCCCCTCTTGCAGGGGGGATTTTTACGTGCGTTTCCGATAGACAACATAGCTGCGCGTCAAATACTTGAGGGGCAGGCTGAACACGTGAACCAATCTTGTAAACGGCCAAAGGATAAAAACGACGTACCCTATGATGATATGAAACTTAAACCATAGCGGGACACTCTCCATCAAAGAAGCGTCAGGCCGGAACAAAACAATTTCCCTGAACCACGGCCCGACTGTTGCCCTGTAATCAAAGCCTTTCGAATCAATGTTAAGAAATGTGGCCGCAACGCCCGACAGCATCATGAACAGCAGCAGGATGAGCGTCAGGATATCCGATGGCGAGCTGGTTTTGCGGATTCTTTTGTCAAACAGCCTTCTGTACGTCAGGATGACAAGTCCGGTACATGCCGCGATCCCCGCCGGCAGGCCTGCGCCAATCGCCATTTTGTGATACATATGCTCGGAAATGCCAAGAGAAGCATACACGCCTTCCGGGATCAAAATTCCCATGACATGTCCGCCGACAACGCATAGCAGTCCCCAATGAAAAAGTGTGCTGCCAGCGGCGAGTTTTTTCTTTTCTAACAGCTCGCTTGATTTCGCCGTCCAGCCGAATTGGTCATGCTGATAGCGGTAAATATGCCCGCCGATAAAGATCGTCAATACAATGTATGGCATAACGCCCCACAGGATCTGCCCGCTCATGCCTGAACAGCCCCTTCTTCAATGCTTTCACGCACACCGATGTTTTCCAGCGCGGCCTGCAGCACGTGCAGCAGCTCAGCATAGATGCTGTCATTTTTTTCGAGGCGGGAAGCCAGCTCTCTCACATTGGACAGGTATTTCTCAAACACGCTTCTCGCCGCTTCAATCTCTGCAACCGCGGCGAATTCCAGCATCAGCGGCAGGTAATCTGGCAGTTCTTTATCTGTCGGCAGGAAACCGGATTGCTGGTAGGTGTTTTTTAAATGCAGCAATTCAATGCCGCGTTCCCTCTGCTCGCCTGAGTTAAAGTAGGTGACGTACATATTCGTTTTTTTTCCGAAATCGAACGTATACACATAGTGTTCAATCAGCGCTTGCGGAGAAAAGCCGGCTGCCGCCTCTAAAAAGTGCAGCAATTTCTCCCGGATTTGCTGATTGGTGATGTCATGGATAAGACCCTTCCAATCGGGAAGCCCGGCTCTCCACTCTTCATCCGGATATGAGAGAAGAACGGAAAGAGCGGAGAACGTCATTTGCCGGTCTGTGGTGTTCATGTTATTACACCTCATTTATGAAAAATTAGAAACAAGAGCCAGGGCCGCCTGAAAATGATAAGCCGCAGCTCCCTTGTTCAGCGTATAAATCAGACACTTCTTCACGATGGCTGCTCGGGATCACAAAGCGGTCATCATATTTGGCGATCGCCAGCAGCCGGTACATGTCTTCAATTTGCTGTTCTGTTAAGCCGACACTGGAGACCAATGCCGGGTCGATGGATTTATTCGTCTGAACCGCCCTCATATACTGGCGCATGACAGACATTTTCTTTAACGTGGACCGAATATGATCCGTATCCCCCGCCGTTAATAACTGCGCCAAATAGTCAATCGGAATTCTCATTTGGTCGATAGCCGGAAAAATCGCTTCCGCCGTTTGCCGGCTGCCTTTTCCTTCAAAGAGATTCATAATCGGGCTGAGCGGCGGAATGTACCAAACCATCGGCAGTGTACGGTACTCAGGGTGAAGCGGAAGCGCAATCTTCCAGTCAATGATCATTTTATAGATCGGCGATTGCTGCGCAGCCTCTATCCATTCAGCCGGGATGCCTTGTTCTTTTGCCAGTTTGGCAATCTCAGGATCATTCGGATCAAGAAAAACGTCCAGTTGGGAATGGTAGAGATCCTTTTCATTTTCAACCGATGCCGCTTCCTCCACTTTGTCCGCGTCATACAGCATGACGCCGAGATAGCGGATTCTGCCCACACACGTTTCGGAGCAGATGGTCGGCAGCCCCGCCTCCAATCGCGGGAAGCAGAGTGTGCATTTTTCCGCTTTGTTCGTTTGCCAGTTAAAATAGACTTTTTTATAAGGACAGGATGAGACGCAATATCTCCATGAACGGCACGCGTTTTGATCAACGAGAACGATGCCGTCTTCATCGCGTTTGTACATGGCGCCGGACGGGCAGGAGGACACGCACGCCGGATTGATGCAGTGTTCGCAAATACGCGGCAGATACATCATAAAAACCTCATCGAATTCCGTTTTAATGGATTCCTCCATTTTTTGAACGTTTGGATCTTCAAGCCCTGTAATATGGCCGCCCGCGAGATCATCTTCCCAGTTCGGGCCCCATTCGATATTCATGAAATCCCCCGTTAAGGACGATTTCGGGCGCGCCACCGGTTGGTGTTTTTTCTGCGGGCTGTTTGTTAACGTTTCATAATCATAGTTCCAAGGTTCATAGTAGTCATCAATCGTCGGCTGGTTCGGGTTATAGAAAAGGCCTGCAAGCCGGTTTGTTTTCGGGCCTGACTTCAGTTCAAGCTTTCCTTTTTTCAACGTCCAGCCGCCTTTATATTTGTCCTGGTCCTCCCATTGCTTCGGGTAGCCGATGCCAGGCTTTGTTTCTACATTATTGAAGTACATATATTCCGCACCGGAACGGTTTGTCCACGTGTTTTTGCAGGTGACGCTGCACGTGTGGCAGCCGATGCATTTATCCAAGTTCATGACCATCCCGATTTGCGCTTTAATCTTCAAGCCAATCGACCTCCTTCAGCTTGCGGATGACGACATTCAGATCGCGCTGATTCCCTGTTGGACCGTAATAGTTAAAGCCGTAACTGAGCTGGGCATAGCCCCCGATCATCTGTGTCGGCTTGACGTGAATCCTTGTCGGGCTGTTATGGGTGCCTCCGCGGTTATTTGTCAGTTTTGTGCCGGGCACGTTGATGTGGCGGTCCTGGGCATGGTGCATAAACGCCATTCCTTTAGGAATCCGGTGAGACAAAACCGCTCTCGCGACGACAACGCCGTTTCGGTTGAAGCATTCAATCCAATCGTTGTCTTTGATATCCGTATCCGCAGCATCATCTTTATTCATCCACACGGTCGGCCCGCCGCGGAACAGCGTCAGCATCGGCAGAGAATCAAAATACATGCTGTGGACGGACCATTTATTATGCGGCGTCAAATAATTAAGAACGATCTCTTTGCCCTCTTGATCAGGCCGCTTGCTTAGGAACGGACGGTGCTGGAGGATCGGTTTAAATGTCGCCATCGTTTCACCGAATTCCATCATCAGTTCATGATCGACATAATAGGATTGTCTGCCTGTCAGCGTCCGCCACGGGATTAATTTTTCCACATTCGTCGTAAACGGCGAGTACCTGCGCCCTCCTTTTTCTGAGCCGGTAAAGGCCGGAGAGGTGATGACCGTTTTCGGCTGGGCTGTAATTTGCTCGAACGTAAAGCATTCTTCCTCGCGCTCTTCCGCCAGGTCTTTCAGCTTCAGGTTTGTGATGTTTTCAAGTGATTCCCATGCTTTCACGGCGACTTTTCCATTGGAGGTGGACGACAGGGTTAAAATCGCTTCCGCCGCCTGCTTCGCTTCACTTATATTCGGGCATCCTTTGGCAACGCTGTTTGAATCGGTTTCTCCCAGTCTCTGTTTGAGTGATTCATATTCATCCGCAATCGACCAGCTCATCCCTTTTGTCCCGCTCGGTTTTAAAGCCGTATGAGGGCCGAGCGCGGTCATTTTATGAAAAATGTGTTTGTAATCCCGTTCAACGACATGGATGTTCGGCATCGTTTTCCCCGGAATGGCTTCACATTCACCCTTGCTCCAGTCATTGATTTTGCCGAACGGCTGGGCCAATTCCTGCATCGTGTCGTGGAGGAGCGGCGTGGCGACTACCTCTTTCACCGGCTCCATATCGACTTCTTCCGCCAGATCGGAAACGGCTTTTGACAGCGCCTTGAAAATATCCCAGTCTGACTTCGATTCCCACGGCGCCGAGATGGCCGGAGCAAATGGATGAATAAACGGATGCATATCCGTGCTGCTGAGATCGTGTTTTTCATACCATGTCGCCGCCGGCAGCACGATATCGGAATACAGCGCCGTACCCGCCATTCGAAAATCGAGGTTGATTAACAAGTCGAGCTTTCCTTCCGGTGCCTGCTCCCTCCATTTGATTTCTTCAGGGCGAATGCTGTCGCTGTCGTCATTCATCAAACCGTTCGTCGTCCCCAGCAGATGCTTAAGAAAGTATTCATGCCCTTTTCCTGAGCTTGAGATCAGATTTGCCCGCCATACGAAGAGATTCCTTGGGAAATTCACTTCATTGTCTGGGTCTTCAATCGCGAATTTCAGTTTTTTCTCTTGAAGCCGTGAGGCCACGTACGCACCTACGTCTTCAGGTGTCGCCGCCCCCGCCTTCTCAGCTTCTTTGTACAGATCAATGCCGTTTTGATTGAATGTCGGGTAGGACGGAAGCCACCCTAATCGCGCCGCCAGCACATTGTAATCGGCGTGATGCTTGTAGCGGGATGAAGAAGCGATCGGTGAAGCCAAGTCACTGATCGGCTGGTCTTCATAACGCCACTGGTCTGTCGCAAAGTAGAAAAACGAGGTGCCGTTTTGCAGTTTAGGCACGCCTTCCCAGTCCTTTGCGGTTGCAATCGTCTGCCACCCTTCAGCCGGACGGAGCTTTTCCTGCCCCACGTAATGGGCCCAGCCTCCGCCGTTTACGCCTTGGGCGCCTACGAGTAAAACAAGATTTAACACCGCACGGTAAATCGTGTCGGAGTTGAACCAGTGGTTAATGCCGGCCCCTACGATAATCATGGATCTGCCGTCTGTATCGATCGCATTTTGGGCAAACTCCCTGGCAATCTGTATCACGGCTTCTCTTTTAATTCCCGTGATCTGTTCCTGCCAGGCAGGTGTGAACGGACGGGGATCATCATAAGATGCGGCTGATTGTCCGCCGATGCCCCGGTTCACGCCGTAGTTGGCCAATATCAAGTCAAACACGGTCGTGACGTACGTCTCCTCACCATTCAGATCCAATTTTTTAATAGGAAGATTCCGCTCAAGCACTTTGTTTCCGTCATTTGAAAAATACGGAATGCGCACCATGCCGATTTCGTCCTCTATTCCGAGCACGGAGAGACGGGGCTCAATCTGTTCCCCGGTGTCTTCGTCGATCATGTGCAGATTCCATTTCTGCTGCCCGTCCCAGCGGGAGCCCATTGTTCCTTGCGGTATGGCAAACGCACCTGTCTGTTCATTCCAGACCGCCGGCTTCCACTGATCATTTTTTGTCTGCCGCCCGATGTCTTTCGCATGCAGAAACCGCCCGGCTGTATACACGCCGTTCTCTTTTGACAGAGTGACGAAGAATGGAAAATCGGTGTATTGCTTCGCGTACTCAATAAAACGTTCAGTTTCTTGGTTCACGTAAAATTCCTGCAAAATGACGTGACCCATCGCCATCGCAAGCGCCCCGTCAGTCCCCTGGCGGATACTCAGCCAGTCATCCGCAAACTTTGAGGATTCCGCAAAATCGGGACTGATCGAAATAACCTTGGCGCCTTTATAGCGGGCTTCCGCCAGAAAATGCGCATCAGGCGTTCTCGTTAACGGAACGTTGGAGCCCCATGTGATGATATAGCCTGAATTGTACCAATCACTGCTCTCCGGAACGTCCGTCTGGTCGCCCCAAATTTGCGGGGACGCCGGCGGAAGATCCGCATACCAGTCATAAAAACTGAGCATTGGGCCGCCGATTAACGACATGAATCGCGAACCTGATGCGTGGCTGATCATGGACATCGCCGGGATCGGAGAAAAACCGACATTCCGGTCAGGCCCGTATTTCATCACTGTATACAGCAGAGAGGCTGAAATCAGCTTCAGCACCTCCGGCCATTCCGCGCGGACAAAGCCGCCTTTCCCTCTTGCCTGTTTATAGGACTTCGCTTTTTCAGGGTTTTCGACGATCGATTTCCAGGCATCCAGCGGATTATGATGCGCCTGCAATGCTTCCCGCCACAAATTGATCAGCACACCGCGCACATATGGATATTTCACACGGAGCGGGCTGTAGATGTACCAAGAAAAACTGGCCCCCCGCGGACAGCCTCTCGGTTCGAAATCAGGCATATCCGGGCCTGTTGATGGATAATTCAAGTTTTGTCCTTCCCACGTGACAATTCCGTTTTTCACATAAATATTCCAGCTGCAAGAACCCGTACAGTTGACACCGTGGGTGGAGCGAACGACTTTGTCGTACTGCCATCTGTTTCTGTATACATTCTCCCAATCACGATCTTCGCTTGTCGTTTGGCTATGGTTATTTGAATGATGTTCGATAGGAGAAAAATAGTTTAATCTCCTGAGCAACGGACTCATTTTCTTTTTCTTCATGATCGTTCACTCCTTCCGAGTCAGGTGATGCTATGTACACTATAAACAGAGACGGCGCATCACCTTGTGAACTATGTCACACACTCTGCTTTTTTCACAAAACGTTCACACAGAGCAGCAGGAAGGATTTTCAAACGATATGAGGACGCCCGGCGTATCAAAAAAACCGGTTCTGTTTAAGAACCGGGTTCGGCGTTTTCATCCCGTGATGTATGCAGATACCGCAAAAACAATTGATAAGAACAGAAGACATTTTGCTGAAGCATCGCCAAAAAGTTCATTTGCAGCCGCGGATGGTAAGACATCATTTGCTTAAATACGGAATATGGAATATGGAGTACCAGAATATCCGGTGAGGCATTGACTGAGATAAAAGGCGATAAAGAGAGCCCGCCTTTTTCATCAATCGGAAACACATCGCCTTTTTCCCACAGCGCAACGGTTTGCGACCCTTCAGGGAGTCTGCTGTCCGTAAAACAGATATTGCCTTTTAATACAATATAAACGGATTGTGAATGAAGAAAGGATGGAGATTGGTCAGATGAGCCGCGGATAAACGTCCCGTTTTTCAGCAAGGTTTCGACAATGGACAGAGGCACTTCATTAAACATAGGAAGTTGTTTCAGAAATAATAAATAGTCACACTGATTCATAGGAAAGCCTCCTGTGCTAAGGATAGCTTTAGTGTAGCCCGATTGAGCCCGCACGGCAGTGATGTATTTCACAGCTTGTATGATAAAAGTCACTTATCAGGAGAGTGTTTGCACTTATAATGAAATAAAAAGGAGGGTTTCGATGAAGGCGATGATTCCGAAGCAGCACGGCGCATGGGCGATGCTGCTGATTCCATTTTTACTCGGCATGGTCAAGGGAGGCCCGGTTTTCTGGCATATTCCGCTCTTTTTGGGCTGGCTGTTCCTATACTTAGCGGTTTATCCCGTTTCGCTCGCTTTGAAAAAGAAACAGCTTCAGCCCTATCAAAAGTGGATATGGTATTACGGTTTTCCGGCCTGCTGCTTTTTGATCATTTCTGTCTTTCATAAGCCGCAGCTCGTCTGGATCGGCGTTTTTTTATTGCCGCTGTTTCTCATACATACGCATTATGCCCGCCGAAAAAACGAACGGGCGCTCACGAATGATATTGCAGGTGTTCTGTTCTTTTGTTCAGGCGGGCTTGCGAGCTGCTGGCTGGGAACGGGAACCCTTGACGGCTGGTCTTGGTTTCTATTCTTGCAATCCGCTTTATTTTTTGTCGGGAGTTCTTTTTACGTGAAATCGGTCATACGGGAGAGAAAAAACAGAACCTTTGCATACTGGTCGTGGGGATATCACCTCTTGCTCCCCTTTTTATCGGCTCTTTTCGGGGCAGGCTGGGCGTTTCTCGCTTTTATCCCAAGCAGTCTGCGGGCCTGGTTTTTTCACGGAAGAGACTGGCCGGTGAAAACGATCGGCATTCTGGAAATCGTAAATGCCGGCTTCTTTCTTGCCGTCATGTGCCTGTTTATCACAAGGTAAAAAAACAAGGACACCGCTGTCCTTGTTTTTTTCAGTCAATATTGCAGATCTCAAGCGGACAATTTTCACACTCGATCTCACACCGTAAATAGTCCCGCTTGTGCAAAATAATTTTTCCGGTTTCGTCTATCGAAATAACCCCTTGTTTGCGGAGGTCTCCCAGCATGCGGTTGACGCTCTCCCTTGCCGCCGCGCAAAACTTAGCCAAATCCTGATTTGTCAGCACAATGTTAATCAGAATTCCGTCGCTTCGATCCACCCCGTAGCTGTTTGATAAGCGGATAAGGGTGGAATAGAGCGCCCCCTTTTTGCCGTGAAGAAGCAGGTCCCTGATCTTGGACTGGATTTTTCGAAGATGGGTGCTCATCCATTTCATAAATTCAAACGTCAAAACACCGTTTTGGATCAATTCCTTTTCCAGCTTGTTTTTATTAATGACGAGCACCTCGCCATCCTCTAACACTTTCGCACTGAGCATATATCTCGGCTCATCTGTGAATAGCGTCAATTCCCCGACAATATCGTTTTTTTGGCAGATTCTAAGCGTCAGGTCTTTTCCGTCAGACGTCAGCTTGCCGATTTCAATGAGTCCTGATTGAATCAGATAAAGCTCTTTTGCATCCATTCCTTCTTGAAACAAATACGTGTGTTTTTTCATTTTCCTTTTCGTACTGATCGATTCCAGCAATTCATGCAGTTCGCGGGAAAGAAGTTCTTTATCAGATTTTCGGACAGAGAGAATATTCATGAGCTCACCTCGAAGAAAGTCACGTTGCGTATGTATATTGTAACGTGACTTGATTTGCACTCACCCAGAAAAAACTAACAATCTTGTGAATGGATCATTATGAATTGAGGCTCTGACTGTTTCTCTCCGTATGTGTTTTCATTTTTTCCTGCCAATACATCCAGATCACAAGAACAAAGCTGGCTAACGCGACCTCTGAAAGCGCCATAAACCCGATCGCGTATTGGCCTGTTGCCTGAAATACACTTGCCAGAATCAGCGGAGGGAAAAACCCGCCCAGTCCGCCCATAGCTGACACAATACCGTTGGCAATCCCCGCTTGCTTCGAAAAGTAGAAAGGCACCAGTTTAAATACAGTCCCGTTTCCAATCCCTGAGCAGACTGCCACCGTCAGCGATCCAAACGCATAAAGGCCGATCGTCGGGGAGAATGACAGCATGACGCCTGACAGCGTAAGCCCTGCGAAAACGAACATCAGAATGCGGAGCGGGCTCAGTTTATCTGCAAGAAACCCTCCCACAGGCCTGAGCAGCGTAGAGACCGCAATAAAGCCGGCCGTCCGCAGACCGGCGTCCGCAGGGCTCAGCCCAAAATGCTCAACCAAAAAATTCGGAAGATAGATGGTAAAGGCGACAAAGGCGCCGAACGTAATAAAATAAAACAGGCTCAACATCCACAGCACATGATTTCGGTAAACGGCTTTCATTTGTGTCTTTATGGAAACTTTGACTTTCTTCTCATGCCGGTCGCCGAACAAAACATGCAGTAATGCGAAAACAGCCAGCAAAACAAGATACATCTGCACGGTTGCTTTCCATCCCGCGGCTTGAGCGATAACCGGCGCCGCAAAGGTAGTAACGGCGGTGCCGATGTTTCCGGCACCGTAAATCCCATTGACGACACCGTGCTTTTCTTTCGGATAATATTTCGGGAGGGACGTCACTCCGATGGAGAATACCGCTCCCCCGATCCCTAAGAAAAAGCCGCCCGCGATTAAATCAAATAAAGAATCCGCGATACTGATCCAAAATACAGGAAACAAAAGCAGGATGAAGCTGATCATAAACATCAGCCGCGCGCCATACCTGTTCGTTAAATATCCTAAAGGAATACGGAGAAGCGATCCGAGAATAACGGGAATCGCCGTCACCAATGAAATCTCGCCTTTGCTTAAATGAATATCTGATGTCATTTGAGAAATGAGCGATGAAATCAGCACCCACACCATAAACCCTGCCACTAAGCTTAATGACTGCAACGATAATTGAATATGTTGACGATTGATCATTCGGCTTGCCCCTTTCACTGATTCAATATCAGTCTTATCATACAAAAACTCAGTGTGCGGGATTGTGAATTACATCACACGCTTTATATACAAAAAAAGAACAAAGCCCGAAGACTTTGTCCTTTGATCATCATTACATTTTTTCCGGAGCGGATACGCCGATCAGCTGAAGCGCATTGTTCAGCGTAATTTGCGTCGCCTTCATTAAAGCGAGACGCGCGCGGCTCTTCTCTTTATTTTCCGGATCGATGACTTTCTCCGCATTGTAGAAGCTGTGCAGAGCGGAAGCCAGATCATAAATATAGTTTGTGACACGGTGAGGAATGCGTTTTTCCGCCGCTTCTGCCACTGCCTCAGGGAAGCCGCCGATCGTTTTCAGCAGGTCATATTCTTTTTCTGATTGAATATGGCTGAAATCAAGATCTGCCGCCGGTTTAAGTCCCTGCTCCTCCCCTTGGCGAAGCATGCTGCAAATACGTGCATGTGCGTATTGCGCATAATACACAGGGTTTTCGTTAGATGTGGATACGGCAAGATCCAAGTCAAAATCCATGTGCGTATCAGCACTGCGCATCGCGAAGAAATAACGGACCGCATCAAGGCCGACCTCTTCAATCAGGTCGCGCATCGTTACGGCTTTCCCCGTGCGTTTGCTCATCTTCATTTTTTCGCCGTTTTTGTATAAATGAACGAGCTGAATGATCTCAACTTCCAATGTGCCTTTCTTGTAACCGAGCGCTTCAATTGCCGCTTTCATACGCGGAATATACCCGTGGTGATCCGCGCCCCACACATTGATGAGCTTGTCGAATCCGCGGTCAAGTTTGTCTTTATGGTATGCGATATCCGGCAGCAAATAAGTGTATGAGCCGTCTTTTTTGATCAGCACACGGTCTTTATCGTCGCCGAACGTTGTGGAACGGAACCATGTCGCACCGTCCTCTTCGTATACATGGCCCTTTTCGCGAAGCGCCTCGAGCGCCTGATCAATTTTTCCGTTTTCGTACAGTGACGTTTCAGAATACCATACGTCAAACGGCACGCGGAAATTTTCCAGGTCGGAGCGAAGTTTATCAAGCTCGTACTTTAAGCCGTATTCACGGAAAAACGCCTGGCGTTCGCTCTCCTCTTCATGTACGAAACGGTCGCCGAAATCTTCGGCAAGCTTTTTCCCGATGGCGATAATATCCTCGCCGCGGTAGCCGTCTTCCGGCATCGATTTCTCGAGACCGAGCGCTTCAAAATAACGGACTTCAACGGAAAGCGCCAGGTTGTTAATCTGGTTGCCCGCATCATTAATATAGTATTCGCGGCTCACATCATAGCCCGCTTTAGAAAGCACGCTGCACAGCGCGTCACCTACCGCCGCGCCGCGCGCATGACCTAAGTGAAGATCTCCCGTCGGGTTGGCTGATACGAATTCGACCTGAATCTTTTCGCCTTGTCCGATGTTTGTCTCTCCGTAATGTTCACCCGCTTCAAGCACGGACGGAATCAGTTTTGTTAAGTAGCTGTTGTTCATGTAAAAGTTGATAAAGCCGGGTCCCGCAATATCCATCTTTTCAATGGAAGCTTTGCCTTTATCAAATGACGCCACGATCTCCTCAGCGATTTGGCGCGGCGCTTTTTTTGCGATTCTCGCCAGCTGCATCGCCATGTTTGTGGAATAATCACCGTGTGTTTTTTCTTTCGGCGTTTCTAACAGTACGCTTGGAATCTGGCTTTCGTCCGCCAGGCCCGCTTTCAGAACGGCCGCTTTGATCTCATCCTTCAGCACGTCCTTCATTTGTTCCGCAATATTCATGCGTGAGTTCCTCCCTCATACGTGATCGTCATATTATGTAAATGCTGCTGCTCGTCTCCGACATGCATGTCATATGCGATGCTGATTCGGCCTTTTTCTTCACCGAGATCAGATTGAATCGATTTTGTGCTTGTTTGCAGCTCAAGCTCACCAAATGACATTTTATATTTCGCAATTGTGGAAGCTCCCGTTATGAAACGCTGATTCATTTTAACAGCGCCTGACCTCATGATCAGGACTTCGCCTTCGCTCACCTTCACAATCGTTTTTACTTTGCCCAGGTCGTGTTCTTCATAATAAGATAGATACACTTTTTGTTGTTTTACATAGTAAAATCCGGTAGTACGGAATTCGATGACTTCCTCATTTCCGTCATCCTCGATCACAGACTTCACATGGAGTGTTATCGGTGTCTCTTGTTTCATTTTGACACGTCCTTTTCATCATTCCGCTTTGACTTGAATAGTATAATCCTTCAGTTTGTAAACTTCAACTGCTTCTATCTTACCATCATTGCTCATTAGATTTGAAGATAAACCTCATAAAAAGCAGTTCCTTATGAGAAGAGAAAATCATATCACTATGTCACCCAATCCGTGAAAAACATGACAGCAGCTTTTCAGAAACTCACACAGTCTCATCGAAGCTGCTGCGACTTCCAGCAGCATAGATTGTGCAGCAGAAATGCCAACGATGTCAAAGCGCTGCGTGACAGCTATAAAAACGTCCGCCAAACACACGTGATGGCTGCTGTATTATGCCAAGTCATCATATTCGGATGCATGTTCGAAATCGTCAAAGCCGTCCCTTTCCGCTTTCACACGCCCCTTGTCGTATCAATGGGACTCACGGTGTTACTGATTTTGTATTTATTGTATTTTATGCGGACGTACTTGCTGCAGCTTTTCCAGCATGGCAGCCTGTTCAAAAAAGGGCTTGCGGGAGCGCTGACAGGAGCCGGGGTTTGGTGGATGCTCAGTTTCACCATAAGTGAACTGCTGTTTTTAATCATCCTGGCTGCCATCCAGCAGATCGGCTCATTTATTTATAAACGATTTTTTTATCGCAGCTCTGCTTCTCTCAACCTGTGAAATAAGCTACATGGCAATCGCTGACGGACCAGTCCCAACCGGAATCACCGTCATGGCTGTATAATCACTCGTGCGGTACACGGTTACGGTATTGTCGTCGGGCTGTGCTGCATAAATGTACTGATTATCAGGTGTTACGGCGAGGTCAAAGGCGCCGGGCAGAGACACGTTTGCAACGATCCTCTGTCCAGCCGTATTAACTACGTATAAGTTATTAATGAGAAACGGTTCACTATATGGCTCTAGAAAATAAGCCCTAGTGCTATCGCGAGAAAATACAATCGTCCTCAGAGTTTCAAATAAACGGTTGAAGTCGCCTCCCCTGCTTAATGGTGACAAACTGATCTCCGTTACACCTTTCGGCAGCAGCTCACCATTCAACACATACGCAAAATTTCCAGCGTAAGGAGTGGCAATTAAACTGGGAAATTCAAATGTATCTATGATACTTTCTACCAACTGCCCAGTATTTACATCATATTTATCAACCGACCAACTGCTTCCATTAGCGGTATAGACATACTGTCCATTGGGATCAAGAGCAAAGTCTAAAGCGCCGGGTATCGGAATGACATCAATGACCGATTGAGAGGCCATGTTGATCATATATATAGATCCGGCGGCCATCACGTACGCGAACTCATCTGTTGAATCAAATTCAACCTTTCTCGGCCCTCCTCCAACAGTGATGGTATTTATGATGGTTAATGTTTTATTATCTAGCACTGAGACAAGGTTGGTATTCCCATGGAGGACATACGTGAAAGCTTTATCGAAAGTAACGCCTAGATTAGTTGGCACGTCAGAAAAATGGATTGTTTTTACAACAGTGTTTAAATCTGAATCAATAACCGAAACCGTGCTGTCTCCTGAATTGGCTGTAAACACATACGATTGAGGGTCTGGCGATGGCGGTAAAACAAGTGTACCGGTCACCGTAAGCGGACTGCCGTAGAAAGGCGGTACAATGAGAAGATCTTCCACTGTTATCTGACTGAAATCAGGACAGCGGCCAGACTGCGATGCATAATAAACAACTTGATCAATCTCTTCAGTATGAATCACAGAAACAGACCCGTCCCCTTGTCCATATTGATTTCGTACAGGCGACACACTGACAAGAAGCGTAACGGTCCCTTTAACTCTCACGGCATATCGAACACCGATATCTTCTGGTTCCGGCCCAGTCTGGATTAAGCAAGGCTCACTGATACATAATAAATGAGCAGTACTCCATGTAACCGTCGCAGCTGCTTCGGCAGAATCAATGGTGAACCCCTCGGGAATGTCAATCGGCACTTGAAACAGCGCTTCTCTGCTAATTTCCTCATCACAAAAACAGAAACAATTTTCCTGTAAAGCAGACAGATCATTCTTTTTCATCAATTCACATCCTTTTAGAAATGTACAGCATGCAGTTGGTTAAATCACAATATCTCCCGGTGAAACCCCAAGAGATATCACAGTTTCCACAGAATAATCATCCGTGTTGTAAACAGTGATGTTCTGCTCTAAAAAATGAGCAGCATACAGAAATTCGCCATTCGGAGTAAACGCAAAGTCTCTTGCCGATTGCGGAACATTTCCTATAACGCCTGCACCATTCGGACTGACAGCATATAAATTGCCAGTGAAGCTGTCATGTAAATACACCTCTGATCCACTCGTAAACATTACATATTGGCCATCAGGCTCCAGCTCTTGGGTAATGCTGATCGTAAACGTATTTAAGTCAATAACCGTCAAATAATTGAATAAGAATTCTTGTTCTAAGACATACGCATACCGCTCCGGCCAATTTGTTTCTATGGATGATACGATAAGCTCTCGTTCAATCGTTCCTGTGACTTCACCGGTGAATAGGTCCACTTTTTGCACTAAACCAAAATCAAGAACATAGGCGAATAACCCATTGGGATCAATTGCAAAATCAAATCCTTCCACAGGAATCGACCTATCCACAGTTAACGTATCAATTCCAATCACATAAATCGCAGTATCGCCGAGAACATAAGCAAACTCATGATTTGGGATACATTTTATCGATCCAGGCGGCTGATCCAGCAGTATGGATGCTGTCACTGTTAAAGTGTCATAATCGATGACAGAAATCACATTATTGTTGAAGTGCAAAACAAACACAGCGCTTTTATCCGGAGTTATTTCAATACCTGTCGGCCGGTACGGAAGAGCAATTTTTGTCACAACGGTGTGAGTGTTTGTATCTATCACAGAAACCGATTGATCGTTTGGATTCGCTGTAAACGCATAAACGGGTTCCGGTTCGGGCACAAGCACAATCGTGCCCGTCACCGATAAAGGACTGCCATAGAATGGCGGAACGACAATAAGGTTCTCGATCGTAATGTCACTGACATCCGGGCAATCATCAGGCTCATCGGAATAATAGACGACTTGGTCAATCTCTGCATTGCGGATGACAGAAACAGACCCGTTCCCTTGTCCATATTGATTTCGCACTGGTGAGACACTGACGAGAAGCGTAACAGTTCCCTGCAGGCGCACTGCGAATTGAACACCGATTTCATTAGGCTCTGGTCCCGTCTCAATGAAACAGCGTTCAATGACACAAGAAAGGCTTTCTGCATTCCACGTCACGTTTGCAACAGCTTCAGCCGGATCAACGACAAACCCCTCAGGCAATTCAATCGGCGCTTGAAACATCGCTTCACGGCTTGCTTCTTCCTCGCAAAAACATAAACATTCTTCTTGTGCGGCTCCTGCTTTTTCTTTAAAAGAAAGCTTGTTATTTCTCATATCTTCACTTCCTTTTCAGACATACACTGCTCACGCAGATACAACAGAATATGGGAAGGTGTATTTGTTTGCTTGTACAAATTGTGGGGATAATAGTGGATTTTTGAAATGATATCCGCAGACATGCGGTTTTAACGAAAGAAAACATTGCGGTATTTTTGCGCTATCCTTCCGAATGAAAATGATAAAATATGTCATATACATAACGTGGAAGGGAGGGATTGGGAATAGTGGCGAGTGTTTTATCATCTTCAGCGGTTGGAGAAAAAATCAACGAATGGTATATGTACATTCGAAGGTTCAGCATCCCGGACGCCGAGTACTTGCGGAGAGAAATCAAAGAAGAACTTGCAGGTCTGGAAGATGATCAGGATCTTCATCTATACTATTCTCTCATGGAATTCCGCCATAATCTGATGCTCGAATACCTCGAACCGCTGGAATCGCAGCGGATAGAAGAACAGCCGAGACTATCGGATCTGCTCGCGGATATTGATAAAAAGCAGGCCCGGCTGACCGGACGTCTTGATTATTATTTTAATTTTTTCCGGGGGATGTATGAGCTGGAATGCCGTGAATATCTTTCAGCGATTCAGTTTTTTAAGAAAGCTGAATATAAGTTTGATTTTGTCAAAGATTGTATCGAGAAAGCTGAATTTTATTTTAAGATGTCAGAGTCCTACTATTATATGAAACAGACATATTTTTCTATGGATTATGCCCGGCAGGCTTATGAAATTTATCATAAGCAGGAGGCATATAATATAAGGGTGCTTCAGTGCCATTCATTGTTCGCTACCAACTTTCTTGACTTAAAGCAATATGATGAAGCAATTCAGCATTTTAAAAAGGCTTATGCCATGGCAGAGGCAGAACAGCAGCCACAATTAATGGGCCGGACTCTATATAATATCGGACTTTGTTTTAACAGCCAAGAAAATTACAAACCAGCCATTGATTACATAAAACGGGCAATAGCTGTTTTTGAAGATGGGAACATCATCACTTCTCTCCCGCAAGCCTATTTCTTAATCACACAAATACATTATAAAATCGGAAATATGGCCATAGCCAGACAATATCATGACAAAGGGGTATCTTATGCAGAGGAGGCAGAAGATTCCCTATATATAGTCGAGTATGAATTTTTGGAATCTTTGTATGTCGGTGAGCCTGATGAAGAAGCAATCATAGAATGTTTTGACTTTCTCAGAGATAAATCGATGTATGCTGATCTTGAAGATTTTGCCTTAGATGTGGCAAAATATTATCATGAAAGAGAAAATTTCGAGAAGGCTTCCGCATATTTTTTAAAGGTGGAAGAAACAAGACAGCAGATTCAAGGAGGTGTGAAGTTGTATGAAATTGAAGTATAAATTAGCACTTACTTGCTTGGCAATAAGCACTGTTTTTGTTTCAGCCGACATCGCAAGTGCACCGAAACATCAATTTGAAGTTGCTCAGCGCGGAATGATTTAAATGATGATTACTTTTAGGCTTGCAGGTTAAACTGCAAGCCGTTTTTTATATAAACAACTAATTTGCAAAAACAAAAAGTATACCTTAAAATTCAAATGTGTAAAAAGTATTTGACACATATGCATATATTATTTAAAATAAATATATATAAATTTGAAAATTTAAAATAAAAACAAAAATATTTAAGGAGGGTTTTAGTGGATAACAATATAAAAAAACTTAGAACAGCAGCTGATATTTCACAAAATGATCTGGCTAAGCTCTGCAATGTGACCAGACAAACCATCAATGCAATTGAAAATAATAAATATGACCCAACTTTAAGTCTGGCTTTTTCGATAGCTCACGCATTAAATACGGGGATAGATAAAGTATTCAACTATAACGCCAAAAAAAATTAAGGGAGCGGTTCTTATGAAGAAAATGGATGAGATGCAAAAACACCAATCGGGTATAGCCGCCAGAATAGCATTTAGTTTTTATACTGTCGCTTTACTGATATGGTCATTAATAGATTATTTTAAAAACGGAAATACAGGATGGCAATTTCCAATACTTTTAATAGGCTGCGCGCTCTATTTATGGATTCAAGTTTATCATAATCGAAAAACAAGGTAACAATTCCAATACACTTCCGGAGGATTATACAGCAATGTACGAATATAAGTTCATAAAAGTAGAAGTAAACCGATGGAAAGGAAAGCCTAAAGAAGACTATAAAGAAATTATTGAAAAGTATTCGCAGCAAGGATGGAAGCTGGTTCAAATATTTGCTCCTCCTATTTCAGGTTATGGGGCAGCCGATTATTTTGATATTATTCTTGAAAAAAAAGTATAAATGTTTCAGTACAAAGAAAGCCGGATCATACATATGGTCCGGCTTTCTTTGTACTGAAATAAGTCAGCAGATACCTTAACGGATTTCACCTCTAAATATTTTTTTCGGAAATCCGCAATTCAAATAGCTTCCAATATATTTTATTATTTAACTTGCTGGGGATATTGAAAAAATTGGAGGAAAAAATGAGTCTACTTTTAAAAACACAAAATAGTAAAGCGATTTTTACATTAGTAGCATCAGGAATCATTGTTCTCGCTCTTTTCAGTATAAAACATAATCATTTAAGCATGGATGTCATCGATATTTTAAACAGAGCTGGAATAATAGCTCCTAGTTGGATTGTCAGTGCTATCACCGCAACGGGTTCAGTCCTGGCTATCATTACTGTTTTAGGATCTCTTGGTGCAGGCTTGCCATTAGCCGTTTTAGAACAATTGGCTGCAGCAAGTACAGCAGCAGCTTAACATAAAACATTAAATTCAATATCCCTGGCAGTCCCTTAAACGAATGGATGAAAATACTTTGTTTAAAAAGAACGTTTTAGTCAAATTGTACATACTCTGTCTGATCTTATTTTTAATTGCTTTATTTACAGCATATTTTTATACAGATCCCGCTTCAAATGTAAATAATCTAAATCGAAATATCCGTCCGGATTTTTTTCAGATTTTCTTTAATAATATTAAAGTAGCGAGTCTGCTTGTTTTTTTAGGCCCGTTGACGCTGTCACTTGGCACGATTGCAGTTTTAATTATTAATGGATTAATTTTAGGAAATGCCATAGGAAACATCAAAGACAATTTAAACCTTTTACTGCTTGTTATACCCCATGGAATAATTGAAGTCCCGGTATTGCTTCTTGCAGCTTCTGTAGGAATGAAATTAACTTTGGATTTATTACTCCTCAAAATAAATTTAAAATTCACTTTTAAATATATTGGTATTATATTTCTCGGTTTAATTATAGCAGCTATGTTAGAAACATTTATTACACCTATCTTTATAAAAGGAGTCTCTTAGGATTATGCAAATTGAATTATCTTCATTTAAGGACCGAAACATTAATTTTTTGTCCTCATTTTTGTTTTATATTATCGGGTTAGCTTTTTATTTAAGTTCCCTATTACCTTTTATGAAAAGTTTAATTCCCAAAAACATCCCTATACAAGTTGTTGAGCAAGTAAAACATTTAGATTATATCATTGCGATAGCCGCACTGTTACTTTTAATGTTCGGGGTGATTTTTGAAGGATTTGTATTATTTCTCATTATAAATTTTCTTGGCGCTCAAATTAAGATTAAAACCTTTTATTCCCTATTTATGTTTTCTAACATCCCGGTC
Organism: Bacillus sp. GZB; assembly: GCF_001975995.1. Lineage (NCBI taxonomy): Bacteria > Bacillati > Bacillota > Bacilli > Caryophanales > Bacillaceae > Bacillus > Bacillus sp. GZB. The sequence continues at coordinate 647,346 of NZ_MTQG01000016.1, forward strand.
GCAATTAAGTTTTTTCTTATATCATTCAAAAACATTTTCGCAGAACATCCAAACACTAGTTTATTTTTCACAAGTAATCATTTGATTTTTTCTATCTTTGATTTGTTCAATATTGCATACTTATTTCTTTTGTTTATTCTTCTGAAATGGAGAACAAATTTGAACTACCTGACAATCTCAGTTTTTATTTTTACGGCATTCCTGTATAGAATGTTTTTTTAGCATATATAAATAAACCCCCTCAATAGGGGTTTTTCTTTCATTTCGTTCACTGTATACAATTCCTTTTATATGCTTCCGAAACAATACCCACTCTAGTACTCACATTCCACTTTTTACAGAGACCGGCTATGATATATTCGACATTACGCTGCGAGTAGTTTAATGACTTAGCGATCTCTTTATTAGGTTTTTCAGCAATTATCAGTTTAATTACAGAAATTTCAATCTTTTTTAATTCCAATTCATTTTCTACTGCTGTTTTCATTCTAACTTCCTTTCTAAAGATGTATTTACTAAATAATACCCTATTATATAATTTTTATCAATAACATCAATTATTAATAGTAAAATAATATGTTGCTTTTACTAACTTCTAAGTAGTTTATATACAATATAAAAATCCCCCGCGTGTTTCAAGCGGGGGAAATTCTTTTATTTCACAAACCCAAGCAGCATTTCACGAATCATCTTGCTTGCCGTGTTTGCGGTTTGTTCTGAGTGGTCATAGACCGGCGCGACTTCTACGAGGTCAGCGCCTTTTACGTTGACTTCTGAGCGCGCGATTTCATGGATGGACGCGAGCAATTCTTTAGACGTGATGCCTCCTGCGTCAACCGTGCCCGTTCCCGGCGCATGAGCGGGGTCAAGCACGTCGATATCGATGGTGACATAAACAGGGCGTCCCGCAAGCTGCGGCAGCACTTTTTTCAGCGGCTCAAGCACTTCAAACTTAGAAATGTGCATGCCGTTTTCTTTCGCCCATTCAAATTCTTCCTTCATTCCGGAGCGGATGCCGAATGAAAATACGTTTTGAGGCCCGATGAGCTCGGCCGCTTTGCGGATCGGAGTAGAGTGGGAAAGCGGTTCGCCTTCATAATCCGTGCGCAGGTCGGTGTGCGCGTCAAAATGAATGATGGCAAGGTCCGGAAACTTCTTATACATGGCTTTTATGACAGGCCATGATACAAGGTGCTCCCCTCCCATGCCGAGCGGGAACTTTCCTTTTTCTAAAATGCTGTCCACGTATTCTTCAATCATATCAAGGCTTCTTTGCGGATTGCCGAACGGGAGCGGAATGTCGCCGGCGTCAAAGAAATTCAAATCAGCCAAGTCACGGTCGAGATACGGGCTGTATTCTTCAAGACCGATAGACACCTCGCGGATTCTCCCCGGGCCGAATCGTGAACCCGGACGGTAGCTGACCGTCCAATCCATCGGCATGCCGTAAAGGATGGCGTCAGCCTCTTTCCAGTCGGGGCGGCTTGCGATAAATACTTTTCCTGAATATGCTTCATCAAACCTCATGATAAAACCCTCGCTTTCCTGTAAAAAAGCGCAAGATTCGCTCCTGCGCCGTACGTTTTTATTTGATTAAATCGCTCACAAATTTCGGAAGAACAAATGCCGCTTTGTGAAGCTCTTTCGTGTAATATTTCGTGTCGATGTCAAAGAAACGGCTGTCCTCCACTTCAAGCGGATCGTACTTTTTAGAACCGATCGTAAATGTCCACAGGCCGCTCGGGTACGTCGGGATATTAGCCGTATACAGACGGGTGATCGGGAAGATTTCTTTCACGTCACGCTGTACGTTTGTAATCAGTTCCGGTGTAAACCACGGGTTGTCCGTCTGCGCGACGAAGATGCCGTCTTCTTTTAACGCCTTGGAAATTCCGGCATAGAAGCCTTTTGAGAACAGATTGACGGCCGGTCCGACCGGTTCTGTTGAATCAACCATAATGACGTCATACTCATTCTCTGATTTCGCGATGTGCATGAAACCGTCATCGACTCTCACGTCGACGCGCGGATCATCAAGCTTGCCCGCAATGGACGGAAGGAATTTTTTAGAGTATTCAATAACCTTGCCGTCAATGTCGACAAGCGTCGCTTTTTTTACGCTTGGATGCTTCAGAATCTCTCTGATGACACCGCCGTCTCCGCCGCCGACAACGAGGACGTTTTCCGGATTCGGGTGCGTAAATAACGGGACGTGCGCAACCATTTCATGATAGACGAATTCGTCTTTTTCAGAAGTCATGACCATTCCGTCTAAGAACAGCATGTTGCCGAATTCTTCTGTCTCCACCATTTCCAGATGCTGAAATTCCGTCTGTTCCGTATGTAATGTTTGTTTCACCTTTAATGTAATGCCGAAATTCTTCGTCTGCTTCTCCGTATACCAAAGCTCGCTCAATTGTCATCTCCCTTTCGAGGCTTATTTCATTTATTGTAAGCGTCTGTATCGCTTTTATTCCGGTTAAAATCTCATTTTCACCTAAGGAAAAAGTATAGAGGATGGAGGGGAAAAAGTAAAGAAGTGTCCGGTTTGATATGTTTAAAAAACCCCCTTTTTTCACATAATAATAGAATCATGAAAAAGGGGGTTCCCAAAAGTGGATAAAGTATCTGGAAAACAGCTCAGAATCACGTTCAAAATCATCCGCGCCTGCATCTTTCTGACACTGATCGGCGGAATGCTGGCCGGCGTCTGCTTCACATCCGTTCTTCTTGCAGCGAAATGGCAGGGGGCCCCCTCCGTCCGGGTCCCTCAGTCTACGATTCTTTATGCAAATGACAGCTCAAAGCTAGGTGAGACCGATTTCGGGGAAAAGCGCTACTGGGTCCGGTTAAAAGATATCAATCCGATAGCAGTGCAGGCCGCCATTGCGGTGGAGGATCAAAACTTTTACAATCACTACGGTTTTGATTACCGGCGGATGGCCGCCGCCGCGCTGGCTGACATAAAGGCAATGGCCAAGGTTCAGGGCGCAAGCACCATCACCCAGCAATACGCAAGAAATCTCTACCTTGAGCATGATAAGACATGGAAACGAAAATGGAACGAAGCATTTTACACGATCCGCCTTGAACAGAACTATTCTAAAAACGAGATTTTAGAAGGTTATGTAAATACGATATATTACGGCCACGGCGCATATGGAATTGAAGCCGCCTCGCGCCTGTATTTCGGCAAACACGCCAAAGATCTGAACGATGCGGAAGCCGTGCTTCTGGCGGGCATACCGAAAGGCCCGTCCGGCTATTCGCCATATGTCAGCGAAAAGAAGGCCAAACAGCGCCAGGAAACCATTCTCCGACTGATGGCCGGACAAAAAATGATCTCAAACGAAAAGGCGGAAAGGCTTAAGAAAATGCCGCTTGCCTATCAGCCGCTGAAAAACAGAACCGCAGCGAAAACGGCGCCTTATTTTTACGATGATGCGATGAAAGAACTCGAGAAAAAGCTCGGCATGACGCGCGAACAGCTCGCAACGAGCGGATTGCGTGTTTATACGACGCTTGATAAGCGCATGCAGCGGATTGCGGAAAACACTGTGGCACATACGATCCGTACCGGCTCTGACATTCAGGTCGGCTTTTCCGCGATTGATCCGGCAACAGGGCGCGTGCTTGCGCTTCTCGGCGGACGTGACTACGAAAAAAGCCCGTTTGACCGGGCGACACAGGCGAAACGGCAGCCGGCTTCCACGATCAAGCCGCTTTTGTACTACAAAGCGATTCAAAGCGGCTTTACACCGGTTACGCTGATGAAAAGCGAAGCCACAGAGTTCCAGATTGACGACAACGGAGAAACCTATTCTCCAAGCAATTACAACGGCTATTACGCCAATAAACCGATTACGCTGCTTCAGGCGCTTGCGTTGTCAGACAACATTTATGCCGTGAAGACCCATCTCTTTCTCGGCATGAATAAGCTCGTGTCGGCGGCAAAGGAATTCGGCATCAGCGAACATTTAAAGCCTCTTCCGTCTCTGGCGCTCGGAACTGAACCCGTGCGCCCGATTGAGATGGTTAATGCCTACGCGATGCTCGCAAACGGGGGAAAACAAATCACCCCTTCCTTTATCACAAAAGTGACGGATACTGCCGGCAACGTCTTGTATGAACAGCCGCGCGGACATCAGCAGACGCTTGATAAAAAAGCCGCTTTTGTGACGGCGAGCATGATGACGGGCATGTTTGATCAGGATTTAAACGGCTATACTTCCGTCACGGGACGCACCATTTCTGACCGGCTGACCCGAACCTATGGCGGTAAATCAGGCACGACGAGCGCAGACAGCTGGATGATCGGCTTTAACCCGGCTCTTGCCGCCGGTGTATGGACAGGCTATGACAAAAGCAGCACGATTGATTCAGTAGAAGAAAAAAGCTATGCGAAGACGATTTGGGCGGACTTTATGGAGAAGGCGCTCGAAGGAGAACCGGAAATAGCGCTTAAACCGCCGAAGGGCGTCACGGGCGTCTATATCGACCCCGCTTCCGGCCACACTTCGGGACCCGGCTGCGCCGCAAAGCATTATACGTATTTCATCGCAGGCACTGAACCCGCGGATGTGTGCTACGGACCGGAACCGTCTAAAAAAGAAAAGGAACACGCCCCCGCCCGCAAAGAAGCTCCGCGCAAAAAATGGTGGGATAAGTGGCTCGGTAAAAAAGACTGAGCCCGGTGCATTGCGCGCCGGGCTTTAATCCGCGTCTTCCTCAAGCACCCATGGGAGCAAGAGTGAAAAGTCGAGATGGATAATAGGGTCAGGAAAACCCTTCGGTATAAAAAATGTTGTACTCGGCAATGAAAACGAAAAGCGGATATCTCCCGCCCTCTCTATATGAAACTTCGGCCAGCCTTCCCTAAGCCTGCCAACAATCGGATAGCTGCCCGCATAATGATGCAGGCCGTTTTCCTTTCCATGCTCCCCCAAGTCGTGACAGACAGCCGGACGAATCCCAAACTGCGTAAACAGCCTTGTTTTCTCGGCGGGAAGGAGATTCACCGCCTCGGAAAAGTTCCGGCAGCTCCCGCAATCGCAAGGATCAGGCCATGAGTTTTCGTATTGTTTTCTCGTTTCCGCCGCATCTGCTTCAATGACCCAAGGCCCGATTTCAAAGACGATGAACATGATGAAACCTCCGCGTAAACATGAAAAACCCCGAGTCTTGGTTCGGCTCGGGACTTTCCATGTCCTGATTCTGTATCAACAGTTTACTCAGTACAATTGCAAAATAGTGCAAATATTTATAAAGTTCACAAAAAGTTCACAAATTATTTTTCTTCCGGAAACAGACCTGTTTTCAATTCATCGGATGAACGTTCCCAGAGCCCTTGGTCATGCTTCTGCAGAAATTCAGCAAGCACCTGCTTTGAGCTGGCGTCCATTTTGTCCACGATAATGCAGCGCTTCATTGATTTATCCATTAAATTCACATGCTCCGGCAATGACTTATAGCCTCTGCGGATACTTCTGTCCACGGTCATTTCACAAGCCGTCACACCCGCGTAATAAGGGCCTTCTTCTTTTCTGTCGATGGTGACCCACACGAGCCAGTACGGTTTTCCGTTCGGCACTTCATCTTTGTTCGGCAGGAATTTGATGCCTTTTTCAACGACACTGCGGGCATGCATTGCGCCGATGTCAACGAAGGCTTCCTTCTCTTCCACATCGACAAATACCGGAGAAATATTGTCAAGGCTCAGCGCCCCGGCGCCAAAACCGCCATGTCCGTCGGTCGGATCACTTTTAATAATATTAAATCCGATTGTTTTCTTCTTTTTTTCTTCCATGAAAATACCCTCCTACAAAAGCGGTTGAAATATAATGGCAAATACCTTGAGAATCCAGTCTCTCCCCTCGCTTAACAGCGGCCACACGACATAGGAGCCGACCGGTGTCACAAACAGCACGAGAAACACGATAATCCCGTAGCTCTCAAACTGAGTCATTTTGGCGCGCACCCGCGGCGGCACGAGATCCTCAATAATCCGGTAGCCGTCAAGCGGAGGAAGCGGCAGCAGGTTGAATAAACAAAGCGCGAGATTCAGCTGAATCCAAATAGAGAAAAAGCGGTCAAGCCCAATGCTGAATGCAGAAAGCAGCTCCATTCCGTAAGCATGCATCAACACTAGCAAAAAGAAACCGATAAAGGCAAGAATCAGGTTGCTTACAGGCCCGGCGACGGAAACCAGCACTCCCGCCAGCCGCGGTCTTTTAAAGGCGCGGCGGTTCACCGGCACCGGACGGGCCCAGCCGAAACCCGCGACCAAAATTAGAATCGTTCCGAAAACATCAAGATGTTTAATCGGATTGAGCGTTAATCTGCCCTGTCTCGCCGCGGTATCGTCTCCGAACCGATACGCAACATACGCGTGCGCCAGTTCATGCATCGTAAATGCCACGATCAGCGTAATCACGACATAGGGCATAAGCTCCAGCGGATAATATAAAAATCTGTCCAAATGTAAAAATCCCCTTTTTTAAAAAATGCAAGATTGTCCTTCATTCAGTATACTATAAGTGACCTCTCTTCCAAAGAGAGGAAACGATAAAGGAGGATCAGCACCATGCCGCTCGTAACCGTTAAAATGCTTGAAGGCCGCACAGATGAACAAAAACGGAATCTGGTTGAAAAAGTGACAGAAGCCGTAAAAGAAACGACAGGCGCAGCCGAAGAAAAGATCATTGTCATGATTGAAGAAATGAGAAAGGATCATTACGCCGTCGCCGGCAAACGGATCAGCGATACGGAGTAATCCTTGATAACGGCCGGCGCTGCTATGTCAGGCCGGCTTATTTCATTACTTTTTCAACGAGGCTGAAAAAGGTGTTCTTTTCTTCCTCTGTCAATGCTTCAAACAGCTCGTCAATGAGCATCTGCCGGTTTTCAATCATTTGCATGGCCGCCATTTTTCCCGATTCGGAAAGCGTCATCCATACCGTGCGCCGGTCTTCGTTATTTCTCGACCTTTCCACGAAACCCTCTTTTTCTAAATGATTCAGAGCGGTTGTCGTGGCCGAAGGCGATAATGTGACTTCCTGCAATATATCTTTAATCGTGCACGTGCCGTGCCGGTAAATAATCCTGAGAATAAATCCTCTGATATTGTTTATACTTTTCGGAATTGTCGCCTCATCAAGCTTTTTCGTGCTCTTTAAATATTTCGTGAGCGCGTAATCCAGTACATTTGCTTGCAATATATCATGCTCCATGCAGAAACTCCCCATTTCAAGATGCATCCATCATCATTTGATTGTTTTTTATTACATTTTACTGATACCTCGCGGGGAAAGTCAAAATTTCGGCCGGAAAGCCCGCAACTTTTATCCTGCCCTATATAGACTATTATCTCCTACTTTTTCACCTATCCCTTTTATGCAATGCTGGTTTTATAGACATGATTCAGGTAAAATCATTAAGGGTGACTGCGTTTGACGGAAAGGATAATCTGATCGGATGCGGCAGACAATATGACTGGAAAAGAAACGGAACAGACGGGGAAACAGAACACAGGATTGTCGATTACACAGAAGATGTGACACGGGTAAAAGCCAAAGAGCCCCTCTTGGCTTTTGCTTTTGGATGGAGGGATGCGTGTTGCGGAATATCCTACAAAAAAAAGACATCACCCAGCTGCTTGAACAAAGCAGAAACAGGCAGACTGCCAAAACGATGGGTGGATTTGATTTAACTTTACTGGGCATCGGCGCCGTCATCGGGACGGGCGTCATGGTTCTTACAGGCATTACGGCCGCGAAAAACGCCGGACCTTCCGTAATCTTTTCTTTTATCATTGCAGCCGTTGTCTGCAGCCTTGCAGCATTATGTTACGCCGAAATCGCTTCTGTTCTCCCGGTTTACGGAAGCGCCTATATTTACTCTTATACCACCATGGGAGAAATTGTCGGCCATTTAATGGGCTGGACGCTCTTATCCGTTTATATGGTGACGGCGTCGGCGGTGGCAAGCGGCTGGTCAAGTTATTTTAATAATCTGTTAGCCGAAATCGGCATGCCTTTGCCGGAAAGTCTGCTGCACGTGCCGAGCCAGGGGGGCATCGTCAACCTTCCTGCCATCATCATTACTCTATTAATTGCCGTCGTTCTGTCACGCGGCTCCAAAGAGAGCAAAACCTTTAATAATATAATGGTTCTCGTAAAAATCGGAATTGTTTTGCTGTTTATCATCACAGGAAGCTTTTTTGTAAAGCCGGGCAATTGGCATCCTTTTATGCCTTTTGGGATCAAAGGCGTCATTACGGGGGCTTCTGCCGTCTTTTTTGCGTTTCTCGGATTTGACGCGATTTCCGCTTCGGCTGAAGAAGTCAAAAAACCGCAGCGCAACCTGCCGATCGGTATTATCGGTTCACTGGTGATCTGTACATTTGTATACGTCATCGTCTGTCTCGTCATGACGGGTATGGTTCCGTATTCACAGCTTAATGTGCCGGAAGCCATGTCTTATGTGTTACAGACTGTAGGACAAAACGCGGTGGCGGGCGTTATCGCTGCCGGTGCGGTGATCGGACTGATGGCCGTCGTTCTCGCCCATACATATGCGGCGACCCGTATATCTTTTGCGATGGCAAGAGACGGAATGCTGCCGAAAGTCTTTACCATTGTCGGAAAGAAATCGGGAGCTCCGATCTTTAATACGTGGCTGATCGGACTGATCAGCGCCTGCATCGCGGGTTTTGTTGATCTGAAAGAGCTGTCGGATCTCTCAAACATCGGCGCGCTATTGACATTTGCCATGGTCAGTCTGTCCGTGCTGATTCTGCGCCGCACCCATAAGGATCTGCCGCGGGGATTTAAAGTGCCTTTTGTACCAGTACTGCCGATTTTGGCCATTATCTGCTGTTTGTTTTTAATGGTCAATCTGCCGCTGAAAACGTGGCTTTATTTTGCCGTCTGGCTGATCATCGGCGTCATCGTTTACTTTTTATATTCGTACAAGCACAGCAAATTGAGACAATAAACAAAACCAGGCCCGCTTTATCGCGGCCTGGTTTTTTCATCAAAAAAGACGAAAGCCATCGCCTTTAACAAATGTGTTTCAGCTCTTCTATGTAGTGAAGCGCCTCATCATATTCTTCATCCGTATATTTCTGTTTGCTTTTTATCGTAAACACTTTCTCTTTCTTTTCCTCAGCTTCAAGGCCGTCAAAATACAAAATCGTAGACACCAGCTCCAGAAACCGGGATGAGCGGCTGTTGACGCTGTCGATGTACTTCTTCATATCCGGCATCGTAAGCTCCGCATGATGTAAAAACTCGGCTCCCGTCTCCGTCAGCGAGTACCGGTATTGAAAGTAGCCGCCCTTTTTTTCCTTCACCTCATCCAGAAACCCAAGATTGCACAGCTCTTCAATTCGAAGCGTCAGTTCTTCGGAATACGGGCCGTAAAAATGAAAATCATATTTTTCGTAGAAAGGATACTGCATTTTCTTCGCGATATAAATGATTTTCTGCAGCTTTTTCCGCCCGATGATTTCTCCAGAATCCGAGAACACCTTCATCAGTTTTGCATGTTCTTTCAACAAATTCCCGACATCTCCTTTTCCTTCTTTAACCAAAATCCTTCTATGTCAGTCCCAGCAGCTGCCGGATTTTTAATTTTGCTTCAGGGTTTTCTGAATCGTCACAAATGAGGTCCATCGGATAGTAGAGCTTATGGTCCGTCCGGCGTTTGCCCGAAATGGATTCGACAATGGCGGACTGCCTGGACAGCTCTTTGATCTGGCCGTTCTGCGTTAACAGGTGAATCGGCAGACGCTCCTCCTCTTCACCCGGCCGGTAAAAATCATACGGCAGATCCGATGAAGAATCGACCACTAAATAGTAATTGGGATCAATTCCCGCCTCTTTAAACAGAGCGGTCAGTTCAAAATAAGCCGACATTTCCTCATTGGGGTTAAATTCGGCATATTGAAACAGCTGGCGGTTAATGAAGCGGCGGCACAAGTCGGACAGAATCGGGTCCTCTTCTTCCTCCCAAGCCTGGAAATAATATAAAATGATGGCTTCATCAAGCTTCAGATAATCCGCAAGCGTCAGCTTCCCTTCAAAAATGGAATAAAAATGAACGGGAGCATGAGTGAATATATACCCTTCTTCATGGAGCTGCTTCGCACGGTGGAGAATTTTCGTCAAAATGACTTCAGCGCTTCTCGTCACGGGATGAAAATACACCTGCCAGTACATTTGATAGCGGCTCATAATATAGTCTTCGACGGCGTGCATGCCGCTTTGCTTAATGACGATCTGGTCCTCACGCGGACGCATCACCCTTAAAATCCGTTCCATATCAAAATGTCCGTAGCTGACGCCCGTATAGTATGCGTCCCGCTGAAGGTAATCCATCCTGTCGGCGTCAATCTGGCTCGAAATCAGGCTGACCACCTGTTTGTTTTTGTATGTTTTGGCAATGACTTCGGCAACATCCTGCGGAAATCCCGGTCCCGCCTTTCTGAGAACCTGATTCACCTCGGTGTCGCCGAGAATGATTTCCCTCGTATAGTCTTCATGATCCAGATGAAAAACCTTTTCAAAGGAATGCGAAAACGGCCCATGTCCCAAATCGTGCAAAAGCGCGGCGCTGAGACAGAGTTCGCGTTCATTGTCATCCCATTCAGGACGCCCTTTAAAAACATCATCAACCATTCGTCTGACAATCTCATAGACGCCGAGAGAATGGTTAAAACGGCTGTGTTCCGCGCCGTGAAACGTCAAATACGTCGTACCGAGCTGTTTGATCCGGCGCAGCCGCTGAAATTCACGGGTGCCGATCAAATCCCAGATCAGCTTGTCCCGCACATGAACATAGCGGTGAACGGGATCTTTAAACACTTTTTCTTCTGATAATTTTCCGTTTGGATACGCCATCGTCATTCCCTCTTTTTTTTAGCCGTGATTCTATTATATCGGCTCTGTAATTTGAAAACATCCTTGAATTTGTCCGGCGTTTTGTTCCAGTTTTCCGTCATTGATTTTTTGAAGCAAAAAAGCCTGACCCATCGGGCGAGGCTGTCGTAAAATACACATTTACTTTTTGATCTTCTTTTTCACTTTCTCAATCAGCTCATCCTCAGTCGGCGCCGACAGCGGGCGGTTGTTTACGAAAGCAAACGATTTTTTGCGTCCGGGCCCGCAATATGACTGACATCCGACCTCCACTTTTGCATCCGGGTCAGCTTCTTTCAAACGCGGCAGCAAAGTCTTAATATTGGTGGCCTGGCAATCATCACACACTCGGAATTCATTAGCCATGATGTACGCTTCCCTTCATTCAATGTTCCTCTATGTTAAATCTTAATTTTAAAAACGAAAAAAATCACATCACATCTCATTGTACAAGGATTCATCTTATCCTGCAAGGCTCTGCGTATCTCTCATTCTTTCAGCCAATTTGTATAAATATTTTCCAATCTGGACATTCTAATACCATCAAAGATATTGGGGGTTGAGAACATTGACAAAACAAAGACAGGACGCCTGGTCGGAGGAAAACGACCTGCTGCTTGCGGAAACCGTGCTCCGGCACGTCCGGGAAGGAAGCACGCAGCTGAACGCCTTTGAAGAGGTAGGCGATAAATTAAACAGAACGTCGGCAGCGTGCGGATTCAGGTGGAATGCCGTCGTGCGCCATCAATACGAAAAAGCGCTTCAGCTTGCCAAAAAACAGCGGAAACAGCGGATGCGCGCGCTCGGAAACGGCCAGCCGGCCAAGAAGAAACTATTATATCAGCCGCCTGCGCCGGATGCGGACATCATGCAGGAAACCGCAGCCGAAGAGACGGTTCAAACGGAAGCGCCAAAAGAGGATCGGCAAGCCGTCATGTCCGGCGAACATATGCCTTATGTCGATGAAAGCTTCAAGGAAGAGTTAGCTAGTTTATCACATTTGCTGGCGCCTCAGCAGCCGAGCCAAAAGGCGGAGCTCACAATGGCAGACGTCATTCAATTTCTGCAGAGCTATGAAGGCAGCGGAAAGCAAACTTCCGCCCTGCAAATGGAAAATGACCGTTTAAAACGGGAAAACCAAGAACTTCAGTCTAAAACCGAGCAGCTGGAAGCGGCCGTCGAAAAGCTTGAAAAAGATCAAAAAACCATTCAGGAAGACTACGAAACCTTGGTAAAAATTATGAACAGAGCCAGAAAACTAGTTTTATTTGAAGACGACGAACATGCCTCTCCGTCCTTTAAAATGGACCGGAACGGCAATTTAGAAAAAATGGCCGAATAACGGAAAAACCCCTTTCCTTGTCATGGAAAAAGGGGTTTTTGCCATTTGTCAATGACGCGCATCCTGATCTATATTAATGTAAACATTGTTCAGGGGCCTTCTTCCCGCAAGGGCTACGCATCTCGGTCCCCGCCCGCACATAAGCATAAAGATTCAATTCCTCATCCCAAATGGTTCTTGGGAATTATTGATCGATTAGCTACTGTGCAATACACTGTATAGAGAATACAATTATTAGATATGATGGGAATGATAGTAAATGAGTAGCCAATTACGAAAAGGAGCGTTGGAACTTTGTGTGTTGTCCCTGCTTCTTTATGAAGATTTATATGGTTATGAATTAATCAAGATCATAAGTGAAACGTTCCCTGTATCGGAGGGCACCATCTACCCCATATTACGAAGACTCACAAAAAATAACTACCTAAAAACGTATACAGCAGCTTCCGATCAAGGCCCATCACGCAAATATTACAAAGTAACAGAAGAAGGCGCCTTTTATCATCAAACATTAAAATCGGAATGGCTTGATCTGTCCGAAAAAGTGAACAGCATCATTAAGGAGGGAAAATGAATGTGTAAAGACCAATATTTAAAACATCTCCGGCGGGAAATAAAAGATCTGCCGGAACGTGAGCAAAAAGAGATACTGGCCGATATCGGCGAAATATTCCAAATGGGCGGCGCTGAAGGAAAAAGCGATGAACAAATCGCCGGCAATTTAGGAAACCCCAAAACACTTGCGCGCGCCTTAAAAGCGGATATTTTCATCAGTGATGCCGAGGAGCAGAAAACATGGCGCTCGTTTTTCAAAGCATTCGGCCTGATGCTGGGGATGGGCATGTTCAACTTCATGTTTATGCTGACACCGTTTCTTTTTGCCTCTGTTGCGGTGTTAAGTTTGATGGCGATCGGCCTGATGCTGATGACCGGATCATTCTTTCTCCTTGTAAAAGTGCCGATTGTAACAGCCATTTTTAACGGATGTATGGTTCTTGGAGCGGGTATGGCGGTGTTTATGGCCGGATTTGATCTTTCGAAACTGATATTCCGCATCTTTTTGCGCTATTTCAAATGGAATGTCAGCGTTGTAAGGAGGGAAACCATTGAATCGAAAAATGTGGTATAGCATTGCTCTCATTTTAATCGTTGCCGGCCTGATCGGAAGCATGTTCTTCGGTTTTGACGGCTTTTACCCTAAATCATAAGGAAGGTGTGCAAATATCATGACTGAACCAGCCCTGATATTAAAAGATGTCTCTAAAACAATCAATCATACCCCTATTGTACAGTCAATTTCTTTCGATGTGAGAAAAGGCGAGATATTCGGCCTTTTAGGGCCGAACGGCTCAGGAAAAACCACTATTTTCAGAATGATCGTACAGCTTATTAAAAAAACAGAAGGAGCCATTTCATTCAGAGGCAGACCGGACAGCGACTTTGAATATTTTATGAGACATATCGGGGTTATCATTGAAGGCCCGGATATGTATCCGAATATGACCGCTTTGCAAAACCTAAAATATTTTACTAAACTGCGCAGCACCTCGCTGCGAACGGATGAGCTTATGAATACCCTTGCAAAAGTCGGATTGGAGCAGGCTGCCCGCAAAAAAGTGAAACATTTCTCATTAGGTATGAAACAGCGCTTGGGGCTCGCTTATTCTCTTCTTCACAATCCCGGATTATTAATTCTGGATGAACCGATGAACGGCCTCGATCCTAAAGGTATGAAAGAATTGCGCACCATTCTTTCCGATTTAGCGAAGCAAGGGGTTTCTATTTTATTATCAAGCCATTTATTGTCGGAAATGGAGGAGATTTGCGATAGGGTTGCCTATATTAAAAAGGGACGGATTTTAGGAATTGAAGACATGAAGAACAGACATGACCTTGGTCAGAAAAAGCTGTTTACCGTCACGGTCGATCATCCGGCAAGGGCGAAAGAAATATTAGAGCAGGACGGTATTCTTCAAGTACAGCAAAAAGACAGCCGCATCATTGAATTGGAAGCGGAAGAAGATACCATCCCGTATGTCATTAAATCTTTGGCAGAGAAAGAGATTCTGATTTCCCGCGTTTCTGCAAGGACTTTGTCATTGGAAGAGAAATACATGATGATTACAGATCAGGAGGACGCGGTATGAGCATATTTCATCTGGCGCAGAACGAATTCATAAAAATAACCCGAAAAAAAGGCACACTATTATCTCTTTTTTTCCTATTTCTCATCGTTTTGCTGGCCGGCCTTATTATGAATCATGAGTTAGATGCTTCCTCGGATAACAATTGGAAAGAACGGCTTCTCGCCGAAAAAAAACAGGAAGAAATTAATAAACCGGCTGAAACGACAGGCGTTTATTATTCTGCTGATGTTAAGAATAAAGACTATTATTTGGAGCATAACATCAACCCTTATGAATGGAACGGCTGGAGGTTTTTCGGCACGGTTACTTCAAACGGGCTTGAGATTTTCGTCAGCTTGACCGCGATTTTAACCGTCAGCGGGGTTGTTTCTAAAGAGTTTGCCCTTGGGACGATTAAGTTTATCGCTACAAGCCCGAACCGAAGATGGCGGATTTTAACATCGAAATTTCTGGCCTCCCTTCTGTTTACCGGTATGATTTACTTATTTTACTGTGTGAGCTGTTTGCTGATCGGCGGCGTGTTATTCGGTTTTTCCAATGCTTCATATCCGCTCGTCTATACTCATTTAAATGACAGTCTGTATACCATCAGTTCAATCAAAGCATCCGGAATCATTCTGCTTTTGCGTTTCATATCAATTATAAGCATTGTCACCATTGCGTTCACTTTGTCAGTATTGTTCAAAAGCCAGGCGCTCTCCCTTTGCTTATCCATTTTACTGCTGTTTGCCGGCAGTATATTGGGCGGAACTGATTTGCTTGCCCAATTTACATGGTACAAATTTACGCTCTTTCCGCATTTAAATCTCGTTGCTTATGTAAATAAAAGCGCGGGTGATGCGATTTCAACGTTAAACATCCCCTATTCCATGACGGTTATAGCGATCTACTTTCTTATTTGTTTATTGATTTCTTTTTCCGTCTTTCAAAAGAGAGACATTACAGCATAGACAGAGAGGCGGCGGCATAATGAGCGGACGGCAGGAAATATTGACGGTCCAGCAATTTGCCGCTGACCGCCCCTTGGTCCATCGCTAATGGATTCAAATAACCGAAGCTCCCGCTGCTTCGCTGCTGAAAGCGTAGAAATTCCCGCCCTTCCCGTATAAAAAGCCCCTCATCGAATTGGAGAAATTTCATAATGGCTGTGTATTTTGCAACGGCGTCAATGTGATACTTTCTGCACTCGGCTAACATTAAACCTGAAAAAGCAAAGTCTGATGTTTTGTACCATTCCGTGAGAAAAGGCTGCAATTCTTTCATTTGCAAATAAGTGACGGCATAAAGGGCATCCGCCTGTTCTTCCTGAATGCCGCCCGGTGCCATGAGCAATTCGGCCTCACGTTTCATCCCGGTTTTTAAGAACACGATCAGTTCTTCCGGAGTCACCGCCCCAAAATAAGCCCCTAATACCATGAGGATCATAGAGGAAGGCTCTGATTTCAGTTCCTCTTGTAAACCGCGGACCATTTGTTCAAGTCCGTTATGAAAAAAGATGCTTTTTGCGGCATCTATCCTGCGGTACACATGATACGCATACGCGAACAGGACCGGATGGCATTCGTGCGTTTTTCCTCCAAAATAACGGTCTAAGAATAGAATGACTTCTTCTGTATCCTTTCTTTTTTCAAAGTGATGACATGCCGCTAAACCGCAAAACAGGTGCATGAGATCATCTGCTTCCATTTCTTCCGGCTGCAGCTGAATGTTCTTCCAAATACCCAGCAGCCATTCTTCTGTTTTTTTTATATTAAAATGTTCCTTGACTATCTGCATGTTCCACACTCCAGATTCAGAATCTCAATCGCCGGCAGAAGAGCCGGTGCACAATGAATGGATGGATTCTCGTTATTTATATGATGAAGAGCCGCTTGACAGCCATAAAAAAATGGATCGATACACGATTGGATAAATAACATATTGCACAGCTGTTTCATTTTTCGGCTGCCGAGACAAAACACAAGCCATTTTTGAATGGAAGCCTTCAAGCCGGGATGAAGCAGATGCTCTCCCTGATCTAAATGAAGAAGACAGTACTCGACAAACTCCAGCTCGTTTTCAGCTGTTCTTTTCCATGCGTCATGGAGCAAAGGCTGAAACATCGAATTCTTGTAAAAGCGCACTTTTTCATGGTCAGTTGACAATCCCAGCTCGCTCAGCAAACCGACGAATTCGGCGTATTTAAAATAAGGCCATTCTTTTTTTATAAGATAGCCGTTTTGCAATCCGTGACGTATGACCTGATCATCCGAATCCATTCCCTGCTTCTTTTTATAAGCTTTTGCCGTTAAATAGATATGAATCAACTCATTGACAATGGCCGTGTTACAGTGAAACAGATCTTCCCAGCATGACTTATCAACGAAAGCGGAGGCAATCCTTTCAGTATGTTCTTTTACAGAGGAAGAATGGCTCGTCTTCCTGTAGTACTTGCAGAAGCCGGCAAACAGCTGAATGCTCTTTTGATCCGGAAGCGATTGTTCAGCAAAAGATAATAAAAATTGATCTGTCTCTTCAGCTAATCTATTCAAGTTAATCGTTCCTTTCCGCTCTAAGACAGGCATGCGCGGCACCTGCGGCGACAAGTGTTGTATGATAGCAATGTTTAAACACATCTTCTCTTCGCTGTTCACCTTTCAAACCGGGTTTATGTTGATAGGTGACGCTCGGGACATTCCCCTCTTTCATTCGGCCCTGATAGATTTTATTCCAGGCTGCTTCATAGAGCGGTTTATGGTTGTCCTTATCCATGTCGATATGTAAAAAAGAGCTGCACATCAATAATTCACTGGTAATATCTAAATTCTCAAGACAGATATAGATCCCGAGAAATTTCAGGACCTTTTCTTTTAAGGACGGCAGATGATACTCTTTATCCGTAAGCGAAGAACATCCCATGTCTGTTATATAAAAAATCGTATGAGTGATACTGTACGCATCATGATCCGTCATATATGTATTTGGGACATCCTGACCAGCTGCTGTGTAGTGATATAAGTCAGAAAAATCCGTTATTTCCGAGGTTACGCCTGCTCTTTGCAGACTGTACTTCAGATCCATTTTCCGAAAGGGAATTTTAGCAAGGCTGCAATCAAAACGCGCTGCCGTGAATTTTTCCAGCTCCCATATCACCGAAGCCCGTGACGGATGATCAGTCAAGGTAAGAAATTCACCCGCAATAGCCAATCCGGCGAGACCGTCCGGATCAAAATGAATAAATTCTTCAAGCTGATCATTATGGAGCCTTTCTGTAATAAACTCCGTTAAAACAGCAACTTCCTTATCATCTGCCTGATTTCTGATCAGGTAATTGGTAAGAAAAATGAGTTCTATAAATGTTTTAAGGCGCCACCTGAAATCATTTGCTACTTTATGATTCATATCGAAATAATGGATATTTTTAACAATCCATGACAGCGCTCCCCGCTTAATTTCTGTTATATACTCTTGTGTCAAACTCTCACCGCCTCGTCTCAGATGTGTAGGCTCCAAACAGTGATTATCCTACTTTTGAGCGGCTAAATCAGAGAAATTCAAATTCGGGTTTTGATTGTCTTCTTGGCTCGGCACTACAAGCACCCAGCCGCTCCAAGCGAAAGAATTGCCTGATTGTTCCGCATCTCCGGCTAACAAATGTGTCGGGATTGTGATTCTTTTTTCTTCTTTTATTTTTTTAAAGTTCATATCTCCATCTCCTTCAGTTTATAGAATTATTTGGAACCTACATAAATATATTAATCAAATAAGGTATATAATGTAAACTAGTTTTCATATAACACTTCTTTTTCACTATAACTAAATAGTATATAATTACCAAAAACAAAAAAGCCCGGACTTAGTCCAAGCTTTCCTGCGTGCCGAACACCTTCTCATTCCGTTCCAGCATTCGGGTCAGATTTTTTTCAAATACCTTCTCTTCTTCCGGCGATAATCCGGCTGCGTACAGGCGGCCGCTGAGTTCCTTCAGTTCGGTCAAAAGCGCCAGCATTAAGTCCTGCACGGTAATGTCCGTTTGCAGCAATTCGCTTAATGAAGCCATCGTTTCGGGCCGGATATCGGGATATACGCCTTTTGTATCGTTGCTTTTGTCTTTTAAAGCGGCTTGATAGAAACGTCTGATCAGATCGGCGCGTTCGCTTCCGCTTTTATCGGCGCAGAGGTAAATCTGAACCGCGGTTCCGCCCCGCAGGCGCCTTTGTGAGATTCCCGCGAATTTTCGGCCGCCGATGCTGAGATCGTAGCTGCCCGGACAGTACGATCCTTTAATTTCATATGCTTCAATTTCAGCATTGTGCGGACGCAGCATCCGCCGCACCAGCTCTGTCATCGCCTCGTAGCCTCTGTCGATGTCGATGCCTTTTTTCTCGTCTTCAAAAATAAGCGAGATATTCAATACGCCTTCGTCCAGTACGACGGCGAGGCCTCCGGAATTGCGGACAATAACACGGTAGCCTTCGTCCTCCAGCAATTTCACGCCGTCCTCTAAAAACGGCAGGCGCGTGTCCTGAATGCCGAGCACGATCGTCCGGTGGTGCACCCAAGAGCGTGCCGTCGCAGGCGATTCCCCTTTGCCTACGGAGGCGCACAGCGTATCATCCATTGCGAATGACTGCTTCGCATCAAAATAAGGGCCGAGGCTGGATTGGTCAATGATTCTCCAGCTCGGCTGCATCAGTAAATCAATCGGTTGCTTTCCCATCTATATTAAATCCCTTTCGTCATAGGCTTTCTATGCATTTATTATATCACTCCGCTTGAGATGATTGAAATTGGCTTTTCAAAAGTGCGATGAAGATTTCTTTGTTTTTTGTGTTCTCCATAATGGAAGATTGGATGATAGACAGTTTCCGTTTTAAGGAGAATCCTTTTATCTCAAGCACGGAAATGCTGCCGTGAAGCAGATCCTTTTGCAGCACGCTTTTTGACAGAACGGAAAGACCCATTCCGCTGATCACGGCTTCTTTGACGCCCTGGTTGCTGCTGATCGTCATCATGGATTTCGGCCGCAGTCCGTTTGATTGAAGAACGTGGTCTAAATATTCCCTCGTTCCCGAACCCTTCTCCCTCGTCACCCACGCTTGATTTTGCAATTCGGCAGCCGGGATGTTTTTTCTGCCGGCGAGCGGGTGTCCGTTCGGTGCGGCAATGCACAATTCATCCTCCATAAACGGCTGAATGTCGAGCTCGTTTTTCCCCGTATGCCCTTCAATTAATCCGATATCGGCTTGAAGCATCCGAACCGCTTCGCTGACCTCCTCCGTGTTTCCGATCATGACGTCCAGGTTCAGCTCGGGATACTCGTTATGAAGCTTTGCGAGAAGCGGCGGCAGAATATATTCGCCGATGGTAAAGCTCGCGGCGATTTTGAGCTTCCCTTTGACATAATGATGATGGGCGTAAATTTCGGATTTCGCCTGTTCGTACAAAAAGACCATCTGCTTGGCGCGCTGATAGAGAATGTCCCCCGTCGGCGTCGTCGTAAAGTGCTTCGGAGAGCGGTTCAGCAAAGCGGTTTGAAATTCTTTCTCCAGGTTTTTAATGTGGAGGCTGACGCTCGGCTGAGAAATCATCAGCTTCTGCGCCGCCTTTGTAAAGTTTTTTTCTTCCACGACGGCAATGAATGTTTTCAGTTCCCCATAATACAAAAAGCATCGCCCCTAATCATTATTTTTCCTAATCGTTTAGATCATATAAATATATTTTACTAATGATTAAGACCGCAGTAAAGTGGAGTTATCAAGATAATGGGAAGTGACTGGGATGAAGATGGTAAAAGGTGTTTCAGTTACCGCAGGAATTGCGTTTGCGGCTTTCTATGTCAGCCGCCTGCCGTTTTTGCAAATGCTCGGAATGCTTGTCCTTGCAATGCTGATCGGCATGCTTTGGCGCGCCGTATTCGGACAGCGGGCGGCATTAGAGCCGGGGATCGCGTTCTCAAGCAAATACTTGCTGAAAGCAGGCATCATCCTGCTTGGTATGAGACTGAATCTGGCGGATATCTATCATGCGGGCTGGCACGTATTTGCAATTGCCGTCTGCTGTATGATGTTTGCGGGTGCCGTTGTATACGGACTGTCCCGGCTGTTCCGTATAGATCAGACACTCAGCACGCTGACAGCCTGCGGCACAGCGATCTGCGGAGCGGCTGCCATTGCCGCGATCGCGCCGCAGATCAGATCAAATGAAAATGCAGCCGCCATCAGCGCGGCCGCCGTTTCGTTATTAGGAACCGTTTTTACTGTTGTATATTCTCTTGCTTATCATGGATTAGGCTTTTCTCCTGCGGCTTACGGAGCCTTTTGCGGGGCAACGCTTCACGAGGTGGCGCATGCGGCGGCGGCCGGCGGCGCCGGAGGAAAAGCAGCCGTCGAGATGGCGGTGATCGTTAAACTGACCCGGGTCGCGCTGCTCGTCCCGGCCGCATTCATGCTCGGAATGCGGGCGCGCCGCAGCGGAAAGTCAGAGACGGCTTCTGCCGCTTCGCTCCCCATCCCTTGGTTTATCTTCGGATTTCTTGGAATGAGCGCCATCCATACATCAGGCGTTATTTCAGCCTCGTTTTCCGCGTTTCTTGTTCAAGTGTCTTATGTTTTAATCGGCATGGCGATGGCGGGTCTCGGTTTGAAAGTCCATATATCGGCATTTCGTCATAACGGCTGGCGCGCGCTCGCAGCAGGCTTGATCGGTTCTCTCTGTTTGTCCCTGTTCGGCTGGGCCGCAGTGACGTTCTTTCTATAAAAAAATGCCGGCCCTCGTAAAGGCCGGCATTTGCGGATTACAGCGCTTGAGCAGCCGTAATTAACGCAAGATTGTAGACGTCTTCCGCATTACATCCTCTGGAAAGATCGTTTACAGGCATATTTAATCCTTGCAGAATCGGCCCGACCGCTTCGAAGCCGCCTAAGCGCTGAGCGATTTTATAGCCGATGTTTCCTGCTTCAAGGCTTGGGAATACAAATACATTCGCGTCTCCTTTAATGTCGGAGTCCGGCGCTTTCTTCTCCGCGACAGACGGCACAAATGCAGCGTCAAATTGGAATTCGCCGTCAAGCGTAAGCTCAGGCGCTTTTTCCTTCGCAATTTTCACGGCTTCAGCCACTTTGTCCGTCTCGTCTGATTTCGCCGATCCTTTTGTAGAGAAGCTGAGCATGGCAACGCGCGGGTCAATGTCAAACATTTGAGCCGTATTGGCGCTTTCAATGGCGATTTCGGCAAGGTCCTGGCTGTCAGGAGCAATGTTGATCGCGCAATCAGCGAACACATACTGCTCGTCACCGCGGGCCATGATGAAGACGCCTGATGTTTTTTTCACGCCTTCTTTTGTTTTGATGATTTGCAGTGCAGGGCGCACCGTATCAGCAGTAGAATGTGCAGCTCCGCTGACAAGTCCGTCTGCGAGACCTTTGTACACAAGCATCGTGCCGAAATAGTTTTCGTCCAGCAAAGCTTTGCGGGCCTGTTCTTCCGTCGCTTTGCCTTTGCGGCGTTCTACGAAAGCCTGAACGAGTTCTTCCATGCCTTCATATGTATGCGGGTCAAAAATGTCCACGCCGTCAAGCGTAAGATTTAATTCTTTCGCTTTTGCTTGAATGTCTTCTTTATTGCCGACTACGATCGGCTTTAATACCTTGTTGCCCGCCAAGTTGTTGACCGCAACCAGGATACGTTCGTCCAACCCTTCAGGAAATACGATTTTCACATCTTTTCCTGCGACTTTTTCTTGTACTTTTGTAAATAAATCTGCCACGATATACCCTCCTCTATGTTGACAAAAAACGCTTACTTTTACAGCATACTCTTCTTCCAGCTAAATTCAAATAACCAACTTCTATTATAGCGCTTTCAAAAAGAAATCTTATTTTTCTAACTAATTTAATTGACGGTTTGTTTCACGGCTTAGTTTCTGACACAAGGCTTCGGATTATTCAAGGTTTCTCCACAGCCGAAACGGTTAAACTGTGATATAGTGAAGGCATCAATGAAAAGATATAGGAGTGAAGATACATGAGTGAGCAGCAAAAAACGAACGAAGCCGCCCAAACGCTTGACGGCTGGTACGCGCTTCACGATTTCCGCACAATGGACTGGACGTCATGGAAGATGTTATCCAGCGATGAGCGCCTGTCGATTATTCACGAATTTACGGGACTGCTTGAAAAATGGGGCGTCGCCCAAAAAGAAGGCAAAGGCTCGCAAACCATCTACAGCATCGTCGGACAGAAAGCTGATTTCATGCTGATGATTCTTCGCCCGACAATGGAAGAGCTGAACGAAATCGAGCTTGAATTTAACAAATCAAAGCTTGCTGAATTTACAATCCCGGCTTATTCTTACGTGTCTGTGGTTGAGCTGAGCAACTACCTCGCAAGCGGAGAAGGCGACCCGTATGAAAATCCGCATGTCCGCGCCCGCCTGTATCCTGAGCTGCCTGAAGCGAAATACGTCTGCTTCTATCCGATGGATAAAAGAAGAAGCGGCAATGACAACTGGTACATGCTTTCTATGGATGAACGCAGAAATCTGATGAGAAGCCACGGCTTGATCGGACGGAGCTATGCCGGCAAAGTCAAACAGATTATCACGGGATCTGTCGGTTTTGACGATTACGAATGGGGCGTCACGCTCTTCAGCGATGATGTGCTTCAGTTCAAAAAACTTGTTTACGAAATGCGCTTTGATGAAGTCAGCGCGCGCTACGGCGAATTCGGTTCATTTTTTGTCGGAAACCGCTTGTCCCTCGACACGCTTCCGAAGTTTTTGCACGTGTAACACCCACCCACCCGCCTGTCCGGCGGGTTTTTTATTTGTCAGAATTTAAATAAAATTTGCTATTTTTATCATTTTTTTTTACGATGTAAAAGAGATTCCATTTTGGTAAAGGGGTGCAGACAGTTGTCAAAACGAACCGCGTTTATTATGGGAGCCAGTCAGGGGATCGGCAAAGCGATCGCTCTGAAACTGGCGGACAATGGCTTTCATACCGTCATTAATTCACGAGTTCCCGAAAATATCGAATCGGTAAAAGAAGAGATCCTCGCCAAACATCCGGATGCGGGCGTCACCGTTCTGGCCGGGGATATGTCGGACCAGAAGACGAGAGCCGGCATTTTTGAAGAGATCAGATCACAATGCGGACGGCTTGATGTATTGATCAACAACATTCCGGGCGGCTCGCCGGATACCTTTGAAAACTGTGATATAGAGGATATGACAAATACCTTTACGAATAAAACGATCGCCTATATCGACTCTATGAAAACGGCCGCAGCAATCATGAAACAGCACGAATTCGGCAGAATCATTAATATCGTCGGAAACCTATGGAAAGAACCCGGCGCCAATATGTTTACCAACAGCATGATGAACGCCGCTTTAATTAATGCCAGCAAAAACATCGCTATTCAGCTTGCGCCTTTTCACATCACTGTCAACTGTCTGAATCCCGGGTTTATCGCCACAGACCGTTATCACCAATTCGTGAAGAATGTCATGAAGCAAAACGGCATTTCTAAAGCGGAAGCGGAAGAACGGATTGCATCCGGCGTCCCGATGAAGCGTGTCGGAACTGCGGAAGAAACCGCGGCGCTGGCTGCCTTTCTTGCCTCTGAAGAAGCTTCCTATATTACCGGACAGCAAGTGTCAGCCGACGGCGGCAGCATGAAAAGCATATAATAAAAACATCCCGCTCTCAGCGGGATGTTTCTTGTAATGAAGGAAAGGACAAACCGAGCTTTTGAATCCGCACCACAAATTCCCTCAAATCGCCCTGCTTGGCCACCATTGATATTCTGACATAACGCTTTCCGCCGCTGCCGAAAATCTCGCCGGGCGTCACGACAACATGGGCATGCTCCAGCAGATAGTCCGAAAACTGGTGTGAAGACTCGAATTCATTCGGAATTTCAGCCCATACATAAAAAGTCCCTTTCGGTTTTTCAATGCTCCAGCCTAATTCCTTTTCACATAACGCCGTGAAAAAATCAATCCGTTCTTTATACGTGCGCTTCAGACGCTCCGTATGCTCAGGACTTCCTGACAGCGCCGCCGCTGCCGCCTGCTGAAAACCGCCGAACATGCCGACGAAGACGTGATCCTGAAACTCATTGACCGCCTGAATGATTTTCTCATTCCCCACGGCAAATGCCATTCTCCAGCCTGCCATATTGAAGGTTTTCGAAAATGAATAAAGCTCCGCGCCGACCGTTTTCGCTTCTTTCGCCTGCAGAAAGCTGGCCGGGTTCTGATCAAATTCGAACGCGCCGTATGCAAAATCGTGAATAAGGTGGATGTCATGTTTTTTTGCAAACGCTGCCGCTTTTTCATAAAACGCCTGATCCGCAGTCGCGCCCGTCGGGTTATTCGGGTAATTCAAAAACATCAGCTTGGCTTTTTTCAGGACGGCGGGATCAATCCGCTCAAAATCCGGCAAATAGCCGTTTTCCGGATGAAGCGGCATCTCATGCAGCTCCGCTCTGGCCATTGTGATTCCCGATAAATACTCAGGGTAGCCGGGGTTCGGGACTAAGGCGATATCGCCGGGGTTCAGCAGGCATTGCGTCAAAACGTACAAACCAGCTTTACCTCCGCCGAACAGCGCGACTTCTGTCTCCGGATTGACCGATACCCCGTACTCTCTCTCATAAAATTCCGCGATGGCTTCTTTCAGAAACGGATAGCCTCTGAACGGGCCGTATCCGTGATACGAAGGATTCAGCGCAGCCTCCCGCAATGTTTCAACGATATGCGGCGGTGTGGGGAGATCGGGATTCCCCTGCCCGAGATTAATAATCTGGGCTCCCGTTTTCTCCAACTCTTTTACCTTTTGAAAAACGAGCGAAAATTCCTGTTTCGGAAGTGTCTTGATGACGTCGGACGGTATGATTTCCATCTGAAAGGCTCCTTATAAATGAATTTGCTCTGATTCGTTATTCCGTTCTGAAAAGGATTTATTGACCAGTTTTGTATGCAGAAACAGCCCGCTGACCAAAAGGACGATAAACGCCATGATGACTGCCGCGTCTACAATGTTGATCAGCATGGAACCGACGGCGATGCACAATCCGATGGACGCCTCCGCCACCGAAAAAATCCGGCCCTGAATCTGGTTCGCCGCGTTCTCCTGAACTTTGACCTTCGCCAGTACTTCACCGTATTCCATTGCGATAAAGAAAAGAATGGCGGCAATGACTGACACGGCGAAAATCGGGGTAAACAAAAACAGCGCAAGCGAGACGATCGATAACACTGTAAAATACATCAGCCCTTTATTGTTGTTAAAGCCCCATTTGCTGACAAGAGCGGCGCCGATAAAGCCGCCGAAGCCGATACAGAACGTCAGGATGAAATTGCCGATTTCCCCGTCGCCTAAAAAGCGGCTGACAATCGGGAAATAGCTGTAGACGACACCCCACAAAAGCGCCATCGTAATCATCGTGAACATGGCGTTTAACACAAAAGCATTTGTTTTGATTTCCTTCAATCCTTCTTTAAACGACTGAAAAGCTTCTCTCACGTTTTCTGACTGAATCGGCACGTATTGAAGCTTAATGCGGCTGATGAAAAACGCGGAGACAAGATAGGTCACCCCGTTAAACGCGACGGCAAGCTCCACAGAACCGCCTAACAGAAAAAGTCCGCCGGCTGCAGCGCCGACAATAATCGAAATCGTCGTGGCTTTTGCAAACAAAGTGTTGATATTTTTAATATCCGCTTCTAAAGACGACATGACCGCGAGACGTGCCGGGTTAAAAAACACGCCGCTTCCGTAAGAAACAAACAGCAGCGCCAGAAAAAGCAGCGGATATTCGCCTTTCGGGAGAAATGTCAGCCCCAAAAAGATGACACCTCTGATCACATCCGTCCACAGCATGATTTTCACCCTGTCGAGCCGGTCCACGAGCACGCCTAAAAACGGCTGAAACACCATCGGAATACTGCGGACCGCGATGACGCCGGACGTCACCCAGTAGTCGTGATAGTATGTAGACAAAATGAGCAGAGCCGGGAGAACGCAATAGTCTCCCATAAACGAAAGCGCCTGCCCGAAAAGCAAATACTTAGAGTTCGGTTTCAGCTGTTTCATACCGGTAACGCATACTTTGCAGTCAGCTTCGCCTGCTGCTGAATTTGTTTGATTGATTCGGCCACGTCACCCGAATTGCTTCCTTTCAGCTCAAACGCCGCAATGCTGTTGAACGCTTCGAACAGCCGCAGATCCACGGATGTACCCGCCTCCGCCGCCGAGAAAGAAACGAGTTCGGTGTCTCCCTTTAAGACGCCGTCAGGAATGTCAATGCTTTCAATGACGAAATCGACAGCTGTCTCAGGCAGCTGGCCGTTCTCTTTGAAATGCTGAGGATACAAGTGGCAGTCGGCGACATAGCACGGCTCCTGCTCCAATAATCCATTCGGCAGATCGGCTTCTTTTCCGAAACAGAGAACATCCAATAACAGCTGCGCCATATCGACGCCGAAGACCTTTTTAATATTCGGAATCATGTTCCAGCCCGCAAATCGCGCCGCTGATTCAATCAATCCGGCTTCCCGGTTTTTCATTAATTTAATTTCTGTATGTGTCGCGCAGTTTTCGAGGCCGAGTCCTTCATTCGCCTTTTTGGCTGCTTCGACGATTTTCCGCTTCCCGTCATCATCCAGGATGGACGGCGTAATATGCGATGTCTCCGTGAATCCGATTTGCGGTGTTTTATCATGAATCGCGACAGGGAAGTATTCTCCGTCGGCCATGATGCCTTCTATGCTGATATAGTCGGAATAACCGCTTGTTTCGTACCAGTCGTCATACTCGCCCTGCAAAAATTCTTCCGCGATAAAAGGCGCTTCAAACGTGACCGCTTTCGGTACGTTAATCGACTTCAGGTATTCATGGACTCTGTTAAATTCGGCTTCTGCCGTTTCCCTCTCTTTGATGAGCGTCACGCCGATGGAGCTCGCCAGATATGTAGGCTTCAGAATGAGCGGCGTTCCGATTTCCTGAAGCGCGGCGCGGAAATCTTCCAGCGTCGTCACCCGTTTGTTTTTGATAGACTTGACGCCGGCCCGGTTGAAGGCGGCTCTCATTTTGTTTTTATCTCTGGCATTTTCAGCGGCCTGTACGCCCGCTCCCCGCAGGCCGAGACGTTCACACGCTTTTGCCATCGGAGCAATAAACAGTTCATTGTTGGTCGTAATGGCGTCAACCGCGAACATGCCAGCCACCTTGACGATTTCTTCGACGACTTCTTCCTCAGGTTTGTCATGGTCTTCATGAGCCCAGTAAATCGAATCGGGATGCTCAAAATCAGCCAGACTCTTAAAATAGTCTTTATCTTTAATGACCGCAATCGAGTATTTTTCAATTAATGCCGCATGAGAGGCTGTAATTGCAAAAGGTCTCGGAATAAAGCTGACGAGGTTGTATTTTTCAGCTGCGCTTTTGTAAAACATATGCGGCGGGCATCCCCCAAGGTCAGCGATAACCAATACTGTTTTTCTCTCCATATGTAAACACTCCTTCTCTATTGTGCGGTGTATCCACCGTCTGCGGTGATCGCGCTTCCGGTCATATAGCTTGATAAATCCGAAGCGAGAAACAGCATGACGTTCGCTATTTCTTCAGGCTTGCCGAGTCTCAGCAGCGGATTGACTTTCGCTTTTTCTTTTTTGATTTCTTCAAGCGTGCCTTCGTTGTTTTCAAGGAACGACTTTTCATTCAAAGGTGTGTCAATGATTCCCGGGCACACGCAATTGACGCGGATGTTGTGTTTGGCGTAATCGACGGCCATCGAACGCGTCAGCTGCAGTACGCCGCCTTTAGAGGCGTTATACGCGGGAATGTCGGGCCATGCGACGACTCCTCCGACGGAGCACGTGTTAATAATATTGCCCTTGCCGCTTTTGAGCATATACTTGAGCGCGTGCTTGCTCATAAGAAACATGCCCGTCAGATTGACGTTGAGCACCTTGTCCCAATCGCTCAGCTCCATCTCATGAATCGGGGCGACAATCTCGATGCCGGCGTTATTGATTAACACATCCAATCCGCCGAACTTATCAACCGCTGACCGGATGGCATTTTGACATGCCGGTTCATCTGTAATATCCGTCCGGACAAAATGCAGCCTGTCATTGTTTTCTTTCCGGATCATCGCTTCTCCCTGCGCCTCATCAATATCCGCGACGACCACATTCGCCTCTTGATTCAGAAACGCCTGAACCGCGGCATAACCGATGCCTGATGCGCCCCCTGTGATGAGGACGGTTTTATCCGTCAGGTTCATGACTCTTTCGCCTCTAATTTTTTCGCTTTTGCTCTGTTATAGCGCGGAGGGAAAAAGATATTGACTGATTTTGAATCTTTTTCAAATCTGTTGATGGCGCCGTGATCTTCTCTCGGATCGCAGAAATAAGCTGTGCCGAATGTCATATCCACTTTGCAGCCTTCAATGGTCATATCATAGCCGCCGCCGATGCAGATGCCGATCTGTTCATTGCGGTGTTTATGGAACGGCATTTCTCCCCCGTTGCCCGGAATGTTGGCAAGCATGATTTCCACCCAGTCTTCCACGAAGAACGTGACTTCCATCCCAGGCAATAAGTCTCTCGTTTTAAAAATATTCAAAAAATAGTCCTCGGGGCTTGTGTAGGTTTCACCGGCTTTCAGGCGTTTGATATCAATGGCGATCACTTCTTGATCCGTCTCATTTCTTGCGCCGTGAGGCACGTTAGGAGGCGCGATATAGGCTGATTCCAGCGCTGTCATCTTTCTTGTGACATCTCCGACAGTCATGGACAGCTCGCCGGAAACGACAAGGCCGATTTGGACTTCCTTATGCTGATGCGGTTCCACGTTTGTATGCGGCGGAACGTAAGAAAGCAGAACTTCCGTATCCCCTCTGACGGACGAATATTGTCTTACTCCGTTATCCCATTCTATTAATTTAGGCGTCGGGAAATAAAGTTCCTGCAAATCTTGTTCAGTTTTCATCATGAATCTCTCCTTTTCCGAATAATGACCAGCTCATGGGAATGCTTTTAAATGTTTTGACAAAGTGAAGGCCGTACTTTTGTCTGGCCAGCTCATTTGTCAGCGCGATGTCGGACAAACCGTCCTTCACTCTTTTCGCGGCTGCGCTCGTCGAGTTCACCAGATCAAACGTGACATCTTTACGGGTAAAATACTTAATCAAATTGATAGGAGACGGGTGGGATACGATGACAGTCTTATCAAGCATGTCATCCGTATATTTAAAACCGGGCCGGACAGCCAGGCCGTACATCGGGGTGTCGCACCTGAAAATTTGCAGAAGCTGCAGATCCGGTCTCATGTAGAAGTGCTTAATGCCGTCATACGCGTGAGGCACAATTGTGTATTCCAGCGGGCTTTGAAGCGTTTTTTCAATGCACGATTCAAATGTATCATGCAGTGATAATTTGCTGTTCACCCCTTGGAGAAGGGTAAAATTGGTGATAAAGTTTTTTGCTGCGTACTCACTGCTTGTCCCTTCAGGACCGAGCGTGTTGATCGTAATCAGTTTAGATATTGAATAAGCCTTGCTTTTTGTTTGAATGCTATTATCCAATATAATCATGAGCACCAACCAATCTGTTAAATTTTAAGTAAATATTATCCATAGAAGTTCGAGCTGTCAATATTATTTGAAAATATTGATAATTATTCCTATATATTAGAAAACACCTTAAGATATAAGGTGTTAAAAATTACATTTATAAAATTATAGAAACTTTATTTTACCGATACAATGATTGGTCGGCCTGATGCTCATATTTCCCATACCTTCTGTATGCGAAAACGCTGAGGACAAAGCCGATGAGGGTGACGGACGCACAGATAAATCCGACAGCTGCATATCCGTATCCGACATAGACCGGACCCATGACAGCAGAACCCAAGGTGACGGCCAAATTAGACGCCAGGCTGTAAAATGCCATGATTTTGCCCCGGCGGCTCTGTGAGCAATCACTTAAAATGGTGCTGAGCAAGGTCACCGTCAGGCTTTGCATCAATCCCCAGACGAATAACC
This sequence comes from Bacillus sp. GZB, assembly GCF_001975995.1. NCBI lineage: Bacteria > Bacillati > Bacillota > Bacilli > Caryophanales > Bacillaceae > Bacillus > Bacillus sp. GZB. The sequence goes on from NZ_MTQG01000016.1 coordinate 677,794, forward strand.
CGATGACCAAAAACGGCATTGATGACGGCGCATAGGCGAGACAGGAAAGCCATATGCTGATCACGGCCAATGCCGCGATCAAAGAGCGCATTTTCCCCGCCTTATCTGCGATTTTTCCGGTGAACACGCTCATGGAAAAACCGATTCCGTACACCATGATCAGCAGCCCTGAAGCTGTATTTCCCCCCGGCAGCACGCGGTGAAGATAGGTGCCGAGAAAGGAATACATGCCGTAAAAACCGATCATGTTGCAAAAAGTGATCGTGAGGTATACAGGGACACGTGGCACCTTCAGCGCATCCCGGAAAGTGCCTCCCTGCCGTCCGTTTTCCTCTTCTGTTTTATCCCCATCCGCCGTGCTGCGGCGCACCTCAATGAAAATGAGCGAAGCAACGAGGACAGACATGAGAGCGAAAATCCAAAACGTCCACCGCCAATTCAAAACGCCGCCGATAAAAGAGCCGATCGGAACGCCGAAAATCAAAGCGAGCGACCAGCTTGACACGATCAGACCCATCACCTTGCCGCGGTACGCATAAGGCACACGGTCGCCGACCACCGCATAAGCTGTCGGCACAAACGCACCCGCCGCAAGCCCGGAAAGCGCCCTGCCCAGAAAGAAGAAAAAGAGATTGTGCGCCAGCGCGCAGATCACCGTGCCGGCCGTAAATATAAGCAGCCCCGCCATCAGGCTGAGCTCCCGGGAATATTTATCTCCCAGCGGAACGAGAAGCGGCGCGCCGATAAAAATCATCACTCCGTAAATACTGATGGAAAGCGCCAGCACACTGACATCCGAGCTGAAAGCCTGCGCTAAATCCGGAAGCAGCGGAGAAATCACCAGCTCTTCAGAACCGGCGGCAAATACGCCTAATGTCAAAGCAAGCGCGAGACAGATCGGAAATCGGCGTTTCGTTTCGATGTGATCGGTTTGTTTGCTGTTCATGCTCTTTGAACACCTCTTCCGTAAAACTTTTCTACCTTTTGTTGTTTTATAGTTTAGCATCCTTATATTTCATTTTACATTTCACATGAAAACTAATTCTGATTTTTTATTTACATTCAGATTTTAAATAAAATATTTAGTTTATATTCAACAAATAATATAAAATACGCCGTCCGGTTATGCTATAGTGATAGAATCATTTGTTAAGGTGGGGGTCATGGAATGAATAACGCTGATTCAAAGGCCGCCCGCGCAGGCCTCGGCATGGTACTGATTCTCGGGACGCTCGCTTCATTCGGGCCGCTTTCGCTCGATATGTATCTGCCCGCTTTGCCTGAAGTGGCGGCCGAACTTCATACGACAGCGTCACTTGCACAGCTGAGCCTGACGTTTTGTCTTTTGGGGCTGGCGGTCGGGCAGATCGTTGTCGGGCCGCTCAGTGATATGATCGGGCGCCGGAAGCCGCTCATTCTGTCATTGCTGCTTTATACGCTGTCTTCTTTATTATGCGCCTTCAGCCCTTCTGTTTCGTTTTTAATTGTTATGAGGTTTATTCAAGGATTCACCGGGGCGGCCGGAATCGTCATCGCACGGGCTTCCGCGCGCGATATGTATTCCGGAAAAGAATTAACGGCTTTTTTCTCATTACTGATGCTCGTCAATGGGGCGGCGCCGATTTTAGCGCCGATTACAGGGGGATTTATCCTTCAGTTTGCCGGCTGGAAAATCGTATTTGTCGTGCTGGCGGTGATCGGCTGTATCATTTCCGCCGCCGTGCTTACGGCGTTGCCTGAATCACTCCCGCCGGAAAAGCGGACAAGCGGCGGACTCCGGGAGACGCTGATGACGTTTCGCGCCCTGCTTGGCGACCGGATGTTTATGGGATTTGCGCTCAGCCAGGCATTTGTGATGACCGGCATGTTCGCATATATTGCCGGGTCGCCGTTTGTACTGCAAAACATCTACGGCGTATCAGCGCAATTGTTCAGCCTGCTGTTCGCCGTAAACGGTGCGGGAATCATATGCGCCACCCAAATCACCGGACGGATGGCCAAAACACATGATGAACGGAAGCTGTTTGTCTCCGGGCTGTTGATCGCCGTCATCGGAAGCATCGCTTTGCTTTTATCACTTGCGTTTGGTTTAGGCCTGACGGCGGTCTGCATTTCTTTATTCATCATTGTTTCTTCTGTCGGGATCGTCACGACGACGGGATTTTCTCTGGCTATGCAGAAACAGGAGAAAGGCGCGGGAAGCGCTGCGGCTCTTCTCGGACTTCTGCCCTTTATCGGGGGTGCGGCTGCCGCTCCCCTTGTCGGTATTGCCGGAGAAGAAAATGCCTGGCCGATGGCCGTCAGCATTTTCGGTTTTCAGTTCTGTGCCGTTCTATCCTATGTGCTGTCGGCAAAACGAAAAACAAAGTAAAGCCCGCCGCTTTTTGCGGAGGGCTTTTTTTCTTATCCGGCAGCGCCTTTTCCCGAAGAAGCCGGCTCACGCTTCAGGCGTTTTTTGATACCGAAGTGATAATACGCGTAACAGATGATCATCAGCGGGACGCCGCAGTACAGACCGATACGCTGGTCGGGGATAAAGATGAGACTGATTAAGATAAGACCGTAAACCGAAAATCCGAGAATCGGCACGATCGGATAAAGAGGCGTTTTAAATGCCAGGTCTTTCAGATTTCCTCCTTCAGCGAGAAAGCGCCTCCGGAAAACGAATTGTGAAGCGCAGATTGACATCCACGCGACGACGGTAATCATACCGGAGATGGAAATGAGCCACACATACACCGTTTCAGCCGCGAATACACTTGTCAGCAGGGATAAACCGGAGATGGCGATGGTGATGGAAAGAGCTTTCAGAGGCACGCCTTTTTTCGTCAGTTTCGTTAAGGAAGCGGGGCCCATCTTAGTTTTTGATAGGGACCACATCATTCTGGACGAAGCGTACAGCCCGGAATTCGCCACCGACAGCATGGCGGTCAGAATGACAAAGTTCATGATATCAGCCGCATAGGGAACGCCGATTTTATCCAGCACAGCCACAAACGGGCTTTCGATGACCCCTGCGGTTTGGTACGGCAAAATGGACACGAGAACAAACATCGCCAGCACGAAGAAAAACAGCGTCCGCCATATGACGTTTCGGATTGAGCGGGGAAGCGTCTTTTCCGGATTTTCGCTTTCTCCCGAGGCGATTCCGACCAGCTCGGTGCCCTGGAATGAAAAATTCACCATGACAAGGGTAAACAGCACGGCTTGGGCGCCGTTCGGGAAAAGCCCATTGTCCGTCGTAAAGTTTGACAGATACGGAGCCGTCTGCCCGCCGTTAAAACCGACAAAGCCGAATACCGCAGCGCAGCCGAGAATAATAAACAATACAATGGCCATGACCTTAATGCTGGAAAACCAAAATTCCATTTCCGCAAAACTCCGCGCAGACAGCGCGTTAATGGAAAAAATGACGACGCCGAATACAAGGCACCACACCCAAATCGGAACGGCCGGAAACCACCGCTGCATTAAAATCCCCGCCGACGTCAGTTCAAGCCCCACTGTATTGGCCCAGCTGAATGCGTACATCCATCCGATCGTAAAACCCGTCGACGGCCCGAGAAACTTTGCCGCATACGCTTGAAATGATCCTGCGACCGGCATGGCGACCGCGAGCTCCCCCAAACAAAGCATCACCAGATACATTAAAAATCCGCCGATCACATAAGCCAATATCGCGCCGATCGGTCCCGCTTCACTGATCGTAAAACCGGAGCCCAGAAAAAGCCCCGTCCCGATCACGCCGCCGAGGGCGATCATAAACAAATGCCGGCCCTTCATCGTGCGCTGCAATTCAGTTTGATTGGTATCTCCCTGCATATACATCCCCCTTATTCCGTTATGTCAGCCATTTGTGCGTATGTCTAATCGGTAGCTGTGCAAAAGGTGCATTGTCGTCTGCTGAATGAGTTCCGGCAGCACATGGAATGTGTACGGCTTGTACACGCGTTCCGTCCATTTATGGCCGTCCTTTCCGTATACCCCTATATTGACCGACGGAATATTCAATTCCCTGATTTCTTTAAAAGGAATCGTCCCTATGACATCCCAGCCCGGAAAATTATCGGTAAAGGCGGAGACCTCCTCGTCTGTTTCATGCAGCGATAAAAAGCTTCCGTCCGCTAAATAAGGGAAAAACTTTTTAAAGGCGAATGTTTCTCCGGTTGACGCCGCTGTTTTATCGACCGCTTCTTGAATGACATGCTGCAAAAGCCGGTCCCGTGTGCTCTCTTCTTTCAGATAATTGTGCGGAAGGTAAGGCGGCGCATAGAAAATAATGACCTTGGCTCCCTGCTCAGGATCGAGTTTTTGCAGTTCCTCGACGGCTTTAAAGCATCTCATCCGCAGTTCAAGATGTTCATATGTTTTAAATGCCTGCCCGATACACTGTGCAGGGTCTATCCCGCGGCTTCTCAGCCTTTTCAGGTAATCTTCCAGACTGTACACTTGAACGTTCCATGACATCTCTTTTTTCGGCAGGCTCGTTCTCTCACAGTATTCGTCGTAATAATCAGATAATTTTCGTTCTGTCTCTTTGCAGGCTTCGTCAGCCACGGCGGTCAGCTGATCCATGACTTCTTTGGCGGTTTTCTCGTAAATAAAATAATTAAAATAGACATAGCTGCTGACGGCGGTCTGCACGTTATACGCTTCCTTGTTGTCACGCTGGTACAGGCAGGTCGGCGGAAGCACAAGCTCCCCTTCAATGTTTTCCGCCATATGAATATTGTTGTGAATTCTTCTGGTGATTTCTGACGCGATCAAATTCGGATCGATGCCGGACAGCGTATCACCGACATGCACCTCCCGCCCGTAAATCGCAAAGCAAGGCAAAAGCTTCCCTGCCGCGCCCGTGTAGATGTACCTTGTCGTGTCACCCTCATACAGCGGGGTGATAAAATCGTTATTAATCGCTGCTAAATAACGAAGCTGCTTTTCTTGTTTCAGCCGTTTTAATTCAGAAATGCTGGTTAAAATGCCGGAATGCTGGCTTTCTTCATCCGGGTTTGCCATGAACAGAATATGGCCCGGCAGCTGATCACGCCGTTCAGAAAAGTGAAGCAGATTGGCGAGATGAACGGCAATACCGCTCTGCATATCAACCGAACCCCTTCCGAACATCCACTCGCCTGAGCGGGCGTCCCGCTGCACATCCCGATCAAATTCATAGTTTGAGAAATACTCCGCGAGACGGTCGGAATCAAAAGCGATATCTTTTAAAGGGCCGAAATCCTCGATGCCGACCGTATCAAGATGAGCGTGATAAATGACCGTATTCAGGCTTTCGCCGTTTCCCTCAATAAATGCGAAAATATTTTTGCGGCCGTAAGGGTCCTCAGGAATCGCCTGCTCCCACACATGTGACGGATTCTCCTGAAAGTAGGGAAAGCTCTTGATCATATCTTTGATATAGTCGGCTTTTTTTCCTTCTCCCAATGTGCCGTTGATGCTGTTTAACGCCACCAGTGATTTCGTAATGGCTTCTATTTTCTCCTCCGGAAGCATTTTGCTGAGCTGCTGATACATATTCCATCCTCCTTACCCTCATATAGAGAAAATAGCGCGACTCTCTTTTTCATCGCGCTATTTCCGAAAGATTAATAGGCTTCAGACGTTGTTTTTGCCTGCATATGAAGAATCAGATAGTCAGGTCCTCCGGCTTTTGAATCGGTTCCTGACATATTGAAGCCGCCGAACGGCTGGTATCCGACAATTGCTCCCGTACATCCGCGGTTGAAGTATAGATTCCCGACGTGAAAATCTTCGCGGGCGCGTTCAATGTGCGCGCGGGTTTTCGATAACAGAGCGCCCGTCAGTCCGTAATCGGTATTATTGGCAATCTCAAGCATATGGTCGAAATCACGGGCTTTTGAGATCGCGACGACCGGCCCGAAAATTTCCTCCTGCATCAGGCGGGCGTTTTCATCAACATCCGCAAAAATGGTCGGCTGAATAAAGTATCCTTTTGAATCATCACCTTCGCCTCCCGTCAGGAGTTTTCCTTCTGTTTTGCCGATTTCGATATAACTCATGACTTTATTATAAGATGCTTCGTGGATGACTGGCCCCATGTATGTATCAAAATCTTCCGGACTTCCGACGGTGAGTGATTTTGTTAAAGCGACGGCTTTTTCAACAACTTCATCATAGACGTCCTGATGGATGACCGCACGGGAACCGGCTGAACATTTTTGGCCTGAGAATCCGAAGGCGGAATACACGATTGAGGAAGCGGCAAGATCAAGATCAGCATCTCTGTCTACAAGCACCGTATCTTTCCCTCCCATTTCGGCAATGACCCGTTTCAGCCACTTTTGGCCCGGCTGTACTTTTGCGGCGCGTTCATAGATGCGGCATCCGACCGCGCGGGAACCTGTAAACGACACAAATCTCGTCTTCGGATGCTCAACCAGATAGTCGCCGATTTCTCCTCCGTCGCCCGGTATGAATTGGAGCACGCCGTCCGGCAGGCCCGCTTCTTTCATCACTTCAACGAATTTCGCCGCCACGACAGGCGCCGCATCCGCCGGTTTCAGCAGTATCGTGTTGCCTGTTACGATGGCTGCCGCCGCCGTTCCCGCCATAATCGCAAGCGGGAAGTTGAATGGAGAGATGACGATCCCCACCCCAAGCGGCTCATAGTGATACTGATTATATTCTCCGTCACGGCTCTTTACAGGGGAACCGTCTTTCAGTTTCAGCATCTGACGGGCGTAATACTCTAAAAAGTCGATCGCTTCCGCCGTATCCGCATCCGCTTCCTTCCACGGTTTTCCCGCTTCTTTCACTAGATATGCGGAGAATTCGTGCTTTCTTCTGCGGATGATCGCCGCCGCTTTAAACAGCACATTCGCGCGGTGTTCCGGCCGTACTTTTTTCCATGTTTGAAATGCCTGCAGCGCAGCCTGCATGGCCTTTTCCGCAAGTTCTTTTCCGGCGGCCGATACAGAACCGATCACTTCTTTTTTATCTGCCGGATTGACGGAAATGATCTTTTTATCCGTTTCAATCGCTTCACCGTTGATGATAAGCGGATAATGCTTGCCGAGCTGTGAATTCACATAAGCCAGCGCTTCCTGAAACGATTGTTTATTTGTCTCTTCCTGAAAATTTGTAAATGGTTCGTGTGCGTATGAAACTGTCATTAGAATTCCTCCCCGTATTTTGTAATGTGTGCTCACGCTTTATGAAGATGCAAGAAGCATACCAGCATAGCAATTTGTGATAAAAATAAGAAAATCTTTGCCGAAAGCGGACGAAGCGTGTCCTAATCTGTCAGCTGTAATCTGAAAACGCAAAGAAATTTTGCGATCCGCTATATAACTGATGCAAAATCTCTTTGCGGATAACACTTATACCCAGCCGCGGAACCGGGCCGCTTCAGCCGACTTTCTGATGCCCGTCATATAGGCGGCCAAACGCATATCGACTTTGTGGATATGCGCTGTCTGATAAATGGATTCAAACGAATTCACCATGACGCTGCGCAGTTTTCCGGCGACTTCCTCCTCAGACCAGTAAAAGCCTTGATTATTTTGCACCCATTCAAAATAAGACACCGTCACGCCGCCGGCGCTTGCCAAAATATCCGGCACGAGAAGCACGCCTCTTTCATTCAGAATTTTCGTGGCATCTATCGTTGTCGGGCCGTTTGCCGCCTCCACAATGATTGAAGCTTTAATGTGATGGGCGTTTTCAGCCGTAATCTGATTGGAGATTGCAGCGGGCACGAGAATATCACAGTCCTTTTCCAGCAGCTCCCGGTTCGTTATGACATCCGAGAAGAGATTCGTCACCGTGCCAAAGCTGTCCCGCTTATCCAGCAGGTAATCAATGTCAAGGCCGTCAGGGTCATACAAAGCGCCGTGGGCGTCTGAGATGCCGATCACCTTGGCGCCGGCGTCATGCATAAATTTAGCGAGAAAGCTCCCCGCATTTCCGAACCCCTGAATGATGATCCGCGCATTTTCCAATGGAATCCCTTTTTTCTTAACGGCTTCCTCAATACAAATCGTGACGCCTTGCGCGGTCGCCGTTTCCCGCCCCTGTGAACCGCCGAGAACAATCGGTTTGCCCGTAATGAATCCCGGTGAATCAAATTCTCTCAGGCGGCTGTATTCGTCCATCATCCATGCCATAATCTGCGAGTTGGTATATACGTCGGGAGCCGGAATATCCTTTGTCGGACCGACGATCTGGCTGATCGCACGCACATATCCGCGGCTCAGCCGTTCCAGCTCTCCGAATGACATCGTCCGAGGATCACAGATGATGCCGCCTTTTCCGCCCCCGTAAGGAAGATTTGTGATGCCGCATTTTAAAGTCATCCAGATGGAAAGCGCCTTAACCTCTTCTTCACTGACTTCCGGATGAAACCGCACGCCCCCTTTTGTCGGGCCGACTGCGTCATTATGCTGTGAGCGGTAGCCCGTGAAAACCTGTACTGAGCCATTGTCCATTTTGACAGGGATGCGGACGGTCAAAAGCCGCATCGGCTCTTTCATCAGTTCATACATATTGTCAGGGTACCCCAGTTTTCGCAGGGCCTCTTTTATGATCGATTGTGTTGACAAGAACAAATTAAGAACTTCTTTTTCTTCATCTTTCTGATTGCTTTTAGAAATCGGGTTGGCTGACATGTTTTATCACCTCATCGTATTTTACGTGTAAGCTTCAATTACCGGCAGAACAAAATGTAAGCGCTTTTACACCAAAACCCATCAATCCCTTTCACATTGTCGTTACGCCCTTTTTTATATGCAAGATTCATGCCAGCCTTTTGCGTATAAAAAAAAGAGACTGTTGTCAGCCTCTCAGATTAAAGAGAAAGGGGATTTGAAGACGTATACAGAAGAAACCTTACTGCTTTTATTAAAATTTAATACGTCTTAAACGTACAGAAAACGTTGTTTCTTTGAAGGGGACACTATTTAGAGATATACTTCCTTCCATTTGCTCTACTAATCTCTTAGTAATCGTCAGCCCCAATCCGCTTCCCTGATAATTGGTATTTCTCGAGTCCTCCAATGTGTACATTCGTTCAAAGACACGGTCTTTATGCATTTCATTTATTCCTTTTCCTTTATCTGATATTTCTACAAAAACATCATTATCAGTTATTCTGATCTTTAAACCCACCATCTTACCATCGGAACCATATTGAATTGCATTCGTAATTAAATTATTCAGAACCCTCTCAATTGCTTCTTCATCTCCGCTAACAAAGACAGAATCATCGGGTATATCAATCACTACTTCAAATTCTTTGCTGATTAAAATTTCGTAGTAATCCAAAATTATTTTTCGGCTGACTTCACATATGTCAATTCGTGAAGAATTTAATTTTTTATCTCCTGACTCTAATTTTACAAGTTCAAAAAAACGGTTTATTAACGCTAATACCTCGACCGTTTTTAAATTAACTGTTTTTAGTAAACTCATAACCTTTTCCGAAGTCAGACTTTTATCGTTATTTATCATTTCAATATAACCTAGTATAACTGTTAAAGGCGTCTTTAAATCGTGTGAAATATTTGATAACATTTTTCGCATGGACAGTTCAATACTATTGCAGTTCCCTTTGATCTTTTGATTATGGTCTAAAAGACGGTTTATTTGAATTAACAAGGATTTTATATATTTATCTTCCGTGTTAAGCAATAATCTTTCGCCTGTCTCTTCATTAACAACTTTTCGAAGTTTATTTCTTATATATTTAATCTCAGTCCTTAGATTTAATCGGCTTCGGAAAAGAAATATATTTACTGCTGCAGAGCATATGAATAAAATAACCACTAGATAAAACATTCAAAAATCTCCCAACTTATAACCGATTCCCCACAACGTTTTTATGTACATTGGATGAGATGGATCGTCCTCAATTTTCTCTCTAAGCCGTCTAATATGAACATTAATTACATTCTCATCTCCATGATACTCATCTTCCCATACGGACTTATAAAGTTGAGATTTAGTATATACTTGTGAAGGATTAGAAATAAAGAGTTTTAAAATATTAAATTCTTTTGCCGTGAGATTAATCTTTTCATTGAATTTTTTAACGGAAAAGCCATTCAGGTCAACACTTAAATCACCTATTTTAATGATTTTTTCTTCCTTTGAAGACAGGGAGCTCTTATAGTGTCTTTCTCTTCTAATGGTTGCTTTAATTCTGGCTATTACCTCCAGCATAGAAAAAGGTTTAGAAATATAATCATCAGCCCCGAGGCCGAGACCAAGTGCCTTATCTACATCTTCATCTTTTGCAGACATGATAAGAACGGGAACCATACTTTTGGAACGAATCATTCTTAAACATTCCATACCATCTATCTTCGGAAGCATTAAATCCAACAATATAACCTCAAACTTTTGGGTGTTCAATATGTCTAAAGCTTCTTCACCATCAAAAGCTGCTGTTACTTCAAACCCTTCTTTCGTTAAGCTTTCGCTTACCATATCGCTTATGAATTGGTCGTCTTCTACAATTAATATTTTGTAACCCAAGCTTTCCGCTCCTTAAATATAAAACTGATATTCTTAATTCACTGTTTATTTCAATCATTATACAGATAATTAATCTCATTATAATTATTTTTTATACAAAAGGAGATAAATATTCCAAAACATTTTAAATACAAACAAATAAGACAACCATTCTTCAATAGCGGGAATTGTTGTCTTGTGTTTTTCTCTTTTTATCTCACCTTTATCGAACCATCTTCACTAGATAGACTTACTTTATTACTTCCCGCGCCAATTTCACCTTTTTTCAGTTTTACGCCATCATGGCTCTTATTAAGCCCATCTAAATCAAACGTTACATCAGAATTACTCTGAGCAAAAACAGCAAGTGAAGTTGGCGCTTTTTTATAAGATACACCTATATCTCCTGATTTCGTATTTACTGATAAAGATTTTCCTTCTGTTATGTCCTTGATTGAAACCGCTCCATCTTTAGAAGTAACCTTTACATTGGAACTATGTATTTCCTTCATCTCGTTATCGCCGCCTGCAGATGTTATATTTAATTTCTCAAAAGAACTATTTTCAACGCTTAACGCCCCATCCTTGGATGAAAACTTTCCAGTATGAGCCGAAACATTATTGATTTTTTCATCACCGGAATGATTATCAACGACAATATTTTCAGCTGAAATTTCACTTAATTGTATATTCCCATCTTTATTGGTTATTTCAATATTGTTCATACCTGAATCGGGAACATTAATATAGATTGTGCCGCCCTGCTTCCCAAAAGTAAATCCATCCAAAAAGCCGCCATTCTTTTGTTCTTTTTGACTAACGACCAAATCCCCCCCATCTCCTTGAAATGTAACTGGAGCCTTATCTTTCTGCTTCCCCTCAGCAGATATTGTTGCCTTATTTGAATTACTCTTTTTAAACTTCACATCCCATGAGTCAGTATATACTTTTAAAGTATCAATTTTTTCAACATTGCAGGACACGTTCTTTTTAAAGTTTTTAGTATCTGTCTTATAAAGGCTTAAAACAATTCCGCCGATTACGATTAACACTGCACATGATGCTATAATCTTCTTCATTGTATAATTTCTCCTTTTATCTACAATAAATCTTTCTGATCCACCTTACGGTAAGAAAGATAACCCACTAAAAAACCAAATAAACAAAGTATAATTGGAATGATAATAAATTGACTTAAACTGACTGTTTCTCCTCCGTCGGAAACTGTTGCATTGATAAAGACCCCGATTATGACAGCCCAAGTGATTGTAGCAGAAGTTGATTTTTTTCTCATGCCGAAAAATAAAGGAATCAGACTCACTCCTCCCATCATAAAAGCGGTGAGAAGAGTCGATGGCATAGCGGAAATAACTTCACTCATTTCAACAGGCTTCTCGAATAAATATAAGTGCGGACTCACGAAGAGAATTAACAAGTTAATAACAAACGTAGCAATAACAATACTTACAAAGCAGAATAGGAAGACAATAGATAGTTTAGCTTGCATTAATTTTTTTCTTTGTAAAGGATAAGTAAACAGCAATTGTATTGTTTTATTTTTATATTCATCAATAACTAAACGGGATAAAATCACAGCAGAAAAACTAATAAACACAATTCTAATTAAAATATTAGTTAGAGATATAAAATCTGCATAATCACGAAACATAAGTTCATTTTCATTTTTAGATTCCCATCCCATAAAAGCCGCTAAGGCAAAGATGATGAATATCCAAAGTGCCACCCATTTAAAATACTGTGATAAGTGATGTTTTTTGTACTCTAATTTCATAAGTTTTAACATGCTAATAGCCTCCAGCAGAAGAATTTAAGACAATGCAAATAGGTGCATAACACAGACGGGCAATCTATCTAGTGTGTATTCCCTCCCCATTCATAGAATTTAAGAAGTATTCTTCTAAAGAACTGTGTTTTTTATTTATACTTTCTATACCAATGTCATTCAGAATAAGTGCTTTAGAGATTTCTTGTTGTGTAACTGCTGTTTCATAGATACGAATTAATTGTTGATCAATCATTTTAAAATTTCTTATCCCCAGATTTTGCTCTAAAATATATAACGCTTTTTTTATATTTTGGACTTTTACCTCTATATACTCTGTTTGTTTTCCGTTAATACTCTTCATAGAAACTTCTTTTATTAACTTGCCATTCTGTATGATACCAACAGTATCTGACATTTGTTCCATTTCGGCTAAAATGTGACTGGAGACTAATAATGTAATTCCATATTCTCTGCAAAGTAACTTAAAGAGATCCCTCAACTCTTTTATACCTATTGGATCCAGGCCATTAATCGGCTCGTCTAAAATGAGAAGTTCTGGTCTTGTAGAAATAGCTCTGGCTATTCCTAACCTTTGTTTCATTCCTAAAGAAAACTCTTTCACTTTTTTATTATCAATATTATGTAACTTTACAAGCTCGATAGCGTGGTCAATGGATTTTTTATCGTAATAGCCCATATATTCACAATGGAAATCTAAATTTTCTTTAGCAGTGAGGTTGTCATAGAAAATGGGATATTCAATAATGGTGCCCATTCTTTTTAAAACTTCAAATGACGTATCTGTTAATTTCTCACCGAAAATTTCTATTTCACCACTTGTTGGCTTGATTAAATTGGTAATCATTTTCATAATGGTTGTTTTACCTGCACCATTGGGACCCAAGAATCCATAAATCTCCCCTTTTTTCACGTGCATATTAACCCCGGAAACAACTTCTTTTCCTTTAAATGTTTTTGTAAGCTGACTCGTTTTTAAGATGTATGTCATTCGCTTTCCCCTTTCCATATATACTCCTACTATATAAAGGAAAGTTCTCTTTTCTCTTAAGCAAATATTACTTTTTTCTTAAGATTTTTCTAATTAAATCCTATCCCCATTCTATAAATCATTTTTTGTTTTTTTAGGATGCATGATGTCCATAGGAGTAGAAAGGGAGGATCTCTTAAATTTCAGGTCCCTAACTGACCGCCATCTTCCAAGACATTTTTGATGAAATTGTCCTTCAGGCCAGCAATCATGATCGTCGACGGTCGTATCTTATTCACTGGCTCCACTCATATCAAAGTCAACAAAAACACAAAAACGAAGACATCCGCTGTCTTCGTCTTGTGCGCTATCGGTGAGCCGTCTGCCAGTCAAATCCGATAGTTTCATCATTCCACGGAATTCTTTTTTCGTCAGGCTGATCCGGATTGTAGGACATCGTCGTGAAATAAATAATGGTCAGCGGGGTTTCGCCCAGCACTCTGTACCCGTGTGCGACGCCTTTGGGAATGAGAAGGAGCATCGGATTGTCTTCTCCCATGTAGTAGACATCCGTTTCTCCCTTGGTTGCCGACTCTTCGCGAAGGTCATGGAGCACGACCTGGGCGTGGCCTGTCGGGAAAAACCACAGGTCATCCTGTTTCTCATGATAGTGAAACGCTTTAATGACGCCGGGATAGCTTTTGGACCAGGAAGCCTGCCCGAAACGCTCTAAGAGATGTTCATCGTCACGGACGAGTTCTGAGAAAAAACCCCGGTCATCGCTGTGTTTGATCAGCTTTTTGATTTTTACGCCTTCGATCACTTGCACTGTCCCTCCCCTTGTAAATAATCCTGCAGCGCTTCCCGCCAATGCCTCATGCCGAGCCCCTGCCGTTCAATCGACTCAAGACTCAACACCGAATAAGCGGGGCGCGGCGTCTCATTTCCGTATTCCTCCGTCGTGACGGGCAGCACGGAGGCGGTTCTGCCGCTTTCTTCAAAAATAGCCTTGGCAAATTCATACCAGCTGCACACTCCGCTGTTTGCGGCGTGGTATAAGCCCGGCGGCCTGTCAAACAGACCGATCACCGTTTCGGCTAAATCTTTTGTATACGTCGGCGCTCCGACTTGATCGTTAACGACACGCACCTGATCATGTGTATCCGCAAGCTTCAGCATCGTATTGACAAAGTTGTGCCCGCCGCTGCCGTACACCCACGATGTTCTGATAATGGTGTGGTTTTTCCCCGTTAACCGGATCAGTTCTTCGCCGAGTTTTTTGCTTTTTCCGTAAATCGTGCCCGGATCTGCGGGATCATCGGTCTGGTATGGCCGTGTTCCTTTGCCGCTGAAGACGTAATCGGTGCTGATGTGAATGAATTTCGCGCCGGTGTTTTCAGCCTCAAGCGCGGCATAATAAGCGCCGATTCCGTTTATTAAATACGCTTTGTCGAGCTCCGTTTCACATTTGTCAACGGAGGTGTATGCCGCCGTATTGACGACGATATCCGGCTTGTAATGGCTGAACGAGTGCCGCACCGAACGCTGGTCGGATATGTTCATCATCGCTTTTGTCAAGGCGATCACTTCATACCCTTCCCGCTTCAGCTGGCGGCATAACTCCCGCCCCAGCTGGCCGGCCGCTCCGGTTACTAATACCTTCGTCAATCGGATCCCCTTCTTTCCGATTAGTCTTGGCTGTCTGTATACCAGCGAATGGTTCTTCTCATTCCTTCTTCAAATGTGACGTCCTGCCGCCACCCCAGCTCATTTTTCAGCTTTGAAGCATTGATGGCGTAACGGCGGTCATGCCCTTTTCTGTCTTCGACATGAGCAAACCGTTCCTCGACACCGAGCTCCTTCATGATAAATGACGCAAGCTCTTTATTCGTCCGTTCATTTCCTCCGCCGATATTGTAAATGTCACCGAGTGTTCCTTTTTCCAGCACGAGCTTAATGGCGCGGCAATGATCTTCGGCAAACAGCCAGTCTCTGATCTGCATCCCGTCGCCGTACAGCGGAACCGGCGTGCCGTTTACGGCATGCCTGATAATGGTCGGAATCATTTTCTCGTGATGCTGGTACGGCCCGTAATTGTTGCTGCATCTTGTAATAATGGCAGGAAGCTTATGGGTTCTCACATAAGACATGACGAGCAGGTCTGAGCTTGCCTTGCTGGCCGAATACGGATTGTTCGGAGAAAGCGGCGTCGTCTCTGTAAAAGCGGGATCATCCGGCGCCAAATCTCCGTACACCTCATCTGTGGAAATGTGAATCAGCCTGCCGGCTTTTCCCTGTAACACCGCGTCCGCCAGTCGGTATGTGCCCATTACATTTGTTGTGATGAACGGCTCTGCCTGATTTATGCTTCTGTCCACATGGGATTCAGCCGCAAAATGAATGACAGCGTCATACATTTGGGAAAAGACTTTGTCAATGTCCTCTTTTTTAGAAATGTCACCTTTGATAAAACGAAAACGGCCGTTCTTTTTTAAGGCTTCTATTTCAAGCGGCCTGCTTGCATACGTGAGATTATCCAGGACGGTAATCTGCGCATCTGTTTCTTTCAGCATCATCTTTGTGAAGGTAAGGCCGATAAATCCGGCGCCCCCTGTAATTAAATATGATTTTGGCATGATTAATGCTCCTGTCCTTTCTGTAATGCCTGATGCGCCAGGCTTCCGGCGAGGTAGAGCGATTCATGCGTGCCCGCATCCACCCACCAGCCCGTTAACACATCATACGTCAGCTCACTGTGTTCAATGTATAAATTATTGACATCCGTAATTTCCAGTTCGCCGCGTTTTGAAGGGGAAATTTGTTCAATATAAGAAAACACTTCTGCGTCGTACATGTAGATCCCTGTGACGCATAGTCTGGTCGGCGGCTGCTCCGGCTTTTCAATGATCGACTTGATCCGTTTGTTTTCCTCATCAATCTCGGCGATGCCGAAGCGCTCCGGATCGTCCACTTCTTTCAGCAGCACTTTTGCTCCTTTTCCCTGCTTTGCGAAACGCTCCGTATAAGGTTTTAATGAATCTTCAAAAATATTATCTCCCAAAAGCAGAACGAACGGATCGCGCCCGGTAAACCGCTTTGCGTATGATAAACCGTCGGAAATGCCGGATGCGGCTGGCTGAACCTGATATGTGATTGAGACGCCGAGCTCTTCTCCGGTTTCGAGAAGTTTATGAAATTGCGGAATATATTCTTTTTGCGTAATCAGCAAGATATCTGTAATCCCCGCTTCTTCCAGCTTCATGACCGACCAGTAAATCATCGGATATGGACCGACAGGGAGTAAATGCTTATTGACCGCTTTTGTCAGCGGCATAAGGCGTGAGCCGGTGCCTCCGGCTAAGATAACACCTTTCACATGAACACTTCCTTACGTGTGGTTTTATCACAAATCATAAAGAATCGCCGCCGCCCGTTTGATGCCCCTGCCGTCAACCAGCGGCTTTCCGTTTTGATGAAGTCCGGTCCGCAGAGGATAATCAGCGGCCATGTCAGACATATGCCGTGCGAGAACGTCCGCTGATATGCATTCACCAAGGCCGAGGTGAACGGCGGCCCCCCGTGCGGCGAATTTTTCCGCCGTCTCAGTTTGATGCTCCACTTGAGAAAGTACAATGCAGGGCACACCTGTACAAATGGTTTCATATAAAGTGATCCCGCCGGACACGACGGCCATATCAGCCCTCATGAGAAGCGCGGCCATGTCATTTGTCTGCCTTACCATCTCGGCATACGGCATTTGTGTAAGATGCGCGCGCACGTCATCAGCATGAGGCGCGGCGCCGCCCATGACGATGATCACTCGTTTTCGCTGAATGCCGGGGATGCTGCGGCATGCTTCCATCACTTTAAAGACAAGCTTCTTCGGGTCGCTTCCTCCTAATGAAACCAATATGGTCCGGCATTCTTTTCTCAGCTGATAAAGCTGTTTGGCTTTTTCAAAACCCGGATGAAGAATCAAATAATCCGGGCCTTCATATACCGCGGCGCTGCCCATTTGAACCGTCCGGCTTTTCAGCCCTCCGTAAATGCCGTTTATAACGGCATCGCATAAATGAATGACATGTTCCCGTTTTTCTTCAAATAAGACGATGCGCGCCGATGAATGCTTTTTGATTTCCTCTAACCAGTCACACGGCATATCGAGCAGATCGAATATGAGAAGGTCAGGAGCCTGCCTGTTTATTTCCCGGACAATAAATTCCTTCTGTCCCTTGTCAGGCTTGATGTTCACTTCCCATTGATCAGAAGACAGATAAGAAGAAGCCTCTTTATTTGTGTAGAACGTTATTGAGCAATTGTTCTTAATGGCACCGGCAAGCAGCTTCATCCGCACCGCATGCCCCATGCCGATGTCACGGCCCCCATCCGCGAAAATCAGAACCCGCATGCTAATCAGCCTCTTTTTGCCGGATCATTTGATTAATGGCCCTGAGCTCCGGATCACGATTCAGCAGATGGATCAATTCTTTTGCCGGAATATCAGGACGCGAGCCCGCTTTTACGTACAGCTCGCGGGCCAGCCTGTAGTCCTCTTCGGTATCGACGGTCAGCCGCAAGTGAGGAGCCCGGAGTTCCTGCGGGGGCTCAGGAAAGAGAAGCCGGTACCTCTCAGGAGATTCTCTTATTAAAAGGGTGACATGTTCCTGATATTTGTCCGCCAGCGTTTTGTCGGCATTGATCTCCGTTAAAAGGCGCGCTTTTACCGCCTCACCGCCGATGCCGAGCGGTGTACCGCAAATATACGTGTAGTCTGCGTGCTGATCTAAATGCGATTGAATCAGAAAATCAAGCAGCGAAGGGTCGACAAACGGGTTATCCCCCGTCAGTCTGACTGCGATGTCCGGTTTTACTTGTTCGATGACTTGTGCAAACCGGTCAAGCACACACTGTTCGCTGCCGCGGTGCACACGGTAGTTCTTGCTGAGGCAGTGCGCAGACAGAATGTCGTCGGTCTTGCTGTCAGACGAGGCGACAATCAGATTATCCCGTGATTGATCATAATACGCGCTTTGCCGAACCCTTTTGACAATCATATCGAGGATCGTATACCCGCCGATCGGTTTCAGCACTTTGCCGGGAAGACGCCCGCTTCCCATCCGCGCCTGAATGATAAACAAAATGTCAGTCATCATATGGGCTGCCTTTCGTCAAAAGGTCATCCCAAGTGATGCCCGTGTCGGCGGGGATATCCCTGACCGCACGCGCGCCGTCAGTTAAAAGCTCAAAATATCTCGGGTGGAGCCCCTGCGGTTTTTGACCGGGACGAAGGACGGCAAGGTTTTCAGCCGTAAAACATTCGCCTTTTTGAATCGGCGCTGTTGAAAAAATGCCTCTGTAAGCGAACCTTCTGATATCTCCTTCAATCGGTGTCGTGGTTTTATGGGAGCTTCCCGACAGCACTTCCGGCACCGGAGCGTGATGCCCCTGCCGCAGCTCCGCTTCAACCGAGCGGATCGCCGCAACCATTTCTTTTAATTCATCCGGATTGAGGGCGAAGGAGTGATCAGCACCGGGCAGGTTTTTATCGATCGTAAAATGCTTTTCAATCAGTTTCGCTCCGAGCCTGACCGCCGCGCACGGCACATCATACGGATGGGCGCTGTGATCGGAGAAACCGATCACTGCATCCGGGAATGCGGCGGCAAGCATGGGAATGACGCTCAGATTGCTGTATTCAGGCGGCGCGGGATATTTCGCCACACAATGCATGATCGCAATTTCTGTGTTCCCCTCGCCGGTAATGGTTTGATAAGCCTCCTGAATATCTGAAATATCAGCGCCCGCGGTGGAAAAGATAATCGGTGTCTTCAGTCCTGCGACATATTTCAATAACGGCAGATGATTCAGCTCGTAGGAGGCGATTTTAAAGGCTGAAGGCGAAGTCGCATACAGTAAGTCGGCAGAGCCTTCGTCACAGACCGTGCTTAAAAACAGCACGCCTTTTTTCTTACAATATTCAAGCAGCGGTTCGATCCATTCGGCGGGCATTTCCATTGATTGCACCAAAGAAAAAATAGAGACGTTTTTTCCCGCAGCGGTTTTGTACAAGCCGGGGTCTTTCTGATACATTTTGTCAGCCTGAAACATTTGGAACTTGACCGCGTCCGCGCCGGCCTCACTGGCCGCGTCTATCAATTCAAACGCCTGGCTCAGTTTTCCGTCATGATTAATTCCGGCTTCGGCGATGATGAATACGGGCGAACCTTCGCCGATTGACTTCGTTCCGATTTTGCATGATGCCATCAGTCCGCCTCCTTTCCGGGCCACACGTGATAGTAGTAATAGGACGCATCCGCTTTAAATCCCATTCTTTCATACAGGCGGATGGCTCTTACATTGTGGAGCTGCGTTCCCGCTGATACAGTCTTATGCTGAAAGCGCAATGATTGTTCAATCACGTGCGCCGCTAAATGGAATCCCGCTCCTTTCCCTTCAAATCCCGGCTTTACCGCCATCAGATCAAGGACGAATTCATCGCCTTTAGACAGCCCCTGAACAAAGCCCACGGTCTCTCCCTTATATGTGGCGGCGAATTGTAACGAAGCTCTGCCTTCCGCGTTATTCCGCGCCCACTCTTCAAACAGGCGGTTTGCACTTTCATAGCTGAGATGGGGGTCTTGGTAATACCTGCTTTTTGTAAAGGCGTCGCGGGCCAGCCGTCTGATCGCTTCCGTGTCGCCGGGTCCGGCTTCTGTAATCTCAAATGGCGGCGTGCTGTTATATACACGCACCGGGCTGACGAGTTTGAGCAGACTCCCTACAAAATAAGCGTTCGGAAGCTGCTGAACGACCTGCATCGCGCCGATATCTTCAGCCGGTATTTTAATAAATATAAAATCAGTGCCTGCCGCCCGCCTTGCCGCGTAAAATTCCTGAAACAGCCTTTTGAGCTGTCCGGTGCTGTTTGCGGCTGCAAGCTTCACATTGATGATATTTTTTCGGAACAATTGACTTTCCCACGAAGAGTTTTCATATAAAATCGCGCCTTGAAGGCTGTTTTCTTCCAATAAACAGAGCGAAGATTCATAGGCTTCCGGCTGGATGCCCTTCTGATGCAGGAAGGCATGAATCATGTCCTGCGCAAGATTTTCCCTCAGTCTGTACACCTAATCAGCCCCTTTGACGATATCCGTAACGGCTGCAATGACGTATTCAACGTCGTCATCTGTCATTGACGGATAAAGAGGGAGTGACACGGTGCGGTGATAATACGCTGCCGCGGCCGGAAAGTCAGTTTCCTTATACCCGTACGTTTTTTGATAATACGGATGGAACGGAACCGGAATAAAATGAACACTTGTGCCGATATTATATTGGTCTTTTAAAGCGGAAATCAGATCGTTCCGGCTGATCCCGGCCTCCTGCTCCTCTATTTGAAGAACATACAGATGCCATGCATGCCGCCCGTCATCACTGACATGCGGGATGGTCAGCCCTTTCATGTGTTTGAAGGCGTCCTGGTAGCGTCTCGCAATGTCGGCTCTTCTTTGCTGCATGCTGTCAATCCGTTTCAGCTGATGAAGCCCAAGCGCTGCCTGAAGATCAAACATATTCATTTTATAGCCGGGCGTTTCGACCTCGTAGTACCAGCTTCCGTTTGAAGAATAGCGGTTCCACGCGCCTTTGCTCATGCCGTGAAGGCTGAGCACCCTGATCTGATCGGCAAGCCCGTCATCGTCCGTCGTCAGCATGCCGCCTTCACCGGTTGCCAGGTTTTTTGTCGCGTAGAAGCTGAATGCCGTCGCATCCCCGATTGATCCGATCATTTTCTGTTTATAAGTGGTGTACACGGCATGTGCGGCATCCTCTAAGACAAACAGCTGATGCTTTTCGGCGGTGGCCAGAATCCGATCCATATCACACGACTGGCCGGCGAAATGAACGGGTACAATCGCTTTTGTCCGCGGGGTGACGGCCGCCTCAATTTTTTCAGGGTCCGCATTCAGCGTAAGCGGATCGATGTCAACAAACACCGGAACGGCCCCTGTGTGCACGATTGTATTGGCCGTTGAACTGAACGTCACGGCAGACGTGATGACCTCGTCGCCGGGACCGATCCCTTTCGCTTTCAGGGCCAAAAACAAAGCGGCGGTACATGAGTTCAGCGCGATCGCGTGCTTTGCCCCCGTCCAGGCAGCAAAGGCTTTTTCAAACGCCTCTACTTTCGGTCCCTTTGAAAGCCAGCCCGATTCAAGCGTATCAATAACCTCCTGAATTTCGTCCTTCCCGATCATGGGCAATGAATAGGGAAGAAATGCTGATCTTTTTTGCACCATTTTCTTTGCGCTCCTATCTTTTTTATGAAGGGTCAACCCGTCTGAAGCTGACTCCGGTTTTTTCCTGAAGCACTTGGCATAAAGCGGCAAGCGAATCCTGAACCGGGTAGTTCGCGGCGACAAAAGCACGGCGCGCCTGTTCCGCTTTTTGATATTCTGCGGGGCTTTCGCATATCCTGATTAATTCCTGAGCGAGTGCCTGCGGGTCCTCAAAGACAAATTCTCCAAGTGAGTGATAATAAGGGTATCTGCGGGTTCCCGCTGATTTTCCGATCAGCACGGGCTTTTGAAACAGCATCGCTTCAAGACCGACCGTTGATGTCTGTGTCACCGCAGCGTCAACATACGGGAGAATGTCATACAGCTCCATCTCTTTTTTGATGATTTTGCCTGCTTTATATTTCCGCAGCACCTGATTGTAAGCATCCAGCTTGTTTTTGCCGATTTCCCACGGATGCGGTTTAATAATGAGCTGCATGTTCTTTTGGCCGGCAAGCTCTTCAAGCACTCCCGTATAAAATTCATCAGAAAACGGCTGCGTGGCGATCAGCACCGTCCGCTGTGACGGGAGAAAAGAAAGTTTGCGGTAAAACGTATCCTGATCTAT
Organism: Bacillus sp. GZB; assembly: GCF_001975995.1. NCBI lineage: Bacteria > Bacillati > Bacillota > Bacilli > Caryophanales > Bacillaceae > Bacillus > Bacillus sp. GZB. The sequence goes on from NZ_MTQG01000016.1 coordinate 699,960, forward strand.
CGGTTCTCTTGAAAAAATCTCGTCGAAACGGGGATGCCCCGTGATGATGATTTGTTCATCCCTGCAGCCTTTTGCTTTATACCACTCCGCTTCATAAGCCCCGAATACAGCCTGATAGTCCGTAAATACGGGCAGAAACGCTTCATCTCCCATGAGCGCTCCGTGCTGGAGACAGATGCTGACGGCGTTTTTTTTCGCTGACATCAGCGCCAGCACACGGCTGTAAATATCCTCTGTCGTGCCGACTACAACGGCGGAAATCTTCTCGGCCGTAAACAAAATATCAACGGCATCAACCGCTTCAATAAATAATGGAATGTCTTTATACAAACGTTCCTGAAATTCTCTGTTTCCGAAAGCGGGATGGCTGTGAAGCTCTTTCAAAATGGAATGGGCTTTTTCAATATAAGGGACGGGGTTCCCTTTTTGCCCCATTCCCGTCAGCTCCAATTTGCAGATAACGGGCAGCCCGTAATGGTCAGGCAGACTCCATCTGGCCAGTACCGCTGTTTTTGCCGGATCAAACTGCCGGTAATTTCCCTCGGTGAACCGAAGATGATCGAAATGCAGAATGACTTTTCCGTTTACCGGTTTCTCATCTGTTTTCTTAATGTTTTGCCTTTTTTGATCATAATATGGCTGTATACCGGCTTCAGGAATATGCTGATCAGCCGGACCGAAAAGCTCTGGGTTCTGCTCCATGCTCTCCCGAAGCGCCGGACTGATATATTGATAAAAATTACTGATCAATGCGAGCGGGATGTCTTTGTAGCGAAGTGACTGAAAAAGGTCAATATACTGCCGGTACAGCACCCAATAATTCGCTAAGTATGCCGACAAGCCCTCACCCCTTCCCAAGCTTTTTTAATGATTCCCTCAGCTCCCGGCACGTGGTCTGCTGCGGAAGACTGTTCACAAACTCGTTTTTCTCCGCCGCGAAAAGCTGATAATGGATGGATTGATCGGTAATATAATTGATATCAAGCTCCTCAGAAATCGGGTAAAACGGATAAAAATGATTCACTCTCCAGAAGAAACGGGCGTCACCGATCCGGTAAAACGCGGGGCTTTCATCCCAATAGGAACCGAATGCCGATTTGACCTGTTCCAGCACGGAAAACCGGTGCATGACCGAACAATGGTCAATGGCGCACGGTGCGTTCCACACGATCCGTTCGGCGGGCCTGGCCGTCTCCTTCACCGTCTCTTTCCGCTGATTCAGATGATAGGTTTTGGAACTTGAATACACGACGGCTTTTTTCGGGTCTTCATCAAGCTCTTTCACCATTTTCTCAAGCCGTTCCGGCACATACGTGTTGTCGTCGGTCGCATACGTCACGTACTCGCCCTCCGCCATTTCTATTGCCTGATTAATCAAGGCGGCGTAGCGTGTTTTTTCCGTTCTTTCTTTGACGCCCGATACATCGCTTTGATAAAACCGGACGCGGTCATCCGTGAGAAAAGGACGTATTTCCGCCAATGTCGCTTCATTTGAGTTGTCATCCATAATGAACAGCTCAAAGTCCGTAAACGTCTGAGACAGAATACTTTTAATAGAGCGGGCCACATAGTCACTTTTGTTATAGCTCGTCATGATCACTGACACTTTAGGCAACTCGTCACCCCCTTTTCGCACCTGAAACTACCGCTATCATATGTTCCTTATGCGGAAGATGCGATAGGAATACAGACTATTATGTGAAAAGTCAGCATTGCGCGCACAAAAAAAGCCGGCTCTGATGTCCGGACTTATTGGAGCGTATTTTCTTTTTCCGCATAAATCTTTCTTTGGGCTCATATGGTGGAATAGATAAAAACAGCAGCCTCTCTGTCGGCTGTCTGATACTTTTCAGGAGGTTTCAGCATCAAGAGGTTTTCATCAAAGGAGGAACAATATGAAACCGAAAAAGAATCAATATCAGCAAATGCAAGGGATGGGGATGGGAATGGATATGCAAGGATACCAGCCGCAGCTCGGGCCTAACCCTTATCCGCAGCCACAGGGCCAAGGATCACAAATGATGCCGATGCAGCAGCAAATGACAATGCCGATGCAGCAAGGCCAGCAGAGCTTCGGCGGGGGGTTCCCCGGTCAGCCGCAGCAGCAGGGCGGCGGCAGCTTTCAAATCCCGTCAGGTCCATCATCGTCACAAAACGTTCCCGGCATGCTGCCGATTGAAGAGTCATACATTGAAAATATTCTGCGGTTGAACCGGGGCAAAACGGCGACGATTTATATGACATTTGAAAACAGCAAAGAATGGAATTCAAAGATTTTCCGCGGTGTGATTCAGGCGGCGGGACGTGACCATATCATCATCAGCGATCCGAAAACGGGCACCCGCTATCTGCTTTTGACCATTTACCTTGATTACATCACGTTTGATGAGGAAATCGCTTATACTTACCCGTACTCCATGTCTTCTTATTCTCCGAGATAAATCAAAAAGCCAATCGCTCACTTGACAGAGGATTGGCTTTTTTTCTTTATAAATATTTGACGGCCGCGACGATAATCATAATCCAAGAGATGATAAACGCCACGCCGCCGAGCGGTGTAATCGCGCCGAGAATGGAAATCTGCGTCACGCTCAATACGTACAGGCTTCCTGAAAACAGAACGATGCCCGCAAACATCAGCCAGCCCGCAACAGAAACACTGCCTGCGCCAGAAAGCTTTTCGGCCAAAAACGCGACAGCCAGAAGACCGAGCGCGTGATACATATGATATTGCACGCCTGTGTGCCACACCTGCAAATATTTATCGGGGATTTTCCCTTCAAGCCCATGCGCGCCGAAAGCGCCCAGCGCCACGGCCAATAAAGCGTTAATCGCACCAAGAATAATAAACACTTTCATCTATTTTTCTCCCGCCTTTTCGTTAAAGTTTCCAATTCAATCATAACCCAACATCGGCAAAATTCAACGTCCGCCGTCCGATGACACGAGATTGTCGGATTTTTTCTTTTTGATAAGCTGGATTCGGTCAATCGCTATCGCCAGCAGCGTCCCGAGCACAAGACCGTTGCTTAAGAGCGAAATCAGTATCGGATGCATTCCCGATAACGCGCTCTCCGGCACAAACATCACACCGACTCCCGTCAGGAGCGCCAGACCGATAATGGAGCGGATTCGTTTTTGCTCCGCTTTCTCATAAGAGTCAAACTCCGTAAAGGCAAGACCCGCCATCGTGGAGAAAACGACGAAGTTTACCGCAAAGCCGACCGGTGAGGGCAGACTCGCGAACGCATTCATAAATAGCGGGATCATACTGATGATCATGACAAATACACTTCCCAAAAGAAACGGCTTTTTCGAAGGAAGCTTCGTCGTCTCAATAAAACCGGCCGCCCCTGAAATCGGCACAGGCGCAATGCCTCCTGACAGTCCGCTCAAAAGGTGGCTGATCGAAGCCGCAAACCCTGCCGGACGCTCACGCCGCTTCCCGACGGTGCCGCCGAATTTTTTCACCGCCGCTTCTACAACCCGGATGCTCGCGAGCATGTTGACAATCAAAAGCACGGTAATGAAGAGTGACGTAATGATCAGGCCGCTGTCAAACACGGGTTTTCCAAACGGAAAAAGAGCCGGCAGCTGAATCACGCGGTCCGGTATTTGAATCGGTTTGGCAGCGCCGAAGACGGCGAATAAGATCCATCCGCCGGCAAGCGAAAGGAGAATCGCATACTGTCTTAAGAACGTAACATTCGATCGGGACATGATGAACATCGCCGCCGTCACAACCATGGCGAGCCCGAATACAAGGCCGTCGACGCTGTTTTTTAAATAGCCGATGCCCAAAAGGCCTTTCACAATCGGCTGACTCAGCTGCATGACCAACAGCAGCAGATACACACCGGTCACAACCGGCGTAAACAGCACGGCCAGCCGTTCAATCACTTTAAAAAGGCTGAACAAAAAGAAAAAGACAGCGCTTAATAACAGCGCCCCCTGCAGCGCCCGCAGCGTCTCGCCGAATGTCGCAAACACCGTGCCAGTCAGTCCGCCGTAAATCGTGTATACGCCCCACCATAAGCCTGCCGGGCTTTCATTAATCGGCAGACGATGTCCCTGGAGACATTGGATGACCGCCGCGACGCCAAGCACAAAAAATGTGCTCTGAATCAATGCGGCAGAATCGGCATGGTTCAAGTGAAATGATTGTGCGATGGCGACAGGAACTACAATCGCAGCCGCAATCATAAATGCCGTCCATTGCAAACCCCCGAGTATCAGTTTCAAGTCAATCAACCTCTCCTGTTAAAAATCGAAAATGGAATCCCCGTTTCCGTCTTCCTCACGTTCGTCTTTCGCTTTTTTCTGATATTGGTTCAGCCCGGCGCTGCCCATCATTTTTTCAAGCAGCAGCGGGTCTGTCGAAGGAGACGCGGAAGGTTTCGGCGCCGCTTTCGGAATCGGATTCTGCACAGGCGCCGGATCGGTGTGCGTCTGAGTGCCGAGCACGACATCACACAGAGAGCGGATGGCGGCCGCGTGCATTTTGACCTCCTCGGTGCGGGTCGCCGTTTTCGCCTGCCTCAGTTCTTCTTCCATCTTCTGAATCAAAGCAGAGATATGTATGTTCATGAGTAAATCCTCCAGCAGTAATTTGTCTTCTTCCTGCATTTTATCAAATTTCTGAGCGAATCGCAGAATTGAGTTTGTTATTTTTTCTGACGGCATATCGCCCTGAACGCCAAAAAAGGCGCTTTCCGCCGGGCGGAAGCGCCTCAAAAAAACCGTTTATTGCGGCAGGTCGGGGATGCACCAATCGATCGGCTGCTCCCCCATTTTTTCAAGGGCGGCGTTTGTACGGGAAAACGGTCTGCTCCCGAAAAAACCGTTCCTTGCCGAAAACGGGCTCGGATGAGTCGATTCAATAATAATGTGTTTCGATGTGTCAATGCGCTCTTTTTTCATCTGCGCGTGACGCCCCCACAGGATAAAGACAATCGGCTTCTCTCTTTCATTCACCACATCAATGATGCGGTCAGTGAGCCGCTCCCATCCCTTGCCTTTGTGGGAATTGGCCTGACCGCGGCGAACCGTAAGCACTGTGTTTAACAAAAGCACTCCCTGCTTCGCCCAGCTGACGAGCGATCCGTGGTTCGGTACGGAGCAGCCGATATCGTCCTGAAGCTCTATGAAAATATTTTTCAAAGACGGCGGCTGTCTGACCCCGGGCTGAACGGAAAAACTAAGCCCGTGCGCCTGTCCTGGCCCGTGATACGGGTCCTGTCCGAGAATGACCGCTTTTACATCCTCATAGGGCGTATAATGCAAGGCGTTAAAAATATCATGGCTGTCAGGATAAATCGTTTGGCTGCTGTATTCTTGTTTCAGCATTTCTCTCAGCTCTTGATAATACGGTTTGTCAAATTCATCTTTCAGCTGATTCCACCAGCTGTCTTTTAAAAGCTGTTTCAAACTGTCCGTCCCCCTTATGAACTGTGCAGTCTTGAATGGACGGGCTTTCCGTCCCACACAATGTCAGTCGGCGCCTCCCGCCTCTTCATGTCCGGCTCTTCAAGAAGAACCGCGAAGTTTTTCGTCGGGAGCTCCCCAAGCCCGTGCTTTTCGCTTAACCGGTCTAAGTACCGCTTCCGTTTGCCGCCGAGATCCGCGGACTGATTGCCGCCTCCCTCAAAAAACGCATATATGACGCTCGCGCAAGGAACACGCTTCACACGGTGCTGTTTCGCGGCGCGCAAATAAAAGTCCCAGTCCCAATAATTATGGACATCCGGATCAAAATACCCTAACGTGTCATGCAGAGAACGCCTGTACATGCTGCCTGACGGAACGTACGTGGAAAATACCCGCATATCCGCATAATCCGCCGTATAGGCGAACGGCTTCCGTGACATCGGATATCTCGTGCCGCCCCGTTCTTCAAATGACACAATTTCCGCGTCAGAATGGACAAAATCCGCATCAGCAAGTGCAGCCGCCATTCTTTCCAAATGGCCCGGCGTAATGAAATCATCATCATCGCACAGCATGATATAATCACCCGACGCTTTTTTCACACCTGCGTTCCGCGCTTCCACATGTCCGGCATTCTGTTCTAAATCAATAATCTGAATCGGCAGATCGCTGTACAGCTGCTTCGCTTGTTCGACCGATTCCCCGGCATCATTTACAATGATCACTTCATAAGGCTTTATGGTCTGCATGGAAATCGACTCCAGCAGCTCACACAAAGCCGGAATCCGGTTATACGTGACTATAACAATTGATATATTCATGACCCGCTCCTTCTGCTTTTTCTCATGTTCTATTAAAACATAAAGCGGCGGAGAGATCAGGGGGGATTTTTGATTTCTGCCCATTCAGAAACAAATCCAGGTCATGCCCGCCAGCAAAACGAGAATGATTAGAAGGTCTCCCCAAACAGTGCATACCGCCTTGGCATTAAATCTGCCCGCCTCCATGGCGTTCCAAAGTTTTGATTGATAAACAGGCACCAACACCATCGCATAGCATGTGCACAAGCAGACAAAAGCCGGCGGGACAAGCGCACATCCATCCTCATCCCAATCATGAATCAGTTCCGGTATACTCACCCCGCTGTCAATGTACAAGTATAATATACCCGCCAGCGGAATGAGCGAACTGATCTGCAGCTCGAAAAGTTTCACCTTCCACTCACGCGCAAACGAAACGGCCCAAATCCATCCCAGCGCATAAAACAATAGAAGAAGCAAAATACTGAAAACAACAAAAATAGCGTCTTGCATCCCATTCAGAACCATAATAAAAAGACTCACAACGGGCAATGCAAGAACCAAGCCGCAGACGGTAAATACGGTAACGGCTATTTGGGCGCACGCGCCGTACATCCACGAACCTAATCTCATTTTAACACCCCTATATAGATTACCTATGTATATAGTGAAAAAGATCAGGCAAGCCTCTGCCTGCCTGCGTAAAAACCTATTTTGCCGCAAAACGGAAAACATACCGTCACAACGGCGCATACTGCCGCAAAACTCGGTGTGACCGCCGAAGGAAACAGCCCAGCCGGAACCAGATTGAACAAAAAGACAAACATAAAACATAGATTCGGCACCATTGAAGCCCATACCGTCCGCTCAGCAAGCTTTTTTCCGCCAGCCCCGAACTCTTTGCCAGCTTGATAGCCGATTTGGAACCAATACAGCACATAACCGATCATAATCAGCCATACTGACACGGAAATCCCTTTCCACAGCGCGTCAACAGCGGGATGAATCCTCCACGCGTGCATCATCGTAATCATCGCCCCCATCACAAAAAGACCGCAGTTGCAGAACAGATAAAAGAGCATAAAAGTCCGCGCGGGCACCGCCGAAGCTTTTTGAAAAGCAGAGATAATTTCAGACGGAGTCCCCACTTCCCGCAGAATAAGCGCCATCGCTTCGCTTTCGGTTTTGCCTTTTTCCAGATGATCACATATGGCATGATGAATATGGCTTTCGATTTCTTTTAATAATTCACGGCTTCCGGCCTTGCCTTCCAGCCCTTTTCTGATTTCCTGCACATAAAGGTCCTTATCCATTCTGCCCGCCCCGCTTCAGCATCCGGTCCATCAGAGCAGAGAACAGATTCCATTCCTTCGTCCGTTCGGCTAGAATGTTTTTTCCTTCATCGGTGATCCGGTAATATTTTCGGTCCGGCCCTTTGGTCTGCTTTTCCCAGTAAGAAGAAATATAGCTTTGGCGTTCAAGCTTATGAAGCGATGGGTACAGCGTGCCTTCCTTCATTTGCAGTTCATTCCCGCTTCTTTTCTCCATTTCTTTCACAAGTTCATACCCGTACATGGGCCGTTCATTCAGCAGCGTCAGCACCAGAATGACCGTGCTTCCCTTTACAAGCTCCCTGTTGAGCATTTATTTTCTCACCCTTACCTAGTAATCTTATGTAGGTATTGTACGCACATCCCCCGCGGCTGTCAAATCATTCCTCCAAGCCTTCCGTATTGTGATCGGGAGAAAATCTAACTATAATGAGATATAAAACACTGATGGAGGCCATTGATATGTCAATGCACAAAGCACTTACTATTGCCGGTTCTGATTCCAGCGGCGGCGCGGGAATTCAGGCCGATTTAAAAACATTTCAAGAAAAAAACGTATACGGAATGACGGCTTTGACCGTGATCGTAGCGATGGACCCGGAGAACAGCTGGGATCATCAAGTATTTCCGATCGATGCCGATACGATTCGCGCACAGCTGGCAACGATTGTTGACGGAATCGGCGTAGACGCCATGAAAACGGGAATGCTCCCTACCGTGGAGATCATAGAGCTTGCGGCGAAAACGATTAAAGAAAAACAGCTGAAGAATGTCGTTATCGATCCTGTCATGGTCTGCAAAGGAGCGAACGAAGTGCTGTATCCGGAGCATGCCGAAGCGCTTCGCACCCAATTGGCGCCTCTGGCAACCGTCATCACGCCAAACCTGTTTGAAGCAAGCCAGCTGAGCGGTATGGATGAATTAAAAACAGTGGAAGACATGAAAGAAGCGGCCAAGAAAATTCACGAACTCGGCGCGAAATATGTATTGATTACAGGCGGAGGCAAATTGAAACATGAAAAAGCGATCGACGTGCTGTATGACGGAGAAACCGCGGAAGTATTAGAAAGCGAAATGATTGATACACCTTACACGCACGGAGCCGGATGCACATTCTCCGCCGCCGTGACGGCAGAACTGGCCAAAGGCGCTGAAGTGAAGGAAGCCATCTATGCGGCAAAAGAATTTATCACCGCGGCAATCAAAGAATCCTTCCCGCTGAACCAATACATCGGACCGACTAAACATTCGGCGATGCGCCTTAGCAGAAAATAAAATAAATATCCCCCTCATGATCGAGGGGGATTATTTCATTTTTTTCGCGGATGACCGCAAAAACATCTCAATAGACTGCACAAACAGCGCATATTCCTTCATCTGTTCATATGTATGCATTAGCCGATCACTCCATTCATTGTGCGGCTCAGCTCTCTTGAGCATGCGATTCAGCTGAAGCAATACTTCTTTATATTCTTCCCGCTTATCTTCCACTTGCTCTGCGGCTTTGACAAGTAAACATTTCGGCGTCATCTTCTGATTTTTCAAAACTGAGAAAACAACTCCTTTTATTCCTGGAATCATAGGCTTTCGTTTGAAGAATAGCACAGATGGCATAGGTTTCACATAAGAAAAAAGAACGATTTTCTACAAAAGTGTCCAAATTGAGCCATTTATTTCCGTTTTTCCTACCGAAGTGACGGTTACGTCATCATTTCCCGGGAAAGGAAAATATCTGGCGCTGAATACCTCTTCTCCATCATTCAAAAACAATTCAATCGAGGATGCATCCAGAAAGAGCTGCACGGAATACACCTCGCTGATGGCGCAGCTTCTCGTTTCTTTTTCTTCTCCGCTGAAAGCAGTGCGCTCCAGCACAGCCAGCCCCTCTTTCTGATGAAATATAAACCGGACTGCGCCCCGAATTGAGATTTCAAAACCGGATTCGCAAGTGATGTCTTCCAGCAGCACTTCAGCCCGGGACGCATCTTTCACCGGGAGGCTTACAGACGAGCAATTCAATTGAAGACGGCGCTTTTGTTCATCCGTGCGGCGTGATTTCATTTCCGGGAGCGGGCGCTGTATGATTCTGCCGTTGGACAGTGACAGCTGTCTCGGCATCGTTAAGCAGTGAACCCAGTGATACGCATGTGTCGGATGTTTGTCCTCATGCTGATCCGGAACGCCCATCCACGCGAACAGAATTCTCCGTCCCTTATCATCTTCCAGCGTCTGCGCCGCATAAAAATCAAATCCTCTGTCAAGCTCCGTAAATTCACCGTGCTTAAACTCTGGCGGCTCTGTATGCAGCCTGCCGAGGAAATAGCCCGCCTGGTGGCTGTTATGATATTTTATCCCGTCGGCTTCAAGCCCCTGCGGACATACGAGCAGCACGTCGGTTCCGTCAAGGGAAAACAGGTCGGGACATTCCCACATATAGCCGAATGACCCGAGACCGCCGGAGTCCGCCCCCGCAATCGCACCGAGAAACGTCCAATCCGTCAAGTTCTCTGATGTGAACAATACAGCGCTTCCGGTGAGCTTTTCTGTCTGCGCGCCGAGCACCATGTAATACGCTCCGTCTTTCTTCCAAACCTTCGGATCACGGAAATGAGCGGTATAGCCTTCCGGGAGACGCGCGACGACTCCTTTTTTTTCAAATACGATCCCGTCTTCGGATACGGCGAGGCATTGATACGTTTCCCGATTGCCTTCTTCGTCACGGACATTGCCTGTGTACATCAGGCAGAGCCGCCCGTCTTTTTCGATGGCGCTTCCGGAATAACAGCCGTTTTTGTCATACCACTCACCCGGCGCAAGCGCGATTTCTTCCTCTTTCCACTCAACGAAATCCTTCGTCGTCACATGCGCCCAAAATTTCGCGCCATGCCCCGTATGAAATGGCTGCCATTGAAAAAACAAGTGATATACGCCGTTCCATTGGATCACGCCGTTCGGATCATTTAAAAGCCCGACCGGCGGCATAATATGATAGTTCTGGCGGTATGGATCTGACGCGGCTGTTTCTCCCCGCTTCTTTTTCGCTTCCTCAGCCTGCAGGCGCAGCTCTTGATCCGGTGTCCTCATTTGACGGCCTCCTTTTCTTTAGCTCCCATAATGTAAGCGGCAATAAACGCCGAGACAGAGGCGATGCCCATTCCGATCAGATAGTTTATAAGATTTCCTAAACCGAGCGGTGCCGTGATGGCAATCATCGGAATTCCGGTCAGACCGTAGGCATTGGCGGCGACGCCGGTCACCACGACATAGGCTCCTCCCAGCGCTCCGCCGATCATTCCCGCGATAAACGGCTTACGGTACCTTAGGTTCACACCGAAAATGACTGGTTCGGTTACGCCGAGAAAAGCGGAAAATGCGGCAGGCAGAGCGATTTCTTTCATTTTCGCTTTTTTCGTCAGGAAAAATACAGCCAGTCCCGCCGCACCCTGAGCGACATTCGCCATCGACCAGATAGGAAGGATATAGTTTCTGCCCAAATCAGCGATGAGGCCGGCCTCAATCGCATGAAAGCTGTGATGCACACCGGTAAGCACAATAAGCGGATAAAGACCGCTGAAAAGCAGTCCGGCAACAATGCCCGCATGATCATACACATATGTCAGCGAGACGGTAATGCCTGATCCGATCGCCCTGCCAAGCGGACCGATTGCGATAAAGGTAATAAATCCTGTGACAATCACCGTGACAAACGGCGTGACCAATAAATCGAATGCGTGAGGCACAATTTTTCTCGTGCCCTTTTCCACTTTGCTCATAATGTAAACGGCTAACAGTACGGGGATGACCGTCCCTTGGTAGCCGAGCAGCGCAATGTCGAAGCCGAAGAGCTGCATAAAATCAGGTGATGCATCCGCAAGCCCCCACGGATTCAAAAGCGCCGGATGGATCATAATTCCCCCGAGCACGGCACCGAGATAGGCATTACCTCCAAATTCCTTCGCCGCGCTGAATCCGATGAATACGGGCAGGAAGATAAACGCCGCGCTTGAAAACATGTCTAAAAGCTTAAACAGCGATGATTGTTCAGACACCCAGTGAAAAGCCTTCATCATGCCGAGCAGCCCCATTAAAAGTCCGCTTGCCACGATAGCCGGAATGATGGGAACGAATATGTTAGACAGTGTCTTCGCAAATCTTGCGGCCGGATTCAGCTTTTTTTTCGCTGCGTCCTGATGTGTCTCACGATCTTCCCGCCCCAAATCGGCTTCTTTTGAAAAAGCGTCATACACTTTATTCACGAGGCCGGTGCCGAATATAATCTGATATTGCCCCGAGCTGCTGAAAGCCCCTTTTACGCCTTCTATTTCTTCGATGCCGGCCTGGCTGATCTTCTGTTCATCTTGAATGACGAGCCTGAGCCGCGTCGCGCAATGTGTCGCGCTGATGATATTTGATTCCCCTCCGATATGTTTGATAAGCTGTTTTGCCGTTTCTTGATAATTCATTATGTATCCCCCTTTCTAAAATCAAAAAAGACCTAAAATTCGCCAACGAAAAAGGTCAGCATGATCCCTTTTTCATGTACGCAAATTTTAGGTCTTGCCTGCATTACCAGTCACAATCCCGCCGGATTCAGTTTTTTTAATGCGCTTTCATTCTATTTCATGATAGCGCTTTCGTCAATATGTTTTCATAAAAAAAGTCTGTTTCTCGAAACAGACGCGTTATTCCGGGTTTTTTTGCAGACGCTGGACATGCAGCGTAATATAGCCGGCCTCGGATTCCGGCAGTTCCAAATCATATTCAGTTTTTAAAAACGCCGCCAGTTCAAGCGCACACCGATAAGCAAACGGATACTTTTTTTGGATGAAATAAAGCATCTCCTCGTCCATGGAATGGAGTGCTTCATTTGAGTCCAACCGGCTGACCGCATACCGTAAGTGCGTGACGAGGCGCTGATAGGAAATACTGTCTTCATCCACCTTCTGTTCGAAAAAGGATTCGATCTTTTCGATCATTTCTTTGATCATGGTTGTATGCTTCATCGCCGAATACATGCTTTTGGCATCCGCCTTGGCAGTGTGGATATGAAGCGCGATATACCCCGCCTCATCATCAGGCAATGATATACCGAGGGTTTGTTTCACGTGTTCAACCGCCCAGCGGCCGATCTCATATTCTTTTTTATAAAGCGCCTTAATTTCATGAAGCAATCGGTTATGCACCTGAAGGCCGTTTTGAATCCTTTCGATCGCAAAGGATAAATGGTCCGCCAGCGCAATGTGGATGTGATCGCTCAAAGGTGCCGCAAGCTCTCCCTCCGCATGGCTGATGATATCTTCAGCCGCCTCTATATGCTCTTCGGGAAGCGTTTCTAACACTTGTTTGAACTTTTCATTTTCGTCGTGCACGACAAATATTTTTTCAATTTTATGTTTTTGAATCACATCATTTTTTCTCTTTTGAAAAGCGATTCCGGGACCCATTACGATCTTTTCCCGTCCGTCTTCTTTTATTAACGCCGCATTGTTATTTAATACTTTGTCTATTCTCAAGAGGTTCGCTCCCGTTCTTATGTTTAGTGGGATTGTACCCTCTTTTTCATATGATGTAAAGGTGTCGGACCCGCGCGCTCCCGTTTCGGCAATTCTTTGCGGACAGGCATCCATCGGTTTTTATCCAGCCTGCCGCTGGCCGATTTCGTTTCATCGGTCAAATCCGCCGATCGGACACGGCTCACAAACGAAAAAGCCCAAGCCGTCCGGTTCGCTTTCTTATGATAAGCCGCTTGGTTTCCGTACACGGCGGCTAATGGATATCTTCCGTTACCCGGCGCCATCCAGTTCATCAGAAAGACCATCCACACCCGTAAAGATACTAGCAAACGTTTCATTGCAAATCATCCCTCCGCTTCTTTTTGACAGACAGCTTGTTCGCAGGCCTGTTTTTCTCTCCGCTTTAACGGAAAAGGCGGCCGATCCTTCTCCGCTAAAAACTAGCGGGTCTAGCAACCCTATGACTCTATGATAGACGCGGCCGGGCGAATTGTTTGTCACAATATGAGTGAAAAAACAAACTAGTTTTCAGAAGTTTTGTTGAAAGCTGATGGAAATGACCTGAAAAATGGAAAAGCCGATAAAAAAAGTTATACACACTTTATCCCTTGGTTAAGCACAGCTTAAACACAGGGTATATCCACATATCCACAAACTTGATCTATATTTTGTATAGGAACACTCGTTCCCAACAATATATATACACAAATTTATTCAGTTATGCACAGGATTCTGTGTATAACTCCCTCCTTATTCACAGACCAATTTCCATAAATGAGTCATATGTCACAAGGATTATTTTGAATTTTCAAGAAATATATACTAGATTTCTAATTTAGATAAAGAAAAAGGGGGAAACACGATTGAAAAAAGGAATCATCCGTTATCTGCTTCCGGCTTTTGTCTTATCCTTTACCTTATCCACAAGTTCACAGGCTGCACCGGCTTCAAAACCGCAAACTCCTGATCTTGAGAAGGCTGAGGTGTTCGGTGACATTGATATGACCACCGGCAAACAAACGACAGTCATCGTGGAGCTGAAGGAAAAGTCACTGGCGGAAGCAAAGGAACTCGGCAAAGCACAGACAAAAAGCAAGCTGAAAAGCGAACGCGCAAAAGTGAAAAAGAAAGCACTCAAAATCGTTAAACACGGAAAAATCAACAGGGAATATGAGCAAGTGTTTTCCGGCTTCTCCATGAAACTCCCGGCAAATGAAATCCCCAAACTGCTGAGTGATCAGGATGTCAAAGCGGTTTATCCGAATGTTACCTATCATACCGATCAGCTCAAAGATAAAGACATCACCCTATCTAAAGATACCGTGTCCCCGCAGATGGATGACAGCGCGCCTTATATAGGGGCAAATGACGCGTGGAAGCTCGGCTATACGGGTAAAGGCGTCAAGGTTGCCATTATTGACACCGGTGTCGAATATAAACACCCTGACTTAAAGAAAAATTTCGGACAATATAAAGGATACGATTTTGTGGATAACGACTACGATCCTGAAGAAACGCCGTCCGGTGATCCGAGAGGCGCGTCGACTGACCACGGAACCCATGTCGCGGGCACGGTAGCGGCAAACGGAACGATTAAAGGCGTCGCACCGGATGCTACACTCCTTGCCTACCGTGTGCTCGGTCCGGGCGGAAGCGGAACAACGGAGAACGTCATCGCCGGCATCGAACGCGCCGTACAGGACGGAGCGGATGTCATGAATCTTTCTCTCGGCAATTCTGTGAATAACCCAGACTGGGCGACAAGCACGGCGCTTGACTGGGCGATGTCAGAAGGCGTCACGGCCGTTACATCAAACGGAAACAGCGGGCCGAACAATTGGACCGTCGGCTCTCCGGGAACGTCCAGAGAAGCGATCTCCGTCGGAGCGACCCAGCTGCCGCTGAACGAGTACGCCGTCTCCTTCGGTTCCTATTCCTCAGCGAAAGTAATGGGCTACAACAAAGAAGATGACATAAAAGCACTGAATAAAAAAGAAACAGAGCTCATAGAGGCGGGTATCGGCGAGCAAAAGGATTTTGAAGGCAAAGATCTGAAAGGAAAAGTCGCTGTCGTCAAACGGGGCAGCATCGCCTTTGTGGATAAAGCCGACAACGCCAAAAAAGCGGGCGCGATCGGTATGGTTGTGTATAACAATGCCCCGGGAGAAATTGAAGCCAACGTACCGGGCATGTCCGTGCCGACGATTAAGCTTTCATCAGAAGACGGCGAAAAACTCGTCAGCCAATTAAAAGCAGGCGGCACAAAAGTGACTTTCAATTTATCCGTGGCTAAATCGCTCACTGAACAAATGGCAGACTTTTCGTCACGCGGTCCGGTTATGGACACGTGGATGATTAAACCTGACGTCTCCGCTCCCGGCGTAAATATCGTCAGTACTATTCCGACCCATGATCCGGCCGACCCGTACGGCTACGGATCGAAGCAGGGAACGAGCATGGCTTCCCCGCATGTAGCCGGCGCAGCTGCCGTTATCAAGCAGGCCAAACCGAAATGGAGCCCGGAACAAATAAAAGCCGCTCTCATGAACACCGCGGAAACCTTAACGGACGCGGACGGTGACGTATACCCGCATAATGCGCAAGGCGCCGGAAGCATCAGAATCATGAAGGCGATCAAAGCAGACTCCCTTGTCGCCCCGGGAAGTTATTCTTACGGAACGTTTATGAAAGACAAAGACAATGAAACGAAAAAAGAAACCTTTACGATTGAAAACCAATCGTCCATCAGAAAATCATATCAGCTCGAGTACTCTTTCGCCGGCACGGGCATTACCGTTTCGGGCACAGACCGGGTCGTGATCCCCGCTCATCAAACCGGAAAGGTCAATGCGAAAGTAAAGGTCAATGCCAAAAAAGTAAAGGCAGGCACCTATGAGGGAACCGTCACAGTGCGTGAAGGCGGAAAAACAGTCGCAAAAGTGCCGACGCTGCTGATTGTAAAAGAGCCGGACTATCCGCGCGTGACGTCAATCGACGTGCAGGACGGCACAACGCAGGGAACCTACCAAATTGAAACCTATCTTCCGGCGGGAGCCGAAGAGCTTGCCTTCCTTGTATATGACAGCAATCTTGACTTTGTCGGCCAAGCCGGCATCTACAAAAAGCAGGATAAAGGCTATCAATATTTCGACTGGAACGGCAAAGTCAATGGTGACACCGCACTGCCGGCAGGAGAATATTATATGCTGGCCTATGCCGCGAACAAAGGGAAATCAAGCCAGGTGCTGACTGAAAAACCTTTTATCATTGAATAACCGAACAACCCTGCTGGAGCATCAGCAGGGTTTCTTTCTGATCATTCGGCAAAAGCTTCTCGAAGCAGGCGATATGACTGAAGTTTATCTTCAAAATGATGAGTAATGGTTACAGCCATCACTTCTTCCGTTCCGTATGCTTTACTGAGAGCCAGAATCTGTTCTTTCACTTGCTGCTTCGTTCCGATGATCATTCGATTCCGATTATCGGCAATTCGCCTTTGTTCATACGGTGTATACGTATTTCCGCGGACGGTTTCATAAGACGGTACGCCGTGAAGCGGAATCCCCTGTTCACCCGCAAGCAGCGTATAATCCATGACGGCCGCGAGTTCCTCCGCTTTCTCCTCCGTGTCCGCGCACAGCACAAACACCGCCACGGCTGTTTTTGGTTCTTTTCCTAATAGAGAAGGTTTAAATCTGCGCTTATATTGTGCTGTCGTGCTTTCTCCGCCTTCTCCATTAATAAAGTGAGCAAACATATAGCCTGCTCCCATTTCTGCACTCAGAAGCGCGCTTTCCCCCGAAGAACCGAGAAGCCAGACTTCCGGCGCCGTCTTAATAAGGGGTGATGCCGTGAGATTCGGAAAACGGTGATTGTCGTCGGCTGCATCATGCAAATACATCGCCAGCTCACGAAGCTGCTGCGGATATTGATCAGCGTTACGCTTCCCGCCGTCATTCAGCGCCCATGATGCGATCGGCATTCCGCCCGGCGCTCTCCCTAATCCGAGATCGATTCTGCCCGGCGTCAACCCTTCAAGCACGCGGAAATTCTCCGCCACCTTATATGCGCTGTAATGCGGAAGCATGACACCGCCCGAGCCTACACGAATCTCATTCGTTTTCGCCGCAATATGGCTGATCAGCACTTCAGGGCTTGAACCCGCCAACCGCTCTGAAAAATGATGCTCTGACACCCAAAACCTCTTATATCCGAGCTTTTCCGCCTCCTGCGCCAGTCTTACTGTATTCCGCAGCGCGCTTTCCGCAGAACTCCCTTCTGATACAGGAGATTGATCTAATATGCTTAATGAAATCATCACTGTCACCTCATCAACATCGTACCACTGCTAAGCCGTTTTTTCTTTCTGTATGCTTATAAGCATCCCTGATGATAAACATTTATATACCTTGTTCCATTTTGTCGAAATATGTTACACGTGAAACATAAAAAAACCTCTCCCGGTCAGGAGAGGTTTTTTCTTAATTCTTTTGAAAACCTTTATCTTTTACATATTGATTTAAATAGGTTCTCGGTTTTTGTTTCATGAACTGCAGGATTTGATCAGACCACGTTTCAACCCGCTTGCCGTTTGTCCTTTTATCATAATAAGCGGAAATGGTTTCATCATATTCCTTCATATAACTGCGGAAGTGTTCTTCATTCGTATCGTATGTGTTTTCATGATATACGGCTTGTTTCGGCAGGCGCGGCTTTTGACCGGACGGATGAGCGGGATGACCGACTACCAAGCCGAACAGCGGCAGCACATGGTCAGGCGTTCCAAGCACTTCCGTCACCTGATCAAGTTCATTTCGAATGCCTCCGATATAACAAATGCCAAGTCCCATTGATTCCGCGGCAACACTTACGTTTTGTGCGGCAAGTGCGGCATCAATGACGCTGACCATAAACATTTCCGTATTCTCAAGAAGCTCGGTAATGTTTTCGCCTTTTTCCTCAGCAAGTTTTTTATGACGGTACAAATCAGCGCAAAACACAAACAAGTGCCCGTTATTTTCGACGTAAGGCTGGTTTCCGGCCAGTGCCGCCAGCTTCCGCTTTTTCTCCTTATCGGTTACGCCGATGATGGAGTAAGCCTGCACGTAACTGGACGTTGACGCCGCCTGGGCGCTTTTCACTAATGTATCTATCTCTTCTGCTGTCAGAAGCTCGTCAGTAAATGATCGGATCGACCGATGATTAAGTATAGTTTCGATGGTATTGTTCATATAAAAGCCTCCTTCTCTCTATATCATATCCGAAAGGGAATCATGTCAAAAGCGAAATGCTCTAAACAAAAAAAGACAGCCCGAAAAACGAGCCGTCTCACATTAAGAATTGAACAAGTAGCTTTTATATTTCGTCAGCTGCACACTTGCGTTATATACGATCCCGAAGCTGATTAATGTAGAAAGCACCGAGCTCCCCCCATAGCTGACAAACAGCAGCGGAATACCGGTAACCGGCATAATGCCGATATTCATCCCGATGTTCTGGAAGGTGTGAATCACGATAAGTGCAGTAAATCCTACGCAAAAAAACGCGCCAAACCGGTTAAACGCATGCAAGCGGTCAATCAGCACCACAAGTCTGTAAATTAAAAAGAAAAACATGACAACCGCAATGGCGCAGCCTAAAAATCCAAAACTTTCACCCAAAATCGCAAAGATAAAGTCGGTCTGTCCCTCAGGTACGTACACCTTCAGATTATGAACACCGTTTCCGGTAATGCCGCCCGATCCGATCGCCATAACGGCCTGATCCACCTGCCAGCTTTTATCGCTCTCTGCCTGAGTCGTTGCCGCACTGGAGTCAGACATCCACGATGTAATCCGGTTAATTTGATAATCCGCAATGCCGATCGAATTCGCCACATGGGGAAATTCAATTACCAGCACTAAGAAAAGGCCAAGCACAAGCGCGGCCGAACCGCCGATGATGGTGATCAGCTTCCAGTTCACACCTGACATAAACACCATCACCATAACGATAAACAGACAGATCGCACCCGTTCCGGCATCCTGCAATACGATCATCCCGATCGGAATAACCGTCCATGCCGCAATTTTCAAAAGCAGATTCACATCTTCCCGAAGTGATCTTTGATCCTTCGGGCCCGCCTTCGATATAATGGACGCGACCATCATCATAATTCCTATTTTCGTGAACTCTGAAGGTTGAAGAGTGAAGCTGCCGATTTTAAACCAGCTCTTCGCTCCGTTTTTAATCGGCGCGATGGATTCCGGCGCCACACGTAAAAGGAGCAGCGACAGCACGCCGGCAATTAACACGTACAGACTCAGTTTTTCAAGCTGCTCTAAATCAAAATACATGATACTGACCATGAGACCGGCCCCGATGACATAAAAGACGATCTGTCTCATCCAGGCATCACTTCCGTACTGCCCGAACTGTCCGGCCGCATAAATCGCCGCAACACTAATTATTAAAAACACACCAAATATAAAAATCAAATCCCCCTGATAATAGGGATTTTGCTGTTTCTTATATCGACTCATTCTATCCCGCCTTACATTTTCATCGGAAGTCACTATTGTTTATTATACATGAACACTGTTCAAGAAAACATGATGAGGTTGCTTCCTTTTTATTTTTTACGGTTTGGGGACTACACGACATATGACGTGTCAGAAAAGGAAATGTTTCGGTCATGACGAAACTTTTCCGATAAAAAACCCCTTCTCGTCAGAAAAGGGGTTTCAGTCTATGTTTAACGTCATAAACAAGCTGTTCGGGTCCTCTTTATAATGTGCAAACGGATTACAATATTGAAACCCGGCTTTTTCATACAGGCGTCTGGCGGGGAGAAAAGCCTCCATAGAACCGGTTTCCAAGCTGATCCGCTGATAGCCCCGCCGCCTTGCTTCTTCAAGCATATGGCGGAGGATCCGGTTGGCTGCTGCGCCTTTTCTAATATGATGCGGAGAGGTTTTCATTGATTTGATCTCACCGTGCCGGCTGTTTAGCTCCTTTAAGGCGCCGCAGCCGAGCAGGATGCCGTTTTCCCTCGCACTCCAAAACGTAACGTCAGGCTGACGCAGCCGGTCCGCATTGAGCGCATGTATACTTTCCGGAGGAGAATGCATGGTCATGCTCTTCAGATGATCCTGCAAAAGCGCAATGACATCCGGCGCAGTGACATCTTCTTTCCTTACGTCCACTTCAAACCACCCTTGCTGTGCATATTTTCTTTGACCATAGCAAAGGTTCACAGCCTGCGCCATTCCATTGTCCGGAATTGTGACAGGGTATTTGGCCTTTCCGGTTTCTTGTACCTATCCAAAAATGAGGCAATAGTTGCAATACATTTCTCGAAAAAGCGGTATCAAAAATTGGAAAACATGGTATAATAATTGTAACAAAATGTTCAAAAAACGACCACAAAACAGACACATTTCATTCTCTGTATTTCATTTTGGAAACGCTCCCATAAAGTGAAAGGAGACATGTAAGATGGACATGTTTTTTGCTTATTTACTGGTCGCAAGCGCAACACCCCTCTTTATCTGGCTGGATAACAAAAAAGTCGCTCTTTCGGCCATACCGCCAATTATTCTCATGTGGGTTTTCTTCTACTTTTACGCAACCAGCAGCCTATCCCCTCTCGGCCACACACTCATGATCATCCTGTTTGCCGTCAACGTCATCGTTGCCCATATCGCCGCCTTTATCATTTACGGCCTTCCGCGCCTGCGCCGGAGAAGAAGCCAATAAAGGCACAAAAAACCCTCTTCGCCTGAACGAAGAGGGTTTTTTTTTATTCCTGATGTTCGGAATGTTGCTTCGCACCGCCAGGAGGGTTTCCATCCATATGGTCACCGTGATGGTAGTGCGCCGCAAAGATCCAGATGGAACCAAGGATGATAACAATCGCTCCGAAAAATCCGAAGAGCGTGTTTCCGACTTGAATTCCGCCGTTTTCGCTTTCTGTCATGTGCATGAACATGAGAAGCTGAAGACCGGCTTGGATAAATGCGAATCCGAAAATGATCCAGAGTTTTGCTGATGGGCTTAATTCCGTATATACTGCAACCCAAAGGGCCAGCAGGGTCAGAATAATAGACAACGCAAAACCTACGATATGCTTCCACGGAAAGTGGCTGTGTTCAGCAGATTTGTTTGCCATATTATAGTCCCCCCAATCCGATGAGATAGACGCCTGTAAAGATGAAGATCCAAACAACGTCTAAGAAGTGCCAGTATAAACTTGAGATAAAGATTTTTGAAGACGTCTGCGGCGTTAATCCGCGTTTCTTCAATTGCAGTAAGATGCCGGCAATCCAGAAGATACCGATCGTTACGTGCGTTCCGTGCGTTCCCAGAAGGACGAAGAATCCAGACCAGAAAGCACTTGTACCGAGAGATGCTCCTTCATGTACATAGTGGATGAACTCGTTAAGCTCACATCCGACGAAGCCCGCGCCAAGAAGAAGCGTAATGATCGTCCAAATGACGACGCCTTTTAAACTTCCGCGACGCATTTCATGAACAGCGATCCCGCAGGTGAAACTGCTGATCAGAAGCAGGAATGTCATGATCATGACAAGCTTCACTTCAAATAATTCAGCCGGTAAGACTCCTCCTGCTGTTCTTCTTTGAAGAACGAAGAAGGTTGCAAATAGTGTTGAGAACAACACAATCTCTGCCCCTAAAAAGATCCAAAACCCGAGAATATTGAGTCTGCCGGTTTCAGATTGATATTCCATAGGCGCGTTAGAATTGCCGTGTTCTGCATGTTCCATAAATCACGCCTCCTTTATTCGGAAATCTTTCTTTCCGTCTCTTTTATTTCTTCAACAGGTATATAGTAGCCATTGTCATATTCAAATGAACGAAGCACCATGCAAAGCAGAATGCCGATCAAACCGACAATGCCCATCCAGAACCATTCAAATACAAGTCCGAAGCCTGCAATACCGAACGCCACTGACATAATAAGCGGTCTTCCGGAGTTGTGCGGCATATGGATTTTCTTGAACTTGCTTTCCGGATGAATATCCGTTTTGTCTTCTTTCAATTGCAGTAACGCATCTTGAGATTTCACTTCAGGAAGCACCGCAAAGTTGTAATGCGGCGGAATCGCAGATGAAGTCGCCCACTCAAGCGTACGTCCCACGCCCCATGAATCTCCGCTGATCTCGCGAGTAGAGTAGCGGAAGCTGTAGTAGATGTTGTAGCAAAGGATTAAGAATCCGACACCCATCATGAAGGCTCCGACAGTTGAAATAAAGTTCAATGCAGTCCATCCGTCATTCGGTCCGTAAGTGTAAATACGGCGAGGCATACCTTGCAGCCCCAAGAAGTATTGAGGGAAGAAACATACATTAAATCCGATCATAAAGATCCAGAAGAACCATTTTCCGATTCTTTCGTTCAGCTTGTGGCCGAACATTTTCGGATACCAGAAAATAAATCCTGCGAAACATGCAAATACCGTACCCGCGATCAGCACATAGTGGAAGTGAGATACGAGGAAGTACGTATTATGGTATTGATAATCCGCTGCAGCCATCGCAAGCATAACCCCTGTTACCCCGCCGACAACGAAGTTCGGGATGAACGCAAGCGCCCACAGCATCGGTGTTGTAAAACTGATCCGGCCTTTATACATCGTAAAGAGCCAGTTAAAGATTTTAACCCCGGTCGGAACCGAAATCGCCATCGTTGTAATCGAGAAGAAAGAGTTAACGGACGCACTGTTCCCCATTGTGAAGAAGTGGTGAGTCCATACAAGGAAACTCAGGACGGAAATGGCGATAATTGAGCCGACCATCGCTTTGTAACCGAATAACTGCTTTCTTGCAAACGCTGAAATAATTTCAGAGAAAATACCGAATGCCGGTAAGATAACGATATATACTTCAGGGTGTCCCCAAATCCAGAACAAGTTAGCCCAAAGCATCGGCATACCGCCGGCTTCCAGCGTGAAAAAGTGAGCGCCGAACAAACGGTCAAATGATAACAGCGCCAATGCCACTGTCAAAACAGGGAAGGCGAATACGATAATAACCATTGTAATCAGCGTCGTCCATGTGAACATCGGCATACGCATCAGCGTCATGCCTTTCGTACGCATTTTCAGGATCGTCACCATAAAATTGATACCCGTCATCAGCGTACCGATACCGGCAATCTGAAGACCGAGCAGGTAGAAGTTCTCACCAGGCCCGGGACTCATGTCGTTGCTTGCCAGCGGCATGTAACTCGTCCAGCCTGCGTTCGGAGAACCTCCGATAACGAAAGAAATATTGAAAAGCATCGCACCTACGAAGAACGTCCAGAAACTCAGGTTGTTCAAGTAAGGGAATGCTACGTCGCGCGCACCGATCTGCAAAGGTACGACAACGTTGATCAGACCGATTAAAAACGGCATCGCCATGAAGATAATCATGATCGTACCGTGAGTCGTAAAGATCTCATTATAGTGGTTTGAGTCTAAAAAACTGTTATTAGGAAGCGCTAACTGGGCGCGCATCATCAAGCCGTCGACCCCGCCGCGGAACAGCATGATAACAGCAGAGATAATGTACATGATTCCAAGTTTCTTATGGTCTACAGACGTAAGCCATTCAGACCAGAGCCACTTCCACTTTTTGAAGTATGTGAGTACAACGATGATAGCAATAGTGGAAAGCGCAATGGAAACTTGTGCGCCCAGAATTAATGGGTCACCTGTTACAAAAAATTCATCCCATCTCAATTTCATTCGGGCTTCCTCCTTTCTTGTTCAATTTCAATCTTGTTTATCGTCGGATACTTTAAATTCGTTTTTCTTTACATTTTCCCACGGATCTGTTTTAGAGTGCGGTGATACGGCTTTGTAGCCAAGGCGTTTGCGCGCCTCCATCGCATATTCGGCATCTTGGCCGTGGTCAACGTATTTTAAGTGTGTAGAAGAGAACGTTAATTTACCGACATTCTCCGGAAGCATCAGTTCGTCATACTTCTCTTTCGTCAGCTTTGGAGAATCGCTTTGGGCTTTTTTCACCCAGCTGTTAAAGTCTTTTTGCGTAACAGCTTTTACGTTGAATTTCTGGTCGGCAAAGTGTTCGCCGGTGAAGTTCGCGTTGCGGCCTTCATATGTTCCCACTTTGTCAGCCTGTAAGTATTGATCCATCAGCATTCCCGCCATCGCGTATTTTTGTCCCCCAAGCTGAGGAATCCATAGCGATGCCATTGAATCGGCTGAAGAAATTTTAAATAAAACCGGACGGTCTACAGGAATGTTCAGGTAGTTAACCGTCTCAATATCCTGCTCTGGGTAGCTGAATACCCATTTCCAGTCTACCGAAGTAGCATAAACAACAAGAGGCTCTTTATCCTTTGTCGCTTCAGGCGCTTTTTCTAACGAATATATCGTCTGTACGGTAGGCACAGAAAGTGCAATAACAATTAAAATTGGGATCACTGTCCAGACTACTTCTAAGAACGTGTTGCCGTGCATCTCGGGCTTGTAATTTCCGCTGTCTTTGCCTTTGCGGTCGCGGTATTTCACTAAAATGATTGTAAATAGTACGAATACGACGCCGACAATGAACAGCATAAATCCGATTGACAAGAGAATCAGATCTTTCTGCTGGTCTGCTACAGGTCCTTTCGGATCTAAAACGGAAATGTCGCTGCATCCGCCCAGTACGAAAACAACAGCCAACATCGCTATTAAAAGTAACGGTTTAAATGCTCTGAACAAGAAGATCACCATCCTTCCTATTGATGTAGTGAATCTGAAATGTACTTTCTCAAAATCTTTTCTCTATCTACCTTGTTATGCTATCAAAATCTGCCCTTATTAGCTTTATTTTTTTCTAAAGTTCATCTTTTTTTCGACCTAATGTCACAAAATCGTCAAAAAATGCATGAACTTTTTCCACTTGCGCAAATCAAACATAAAAAGTTTTAGATCATTTAGCATATATAGAGAAAAAAGATAGTGAGAACGAATAATACCAAATAAAGGTTTACCATAATAAAAAACGCTGGTCAACAAAAAGTTTCATTTTGTTAAACATTCTACAAAAGAAATATTTTTTCCTTTGCTCACACCTTTTCACACGGTTTCCATTTTAACGCAACGCATTGTGAAAAAAAAGACCGGAACGCGTCTTGATATGTTCATTATAAAAAACGCATTCATATGTTTAATATGGACAAAACGAAGGTAACATATAGGCATAAATAATAAAAAATAGGAAGTGATATTTATGGGTTTTATCGTATCTCTGATTGTCGCTATTATTATCGGCTGGATCGGAAGTTTATTTGTAAAAGGCAGTATGCCCGGAGGAATCATCGGGTCAATGATCGCCGGTCTGATCGGCGCATGGATCGGGCACGGGCTGCTCGGCACATGGGGTCCTCACCTTGCCGGCTTTGCCATCATTCCGGCAATCATCGGAGCTGCGATCGTGGTATTCTTATTCAGCCTGATCGCCAGAAGCAGAGGATAAAAAAAAAGCCTCGTCCCTTATGGGATGGGGCTTTTTTCCGGTAGAGCGCCCAAATGGCGGATAAACCGCCGGAAAGCCGCTCTGCCTTCTTCTGTCTGTTTAAAGACGCCGGCATGCTCCAGTATCCGCGCAAAGGCATGGCCGATTTCCTCTTTCAGAATCTGTTCCGCGTTTTCTTTCGTTATCTTCCGCTTATGCAGCACACTGAGCGCCCAATCTTTATGCGCTGCCGCAGAAGGGGCTGCCGTTAAGACCGCTTCCGGGTCCGGTGAGCACAGCGCTTCAGCCGTGTATTTCATTTCTTGTTCAAGGCGGCCCGGCAGAATCGCAAGCCCCATTACCTCAATCAGTCCGATATATTCTTTTTTCAGGTGATGAACTTCCTGATGGGGATGAAAAATTCCCAGCGGATGCTCATCAGAGGTGCGGTTATTTCTGAGGACGAGATCTAATTCGAATAAACCTTTTTTCCGCCGGGCAATCGGCGTAATTGTATTGTGCGGTGTTTCTCCTGAATAGGCGAGGAGATCAGCCGCCTCATCGGAATAACCGCGCCACGCCCGCAGGATGGCATCCGCCGCGCCGGAAAGCTCAGACGCGCTCTCGCTTTGCAGGCGGATGACCGACATCGGCCACTTCACAATTCCCAGCACCGTTTTCGGATAGTCAGGCAGCCTGTACCGGCTTTCTGTCTCCGCCCGCGCCATCGGGAATTCATAATTGCCCCCCTGAAAATGGTCGTGGCTTAAAATACTGCCGCCGACAATCGGCAGATCAGCATTGGAACCGAGAAAATAATGAGGATACTGGCTGACGAACGACAGCAGCCGGTCAAACGTTTTTTTGCTGATCTTCATCGGTTCGTGCCGGTCTTTCAAAACGATGCAATGCTCCCGGTAATACACATACGGAGAAAATTGCAGAAACCACTGCTCATCGCCGAGAATTACCGGAATGACACGAAGGTTTTGACGCGCCGGGTGATCCGGTCTCCCCTCGTACCCGACATTTTCTTTACAAAGAACACATCTCGGATAATCGGATTGAGGCTGCTCTTTGGCAGCCGCAATTGCTTTCGGATCTTTTTCCGGTTTTGAAAGGTTGATCGTGATGTCCAGCTTTCCGTAAGCCGTCTCAGCCGTCCACCCGACATTCCGCTGTATTCTGTCCGAACGGATATAATACACATCCTCTGAAAATCGGTAAAACGCCTTTGTCGCCTGCTCCGGCCCGTGCACCGCCTTTGTTTCTTCAAAACGACGGACAATCTCGGACGGCTGCGGGGCAAAGCAGCCCATGATCTTCGCGCTCAGCAGGTCGCGATAGGTGTCTGTATCGGCTGCAATCCGGCCCGTTTCTGCCGCCCATTCATAAATCGGGGCCAATATGTCCGGCAATGATGCCGCCGATTCATTTTCTTTCTGTTCTGAAACTTCCGGATGGGTGATATGCAAAGCTTCATATAAACGGTTTCTTGTATATTCAATATCAAGATAGGAAATCAGCTCTTTTTGCAACCCGTACCGGATTAAACGTTCCACGTGCCGCTCAATTGCCATCGTCATCCCCCTTTAGTTCTCTCGCTCCGGCTCCGACATCCGCCGTGTAAAAGTCAGCTTTTTTCCCTGTCTTTTCCTCATAGCGGGCCCCTGCCGTTTCAATAAAATCCGAAACCGCATCGTCCTTGACGATACTGACTGTACAGCCGCCGAAACCGGCTCCCGTCATTCTTGATCCGATCACCCCGCCGTGGCGCCAGGCCGCTTCAGCCAGTGTATCCAGCTCATGACTCGTCACCTCGTAGTCATCGCGTAAAGAGAGATGCGAATCCCTCATTAATTCACCGATATGATGAAGCTGATTGTTACTGAACATGTCGGCGGCCTCTATTGTGCGGTGATTTTCATAGACGGCGTGTTTCGCCCGACGTCTGTTCACTTCATTCTGAATCAGCTCCGCATGAGCGTCAAAAGCGGAAGGGGTCAGCTCTCCCAGTGATTGAACGGAAAGATGCTTCTGAAGATCACAAAGCGCTTCCCCGCACTCCTTGAGCCTTGTATTATAGCCTGAGTCTGCAAGCGTTCGTTTTTTATTGGTATTTGCAATAACGATCGACAGCCCCGACAGCCCGAGTTTTGTATATTCAAAGCTGAGCGTCCCGCAATTCAGCAGAATCGCATGATGTTTCTTTCCCATTCCGATGGCGAATTGATCCATTATTCCGCAGCTGACGCCGATAAAGGAATTTTCCGCCGTCTGAGCGAGCTTCACCAAGTCGAGCATATCCGCCTCAAGCTCATGGCATTCCTTGAGAATGACCGCCGTAACAAGTTCAATGGAAGCCGAAGATGACAGCCCCGCGCCGTTCGGGATATTTCCCCAGAACACAATATCGAAGCCGTGCGGAAGGGAAAAACCGCTGCCGAGACATTCCGCCATGACCCCTTTCGGATAGTTGGCCCACCCGTCCTCTTTTTGATAACGGATATCATCGAGACTGCATTCCTTTATGCCCGCTTCCTTAAATTGATGAGAGTACATTCTGACGAGCCTGTCCCCTCTCTCCCGGACGGCTGCATATGTACCGATCGTCAGCGCGCACGGAAAGACGTGGCCCCCGTTATAATCCGTATGCTCTCCGATGAGATTCACTCTGCCGGGCGCAAAGAAAATGCGCAGGTCCTCCGATTCCCCGAATACATCAGCAAACGCTTTCTTTATTTTGTGCTTCATACGCATCCCCTTTCACCATTACACTTTCCCCCGGGGCGCGGAAAGAAACCGTTATGACACGCCCTCTTCTTTCGCTTTTCTGAAGACAATCCACTTGCTGGCCGCATAGTTGACGACTACGATAATGACGTTATCGGCGATTTTCGCCAACGTTTCGTTCATATGAAATTGACTGACCAGAAGAATCATCATGGCGAGATCGATGGCGAGAGACAATACCCGCACGCTGAAAAAGGCCGTCAATTCTTTCATCAGACTCCGCATCCCCGCGGTCTTTTGCTGAAATACATACAGTTTATTCGTGACATATGCAAATAGAACGGACAGAATCCAAGCAGTGACGGTCGCCGCCTTGTAATCCATCTCAAAGGCCGACGTCAGAATGTAAAAACTGACGATATTCACGATGGTCGTGAATATCCCCATAATGATATACATCATAATTTCTCTGTAGCGCATGGCAGTTCCTCGCTTTCTGAAAGACTTTTCTAAACCTTTTGTCAAATCAAGAAGAACGTTACCCCGATTTTCTGCCGCTGACAAAAACATAGAGCGCGTCAAACATGCTGCGGAAAGTAACCGGCCTTCCCAGCACATTGGATTGCTTAATCATCCCGTCGATGAGCGCGCACATCATGTTAGCGGTATGTTCGGTATCTATATGGTCTTCTATTAAATTCCTCGATTTGAGCCAATTTATGTACATGGTGCTTTCTTCTATCCATAACTTATAAAGACGGATATAAGCTTCATATTCACTGACAACTTTGTAAGTAGGCATATGAACGGCAAAAG
This sequence comes from Bacillus sp. GZB, assembly GCF_001975995.1. NCBI lineage: Bacteria > Bacillati > Bacillota > Bacilli > Caryophanales > Bacillaceae > Bacillus > Bacillus sp. GZB. Next base: position 729,029 of record NZ_MTQG01000016.1, read on the forward strand.
ACACAACATTCCAGGCAGGCTTGCTGTTTACAAACCGCATCAACAGGCTGGCCGCGCTTGCCGCAGCTTCACAAAGCGTCAACGGCCGTGCTGTTTGCTTTTCTAATTCGTCGAGATAGCCAGTGATGATCCTTTTTTTTATCTGACGCCTGTCTAACAAATGCTTCAGAAAATCTTCCTTGCTTTCAAAATGAACGTAAAACGCGCCTTTGCTGAAACCCGCCGCTTTACTGATGTCATCGATTGAGACTGAATCGTAAGCTCTTTCAATCAGGAGATGAAGGCCTGCGTCAATAAAACTTTCAAATGTTTCTTCTCTCTTAATTTGAAATTTGTTTTTTTTCATTTTTTACCCCAGCTGTTTGATCATTCACTTTATCTTACACCGAATCATTCTTTTGCGGTATTTTTTATGCAAAAAGAATATGCTAGTCGACGCTTTGAGGGTAAATATTAATAGGTCATATGATTTATTTTTATTTGCATACTATCCAGTCAGTATTTATTTGTTTATTATTATACGTAAGAATTCTTGAAGGATTTTGGTTATTTCAGTCATTTTCTTAGGGAATAGGTAGGTGAATTCATCTTCAATTTGGGATTACCGGCCAACTATGTGTGATATTTGTTATACATTGGCTGCTGTAGCTGGGCAAATCAATTTTTCAATTGGAGGTTCTTATGAAAACTCATGTAATGAAAGATATAGATCAAGATTGGCAATTGTTAATTCAAGAGGCTAGAATCATGGGTTTGCACATTGACGATGTGAGGCGCTTCTTAAATACTGAAAAAGCGGTGAAGAAAAAAACACCAATGAAAAACACCATCCGCCAGCGGTAAGATTACAGGCGGATCCTTTTACTATATGACCTGCCACAGTCCGCCCGCACCCGAGTTTTCAAAGGAACATCCGCAATAAGAGGGGAATCAGAGAACAAACCGTATACCGGACAACCATTCCCGTCCGCATTCCGCAATTGAACAGCCAAACATGGTGATATGAGATCCCCCCGCTGCATATCTTGTGTATATGCCCATTTATGAGGTGATACACAGATGGATACGAATCCCTATTATGATGAAAAACAACAGAACTACTACGAAGGCCTGAATCCTTATTTATTGAACAAAATAGACGAAAACTGGCGGACAGTGCTTGATGTCGGCTGCGGCACAGGCAATTTAGGAGCGGCGATCGAAGACCGCGGAATAACGGTTTACGGCATTGAAGCGTATCCCGAAGCCGCAAAAAAGGCGGAAAGCAAATTGAGCCACGTGCTTTGCGGCGACATTGAATCCGCCATTCTTCCGTACGAATCAGAACAATTCGACTGCATGCTGTTCGGAGACGTTCTTGAGCATCTTATCGACCCGTGGTCCGTGCTGAAAAAGCTTCGCCCGTATGTAAAAAAAGACGGCACGGTGCTTGCATGCATACCGAATGTCGGCCACATCTCAGTGGTGCTGGAGCTTTTAGCCGGCAAATGGACTTACAGTGACGCCGGATTAATGGATCAGACCCACCTGCGTTTTTTTACCCGTGAAGAGACGCTTTCATTATTTAAAGCCGCCGGCTATGAGGTGAAACGCATTGAGGCGATCCGCGTTGATCACCCCTCTTATCACAAAGCCATCGCATCATTGCACGAAGTATGCGTACAGCTTGGCATAAGGCATGACTTTATGACAGAAGCATCGGCGTATCAATATGTGATTGAGGCCGAGAGGAGCATGTAATGGATTCACATTCATTTCTGTTTGTCGTCTGTGTGAATGACGAGTCGCTGTACTCCCGGTGCAAAAGCCATATCATGCAGCTTACCGTCCCCCCTTCATACTCCGTTGATATCATGCCGATATACGATTCAGCAAGCATAGCCTCGTCCTACAACAAAGCGCTGAGACACCCCTCCAAATATAAAATTTATCTGCATCAGGATACCTTTATCATTCATCAGCATTTCCTTCATGACATGCTTCATATCTTTCAATCTCATCAGGAGCTCGGCCTTCTCGGTGTCGCCGGCTGCAAAACCCTGCCGCCGAACGGCATTTGGTGGGAAAGCGGAGAGCGGATGGGAAAAGTGATTGAATACCGGGGGAATGCTTATCACCCGCTGGTCTTTGAGCACGGTGATGAAGACGGCCTGTTTACGCCCGCTGACGCCATTGACGGCTTGTTAATGGCGGCTCAATATGACGTGGAGTGGCGGGAGGATTTGTTTCGCGGCTTTCATTTTTACGACACATCACAGTCGCTTGAATTTCAAAAACACGGCTATCAAGTCGGCGTCGCCTGCCAAAAAGACCCTTGGTGCCTTCATTTTTGCGGCGACTCATTTGACGCCGCGGCTTATGAAGCGGACAGACAAACATTTGTCAAACACTATATGGCAAAGCCCTCTCGCTGATCGAGAGGGCTTTTTGTTAACGTTTATTCAGTTCCCGCTCAATGATTTGTTCAAAGGTTTCCTTCCCCGCCGCGCCAGGGATTCTCTCATCGCCGATGATAAACGTCGGCACTGCCGTAATGCCGGCTTCCTCATAAGCATGGCGGAGCGCTTCCCGCTGTACGTGTCTGTACGCTCTTGTCTCAAGCGCCTCTTTGAAGGCAGCGCCGTCAAGTCCGGCTTCTTCCGCAAGCTTTGTCAGCACGCCAACGTCACCGATATTTTGCTCTTCCTGAAAGAACGCCTGAAAAACGCGTGTATGGTATTCGCTTCCTTTCCCATGTTCCTTTGCGAAATGAAAGCCTTCAAATGCCAAATCCGTGTAAGGATGCGGTGACACGCGGGGGAACGTGATTTCAACGCCTAAAGACTGCGCCATCGGCTCAATGGAGTTTTTCCACATCTGCCGCTTGGCGGGATCATTCACCGGATCAAGTTTCGGCGAGGGGCTCGGACGCAATTCAAACGGCATCCATTCCACCTGTACGTCCTTGTCCTTGATTGCTTCTTCAAACGCCGCTTTGCCGACAAAGCAAAACGGACATACATAATCAGAATATACTTTAATCTGCAGTGTCATTGTAAGTCTCCTTTCCTTTTTATTTTAAGTTGTAACATATATAGTTACAAGTGTTTTTTAAAAAACACCCTCCATATGGAAGGTGTCACGATTCCAGCAGCCTTTGGGCGATATATTCTCCTTTTTTACAGCCGCCGGGACAGGCGAATAAGGAAGAGCCGATCGTTTGTGTGTATTCATTCAGTGCATCCTTTGCCGCCAAAGCCTTCAGCATCGGGACAAATTGGCGGTCCGGGTCTTTTTGAAAACAGATAAACAGCAGGCCTGCGTCAACATAGCCCGTCTTCGGATCAATTCCGTCCGTATAGGAAAATGCCCGGCGCAGAATCTGTCTGCCGGTTGATTTTGCCACGCTGACATGCGAGTCTGCGGGAATTTGATTCAGCTTCACGGGATCGTTTTCCTTTTTTTGCCCGAAAGGCGCGCCCGAGCTTTTCACCCGCCCGAACGTGTCCTCTTGCTCCTTCAAGGATGAACGGTCCCATATATCTAAAAACATCTTAATTTTCCTAAACGCCATGTACGTGCCGCCCGTCATCCAGTCCGGCTCTCCTGATTGAACCCAAACGATCGAATTCATCAGGTTTTCATCCTTTGTGCTTTGGTTGCCGGTGCCGTCTTTGAATCCGAAGAGGTTGCGCGGCGTTTCCCCGTTTTTCCCGCCGCTTAAGAAACCTTTATTGAGAAAGCGGACTTCGCACACGCCTGCTGCCTGTTTCATCAGGTTGCGCACCGCGTGAAACGCCGTTTGTTCATTATCCGCGCAGACCTGTATGACGATATCACCGCCGCCTTGTTTCTTATCGAGCTTGTCGTTAGGCATCGGCGGAATATCGGCGAGGTGCTTCGGTTTTTTATCTTTCAGTCCGAAGCGGTCCTTCCCGTCTTTCTCGAAAAACCCGGGGCCGAAGCCGAAGGTAACGGTCAAATTCGCCGGGGCCAGATCCTGCGACTCCCCGGTATCCTGCGGAGGTATATATTTATTTTTCTGTTCGCCCGACGGGACGGCGCCTGAAGTCAGCAGCTGTGTCAGGCTTGTCCATTGTTTGAAAAGGGAGATGACATCGGCTTTGTCGCTTGACATGATATCAAGCGCTGCAAAATACACATACGTCTGATGCGCCGTTGTGATTCCTGCTTGGTGCTTTCCGTAAAAAGGAACGATTTGATCACGATCACGTTTTTCATCATTCTTCTTTGAAGCGGTGGCCGCCGGTTTGAAGAGCGGCGCGAGTCCTCCGAGGCCGCTCGCTCCGACAGCGACGGCGGCGCCCGCGACGGCGCTCCACTTCAGGACATCCCGTCTGTGGATCTGTTTTTCCTTGTTTTGTTCATCGCTCATGCTGTGTCTTAACTCCTTTTAAAGCACATCGGCAATCTTCGACATGGTTTCAGAAAGGGCCGTCAGCTTCGTGCTTATCTCTCTGATTTGATCTGTACTTAATGTATCACAAGACGTATACGATTGATCGCACGTTTTGTATTTCGACATCAAAACTTCAAATTCGCTGAATTCCGCATCAAGTTTTTCCGTGACCTCGAAATGATCTTTCACATGCGCGCTTTTCACTGTTTCATAGAGGGCTTTTAAGCCTTCGGCGCCGGCGGTGATTGGTTCAGGCATTACTTTTGAGCGAAGCGATAGAGCCGTCAAACACTTCGGTCGATATTGCAAGCTGATTGCCCTGTTCTTAACATACGGCTTATATTCTCCAAGTCCGTCACTGCCTTTTTGCGCACACAGAAAAAGGGCCGCCCTATCGGGACAGCCCTGCTTTGGAGTGCCGAATTTCCTCTGAAAACTTGCGCGCCGCCGCTTTTGGATCTTCGGCTTGGCTGATGGCGCTGATCATGCTGACGCCGTCTGCACCCGATTCAATGACGGGCGCCGCGTTGTCAGCCGTAATGCCGCCGATTCCTACAATCGGAATGCTGATGCCCTGACGCCGCACCTCTTCAATCAATGTAACGCCCTGCACAGCTTCAGCATCTTTTTTTGTTTCGGTCGGATAGACCGGGCCCATTCCAACGTAATCGGCTCCGGCGGCTTCCGCCCGCTTCACCTCGGAGACGTTATGTGCTGACACACCGAGAATCATATCGCCGATTGCCGCTCTCGTTTCTTCGGCGTCTGCGTCATCCTGTCCGATATGCACTCCGTCCGCCTGAAGGCGCAAGGCCAATTCGACATCATCATTAATGATGAAAGGAATCCCGGCCTGCCTGCAGACATCCTGCACCTGCTTCGCGAACAGGACACGTTCATCCCCTGTTAAAGAACCGCTCCCCTTTTCCCGAAATTGAAAAAGCGTAGCGCCGCCCTCAATGGCTTTTTTCACCACAGAAACGGGGTCTGCGCTTGTATTGTTTGATCCCATAATAAAATAAACCGATAACATATCCTTCATCATTTCCCGAGAAATACGCGTCATTTTTCTGTCACCCTTTCAATTGCAGCAAGCTCGGCCGCTTCTTGTTCTGCGATGCTTGCCAGCTTGTTTAAAAGCTCAATCTGGAAGCTGCCCGGCCCCTTATGGACGGTGTCCAAAGCGGCAAGCTGAGCGGCGCTTCCGTATACAGAAACGGCTGAAACGGCCGCTTGCAGAACGTCCTGCCCCGCTGCGCAGAAGGCTCCGATTACAGACGTCAGCAGGCATCCCGCCCCCGTCACCTTCGTCAGCAGTTTATCACCGTTATGTACGGCGTATGTGTCGGTGCCGTCGGAGATGACGTCGGTTTTTCCGGTAATCGCAATGACCGTCTTCAGCCCGCTTGCAGCCGTCTTAGCGAGGTGAACCACATCTCCTCCGGCTTCCCCCGCATCCACGCCTTTTATCTTCCAATCAGGGGCGCCGGCAATATTGGCGATTTCCGCGGCATTTCCGCGAATGGCGGACAAGCGGACCTCCTGTATGATCTTGCGGGCTGATGCCGTCCGAAACGGCGTGGCGCCGGCACCTACCGGATCAAAAATGACCGGAACACCGTTTTCATTGGCCGATTTTCCGGCTGCGATCATAGCTTCAACCGACGCCGAACTGAGGGTGCCTATATTCAGGACGAGCGCTCCTGCGATTTTCGCCATGTCGGCGGCCTCCTCAATTGCATAAGCCATAACGGGCGATGCGCCGAGCGCGAGCAGTCCGTTAGCGGTGAAGTTCGTGACGACATTATTGGTGATACTGTGAACGAGCGGGTTTTGATCCCGCACTTTACTCAAGTGTTGAGCTGCGGTTTGTGCGTCCATGCTTAATCATCCTTTTTTCTCTTTTTCGGATTCCATAAATACGATTTCGTATGCTCCAGCCAGGCTCTGGCGGCAAAGGACATATAGCGGTCTTTCCGCCAAATGATGGCTAAATGCCACGGAATGACCGGATGAACGAGCGGAATGGTTCTGACTTTGTCAGGATCAAGACCGCGGCAGATTCTTTCCGGCAGCAGGCCGATACCGAGATTGGCGGATACCATTTCGCTGATAAAGTCCCACTGTGACGTTTCATAAATGACGTGCGGCCTGAATCCGGCTTTCACGCATTCCGTCATAATTCGATTATGAAGGACAAAATCCTCCCTGAAAAATATGAATGGCTCTTCTTTCAATTCGTGAAGACTGCATTCTTTCTCGTCAGCGAGCCGATGTGACGGATGGACGACGAGCATAAGGGTTTCCTTGACGATTGTGAACGTATGAAAAATCTCTTCATTCGCGGGAAGCACGACGACCCCGATATCAAGCGAGCCGTCCTCCACTCCTTGCTGCACTTTAATAGAGCCGTCCTCAACAAGCTGAAACGTCACATCGGGATATGTGACGCGGAAGTCTCCGAGCACTCTCGGGAAAAAGCCGGACCCGATCATCGGCGGAAGACCGATGCGGACGTGCCCTTTCTTCACTTCCATAATATCGTTCAGCTCTGACGTCAGGTTTTGGAATGACTTTGTGATTTCCTGCGCCTGCACATACATGCTCTGCCCGGCGTCAGTCAGTTCAACTTGCCGGCCATTGCGGTAAAACAGCTTAATGCCGAGCTCCGTCTCCAGGTTTTTAATCATTTTTGAGATTGTCGGCTGTGAAACATACAGCGACTGTGAAGCCTTCGTAAAGCTTTTCAAACGGGCCACTTCCAAGAAATACGTTAAGTGCCGGATATCCATTACATTTCATCCTTTCTATAGACAAAAGGAATACACATTATTCTTTATATGTATTTTACCTATAGCAAAACCTTCTGTACAATATAAATATAAGGGAGGCATCATTATGAAAAAATTGCTGCTTACCGTTATTCAAATCGCTCTGCTGTTTATATTTGCGCGTCTGATCAATTGGGTCACGGCGGCTCTTCATATAAATATTCCCGGCAGTATAATCGGGATTGTGATTCTTTTCACATTATTGCATTTCAAGATTATCAAACTTGAATGGATTGAGCTTGGCGCAGCATGGCTCCTCGGTGAGCTGCTGCTGTTTTTCATCCCGTCTGCCGTCGGAGTGATTGAATACGGAGATATCATGTCTAAATTCGGCGTAAGCATTTTACTTGTCGTCGTCATCAGCACATTTGTCGTGATGGTTTCAACAGGTACGCTTACACAGCTGATAGCAAAAAGAAAGGAGAAAAAACAAACGTGTTCATCGGAATCATAAGTTTATTCTTAACTGTCTTAGTATATTTGGGCGCGAAAAAACTCTACATTCGTTTTCCTCGGGTGTATACGTCGCCGCTTCTGATTACGCCCGCTGTTTTGGTCGTACTGCTGCTTCTTGTCAATGTCCCGTATCAGACATACAATCTCGGCGGCGGACTGCTGACCGATATGCTTCAGCCGGCAACAGTGGCGTTCGCTATCCCGCTTTATAAATATTTCCCGATTTTAAAGAAATACGCCGTGGAAATTATTTTGAACGTAGCGGTCGGTTCATGTATCGCCATTCTGTCAACGGCCTTTATCGCCAAATGGTTCCATCTCGGCAGCAGCTTAGTCGACAGTCTCGTGCCGCGATCCGTGACGACGCCGATTGCCATGAACGTTTCAGAAATGATCGGCGGGATGCCGGCCGTTACAGCGGTTTTCGTCATTTTAACGGCTTTATTGGGAACGATCATCGGGCCGATGGTCATCCGCTATTTCCGCATTGATAACGAAATTGCCCGGGGCGTGCTGCTCGGAACCAGCGCGCACGGAGCGGGAACATCTAAAGCATTTGAGCTCAGCTCCGTATCAGGAACGATCTCAAGCGTGTCCATGATTCTCGCCGCAATTATGACGCTGTGCGCGGCCCCGATTTTGCTTTCGTTTATGTCATAAAAGACTGCTCCTTACAGAGCGGTCTTTTTTTATTTGCTATGAAGGATTGATTCGTCTGTCCTTCATAAAAAGACGAAAACACGATATGATAAGATATGAAGTGAAAAGACTGAAGAACGGATGTGTCATATGAACGGCCAGCAGCGAAGCAGCATCAGAAAAGGACTTGAAGTCGATATCGTCCTGAAAGCCGATCAGCGTTCAGGAAAGCTGACAAGAGGAATCGTGAAGGATATTTTGACGAACTCAAGCTTCCACCCGCGCGGCATTAAGGTCCGCCTTGAAGACGGGCGAATCGGCCGGGTGCAGCACATTATTGAATAGAAAAAAGCCGGAGCTTCACGCCCGGCTTTTTTTCTTTAATTTCAGCAATGAAATCCTCATATGTTCCCCTTTATATACAAAAAATCTTTAACCAACTATTGACTCTTACGTTGCGTAATACTTTAGAGTAGCCATTAAGGAGGCGGCAAACGTGATGGGTATGAAAGTAAAAGAAGTAGCTGAACTGATTGGAGTAAGCATACGTACTCTCCATCATTACGATCAAATTGGATTATTGACTCCTCAGGAAACGACCGATTCCGGTTATCGGCTTTATTCTGAAGAAAATCTTGAACAGCTGCAGCAGATACTATTTTTCAAGGAGCTCGATTTCTCCTTAAAAGAGATTAAAGAAATCATTAATAGTCCTTCATTTAACCGAAGGGAGGCATTAATTTTACAAAAGAAAATGTTGATTGAGAAACGGAATAGGGTCGATAAGATGATTGAAACCATCGATAAATCAATCAAACATATGATGGGAGAGATTTGCATGACGAACAAAGAACGGTTTGAGGGAATGAACTTCAATCATAATCTTTATGAGCAAGAAGCTCGCAAACGGTGGGGTGATCAACCTGTCGATAAGGTAAATATTAGATTGAAAAGCATGACTGATGGTGAGCAAAAAGATTTATCTGATAAGTGGACTGCAATGTTCAATAAATTTGCACTCCTTATTAACCAATCTCCCAAGTCCCCAGACGTACAAACAGCTATCAAAGAGTGGTTTGATTTTCTCAATGAAAATTTTGGTGAATATTCTTTTGATGCCTTTTACGGATTAGGTCAACTCTATATTGAAGATAAACGCTTCACTAAGAACATCGACCGGTATGGTGAAGGGTTGGCGAAGCTCATGAGTGATGCCATTACAATTTATATAGATCATCAAAAAAAGGGTGGTACCCATTAAAATCATTATCGAGGATACAATTGGGCAATACGAAACGCTATTTTCAATGATTGAAAATAGAGAAGATTATTATCGGTATTCAATGATGAAACCTTTTGAAGATATGTGGAAAAAGATTAATGTCCCCTTAAAGGCAAAGCAACCTAACGGATATGATGTAATCATGGCTGCAAATATGCTGGGCTATCTGAGCATATTTGATACGGAAACCGGAAGAAAAGCATTAGAGAATCTAAAAGAAATTCAAGCTCTTCAAATTGCATATGGCACTTTAACTCATTGTGTAGAATTTATCAAACAAAACCGCTTAAAAATAAATGCTGATGAAATAAGGTTTGGGATGTATCTGGCTAATCAAAAAAAGCTTGAATTACATAGAGGGTATTGTGGATTCGGAGGAATTCCGGGATTTATTCAAGTTTCAATATTCCCCAATTCATATAACATACCGAGACTGCCTGCTGTAATCGCACATGAATTTCATCATAATATTCGTTTTTCGTATTTCAATTGGGATTATGGGAACGTAACGGTTGGTGATTACTTAATTATAGAGGGGCTGGCAGAATCGTTTGCCAAAGAACTTTACGGAGAAGCTCTGTTAGGTCCTTGGGTTACTTCTTTTGAAAAAGAAGACTTAGAATACTCAAAAGAAATTATCAAAGACTCATTAAATGTGAAAGGGTTTGCTGAGGTCAGCAGTTACATGTTTGGTGACACCTTTGCAGCCGAACAAGGTTATCAGCCTGTCGGCTTATCACCGTTTGCAGGTTATGCGGTTGGCTACCAAGCGGTGCAATCCTTCATGAAAGCCAACAATGTGGGGATTAGAGAGGCCACTTTACTTGGCACAGATGAGATACTAAGTAATAGCGGGTTATTTCTTTAAGAATGAAGATTATTTTATCCCGTATTAAAGCGATGGAAGAGGGTTTTCTTTTCCCCTCTTTCCACGCTATAAATGATCATCCTATTTTTTCCGCAAGAAAACAACCTTCAAATAATTTCCTTCTTTAAACGCGGGAATCGTTTTGAAATCTTCCGGAAGCGTGTATTCTTCCAAAATGTCGTAACGCTCATTTGTTTCTTTAAAGGCGGTCTCTATAAAACCTTTAAATTTCTTCATATTGAAGGCGCTGCTGTTTGTCGAAGCGACGATGATGCCGTTTTTTGCAGTGATGGCGATCGTTTCCTTCAACAGGTTTTTATAATCTTTCGCTGCGCTGAACGTCCGTTTTTTTGTGCGGGCGAAAGAAGGCGGATCAAGGATGATGAGGTCAAACTCCAGCCCTTTTTTCTCCGCATAGCCGAAGTATTTGAAAACATCCATGACTTTAATGTCATGCGCCTCATAATCAATTCTGTTGGCGCTGAACTGTTCAATCGTTTTTGCGAGACTGCGGTTGGCGACATCGACGCTGGTCGTTTTCTCAGCTCCGCCAAGCGCCGCCGCGACGGAAAATGCCCCCGTATAAGAGAACGTATTCAGCACCCGTCTGCCGTTTGCATACTTATCCCGAATCGCTTTGCGCACATGACGCTGGTCTAAGAAAATGCCCGTCATCGCCCCGTCGTTTAAATCCACCGCGTACTGTATGCCGTTTTCTTGAACAATGACCGGAAAATCTCCTCTTTCGCCTTTGACAAAATCGTCGTCTTCCACGTATTGCCCGGCCGTATCGAATCGTTTCTTTTCATAGATCGCTTTATAAGAAAGCTCCAGTCCGTCAATCGCCTCAATCATGCTGTCCTTATAAGCGTAAATGCCTTTACTGTACCATTGAATCAGCAGATAACCGTCATAAAAGTCAATCGTGACGCCGCCGATGCCGTCGCCCTCGCCGTTGAAAAGCCGGAACGCCGTCGTATCGGGCGCCTTAAACAGATGGGCTCTCGCTTCAGCCGCTTTTTTCAGCTTGTCCAGAAAGAAACGTCCGTCGATCCGTTCATCTCTCGCGCGGGACAGCACCCAGCCGACTCCTTTATTCTGCAAGCCGTAATAGCCTTTTCCGATAAACTCACCCTTCTCGGATGTCACATCAAAAAGATCGCCCTCTGTTAAATGAGCCGAGCTTCCGGACAGAGCGTCTTTTTCAATCAGGGGGAATCCTTTTTTCAGCTTTCCGGCAAATGTATCTTTCACTGTAAGTAGCTTCATTGTGCATTCCTCTTTCGTTTTGCTTTCTCTTATCGTACCATAAAACATGATCAACACCGCATTGTCCCGAAAAATTCAAAACAGGGGGAAAACCATGACAGCCAAAAGAATCGACCATACAGGCATTATGGTCAAAGATATTGAAACATCCATCGCCTTTTATCAAGACGTTCTCGGTATGCAGTTAAAGGATCGTATCACTCATACGAACGGCATTATTGAACTTGCCTTTCTCGGCTTTCAGGAAGGGCCGGAGACAGAAATTGAGCTGATCCAGGGCTATAGCAGCGAGCTTCCCGCAGAAGGAAAAGTCCATCATGTCGCTTTATTAACTGAAGATATCGCGGCGGAGTTCACGCATGCGAAGCGTCAGGGCGCCGTATTTATCGATGAAGAAATCACGACGCTTCCGAACGGGTACCGCTACTTTTACATTGAAGGACCTGACGGCGAATGGATCGAATTTTTCCAGCGTTAAAAAAAAACGGGCGAAGGCGCCCGTTTTTTTTATGTTTCTTCAGTGACGTTTTGTTCCGCCGCCCGTTCCTCTCTCCATTTTTGAAGATCCCAAATTCGGAAAAACGGATAATAGATGATAAATGTAATCAGGAGATTGATCAGCTGCATGACCGAACCGGAGATTTTCCCGCCCGTCGCCAAATAACCGGAAATCAGCGGCGGCATCGTCCACGGCACGGCGATTCCCGCCGGTTTTGCCACCATCCCCGTGCTCATCCCGATGTACGTCGCCGTAATGGTCAAGAGCGGCGCAATGATAAAGGGCACGATTAACAGCGGATTCATGACGAGCGGCATCCCGAAAATAATCGGTTCGTTAATGTTAAAAATCGCGGGCCCGATGCCGAGACGGCCGAGCTGTTTCATCTGTTTGCTTCTGGAGCGCACAAGCATGGTCAGCACAAGGGCAAGCGTCGCTCCGCTTCCGCCGACATTAATCCATATTTGAAAGAACTGTGTCGTAAAAATGCTCGGCAGCGCTTCTCCCGCCTGAAAAGCCAAACGGTTGGCATCCATCGCCCCGTACCAGATCGGCGACATGACGCCGCCGATAATGGACGCGCCGTGTATGCCGCACGACCAAAGCAGCATTTGCACGAATTCGGCGATAAGACTTCCGCCGAGACTCCCGCCCAGAATAGACAGCGGGGTGCCCAGCAGATCGCCTACGACATTGTGGAGGCTTTTAAAAGGAGTCATTTCAATAAACAGACGGGCCAGCCATACAAGCGTAATAACAATGAAACCGGGGATGAGCGCAACGAACGATTTGCTGACCGCAGGCGGCACTCCGTCAGGCATCTTAATGACGATATTTCTTTGTATGATAAACCGGTACACTTCCGTAGACAGCATTGCAATGATCATCGCGACAAACAGACCTTTGCTTCCGAGCAGCGAAATCGGAATGCCGCCTCCCACCATAATCTCTGTTGCCGAGCCGTCAGGAATAAACGGAATCTGATACGGCGTCGCCAATAAAAAGGCGGCAAGGGCAATGGCTCCCGACGACAGGGCATCCACCTCATAGCTTTCCGCAAGCCGGTAAGCAATCCCAAAGGCGGCGACAAGCGCCATAATGTCAAAGGACGCATTCACGGGATACCCGAGCTTTTCAACCCAATTTTCACCGAAAAGACCAGCCATAAAATCGGCATAACCGGGAATCGGAAGACTCGTCAGAATCAGAAAAACCGATCCGATGATGATAAGCGGCATAGTCAAAATAATGCCGTCCCGCAAAGCTCTTAAGTGCCTTTGGCCGGCGACTTTTCCGGCGACAGGCATGATTTTTTCTTCCATGACCCGATTGAACGTACTCATTTATCAAAAACCCCCTTTTTGAGTTCATTGCGCAGATGTCTTAAAGCATTTTCTCCATCATATTTTGGAAACGCTTACATTTGCATACAGAAATTTTCCTTATCCCTCAGGAAAAAAAGAATTCCGCACTGCCGATATATAAAGAAAAAGGGGGAATTGCAATGTATCACACCCTAAAACCGATAATGGCCGCGGCCTTGTGCGTCAGCCTGTTCTCCGCCGCGGCGCCCGCGCACGCCGAGACGCACGACCGGGACGTTATCGTGGTGTACAAAAATCAAAACGGCAAGGAATCCGCTATAGACAGCGGAGCGGATGTGGAACAGACCTATCAGCATCTCCCGGCAGTCGCCGTGTCAGCCGATTCACAAACGGTGAAAGACCTGAAACAGGACCCTGACATCTTATATGTAGAAGACAATGTATCTTTTCAGGCATCAGGCGGTTCTGATATCCGCCCGTTATCAGCGGCCCAAAGCAGCAGTTACGCGCTGCCGCAATGGGATATAGAATCGACTCAGGTCAAGCAGGCGTGGAAAGAAGGCTTGACGGGAAAAAAGGTGAAAGTGGCTGTCATTGACAGCGGCATTTACCCTCATGATGACCTTTCCATTGCCGGAGGCTATTCCGCAGTCAGCTATACTTCCTCATACAAAGATGACAACGGACACGGGACGCATGTCGCCGGAATCATTGCGGCCAAACATGACGGATACGGCATTGACGGCATCGCGCCGGATGTCCGGTTATATGCGGTTAAAGCATTAGACAGAAAGGGTGCAGGGGATCTTAAAAGCCTTCTTAAAGCGATCGACTGGTCGATCGCCAATAAAATGGACATCATTAATATGAGTCTCGGAACTAACGCTGACAGCAAAATTCTTCACGACGCCGTAGATAAAGCATACAAAAAAGGAATCGTGATCGTAGCCGCCGCAGGAAACGACGGCAACAAAAAACCCGTCAATTATCCGGGCGCCTACAGCAGCGTAACGGCAGTCTCAGCGTCAACTGAAAAAAACGGGCTCGCGGCTTTTTCCACGACCGGAAAACAAATTGAGTTTGCCGCACCCGGCACCAATATTACGAGCACGTACCTGAATCAAATGTACGCCGTAGCTGACGGCACATCTCAAGCCGCACCGCACGTCACCGGCATGTTCGCGCTGCTCAGGCAGAAATATCCCGAGGAAACAAATACACAGCTCCGGCAGCAGATGCAGCAAAACATCAAAGATCTGGGCGCTCCCGGACGTGACAGCCAATTTGGGTACGGCCTGGTGCAATATCACGTAAAGCAAAAGAGCTTTGCCGAACGGGCTGTAATAAAAGCGGAAAAGACGAAAAAACAGGCAGATATCAATCAAGCAAAAACGGCCGTCAGCAAGCTGTCCAAGTCAAAGGGAAAAACCGCTCTCGAGTCCCGGATCAATAAAGTTCAGACGGCAAGAAATGTGACGGACGCAAGAGACAAAGTCCGGACTGCCGAAAAACAAAAGAAAAAAACCGCCGTCAATGCCGCACAAAGCGCCATTCGCAAATTACCGGCCGGTTCAGAGAAAAAAGGACTGCAAAAGCGGCTTAACGCTGTCAACTCAAGCCTTTTGAAAACAGCTGAGGCCAGCGTCAAGCAGGCGGAAAAAAAGACCTCTGAGGCCAACACCGCAAAAGCCCAAAAAGCAGTCAGCGAAATCCAGCCGGGAAAAGAAAAAACCGCTCTGGAAAAACGGTTTGGCCGGATAAAAGATAAACTCAACCGGCAGCAGGCTAGAGACAAAGTAAAAGCGGCGGAAAAAACCAAGACGAAAAAAGCAAAATCAGCGGCGCAAACAGCAGTCAGCCGATTGAAGCCGTCTGCCGAAAAGACCGGCCTGCAAAAACGCGTGCGTGCGATTCGGGTGAAATAATAAAAAAAACGCTTATGAGCCGGATAACGGCTTCACAAGCGTTTTCATCACACCTGCCTATTGGTTCATGGCCGGGCGGTCGATCGTGTTCCATTTCGTAAAGGACATATATCGGAAATAATGATCACGATACGGGTGCGAGGTGCCTGTATTCCAAGGCTTGTCGCTGCCGCAGAAATGGACGATGGCCGGTTCGGCACGTGTTTCTCTGTAACGTATACGGTCGATCAGTTCAGGAGGCGTTTTCTCGTTCATGATAATATGCGTCTGCGCGTTCCAGCGCGGATGCAGTTCATGCCATTGATCATATAAGATCGCGTTAAGCGCGTCCTGATCATGGAACACGAGAAAATCCTCCGAGCTGTTTTCGTTGATAAAATCAATCACCTTTTCGGAAATATTTTGTTTTCTCCAAGGTTCGAAATCTATAATCATAATGCCGGAATTAAAATACTTGGCAGTGTCGCTGATATTCATTTTTTTCAGTCTTTCATGCTGTCCGGCGTCTTCTACCGCCGCAACTATTGCCGGGGAAATATCCAAATCCCATAAAACCGAAATATCTTCCATCACAATTGCATCGCAATCAATGTAAATCATCCGCTTTACGGACTCATCCTTAATTAAATCAGGGATAGAAATGCGGTAATAAGCCGCTTTTGTAATGTGGCTGCTTTCGACTGCATGCTTGTATTGATCAGCGTCTACTTCTAAAAATTCAAGCGGCGTCCCGAATGACATCGCGGTCTGTTCAAGCTTGTCCTTGTTTTCGGCAGTAATTCCGCCGTCGATCACATATAATTTGGCATTCCTTGTTTTATCCATATTCATCAATAAAGAAGCGAACATCCCACCCAAATGACGAGCATAATGATCATCGGCACATGATACGATATGCATTGTTTCATTCTTTCCCACTGATATTCATCTCCCTTTTTGTTGTACAAATGTCTTTCCCTTTTTTTTAAAAGTAAACCTCAATCTTACACATTTTTTCTGCGGGAATGTGCTGTTTGCGATTTGATATCTTTTGCATTCTCTGTTAAAATTCATTTCATAGCTAATGATTCTGACAATAATAAGGAGCATGACGCCATTGACGAATCGCAACGATGCCGGATCAGACAATAAGAAGCCGAACAGGCCTTTTTCCGATCTATCCGGCCGAAACAAAGAGGCGGCCTATATTGCCGCTGCACTCTATCGGTCCGCCCAGCAGCTCCGTGTAAAAATGGAGAAAGAGGTGCTGTCGGCACACAAATTATCATGGACGGCGTTTTCCATCCTGTATGACCTTTGTGAATGGGAAACGCTTGATACAAGAAGGATAGCCGCTCTATCCGGAATTACCTCGGCGACGGCGAGCAATGTCCTGAACACTTTGGAGAAGAAGGGCTTATGCAGCAGACAAACGAACAAAAGAGACCGCAGGCTTGTATTCGTCAGTATTACCGATGAGGGCAGAAAGGTTATTGAAGATCTGTACCCCGACTTTCATCAGGGGGAAATTGAACTGACGGCCTGTCTGGATAAACAGGAACAAAAAACGCTGTCCGCCCTGCTGCAAAAAATCGCTGACAATTTCATAACGTAGCAGCTATGACGGGAATCAGTAACGGATTGTCTCCCTGTTCCAGAGAGCCGGCGGATGGTGCAAGCCGGCACAAAGACAAACGTGAATTACCTCCCTGAGCTTTCTTTGTGAACTTCAGTAGCAAAGAACGGGAAACCGTTATTCGAATGAGCGGAAGACGTCGTCTTCAATCAGGGTGGTACCGCGTGCATACAGCCACGTCCCTTTTTGGGATGCGGCTTTTTTGTTTGGCTAAAAAAAGGAGAATGTAAAAGATGGAATCAATCACTTTAACGAATGATCAGGAAAAAGAAGTGCAAAGGCAGCTGGATTTGTACATGACCGGCGCCGCGGACGTCATACCGCCTGAAGAATTGAGAAATAAAATCGCCAAATCAGTGGCATCCGGCAAGCCGCTGAACATTAAACTCGGCCTTGATCCGTCCGCACCCGACGTCCACTTGGGCCATACCGTCGTGTTAAACAAACTGCGCCAATTTCAAGAAAACGGCCATATCATACAGCTTGTTATCGGGGACTTTACCGGAAAAATCGGTGATCCGACGGGGAAGTCGCAAGCCAGAAAACAGCTGACTGATGAAGAAGTCCAACACAATGCCAAAACCTATTTTGAACAGTTTGGCAAGGTGCTGGATCAAGACAAAGTTGAACTTCACTGCAACTCAAAATGGCTGAAGACATTGAATCTGGAAGATGTGATTGAATTAGCGGGGAAAATTACTGTCGCCCGTCTGATGGAGCGCGACGACTTTGAGGAGCGCATCGCCATGCAAAAACCGATCTCACTTCACGAATTCTTTTACCCGCTGATGCAGGGTTACGATTCTGTCGTTCTCGAAAGCGATATCGAACTCGGCGGTACGGACCAGCATTTTAACGTGCTGATGGGCCGCCATTTCCAAGAACGCTACAAAAAAGAAAAGCAGGTCGTCATCCTCATGCCGCTTTTGGAGGGTCTTGACGGCGTTGAAAAAATGTCTAAATCAAAAAACAACTACATCGGCATTGACGAGCATCCGAACGACATGTACGGCAAAACGATGTCATTGCCGGACAGCCTGATGAAAACATATATTCATTTAGCGACAGACTTAGAGCCTGCGGAGAAAAAACAGATGGAGAAGGATTTGGAATCAGGAAAGCTTCATCCGAGAGATGCCAAAATGATCTTAGCGGGTACAATCGTCAGAATGTACCACGGGAGGAAAGCGGCGGATGCGGCAGAACAGCATTTCAAACGTGTCTTCCAGCAATACAGCCTGCCTGAAGATATGAAAACCGTCATATGGGACGGAGAAAAGACCGTGCCCCTTATTGAGCTGCTCGTCACGATTGGACTCTTTTCTTCAAAAAGCGAAGCACGCCGTATGATTCAAAACGGCGGAATCAAAGTGAACGGGGAGAAAACGGATGCCCTTCATACCGTCATTACCGCAGAAGACGGCATGACGATTCAGGTGGGTAAGCGAAAATTTGTACAGCTGCGCGTAAACGGATAAATAAACAGCCGGACTGCACATAAAAGCGGTCCGGCTGTTTTGATGCGTCAATCGTTTAATCGACTTCTTTCTTAATCCCAAGCATCTTTTCGTCTAAATAATGGGCGATGTCCGCCGCTTCCTTCAGCTCGTCGGTCAGATGCTTTGGGACTTCGTTATTTAATTTGTAATAAATTTTATGTTCAAGGCTCGCCCAAAAATCCATGGCAATGGTGCGGATTTGAATTTCCGCCTTCACATATTCCACACGATTCGTCAAATAAACGGGAATTTCAATAATCAAATGCAGGCTGCGGTAGCCGTTCGGCTTCGGATGTTTGATATAATCCTTCACCTTTACGATCTTCAGGTCCTTATGCTGCTTCAAAACCTCAGCGACATTATAAATATCGGAAATAAAGGAACAGATAATCCTGACACCCGCAATATCATGAATATGCTCTTTCATTTCCTGCGTCGTCACATCGCAGCCTTTGCGCATCAGTTTATTGACGATACTCTCGAAACTTTTTACGCGTGATTTTGTATGCTCGATCGGGTTATGCCCGTGAATCAGATTATATTCCTGGCTGATGATAGAAAACTTCGTATCCAGCTCATCTAAAGCGAATTTATAAACTAATAATTCATTTTTCCAATCTTCCATGACCGTTTTCAAATCATCCATATGGGCTGTTGACAAGTCCATTTTTTTCATCTCCTTGCTTTGCTGTCCATATATGAGACGTATCAGTCCGCGGTCAGGTTCTTTACAATATCGTGAAGATTATGTCATAAAAAAAGCAAATGCCGATTATGGCATTTGCCCTTTCATTTGATCAGCGGAAATAACTGATCAGGAGTCCGATGGAAAGCAGGAATCCGAAGAATGTATTGGTTTGCGCCGTTGATTTCATCGCAATAATCATGTTCATCGGCATTTCGTTTTTCACAAAGCCTTTCACGGCCTGAACGGGTTTCGGCACGCTCAGGAAGACCAGGAACAGCCACGGGCTTGTGTAACCCATGATGACAAGACCGACGATCCAGATGTAAGCGATGGCAAATGATGCGGCCAGTATCATGACGGCCCCTCTATGTCCCATCAAAATAGCCAGCGTTTTACGTCCGCCTTTTTTATCTTCCTCAATATCACGGATATTGTTGGACAGGTTAATCGCTCCGACCAAGATGGCGATCGGGATAGAAATCAAAATGCTCTGTTCATTAATTCTGCCTGTCTGAATGAAGAAAGAAATAAGGACAAATACAGAGCCCATGCAAATGCCGGAGAACAGTTCCCCGAACGGTGTATACGCAATCGGCAGCGGGCCGCCCGTATACAGATAGCCGATCAGCATGCCGGCAAGGCCGATAACCGCAAGCCACCAGCTGCTGCTCATGCAGATATAAACACCGAGCACGAGGGCAATCGCATAAGAGCCGAGCGCCAGCTGCAGAATTGTTTTCGGCTTCATGCCGTGGCGGACGATCGCTCCGCCGATACCGACGGAATCCTCCGTATCTAAACCGCGTTTAAAATCGTAATATTCATTGAATAAGTTCGTGGCGATCTGGATCCAAAGGCAGGAAAACAGCATGGCCAAAAACAGCAGGAAATCAACCTTTACGTAAAACATCGCCAATACGGTGCCGAGAAGTACGGGCACAAACGATGCCGTCAATGTATGAGGGCGGGTTAGCTGCCACAAAATGCGGCCCATGCTTTCTTTCTCGGGCGTCTTTTGGCTGCCCCCCATATTGTTTTGATTCATTTTCCTCTTCCTTTCTATTAAAAGGCTTTCACAGTCAGCCGATAACAGTAGTGTTGAATTGGGGTTTTCACGTTTTCTGCTACCTTATCTATCATAATAATTTCTTCCTCATTTCACAAGATGCGGCGCTTTATCGGCTATCCTGCCGGAAACGGCTTTTCGCCCTTCTCCATTGGGGTTCGGCACAAGCCTGCTTAAGAAAAAGCCGCCAAAATTTTTTTACCTCGTTTATATTTACGATAAGTTAAAAATCCCGCCTGAACAGCGCCTTTTTAGTATGATCATTTGCCAATTTATACATGCGTGTTTTCCATCCTTTTGTTCCTCATTCATTTTTAAGGAAATTTTAAGCTTAGGATATTAGACATATTTTGAAACTTTTTGTTAATCTAATCGTCATATACTGGTGTAATTATTGAATACGCGGGGAAGGAATTTTGAATATGATGCAAAAATTAAAACGTGCTTATGAAAATACATTGATCAAATGGACGTTTCATACGGGCTTTTATTTTCTGATATTAGTATTGCTCTTTTGGATGTATGGATTTCATACAGCGAATACCGGCACTTATATTTACAACGATTTCTAATCGGGGAGGATAACTATGAAACTACTTGATGCTATAAAAACATACGCAGACGCCAAGCCGCAGGCCGAAGCGTTTCGTTCCTTAGATCATTCCCTCACTTACGGGGAATTATGGGATTTGTCGGAGCGGGTTGCGTCCGGCATTCAAAAACATACAGCTGACGGTTCGAAAGCGCCTGTCCTGGTTTACGGACATATGGAGCCGAATATGATCGTTTCTTTCTTAGGAAGCGTCAAAGCGGGCCGCCCTTACATCCCTGTCGATGTTTCCATTCCGGCGGAGCGGATCGTCAAAATCATTGAAAGCTCAGGCGCAGAGCTGCTTATCAGCGTATCGGGCGATGCAGTCGATACGGGAAGCAATCTGATTAAAACCGTTACGCCCGAAGAGCTTGCAGCTGACGGAGATGCAGACCTCAGCCGTGAGAACTGGGTAAAAGAGCTGGATACGTTTTACATTATTTACACGTCCGGCAGCACGGGAAATCCGAAGGGCGTGCAGATATCGGCTGATAACCTGCAAAGCTTCACTGACTGGATCTGCAGGGATTTTCCTGTGGGCGAGGGTAAGACATTCTTAAACCAAGCGCCGTTTTCTTTTGATTTATCTGTCATGGACATTTTCCCTTCGCTTCAAACGGGAGGTACGCTGCATTGCGTAACGAAAGACAAAATCAATAAACCGAAAGTACTATTTGAAGAATTGGAGAAATCCAAACTGAACGTCTGGACATCGACGCCGTCTTTCGTCCAAATGTGTCTGATGGACCCCGGCTTTACGCAGGAGCTCCTGCCTGAGGCAGAAGTATTTATGTTTTGCGGAGAAGCGCTTCCGGCTGCCGTGGCACAGGAGCTGTTAAACCGTTTTCCGAAGGCGCGCGTATTCAATACATACGGCCCGACTGAAACAACGGTTGCCGTCACCTCCGTTGAAATTACGCAGCAGATCATCGATGAACATGAATCTCTGCCTGTCGGTTTTGCAAAACCCGATATGGATATCTTCATCATGGATGAAAACGGGAATAAGCTTCCGGACGGAGAAAAAGGGGAAATCATCATCGCGGGCCCGAGCGTGAGCAAAGGCTATCTCGGAGAGCCTTCTCTGACGGAAAAAGCGTTTTTCCCGATCGACGGCCAGTGGGCATATCACACGGGTGATGCCGGTTATGTTCAGGATGGTCAGATTTTCTGCCAAGGACGCCTTGATTTCCAGATTAAGCTTCACGGCTACCGCATGGAGCTGGAGGAAATCGAAGTACATGTAAGGCAGTCTCAATATGTGCGCACGGCGGTTGTCATCCCGTATCAGCCTAACGGACCTGTCGAATATTTAATTGCCGCCATCGTGCCTGAAAAACACGATTTTGAAAAAGAATTCCAGCTGACAAGCGCCATTAAGAAAGAACTGGCCGCTTCGCTTCCGGCCTACATGATTCCGAGAAAATTCATTTATCAGGATCACATTCAAATGACTGCGAACGGAAAAATCGACCGTAAACGCATTGGCGAAGAGGTTCTTGTATGACGCCTTACAGCTCGTTTTTCTTCTTTATCTTACTTGGAATCCTTCTTTTGCCGACGATTATTTTAGGGCTGAACGGCAAGAGATTCCAAGGATACAACATGTTTATATCCATCATCGTATTGGCTTTGATTTTCGCGCATGATCTGCACGGCGTGATCGCACTATGTATCTTTACGCTGTGGCAGGTGCTTTTAATCAGGGGCTATCTCGCTTACAGACTGAAAGCCAACAGCGGCTTTGTCTTCAGTATGGCCGTAATCGCGTCCATTTTACCCCTGTTTTTATCTAAATTATGGCCGTTTTTCTTTCCGCCGGCGCCTCATCACCCGGTTCATAACCTGATCAGTTTCTTAGGAATTTCTTATTTGACATTTAAAGGCGTCCAGCTGATCATGGAAACGAGAGACGGACTGATTAAAGAAAAAATGCCGCTTCACCGCCTTTTGTACTTTATTATGTTTTTCCCGACCATTTCTTCCGGTCCGATCGACAGATACCGCAGATTTGCCAAGGACGAACAGAAAGTATGGACAAAGGGAGAATACGCTGATTTACTGTATACCGGCATTCATAAAATTTTTATCGGTTTCTTATACAAATTCATTATCGGATATGCGATTAACACGTATTTCATTATGAATCTGTCTCATATCACCCACAGCAAACTGTGGGGTAATGTGCTGTACATGTACGGATACAGCTTGTACCTGTTTTTTGATTTTGCGGGTTACACAATGTTTGCCGTCGGTGTAAGCTATATCATGGGTATTAAATCTCCGGAAAACTTTAATAAGCCGTTTATCAGCAAAAACATTAAAGACTTCTGGAACCGCTGGCACATGTCCTTATCCTTCTGGTTCAGAGACTACGTATTTATGCGCTTTGTTTTCTGGATGACAAAGAAAAAATGGATAAAGAACCGGATGGCCGTCTCGAACATCGGGTATTTCCTGCTGTTCATGCTGATGGGCGTCTGGCACGGACTCGCCCTGCAATATATTGTATACGGCCTGTACCACGCCGTATTAATGACCGGGTATAACTTTTTTGAGAAATGGAATAAGAAATACAAATGGCTGCCCGCCAATCGTTTTACGGCCTTTTTAGCCATCGTCATCACATTCCATTTCGTATGTTTCGGATTTTATATTTTCTCAGGAAAACCATTTCATCACTAAAGGAGATTGAAAACACATGGAATTTAAACAGGAAGTATTAGACGTATTAGCTGAAGTTTGTCAGGAGGACGCTGTGAAAGAAAATCCTGATATTGAAATCTTTGAAGAAGGACTGCTTGACTCTTTCGGAACTGTAGAACTGCTGGTCGCCATCGAAAACCGCTTCGGCATTACAGTGCCGATCACTGAATTTGACCGTGACGAGTGGAATACGCCAAACAACATTGTAAACAAACTGACTGAGTTGAAGTAAATGAAAAAGCGTTTCTTTGGACCAATTATTTTAGCGTTCGTCCTGTTTGTCGGAGCTATCGCAGTTCCGGCTTCATGGCTTACGCGCTTCATTCCTGAAAAACGTGTCGAAGAGTCGGCGGCAGCCTTAAATCCGAATATGTTCCAGGGGCTCTATCTGCAAAATAAAATGTTCGAAGACTCGAAGTATATGCCGATTTTCGGTTCTTCCGAGCTTTCAAGACTGGATGAGTTTCACCCGTCCAACTATTTCCAAGTGAACAACCAAGGCTTTACGCCTTATCTTGTCGGAAAAGGCGGAGACCAATCCTTGATACACGCCGTGAACTTTGCGGCGCATTATCAGCAGCTGAAGGGCAAAAAACTGGTATTCATTGTTTCTCCGCAATGGTTTATCAAAAAAGGTTCTGATGAACAGCACTTTGCGCCGAATTTTTCATCACTTCAGGCATTGGATTTAGCATTTAATAACCAGATTGACCCCGCAGTCAAAAAGAACATGATGAAGCGCATGCTCCGTTTTAAAGTCGTTCAGCATGATGCCGTCCTTTCTGAATTATACAAGGGAATGGTCAACGGACAATCATGGAAAGTGAAAGCGGTCATGCCGGCTGCCAAAGCTTATTATTCTCTGCTTGAGAAAAAAGATCTTTATTATTCAATGGGAGAAACCAAGGGCCCTGAACGGACGATCTCTGAAAACCTGAAAGGGAAATCGTGGTCAGAGTTAAAAACAGCTGCCGCTCAATTAGGAGAACGGAGCTCCAAGTCCAATCCTTTCTATATCGATGACGCTTCTTATAAAAAGATTAAGAAGAAAGTAAAGAGAGTGAAAGGAATCAACAAAAAAAGAACATACGCCAAATCAGTCGAATATCACGACTTTGAGGATATGCTGGACATTCTGAAAGATGCCGGCGCTGAACCGATGTTCGTGGTTATTCCGGTCAACGGAAAATGGTATGACTACACCGGCTTCCCGAAAAAAGGCCGGACTGATTACTACAAAAAAGTCACTAAGCAAATTAAAGCGAAGGGCTTTCAGGTTGCCGACTTATCCGGGCACGAATATGATCCGTACTTTATGAAAGACACCATCCATATCGCCTGGAAAGGCTGGGTGTACGTCGATAAAGCAATGGAGCAGTTTTACAAAACCGGCAAGGTGACGGTTCACTGAGCACGGTGATGACAGAATACGTAAAAACGAACACGCAGGGGGCATTCTCTCCCCTGCTTTTTATGTGATTTGATTTTTTCACAAATTTGAGGAAAACTATTGCGAATATTTGTTGAAGGTATACAATAGAATATAAATTATTTTCAAATAAGTTTGACAATAACACCAATAGGGAGACAGAACATTATGAAACAAGACATTCGTGTTGAATTGACTTCAGCCAAAAAACCGAAACCGGACCCCCATGACCTTGCGTTCGGCAGAATTTTCACCGACCATATGTTTGTTATGGATTACGACGCCGGTCAAGGCTGGTACGATCCGAGAATTATCCCTTATCAGTCCATCTCAATGGATCCTGCGGCCATGGTTTATCATTACGGCCAAACCGTTTTTGAAGGGCTTAAAGCGTATGTAACGAAGGATCAGGAAGTGCTTCTGTTCAGACCGGAGAAAAATATGGAGCGCCTGAACCAGTCAAATGACCGCCTTTGCATCCCGCTCATTGATGAAGAGCTTGTTCTTGAAGGCCTGAAACAGCTCGTAGCCATCGACAAAGACTGGATTCCGAAAGCGGAAGGCACTTCCCTTTATATCCGTCCGTTTATTATTGCGACTGAGCCTTTCCTCGGTGTAGCGGCATCCCATACGTACAAGCTGTTTATCATTCTTTCCCCGGTCGGCTCTTATTACAAAGAAGGCATTAAACCGGTAAAAATCGCCGTGGAAAACGAATTCGTGCGCGCCGTCAAAGGCGGCACCGGAAACGCGAAAACCGCCGGCAACTACGCATCAAGCCTGAAAGCGCAGCAGGTTGCGGAAGAGAAGGGATTTTCCCAGGTTTTATGGCTTGACGGCATTGAGAAAAAATACATCGAAGAAGTCGGCAGCATGAACATCTTCTTCAAAATCAGCGGCGAAATCGTGACGCCGGAGCTGAACGGAAGCATTCTTGAAGGAATTACGAGAAATTCCGTCATCACCCTTCTCAAACATTGGGGACTGACTGTGTCTGAGCGAAAGATTTCGATCGATGAAATCATTCAGGCGCATCGTGACGGCCGATTGGAAGAAACATTCGGAACCGGTACGGCGGCGGTCATTTCTCCGGTCGGCGAACTGATCTGGAATGATGAAAGTCTTGTCATCGGCAGCGGTGAAACCGGAGAGATCTCGAAGAAATTGTACGATACCATTACAGGCATTCAAAAAGGCGCGGAAGCCGACGTGTTCGGCTGGACGACAGAAGTCGCCTCACTAAGCGAATCAAAATAAGCAAAAAACCCGGAAGCGAATCCGGGTTTTTTTACTGCTCTTATGCTTCAATCGACTTAAAGAAATGAGGCAGATGTTCTTTGTGAGCCTCAAGCATTTCATCCAGAATGGCCTTTGCCACGGAGTCTGACGGGACGAGAGGGTTGATCGTCATCGCAAGTAGCGCCGTTTGATAATCTCCCGTGACGGCTGCTTCAGCGGCGACGCGCTCAAATGATTTGATTTGCTGGACGAGTCCGCGGACAGACACCGGCAGATCACCGACGGCGATCGGTTTCGGACCGTCTTTCGTCATGACACAGTTCACTTCGACCGCTGAGTCATTCGGAATGCTGGCGATCGCGCCGTTGTTTATTGTATTGACGGGCTGGATATCATGTTTGTCGTTATAGATGGAGCTGATCAGGTTGCAGGCCGCGTCACTGTAGTACGCTCCGCCCCGTTTTTCAAGCTGCGGCGGTTTGATGGCGAGATTCGGATCTTTATACAGTTCGAACAGTTCTTTCTCAACCTTCTGTACAACCTCGGCGCGTGTGCCCTCCGTCTGTGACGCTTCTATTTCATGCTCGAGCATTTCTTTCGTTTTGAAATAATAGCGGTGGTAGCCGCAAGGAATCAGATCGAGCGCCTTCAGGAATTCAGGCTCCCATTCCGCGCCTGAAATATTTTTCATCGTCATGGCGTTTTCCGGGTCTCCCATGGCTTCAATGACTTGATCTTTCACACTGACGCCGTCTAAGAAAACATCTAATCCGAAGACCATGTGATTCAGCCCGGCAAATTGCACTTCGATCCGGCTGACATCCACATCCAATGCTTTTGCGACGCCCATTTTAATGCCGATCGGCACATTGCAGAGACCGACGACTTTTGTGAGATTCGAGTAGCGGAGCAAGGCCTCGGTAACCATGCCGGCAGGGTTTGTGAAATTCACGAGCCATGCATTCGGACAAAGCTCTTCGATGTCTTTCGCGATTTCCAGAATAACCGGGATGGTGCGCAGCCCTTTGAATAAACCGCCCGGACCGTTTGTCTCCTGTCCGATTACGCCGTATTTTAACGGAATCCGTTCGTCTTTGGCGCGGGCCTCAAGAAGGCCGACGCGGAATTGAGTCGTTACGAAATCCGCATCCTTCAAGGCTTCTCTCCGGTCAAGCGTCAGGTGAATCTCTATCGGAACACCCGCTTTTTCGACCATGCGTTTTGCAAGCGTGCCGACGATATTGAGTTTTTTCTCGCCTTCAGGAATGTCGACGAGCCATAATTCTCTGACAGGCAGTTCCTCATAGCGCTTAATGATGCCTTCCACAAGCTCCGGTGTATAGCTTGAACCTCCGCCGATCGTTACAATTTTAATTCCTTTTGTCATATTTTTGCTCCCCCTTGCAGACTCACTTTTTCGTAAATCTCAACTAACTCAGCGGCCAAGTCTTTCACGGTCATGGCATTCATTAAATGATCTTGCGCATGCACCATCAAAAGCGTCATGTCTGTTTTTTCTCCGCCGGCTTCATTTTGGATCAATTCTGTCTGATAATGATGGGCTTCGGTCAGTTCCCTTGCGGCTTCCTGAAGCTTTTCTTCCGCCATGGCTCTGTCCCCCCGCTTTGCGGCAGCAATGGCTTCCATTGATGCACTTCTGCCGTTGCCGCCATGCAGGATGATCTGAAAAATGGTCTGTTCCATTTTTTCATTCATGTGTTTCACTCCCTTTCTCTACAGCACGGCTTTTTCGTCTCCCTGTACGGCTGGCGCCTGCGATTGTTCAAGTTCGTTTTCTTCTTTCAGCTTTTGCGAATCCCACATTCTGAAGAACGGATAGTACACGATAAAGGCTGTGATGATATTAATCGCCTGCATGACAGCCCCTGATATTTTTCCGCCCGTGGCAAGATAGCCGGAGAAAATCGGCGGCATCGTCCATGGGACGGCAATGCCGGCAGGTTTGGCGACGAGGCCAGTGCTCATGCCGATATAGGTAAAGACCAGTGTGACAAGCGGTGTGATAATGAACGGAATGAGAAGCATCGGGTTCATGACGATCGGCATTCCGAAAATAATCGGCTCATTAATATTAAAGACGGCCGGCCCGATGGCGAGTTTCCCAAGCTGCTTCATCTGCTTGCTTCGCGAACGGAGAAACATGGTGACCACGAGCGCCAGTGTCGCGCCGCTTCCGCCGATGTTGATCCAGATTTCAAAAAACTGCTGGGTGAAAATATTCGGAAGCGCATCGCCCGCCTGAAACGCAATCCGGTTGGCATCCATCGCCCCGAACCAGATCGGCGCCATGACGCCGCCGACTATGTTCGCCCCGTGTAATCCGCACGCCCACAAGAGCATTTGAACCGCTTCGGCTATCAGGCTTCCGCCGAGACTTCCCCCAAGAATCGAGAGCGGCGTCCCCAGTACAACGCTTACAATGTTATGAAGGCTTTCAAACGGAGTCGCTTCGACAATTAAACGCGCGCCCCAGATCAGAAAGATGACGGCAAAGCCGGGAATTAAAGCGACAAATGATTTGCTGACCGCCGGAGGCACGCCGTCCGGCATTTTGAAGACGAAATTCCGCTGGATGATCAGGCGGTAAATTTCCGTCGACAGCATGGCGATAATCATCGCGACAAACAGCCCTTTGCTTCCCATGAGAGACAGCGGGATGCCGCCGCCCACCATGATTTCCTCTTTGGCGCCGGAAGGCAGAAACGGAACTTTGTACGGCGTTGCCAAGAGAAACGCCGCCAAAGATATCGCACCGGCCGATAAAGCGTCCACCCCGTATTTTTCGGCCAGGCGGTAGGCGATTCCGAAAGCGGCGACAAGACCCATGATTTCAAAGGTCGCATCAACCGGATATTGCAGTTTTTGAGACCAGGCGCTTCCGAACGTCTTTGCCATGAAATCCGCATATCCCGGAATCGGCAGGTTGCCGATGATCAGAAAAAAAGAACCGATGATGATAAGCGGCATGGTGAGGATGATCCCGTCACGCAATGCTTGCAGATGCCGCTGGGAGGCAATTTTTCCGGCAATGGGCATGACTTTCTCTTCTAAAAACTGGTTCACCTTATTCACACGGCCCGCCCCTTTCTACGATGCGTTTCCGAGCTGTTCCGCTGATTTCAGAACCTCCGCTCCGTTGCACGTGCCGTAATGGACGGTATTGATGACTTCAACCGGCACTCCTTTTGATTCACCCAATTTTTTCAGCTGCGGAAGCAAATAACGGACTTGAGGCCCAAGCAGCAATACGTCCGCTTTATCAATATGCTGGTTGACTGAATCGCCTGACACCGCCCAGATTTTATATTCTTTTCCTTGTTCCTGCGCGCTTTTTTCCATCTTGGTGACGAGTAAGCTTGTTGACATCCCTGCTGCACAAACGAGTAATATATTCATGTAAAAGACCTCCTGAAAGTTTGATATTTTGTATGTCTCGATGTTAGTACCATCATATTATGAAATCGCTTTCAGAACTACTCAGGCTTTTTCCGCTGCTAACGGAAAAAAGGTGTATCCCGGTCTTTCTCTGATCGTTTGTCTCTGAATACTCGTAAAACCTCCTGATAGATTGTGCATTTTAAGAGACGGCTTACCGCGGCCGGATCATCTAACATCCCGCCGAGCCATTTGTACATATGCTGGAGGTCGGCTTTGCTTTCTTTCTCGACGCAGAGCAGGCAGACAAATTGGACACGCTTATCCGCCCAGTCAATCGGCTTCTTCAGCGTGCATACCGCCCAAAACGTCGTGTCTGTCTGCGGAACGAGCGGGTGCGGAATTGCCGTAAGATTGCCGAAACTCGTAGGAGAAATCGCTTCCCTTTCAAAAATAGAATCGGTCAGAGAATCAGAAGCGAGGCCGGCTTCTGCAACCTGCTGTCCGAGAAAACGGATGACGTCCTCCTTCGTCTCCAGATCCTGCTGCAAAAATACCAGCTCCGGTTTCAGAAAGTTCAATTGTTCCCGCTTTTCTTCCAGCATGGCGTCGATTTTTGTAAAATCCCCGCCGCCCAACAGCGTCTGAACCTTCAATACGGGAACGGGCAGGTCTTTTTTGATCGGCACTGTGCTGACCACAAAATCAATCGACTCAAAGGAAAGCTGGTCAAGGCTGCAGTAATCAGCCGTTCCGACGATTTCAAGACGCTTTGTGAACCGGGAACGGAGCTTTTCTCTTAAAAGCTGCGCGCTGCCGGCGCCGGACGCACAGACAATCAGACAGCGTTTAGGCGGCCGTTCCGTCTTTCTCCTTTCGATGGCGGCTCCGAAATGAAGCGCCAAATATCCGATCTCATTTTCATGAATATCAATGCCGGTTTGCTCCTTGATCACGATTCCCGCAATCACTCCCGCTTCAAATGCGAGCGGATAATTTTCCTTTATGGCGGCGAGCATGGGGTTTCTCAGGTTCATTCCGTACCGGTTTCGGTTAATCGCCGGCTTGATATGGAGCGCAAGACCCGCTTTCAGCTCATTGTCATCCGTGATTCCGAGCTTCAGCTCCCGCTCAATGGCTTCGATCATGGCCTCCGTCAAACGGCTGGTTTCTCCGTCTATCAGCCTTGTAAGCTCTTTTCCTTCCAGTTGTGACTGGGTCATGCGCTTTGTCCCGAGCAGGTGAATGGCGATATAGGCGGTTTCCTGTTCGGGAAAGGTGACCGAAAGCGCAGATTCAAGCTCTTTTACGATGGCTTCCGCTGACTGATATTCTGTTTCAAGCTTAATATCATGAAGATCTTCCGGAATGAGAGATACATAGTTTTCTGTCCGGATTCGTTTGCAGGCAATGGCGATATGGATGATGAGATTGTTCAGGCCGAAGAAAGAAAGCGGGATCTTATGGTTTCGAACCTGCTTCATAATGGCTGTGCGGATCACATGAATGTCATCTTTCGGCAGAATACCAGCCTTTTCACTCAGGAGATCAGGCTCAGGCTCGCGGTCGTCCACTAAGTATTCCGCCATACAATAACGGAGGCGGAGCTCTTCGCCGCGCAGCTTAAAGCCGTAGTTCGGCCTTGTTTCCAAAATGATGTCATAGGGGCGGAGCCGTTTTTTGACTTCTTTTAAATCAGATTGAAGTGTGGATTTACTGATGAACAGTTCTTCCGCCAAGTCATCCAGCTTGAGGTAGCCGTCGGTCAGAAGCATTCTTTTCATAAGGTAATCTATCCGTTCATCGGGAAAAATCGGCACGGTGCTGTTCTGCTGGAAATTGTCCTGAAGCCAGTTTTTAAACGGCTGTTCATTCCGGATCAGCAGCTTATAGCCGCTCCCTCTGACAGATTGAATGGATGCGCCGTGTTTTTCTACAATGGTTTGCAGTTCCTTTATGTCATTGCGGACCGTCCGTGTCGTTACCTTTACATTTGCAGCGATGACTGAGCTTGTAACCGGTGTTTCAGCAGCTAAAAGCAAGCGCAGAAGTTCACGAAGCCGTCCATGAAGCATGAGAAAAACCTCCTATCAGATCAGATGCAGACGTGAAAAATGGGCAAAAAGAATGAGGAAGGGGTAAATGTATGTAAATTCTATAATGGGAAGGATTTCAAGTCAATGCGGCAATCCGATGCCAAGCCCGTAAAAAAACAGCCGGATCAGCCGGCTGTTCGGGATGCGGACATGCGGTTCCGCTTAGATGCCTTCCGTTCTTTTATGATTTTTCTGATGATCGGATAGATGACGGGCGCCCATTTGATAATCGTTTTGAAAAATTTTTTCAATGTCTGAATCCCCTTTCTTTTACCTTGTCTTTCCCCTGTTATCAGCGTTTATAAACATGGTCAGCGTGAGACATACCGGTTCCCCGTCACCCAATAGCGCCACGGATAATCCCGGGCTTCTCCGCTGTTGTCAATCCCGATTCTCGGGCCTGTTGATATATGTTCAGGCGTAAAGCCCTCGGTAATATACAGCGGCGGTTCCGTGATCATGCCGCCGTAGTCGTTCATTGAAATGCCCATCGCTTTCGTCAGTTTTCCCGGGCCGTTTGTCCACTCTCTCGGGGGTCTGCCCGGTCTCCTGCTCTCCATCAGGAACTGTCCTTCATGAGGCTCCGCCGCCCTGATTAACACGGCCTGCGGAATGCCGATGTCCGCGGCGACGACGTTCATTAATGTATGAGTGTGCATGACGTATGTATAAATGCGGCCCGCCTCATGGAACATAATTTCCGTCCGTTTCGTGCGCCGGTTACCGAAGCTGTGCGCCGCCCGGTCATCCGCTCCCATATAAGCTTCCGTTTCCACGATAAAACCTGAAGCCGTTCCCTCGTCCGTCTCCTTCACCAAAAGACAGCCGAGCAATAAAGGGGCAAGCTCCACTGACGGTCTCTGGTAAAATTCAATCGGCAAAGGCTTTCCTTCTCCCGCCATTTGCCTCCCTCCTTTCTGAATATAGCTATTTCCTCTTTCACGTTTTTCACTTCTTTTTTACAATATAAACATGAGAGAAAAAAGGACATCATTGTTGAACGCTCTATTGCGTTTTGAAAATCGGCTCGGTATAATATGATGGTTCAAATGAAAATGATTCTCATATTCAATAAATACCGGACAATGATCATAAAAGTAGGTGAATTGATTTTTGAGCGATTCTGTCACGTCCGCAAACCGTCTGATCAGCATCTTAAAAAACGGGGTTTTCTTCCTGATCGCGGTGATCGGGCTGCTTGTATCTATTTTTTTCGCCGTCTCATTCGGCGCGAAAGACATTACTTTACATACGGTTTGGTCGGCTGCTGCTGATTACAATCCGAACATAACGGGCCAGCAGATCATTCATGAATTGCGTCTTCCGAGGGTGCTCGGGGCGGCCGTTACAGGAGCCGCTTTTGCCGCAGCAGGCGCCCTCATGCAGGGTGTCACGAGAAATCCGCTTGCCGATTCGGGTGTCTTAGGCGTAAACGCGGGCGCCATGTTTGTTGTTGCGCTCAGTTTTGCTTTTTTCCCTCATTTGTCATACGCCCTGCTGATGGTGATGTCATTTTTGGGAGCACTGGCAAGCACCGGCTTGATTTTCTTTATCAGTGCGGCGGGAAAAGGCAGCATGACGCCTTTAAAGGTGACGCTTGCCGGGGCGGTCGTGGCCGCTCTTTTACATTCACTCAGTACCGGTGTGGCAATTTATTACGATTTAAGCCAGGATTTGGCCTTCTGGTACGCCGGCGGGGTGTCAGGGATCAAGTGGGCTCATTTACAAGTCCTTGTTCCCGTGATTGCGGTCTTCATCATTCTCGCGACATTCATGGGCCGGTCCGTCACCCTTCTCTCAATGGGAAATGACGTGGCGGCGAATTTAGGGGTGAACACGGCTCTGACGCGTGCCGCCGGATTAATGATCGCCGTCGTTCTTGCCGGTGTGTCTGTTTCCGCTGCCGGCGCGATCGGCTTTGTCGGGCTGGTCATTCCCCATATCGCGCGAAAGATCGTCGGCGTTACGTACAGGCTGATTATTCCGATGTCCGCGTTACTCGGCGCGATTCTATTGATTTTGGCTGACCTGGCCTCACGCACGGTCAGTCCCCCGAGAGAATTGGCGATAGGCATCATGGTGGCACTTGTCGGTGTCCCTTTCTTTCTTTATATTGCCCGCAAGGAAGGGAGAGACTTATAAATGAAAGTGCAGAAAGAAACAAAAAAAGCGGCGGCGGCAGGACTCATTCTGCTGGTCATCGCCGTTTGCATGATTCTGATCGGGCTGCATACGGGCTCATTCCGGCTTTCTCCTCTCACCGTGGGAAAAACGCTGTTCGGATACGGCACGTTTCAAAGCACAACCGTTTTATTCGATTACCGGCTTCCCCGGATTCTGGTGACGATGCTGGCCGGCATCGGTTTAGGAGTGTCGGGCGCTATTTTGCAGGGTGTATCCCGAAATCCGCTTGCCGATCCGGGCATTCTCGGACTGCATGCCGGCGCTTCCTTCGGTTTGATGATGTATATCACATTCTTTCATTCCTTGGAGGCGCAAGCGTCGATGTTCATCCCGCTGTTTACGTTTGCGGGCGGAACACTCGCCGCCCTGCTGATCGTAGTGCTTACGTACGACAGGCTGAACGGTTTTTTAACGATCCGCATGCTGTTAGTCGGGATCGCCGTTTCCGCGGGCTTCAGCGCCGTTACATTGTTTATGTCGCTGCGCCTGAATGAAGAAACCTATACATTCGCTTCCCGCTGGCTGGTGGGAAACGTCTGGGGCAGGGATTGGATTCACGTGTGGTCGCTATTGCCCTGGATCGGCATTCTCGCACCGCTTGCATGGCTGAACGCCCGGTCTTTGAATATTTTAATGCTCGGTGACCAGGCAGCCGCGGGGCTCGGCGCACACGTGCAGAGAAAAAGGATCATGCTGATCGCCATAGCGGTCGGCTTGTCCTGCGCGAGCGTTGCGATGGCCGGGGGAATCGGCTTTATCGGCTTTGCCGCCCCTCACTTGGCAAGACGGCTCGTCGGCACCATGCATCAGCATATTATTCCGATTGCGGGATTAATCGGACTTGTCATTCTTGTCGCGGCAGACACCATCGGCCGGTCTTTGTTTCAGCCGAACGCCATTCCGGCCGGCGTGGTTGCTGCAGCCATCGGCGCGCCGTATTTTCTCTATCTCGTCATGAAAATCAAATCATAAAACAAGGAGTATTCCCATGAAAAAAATAATTGCGCTCATCAGTTTCATGTGTATTTTCTTATTGGCTGCCTGCCAATCCGATTCAACACAGCCGGAGTCAAAAAAGAAATCCGGCGATCATAAAATCGCTTCGATGTCCATTCACCTGACAAATGATCTGCTGGCTCTCGGCGTTACACCGGCCGGTTCCGTCGTGGGCGGAGAATTAAAAGATTTTCTCCCTCATGTGAAAAATCAGCTGAAAGACACGAAAAAACTCGGCCCTGCCTCAGACCCGGATATGGAAGCTTTACTTGAGCTGAATCCAGACAACATTTATCTTGATAAAGAATTTGCGGGAAAAGATGTGTCAAAATACAAGAAAATCGGAAACACACACGTTTTCGACCTTGATAAAGGCACTTGGCGCGATCATTTAAAAGACATCGGAAAAATCGTCAACCGTGAAAAAGAAGCGAAAACATTTATTCAAGATTACGAAGATGAAACAAAACAAGTCAGATCCATGATGAATAAGGAATTAGGGAAAAACGCCAAAGTCATGGCGATCCGCGTGAACGCAAAAGAGCTTCGCGTCTTCAGCACACGCCGCCCGATGGGACCGATTCTGTTTGACGATCTGAAGCTGAAACCGGCTGACGGCATTAAAGAAATGAACACTTCCCGCCCTTATGAAGTCATTTCTCAAGAAGTGCTGCCTGATTACAACGCAGATGCGATTTTCGTCGTCGTTAACAGAGACGACAAGTCACAGCAAGCCTATAAAGAATTGCAAAAAAGCGCTGTATGGAAAGGGCTGAAGGCCGTGAAAGCAAACCACGTCTATAAAATTGCCGATCAGCCTTGGCTTGATTATTCAGCACTGGGAAATAAATTAGCAATGGATGAAGCGAAAAAACTGTTCCAAAAATAAACATGAGCCGGTTTTGCAAAAAGTGCAAGACCGGCTTTTTTATATTGTCGTTTACTTATATAAACATCTGCTTATATAATAGTGTGAAAAAGGAGTGAGCGCATGGAACGGCGGCATCATGCTTTAAGTTCCGAAGGGATCAGCCAGTGCCTCAAGCTTCTAAGCGACCGGACGAGGCTTTTGATGCTGAAGCTTCTGGAGGATAAGGAATATTGTGTCTGCGAGCTGACGGCTATTTTTGATATAAGTCAGCCCGGCATCAGCCAGCACTTGCGGAAATTAAAGAACGCCGGCCTTGTGCGGGAAAGACGCGAGGGCCAGTGGCGGTACTATGCCTTTCATCCGTCCGGTCCGGAATACGCGCTGGTTTGCTCGATTCTGCAGCAGATAGATGAAAAGGACGAAGTTTTACAGACATTGCGGCAAAAAGAAGTCACTGTTACATGCCGGTAAGGGGGATATATTCTTGGGAGTTGCGGTTTTATCAGCGCTGATTTTTG
This sequence comes from Bacillus sp. GZB, assembly GCF_001975995.1. Lineage (NCBI taxonomy): Bacteria > Bacillati > Bacillota > Bacilli > Caryophanales > Bacillaceae > Bacillus > Bacillus sp. GZB. Next base: position 765,417 of record NZ_MTQG01000016.1, read on the forward strand.
TGCTGACACTTGTGTTTGTCATATGGCAGCCGAAACATGTATCAATCGGCTGGTCTGCCTGCGGCGGAGCGGTCCTCGCTTTGATCGCCGGAGCAGTCAGCCTTCACGATATCGCGGAAGTGACGGGAATCGTCTGGAATGCGACACTTGCCTTTATCGCCATTATTATCATTTCATTAATTCTTGACAGCATCGGTTTTTTTGAGTGGGCCGCACTGCATATGGCCATGGCGGCCAAAGGCAGCGGGCTGCGGATGTTTCTCTATGTGTCGGTCTTAGGGGCTGTTGTCTCCGCCCTGTTTGCCAATGACGGAGCGGCGCTCATTTTGACGCCGATCGTACTGGCGATGGTGCGGGCTTTGAATTTGCCTGAAAAGCTGGTTTTTCCGTTTATTATCGCCGGAGGATTCATCGCCGACACCACCTCGCTTCCGCTCGTTGTAAGCAATTTGGTCAATATTGTATCCGCCGATTACTTTCATATCGGGTACATTGAATATGCATCACGCATGCTGGTGCCCAACCTTTTTTCTCTGGCGGCAAGCATTTTGGTGCTGTATCTCTATTTCAGAAAAAACATTCCGAAACGGTATGACACCGGTCTTGTGAAACATCCGGCATCCGCGATTAAGGATGAACGCCTTTTCCGGTTATCGTGGGCTGTGCTGGCCGTTTTATTGATCGGATATTTCGTCAGCGAACTGCTGTCGATACCCGTTTCCTTCGTTGCCGGCTCCATCGCGGTCATTTTTCTCATTCTGGCGCAGCGAAGCCCCGCCGTCCCTGCGAAACAAGTCATCAAGGACGCCCCGTGGGCCATCGTGTTTTTTTCTGTCGGCATGTATGTTGTCGTGTACAGCTTGCGGAATGCCGGACTGACGGATCTTCTTTCTCAGCTTATTCAGAAAGCGGCGGATCACGGTTTGTTTGCGGGCACACTCGGAATGGGGTTTATCGCTGCGATCCTCTCCTCCGTTATGAATAACCTGCCGACGGTGATGATTGACGCCATAGCCATCAGCGGAACGGGCACTCACGGGCTGATGAGAGAAGCATTGATTTACGCGAATGTTATCGGTTCGGACCTCGGGCCGAAAATTACGCCGATCGGATCGCTGGCGACATTGTTATGGCTCCACGTGCTGAGCCGGAAAAACGTGAAAATTTCCTGGGGAATGTATTTCAAGACAGGTCTGATATTAACCATTCCGACGTTATTTATCACCCTGATCGGACTTTATTTATGGCTGTTATGGCTCGCTTGAGATGAAAAACCTTTTAAGTTGAATCTTAAAAGGTTTTTTTGTGTCATAAATCCGAAATGTAAAACTTTTATATTTTAAAAGTATAGACATTTAAATTCAAAAGATTATAATATTCATGAAAACGTTTTAACTTTACGAAAGAAGGGATTCCTCATGAAAAGAATTTTATTAGCCTGCAGCTCAGGCATGTCCACCAGCCTTCTTGTCACGAAAATGCAGAATTACGCCCGCTCCATCGGTGAGGAAGCCGAGATTTGGGCAGTCGGACAGGATAAAGCAAAAGAAGCGATGAAAGATGCAGACGTCGTACTGATCGGCCCGCAGATGAGTTTTTTAAAAGGTGAGCTTCAGAAAGAGGCGGACCCGCTTCACATCACCGTTGATGTGATTGACATGATGGCTTACGGCATGGGAGACGGCAAAAAAGCATACGAACAGGCCGTTGCCTTAATAGAGAACAAATAAAGGAGGCGATAAGCATGGAAACGTACACGGATGAACAGATCAGTTTTCAGCTGATTCTTCACAGCGGTAATGCCCGCAGCTGTATTATTCAATCGATACGCGCTTATAAAGACGGCCGGCCAGATGAGTCAGACACCTTTCTGACAAAGGCTGAAGAAGAACTGGGGAAAGCGCACGACATCCATTTTCAGATGATTCAAAAAGAAGCCGGCGGCGCCAAGACGGATGTCTCTCTGCTTTTTATGCATGCTGAAGACCACTTAATGTCAGCGCTTTCAATGAAAGAGCTCGTTAAAGAAATGCTCGACTTATTTCAATCAAAAAATTTATAGAAAGCCGGGGGTGAAGACGTGTTTGAGAAAATCAGCCAATTCCTTATTCCGATCGCTGGCAAATTAAACAATAACCGCTACTTGCAAGTCTTACGGGATGCTTTTATGCTGGCGTTTCCGCTGACCATTTTCGGTTCGGTGTTCGTCGTGCTGACGAACCTGCCATTTTTAAACAAAATCATGAGCAGCTCCGCACTGTCTGTCTTTCAATCCGGATTTGGCGGCGCTTCGACGGCGACGATGGGGATTATGTCCATTTTTGTCGTCTTCGGGATCGGCTATTACCTTTCCAAAAGCTACGAAGTGGAGGCCGTATTCGGCGGAGCGATCGCATTGGTTTCTTTTCTGCTGCTCACCCCGTTCGTCTTAGAGCCGGAAACGGGCAAAGCGGTCGCAGGCGTCATTCCGGTTGACCGGCTTGGAGCAAAAGGGATGTTTCTCGGCATGATAACCGCGTTTTTGTCAGGTGAGATCTACAGAAGAATCGTCCAGAGAAACTTAACGATTAAGATGCCTGCCGGTGTTCCTCCGGCTGTTGCTAAATCGTTCGCCGCATTGATTCCGGCTTTTATCACGCTTACCGTCTTCCTCTTGATCAATGCGGCTGTCACCCAGATCTTTCACACCAATCTGCATGATGTCATTTATCATACGGTTCAAGCCCCGCTTGTCGGACTTGGAAGCGGCATCATTCCTACATTAATCGCTGTTTTCTTTATTCAGATTTTATGGTTTTTCGGACTTCACGGACAAATCATTATCAATTCCGTGATGGACCCGATTTGGAATACATTACAGGTCGAAAATTTGGCTGCGTATACAGCGGGAAAAGAGATTCCCCATATTATTTCTAAGCCGTTTATGGAGATTTACACCGTCGGAATGGGCGGAACCGGAATGACATTGGCCATAGTGATCGCCATCTTGCTTTTTATGAAAAGCAAACAGATGAAACAGATATCCAAACTCGGTCTCGCGCCAGGCATTTTCAATGTCAATGAGCCGGTTATTTTCGGTTTGCCGATCGTGATGAACCCGATCATTATCATTCCGTGGGTGATCGCGCCGATGGTTGTCACCCTTGTCACCTACCTGGCCATGTCGGCGGGGATCGTGCCCCCTCCTACCGGCGTGACCGTGCCTTGGACCGTCCCCCTATTCATTAACGGGATTATGGCGACCAATTCCGTCATGGGCGGCATTATGCAGCTGGTCAACCTCTGTATTGTGTTTGTCATCTGGTTCCCGTTTCTTAAAGCGCTGGACAAATTAAACATGGCAAAGGAAAAAGAAGCTGAGACCGAGCAGCATGCCCGGGATGACAGCATGAGTATGTAATCAAAATCGCAGTAAGGGAGAGAAATCAATTGACTGAATCAAATATTCAATATCGTTTTCCGGAAGGATTCTGGTGGGGGTCTTCCGCCTCCGCCACCCAAACAGAAGGCGCCGCCGACAGAGACGGAAAAAGCCAAAACATATGGGATTACTGGTATGAAAAAGAGCCGAGCCGTTTTTTTAACGGCGTCGGTCCCGGCGACACGTCACGTTTTTACGATCAATACAAGGAGGATATCCGGCTGATGAAAGAAATCGGCCACAACTCCTTCCGGCTGTCTATTTCCTGGTCAAGATTGATTCCGGACGGAACTGGCGAGGTCAATCAGAAAGCGGTCGCGTTTTATCAGGACGTCATCGATGAAATGCTTGCCCATCATATTGAGCCGTTTGTCAATTTGTTTCACTTTGACATGCCGCTTGCCCTTCAGCGGAAGGGGGGCTGGGTCAGCCGGAACACCGTTGACGCGTTTGAACATTACGCCAAAACATGCTTTTCGCTATTCGGTGACAAGGTGAAAAAATGGTTCACTCACAACGAGCCGATTGTGCCGATTGAAGGCGGCTACTTATATGACTTTCACTACCCGAATCACGTTAATTTTCAAGAAACGGTGCAGGCCGGTTTCCATACCCTGCTGTCGAATGCAAGGGCTGTCAAAGCCTACAGAGAATTGAAACAGGACGGACAAATCGGAATCATTCTGAATCTGACGCCTTCTTATCCGAGAAGCTCACATCCTGAAGATGTCAAAGCGTCCCGGATTGCCGACGCCTTTTTCAACCGCTCATTTTTAGATCCCGCCGTAAAGGGCGAATTTCCTGAGGAGCTTGTCGAGATTCTCAAGGCGGAAGGCTTTCTGCCGCATTATGAGAAAGAAGATCTCCGCCTCATTCAGGAGCATACGGTTGACCTGTTAGGCGTGAACTACTACCAGCCGAGACGCGTCAAGGCAAAAGAACATGTTCCGAATCCGCATGCCCCTTTCCTGCCTGAGCGTTTCTTCGATCCGTATGTCATGCCCGGCCGGAAAATGAACCCTCACCGCGGGTGGGAAATTTACGAAAAAGGAATCTACGACATTCTCACCAATCTCAGAGAACATTACGGAAATATCGAGTGTTTTATTTCTGAGAACGGCATGGGAGTAGAAGGCGAGGAACGCTTCCGCGATGAAAACGGCATCATTCAGGATGATTACAGGATTGAATTTATCCAGGAACATCTGAAATGGGTGCATCGGGCCATCGGAGAAGGTTCAAATGTAAAAGGCTATCACCTGTGGACTTTCATGGACAACTGGTCTTGGACAAACGCTTATAAAAACCGCTACGGCTTTGTATCTGTCAATCTGGAAAACGGGGGCGAACGGACTGTCAAAAAAAGCGGCCGCTGGTTCAAATCCGTTTCCGATCAAAACGGATTTTAACAGATGAGGAGGGACGGCCATGCTTGGAGGTATTGAAGCCGGCGGCACGAAATTTGTCTGTGCCGCCGGACAAAGAGACGGCACCATTCTGGACAGAGCAGAGTTTCCGACGGGAGAACCGGATGACACACTCAGACAGGTGATCCGTTACTTTGAAGAATTCCCGATAGACGCCATCGGCATCGGGTCGTTCGGGCCGATTGATATCCGTCCCGACAGTCAAACATACGGGTGCATCACCGCGACGCCGAAGACAGCCTGGCGGAACTGCCCTATTCTTCAAACGATCAAAAGCGCTCTGGATATTCCCGCAGGCTTCACCACCGACGTTAATGCGGCGGCGCTTGGAGAAGCTTCTTTCGGCGCGGCCAAAAACGCGGACAGCTGCCTCTATTTGACGGTCGGCACAGGCATCGGCGCGGGCGCCATCATGGACGGCAGATTTGTTCAAGGGCTGTCTCACCCTGAAATGGGCCACATTTATGTCAGAAGACATCCGGACGACGGCTACAAAGGCAATTGTCCTTACCATACAGATTGTCTGGAAGGCCTCGCGGCAGGCCCCGCCATTGAGAAACGCTGGGGGAAAAAAGCAGTTCTGCTCACGGATCAGCAGGAAGTGTGGGAGCTTGAGGCCTATTATATTGCCGAAGCGCTTGTGCAGTATATTCTCATACTTTCGCCGGAAAAGATCATTCTCGGCGGGGGCGTCATGAAGCAGCGGCAGCTGTTCTCTTCTATCCGTCAGCACGTGAAAAAGCGGCTGAATCAATATATTGATCTGCCCGATATTGAAAAATACATCGTTCCCCCTCAATTAGGGATTCACTCCGGCGCGGCCGGTTCGCTCGTATTGGCGGAGCGCGCATTAGAGGCGGCAAACCGGGAGGCGGGAAAATGACGAAACTCTTATTTTTGGAACCGGTTTTTAAAGAAAGATTATGGGGCGGGACGAAGCTGCGCGATACATTCGGGTATGAGATTCCTTCTGAGCGGACGGGAGAGTGCTGGGCGATTTCAGCTCATCCGCACGGCACATCCATCGTGCGGAACGGGCCTTTTTCCGGAACATCATTACACCGTCTCTGGAATGAACACCCTGACCTGTTCGGACATCCGAAAGAAGACGCTTTTCCCCTGCTCACAAAAATTCTTGACGCAAATATGGACTTATCCGTACAGGTGCATCCGGATGACGCATATGCACATCGGCATGAAAACGGCGAACTCGGAAAAACGGAATGCTGGTACGTGTTGGACTGCAAAAAAGACGCGGAGCTCATTTTAGGGCACCGCGCCCAAACAAAAGAAGATTTCGTTCGGCTCATTGAACGAAACGAGTGGGATCACCTGCTCCGCCGCATCCCCATTAAGCCCGGCGACTTTTTCTATGTCCCGAGCGGCACACTGCACGCTTTATGTGAAGGTACGCTCGTTCTTGAAATCCAGCAAAGCTCTGATGCCACCTACCGGCTTTACGACTATGACCGGACGGATGGGAACGGGAATAAACGCGAGCTTCATCTTCAGAAAGCAATTGACGTAGCAGACATTCCGCATACCGATGAAAAAGTAAAAAGCACAAAGCATCGGATCGGAAATGCTCTTATTACAACACTTGCCGAAACACCTTTCTTTTCAGTTTATCAATGGGATGTGAGCGGGAAAGCATCATTCCCCGCCCCCGGCCGATATTTACTCGCAAGCGTCATTAAAGGACGCGGAGAACTGGATGGATGCCCCGTTCACAAAGGCGATCACTTTATCGTGCCGGCGGATTCCGGAGATTTTGTTATAGAAGGAGATTGTGAGGTTATCGTTTCACATCCTTCATCACCCTAAAAATCAGGAGGTCTTTTTTATGCTCAAAAAGTTAGCAGTCTGCCTGTCTATCGTTTTATTACTCTTAGGAGCCGCCAGTCCGATATCGGCTCACACCGTTTATCCCGTCAACCCAAATGCCCAGCAGACGACAAAAGATATCATGAACTGGCTGGCGCACCTGCCCAACCGTTCAGAAAACAAGGTCATGTCCGGGGCGTTCGGCGGGTACAGCGATGTCACTTTTTCAATGACAGAGGAAAACCGCTTGAAAAACGCGACGGGACAGTCTCCCGCTATCTACGGCTGTGACTATGGGAGAGGATGGCTTGAAACAGCGGATATCACCGATACTATCGATTACAGCTGCAACAGCAGCTTAATCTCATACTGGAAAAGCGGCGGCCTCCCTCAGGTCAGCCTGCATCTCGCAAATCCGGCTTTTCCATCCGGAAACTACAAAACGGCCATCTCAAACAGCCAGTACAAAAACATCCTGGACCCTTCAACTGTTGAAGGAAAACGCCTTGAGGCGCTGCTCAGCAAAATCGCCGACGGCCTTACTCAGCTGAAAAATCAAGGCGTCACCGTTCTGTTCAGACCGCTGCATGAAATGAACGGCGAGTGGTTCTGGTGGGGGCTGACAGGCTACAACCAAAAAGACAATGAAAGAATCTCGCTGTACAAAGAGCTTTACAAGAAGATATACCGCTATATGACAGAGACAAGAGGATTGGATAACCTTTTGTGGGTGTATTCGCCGGATGCCAACAGAGACTTTAAAACAGACTTTTACCCAGGCTCATCTTATGTGGATATTACCGGTCTGGACGCTTACTTCACTGATCCGTATGCGATATCAGGCTATGATGAAATGCTGTCTCTGAAAAAACCGTTTGCCTTTGCCGAAACCGGTCCGTCCGGCAATATCGGAAGCTTTGATTATGCTGCTTTTATCAATGCGATCAGGCAAAAGTATCCCGAGACCACGTACTTTTTGACATGGGATGAACAATTAAGTCCGGCGGCCAATCAAGGCGCGCAAAGCCTTTATCAAAACAGCTGGACGCTGAACAAGGGCGAAATATGGAACGGCGGGTCCTTGACGCCGATTGCGGAATAACTGCTTCTTTTAAAAATCGGTTTTAAGAAACGGCTCTGCTGGGCATATTGTTACCGTTCAAAAAGGAGGGTTCAACAATGGAAAATAACAAAAACAGCGAAGAAACGCTTTCCAGTAAGACGACCGGTAAAGGCGAGTCAGAAGACACGCTGACAAACCGGCAGGGCCATCCGGTCACTGACAACCAGAATGTCAGGACAGTCGGCAATAGAGGACCGACGACATTGGAGAATTATGATTTTTTGGAGAAAATCAGCCACTTTGACCGCGAACGGATTCCCGAGCGCGTCGTTCACGCGCGCGGCGCCGGGGCACACGGATACTTTGAGGCGTACGGAAGTTTTGGAGACGAGGAGATTTCTACATACACAAGAGCGAAAGTGTTTCAAAAGAAAGGAATGAAAACTCCGGCGTTTGTGCGGTTTTCTACCGTCAACCACGGAAAGCATTCCCCGGAAACATTGCGTGATCCCCGGGGTTTTGCCGTTAAGCTTTATACCGAAGACGGCAACTGGGATCTGGTCGGCAACAACCTGAAAATCTTTTTTATCCGTGATCCGCTGAAGTTTCCGGATCTTGTGCACGCATTTCAGCCTGATCCCGTTACGAACATTCAGGACGGCGAGCGTATTTTCGACTTCATTTCCCAATCACCGGAAGCGACTCATATGATCACTTTCTTGTTTTCGCCGTGGGGCATCCCGGCCAACTACCGGCAGATGCAGGGCTCAGGCGTCCATGCCTACAAATGGGTCAATGAAGAAGGAAAAGCCGTGCTCGTCAAATATCACTTTGAACCGAAACAGGGCATCCGCAACCTGACACAGAAGGAAGCGGAAGAGATTCAGGGGAAAAACTTTAACCATGCGACACAGGATTTGTATGAAGCGATTGAAAAAGGCGATTACCCTGAATGGGAAGTGTATGCGCAAATCATGACTGATGACGAACACCCCGAGCTGGATTTTGATCCGCTTGATCCGACCAAGCTGTGGTATAAAGACGATTTCCCTTGGAAGCCGATCGGTAAATTGGTTCTGAACAAAAACCCGGAAAACTACCATGCCGAGGTGGAACAGGCCTCATTCGGAACGGGCGTGCTTGTGGACGGCCTTGATTTTTCAGATGACAAATTACTTCAGGGGCGGACATTCGCCTATTCAGATACCCAGCGGTACCGGGTCGGCGCAAATTACCTGCAGCTTCCGATCAACTCGCCGAAAAAGCATGTCGCCACCAACCAGGAAGGCGGGCAAATGCAGTATCGGGTCGATCGGGCAGAAGGACAAAACCCGCACGTCAACTATGAGCCGTCCATTATGGGAGGACTCAACGAAGCAAAGCAGGATGGGAAAGACCATACACCTCATGTCGAAGGCGATGTGAAGCGGGAAGCGATCGACCGGTCGAATAACTTCGGCCAGGCCGGAGAAACATACCGCAGATTTTCGGAATTTGAACGGAACGAATTGATCACAAACTTGGTCAATACGCTTTCTTCCTGCCGGAAAGACATTCAGGATCAAATGATTGAGAATTTCACAAAAGCAGATCCGGACTACGGAAAACGTGTTGCGGAAGGGCTGAAAAAAGCCTCCGAAAGCAACAGCGGCGGGCCGATCGGCACTACTGATACGGCACAAGCCGCAAAACAGGCTGAACAGGAAAGCCATCCGTCTGATCCGTATTAAATAAAAAAACAGGACAATCGCGTCCTGTTTTTTTTTTGAGCTAATTCAGCTCCTGTATATTCTGCTCCGCCGCGGCCGCAAATACTTTCGGCTCCGGACGGTCAAGATCTTCATGGAATAAACTTACTTTGTGAATCTGCCGGTTGTCGTACAGATGAAAGTAGTAGTTCCCGGTGTCACAGCACATGACCGACGTATACTGCGTATAATCAATTTCATTCTCCTCCGTGATCACCGCGCCTTTTGGAATATTCACATTGGACAGCACGTGAAAAGCGGCCGTAACGCCATCCGTTTCATGGGCGGCAGGCTCTAAATGCTCTTTCAGATAAGCGGCTCTGATGAATCGGGATGGCGGCGTGTAATCACCGGGAAGCCCGATCGTTCCAGATCCTTGGCCGAAAGCGGTTAATGTCATTCCGCCCAATGTTTTGCTTTCTGACTGCTGCGGCCTGATTCCGATATAATGGCGCAGATTGGTCACATGCCAAGGAAATTCCGGACTGTTGGTCATCACTCCGGGTTTGTTGTCATATACTTTCATTCCCTCCGGTGTCGGCTCGATGACAATGCAGCCGCCCGTGCGGTCTGATAAAATCCAATGAAGAGGCAGCACCGTATCCAATAACATCAACTTCTTCTCTACAATCGTCAGCATTGAGAGCTTTTCCTTTATGTCTTCAAGAGATTCACAGTTTGATAAGGCCCAGGTGACAAACTCATGAGGAGCGATGTGACAGGTGCCCTCCCGTTCCGCTTTCTCGTATCCCGCAAAGCCCGGAAAATACAGCGTCGCACACGACAGCCCTTTTTCATTCACGCCATCGGCAAACAGAACATTGCCGAGATTTCTCCCCATGCCGATAAATGCGTATTTCGTCTTATGCATCCTGCCGTCAGCTTCGCTTTTCCAGCTGTACTGACGAGGGTAAAGCACGACGTCCGTACCGAGCTGAAATGCAAAATCCATCGTTCGCGCCAATAGGTGATTACCGTCTGTCGTTTTCAATGTAAGACTTGTACACATATCATCAATCCCCTTTTCATTAATGAAATTTACACAAAGTAAACTATTCTTTCAGCTTAACGAATAATGGCTCCATTCGTCAAAAGATTGACACATTTCTCCTTAATACATATTAGTCTGTAAGCATATCCATGCCTTTTAAACCCTGGCAAATCGTTTTGGCGGCAGTGTTTGTTCCGTTTTTCAAAAAAACTTTTGAACGGCTGTCAGCGAGGCTTTACAATGTTTTTCCTGCATGCTGGAATTTGTAAACGGCAGGTCAATCTGTTAAGCTATGTCTTTATGTTAAAGAAGAACATACGGAGGAGATTATCTATTGAAAGTAGAAAGGCGAACGATTGAACATATTCCGCATGACGAAAGACACGGAAAGGCTAAAGATTTATTCCCCGTCTGGTTCGGGGCTAATATGCATATTACGACGTTAGTCACAGGCACACTGCCCGTTACAATGGGACTCGATCTCTTTTGGAGTATCGCCGCCATTATTATCGGGACCTTTATCGGCGCAATCTTTATGGCGTCTCATTCCGCACAAGGACCTCAGCTCGGAATTCCGCAAATGATTCAAAGCCGCGCGCAATTCGGCGTGATCGGAGCGATTCTGCCCCTCTTTTTGGTCATGTTTATCTACCTGGGCTTCTTTGCGAGCAGTACGATTCTCGCAGCCGGTACACTGAGCAGCTTTGTACCGATTCCGGCTTCATGGTGTATTATCGGCTTAAGCGCCATCTGTTTTTTACTCACGATCTACGGTCATGATCTGATTCACAAAATGCAGAAAATCCTCTCTTGGACCTCCTTTGCCGTTTTTTTTGCTGCAACGATTCTTATTTTTCAACTGCCGATTCCTTCAGGAAGCTGGGTGCCCGGCTCATTAGACCTGCCTGTTTTTCTAGTGGCGGTCAGCGCGGTGGCCACATGGCAGCTGGCATATGCACCATATGTCGCAGATTATTCCCGTTATCTGCCGGTCAAAACACCGGCATCGCATACCTTTTGGTACAGCTACGCAGGTACGTCAGTCAGTTCCATCTGGATGATGCTTCTCGGCGCCATTTTGACGACGGCGCTCCCGGAATTTACCGCTAATGCGGGAAATGAGATTGTCCGATTGTTCGGTCCGTTTTCCTTTATTATGCTGATCATTGTCCTGTTCGGGCAAATGGCGATCAACGTCTTTAATTTATACGGAGCCTTTATGTCAACGACGACTACTTTGGAGCCGTTTTTAAAACTGAAGGTGACGCCGAAAACGAGAGTGGTAATGATCCTTTGTGTGACGGCAGCGGGTACTGTATTAAGTCTCTTGGGCCAAAGCAATTTCATGGAACTGTTTTTAAATTTCATCTTTTTCATCAGTTATTTCTTAATTCCATGGACGGCGATCAACCTCGTGGATTACTATTTTATCCGACGCGGAAAATACCATGTCAAATCTATGTTTGACGTCAACGGACAATATGGCAGGGTCAATTGGATTACAGCGGCCGCCTTCGTTTTGTCGATTATATTAGAAATCCCGTTCATCAATACATCCTTTTACATCGGGCCGCTCGCTGAAATATTCGGCGGAGGCGACATTGCCTGGGTCATCGGCCTGGCCGTTCCGTCGCTGCTGTATTATGTCCTGATGAAATCAAGGGTAAAACAACAAGAGGCGCCTTCCCTATGAAGACGCCTTTTCTTTATTCATATTCCTTCCATACACGCGGCAGCAGTTCAGAAAGTTCGTGCGCCAACAAGGTATGGGCGGAGCGCTCTTTCGTCCATAATTCCGCACATTCGCCGTGAAGGCGGACGGCGTTCAATACGGCATGCTTCGGGTCTTGATGACAGCACAGCATGCCGAGAATCATTCCCGTCAGCGTGTCGCCGGTCCCCCCTTTTGCAAGCGCGCCGTTTCCGGTTGTATTTCTGCGGCATTCCCCGTCGGGAAAAGCGATAATGGTTTCGTTTCCTTTCAGGACAATCGTGGCGTGAAGCCGCTCCGCCCATTCCGCGGCATAGCCCGCTCTGTTCTGCTGAATCTCTTGAATCGGAAGGCCTGTCATTCTGGAAAATTCGCCGGGATGAGGCGTCAAGATCACAGGGGCTTTCCTCTTTGGATAGGTTCTTTTCGTAATGGCGCCCGCGTCCAGTATGACGGGATAATCGGCAGAAAGCAGCTGATCAGCCGCCTGCTGCACTTCGTCTGTTTGAGGAAGGCCCGGCCCGATGGCAGCGGCCCGGATGGTTTCCCCGGGCTGGCCCGCCGCGGCTTTTTTCCAGCCGTCACGCCAGTACGTCGCTTCCGGCAGCACCGGGACGATAAGCGGGATGACGCCTGCCGATGTACCGATGACGAGCTTGCCGACACCGCTTCTCATCGCGCCCAATCCGGCCAGAAGGGCGGCTCCCGGCATGTCATCGCTCCCGGCCAGCAATAACGCCGTCCCGAACGTTCCTTTATGGCTGTCTGCCTCCCGTTTCGGCAGCGTATCTTTCACATCCTGTTCCGTCCAATCCATTATATTCATCTCTGTACCTCCTCTTCTGTCTCCTATTTATATTCCAAACAAGAAGAGATTTTAAACCGCACAAAAAAACAGCCGCTCGTTTGCGGCTGTTTATGTTCTGATCGGAACATCAAGACGGTAAAGCTTCCGGTACCGTTCGTTTTCTGCAAGCAGCTCTTGATGGGTTCCTTCCATTTCTGCTTTTCCATTTTCTAAAAAGACGATTTTATCAGCTGTTTCCACACCCGCTAAATGGTGTGTAATCCAGAGGATCGTTTTCTCTTTAAAGACATCAAAAATCGTATCAAGCAATTCGCGTTCAGTGACCGCATCAAGGCCGACCGTCGGTTCATCAAGGATAATGACCGGCGTATCTTGGAGCAGAATACGGGCAAGCGCGATCCGCTGCCGTTCCCCGCCTGAGAAACGAATCCCCGTCTCCTGCACGGACGTTTCATATCCGTCAGGCAATGATTCAATATAATCATGCAACTTCACTTGCCGAGCCGCACGCTTAACATCTTCATCACTCGCCTTGCCGTTTCCGAGCCGGATATTGTTCATAATGCTCGTGTTAAAGAGATGAGGTTTCTGATTCAAAACGGCCACCGCTGAGGAAATCTGCTCCTGCACGGCCGCAGTTTCCAGCCCGTTCAGCATCACTTTGCCCGAATCGGGAACTAAGGCGCCTTCAATTAAAGCGAGAGAGGTCGACTTACCGGAGCCGCTCCTGCCGAGCAGCGCCATTTTTTCACCTTGGCGAAGAGTGAAGGAAAAACGGTCAAGCACATGACTGTGCTGATCATAAGAAAACGTCACGTTATCAAATGTAAGTGTCACATCCGATACATCCAGTTTCTCATCCGTCTGATTCACCTCACGACTTCGCAGCTCCGGAGCCGCCTTACTCATTCTTTTGATGGAATCCTGATAAGAAGGCACTTCCGTCAGCGCATCCGAAAGGGGCAGAAACGCCTCCGTCAATGGAAATACGACAAGCACAAAGGCCGCAATCATCGTGTTGGCGATGCTGCCGTCCGCATACTGACCCGCCGTCCAGAACAGCATAATCAATATGAAGCCGCCGACAAGACATTGCGCGGCGAGATCACGCCATCTCGTAAACCGCTGACGTTTGCTTTCAAGGTCAAACCACGCCTTCTCTTTCTCTTCATAAGAGGAAATAAAGGCCGCTTGGCGTCCCGAGAACATCCAGTCGCTCACGCCGAGCACGGCATCTGTCAGCCGGCTGTAGAGCGTATTCCGGCCGCTTTTCAGCCTCATGTTTTTCGCTCTCGTCACAAGAAGCGACACAACCGGAAACAATACAACCAATATAAACAGGTAAATCGCCGCAAAAGCGGCAAACGGCCAGGAAAAAAAGCCGAGTCCGATAACGGAGGCCGCATACAGCAGCAAAGCGGAAACCGCCGGGAAAATCGTTTTTAAAAACGCATCCTGCAAATGCTCAATATCCTCAGCCAAAATGCCGAGCATGTCGCCCGTCCGAAAACGGGATGAAAGCATGAGCGAGGCCGGCTCCAGCATATTGTAAAGCCGCACCCGCATGTCGGACACGATTTTCAAAATGATATGGTGCCCCGTCAGACGCTCGGCGTACCGTGAGACTGAACGGGCAATCCCGAAGGTCCGCACGGCCACAATCGGAACGTACACCAGCAGGATATTCTCAGGCCTGGTCGCCGACTTAGAGATCAAAAAACCGGAAGTGAACATGAGAAAGGCCGCCGAAAAAATCGTCACCGCGCCTAAAAAAATCACAAGAACAAACAAACGGGCATTTTGCTTCATATACGGCAGAATCCATTCTTCTTTTCTCATGTTCTTTCCCCCAGTTGCGCCTTTACAAGTTTGGCGTATACGCCTTGTTTCGCCATCAATTCGTCGTGGGTGCCGATTTCCGCCACCGCGCCGCCATCAAGCACGATAATTTCGTCCATCTCAAGCATCCAGTGAAGACGGTGAGTGGCCAGAAAGACAAGTTTGTTTTCAAACAGGTCTTTCATCGTTTCTTTTATTTCATATTCTGTTTCAATATCAAGGTGAGCGGTCGGCTCATCCAAAAGGAGAATCGGCCGGTTTCCTAAAAAGGCTCTGGCCAGCGCGACACGCTGAGCCTGCCCTCCGCTGAGCGCCCGTCCGCCCTCGCCGATCCGGCCGTCAAGACCGCCGGGCAGATCACGGATCAGTTCGGCAAGACCCGCCGAAGCAGCGGCCTGCGCCGTTTCCTCACGGGAAGCATCAGGATGATAAAACCGGATATTATTCAAAAGCGTGTCATCAAAAATGTACGGGTGCTGCGGAATATAAAGCAGCTGCTTCTGCCAGCCGTCCGACTGCAGATGCGAGCGGGATTCACCGTTTACCTTGATCTCACCGGACGCAGGCTCTAAAAAGCCGCCCAGCACATCAATGAGTGTCGATTTTCCCGCACCGCTTTCCCCGATTATCCCGATTTTCTTCTTCCCTTTGAAGGACAGATTAAATTCAGACATCGATTCCCGGACGGACAAACGCGTAAGCTGTAATTCATCCCCGTCAGTCCACGTATCAAGTTCGAGCGGCTTTTCTTCTTTAAAACCGGGCTGCGCCAAAATCGCTTGAATGGTTTTCCCCGCCTCCTGCCCGTTTAACGTCGCGTGGTAATCATTCCCCACTTCGCGGACCGGGAGAAAATATTCTGGCGCGAGAATGAGCGCGGTCAATGCCGGCCCGAGCAGAATTTGTCCGTCTATCAGCCGCAAGCCGAGAAACACCGCCACTGTCGCCACCGACAGCATCGTAAAGAAATCCAGGGCGAATGATGATAAAAACGCGACCCGGAGCGTGCTCATCGTCGCCTTGCGGTATCTCTCACTGACATGAAAGATGTTTTTACTGTGTGATTTGCTTAATCCTAAAAACCGCAATGTCTCCAGTCCGCGGAGCGAATCCACGAAATGATTGGAAAGCGTCTGATAGGACTTCCATTGGCGATCGGCTTTTTTCTGTGCGACAAGTCCGAGCAGAATCATAAATACAATCAAAATCGGAAGCGCAAGAATCAGAATCAATGCCGACGTTTTATCCTGAAAAAACACGTAAATAACAACGGCCGCCGGCACAATCGCCATGCTGACCATTTTCGGCAGAAACAGCTCTAAATAACGGCGGAACTGGCTGATGCCTTCCATCGCCAGCGTCACCATCCGGCCCGTCCCCTCTTTTTTCGCGAAGCGGGGGCCGAGACGGAACAATTGCTCAAGAAATCTTTTTCTTAAGTCTGCGCCGGTTTGCGCGGCATATTGGTACACGATTTTCTGCCGGACCGTTGTCACCGCATGCCGGACCAAAAACGCAAGCAGGAAAAAGCCGATAACCGGATAAAGAGAAGCAATCCGCTTCCCGTTAAATAATCCGGTTACCGCCTGGCTCAGCCATTCCGCCTGCAAGATAATGGCGGCCGTTTGTATAATCGTTAATCCCGTAATGATCGCAAGAATCCGCTTCATTCCTTTATAAAGAAACAGGTCTTTTCCCATTAATAAGTCATAGGCTCCTTATGGCTGACGCGTTTCCGGAAGACATAATAGCTCCAGATCTGACTGCCGATGACAAACGGCAGCAGAGTCAGTGCGACAATTGTCATGACCTTAAGTGAATAATCACCGGAAGACGCGTTAGCTACTGTTAAGTCATACGCGCTTGTCAGCGAGCTGACCATGACGCGCGGGAACAGAGAGATAAAAATCATCGCAACTGTCAAAGCAAGACCCGCGCCGGTCATACCGAATGCCCAGCCGTCTTTTTTCTTGCTCATGAACACAACGGCAAGAACGTTGCAGATGACAATCAGCACGAATACCGGAATCGTGATATTTGCCCGGCGTGTAAACATATCCGTATCGTATGCAGACATCGCAAAGAAAGCAAGTACAACAAGAAAGATAACACCGATTACGCGTTTTGCCATTTTTCTCGCACGCTCTTGTAAATCACCGATCGTGCGCAGGGTGATAAACATTAAACCGTGCAGGAATGAAAGAAGGGTGACGGCTGCTCCGCCAAGAACGGAATACACGTTCACAATATCTGAAAAACCTGCGTGAATGTTCATATGTCCGTCAATCGGCACACCGCGGAACAAACTTGTGAAAATAAGTCCGAATACAAACGGCGGGATAAGGCTGCCGAAGAAAATCACCCAGTCCCATGTTTTGACCCATTTCAGATTATTCACTTGGCCGCGGAATTCAAATGCCACGCCGCGCCCCATCAAGGCAAGAAGAATGATGATAAACGGAATGTAATATCCGCTCAGCATCGTCGCATACCAGTTCGGGAATGCCGCGAAGATCGCTCCCGTACCTGTGATAAGCCACACCTCATTCGCATCCCAGAACGGGCCGATGGTGTTAACCAGCACTCTGCGTTCTAATTCATTATGGCCAAGAAATCGGGTCGAAATGCCGACACCGAAATCAAAACCCTCTAAAAAGAAAAATCCGACAAACAAAACTGAAACGAGTATAAACCAAAGATCATGAAGTGACCCCATGGTAGACCTCCTGACTGAACGGATCCGTTGACACAGGAACATCCTTATGATCATCATGGTCCGCACCTTTTTTAATTTCACGAACGAATAGGAAAACAAGCAGCGCGCCTAAAATCAAGTACATGACGCCGAAGCTGATAATTGAAAACAGCAGAGATCCCGTCGTTACGTTAGGAGAAACGGATTGTGCGGTCGTCAATTGCCCCATGACCGTCCACGGCTGGCGGCCGATTTCAGTCATAATCCAACCGGCAGAGTTCGCAATGAATGGGAATGCGATCAGTGCGATCATGCCCCGTAAATACCACTTGCTCGTATGAAGCTTTTTGCGGCGGTTCAGAATAAAGCCGGCAATCGCGGCAAAAATCATCAGCGCGCCCGCGCCCGCCATAATGCGGAAACTCCAGAACGTCGTTTTAACAGGCGGGATATAGTCGCCTTTTCCGTACGTTTTTTCGTATTCTTTTTGAAGTGTTTTCATCCCTTTCACACTGCCGCTGAACTTCTGGTAAGCCAAGTAGCTGAGTGCGTAAGGAATTGAAATTTCTGATGTGTTTTTTTCTTTATTCGTATCAATATTCGCAAAAGCCGTCCACGCGGCAGGATCACCGCTGTCATCCCAAAGCGCTTCACTGGCAGCCATTTTCATCGGCTGCGATTCCATTAAATGCTCAGCCTGCATATGTCCGCTGAACGCAACGCCGATACCGGCGATCAGACCGACAATCATCGAAAGCTTGAAAGATTTATGGAAGAAAGGCACTTCTTTTTTCTTCAATAATTTAAATGCGCTGACACCGGCGATAAAGAAAGCACCCGTCGCAAGCGCTCCGAAAATGACGTGAGGGAATTCAACCCAAAGCTGAGGGTTTGTCAAAAGCGCCCCGAAATCATTCATTTCCGCGCGGCCGTTTTTAATCGCAAAGCCGACCGGCTCCTGCATGAATGAGTTTGCCGTCAAAATCCAGAAAGATGACATAATCGTTCCGAAGGACACAAGCCAAATGCAAAGCAAATGCACTTTTTTAGATAAACGGTCCCAGCCGAAAATCCATAATCCGATAAAAATAGACTCCATAAAAAACGCCAAAAGCGCTTCAACCGCAAGCGGAGCTCCAAATACGTCTCCGACAAAACGGGAATAATCAGACCAGTTCAATCCGAACTGGAATTCCTGAAGAATCCCTGTGACGACGCCGACAGCGAAGTTAATTAAAAAGAGATGCCCCCAAAATTTAGCCATTTTGAGATAGGTCTCTTGTTTTTTGACAACATAAAGCGTCTCCATCAAAGCAACCATAAACACAAGCCCGATAGACAAAGGCACAAACAAGAAGTGAAACAATGTTGTAGATGCAAATTGAATGCGGGCTAATACCAACTCACTCATGATGTTTTTCCTCCAATCTGGTAAATTGCTCAACATTTCACAAACATAGCGAAATCATTGCTCGGTATTTCACAAAAAATGATATATTTGCTCAATGTTTCACAAATTCGTCAAAACTATTGAAATATCAGCCTGTACACCCTGGGGGACAGCGGCTGTCATAGAAATGATTCAATATCATTACTTTACAACGATTCAGCCTAAAAAAAAAGATCAATATACCTAAAATAAGGCTGAAATTGTGACCGATTATTGTCGGATTTGTAGAGATTTTATGTCAGCACCTAGGATATTTGTCCCTTTGATATCGTACCTCTTTTTTATTCGTGTGGCGAACAAAATGCTTTTCTCGGTGAAAAAGCCCGCCAGATCGCCATTTTGAGAAAGAACATGTGAAGAAAACATGTCCTCTAGTAAATTCATAATATACGAACAATTTAAATTTTTTAGTATACTTTAAATGGGGATATTTTTTCACTACATAACGACTGGGGGAACAAGCATGGGAGAACTTCAACCAAAATTGCAAACGGATTCAATCCAAAAACAGGAACGGACTGATAACTGGTTTGCCAGAGCAATGAATATAAGAATCGGCATTATTCCTCTTCCTATTTATATCCTGCTTTTCTTGCTTATTACGGTGTTTGTCATGAGCCGTGATGTAAAAAGCGACATTCTGACATCAATTGCCGTCATGAGTTTTTTCGGATTTACCTTCGGCCAGATCGGAAAATCCATTCCGATCGTGCGGTCCATCGGCGGCCCTGCGATTCTCGCAACCTTTATTCCATCCGCTGTCGTCTACTACCACCTGCTTCCGAAAGACATTATTACTTCAACAACAAAATTCACGGAAAGCTCCAACTTTCTCTATCTATTTATTGCCGGTATCGTCGTCGGCAGTATTCTCGGGATGAAAAGAGAGACGCTCGTCAAAGCTTTCGTCAAGATTTTTATTCCGCTGATCGCCGGCTCGATCGCGGCCGCCATCGTCGGCTTATGCGTCGGGACGCTGCTCGGGCTCGGCTTTCAGCACACGCTGCTTTATATTGTCGTTCCGATTATGGCGGGGGGTGTCGGTGAAGGCGCGATTCCTTTATCCATCGGCTACTCCGATATTATGCCGATGTCCCAGGGAGACGCCTTTGCGCTTGTGCTGCCGTCCATCATGCTCGGCAGCCTGTGCGCCATTATGTTATCGGGCTTGCTGAATGTCATCGGGAAACGCAAACCGGAATGGACGGGCAACGGGAAGGTTGATAAGTCTGATCATTCCGCTCCCGCATTGGAACAGCCTACCAATGATAAAACGTTTGATTTGTCCTTTTTCGCTTCGGGCGGTATTTTAGCGGTTTCCCTCTATTTGGTCGGCATGCTGGCGCATGATTTCTTTCAGCTTCCGGCTCCTGTCGTGATGCTCGTCCTTGCCGTTCTCATTAAGCTGTTCAGGCTAGCGCCGGCTTCGATTGAAAACGGAGCCTTCGGCGTCTCGCGCTTTTTCTCGACAGCCGTGACCTATCCGCTCTTATTTGCGATCGGCGTTTCAATGACACCGTGGGACAAGCTGATTGCGGCGTTTACGATCAGCAACATCATTACCATTTTATCAATCGTCGTCACGATGATGGCCGTCGGTTTTCTGACCGGAAAATGGATGAATCTGTATCCGATTGAGACGGCAATTATTAATGCCTGCCATTCCGGCCAGGGCGGCACCGGCGACGTCGCGATCTTGAGCGCCGCTGAACGGCTTGAGCTGATGCCGTTCGCCCAAGTGTCGACCAGAATCGGCGGAGCGATTACCGTGAGTGTCACCCTTCTGCTGCTTCATCAATTCTATTAAACTGAAAAAAGCCTCCGCATATGCGGAGGCTCTGTTATTTCATCACATTTTGAATATAAGAGCCGAATGCCGCGCCGGACATGCCCGGCGACACACGGACGCGGTGAAGCCCGTAAAGCCCCTGATCTCTTGACGCCGCTCCCGGCTCCGTCGTGACCGCCATACGGTAGCCTGACGCGGCGGCGGCTTTTAATGTTTCCTTATTATATCGTCCGACAGGGTAGCTGATCATAGACGTCCGCTGCCCGAACATTTGATCAAATAAACGCTTAGAGTCCTTCATTTCACGTCGCTGCTGCTGCGGTGTGAGCCCGTTCAATTCGAGATGGTTCATCGTATGGCTCTGAATGGAAATGCCGTGGGCGGCCATCTCCTTCATCTGCTTCTCAGTCAGATGATGCTTATGCCCGATAAAGTTTCCGATCATAAAGATTGTCGCTTTCATCTTGTATTTCTTTAAAATGGGATAGGCCGCTTTCACATTGTCGGTATAGCCGTCATCAAATGTGATCAGAACACATTTTTCACGCGGCTCCTTATCCTCCGTCAGCATCAGATAGGCCTCTTCAGGAGTCATCGTATAATAGCCGTGATCATGAAGCCACTTCATATGCTGCCGGAATTCTTCCTTCGGCACGCGCAGGCTGTTTCCCTCAGAAATGCTGTGGTACATCAGAATCGGCAGTCTTGCCGTTCCTTTCGTTTTAACCCAGGCGGACGTATCCGGCTCTTTTTTGATTTGGCGCTTTACAGATTTTTTATCGTGGTGCGCTTCTGCCTTCGGAATGCTTTGTTCGGCGCTTGCCTCATGGCCCGAGCAGGCGGCAAGCGTAAACACGGCAGCCAAAAGGCACATGCACATGATCATGCGTTTCATCGTTTTCCTGCTTTCTGTCTTCTATTTACTTTTTATATCGGTTATGCGTCATAAATTGTTACATCAAAAAAGCCGGACTTCCAGCTGTCCGGCTTTGCGTTATGAGCGGATTCTGATTTCTGTTTCACTGTCAAAAAAGTGAGCCTTATTCATGTCGAAAGCGACGGTCAATTCCTCACCGGCACGAATGTCATGGCGGGCGTCAATCCGGGCGATAAAATCCTGATCCCCGATCCGGGAATAGACCATAATTTCTGACCCGAGCAATTCCGCGACATTGATTTTAGCTGTGATGGATGAATTCTTATAGGATTCTACCACAATCAGCTCGTCATGTATGTCTTCCGGGCGGATGCCGAAGATAACATCTTTGCCGGCATACCCTTTTTCCCGTAGCATTTTCATTTTCCCTTCCGGCACGCTGAGAGCGGCTGAACCGATGTGAATGGCGCCGTCCGTCAGCTTTCCTTTGAAAAAGTTCATCGCCGGGGAGCCGATGAACCCGCCGACAAATACGTTTTCCGGATGTTCATACACGTCTTTCGGGGTGCCGATCTGCTGAATTTTTCCGTCCTTCATGACTACGATGCGTGTCGCCATCGTCAGTGCTTCTGTTTGGTCGTGCGTCACATAGATTGTGGTTGTTTGCAGCCTTTGATGCAGCTTAATAATTTCTGCCCGCATCTGCACCCGAAGCTTTGCGTCCAGATTTGACAGCGGCTCATCCATTAAGAACACTTTGGCATCCCTGACAATCGCCCGTCCCAATGCAACCCGCTGCCGCTGCCCGCCGGAGAGCGCCTTCGGTTTGCGGTGCAGATACTCTGTGAGCCCCAGCATTTTCGCCGCTTCTTCGACCCGTTTTTTAATCTCAGGTTTCGGCATCTTCCTCAGCTTCAGACCGAAAGCGATATTATCATAGACCGTCATGTGCGGATATAACGCATAGTTTTGAAACACCATAGCGATATCCCTGTCTTTAGGAGCGATGTCATTCACTCTCGTGTCACCGATATAGAAATCACCCTTCGTAATATCCTCCAGCCCGGCAACCATCCGCAATGTTGTCGACTTGCCGCAACCCGACGGACCGACAAACACGATAAACTCTTTATCTTTAATATGAAGGTTAAAATCATCGACAGCCGCTTCTTTTTGATCGTAATACTTATAAATATGCTCCAGCCGAAGTTCCGCCATGTCATCTCCCCTTTTTTGTAAGCGCTTTCTTTAATAGGATTGTAACAGCGTCAGACGGCGGCGGATATAGGCAATGTTCATAAAAAAAGTCCGCTGCTTTCGTGCACATTTCCCATTTAATGTGATTTTTCATACTGCAGACAAATGAAATAAGCCAGCAGGGCGCCCCGATATGTCTTAATATCAATACCTGAGCGTTCCGCGAATTTATCAATCCGATATTGAAGACTGTTGCGGTGCAAATGCAGTCTTTTCGATGTGAGCGACATGTTCGAGTTATGTTCAATAAAAGTCTGAATCGTATGCTTCAGCTCCGGTTCTTTCTGAAACAGCAGCGCCGCTTCTTCGTGAAGCAAGGCTGAGAGCTTTTCTCTGCTTTCTTCCATGAGCATGGCCGGAAATACCGTTTCCGCGGTCAGCGTGCTCAGCTGCGGGAGATGACGCCGGCCAATCTGACAATATTGCTGTTCTCTCCGATAATGAAGGCGCAGACGTTCTCCCGCGCCGTAATACCTTCCGATGAAAAAACGGACACTGAAATAAAAATCGCCTTCGAGAATCTTCACAAAAGATGCGATGTCATCCGAATCTGGCGCTTCCAGCTTTTCTTCCTCCACAATCACGCCTTGATCCCTTCCCGTCCGGACAACTGTATATGAAACCGGCCAGAAATGGCGCAGCGCTTCCGTAAATGCCCCCCAGTCCCGTTCTCTCAATAAGTCATAATGGATAAAACGGACACGAGGCTCCTTGACATCAGGCACCGGACCCTCTTCCAGCAGAAACCGCCGCCACCTCTTTGCTGCCGCCGTCTCCGGAAAAAAATCGCCTTTTTCTTCAGCGGGCTTCAAAAATGATTCCAGAAGCAGTTTCTCCTTCGGGGTAATATCCTCCTTCGGAATGGTGACATAGACCCGCCTTTTCTCATCATAAAAGCAAAAGACATCCTCCGCCGTACAGCACGTATCAGACAACACAGCCCTCGGGTAAATTGCCAATAACGGGTTCATATGCGCTCCTCTCTATCGCTCTATCATATTTTCAGTATAAAACGTCCGGCCGATTGTATCCACTTCGTTTTAAGAAACAGCTTTCAGGCTATTTCCCGGGAAACGGATCATAACAGCTTCTGCCGGCATAAGAAAAAACCCTCCGCGCCGGCAGAGGGATCCTTTTTATTTAGAGATATCGACGAAGCCTTCACCAAAAACGTCACGCACATCATGAACAATGACAAACGCTTTTGTATCACAGCTTTTAATAATTTTTTTGAGCATGGAAAGCTCTTGTTTCTGGATGACGATATATAAAATTTCCTTCGACTGCCCCGTGTAATTTCCTTTACCCGACAGCAGCGTAACCCCTCTGTCCATAAGCGTGTTGACCTGTTCAGCGATTTCGTGCTTATGCTCAGATATAATCGTCACCGCTTTTTTCGTATTCAGACCTTCAATGATAAAGTCCATCACCTTCGTTCCGATGTACAGCATGACAATGGTAAACATCATTTTTTCCGCACCGATGATGAAATAAGAACTGAAGACGACAATCAGATCAAAGAACAAAAGCGCATAGCTGATATTCCAATCGAGATATTTGTTCGCAATCCTCGCCAAAATGGCAGAACCCGCAGTCGTGCCTCCGACTCGAATAATGATCCCGATTCCGACACCGGCAAACACACCCGCAAAAATAGTATTAATAATGAGTTCATGTGAAGGCGAGTGCCAATCATGCGTCAGATGCAGAAACAGTGAATTGGCGACAACGGTAATGATCGTATAAAGCGTTGTTTTTCCGTCTAAAAATTTATATCCGATAATCAATAAGATCCCGTTCAAAATGATATTCGTCACCCCGGGCGACCATTCAAACACATAGTACAAGATCAGGGTGATTCCCGTTACCCCGCCCTCTCCAAGATCATTCGGAATGGCGAATAAATTAACGGCTAAAGCAAAGATAAAAGCCCCAATAATCAGCATCAGCACATCCAGCAATCTCTTTTTCATCCCAGACACTCCCTTTATATAAAATCAAAAAAGCCCGGGAGAGCACTCTTCATTAAAAGAGCAGAAACTCCCGGGCTTTTATCCCAACGTGTCACAGCAGGAACCTGCTGTGTGTTTTCTCTCGGTCCAGACCAATTCAGCATTGCGGAACCCTAGAAAACCACTGTTTTTTATGTTCAGTTTTTGTATATCTTTCAAGATTATACGGGAAATCACGAACATGTTCAACCACTCTTTTTTCAATAAACCTATAAAAAATTCGAACGATCTGCCGATACTAAAAAAGCTCCTTAAAATACATGACTAAAAAATCATTAAAATACTTTTTTTCTCAAAATATTATTGACTATAGGTTATTTTACAGGCATTATAGTATGTAGTTTTCAAGAAATAGTTTACATAGGAGGAAATATTATGGCAGGCAACCTGGTGTCTTGTAAGGCATGCGGCAAAGAAATCGCTAAAGGCGTTAAAAAATGCCCAAACTGCGGTAAAGATCAGAGAAACTTTTTTATGAGACATAAAATTATTACATTGCTTCTGGCAGTAGTGGTTATTATCATTCTCGTAAACATCGGCGGCGGAGGCGGATCTTCATCATCTAAAACCGCGTCTTCAAAAGCTGCGGAATCCAAGGAAAAACTGTATAACATCGGTGACACTGTTAAGACTGAGAAAACTGAAGTTACTGTTACCAAAGTGGAAAAAAGAGATTCAGTAGGCTCTCAATTTGTCGAGAAAAAAGCGTCTGACGGCGGCGTTATCGTAGCTGTTCAATACACAGTTAAAAATGTTTCAAACAAGCCGTTAAGCTCTTTCTCCATTCCAAGAGCGAAATTAGTAGATTCTAAAGGAACATCCTATGATTCAGATATTGATGCTTCTTCAAGCTATGCAACAGAAACAAAAGTAGACAACAGTAAAATTTTAAGTGACTTGAACCCAAACATTAAAGTTACGGACGTAAAAGCTTTTGAAGTTGATAAAAACGCATACTCTAAAGGCACTTGGAAATTAAAGTTCAGCAACGATGTTGAAGTGAAAATTAAATAATGACCGTAATAAAAGAGACCTTCACCATTTGAAGGTCTCTTTCTTTTTACACCTTTTGGTACCCGTTCACATTGGAGGACTGCCACTTCCAAGAGTCGGCGCACATGTCTTCAAGCCCGCGCTTTGCTTCCCAGCCTAATTCAGCCTTCGCTTTTGCCGGGTCTGCGAAGCATGCGGCGATGTCTCCCGGGCGCCGGTCGGCAAAACGGTACGGCACTTCTTTTCCTGATACTTTTTCAAACGCCTTGACCATCTCAATAACGCTGTAGCCTCTTCCCGTGCCGAGATTATAGGCATCCGCGCCTGTTGTGTTCAGCACCTTCTCAAGCGCTCTGACGTGGCCCTCGGCAAGGTCAACGACATGGATGTAATCCCGCACACCGGTGCCGTCCTTTGTCGGATAATCATTGCCGAACACCTGCAATTGCTCAAGCTTGCCGACAGCGACTTGTGCGACGTACGGCATTAAATTATTCGGGATGCCGTTCGGGTCTTCTCCGATCCGCCCGCTCGGGTGCGCGCCGAACGGATTAAAGTAGCGGAGCAGCGCAATGCTCCATTCAGAGTCCGCTTTATGCAGATCGCGTAAAATCTGTTCCAGCATCAGCTTTGTCTGCCCGTAAGGATTGGTCGCGCTTAATGGAAAATCCTCAGTGATCGGCGTTGTTTCCGGAACGCCGTAAACCGTCGCTGAAGAACTGAAGACGATCTTTTTCACACCGTGTGCCTGCATGGCTTCACATAAAATAAACGTCCCCGTCAGATTATTATGATAATAACGGAGCGGAACAGCCACAGACTCACCGACCGCTTTTAATCCCGCAAAATGAATGACGGCTTCAATCTCATTTTCAGCAAACACCCGGTGAACGGCGTCACGGTCAAGGAGATCCGCTTCATAAAACACAAGCCCTTTTCCGGTAATGTCTTTCACACGCTCCAATGCTTCCGGTGAACTATTTGACAGATTATCCAGAACCACGATGTCATAGCCGCCGTTTAACAGCTCGACACATGTGTGGCTTCCGATATAACCCGCTCCGCCTGTCACTAAAATCGCCATGAAGAAAGCCTCCCCTATTGAATGAATTGACCATATTATATCGGTTTTTTCTTCCTCAATCATCCATTTCCAAAAAGTTTAATCGTTTAGTCATCGTTTCTTCATAATTTATTTTCATTCGCGTAAAACACAGAGCCCTCGATTCAAAACGGTTGCGAAATAGAAATCCCTCCCCCGCGCATGGTAAGATAAGACAAAGGAGATGACGGTATGAAAAAAGAAATCATTGAACGCTTTACCTCTTATGTAAAAGTCGATACACAGTCTGACGAAAACAATGAAAACTGCCCTTCAACCCCCGGCCAGCTGACATTGGCCAACATGCTGGCAGATGAATTAAAGTCGATCGGCATGACAGACATCACAGTCGATGACAATGGGTACGTCATGGCGACTCTGCCGGCGAATACGGATAAAGACGTGCCGACTGTCGGTTTTCTGGCTCACGTGGACACCGCGACCGATTTTACCGGAAAAAATGTGAATCCTCAGATTATTGAGAGCTACGACGGACATGATATTGTTCTGAATGACAAACTCAATGTCGTCCTGTCGCCTGAGCAATTCCCGGAGCTCTCCCGCTATAAAGGCCAGACGCTGATCACAACAGACGGCACGACGCTGCTCGGAGCCGACAACAAAGCGGGCATTGCCGAAATCATGACGGCAATGGCGTACTTGATCAAACATCCGGACATCAAACACGGAACGATCCGGGTCGCGTTCACGCCTGATGAAGAAATCGGCAGAGGCCCTCACAAATTCGATGTCGGCCGCTTCAACGCCGCATTCGCCTACACGATAGACGGAGGCCCACTCGGCGAACTGCAATATGAAAGCTTTAACGCAGCCGCCGCAAAGCTTACTTGTTACGGAAAAAGCGTCCACCCGGGAACGGCGAAAAACAAAATGGTCAACGCTTCAAAAATCGCGATGGAATTTCATCACGCACTGCCGAAAGAAGAAGCGCCGGAATATACGGAAGGGTATGAAGGCTTCTATCATTTACTTTCCATGAACGGAGACGTTTCTGAAGCCGCCCTGTCGTACATCATCAGAGACTTTGACAGAGACCGCTTTGCAGAACGAAAAGAATATATGCAGAAAACCGCCGATGCGCTGGCGGCCAAATACGGCAACGAAAGCATCAAGCTTGAACTGCGTGATCAATATTACAACATGAGAGAAAAAATCGAACCGGTCAAAGAGATAGTCGATGTCGCCTATCAAGCCATGAAAAACCTCGACATCGAACCGATTATCGAGCCGATCCGGGGCGGAACCGACGGATCACAGCTCTCTTACATGGGACTGCCGACACCGAACATTTTTACGGGCGGCCAAAACTTCCACGGAAAATATGAATACATTTCCGTCGATCATATGGAAAAGGCGGTAAACGTCATTGTTGAAATCGCCAGGCTCTTTGAAGAGCGCGCTTAAAACCAAAGCCCCCTGCTTTGGTTTTTTTCTTTCACATGAAACCTTTCCTTCTTTCTTTCCGTATATAAGGTATGAATTGGAAAGAAGGAGTGAAGACTATGGCAAGAGGGACTGTAGCGAAAGAATTGAAAAAAACCTTAAAAGACCCGCGTGTTCTGGAGACAAAATCAAACCCTTTTAAAAAACTGCGGAAAATGTTCAAACGATTTTTTTAAGATAACATCTCGTTTTCTTTAAAAAAATAAAGAAAGCGCTGTCAACTCGCAGTCATCTGTTAGAAGCAGTTATTTTGCATATTATAAGGTTTTTTAGGGTACTGAATAACACAAGGCAAACGAAAACACCAAAGTAGTTAATTAGACACTTACAAAAAATAGTGAAAAAGTTATATAAACGATCATCATTCATCAGCCGATACAATCTATAGAACCACAACAAGAGAAAAATTTCTTCAACCCATAGTTATTTTTACGGAAAATGACGTTATTTTTTAAAAAAGTGACAATTGTTTGAATACTTTTCGTTTGTTTTTTCGTACAATAATAATACCAAAACTTTTTTTGGGAGGTATGTAAAATGATGCTACTTATTTTTGCTGCTTTGACAGGGTATCTTGTTTTCTCTTTCAGTAAGGACAACCGCCGGAAAACGCCAAAGACAAGCCCGCTGGTGACAGCTGCCGACACGAATAACATCATTGATTTAAATGCAATCCGTCAAAAACGCCGGATGCCGCTATCATAAAAACGACAGCTGCCGCAAAATCGGCAGCCTTTTTTTATGCACCCGGCCGATATGAAACCAACCGCCTCCTTTTTTCGTACAACATAAAAAAGGAGTTTTTTTATGTACCATTTTTACATCAAAGAGCGAATGTTGACGTTTAAGAATCGTTTTCAAGTGTTTCTTGAAAGCGGAAAAGAAATCTACAATGTTGAAGGAAAGCTGTTTTCATTCGGTGATGAACTGAAGCTGACTGATTTGGACGGCCGCACGCTCGCCAGCGTCAATCAGAAACTGATGTCGCTCGTTCCCCGTTACGAGATTTCCGTCAGCGGCAAACCCGTCTGCCAAGTCATCAAGAAAGTCACGTTATTCAAACCGAAATTTGAAATTTCCGGACTCGGCTGGGATCTTACCGGCGATGTGTGGGGCCGGAATTTTCAAGTGACAGACGGAAAATCAAACCGGATGACCGTCACCAAATCATGGATGAGCTGGGGCGATTCCTATCATTTGCAGATTGAAAAGGAAGAGGATATCGTTCTTTGTCTCGCGATCGCCATTGTGATAGATATGATTCTATTTGAGGGTGATAAATAAAAATATTTATCGAAATATATTGACAATATGAGAAAACATACTAAGATTAATAGTATTACAGTTTATTCTGAAAAATAGCATATTTCCTTATCAAGAGAGGTGGAGGGACTGGCCCTATGATACCCGGCAACCGCTGTTCAGCAGAATGGTGCTAAATCCTGAAGATAAGGTTGAGATTTGCGGACGCAAGCTCTTCCCTATCCGAGGGAAGAGCTTTTTATATTTCATCAGGAAAGAAGGAATCGTTCATGTCACAGCAAAACACAGAACAACCATTGCATACGCTTCTAAGAAAAAACCCGCCGTTTCGCGCGGATCAGGTCGGAAGCCTGCTGCGGCCGGCGGCTGTGAAGCAAGCCCGCCTGCAAAGAGCGGCGGGTGAGATTTCGGCAGAACAGCTGCGCGAAATCGAAAACAAAGAAATCATCCGCAGTGTGAAAAAGCAGAAAGAAACCGGCCTCAATGTCGTGACTGACGGCGAATTCCGCCGTGCCTGGTGGCATTTTGATTTTCTCGAAAACTTAGACGGCGTCGAAGCATTTACGCCTGAAAGCGGCATTCAGTTTCACAACGTACAGACGAAAGCGCGCGGCATTAAAGTAACGGGAGATATTGATTTTTCTCAGCATCCGATGCTCGAAGATTATAAATTCCTGCACAGCATTGCCGGCGATGCTGTTCCGAAAATGACCATCCCAAGTCCGAATATGCTGTTTTTCCGCGGAAAATTGGAAAAAGCGTCCTACCAGAATGATTACAAACAATTTCAGCACGATGTGTCAAAGGCGTATAAAAAAGCGATTCAAGCTTTCTATGACGCCGGGTGCCGCTACCTTCAGCTCGATGACACCGCATGGGCCGTTTTCTTATCAGAAGCGGGGCTTCGTCAGATTGAAGCTTTCGGCACAACGCCGGATGAGCTGCGCAAGCTGTTTGCCGCTTCCATTAATGACGCCATCAAGGACCGCCCTGACGATCTGAAGGTTACGATGCATATCTGCCGCGGCAACTTCCAATCCACATGGACGGTTGAAGGCGGCTATGATGCAGCGGCTGAAACGATTTTTGACGGGCTTGACCTTGACGGATTGTTCCTGGAATATGATGATTCCCGCTCCGGCGGCTTTGAACCGCTCCGCTATGTCAAACGCTCTGATCTTCAGCTTGTGCTTGGCTTGATTACGTCGAAACATGGCGAACTTGAAGACAAGGACGCGATTAAACGCCGGATTGAAGAAGCTTCACAATATGTCAGCCTGGATCAGCTTTGCCTCAGCCCGCAATGCGGATTCGCCTCCACTGAGGAAGGAAACCTGATCACAGAAGAACAGCAATGGGCGAAACTGCGCCATGTCGTCAACATTGCCGGTGAAGTCTGGAAATAAAAAAAAGACACGCGATTAGCGTGTCTTTTCCGTTTTACAGCGGATCGGTTCCGATTAAAATATCGATATCTATCGTGACAGCAGCCTCTTTCCGGCTGATGAACCGCCGGATGCTGTCATCAGTACATTTCCATGTTAAGGGCGTCATTTTCACAAGCCGCTCGAGGTCAGGCTGCGCTAAGGTCTTCGTGTAACACAGCCGTTTGCGCTCAAAGGTTTGAAAGCCCGCTTGGAATCGTCCGGCCGCAGAATCGGCGGTGTCATTCCGCCGAGGGCTGTCTCCGAAGAAGAATTCCCTTACTTCCTTCAAATAATCACGCCGCGGCACCGCTTTAATGACTGTGCCGCCCTTTCGTAAAAGCCTGCTACATTCCTTGTAATTCCAAGGTGATAAAACAGACATCACGACATCAAAACAGCTGTCGGCAAACGGCGCATCCGCCACATCAGCGACGGCAAAAACCAAATGATTCCCGAACGCCTTTGCGGCATGCAGCACACCTTCTTTCGAGAGATCAATGCCGATTCCCGTCACGGAAAAAGCGGGCTGAAGCAATTTGCATACGGCGGCTAAATGAGAGCCTTCTCCGCATCCCGCATCCAATATCGCCGCCGGTTTTTGCGGAGGTTGAATATGGGTGATGATGGCGGCGATCTCCTTTTGAACCGGAGCAAAAAATTCCCGGCTGTCAAAAAGCTCGCGTCTCGCTTCGAACAGCTGCCTGTCATAGCGGGTTTTGACCGATTTATTGAGGAAATTCACATATCCCTGCTTTGATATATCAAATGTATGCCCCTGTCCGCAAATCAAGCTTCGGTATCGTGAGACCGCCATGGCCGACCGGCATAGCGGACACCTGAACACGGATTGGCATGATTGCAGTAATTCCGCGCGTTTTCTTTTTATAGACGTCAAAAAAAACACCTCATTCATTCGTTATTCCGATGAAATGAAAAAGGCATAGACAAATAAACCTTGCCGAATTGGAAGGTTTTACCTATTTATCTATACCTCTCATTATCTGTAACGAATGAATTGGATGATCACGAAAATGCCCCCTTTTCTGCCGTCTTTTGAAGGCTGTGCCCTCAGATCCATTTTATCAGCTGCATCCCGTCTTTACAATGAACCGGAACGGTTTTGGGGGTATTTTAAACCTTTATTATCCAATTACTTATAGACATCCTTTATTTTCTTTATTTATAATATAAATTTATTATTTTGAAAATATCTAAAAAGGTTGATTTTCAAAAATTGAAACGATAAAATACTGCTATCTCATGTAATATCGTTATTCTTGTATATGATCAGTAATATGGTCTGATTGTTTCTACCTAGTGCCGTAAAAGACTAGACTACAAGAAAGTTTGCATAAATTTGAACGAGTGAAAAGCATATGACGCTGTCTATTCTTTTCTTTTGGCTCTTATTTATCACACTTTCTGGCTTTCAGGAATTTGTGACGAATAAGAGCTTTTTTTATTTCCATAATACCCTTATAGGAGTTGCTCACATGTACTTTTTATTGAACATTGTCGGTCTCATTGTTGTCATGGCTGTTGTTTTCTTATGCTCTCCCAACAAGAAGAAGATTAAATGGCGTCCGATTGTCATGCTCCTCGTCTTTGAGTTTCTGATTACTTGGTTTATGTTAGGGACAAAAATCGGCGGCTTTGTCATCGGGAAGATCGGCGCGTTCTTTACATGGCTGATTTCCTGCGCCAGTCAAGGGATTGCGTTCGCTTTTCCGTCTGTCATGGCGAACCCGACGGTTGATTTTTTCTTCAGCGCATTGCTGCCGATTATCTTCGTCGTGACCTTCTTTGATATGCTGTCTTATTTCGGTATTCTGCCGTGGCTCATTGATAAAATCGGCTGGCTGATTTCTAAAATATCCCGTCTGCCGAAACTGGAGAGCTTTTTCTCCATCCAGATGATGTTTTTAGGAAATACGGAAGCTTTAGCCGTCATCCGCCAGCAGCTTGCCGCCGTCAGCAACAACCGGCTTCTGACATTCGGGCTGATGAGCATGAGCAGCATCAGCGGCTCGATCATCGGATCGTACTTGACGATGGTTCCGTCCACTTATGTGTTTACAGCCATCCCGCTGAATTGCTTAAACGCGCTTTTAATCGCCAATATGCTGAATCCTGTGGACGTTTCTAAAGAGGATGATATTATTTACGTTCCTTCAAAAGCGGAGAAAAAAGACTTCTTCTCCACGATTTCTAACAGTATGCTTGTCGGCATGAACATGGTCATTGTCATTTTAGCGATGGTAATCGGCTATGTGGCGTTAACGGCCGCGTTAAACGGCGTACTCGGACTGTTCGTGCACGGTTTGACCATTCAAAAGATTTTCTCATACATCTTCAGTCCGTTTGCCTTCCTTCTCGGATTAGGCGTACATGACGCGATGTATGTCGCACAGCTGATGGGCATCAAGCTCGCGACGAATGAATTTGTGGCAATGGCCGATCTGAAAGGGCAGCTGAATTCACTCCCGCCGCACACGATTGCCGTGGCTACGACATTCCTGACATCATTCGCAAACTTCAGCACCATCGGTATGATCTACGGATCTTATCAATCTCTGCTTGATGGTGAAAAATCAGCCATCATCGGAAAAAACGTCTGGAAGCTGCTTGTCAGCGGAATTGCCGTTTCCTTATTGAGCGCGGCGATTGTCGGATTGTTTGTCTGGTAAAAGAAAAAAAGCGATACCGCTCCGTTTTGGAGTGATATCGCTTTTTTTATTGATAGACGGATGCAGGTACGAAAACGTCCCGGATTCCTGCCGCGTACGGTCCGACATCATATTGTCCGAACACAACGGCAATGCCGTTTTTCGTAAAGAAGAAAGGTCTTTCGTTATTCAGGATGATCTCTTGTTTTTTGACGTCCTGGTCAAACAGATCGTCATGTTTCTTGATGTAGCCGTAAAGATAGTCTCTCGTCTTGTTAGCTTTCGTTTTTGTATTCAGCACATCATTGAGTGTGACCCGTTTTTTTGCGGCCAAGTCGTAATTAAAGGTCTGAACGGCTGTCAGCCCGTGTGCGCCGCCTGTGTAACTGTAGTCTTCCGTCTGAATGCTGAGCTTGCCGTCTTGATTATATTTCACCTTGAAATCTGCCTGGTATTCCGCTTTGTAGCCTTGTTTCTCACCGTCTTTTTTGTTTTTCACATATTCTTGATACGATTGTTCAATATAGCGTTTGAAGTCCTGATTGATTCTCTTTTCAAAAGATGCGTTTCCCGTATTTGTGACCTCGGGGTATGTCAGCTGTTTTACATGCTTATACGTATGGCTTTTGACAACGGGCTTTGCGGTTTGCGCGGCCTCGGCTGAAGGCGCGAAACCTCCGAACGGCGCGGCTGTCAGCACGGTTAAGAGCACGGCCGCCATCATTTTGAATGCCTTTTTCATCACAACTCCTCCTTTTCATTACCGTTCCCTTTTTGAAAACGGGTTACACTCTATAGACAGCGCGGATCAGCAAATTGTTTCTGGGCCTTCTTTCACATTTTCTCCATGAAAAAAAGAGACATGGAAAATCCACGCCTCTTTTACCGTGAAGGTCTTTGCGCAATGGCTTCATAAACGGCTTCTGCCAAATCGGAGTTGCCGAACATCTCCAAAACGCCGATGACAGTTTGATCAGGAATCGGTTCTGATTCCTCCTTCGGCACGACAAGTTCTTCAGCCGTTTTTCGCAGCTCTTCGTTTAAAGGCTGTCCGGGATAAGCCTTGCTGTAAATGGCCATCGGATCAAGGTCATGATTGACGCACCATTGGGCAAACACCAAAATCATCATGTTTTCGTCACGCCGGTAATATTCTTCAAGTTGTTTTTCGGTAAACGGCTTCACTATGTATCCCTCTGCTTTTATTATTCTTCTACTTGAAGTTCCAAAGTTTCAATCTGTTTTCGAATAATTTGAATGTCTCTCTTAATTAATGTCCCCGGTACTATAATTTTTGCAGATTTGCCATTAGTAAGGGAAAAATCGAACCTTTGCATTTCAATAGTTCCTTGTTCTAACGCTTCTCTTGGAGTGCTGTTTTTTTTATCCATAAATGTTTCCTCTCTATTTGATTTTATTATTTTTTTATTTTTATGTATTATATTAGCGAATAAAGCTGACTCAATGAAAATCCTAGAGGCATATTCACTACTGTTATCTGAAATTTCATGATATGCATTTAAAATCTCAGGTAAATTATCTGGAATTGCTCCTTCACTTGAATACTTATTAAAAAGTTCAGCAAATAGTTCTGGTTGAAGAAATGCTGTTCTCAAAGCACTTTGAAAATCCTTCTCGCTCATTGAATCAATTATCCTTTTGGAAAGCTGAGTCAGCTTATAATTACCAGAGGATCTTTCTAATAATCCAAAGTGTTTTAAGGATGCTATTTTGTTGCCTACAGCCCCGCTGTATTTTTTATATCCCAGAGCTTTTGTTATTAAGTCTTTTTCAATATCGCTATCTCCTGAATAACTTCTTATTAACTTAGCAAACTTTAAAGTATTTTCTAAATTAAATCGCGGAAATCCACGGCTTCTCTTTTTCATAAAACTCTCCTAACTTTTATCGCGAGATAATTACTAACTTTAAACTTATGTTAACTAAAAATCAACTTCAGTTCAAGTAATATAGAGATTAAATTTTTAGTTTGTTCTATTATTAACTCAACTCTCGTTATTCTACTCTAATAACTTAAAAAGTGCCTCATTTTCAGAGGCACTCAAATATATTCTTATATGTTTCTGTCCCAATGCCGATGCTCAGCCACGGCTTTCAGAAATTGTTCGCAGTTTCCGTCCGGAACAAGACCGGGGCCGCTTTCGGTTCCGGCGGCGAGGGCGAGAAGTTCTTTTCCTTCACCGGAGGCGCCGATCGCTTTGTAATGGCTGAAGGCTTCGCTGACAAAGTCTCTGGCCGATTTTTGGGCTTTGAGGCTGTCTGTGCTTTGTTTTCCGCCCGGAATGAAAACAGCGTCGTACAGGACGGAATCCGCTGTCAGGAAAGTGGCTGACGCTTCCAGCTCCGTACCGTTTTCTCCCTTCACGGTTCCCAGCGCGGGGCTGATGATATCGGCTCTGACTCCCGCCTGTTTGCATGCGTCAAGCACTTGTTTGACTTTCTCATCAGAAAACCCGTGGTCGGTTAAAACCGCGACCTGCCTTGTCGCTGCCGTCTTCACCGTGTTTTCCTGGCTTAAGGCCGGGGAAGTGAACGTTTCATCTGATTCACGATCCTTCGGCGGCGGGTTCACGCCGATTCCTTTCGCAACACGCTCGGCAAGCCCGGCGTCGACATGACTGAAGACATCAACCACCTGCTGCTGCACATCCTTGCTGTTCACTTTTCCGACTTCAAAACAGAACGCGGAGATGATATGTTCTTTCTCGGCGGGAGACATGCTGTTCCAGAACATCTTGGCCTGAGAAAAATAGTCATTGAAGCTCTCACTGCGCTGGCGGATTTTTCTGCCTTCTACTTTTTCCTGGTAATGAACGTATCCGCCTTCTTCTTCTGAGGCCGGCGACGGATCATTGTTCTGCAGAGAATTTTTATGATAGGCGACGGGACCCTTATTAATCGTCATCCGGTGGTAGCCGTCGTATTGGTTGTTATGGAACGGGCAGACCGGCCGGTTGATCGGAATCTCGTGAAAGTTCGGTCCGCCAAGACGGATGAGCTGTGTATCCGTATAAGAGAAAAGCCGGCCTTGAAGAAGCGGGTCATTGGTAAAATCGATGCCCGGCACGACATTTCCCGGGTGAAAGGCGACCTGTTCCGTTTCCGCAAAGACATTGTCCTGATTGCGGTCAAGGGTCATTTTTCCGATCAGCTTGACGGGAACCAATTCTTCCGGCCACAGTTTTGTCGGATCAAGGATATCAAAATCAAATTTGAACTCGTCTTCTTCGTCTATCATCTGAACACCGAGCTCATACTCGACTTTGCCGCCGTTTTCAATCGTTTCCCACAGGTCGCGGCGATTGAAATCGGGATCTTTCCCGGCAATTTTCTGCGCTTCATCCCATACGAGGGAATGAACGCCGAGCACGGGTTTCCAGTGGAATTTTACAAAGCGCGCTTTTCCTTTCTCGTTGACGAAAAGGAACGTATGCACGCCGAAGCCCTCCATCATCCGATAGCTTCGCGGGATGCCTCGGTCAGACATCGTCCACATGACCATGTGCGCGGATTCAGGATTGTTTGCGACAAAATCCCAGAACGTATCATGAGCCGTCGCAGCCTGCGGCATTTCATTGTGCGGTTCCGGTTTTATGGCGTGAACGAGATCCGGGAATTTGATCGCGTCCTGAATGAAGAACACCGGAATATTGTTTCCGACGAGGTCATAGTTCCCCTCTTCAGTATAAAACTTCGTCGCAAATCCCCTGGCGTCACGGACGGTGTCGGCTGACCCCTTGGAGCCCGCCACTGTTGAGAAACGGACGAAAACAGGCGTTTTGACGGACGGGTCCTGCAAAAATTTCGCCCGTGTATATTCCGTCATCGGTTCGTACACCTGAAAATGCCCATGAACGCCGTACCCGCGCGCATGAACGACCCGTTCCGGAATACGCTCGTGGTCAAAGTGCGTCATTTTTTCACGAAAATGAAAATCCTCCATCAGCGTGGGGCCGCGGACGCCCGCTTTTAAAGAATGCTCATCCTCAGACACGCGAAGCCCCTGATTGGTCGTCATTTTTTTGCCGCTGTTATCAGACCGGTACTGCTCCAGCTGTTCGTCCTTTGAGTGTTCATTTACTCGTTTGTTTTGATCATCACTCATGTCAGTTCCCCCTTTTAAAACGAAACATTCTACAGCACATTTACCCGCGGCGTTCTTCATATAAACTGCTGATCCGCTCATTAGGATTTTAGGTCTGTATTTACATATGCGGTCATACACATTTTGAAATAAGCCATTTTCACAGAAATAAATCGTGAAAGCGCTTACCAATACAGCTGTTGAACAGGGGAGGTCATATCGTGCTTGCCATACTCGGTTTTGTGATGATGATTGTCTTTATGTATCTTATTATGTCTAACCGGCTTTCCGCTCTTATCGCTTTGATTGTCGTTCCTGTTGTGTTTGCCCTGATCAGCGGATTTGGCAAAGATCTCGGCGAGATGATGATTCAAGGCGTTACAGACCTCGCTCCAACCGGGATCATGCTGTTATTCGCCATCCTGTATTTCGGCATTATGATTGACTCAGGTCTGTTTGATCCCCTCATTGCCAAAATTCTATCGCTTGTCAAAGGGGATCCGTTAAAAATCGCCATCGGCACAGCGGTTCTGACGATGACCATTTCGCTGGACGGAGATGGGACAACAACGTATATGATTACGATTGCGGCAATGCTGCCCCTTTACAAACGGCTCGGCATGAACCGTTTGGTGCTGGCGGGGATTGCGATGCTCGGTTCGGGGGTCATGAATATTATTCCGTGGGGCGGGCCGACGGCGAGGGTTTTGGCTTCCTTGAAATTGGACACGTCAGAAGTTTTTACGCCGCTGATTCCCGCTATGATCGCCGGCATTCTCTGGGTGATCGCCGTTGCTTATCTCCTCGGAAAAAAAGAACGGAAGCGGCTCGGCATCATTTCGATTGAACACGCGCCGTCTTCTGATCCGGAGGCAGCGCCGCTGAAGCGTCCCGCTCTCCAATGGTTTAACCTGCTGCTGACTGTTGCTCTGATGGCCGCGCTGATCACCAGCCTGCTTCCCATCCCTGTTCTTTTTATGATCGCGTTCGCCATCGCCTTGATGATCAACTATCCAAATGTCAAAGAGCAGCAGAAACGGATTTCGGCACATGCGGGTAATGCGTTAAACGTTGTCTCAATGGTGTTTGCGGCAGGCATATTCACAGGCATTCTCTCAGGCACAAAAATGGTCGATGCGATGGCGCATTCTCTCGTTTCCCTCATCCCTGATGCCATGGGCCCGCATCTGCCGTTGATCACTGCGATTGCCAGCATGCCTTTCACCTTTTTCATGTCGAATGACGCCTTTTACTTCGGTGTGCTTCCCATCATCGCCGAAGCCGCTTCCGCTTACGGAATAGACGCCGCTGAAATCGGAAGAGCCTCCTTGCTGGGGCAGCCTGTGCATCTGCTCAGCCCGCTTGTGCCATCCACCTATCTACTGGTCGGAATGGCGGGCGTCAGCTTTGGCGATCATCAAAAATTCACTATTAAATGGGCCGTCGGTACAACGATTGTGATGACGATTGCGGCGCTTTTGATTGGGATTATTTCGTTTTAATTAAAAAAGGATTTCCGATGGCGGAAATCCTTTTCTGTACATTATTTTTTTGTATAGCGCACCCAGTCATAATGAGCGTATAGCGGATTTACACCATTGTAGGAACCGAGCCAGTCATCGACACCTATCCCATTCCATAAGTTCATCATGATCTTTCCCGGTGTTGTCGGGATTTGGCTTGTCGCAGTATGTTTTAATTGCCCATCGACATACCATTTAATAGAGTTTGGCTGCCAATCGAACGCATACGTATGATAGGCATTGGCCGCATCAAATCCGAGATCCGCAACCTTCTCATGATTTCCCTTTCCATTTGTATAATAATTAAATTGAACCTTTGTCGTGTCTTTTCCTAAAAATTCGATATCAATCTCATCCCAAGGGGTACCATCCGTTGGACCTGTATAAGTGAAGAACGATGAAACGATCCCTGTGTTTTTAGCCGGTTTCATTCTGACTTCATAAAGTCCATAGCCATAGGTTTGAGCGGAGCGGTTCTCCCCGCAGTCAAACTTGTTATAAGACGGGCTTGTCAGCGCCAAATGCATTTCACCTGATGACGTCACGGACACATTATTTGCACGCCACGTGCAGTTGAACATATCTCCATTGGAGTAACCATTTGCTTTTCGCCATAATCCGGAGTTATAGCTGTTAAAAGGTTCAAAAAACGATCCGCCTGTTTGAGCTGATGCAGTAGAAGTGATCGCACACAAACTCAAAAACAATCCAGTGACAAGAAGCAGCAGCACTCGTTTCATACGATAAAACATGTTGGCATTCCCCTTTCTTTGAAAGCGATTTCTTTATCGATCATACATGATTCTATAAAAGGGAACATCAGTCAGAATAATGATAAAAACGAAACTTAAAAAGACCTAAATTACCATCAGCACAAACAGAGATGATCCGCGCTCATTGTAATTTAGGTTTTGCCTGCTTATCAGTAACAATCCTAACAAGATCATATGTGAATGAAGAAAAAATGCCAACGCTTTCATTATGCTTATTTGACTACCCTTTCTATGTGAATCGTTAAATACAGCAGCTCGTCACTGGTGAGCTTGTGTTCATACGCCCGCTCAATGCATGTTTGGATTTTCTTCGTGCATTCATACGCCCGATGGTACTTTTCTTTCACTGACTTCAGCAAAAAATCGTCCTGGCTTTCGATATGTGTGCCGTTAAAAAGACGCTGCGCGAAAAACTTTAAGTGGGTGACAAACCGATAATAGTGAAGTGATTCCTCGTTGAAGTCAATCTTAAAATGGTATTTTACGATACTCAAAATCTCTTGCATAACTTTTGTAATGTTGATGATATTGGGCATCTCTTCATTCAGCTCGGCATTGACAATATGCAGCGCAATAAAGCCTGCTTCATCCTCCGGCAGAGACACGCCAGTCTTGTTTTTTACCATGGCCAACGCTTGTTTGCCGATTGCAAATTCGTCTTTGTACAGCCGTTTCGTTTCCCACAGTAAGGCATTTTTGATATCCAGCCCTTTCTTATTGCGCTGGATCGCAAAGTTAATATGGTCGGTCAGCGACACATAGATGCTGTCATTGAGCTTTTTGCCGAGCTGTAATTTCGCATAGCTGATAATCTCTTCGGATACTTCCATACATTCGATCGGGATATCATACAAAAGGGTTTTGAACTTTTCGGATACATCTTTGTTATCGAGCGTGAACACTTTCTCAATGCGGGCTTCATCTACCGGGTCTCCCGTTTTCTTTTGAAAAGCAATGCCCCGGCCCATGATGACCAATTCCTGATTGCCTTCTTTGAGCACACTGACAACATTATTATTAATGACTTTCGCAATCTTCAATTCTGTCTCCCTCCCGCCTGGCCATTTACCTGCTACACCTTTGAACTAGTTCAATATCTCCAGGTCAATCAGAAAACGCCGTTCAGAAATCTTTGTCCAACGATGCGGATGAGGCGCATATAATGCAGAGAACCGGTTTTTGGGAAGGAGCGTGTGTGATGAAACGGTTTTCGAAAGAAGAAAGCAGCTGGATGCTGTATGATTGGGCCAATTCAGCTTATTCGGTCATTATTATGACGGCTGTTTTCCCCTTGTTTTTTAAAGCCGCGGCGGCGGAAAACGGTGTCAGCGCGGCTGATTCTACCGCTTATTTGGGCTATACGATTGCCGCCGCGACTTTTATTTTGGCGATGCTCGGCCCCGTCTTAGGAACGATTGCCGACTACAAAGGATGCAAGAAACGGTTTTTTGCCTTCTTTCTTCTGATCGGTGTGGCGGGCACAGCCGCGCTGGCTTTGATTCCCGGCGAATCTTGGATGCTGTTATTAATTTGTTATACGATTTCCACGATCGGCTTTGCCGGATCTAATGTATTTTATGATGCGTTTCTCGTTGATGTGGCCGCAAAGGAGCGGATGAATATGGTGTCCGCCAGGGGATTTGGACTGGGCTATATCGGCAGCACGATCCCTTTTCTCCTCAGCATTGCCGTCATTCTTTCAGCACAAGCGGAGGTGATTCCGCTGTCCGCCCAGGTTGCCGGCCGCATTGCCTTTTTGATTACGGCGGCATGGTGGGGGCTGTTTTCGATCCCGCTCCTTCTCCGCGTCCGCCAGCGCTATTATATCGAGAGGGAGCCGCGGCTTGTACTCAGCAGTTTTATACGGCTGGCCGGCACGCTGAAGCAGATCAGGAAGCACCGGGCGCTGTTTTTGTTTCTAATCGCCTATTTCTTCTATATCGACGGGGTTGGCACCATCATTACGATGTCCACGTCATACGGGGCTGACCTCGGCATCAGCGCGGCCAATCTGCTGATTGTTTTATTTGTCACACAGGTCGTCGCCGCGCCTTTTTCGATTTTGTACGGACGGCTGGCCGAACGGTTTAAAGGAAAAACGATGCTTTATGCCGGAATCGGCGTGTATATGATTGTCTGCACGTATGCTTATTTTATGGATTCCGCTTTTGATTTCTGGGTTTTGGCTATGCTTGTCGCCACTTCCCAAGGAGGTATTCAGGCGCTGAGCCGCTCTTGCTTTGCCAAGCTTGTCCCCAAACAGAACGCCAATGAGTTTTTCGGCTTTTATAATATCTTCGGCAAGTTCGCTTCAATTATCGGCCCGCTTTTGATTGCCGTGACCGCCCAGCTGACCGGAAATTCGTCAGCCGCCGTGTTCAGCCTGATTTTGTTATTTGTGATCGGGATTGGCATCCTTGCGTTCGTGCCTGAGGAGACGACGTAAAAAAAGCCTGCGCGCGGCAGGCTTTTTTTTATTTCTTGGCTTTATGGACTTTCAGTTTTTTGCCTTTGACCGTCGTATTTTTCATGATGTCAAGAACGTGCGGGCCTTTGCCGTTCAGAATCTCGACGTACGATGCGTTGTCCAGAATCGTGATAATCCCGATATCATCGGCTGAAACGCCGTCGATTTTCGCAATCGTTCCGACAAAATCGACCGCTCTGAGTTTTTTCTTTTTCCCGCCGTTAAAGTACAGCTTCATGATGTCTTTGTTTAACTGTTCGCTTTTGTCTGTTTTGACATCGGGGCGGGCGTTCAATTTTTCCGCAAAAGCCGCTTTCCGTTCCGCTGTTTCTTTCTCAGACGGCGCCTCCCGCTTTTTGATGCGGAAACCGATATATGTCTCAATGTCATTCAGAAACCGTGATTCAGACGGCGTCACAAACGTAACGGCCAGTCCGCGGTGTCCGGCGCGGCCCGT
The DNA here is from genome assembly GCF_001975995.1 of Bacillus sp. GZB. Lineage (NCBI taxonomy): Bacteria > Bacillati > Bacillota > Bacilli > Caryophanales > Bacillaceae > Bacillus > Bacillus sp. GZB. Next base: position 808,569 of record NZ_MTQG01000016.1, read on the forward strand.
TCTGCCGGTGCGGTGTACATAGCTTTCTTTTTCAAGCGGAATATCATAATTGATGACGAGGCTGATGTTTTCAATATCAATTCCTCTGGCGGCAACATCGGTCGCAATGAGATAGCGGAACTCGCCGCGCTTGAATTCATTCATGACGTCAAAGCGGTCTTCCTGCACCATGCCGCCGTGAATTTTATCGCAAGGATAGCCCAGCCTGTCCAGCTCATCGGTTAACTGGATGACTCTTTCTTTTGTCCGGCAGAATATGATGCAGCTGTCCGGGTTTTCGGTGATCAGGACATCACGCAGCAAAGATGTTTTGTCCTCTTCTTCTGTTCTGGTGACAAAATGCTCAATGTCTTTTGTCGTCAGGCCTTCCGCTTTTACTTCAATCAATTCAGGGTCTTTCATATATGTGCGGCTCAGCTTCTCGACGTCATCCGGCAGCGTCGCTGAAAACAGCATGGTGACTCTGTTTTTCGGCAGATGCTGAATGATGGCTTCCACCTGTTCAATAAATCCCATATTCAGCATTTCATCCGCTTCGTCAATCACTACATACGCCAGCCGTTCAAGCGGCAGCGTCCCTTTCTCTATATGATCAAGCACACGCCCCGGCGTTCCGGCAACGACGTGGCTTTTTTGCTTCAGTTCGGTTTTCTGTTTGTCAAAAGAAGCTTTTCCGAAAACCGCTGTGGCTTTTATCCGTTTGAAACGGCCGATATTCGTGATATCTTCTTTAATCTGCGCCGCAAGCTCGCGGGTCGGCGTTAAAATCAGCGCCTGCGGTTTGTTTTCCTCCCATTCCGCAAGCTCACAGATCGGAATGCCGAAAGCCGCGGTTTTGCCGCTGCCCGTCTGTGATTTGACGACGAGGTCTTTTTTTTGCAGCGCGGCGGGGATGACGCGCCGCTGCACTTCAGTCGGCTCGGTGTATTGCAAGCCATTCAGCGCCCGTCGGATCTCGGGGCTGATCGCATATTCATTAAACTCATTCATGACTAAACTCCTTCTCTGTCCGGCTCCCCTCATTATACGCGAAATGCCGCCGCTTTACCCTGACGTTTTGCCGGGCCATTCGGGGGGAGTGCTTTTTCTTCATGTCAAGCACGACCCATTTGGCGCAATAAAAGCTCATGCTTCCTTCCCCGTCATCGACATAGTAGCGGATCGATTCCCAGCCGCCGTCGACCGGGCTGATATCCAGATGGATGTCGGTGATGCTTTCAAGATCATCCAGCCTCAGTAGAACTGCTTTCTCATGTTTGTGCCACTCCATTTTGTGCCTCCTTTTTTTCAGCTGAATTGGCATGTCTGACTCAAATGAATCTTACACCCCCCCATGAATTTCTTTATATGTCTGCATCCAATCTTTTAATTCTTCTTTCGTATGCAGATACGAATCAGGCGAATCTTTCAGATCAAACCCGCTCAAATATACGAGCATCTCCCAAACGGTTTCATCCTCAACCGCCGGATCATCTGCAGCCACGTACTCGCACGCCCAATCCGACACTTCTTCCCTCGCCGCTTGACCGTTCAGGATCAGACCAGCCTTCTTCAGACATTCTGCTCTTGTGGGTTCTTTCACGTTAGAAGCCTGCCTTTCATTTCTTGTTTAAAATGCTGACTAACAGCCTCCTGGCCCGTTCGTGCCGCCCGATTTCCCGGCTGAGCTCCGGATAATCTGTTAAAGCGTTTTTCAGCTGCGCATATTGCGGATACAGCTCAAAAAAGGATTTATATAAGGCTTTACGCTGCCGTGCAGGCATTTGTTTATTCGCCAACACAAAATCTAAGCCGCCGCAGATAAGTGCGAAGTATTCATAAAAATCCCCAGCACAGGCAGCACCCTCAAAGTCTTCTTCGAATCTCCCTGTATCTGAAGGCAGCGGCCCCTCTAATTCTTTTTTGTATAATTTCAGGTTTCGGATGACGTCATTATTTAAAGAATATCTGTTGGATTTCATCATCTCATTTTGACGCTTTCCAATTACTGATATCCCGCTTATAAATCCCCGAATTCGAGACCGCGTAAATGGCATTGCCAGTCAGCTTCAGCTGATGCCCGGAAAGCTCATCACCATCCGCATCACAGCACGTTATCCCTTGCACCGGCAGACTGACATCAGCCGGAATGAGGGACAGTGAATGATCATCTTTGCATATCCAAAACCCGTCACCTGAAATCGCAAGCTGATCGTAAACCCCTGAACATGCTTTATCAGAAATAATCCACACTCGTTTCACGTCGGTTTCATCAAACGCAGCAATGACTGTATATGAATAATACAGCATGTAGATCAGTCCGTTTTTTTCTGCAAGTGCATAGCAGTCATCTGCCGCGGGCGCATACATTTCTGAAAGCTGCTGATCAATGTGAGTTTTCTTTAGGTGCCCTTCTAAAGTGAAGCACAGCACACTGTGCCCTTCAGGATTTTCATCACTATAAATACCTTCATCACTTAAACCGATCCACAGGTTTTGTTTTTCATCCAAAAGACTGCATGAAACTCCTGAAGGCAGAGAAAATGCACTTTGTTCAGTTCCTTCTGCTGAAAATACTTTCACTTTATACTCATGCGATTCAAAGAAAATCAACACATACCAGTCAGCCGAACTCTGTTGAAACAGCATAATATCCTCACACGGAATTTGTTCATCGATATGAACCTCTCGGGTATCGCCGGATTCCTCCGTGATCGTAAATGAAAGACTGCCATTCTGATGCTGACCAAGATACTGACGTCCGCAGTTGTCAAAGTGACAAAAACATCCTTTTACTGATTCATCGTGTATCTTGTTCATTTTTATTTTCATGTCATTGCCCCTTGTATTTATAATGCGCGGTGAGCTTTTTTTGAAATTCATCCGGAACAGTCTGATCCGGGCATACAACTGATATCCAGTCTAAAACATGATCATCTAACGGCCTCCATGATTCTAACGTTTTTCCCGCAATCTCCTGATCAATGCCTAAAATACAAATTTCAAATTCTCTCTCTCCGTAAATCGCCCACTTGAAAGTCGGTGAAGCCCATACGACGCGGGATGCAATATTCATTATGCTGTCATTTTTACTGTACTTTGGATAATCAGTTAAGATTGAAAGATATTCATCTTTGGTTATATATAAAGGAATCTTTAACCAGTTAAAATATCCGAATTCCCCGTAAAACCGATTCATATCATCCGGTTGTGCCAGAACAGCCATTAAGATAAAATCATCGTGATGATGATGCGCCAAACTTTTGAGCATCTCCCAGCCTTCTTTAGACAAGACCCAGTGGAATTCTTCGAATAGATAATAATGTTTTCGTTGTTTAAATACTTGTTCGGGCAACGTTTTGTTTTCATGAAATAAGGAATATATTTGGGATTGAAAAACCGCCGATTCCTTTGTGTTTTTTATAAAAAAGGGATGCATTTTGAACCTCTTTTCAGCGGTTTATACACAAGCTCACAGCCGTATTCTGTGTGAAATAAACAGATAGCAAATGAGAAGGACGGCTCAACTAAAATAAAGCTGTTAGAAAGCAGCCGGCCTTCAATATCTTTACTCACTAGATCATATGACATCTAGCTTCCCTATAGCCCTTAATGATTCTTTTTGTAAATTTAAAGGACTTCTCATGTTTACCTCCGCGAACGATTTCGTTATGTAAGAAAAGAGAGGGCTGGGAACCTCTCTTATTTGTTTATTTATAATTTCGAATGATACGCATAAAATGATTGATCATCAAAGCGAACTGTTTCAGCTTCTACAGCAATCAGCATTCTGTTCATGTCAATGAGAAAATTAGCATTTGATTGATACTCCGGAATTACAGCATTTGATAGATTTCCGATTCCTTCCGGGTGGTAACTCATCTCAAATACTTGCCAATTGTATTCTTCAGGATCTATTTTTTCTAATCTCATATCACCAATATCTGCACTGAAATAAACAGATGCTACATTTTGAAAAAGAATGTTATGCGTATATTCGGCTTTATTTTCAACGACCTGAATCTTAAGTGAAAGTTCTTTTTTAAACACTTGAAAATCAAAATGAAGGACAGCGCACCCCCCATCTATGTAATCTACCCATTCATTAATTGTTTTGTACATCGTTTATCTCCCCTTACGTAATCTTTTATTGATATTTCTATATGAATGCCATCTTAATTTAATATGAGTCTCAGCCTGTTTATTTGAATAGTGTCCCTTTGCGTTCATGGCCCCTTTTTTATGATGACTCATTCGATAATAAGGTCTTTTCCTTTGTCCTGAATTCCTTCCCATTAATCTTACTGTATGTTTTTTAGTAGTAACTACCCAACCTTTTTTATTTCTAGCTCTTTTAATTACACCTTTGTTTGCTTTTGCAACTTTTCTAGCGTTCCAATACGTTTTAGATAATTTTCCAGCCTTATATAGAGTACGTCCTACTCGTAGATAGTTTCCTCCGATTGCTCCGCCAGCAGCACCTAAGGCTACAGATCCAACTAACCTCCAACCTCTTGCCCCCTTTGCTTTTGCTGCTTTATAAGATGAAATTCCGCCAATTAAAGCTCCTGCTACCATCCACACCCAATGCCCATCCGGATCGACGTTCATCACTGGGTTGTTGTTTCCATAAGTATACCCATTCTGATCCAGTGAATCGCCGTCGCTGCCCGGGTCTGGGTCGAGTGATAGGAATACGCCGTTTCTTGGCTCGTAGTAGCGGGCCATGAGATAGTACAGGCCGGTTTCTTCGTCGTATTGGTAGCCTGCGTAGCGGTAGCGGTTGTCTTTTACTTCGTCGCTCGCTTCGGTTTTTGTCGGATTTCCCCACGCATCGTATTGATATTTGGCAACGGTTTTTCCGGTGCTGTCTGAGATGGCGATGACGTCGCCGTGTGCGTTGTAGTGATAGAAATATTTCTTGCCGTTCTTTGTATAGGATAACAGCTGGCCGCTGTCACCGTACGTGTATGATTTTGTGACGTTGTTGTCTGCGTCTGTTTCATACAGGACATTCAGGCTGTCTCCGTCGTAGAAGTAGTTCGTGATGTTTCCGTTGACGGTTTTTTGGATTCTGTTTCCTTTTTCATCATATTTGTATGTTGCGAACGGCTTGTCTTCGCCTTTTTTCGTTACGGCGGTCAGGTTGTCTTCCGCGTCCCACGTATATGTGTATTTGCCGTCGGATGTGCGGTTGCCGTTTTTATCGTAGGACAGGTCTTCGTCATTCACCTTCGTCAGCTGGTTCATGATGTTGAAGGATGCGTTGACTGATTTGCTTGCGCCGTCCTTTGTGGCGGTGACGTTTGTCCGGTTGCCGAAGCCGTCGTACGTATATTGAATGACGGTGCCGTCTTCATGAGTTTCTTTGACGAGCTGGTTGAGCTTGCCGTATTCGTACTGGACCTTTCCGCCCGCTGAGCTGTCGATGATCGTGCGGTTGCCGTTGGCGTCGTATTCATAGCTTTCCCGGAAGATGCTGCCGCCGTTTTTCGCTCCGATATGAAGAGAGCTGACAAGATTCCGCTCATCATATGAGAAGCTCGTGCCGACTTCATTTCCGCTGATGAATGTCTGGACATTGCCGTTTTCATCATAATCAAATGTATAGGCTGAAGTGCCGTCTTTCATTTCAATCATTTGATCAAGTTTGTTGTACGTAAAGCTGTTTGTTCCTTTTTGGCCGCCGTGGCTCCATGAGAAAGTTTTCAGCTTATCCGAATCAGCCGGATACGTCCAGCTTTGGCTGCCGCCGCGGTCGGTTAATTCGGTCAGGCGGTTTTTGTTGTCAAAGGTGCGTTTTTTCGTTGTATTTTGTTCTTTGTTTGTGACCGATGTTTCATTGCCGTTTTTGTCATAGGTAAAGTTGTATTTTTCAGTGCCGTTATACGCTTTTGACTTAACCCGGTCGGTGCCGTCATAGGTCAGCGACACTTCATTGCCGTTGGCGGAAACGGTTTTCGTCAAGTTGCTGTTGGCGTCATATTCACTCTTCAGTACATTGCCGAGCGGGTCGGTTGTTTTGACGAGCTTGCCCATGACGTCATATTCATATTGATAGGTCTGGTCTGCGCTGGCCCGAATCGTTTTTGTCAGCTCATTTCCTTCCTTGTCATAGCTGTGAAGGATGGATGTGCCGTTTGACAAGGTCAGCTTTGTCAGCTGGTCGGCCTGATCGTATTCGTAGGCGGTTGTTTCGCCTTTCGCGTCGGTTTCAGACATTTTCTTTCCAGTCTCGTCATATGAAGCAGTGCTTGCATACCCTAGTTCGTCTTCTTCTTTTGTGACGTAGTTTCCTTTTTCGTCATAGGTGTTTTTCGTCAGGATGCTTCCTTCGATTAAACGGATATCATCAAACCACGCCGTTCCTGTGGCGCTTTTTTGGAACAGAATGCTGATTTCGATTTTATTGATCGGCTTTGTTTTCGGAATGACTGCCGCCGCCCGGTTCCATTCCTGTGTCCCCTGCGGGAATTTGGCGGTGTATACGCCCGTCGTGCCGTCCGCATAAGTGACGTCAGCCTGAAGAGCGTAATCATTGTCGTTCGTTAATTTTACGCCGTCAGCCTTGGACATCCCTGTCAGCGTGATATATACCGGCTTATCGTCCGCGCTTTGGCCTAGCGTAACGGTTTGTTTTGCGGCCGCATTGGCTTGTGATGCATTTGTGCGGGACGCTTTTAATGAGCTGTCATCATCGAAGCCTTCATCAAGGTCAGCGGCGGCTCCGCTTGTGCTCCAGCCATCTGTTTTGGCCGTGAAACTGCTGTTTTGCACCGGGTTATAGCTTGAAGAGACTTCGCCTTTTTCCAGCTGAACCTGATCAAACCACGCTTTTCCTTTGCCGTCCTTGTCGTTATGATCCACTTCCATATAGACGATGGCTTTTCCTGCATTGGCCGGTGTTGTAAAGGTGATCTGCCGTTTCGTCCAGTCATTCTTTCCGGCTAATGCGCCTGATTCATTGTGAATCCATTGAATGCGTTTTTGGTCTTTGTCACGCAGATCAATGTTGAAATACGCTCTTGCCTTCGTCAGATCCGTTTTGATCTGGCCGCTGAGTGTATACGTCGTATTCGGCTCTAGCTGCACTTCCTGCGTTGCGGACGCATGGCCGTGCTCTGTTCCGGCAGTAGAGGATTGTGAGGTGACCTCCAATGCTTTTTGTCCGGACAGCGCGCCGCTTCTTCCTTTGACAGACGCGATGCTTCCGCTGTCTCTCGTAGCGGTGAGATTCCAGCCCAGCTTTGTTTCTTCAAAGCTGCCGTCTTTCAGCAGACTTGCCGAAGCTGCCAGCTCTTTGCTTGATTGAATGAGATTTCCGTACTTGTCATACACGGCGGCGGATGAGGATTTTCCGCTTTGATCCGTCTCAGAAACGGCATCAAGTCCGTCGTACGCAATATCAGTGATGTTCCCCTCGGTGTCCTTCATTTTCGTTACGTCATTGTTTTTGTTGTACTGATACGTTTCGGTGCCGTAGTTGTCTTTTACGGCTGTGACGTTGCCGTCTTTATCATATTGATAGCTTTCTGTCGCTTTGCCCGCATCCGCGTCGTTCGGATCGGTGTCCTGAATGACGTTGTTGCCTTCGTATACAGTGTTGGTCGTGATTTTCAGCCCTTCGGCATCATCGATCATCTGAATCGGGTTGCCCGCCTCATTATAGCCGTACTGCACTTTGCGGCCGTTCGGCTGCGTCATGAGCAGCGTTTTTTTGCCCGCGTCGTAGCTGTAGTCGTACGTTTCTTTTTTCACATTGACGGCTTTGGCCAGACGGTGGCCGCTGTATTGGTATTCAGTGAACAGCGGTTTGTCATCCGTGCTGTTTGCGGAATACTGCTTGACGAGGCGCCCTTCGGCATCATAGTCGTAGCTTGTGACGCTGCCGTCAGTATCCGTCACCTTTTTGAGAAGGTCTTTGTCATATGAATATGAAATCTTTTTGTTTTTCGGCCCTGTAAGAGATGTGACATGGCCGTTTTCATCATAGGTAAATGTCAGCTTGCGCCCTGATGCGTCTGTTATGGCGGTCAGCTGATTGCTGTCGTTATATTCGTATACGGTTGTATTGTTGTGTCCGTCAACGATTTTTTGGAGCTTGCCGCCTTTTTTGCTGAAATAAGCGTTCGTCTGATCTTTTGTTTTTAATACAAATTGGTCGCTTGTTTCCGTCAGTTCGAGATAAACGCCCGTCGGCGGCTGATACGTGCCGTCAGATTTTTTCGTGAAGACATGTGTTGTCGCGTCCTCATCAATATAAACGGCTCTGCCGTCTTCAGAAAGGATCGACGTTTCCGCATCGGCATACCAGCCTTGGCCGAACATATGGTCAGAGCTGTCAAGGCTGTTGAATGTCCGGGAGAGCCCGAGCCCCGGCCCGCGTCCGTCGATTGACATATCTTCCTCATTGACGATGACATTTCCCGTCGCGCCGTTCAGCTGTCCGTCCGGAATGTCGATAATAGACCAGAATTCTTCCGTTCCGAGGAATTCCGCCCCTTCATGGAAAACAGGGTTAAAAGGTGCCGTCGGTATGCTGTCACCGTTTGCGTCATAGGCGGTCAGCGTGAAGGAGTAGTTCTTCTTCCCTTTGTAATTGCCGTTTGCGTTTTCGTAAACAGGTGAAGGGTCAAGCGCCAGTTCGCCGCCCTTTCCGTCTGTGTGAAGCTGGAATCTTCCCGCTTTCACTTCTTCGGCTGAAGGCCAGATGCGTTTGTTTTGGGTCGTCCAATGATCGGTATCCCCGACATCGAATGATTGATAGTCTTTTCCGTTGTAGATGTTGATTTTGTAGCCTTTGGCGTTTTTGACTTTATCCCATATGAGATTGACATAACCCGTTTGGCTCGATTTCGTGTTCGTATAGACATAGCCTGTCAGGTTTTTCGGCTTTGCGATATCAGGCAGCGCCGGACTCGCTTCCGGTGAGGCGATCGCTTCTCCGTCTTTGTTATAAGCAATGACTTTAAATCCGTAAGTTTTCCGATTTGCATCTCCGCCGGCGTTTTTATAAACGGGGCCCGGGTTGATCGGCAATTCCGCGCCTTTTTTGTCTTTCAGGTGAAGCGCATATTTTCCGGCGCTGATTTCCGCCTTTGTCGGCCAGATGTTTTGATCTTTTGTGGACCAGGATGTTTTATTTCCGAGGTCAAGCGTTTCAAAGCCTTTGCCGTTAAAGACTTGCATTTTATACCCGGCTGCGCCTGATACAGCTTTCCAGGAAAGATCAAACCAGCCTGTGGCGTTGTTGTTATTAAAGCCTTTCGTGTTCGGTTTCTGAACTCTTCCGATATTCGGAATGACGGGCTTGGCGGCCGCAGACATGGCGCCTTCTCCCTGGTCAAACACCGCGCTGACCGCGACCCAGTAATTTTTACTTGCCGGATAGCTGCCGCCGGCGTTTTTATAGACCGGCGAAGGATTAAGCGCTAATTCAGTTCCGCCTTTTCCGTCTGTATGCAGCTTATATTTGCCGGAGTCGATTTCCGCTTTTGTCGGCCAGATATTTTTTCCTTTTGTGCTCCAAGAGGTTGCATTGCCGACCGGAATGGCCTGATATTCTTTCCCGTTATAAAGCCAGACTTTATAGCTTTTGGCGCCTTCAGCTTTTTTCCAGCTGATATTGAAAAATCCTGTCGAATCTCCGTTATGATACGCTTTGACAGACGGCGTGTCCGCCTTCGGAATTGTGTATGTCACTTCAATGTATGGTTTTTTAGCAGAGTTTGCTGATGACATCAGCTTCTTCCAATATTCTTTTCCGTTGCCGTTTGCGTGAAGCTTAAAGCCGTAATTGGCGCCGCCGCTGTTCCACGACTTGACTGCGGAGGTGACATCGAAGCTTGCCCATTGGCCTTTATAGACCTCGGCTTTGCCGATGTTTTTGGAGCCCGGCTTGTTCTTCCACGTAATCTTGGCATTGTCGTAATTGCTGTTAACGGTGTCGAGCCAAAGCCCCGTCGCCTTTGATCCGTAATAGGAGTGGGCTGTGTACGCTTTGAGCGTCGCTTTCGTCACCGTCATGTTTTTGATCGGCTTTAGATTATCAAACTTCATAAAAGCGTAGTTCGTTCCGGTTGTGCCGTCATAATATCCAGTTTTCAGCACGTACGCTTTCAATCCGGCATCCCATTTCTGCGATGCGGCAGAGTAGTTTGTCGTCGGGTACGCGCTCATGACAAAGGTATCGGATGACACAGATACTGATGTTGAAGGGTCAATAGATACCGGATAAACCCGCTTGGGATCTTTCAGCCATTTTTCATCGGCCGTTACATGGAGCAAGTAGCCTTCGCTGTTTTTTTCAAGCTTGAAGCTGACATCTTCTGACCTGTTGACTTCACCTGACTTTTCGTCGAGATCTGAGTCGGTCATAAAGGGCTTCGGCACGGTGTAGACGACATTGTCTTTATCATCAGAAAACGCGATCGAGCCGTCTTCCTGTTCTTTAGCCTGAAGATCAGTTTTGATTTGAAAGGTGAAGGAATTGTAGCCTTCATATTTGTGAAGCACAAGGTCTTCTTTTATGTTTTCGTTAAATGTGTAGGTTTGTAAATCAATTGCAGGAAACACTTGCTGATACGTAAGCTCGTTGCTGTCTTCCCTTACTTTTGCTGAGGCATCTGTCGGAGTAATTGCAGCCTGATCGGGGCCTTTTGCGCCGGTTAATGAGTATGTGAGCTTATGATCATTGTGTTCAAATGTAGCGTATAATCCGTTTTTCATTTGCTTCAGAAAATCGGAATTCAGCACTGTATTTTCCGTCCCGACTTCCTTTGAGCCGGTTTTCAATTCAGGAGAAACGTCTTCCCAGTCCGCATTGGCGGTTTCTTTCGTATGAATGGGGTCTGTGTAGATTTCCTGTTTGTACACACCCTCGCCTTCATAGTAAAGCTTTGAATTCTCAGTTCTTTCAGACGTGATCTCACCGTCTTGATTGATATCTTTTTGATCAAGAGGCATCTGCTCAGATGCTCTTTCCGCCGGAAGATCTTTTTCCGGGTCTGCGGCCGGAATGGCGGCGGTTTTCGCTTGATCTTGTTTTTCACGCGTTTCTGCCGCAAACACATCGGCAGGCGCAATGGAAATCATCAGCGTTGCCGCAAGAGTGCCGGCCAGCCACTTTTTCCACTTGTTCTTTTTTCCTATTTTCATAGGTTCTCCTCCTTCTTTTGTAATATAGGCTTAACAATAGTAATATTATTGAAATTGTTTATCAATATTTTCCTAGGTATTTAAGGTTATTTTAAGGATTATAGGAATTTTGAACCTTTTATTCATATAAAAAAACCGCCGGCTGCCGGCGGTTTTTCGTATTATGGATAGCGAAGATTTGTATTTTGTGCTCCCGCGTAGGATTGGGCGAAGTTTTTGGCGTCCTGGGCTGAAAGCGTGCCGTAGCTGTAATTTGATCTCGGATTCCAGCCGGTGCGCGGTGATTTCGGGGCTTTGAGCGACGGGAATGAACCGATGTCAGTGAATTGGGCCGTCCCGTAATCGTCTATCATTCCGCCTTTTTCATTTCCGTTACCGAAATAGTTGGCTTCTGAGAAGACAGTCGCGTTTGTATGAATGGTGAATCCTAAATTGAAATTGGTCACATAGTTGTTTTTCGCGTGAAAATAGCCGTATCTCATCAGGCCCGGTGAACGCACATAGACGTTATTAAAATAGTTGTTGGTGATCGTCATATGCGGATAGCCGATATAATTGCGTCCTTCGTTATCATCATTCGGATAACCGAGAATCAGGCCGTACAGATGGTCTGTGAATTTAGAGTTAGACAGCGTCACAAAATCCGCTTTGGCGCCGACATACAGAAGCTTTCCCAAATCGCTGTGGCTGTTCGGATTGTAGCTGTGTCCTTCAAACCAGACGTGGTCAATCCAGTAATTCTGTCCGTTCGCTATGTACATCGGAATGTCGTTGTTGCCTGTAATGGCGGCATTATGGCTGATAATGAGATTTTTGAAAATCACATTGTTTGATCCGGAGCCGGTGGTCAGATAGATGTTGGTCAGCCTGTGGCTGGTATAAGAGCCGACGATGGTTTTATTGGCGCCGACTGTCACAACGGCTTTATCCGGGGAAGAAATATCACTTGTGATGACGATGGTTTTGCGGTCCGTTCCGCCCGCATTGTTTTTCAGATCATTAAGATTGCTGACGTAGACGACGGGGCCGCCCTGGCCTCCCGATACGGCGGATTTTGCTTTTCCGTTATGATCCTTCGCATTGCCAGCGAATCCGGTAAGTCCCTGCATCACATCCGGATAAGCCGCTGCCGCTTCTGCCTGCTTGGATGCGGAACATACGATGGCCAGACAAAGCGCAAAGCCGAGTGCAGCCAAGAAAGCGAGATGACGCGTCTTCTTTTTCATGCCCTTCACTCCTTTAATCTCTTAAATTGTAAACACATGAAGTATTATACAATTACTATCCTCTTTTTCCATGATCTGTTTGTCTGCTTTTTCGTTATGGCTGAAAAGCCCCAAAACAAAAAAAGCAGCCGATACGGCCGCCTATATACGGGTGCTGTCTGCCTGAGTTTCCGCCGGCACGGCTTTTTGCTTTCGAATCAAGGACAGCGCCATCCCCGCAAAAATCATCACAATCCCCAAAGATTGATAAAGGTCGGGGCGAAATCCCGTAAATACGGTGTCAAGCACAATCGCCACCGCCGGATCAAGAAATACGATGATTGAAATAAACCGGGTGGATAAAAACCGCAAGCTGTCAAAAAAGAGCAAATACACAATGCCCGTATGAATGATACCGGTTGACACAATCATGATCCAGTTCACATGCGACAAATCAGAAAAAGCGCCGAAACGGACGAACGGGAGAAGAATGATAACGCCCAACCCTGTCTGCAAACAGGTGACCGCATATGGGCTGAGACTGTTGATACCTTTCCCGGCCAGTGTCGTAAAGGCGTAAAAAAGGGCGGCCAGCACGTCCCAAATAATACCCGATCCCATCAGCTGAGAAAATGATGTACTTCCGTTGATGCCGGAAATCAGGGCGGTGCCCAGAAAACAAATCACGATGGAAGTGACAGACACAATATGCAGTTTCTCCCGATATATAAGGCTCCCTAGAAGAAGGACGAGAACCGGAGCCAGATGATAAACGGAAATCGCTATCGTCACTGATGTCTCCTCAAATGATTTAAATAAAAACACCCAGTTCAGCACGAGAAAAAATCCGCAGGCCAGTGTCTGCAGCACCTCACGCCGGTTCCATTGTTCGGTGCGGTACCGTCCGGAACCAAACCAGCAGACGCCCAGAAACAATGAGGCGCACAGACATCTCACAAAGACCAGTTCAATTGAAGGCACATTCGTATGTTCCGAGAAAAAGCCGATTGATCCGAAAATGACCATGGAAATGACCATTTTGATGACGGCATTTGATGTTTGTTCAGCTTGCATTGATTTGCTTCCCCCATATCATTGACTGTTTATTCAGACAAATACTAACAGCCATTTTACTTGATTCAGAGGAAGATTTCATCCTATTTTTCGAAAGCCGGCGGCCTTTTCTCATTAAAAAAACCCCGCATCAGCAGGGTCTTCCGTTTAATGAACGATCAGTACAGGACAAGGAGACAATTGTGAGACCTTATGGCTCACGCTTCCGAGCATCATTTCTTTAAATCCGCTGATTCCGCGGCTTCCGACGACAATCAGATTGAAATGCTGTTCTTTCGCTATGTTTAAAATTTGATGCGCAGGTTCGCCCTGGACGTACAGGCTTTCCGCGTTTACCCCGCTTTCAGCCGCTTTCTGCTTGGCCTCTTCCAAAATGGCCGCTCCTTTTTGCTCGACTTCATGTTTAATGTCTTCAATGAAGTTTTCCGGAACATAGACAATCCCTGTTAAGGCTGATGTGGAGACAACGGCTTCACGTCCCGCATAGAGAATGGTGAGTTCAGCCTCCTGTTCTTTCGCCAGATGGATCGCTGCGTCCAAAGCTTTGCCGCTCATGTCTGAACCGTCTACTGCTGCAAGAATTTTTTTAAACATATGAATCCCGCCTTTCTGCTTTTATTGTCCTCCTCTCTTTGCTGAATGTCAATTTTGCCGGCTTGCTCCGGAACATTGCGCTTACAGACTTTCTCCGTTTGTGGCGATGACGTCTTTATACCAAATCAAACTACCTCAGCGTTATTTTTTTAGCGCTTAATAAATAGGACTTTATTCTCTTCTTTTTTAGTATTACCTATTGGTAAGAGTAGTGATAAAATGGAATTATTGATATAAAAAAGGAGATTATGATGAGAAATCATAGAGGCTTCCATGAGGAAATTCAGCAACAACAAAAACTTTATCCAACATCACATCGCATTCAACCGGTCAGCCCAAAAGAATATGCAGAGGTTTTGACTTTACATACGGCAAAACAACTGAGCGAGACATTTCAAACACTTGTGGATCAAGATCAATATGAACAAGCGATTCAGCTGAGCGAGAAGGTTGCCTCTCAGCTTGGACAACATACGAATTTTTCATTACCACTTTCCACAGTGCTTTATAGTTTAAATGAAATGGAACTTCCTATTTCAGAGGAATTTTCTCTACATCGTCTGAAACTGCTAGGAAATCATCAAACTCATGATAACTTTTTCAAAGCATTAAAACACGAAATGTTAACGGCGGATCGGGTAGACTTTATGGTTAGTTTCACAAGGTGGTCTGGTGTTCAGCTTTTGATCCCTCCGCTTCAGGAGCTTGCTAAAAGACATGTCCCTGTACGCATCATTACATCTACCTATATGGGTATTACAGAACCGAAGGCGTTAAGACATCTTCTTCAATTTGAAAATGTTGAGTTGAGAATTGTAAATGAATATAAAAAATCTTTCCATACGAAAGCATACTTATTTGAACGCTGTTCTGGACAGCATAGTGTCATTGTAGGATCTTCAAATCTATCACAAGCTGCACTTACGACCGGGTATGAGTTAAATGTTAGACTACCTGAAACCAAATATCTCCCCGTTTATCAACAAACAAAAGATTTGTTTGACACTATTTGGAATGAAAAGACACAGCCTGTTGACGAACAATTTTTACAAGCCTATGAGGAATTCCAAGCAGGAAGCCAAAAGGTAAGTGCTTCCTTTGCTGCTCAAAACTCTCTTTACAAAACGAAAATGTCCCCGAATGCCATGCAAAAGGAAGCGTTACGAAACCTTAAAAAAACAAGAAACGAAGGGGAGACAAAGGCAGTCATCATCGCCGCCACTGGAACCGGAAAAACATTTTTAGCAGCATTTGATTTTGAACAATTTAAACCAAATAAATATCTTTTTCTTGCCCACCGGGAAGAGTTACTTACAAAAGCAATTGAAACATTCCAGAAAGTCACAAATAATCATGAAGATTTTGGTTTATTGACTGGAACGAAAAAAGAAGGAGATAAACGTTTTCTATTTAGCACAGTACAAACGTTACATAAAAAAGAAACATTGGAATCCTTTTCAACAGATGAATTTGACTACATTGTGATTGATGAATTCCATCATGCAGAAGCATCTACTTATCAAGCTGTATTAAACTACTTTACACCAAAGTTTTTATTAGGTTTAACTGCAACTCCAGAGCGCCTTGACGGTAAAGATGTGCTTCAGATTTGTGATCATAATGTTGTTTACGAAATTAGACTCCGCGATGCCCTAAAGGCAGAGCTACTTGCGCCATTTCACTATTTTGGAATTTCAGATCATACTGTAGGTTACGAAAAAGTAAAAGTGAAAAATGGGCTGTACGAAGAGAAATCGCTAGTAGATCATTTAAAAACTCATAAACGAGTAGAATATATCATCAAAATGATCAACATGTATGGTTTTTACGGCGAGAAAATGGTTGGCTTAGGTTTCTGTACAAACGTCGAACACGCAATATACATGAGTGATGAATTTAACAAATTGGGTTTTTATACAACTTACTTAAAAGGCAATGATTCTCCTGCAAAAAGACAAGAGGTCATTCGCCAATTGGAGGACCCGCATCACAGTTTAGAACTTATATTTACAGTAGATATTTTCAACGAAGGAATAGATATTCCAAAGCTCAATCTACTATTGTTCCTTAGACCAACAGAATCACCAACGATTTTCATTCAGCAATTAGGACGGGGACTTAGAAAAACTGACGACAAAGAGTTTGTAACGATACTGGATTTTATCGGAAACTATCAAAAGTCATTCGTTATTCCACTCGCACTATCTGGACAAACAAGTCAAAAATCGTTTGATAAAGATTCCCTCCGAGTGGCTGTGACGCATGAGTTTTCAGATTTACCTGGAGGATCTTATGTTGACCTTTCAGCCGTAACGAAGAAAGAAATTTTAAATAAGATCGATCATATTAAACTAAATTCAGATGCCATGCTGAAAACGTTATACAAGCAATTTAAACAAGAGCTAGGACGCTCTCCAGAATTAATTGATTTTCTATACTCTGAACAGGCACCTGGGCTTACCTTTTTTATAAAGAAATACAAATCGTGGGTACAGACCAAAAAGAAAATGGACGATTTGAATGTTACAGATGAAGGGATTCTCAATAACCCCTTGGTTGTAGGGATAGTAGCAAAATTAGAACAGCAATTACCTATTAAATGGCCTTATGAATGGTTAATTTTACAGAGCGGTTTTCACAAAAATATCATCACAATAGAAGATGTAAAAGAATCGTTAGAAAAACAGTTTCATATTCAAATCACAACAGATACACATGATGACCTCATTCAGCGAGCAATGGAGCGTTTAACGAAATCAGATCAAAAACAGAATTGGCGCTTTGGTACATTACAAGGTGATACATTCAAGTTAGATCCAGTAGTAAGCGAGATTTTAACCGATCCATTATTCGGACCGTATATTAAGGAGCGCGTCCACTATGGACTGATTGAATTTAGACGTATGAACAATATAGAAGCCCTTGCTTCAAGAGAGATTAAGCTTACAATGTATCAAACCTACACAAGAAATGAGCTCATTTATCTTTTTCAGTCAACTGACCAGGAAGGGACTTGGCGAGAGGGTGTACGTAGAGTTAAAAATCACTATTTAATCTTTATCAATTTGAATAAGTCAGAAAAAGTAGAAGATCATTTGCTATATAAAGATTATTTTATTGATCCTAGCCATTTTCACTGGCAAAGTCAAAACCAAACCTCACATACATCAAGCGTAGGGCAAAACTTAATTCACCATAAGGAAAAAGGATACCATATTCATTTATTTGTGAGGAAATTCACTGAAATGCACAACATCACTTTACCATTTATTTATGTAGGAGAAGCGGATTATGTATCAAGCCACGGAGACAAGCCAATGAATGTCAAATGGAAGCTCCATCAGCCTGTCCCAGAAAACTTGTATGTGGATTTAACGAATTAAAGCAGATACGGTCGGAAGATCAGCGGGTGCCCACTCTAGTGATTCTAGCTCACGAATAGGCACCCATCTGAATTCCGCATGCTCTTTCGCTACCGGCTCTCCTGATACAATCTTCGCTTTTATTGAAATTAAATTGACGATGACCTTCTCATATTCATGATGAATATCGGCTATCACATCGCCCGCAACAATTTTACAGTCAAGTTCCTCTTCAATTTCTCTTACAAGTGCTTCCCGAGCATTCTCTCCTTCTTCAAGCTTTCCACCAGGAAACTCCCACAGATTAGGAAGAGACATTGTTGGTGAACGTAGAGCACATAGAATTTCATTGTTTTCATTTTGTATGACTGCGGCGGCTACTTTTATTGTTTTTTTCAAAATTAAACTTCCTTTCGTTTTTTCTTAGGTATGTATTCATATTTTTGTTTTCAATTTTATACTATTCATTACAAATGATAGAGGTTGAGTCCATCATAATTCAATTAGTTTATTAAAAGCAATAGAAGTTCATTCTCCTAATTAGAAATAAAAAAGCACCCTCCAAACTGGAGTAGGTGCTTTTTTATTTCACTCCCCAAACAGCCTCCCCATCACCGCTCAGCACACTAAACGTCACAACTTCTTTCTCTCTCGCTGAGTCCCATTCTTTCAGGAAGACGCCGTCATAATTTGTGCCGTTCAGGTTGATTCGGGCTTTGCTGCTGTCCGTTATTGTCCAGGTTCCGGTCATTTCCCCGGAAATGGTGCCGTCGTTGTTAAGCCGGATGTTTTTTGGGGTTTTGATCGTAGCTGTAATGTCTTTTCCGTGCTGGATGAGTTTGTAAGTTCCGGATGCGGCGGCCGCCGGAATGTGTGTATCCGGTTCTCCCGCATAGCGGTATGGCGCTGCAACGGGCCATCCGTCTTTGTTCATGTACAGCCGATGTACTCTGACTTCGTGCTCTTCTCCTCTGTTCGGGAAACGGGTGTGGAAAATGAGGTATGATCGTTTCGTTTTCTCGTCGTAAAATACGGAGTTGTGTCCCGGCGATACGTAGCCCGTGCCTTTTTCAGATTGTGAGGCGAAGCTGTAGCCGCCCATGAGTTTGACCCCGTACGGTTCAATTGCTTTGTCGTCGAAGAAACTGCCGTCTTTTCCTTTGGCGTCAAGCATGTTATGGCCTGCGGCGTCATAGTACGGACCGTCCGGATTTTTAGAGCGCGCCACACGCATATGATAACCGCCGGCTGTGTCAAGTCCGCCGAATGACAGATACAGATAGTAATATTTCGTTTCCGGATTGTAGCTGATGTACGGGCCTTCGATTCTGCTGTGATTTCCGCCGAGCAGTTTTTTTCCGTAGCCTTGGTTCGGGAGCGGGAAACCGGTTTTCGGATTCATTTCCAGTATAAAAATCCCTCCGGAGTAAGAGCCGTACACCATCCAGAGCTTGCCTTTATGGTCAAAAAACGTTTGCGGATCTACGACGTTCGGATGAACGTTTGCATTATACGTCGTGCCGTCTTCGCTTTTTCCTTCCATGCCCGATTTCAAAAAGATGCCTTTGTTTTTGTAGGGCCCTTCGATGTTGTCACTCACGGCGACACCGAGAGCGGATCGCGGCGAGTCTCCTTTACAGGCGTTATAGTACATGTAAAATTTCCCGTCAGCCAGCTGGGCGACATCCGGCGCCCACAGCGTATCAGACTGGGCCCAGTCGAATGTCTCTTTTAATTCGGTGTAGACGTTCGGGATCAGGGGATTATTGGGATTGACGCTCGAAGACAGTTGCTGCCACTGCATCAGGTTTTTCGACTTGGCGGAAGCCAAATGCGAGCCGAATACATAATATGTATCGCCTGTTTTGATGACGGACGGATCATGCACGCTGACCTCTGAAAAAACCGGATGCTGGGCTTTTGCCTGCGGCAGAGTGAACCCGATGACCGCTGCTGAGACCAGGCACACACGAAAGAAACTGGTTTTCATTTTCTGAAATCTCCTCGCTCTCTTCTTTTCTTAAAACGCTTTCAAGACAACGCTCCATTTTATGATGCGGATGGCGGAAATATGTGATCAACAGCGCCGGCTTCACGATGTACCGCTTTACTTCGATAGCAATCTGATTTGTGAAAGACTGGAAAAAAAGTTTTGACTTCTGATTCGCAAACACTTAATATAAAAAACAGTTACTAGTTATCAGAATATTTAAGAATTGAGTGAAGCATATATGACCTTACACAAAGACCGCCGCATCGGGCGATTGTCCGTCCTTCTTCTGCTTCATGAGACTGAAGAAAACCAGCAGATCAGCCGGCTGGAACGGGACGGCTGGAAAGTCTGTCTCGGCAGAGTGGGTTCAATGGATGCGCATAAGGTGGTAGCCGCAATTGAAACCGCTTCCAAAAAGAGCGGCGTCATTCAATCTGAGGGTTATCGCGAATCACATGCGCTGTATCATGCCACAATGGAAGCTTTGCACGGAGTGACGCGGGGCGAAATGCTGCTTGGCTCGCTGCTTCGTACCGTGGGCCTGAAGTTTGCCGTCTTGCGGGGAAATCCGTATGAAAGCGAGGCGGAAGGCGATTGGATCGCCGTTTCACTTTACGGCACGATCGGAGCTCCGATTAAGGGGCTTGAGCACGAAACATTCGGAGTCGGAATTAATCACATATGAATCAGCCCATAGATTTCAGATGATAGGGGGCTATGCGTGAAATATCATTTTCATGGCATAGCTCCTTTTTGTATGGGCGCTTTACCAAAGTAAAGGAAAAGGGGTTGAAATGATGGTGACGTTAGACGGTTCCTCACTGACAACCGCAGATGCCCAGCGTGTGCTGTTTGATTTTGAAGAGGTTCAAGCATCTGCCGAAAGCATGGAACGTGTGAAAAAAAGCAGGGCGGCGGTTGAACGGATCGTTCAAGAGGAGAAGACCATTTACGGGATTACGACGGGATTCGGCAAGTTCAGCGATGTGCTGATTCAAAAAGAAGACGCCGCGGATCTGCAGCTGAATCTGATTCTTTCTCACGCGTGCGGCGTCGGTGATCCGTTTCCGGAATCTGTATCGCGGGCCATGCTGCTTTTGCGCGCCAATGCCCTGCTGAAAGGCTTTTCCGGCGTGCGGACTGAGCTGATTGATCAACTGCTCGCGTATCTCAATCATCGCATTCACCCGGTCATCCCGCAGCAAGGGTCACTGGGGGCGAGCGGGGATTTGGCGCCGCTTTCTCATCTCGCACTGGCGCTTATCGGTCAAGGCGAAGTCTTTTACGAAGGGGCCCGGATGCCGACAGCTCATGCTTTAGAACAGACAACCCTTCAGCCGGCCGTCCTGACCTCTAAGGAAGGACTCGCGCTGATCAACGGAACGCAGGCCATGACCGCGATGGGGCTGATCGCTTACCTCGAAGCCGAAAAGCTGGCCTATCAGTCGGAACGGATTGCGAGCTTAACGATCGAAGGCCTTCAGGGCATTATCGATGCGTTTGACGAGGACATTCATGCCGCCCGCGGTTATCAGGAACAGATGGATGTCGCAGAGCGAATCCGCTATTACTTGTCAGACAGCAAGCTGACGACCGTCCAAGGGGAGCTGCGTGTCCAGGACGCCTATTCGATCCGCTGTATTCCTCAAGTCCACGGCGCATCATGGCAGACATTAGCGTATGTAAAAGAAAAATTAGAAATTGAGATGAATGCCGCGACAGATAACCCGCTCATTTTCGAAGACGGCGCCAAAATCATCTCAGGCGGAAACTTTCACGGACAGCCGATCGCCTTTGCCATGGATTTTCTCAAAGTGGCGGCGGCCGAGCTTGCGAATATTTCTGAACGCCGGATCGAACGGCTTGTGAATCCGCAGCTGAATGACCTGCCGCCCTTTCTGAGCCCGCAGCCCGGCTTACAATCCGGAGCGATGATCATGCAATATGCGGCGGCCTCCCTCGTGTCAGAAAATAAAACCCTGGCCCATCCCGCCAGTGTCGATTCCATTCCTTCATCGGCAAACCAGGAGGATCACGTCAGCATGGGAACCATCGCCTCAAGGCACGCCTACCAGATCATCGCGAATACGAGACGGGTGCTTGCCGTTGAAGCTATTTGCGCGTTGCAGGCCGTGGAGTACCGGGGTGCGGAACATTGCGCTTCGTACACAAAACAGCTCTATCACGAAATGAGAAACATCGTGCCGTCCATACAAGAAGACCGCGTGTTTTCTTATGACATCGAGCATCTGAGTGACTGGCTGAAGAAGGAGTCTTTTCTGCCGAATGAGCATCACCAAAAACTGATGACCAATGAAGGGGGACTTACAAGATGACTGATGTAAAGAAATCAATCCGCGCCGGCCGCGGCACCGAACTTGAATGCTTAGGATGGGAGCAGGAAGCCGTGCTCCGCATGCTCCGAAACAACCTTGACCCGGAGGTTGCCGAAAAGCCGGAGGATCTGATCGTATACGGCGGCATAGGCAAGGCCGCACGAAACTGGGATGCTTTTCACGCGATTGAGCGTTCCCTCAAAATGTTAAAAGATGATGAAACACTGCTGATCCAATCCGGAAAACCTGTCGGATTGTTCCGCACGCACAGCCGCGCGCCCCGCGTCCTGCTGGCTAATTCGGTTCTCGTGCCGAAATGGGCGGATTGGGAGCATTTCCATGACCTTGAGAAAAAAGGACTGATGATGTACGGGCAGATGACGGCCGGCAGCTGGATTTATATCGGCTCACAAGGTATTCTGCAGGGCACCTATGAAACCTTTGCGGAGCTTGCGAGACAGCATTTCGGCGGCAGTCTGAAAGGAACCCTTACGCTGACGGCCGGACTTGGCGGAATGGGAGGCGCCCAGCCGCTGTCCGTCACAATGAATGATGGCGTCGTCATCGCCGTTGAAGCGGATGAAACACGGATTGATAAACGCATTGAAACAAACTATTGCGACCGTAAAACAGCATCAATTGACGAAGCGCTGCGCTGGGCCGAAGCAGCCAGACAAGCCGGAGAGCCTTTATCGATCGGCCTTCTCGGCAATGCGGCTGAGGTGCATCATGAGCTTTTGAACCGCGGGGTCCATATTGACATCGTGACCGATCAGACTTCCGCTCACGACCCGCTGATCGGCTATATTCCGGCAGGATACTCACTTGAAGAGGCCGACCGCCTGCGCCGGGATCAGCCTGAATTATACGTAAGGCTTTCCAAGCAGAGTATGAAAAAGCACGTGGAAGCCATGCTCGCCTTCAAGAAAAAAGGTGCCGTCGTCTTTGATTACGGCAACAATATCCGCCAGGCTGCCAAAGATGAGGGTCTCGCCGATGCTTTTGATTTTCCGGGATTCGTTCCCGCCTACATCCGTCCTTTATTTTGTGAAGGAAAAGGGCCGTTCCGCTGGGCCGCGCTGTCGGGAGACCCTGAAGATATATACCGCACGGACGCTTTATTAAAAGAGCTGTTTCCAGAAAATCAAGCCCTTCACCGCTGGATTGACATGGCGCAGAAAAAAGTCACATTCCAAGGCCTGCCGTCCCGTATTTGCTGGCTCGGCTACGGTGAACGGGAAAAGATGGGGCTCGCCATCAATGAATTGGTCAGAAACGGCGAGCTGAAAGCCCCGATCGTCATCGGCAGAGACCATTTAGACTGCGGATCTGTCGCCTCTCCGAATCGGGAAACAGAAGCGATGAAAGACGGAAGCGACGCGGTCGGCGATTGGGCGGTGCTGAACGCGCTGATCAACACGGCCTCAGGCGCAAGCTGGGTTTCTTTTCACCACGGCGGGGGCGTCGGCATGGGGTATTCCCTTCACGCGGGAATGGTCGCGGTCGCTGACGGCAGCATCCTTGCGGAACAGCGGCTTTCCCGCGTTCTGACAAGCGATCCGGGAATGGGCATTATCCGCCATGCGGACGCAGGTTATGAAAAAGCGGCTCAAGTCGCCGAGGAACAAGACATTATGATACCGATGAAAAAGGAGCGGTAACATGCCGAAACAAATAGATACCATACTCACCAACATCGGCCAGCTGCTGACGATGGAATCCGGCGGCCCCCGATCAGGCGGAAGCATGCAGGATCTTCATGTCACGGAAGATGCCGTCATCGGCATTTCCGACGGGCGCATTGTTTTTGCCGGACATCAAGGAGCGGAGGATGGATACGAGGCAAGTGACATCATCGACTGCGGGGGACGGCTCGTCACCCCCGGCCTCGTCGATCCCCATACCCATCTTGTATTCGGAGGGTCCCGGGAAAAAGAACTGAATTTAAAAATTCAGGGCATGTCCTATTTGGATATTCTGGCGCAAGGCGGCGGCATTTTGTCAACGGTCAAAGACACGAAAGCCGCTTCCGAAGAAGAACTGATTGAAAAAGGGCTTTTTCACCTCGGACGCATGCTGTCATACGGCATCACGACGGCAGAAGTAAAAAGCGGGTACGGACTCGACAAAGACACGGAGCTGAAACAGCTGACCGCGGCGAAGAAACTGGGCGAACGCCAGCCGGTCGACCTTGTCACGACCTTTATGGGGGCACACGCCATTCCGCCTGAGTACCGGAACAGCCCTGACGAATTTCTGAATCGCATGCTGCAGCTTTTGCCTGAAATAAAAGAAAAAGGCCTCGCGCAATTTGCCGATATATTCACAGAAACAGGCGTCTTTACCGTCAGCCAGTCACGGGACTACCTGAAAAAGGCGTCTGAAGCTGGTTTCGGCCTGAAAATCCATGCTGATGAGATTGACCCGCTCGGCGGCGCGGAATTGGCGGCAGAGCTGCATGCTGTTTCTGCCGATCATTTGGTGGGGGCGTCTGACGAAGGCATCGAAAAGCTAGCGGCGTCCGGAACGATCGCCGTCCTGCTGCCGGGCACGACTTTCTATCTCGGCAAACACACTTATGCGAGAGCCCGGGAGATGATTGATGCGGGCGTACGGGTCAGTTTGGCGACTGACTTCAACCCGGGCAGCTCACCGACGGAAAATCTCCAGCTCATTATGTCGATTGCCGCGCTTCATTTAAAAATGACCGCGGAAGAAATCTGGCACGCTGTCACCGTTAATGCCGCGTATGCGATCGGAAAAGGCGAAGAGGCCGGACAAATTAAAGCCGGACGGGCGGCTGACATTGTCATTTGGGAAGCGCCGAATTACATGTATATCCCGTATCATTACGGCGTCAATCATGTCCGCCGTGTCATCAAGAATGGAAAGACGGTTGTCTCAAGGGAGGGAGCCGCTCTTGGATAAGTATCCGTTTCTGCAAAAAGCCGGCTCCCTCTTCAACGACCGCCATGTGACAAGGATCGGCGATGTGACGGAAGCGTGGGCGGGACAAACGATCAAGGGGCCGGCTTTGATCGGCGTTCCGCTTTCTAAGTCGTCAATCAGCCATTCCGGCGCCTGCTTTGCACCCGGTGCGATCCGCCGGGCGCTCGGCGGGATTTCCGCTTATTCCGCGGAGCTGCGGGAGCATGTCATTGACCATCTTTACGATATCGGTGATATTCAGATTCACGTCACGGATGTCGTCACATCTCACGAACACATTTATCGGACCATTCATGACATTCTGACGGACCAGCCTGACTGGGTGCCCGTCATTCTCGGCGGCGACAACTCCATCAGTTATTCCACCATTAAAGCCATTGCGGAAACGAAAGGAACAACGGCCGTCTTTCAATTCGACGCCCACCACGACGTCCGCAACACAGAAGACGGAGGACCGACAAACGGCACGCCATTCCGCCGGCTGTTAGATGAAAATATCATAAGCGGACAAAATCTGATTCAGCTTGGAATCAGGGAGTTCAGCAACAGCTTGGCATATGAACAATATGTAAAAGAACGTCAGGCAGACGTGCATACAATGGAGATGATCCGTGAGAAAGGGCTCCTCCGAACGATACAAGAGGTCTTGCCGGCCGTTCAAAAAAGAGCTGACGCCATTTTTATTTCGGTTGATATGGATGTGCTGGATCAAGCTCATGCGCCCGGCTGCCCCGCGATCGGCCCCGGAGGTCTGTATACCGAGGAACTGCTTCAGGCGGTCAGGTTTTTAGCCCAGGAGGCTGACATCTCGGGTATTGAGATCGTTGAGGTTGATCCGACACTTGATTTTCGCGATATGACAAGCCGGGCAGCCGCACACGTCATTTTACATGCATTAAAGGGATTTAAATTGTCACGTTAAAGTCAAATCCGGCACGCGTGCTCTCGGCTGCCGGAAGATTCTCACGCCACGCAAAAAGGGGGAGATCACGATGGATGTTGATCAAGGCGGCAATCAACTAAAGCGCACGATGAAAAGCAGGCACTTATTTATGATCTCATTGGGAGGGGTCATCGGCACGGGGCTGTTTTTGAGCACAGGGTATACATTGAGCCAGGCCGGGCCGGGCGGGACGATCGCCGCTTACCTGATCGGCGGCTTGATGATGTATCTTGTCATGCAGTGTCTCGGAGAATTGTCAGTAGCCATGCCTGTGACCGGTTCATTTCAAACGTATGCGACAACGTTTATCGGGCCGTCCACGGGCTTTATGGTCGGTATCATGTATTGGGTGAATTGGGTGGTGACGGTAGGATCGGAGTTTACAGCTTCCGGTATCCTCATGCAGCGCTGGTTTCCCCACAGCAGCGTCTGGATGTGGAGCGCGATTTTCGCGGCTCTCCTTTTTGCCGCCAATGCATTCTCCGTTAAATTGTTTGCAGAAACAGAGTTTTGGTTTTCCAGCGTCAAAATCGTTACCATCCTTTTATTTATCATCTTAGGCGGCGCCGCGATGTTCGGTTTGATTTCATTGCACGGTTCGGGTGAAGCTCCGATGCTGTCGAATTTCACCTCGCACGGCGGACTGTTTCCGAACGGCTTTCTTGCGGTTTTCATTGCAATGATTTCCGTAAGCTTTGCCTTTTCAGGGACGGAGCTGATCGGAATTACAGCGGGTGAAACCGCCAATCCGGCAAAAGATATTCCGCGTTCGATCCGGAATGTCGCCTGGAGAACGGTCATCTTTTTTATCGGCGCCATTTTTGTGCTGTCCGGACTGATCTCCTGGAAGGAAGCCGGTGTGATTGAAAGCCCGTTTGTCGCGGTCTTTTCCCAAATCGGTATCCCATACGCCGCAGATATCATGAACTTCGTGATTTTAACGGCTTTGCTTTCGGTCGCCAACTCCGGACTGTATGCTTCCACCCGGATGCTGTGGTCTCTTGCGAATGAAAACATGATCAGCGCCCGGTTCAAAAAAGTCACACCAAAAGGCATTCCGCTGAATGCTCTGCTCGCCAGCATGGCCGTTTCCTGCATATCCTTGATCTCAAGCATCGCCGCCCCGGGCACGGTCTACGTGGTGCTCGTGGCAATAGCCGGATTTGCCGGCGTCGTGGTGTGGATGAGCATCGCCCTGTCTCAGCTGTTATTTCGAAAACATTATGTGAAAAACGGCGGACGCGTCTCGGATCTGACCTTCCGCACACCGTTATACCCTCTCGTTCCGATCGCCGCTGTGATCTTATGTTTCGCTTCATGCGTAGGCCTTGCATTTGATCCTAATCAAAGAATCGCCCTCTTCTGCGGAATTCCTTGTATGATCCTGTGCTATCTCATTCGTTTTTTGAGAAAGAAACAGCCGAAACAATCCGTCCGTGACATTCATTTGGATAAAACCATGCCATAAAAAAAGGCACATACTGATGAGGTATGTGCCTTTCTTCTCTTATTCCGTAATCAGCGTATGAATCAGTTTCGGCGCTTCCGCTTTTTCTGAGATGCGGATGTTGTCATAGACTTTGGCGGTCACGTCTTCAACGTTTTCGCGGTTGGCGTAAAGGGTGACGAGCGGCTCGCCTTTTTCGACGTTGTCACCGACTTTTTTGCGGAGCATAATGCCGACGGCAAGATCGATTTCGTCCTCTTTTGTCGCACGTCCCGCGCCCAACAGCATCGCTGCGACGCCGATTTCGTCAGCGACGATTTCTGAAACGACACCCGCTTCTTTTGCCGGAACGTCAATTTTGTACGCCGCCTGCGGAAGTTTGGACGGATCGTCAACGACAGAAGCGTCTCCTCCCTGATTGCTCAGGAACTCTTTGAACTTTTCAAGCGCTTTGCCGTTTTTCATGACTTCCTGAAGCTTTGTTCTCGCTTCTTTCAATGTCTCAGCTTTTTTCGCCAATACGACCATTTGGCTGCCGAGCGTGAGGACGAGTTCGTTTAAGTCTTCAGGCCCTTCCCCTCTTAATGTATCAATGGCTTCTTGTACTTCCAGAGCATTCCCGATCGCAAAACCGAGCGGCTGCGACATGTCAGAAATCACGGCCATCGTCTGGCGGCCGACGTTGTTTCCGATGCGGACCATTGCTTTGGCGAGGTTCACGGCGTCTTCATCCGTTTTCATAAACGCGCCCGCGCCCGTTTTGACGTCAAGCACGATGGCATCTGCTCCGGCGGCGATTTTTTTACTCATAATTGAGCTTGCGATCAGCGGGATGGAGTTCACCGTACCCGTTACATCACGCAGCGCATACAGCTTTTTATCGGCAGGCGTCAAATTGCCGCTTTGTCCGATGACGGCTACCTTGTCGCGGTTCACAAGCTTGATGAATTCATCTTTTGATAATTCCACGTGGAAGCCTTCGATCGCTTCCAGCTTATCAATGGTTCCCCCCGTATGGCCGAGACCGCGGCCGGACATTTTAGCGACGGGAACGCCGAGCGCCGCGACGAGCGGTGCGAGTACGAGAGTTGTCGTGTCGCCGACCCCGCCCGTAGAGTGCTTGTCGACCTTAATGCCTTCAATGGCGGAGAGATCAATCGTTTCCCCTGAATTCACCATCGCCATTGTCAGATCGGCGCGCTCCTGATCCGTCATATCCTGAAAGTAAATCGCCATAGCCAGCGCGCTTGCCTGATAATCAGGGATGCTTCCGTCCGTGTATCCTTTTACGAAAAATTGAATTTCTTCTGTTGTCAGTTCTTTTCCATTTTGTTTTTTTACAATAAGATCTACCATTCTCATGATCTATCACCTGTCCTTCATTTATGTTCAGTGAATCAATCCGACGATCGCCGCTGTCAGGAAGCTGACGAGCGTTGCGCCGTACAGCAGCTTCAGCCCGAACCGCGCGACGACGTTTCCTTGTTTTTCATGCAGCCCTTTCACCGCACCGGTAATGATTCCGATAGAGGAGAAATTCGCGAATGAGACAAGGAATACAGATACCACTGCCTGTGTATGCGCACTGAAATGGAAATCGCCGGATGAGAGTGTCTGCATCGCCACAAATTCATTCGATACCATTTTCGTCGCCATAATGCTTCCGGCGCTCACCGCTTCATTCCACGGAATACCGGTTAAAAACGCAAACGGCGCGAATACATATCCGAGCAGCGCCTGGAATGTAATGCCGAAGACCGCATTAAAAACGCCGTTGACCAGAGCAATGAGTGCGACAAATCCGATCAGCATCGCCGCTACAACGACGGCGACTCTGAATCCATCCATTATATACTCACCGAGCACTTCAAAAAAGGATTGCTTTTCTTCTTCAGGAACGACGATCAAATCCTCTTCTTTGCTGACAGTGTACGGGTTGATGATAGAAGCGATGATAAATCCGCCGAATAAGTTCAGCACAAGCGCCGTCACGACGTATTCAGGCTTCAGCATCATCATGTAAGAACCGACGATCGACATTGAGACCGTCGACATTGCGGATGCGCAAAGCGTATATAAGCGCTGTTCAGTAAGATAACCGAGCTGTTTTTTCAAACTGATAAAGACTTCTGATTGCCCTAAAATCGCGGATGCGACAGCGTTGTAAGATTCGATTTTCCCCATTCCGTTCACCTTGCTTAACGCAAGACCGATATACTTCGTGATGAAGGGGAGGACCTTCCAATGCTGCAGAATTCCGATTAAAGCGGATATAAAGACGATCGGCAGAAGCACGCTCATGAAGAACGTCGTCTGTTTCGCATTCACAAGCCCGCCGAATACAAAGTTAATCCCTTCTGATGCATATTCCAGCAAGTAGTTAAATCCTTTTGCAAAACCGCCGACAAGAAAATTCCCGATACCGGTGTTGAGGAGAATATAACCGAGAATCAGCTGCAGCACGAGCATGACGGCGATCGGCCGGATTCTGATTCTTTTTTTGCCGTTGCTGGCAAGCCAGGCAAGACCTAAAAACACAATGATTCCGATAATTCCGATGAGATACTTCATATGTGTTCTCCTTTTATTTGTATTCGCTTACAATTTTTTATGCATCAACAAAGAAAGAGGATGGCGGAAGCTTTCGGCTTCCGCACTGCTGATTAATAGTCGCTGCTGCCGCTGTCTCCGCCGCTCACGATAGAGACGCCCGCACTTGCGCCGATCCGGCTCGCGCCCGCAGCGATCATGCTGTCAACATCAGCTTTTGTTCTGATGCCGCCTGATGCTTTGACCCCGATGTCCGGTCCGACTGTTTTTCTCATAAGAGCGATATCTTCAGCCGTTGCCCCGCCTGTAGAAAAACCGGTAGACGTTTTGACGAAATCTGCGCCTGCGGATACCGCCAAGCGGCACGCGCGCTCTTTTTCTTCATCTGTCAAAAGGCATGTTTCGATGATCACTTTGACGAGCGCTTTTTTATCAGCTGCTTCAACTACCGCACGGATATCAGCTTCAACCGCTTCATCATCGCCGTCTTTTAATGCGCCGATATTGATGACCATGTCAACCTCAGTTGCCCCTTTTGAGATGGCATCCTTCGTTTCAAATGCTTTTGTTTCCGATGTCGTTGCGCCGAGAGGAAATCCGATAACGGTGCAAACGTCAACTCCAGTGCCTTTCAGTTCCTCCGCTGCGAGTTTGACCCAAGTCGGGTTTACACAAACGGAAGCGAATTTATATTCTTTTGCTTCTTTTATCAGTTGTAAAATATCCGCTTTTTGTGTATGCGGTTTCAAAGCAGTATGGTCTATTTGACTTGCAATTGACATTGTATGCACTTCCTTTTTCCTAGGATACGTTTAGAATAACCGAATTTTGAACATATGTAAATTGGTAATTGAAATTATGTTCATGAATTGTCACAATTCTTGAATGAGTTTTTTGGCCGTATGCTGATCGGTAATCAAAACGTTGGCGTACTTTCCTTTCAGGGCACCGTGAATGGCTTTGCATTTTCTGCTGCCGCCCGCCACCAGAATCGAACGCTCTTTCATTTTCAAGTCGCTGAGCTCGACTCCGATCGTCCTGCCGTTAATGCTGCTGCTGCAAATCCTGCCTTCCTCGTCAAAAAAACGCGAACAAATATCGCCGACTCCGCGTGCTTTCAGCAATTGTTTCTCTTCTTCCCGGAAATAGCCGAGTCTGAAAAGCAGCGCCTCATCCCGGACGGTTCCGACCGTAAACAGGGCGATATTGGCTTGTCTGCCCATTTCAATGATCCGCTTAATATGTCTGTCCCGTTCGACCATCTGTTTCACATCGGCGCTGTCAAATATAACCGGCAGCGGCAAATACCTCGGCATGGTCTGAAATGCTTCGGCGAACAGCTGAATCGTTTCTGACGAGTACGTATTAACATTGGAATGACTGATGCCGCCTTTCAGCTGCACGACTTCAACGCTCTTTACCTGCTTCGGCTCCATGCGGCTTGCGATCTGGTACATCGTCGTCCCCCAGCTTACGCCGAGTATATCGCCGTCCTTTACGGTTTTATGCATATAGTCTGCGCCATAGCGGCTTAAGTAATGTGTAATGGCCTGGTAATCGTCGCTTGGAGAAAAGACGACGTGCGCCTCAAGCAGCCCGTATTTTTCTTCCAGCTTCGCGCCGAGTTCGTCCAGATCCTCAAACGGGTCCATGACGCGAATTTGAACATACCCTTTTTCCTTTGCGTACTGAAGCAGCCTTGAAACGGTGGGGCGTGACAGATCAAGCCGTTCGGCGATCTGCTGCTGGCTGTAATCTGATTGATAATATAGTTTTGCCGCTTCTATGCTGAGCTGCTGTTTTTCACGATCCATGTCGCGCCTCCCCTCTCCGCTTATCATATCAC
Source organism: Bacillus sp. GZB (assembly GCF_001975995.1). Lineage (NCBI taxonomy): Bacteria > Bacillati > Bacillota > Bacilli > Caryophanales > Bacillaceae > Bacillus > Bacillus sp. GZB. The sequence goes on from NZ_MTQG01000016.1 coordinate 840,004, forward strand.
CAAAACACGCGGTAAAAAAGCACCCTCTGATGGGGTGCCTATTTTTTCAGCACAAGCTCCTGAATCGCATGCGCCACGCCGTGTTCGTTATTTGATTTCGTTTCAAAATCAGCTATCTCCCTTACTTCCGGGATGGCATTGGCCATTGCCACACCGCAGCCGGCCCACTGAATCATGGACATGTCGTTGCCGTTATCGCCGATTGCCATGACGTCTTTCTGTTCAATGCCGAGTTTTTCGGCCAGCAGCTTGACTGCGTTTCCTTTACTGACTTTCGGGTGAAGAATCTCATGGAAGAATGGCGCGCTTTTGACCATTGTGTATATTTCCTTGAATGATTCCGGAATGGAAGCGATCGCTTTCTCCAGCTTGTCCGGATCGTCAATGAACATGACTTTCGGAATCAGAATATCCTTCGGCACTTCATCGATCGTGCGGAAATGAAGCGGCACTTTCGTAATGTATGATTCGTATACCGTGTATTCACTGATATCCCGGTTCGGCGTGTACAGATTGGCTGTGTCAAAGTAATGCATCGGAGTATCCAGCTGTAAGCTCAGCTCGTAAAGCGACTTCAAATCCTCATAACCTAATGACTGCTCGGCCACGACACCGTTTGTATACGTATTTTGTACGAGTGCGCCGTTATAGGCAATCACAAAGTCGCCTTCTTCCTGTAAGTTCAGCTCTTCCAAATACCGACGCACGCCGCCGATCGGCCGGCCCGTGCACAGGACGATATTGACCCCTTCCGCTTTGGCGGCATCAAGCGCCCCGCGGACTTCAGCCGTCACTTCATGATGATCGTTTAGTAGTGTTCCGTCCATATCTATTGCGATTAACTTGTACATCCTGCATCTCCTTTGTATCCTTTTCTTCTTATGCTTTCATCATATCGCTTTTTCGTTTCAATGAAAAATCAAACGGACGAGTTTCTCCGCCTTCTCTTCGTATACCGGGCCTGCCTCCGGATGCGGGGCCGTCTTTTCCCCTTGTCAGCTTGTTCGCCGCCGTCATCTGTTTTCTGCTTCAAGAGCATCAGCCCCGCCGCAAAGAAAGGGACGGCCGCTATGTCCAGAAGGGCAAGCTTTATTCCCATCGCTGCGGGAAAGTATGCCCATAATGAACGGCTGTTCCGCCTGATCATGATATAAGAAACGATTTCCAGCAGGATAAACAGAGCGTTCACCCACAAGTAAATGAGCATTGCCGCAAACAGAAACAGCAGGAGCGTATTCCGCAGCGTGCCGGAAAACAGAAGAGCGCGCATCATATCAAAGAATGAAAAAGACTGCATGCTTCCGTTGACGACATTGGGATTGTAAATGGTAAAACGCCCGAACTGATCAAAAAGCATAAAAAATAACCATAACAGTGAAAACCATTGAATGATATGTACGATGACACCCGTCAAAACGAGTCTGTCGGCAGCCTTATTTCTCATGTGCATCCTCCCCGCCGGTTTTTATTCTTGTCATTGTTTTTGTTTCTCCGTATATCTTCCAAATGAGCGTACCGTTTTTTCCTCTTTTCAACGTGCTTTTGACGGGGTGCGGATGGCCGAGGTATTCAATCTCGATCGTCCCGTCCGTGTTTTGTGAGATCACCTTGTACACATCTGAGGGCATGGCAACCTCGCCGCGGCCTTGAATGACCTGCTTTGTCAGCACGCTGTCTTTCGTAAACGTGACGGTTTCAGATCTGACCCCGTCCATCGGGCCCGGCTTCAGCCCTGCATCCCATGTCCCGTAATAAAAAGGGGTATCGTCTGCTTTCTTTTGCGAGCAGCCTGTTATCATGACGCATCCGAAAACAAGAACCGTCATGATGAAAATCCGTATGTTCCGCAACATGATCACCTTCCTTTGAAGCTTTTTTACGCCTGTAACTTAGGCGGATGCCGTGGCACTGTGCAATTGACTACATAGTGTATAAAGACTTCACTAGATAAGGAGAATGATGAATGAACCCATATCAGTACTACACCCCGCCTGCCTATTTCCCTCAGCAGCAGGAATACGAAGTGAACCGCGTTGAGTATGAGCCGTATCAGCAGCAGGAAAGCTATTATTATGCGCCCCCTCAGTCCGAAGAGCGGCAGCCGACAGGTTTAGAACGGAGAGTCGCCCAGCTTGAAAGACAAAACGCCGAGCAAACGAGAGAGCTCACCCGCCTCTCACAAGAAGACCAGCGCCAAAACCGGGAAATCACGCGTATGAATGAGCAGATCAGACGGCTGAGCCAGTCCATTGAAATCCATACCCGCCGCTTAAACCGTTTGAATCAGCGCCTGCGCGCAGTCGAAAACAGACTCAATATTCCTTTTCACGCTACAGAAGGCGGCTTCTGAGAAAAAGGGCCGGAATACAAAGCTCGACAGGCCATCCCGAGCCTTGTATTCCGCTCTGTACATAACAGGTAAATATTTGAATCCTTTTCTTGCATGAATGCCTCTCCTATTCTTTCACATGATAAATGTGTAAAATCAATCACTCCAGGAGGTTTTCATGATGTATCAAAACCAATACAGCGGAAATCAGCTGCAGCAATGCCGCCAAACAGCACAGCAGCTTATTCAGCAGACACAGCAAAGCAGTCAGCAGTACAAGCAAATGCTCCAGCAGGAACAGCAAAACATTCAAATGCTTCAGCAGATGCTTAACCATGAACAGCATGCCGTTCATACCATTCAGCAAGCGCTGCAGGGGCATGAAGCGGCCATTCAGAAATGCCAGCAAATCGTGAATGTGTGCAATCAGCTTCAGCAGGAAGTAAGCGGACACATGCCTGCACCGATGGCAAACGCTAATGTTTCTTCATTCCCGCAAACACAGCATCACACACCGTTTCAGCAGCATTCATACCAGCAATAGGCCGGTCATGCAAATGACAAAGCGCGAGATACCGGCTTTGTCATTTGTTTTTATCTCTGTTTTGTCAGATCAATGCGATGAGCGGGTTTTCCGCCGAATTTTGCTTCCGCCTCATGCCTTACCGCTTCAAACGCTCTTGCTTCGACGTTTTGTTTAAACACATCAAGCTGTATCAAATAAGCCGCCCGCACTTTCAGCCCGTGGATGATGGAGATGACCCATAAAGGCAGCACGATATACACGCCCGGCGTGCTCGGCAGCACAAAAGCAATTGCTAAAATAATAAAATAGATAAGTCCGTATTTCAGCCATTTTTTGTTCTTAGCCCGGTAGCCGATATAGAAAAAGGCCAAGAAAGCGGTCAGCGCAAACGGCGCAAAAGTCAGCAGCAGCCACCAGCTGTGCAGCACTTCCCACCAAGTCCCTCTTTTCGTAATCAACATTCATTCCTCCTCCTTTACTACTATAACATGGATAATCAAGGAAGGTTTTCTATAAAAAATATAGACGGAATGACGTCTTCCTGCTATATTAATAATGATAATCATTATCACTGAAATAGGGGGATCATTATGAAGAAACAATCATGGCTGATCGGCCTGGCACTTCTGCTTGTTTTCGCATTAAGCGCTTGCAGCGGCGCGAAGGAAAACAACGGATCGGCATCAGGCAAAGGAAAGACAGACATGCGTACATATGAATCAACAAAAGGAAATATTGACATACCCGCACATCCGAAACGGATCGTCACTGACTTTTATGCGGGTGAGCTGCTGTCCGTTGACGCAAATGTCGTCGGGGCGGGCTCATGGACTTTCAAAAATCCGTTTATCAAAAAACAGCTGAAAAACATTACTGACATCGGCAATCCCGTCAATGTGGAGAAAGTGATGCAGCTGAAGCCTGATTTAATCGTGCTGATGAAGGAAGACCAATACGAGAAACTATCGAAAATCGCACCGACGATTGTCATTCCTTTTAACACCGCAAAGAATACGAAAGATACGGTCAGCCTATTCGGCGACATTGCCGGGGCGAAGGATAAAGCCAAAAGCTTTATGGCAGACTTCAACAAAAAAGCCGAAGCGAATCAAAAGCGCCTCAAAAACGTGATCGGCAAAGACGAGACAGTCGGCCTTTATGAAACGACGGATAAAGGCGAGATCTGGGTTTTCAATGACAATTCCGGTCGCGGCGGCCAAGCCGTTTATAACGCGCTCGGATTGAAAGCGCCGACCAAAATTGAAAAAAACATCATGAAAACAGGCGCCATGAAACAGGTTTCCCAAGAGGTCATCCCTCAATATGCGGCTGATTATATGTTCATTACTGATTACAATCCGAATGGAGAAAGCAAAACATTTGAGCGTCTGAAAGATTCATCCGTTTGGAAAAATCTCGATGCCGTAAAACACAATCGTGTCTTTATCAACGATTTCAACACCTTCTATCCGTATGACCCGATTGCCGTCAGCAAACAGATGGATATCATCACCGACATGCTGATCAAACGGGCTGAAGAAAATAAAAAATAAAAAAACGGCACAGTCATGACACTGTGCCGCTTTTCATGTTCACTTTAACTTTGACTGTACGGAGCCCGGCATATCTTCAAATCTGACTTCTTCCCAGGTCTCGACATACTTTCCTTTCGCCTTCACCTTCAAATACGCGTTCTTCCGAAGGTCTTTCCCGGCGAAAAAGGTCACTTCTTCTTTTTTCCCGGATGCGTTATATCCGTCTAATGTATACTCAGTACCGCCCGGGCTAAGATGTTTGCCATCTCGATCAATCTGTACATAAACATCTTGCTGGTGAATAAACGGATTAAATCTGTCTGTAACATCATTATGAAAAAAGAGAAGTCCGTATATGACGGCAGCGGCCGCCAAGACGGCCAGGATTGCCAATGCTTTTTTCATCTTTGCACTCCCCTTACTTATTCATTTTTTTCAAATAGCTTGACCGCACTGTGAGGAAGAACAGAAGCTGAAAAATGAAAAACCCTCCGATAGTGAAACTGAGCGGCCCCGCTACATCGGAATAGCCTTCCACGGCCAATGTTCTCAAGGCAAACAGCGTATGCATGACGGCAATGACAAATGGGAAGAAGAACAAAATCGCCAATTGTATCGTCACGCTTTGTGCCATTTCACGCTCACTCAGGCCGATTTTGGCCAATGAACGGTAGCGCTCCCTGTCTTCATCTAAATCGGTGAACAGCCTGAAATATAAGAAACTTGCTGCCGCGACAAAGAAGACGATCGCGATAAACAGGCCGATGAATAAACTCAGGCTCGGCAGCTGCACCGTATCATAGTAGGTGCCGGCTTTTGCCATAAAATCAGAATGGACGTCGATATAGTTGCCGTAAATCTCATTTTTCAAGGATTGGCTGATCCCAAGACTGTCTTTCCAATGATCATAGCTGTAGCCGTATAATGACGCTTTTTCACCGAGTGATTTCAGCTGATCAAAGGTTTGATCGTTCACCGCGATGATGGCATTTAATGAAATCAGCGGTTTTTCGACTTCTTTTACCGTCAGTTTTTGGTCAGACGGCTTGCCTTTTTGGTTCAGCAGCTTCAGCTGATCCGGTGCTTTGTTTTTGAAATTCCGGTCATACGTACCCGGAAAATAGACAGCCTCATCATGTTTCAGGCCGCTCAGCTTGACATGGAAGTATGTTGACACATCCGATTCGCTGATCATGTAAACAGGCGGAACAGTATCTCCTTCCTGATAGCGAATATAGGAAACATTTATTTTGTCTTTCTTATACGTAAAGCCGTGTGTTTTCAGTTCATGGTCAATATCTTTCAAATGAGTCTGTTCTTTTGGGTTGCCGCTGTAAGATAAATACTCCATCTCATAAGCGGACTCTTCCGCCCCGACGGTCGATTTGTACATCGCGAGCACGCCTGTCGCCGTAAACGCTACCGCGGAAATAATGCTGACAATAAAGAACAGGCGGGCGTTGTCTTTTAAACGATAAACAAGATCAGAAACCCAAATGACATTTTTCCCGCGCAGATAAAAGGTTTTCCACTTCTTCAGCGCGCGCAGAATCCAGATGCTGCTTTGGCTGAAAAAGAAATACGTACCGATGACGGTAAGCAGTAAAATGATGAACGGTTGAGTCCCGTGGACATTGCCTTTCAGAACCATGCCGTACCCGCCGCACAGGCAGGCGATGCCGAATATAGACAGAAGCACGGACGGCTTCGGCTCCGGCTTGATCTTGTCAGTGCCCTTTATTAATTTGATCACCGTATTTGATCTGACAAAAAGGATCGTGAACTGCGATAAAAGGAAAAATAAGAGCAGAAATCCGCCGGCCGTAATGCCGAGCGCTTTCCAAGGCATGTACAGAGGCAGCGCGTCCATTTCTAAAATATAAGCGCCGACCGTAAAGAACGTTTTCGAAAAAATGAAGCCTCCGATAATCCCCGCTGCGATCGACATGACGCCGATGATCATGTTTTCCGCCGTAATGAGCTTTCTCAGCTGCACCGGCGTAATACCCTGCATCAGCAGGATGCCGAATTCTTTATTTCTCGATTTCAAAAATGCGTTAACCGAATACAGAACAAATAAGAAAGAAAAAACAAAGATCATCCATTCCGCAGCGGTTAAGCCTTTTCTGGCGATGTTATTCAGGTAGCCTTCCTTTAGTGCCGGATGAAACAGGAACATCGCAAAGGTAAAGAAAATCAAAACGGAAAAAGCGCTGCTTAAAAAGAAAGCAAGATAGGCCCTTTTGTTTCTCGTGACGTTTTTATAAGCGAACTGAAGAAAGGTCATTTGCGTTTCCCCCCAGCATAGACAGCACATCAAGAATCTGCTCATAAAAGACTTGGCGGTTTTCCCCGCGGTAAATCTCATTAAACAGTTCGCCGTCTTTTATAAAGATGACGCGGCGGCAGTAGCTTGCCGCAACCGGATCGTGGGTCACCATCAAAGCCGTGATATGATCATCCTGATTCAGGCTCTGCATCGTTTCCATGACGTCTTTTGACGCTTTGGAATCAAGGTTTCCCGTCGGTTCATCGGCCAGAATGAGTGACGGCTTATGAATGACCGCTCTTGCGATGGCGGCCCGCTGGCGCTGTCCGCCGGATACTTCAAACGTCCGTTTGTTGAGCAGGTCTTCAATTCCGAGCTTTGCCGCGATGCCGTGCAGTTTTTCTTCCATGACAGACGGCGCTTCTTTTTCAAGCGTTAACGGCAGCATGATATTTTCACCGATGGTCAGTGTGTCCAGAAGGTTGAAATCCTGAAACACAAATCCGAGCTGCTTGCGGCGGAAATGAGCGAGCTTTGTCCGCTTCAGCCGGTGCGGGTTTTCTCCGTGAATCAGGATATCGCCTGAATCCGGCCGGTCGATCGTTGAAATGATATTCAAAAGCGTTGTTTTTCCGGAGCCGGACGGTCCCATCACCGCCGTGAACCCGCCTTCTTCTATTGAAAACGAAATTTGTTTTAAAGCTTGATAGGACACTTGTCCTTTATAGGTTTTATTTATATGTTTGACTTCAAGCATATTCGCCATGAAAATCCTCCTTATGGTTTTATTCTTGTTGGTCTGGGCTGCTTTCATGTAGTGCCGGGGCATTTAACATAAAAATCCCCTTGACATAAATCCATGTTATCAAGGGGAAACAAAACGAGCTATGTTGTTTTCTTAACGCAGCCTTACATTTTTGTAAGAAATGAAAATCGGACCGATGTCCCTTCACCGGAGGACGAAGTGATGTCCACCGTATGATTAAGCTTGCCCGTAATTTCTTTGACGAGATGAAGGCCGATTCCCGTAGATTCTTGGAAACGCCGTCCGTTTTCGCCGGTGTAATAAGGGTCAAACACCCGCTTGATATCTTGCGAGGGAATGCCGACACCGTAATCTTTGACTTCAAGCACCGTCCTGTCTTCATCGCGGAAGACATTCAGCTCAAGTCTGTCACTCTTGCCTGCCGAATACTTGACCGCATTTGTGACCACTTGGCCGATCGCAAATTTGAGCCATTTCGCATCGGTGTAAATCTGATGATCATCGCGAATATCCATTTTCGGATAGACGCGGTATTGAATAAAAAATCGTTTATAGCTTTGAATGACCGATTGGAGAAGCTCTGATAAGGAAACCGCTTCAACTTTAAAATCCCGCTCAAACAGGTCGAGCCTTGAAGAATAAAGAAGCGTCTCCAGCCCGAATTCAATCTGCCGGACCTCTTTTTTGATTTGTTCAAAGACGGGCTCATCCTCTTCCTGAATGATTAAATTAATGACCGACAGCGGCGTTTTTACTTGGTGCACCCATTGGTTCATATACGTCACCCGCGCGTCAAGCTTGGCTTCGGTCTCATGGAGCTTCTGGTGCTGCATCCGGGTCAGCTCCATCTGCTTTTCATACAGCTCTGAACAAAACACTGAAGAACCGAGATACGGGATGTCCGTCCCTTCCTGCTCCGAGCTGAGCCAATGATACACACCGCGGTCTTTGTACCAGCGATAGGCAAGATATCCCGCCAAAATAAGAAGCTGCACGCCCAATATGTAAAACAGGTGGGAAAAAGAATGAAGACCCGCAAACCAGTAATAAAAGAAAACAAACAGCCCTTGAAGGAGAAAAAGCAGAATCAGCACGGCATGAGACCGGAGAAACAGCTTCATGACAGCGCCCTCAGCTGGTAGCCTTCGCCCCGCACCGATTCAATGGAAACAGGCGCGTTCAGCTCCCGCAATTTTTTTCTGAGCCGCGTGATATACACGTTAAGCGTATTATCATCGACGAAAATATCGGTGTCCCACGTTTTTTCCATGAGCCGGTCTCTTCCCGTCACCTTTTCTCCCCGCTCCAGCAGCACTTCCAAAAGCTTGCTTTCTTTTTTAGAAAGCTCGCTTTTTTCGTCCTGAAAGCGCAGTTCAAACCGTTCCACAAAGAGCTGCACACCGGCATATTCAACCACTTTCTCTCCCTGCTTGGCGGCGTACTCTCCGTACGCCCTCCGGATCTGGCTTTTGATTTTCGCCAGCACAATATCGTAGGAAAACGGTTTTTCGATATAATCATCTCCGCCGTTTTCAATCGCCATCACCTGATCCATTTCCCCGCTTCTGGCAGAGATGAAAATGATCGGGCTTGTAGAATGCTGGCGGATCTGGCGGCACCAATAATAGCCGTCATAAGACGGCAGATTGATATCAAGCAGCACCACATCAGGCTTTTCCCGCAAAAAAACATCAAGAACAGCCGTGAAATCCGCGGCGGCCACGGTTTGATATCCGTATTTTTCAAGGTAATTCTGCAATAGTCCGCGAATGTCTTCACTATCTTCCACAATCATGATTTTATTCAAACTGAACCACTCCCGTTTCTTACACTGCTGCCATCATCATAATCGTTTCGGGCGTACGGGCGCAACACCGCACAAAAAAACCGCCACCTTGGCGGTTTCCGTTCTCATCAGCCGACCTGCTGTTTTACAGCTTTACCGGCTGATCCGAACTCTCTCATTTTGCTTCGCACTGTCTCTTCCACGGCTTCAATGCCGGGTGTCATGTAGCCGCGTGGTTCGTACAGATCGCCGTTTTCCTGAAACATGCGGCGTGTTTCGTCTGTCCAGGCGACCATACATTCCGTGTTGATATTGATTTTCGCGTGGCCGAGCGTGATGGCTTTTTTGATCTGTTCCTGCGGAATCCCGGATGCTCCGTGAAGAACGAGAGGAATATCAGTCATGCGGGAGATAGCCTCCATTTCTTTAAATCCGAGATTCGGTTCACCTTGATATTTGCCGTGGACGGAGCCGAGGGCGGCGGCCAGCGCGTCGATATTGGTTTCTTTGACGATCCGCTCACATTCGGCGACATCGGCATAGCGGACCCCGCCGACCAGCCCGTCTTCCATGCCGCCGACCGTGCCGACTTCTGCTTCTACTGAGACGCCGTGCTTAGCCGCATAATCGGCGACTTCTTTTGTCATCGCGATGTTCTCATCAATCGGATGATGGGAGCCGTCAATCATCACTGAGCTGAAGCCGGCGTCAATGGCCTGTCTGCAGCGTTCCGCACTGCTTCCGTGATCAAGATGGAGCACGACGGGAACGGTAATCGCCATTTCTTCCATTAACGCGCCGACCATGGCGGAAATCGTTTTAAATCCGCCTAAATAGTCGACCAGACGATCGGAAGCCGCGGCGATGACCGGCGATTGCTCCTTTTGCGCCGCTTGCAGAATCGCCTTCGTCCATTGGAGGCCGTTGATATTAAATTGGCCGACTGCATAATGCTCCCGTTTCGCTTCTGCAAGAAGATGTTTCATGGTGACAAAAGCCATGTTCACGCCTCCTTCATGAAGTATTTTGATACGACGGCTTCCGTTGTTTCCTTTGCCGTTTTGATCGTTTCCTCCGCAGTCAGCTTATAATATTCAGGTCTGAACAGCTCTACGGAGACAACATCATTGAATCCGATTTCTTTTAACGCTGACAGATGGGCGTCTAAGTCAATCGCACCCTGTCCAGGCCAGACGCGGTCTTCATCTGTTAAAAAGCCGATCGGAAAGTCTTCTGTATCGTCGATATGATAGATGAAAATTTTCTTTCCGTCCGCCTGCTTCAAGCTCTCAATATTGGAGCCCATCGCGTGGAAATGGAAGCTGTCAAACACCAGTCCGACATTATCGCGGCCGACAGCGTTCACGATGTCATACGCCTGTTCAAATGTATTGACCGTACATTGCGGGTGGCCGACAAATTCAAGGGCAATGTTTACGCCGTACGGCTCCGCGATGTCCGAAAGCTCAGTCAGCACCTCTATGCTGCTCTTTTTGATCTCTTCTTTCAAGATCTTCCGCTCTGTCACAAGCGGCACGGCCACCACATATTTCACGCCGAGCGTCCTGCAGGTTTCCATCATGCTTTTGAATTCCGAAATGATCTCCCTATAGCCCTTCTCATCACGGTTGTTGAAGAAAACCAGTGCGTTCAGGGCAAGCGGTTTAATGTGATGGGTTCGAAAATATTCCGCCAGATCGGCCAGTGAATGGTCTTTTAAGTATTCCGGCAGTTTATCCATTGTGCGGATTTCAATATAATCATAGCCGTGCTTTTCGCACAGTTCTAAATCCTGTTTCAGGTTTGAATTCTCCAGCGTAGTCGCTTCATTAAAGCAAAGTTTCATGTCAGCCTCTCCCATCCGCGTTTTCGATATGAAGGGAGTCCGGCTGGAGGGCTTTTTTGCCCCGCTCCGCCGAACTCCATACTCAGCTTATGCCATACCTAATTCTTCCTTTAATTTCTTAAGCGTGGTCCGGCTTGATTCATCCGCTCTTTCGCCGACCCAAGCAAAAACGGCGTTCGTCGCAATTCCGTCGAATTTCATCTCTCTCATCTTTCTGAAAATCGTCTCAAAATCAACCTCGCCTTGCCCGATGTCCAAATGCTGGTGAACCGTTACTTTCGCGTCAGGCGGGTTGACGATATAGCGCAGGCCATGCGCCGCTTTATGATTAAAAGTATCTGCAAATAAAACATGTGTGAGGCGGTCGCCGGCTTCATCAAACATGGTCGCAATATCGCCTTTTCCGTCATCATAGAAGAACGTATGCGCAGTCGAGTAGACAAGATTGATCCAATCCTTGTCAAGCGCGCGGATCATATCCATCGCCCCTTTGTGCGTTTCGATAAAATCGTATGGATGAGCCTGCAGATTGAGTTTAACGCCTTCTTTTTCAAAGACGGGCAGCAGCTCATCCATGGATTTGATAAATTTTTCTTCACTTGTCAACGGATCATATTTTGAACCGCTGAATTCACTGTTCATCAAATCCACTTCAAGTTCAACCGCAATTTCGATCGCCCGTTTCCAGTTGCGCACGGCGGCCTGACGACGGTCTTCATCAGGACCCGCCCAGTGGTAAAGCGGAAGAAGAGAGGACAGCTTCACACCTGTATCTTTTAAAAGGCGCTTCAATTGTTTGATTTTTGCTGAATCGACTTTCGGATATTTATAGAAAGGACAAAAATCCTCGCGCGGAGACAGTTCGATATATTCGTATCCGAGTTCCGCCGTTTTATAGACCATTTCTTCTAACGTTAAATCATCGCGGTACATGGATGGATCTAAGGCCAGTTTCATTTCTTTCACTCCCGATCTATTATTTGTTCACAGTCGTAAATGATTGGTAGAATGCCGGTTTCTCTTGCAGCGCCACAGGCTCTTTCTGCCCGGATTCCTGAGCTTTTACGCACGCGTCAGTTGTCACCGCGGCAATATAACCGTCCCATGCCGTCGGACCGCTGACTTCGCCTTTATTCCGGATCGAATCAATGAAGTCTTGAATTTCCACATCATACGCAGCCACAAATCGGCGCTGCCAATCCATCAGGATATCGGTGCTGAATTTCCCTTCTTTTCTCAAGCTGATGCTTGATGGTTCCGGAAGCTTGATAACGCCGTCTTCCCCAACGATTTCACATTGAATGTCATAGCCGTATTTACAGTTCACGTAGATTTCGGCATTGATGACGATGCCGCCTTTTGTTTCGATGATGACCATCTGCGGATCTTTCAGATGCGGCAGCGCATTTTTTGATTTCTTCGGATAGATCACCTGTACGGATTCATAGTCGTCATTGACGAGCCAGTGGAGGACATCAATTTCATGAACGAGCGTATCGACGACGGCCATGTCCGTTGAATAATTCGATGCGACTGTCGGGTTGCGGTGCGCACAGTGAATCATCAGCGGCTCGCCGACCACGCGGTTGTCAATCGCTTCTTTCAGCTGAACGTAACCGCTGTCATACCTGCGCATGAAACCTACCTGCACCAATCGTTTTCCCGTCTTCATTTCTTCCTCGACAATGCGCATACAGCCTTCTGCCGTTGTCGCAAGCGGCTTTTCACAAAACACGTGCTTGCCGTGCTGAATCGCTTTCAAAACGCTGGACTCGTGAGCCGGGCCCCAGCTTGTCACTAAGACGGCATCCACATTTTCAGCAGCGAGGAGGCTGTCGTCATCAGGATAAACGGAGGCGTTCAAATTGAAATCCTGAACGGTCTGCTGCGCGGCCTCCTGATTCACATCTGTGACAGCGGTAATTTCCGCGCCGGACAGCTTATTTGTGATGCGGTTGATGTGCTCTTTTCCGATAGCACCGGTTCCGATAACACCTATACGTAAATTCATTGATCGCCACTCCTTCTGATAATCAAATAATGGTTCTCGTCTTTCTTTTCCCGCTGCCGTCCTGAGGAGCACCGTACAGTTCCTCCTGTATTTGTTCAAGCGACTTGCCGGACGTATTCGGCGCGAAGACAAGCCCGATGATCATACTGGCCGTCACACATATGAGCAGAATACCGGCCATAAAACCGATGCCGAATTGTGACATGATGACCGGCACAAATAAACTCCAAATTCCGATTGAAATACGGACGAGAAAGAACATGAGCCCTTGTGCTGACGCTCTGTGTTCTGTCGGGAACAGCTCGCTTGCCCACAGCTGGTAGTTCGCCTGCTGGCCGGCTCCGTTATTGATGCCGATCGCTAAGACAAACAAAAGCAGCATCGGGAGCCCCTGAAACGGCAGTAAAAACAGCGACCAGCCGACAACGGCCATACATGCGCAGATTCCGAACACCGTTTTCCGATATTTATCTGCAAAAGGCATGAAGATACAGGCGACGCCGAGCCCGGTGAATATAAACAGGCCCATCTGAAGAATGTTGGCCGTATTTGCGGATACGCCGCCGACCTGCTGGTAGATGTACGGCATGAAGAATCCCATGACGCCCGCTGCGAGATTCCATACGAGAAACACACCCATTAAAAACAAAATGTTCTTGAAAAATTTCGGCTGAAGCAGGTCAAAATAAGATGTTTTTTTCACGGCGGCAGGCCGCTCTTCACTGTTTTTCCAGGCATCCGACTCAGGTAAACGCTTTCTTATCACATATGTGATCAGGGCGATCACCAATAGATGCGCAAAGACAATTTTATTTCCTAAAAGCCCGAGGTCACCGACCAAAACGGATAACAGCAGAACCACAACGGCTCCTGCGGCCCACGCCACCTGCGCCACTCCGCAATGCCTCGCCCGGTTTTTCTCGGGGGCGTTTTCCGCGATAATGGTCCATGAAGCCGTAATATCCGCGCCTACAGAAATCCCGATAATCATGTATCCGCATAACAGCATGGGAAAGTTGAATCCAAACAAAACCAAACAAATTCCTAAAGCGTAGACGAGCATACTGTTTGTGTATACAGCTTTTCGGCCGACCTTATCAGCCAAATACCCGCCGAGCAGCGCTCCGATGGCCGCTGATATCGCATTTGCGCTGAAGGCGCCGAGCAATCCGATCTGGCTGTCGGACAGCTTCAAATAGCTGACCCACATAGATAAACCCGCTGATCCTGCCACAATGGAACCCGCATCAATGTAATTTGCTAATGCTGCGGCGATGGTCCTTTTGCTGAAAGCTGATTCCGCCTTGGCACTATTCATATAAGTCCCCCTCTAATTTGCAGGATCAAGCAGTTCACTGTCGATGTACTTTCTCGCAATCAGCGCGTACTCAAGCGGATTGGCGACTGCCGGGTCTTGTTCGGCTTCAATGACGATCCAGCCTGAATAATCATGACGGACGAGCGTTCGGTATACTTCGGTAAAATCGATGCATCCGTCTCCGGGAACCGTAAAAATGCCCTGTAAAAACGACTGCCTGAATGACTTGCCTTCCTGTCTGCACCGCTCCATAATGTCAAACCGCGCGTCCTTGAAATGAACGTGTCTGATCCGATCCATATGCTTGTTGAGAATCGTCATATAGTCTCCGTCCGAGATATAGGCATGGCCGGTATCATAAAGTAAATGGACATACCGCGGGTCCGTTCCATCCATCAGCCGGTCAACTTCTTCCGCCGTCTGGACGCCTGTGCCGAGATGATGATGAAACGTGAGATCCAGCCCGTATTCGTCAGCGATTTTCCCGAGACGGTTCAAGCCTTGGCACAGTGTATCCCATTCTTCATCTGAGAAGTGCGGTTTTTTCTTAAATACATCAATGTCCAAGCCTTGGACACTGTACGTCTGTTCAGAAACGATGGCGGCATCCGCTCCGACTTTCTGCAAATAATCACAGTGTTCTGTAAATTGTTCAGCCGTTTTTTCAATACCGTCTTGAATGATAAAGCTGCTGAACCATTTCCCCGCAATCCGCAAGTTCCGGAGAGCCAGCTCCTTATTCAGGACGGAGGGTTCAGGGAAAAACCCTCCCACTTCCGTACCTTGAAAACCGGCGACAACAATATCGCTTAACAAATGCTGCAGCGTATTCCCGGCTCCGATTTCCGGCATATCGTCATTTCGCCACCCAATGGGAGCGATGCCCCACAAAATATTTTGTTTGCCCATCGTGATGCCTCCCCTCTAGTACTGCTTCGCAGACTTCAGCTTCATCTCTTTCGCTTCGTATGCCCGCTGAACGCTTTCCTGCTCCGACACTTCCGCCACGCCGACATGCCACCAGCTGTCATAGCCGTCCGTCATCGTTTTCGGCAGAACCTTCATTTCAATTAAAGTGGATACCTCTTGCGTTTTCGCATCTTCAAGCGCCGCTTTCAGTTCTTCAACCGTATTGGCTCTGTAAGTTTTAGCGCCGTAGCCCTCTGCCACCTTCGCGTAATCAACGTTTAAAATCTGATTGTCCTCTGTGCGGAACTCGCAGAAATAACTGCCGCTCCCGTGATCCATCTGCAGGTTGTTGATACAGCCGAACCCGGAGTTGTCAAAGAGCAGGACATTGATTTTTTTGTTATATTGAAGCGCGGTAATCAGCTCTGAGTGCAGCATCAGAAAGCTTCCGTCGCCGACGAGTGAATAGACTTCTTTGTCGGGATGAGCCAGCTTGAGGCCGAGCGTGCCCGATACTTCATATCCCATGCAGGAATAGCCGTACTCCAGATGGTACGTATTCGGGACGTTGGAATGCCACAGCCGCTGCAGATCCCCCGGAAGAGATCCCGCCGAACTGATGACGACGCTGTCTTCAGGAATCGTGTCATTGATGGTCAACAGCGCCGTTGTTTGCGGCAGCTCAGTCTCGAGCGCGTCGGCATACTCGTTTAACACGTCCTGTGAGAAATGGTTTTTAATTTCCGGCTTGAACGCGTCACGTGTAAAAGTGATCTTGCCGAGCCGGTCCCGTTCAGCCAGCCATTCATCTTTCCAATCTTTAATCGCCGTGCCGAATGCACTTTTATATCCGTCTAATAAGCCGTGCAGCCTGCCGAGCGTCACTTTCGCATCGGCTACGACCTGAAACGCGTCAAGCTTGTATGCCTGCATGCGGCTGACGTTGATATTCAAAAATTTTGCTTTGTCAAAATCAAACGCTGTTTTCGAGGATGTCGCAAAGTCCGTGTACCGTGTGCCGACACCGATGATCAGATCAGCCTGGCGGGCGGCTTTGTTTGCGGCGAGTGTGCCCGTGATGCCTATGCCGCCCAGATTGTTGGCGAAATCGGCTTCAACCGTTGACTTGCCGGCCTGCGTTTCGACAAGCGGAATGCCGTATGTTTCAGAAAGCGCGATTAATTCCTCACGCGCGCCGGAGTACTTCGCGCCGCCGCCCACTAAAATGACGGGACGGCTGCTCTCCTTAATTCTCTCCGCGGCGCCTTTCAGCTCACGCTCGCTCGGCTGCATCCGATCAATGTAATGAACACGTTTTTCAAAGAAGCTTTCATCAAAATCAAATGCTTCTCCCTCTACATCCTGAGAAATACAGATGGTGGCCGGGCCCGCTTTTGCCGGATCTGTCATCACTTCAAATGCCCGGATTAAGCTGCTCATCAGCTGCTCAGGTCGGGTGATGCGGTCCCAATAGCGAGACACGGGCTTTAACGCATCGTTTGTTGTGACGGCGGCGCTGTATTCCTGCTCCACCTGCTGAAGCACCGGGTCAGGCTGCCTCGTTGCAAAGGTATCGGCCGGAAGCAGCAGCACCGGAATATGATTGGCCAGCGCCGTACCCGCGGCAGCCGTCAAGTTAGCGGCACCCGGACCGACCGATGTCGATACCGCGTAAATTTTTCTTCTCAGCATCTGCTTGCTGTATGCCATCGCGGCATGCGCCATGCCTTGTTCGTTTTTGCCTTGATAGACTTTCAGGTGCCCGGCGTCCTGCTCGAGCGCCTGCCCGATCCCCAACACATTTCCATGGCCGAAAATCGTGAAGATACCCTCAACGAACGGCTCTTCTTTTCCGTCAACATGAATGTACTGCCGGTTCAAGAATTGAATCAGCGCTTGTGCTGTCGTTAAGCGAATGGTCTTACCCACAAACGATCCCACCTTTTATACGTTCTATTTACCGTTAAGACTGTGCTGCGCTTCAATCAGTTCGATGATTTCACCGGCAGCCGGCATTGCTTCTGAGGAGCTGTGTTTGCTGACGACGATGGAAGCGGAAGCGCTCCCGTATTTTAAAGCCGTTTCAATATCCCGGCCGCTGACCAGTCCGTAGATGAAGGCTGACGCATAGGAATCACCCGCTCCGAAGGTCTTCAGCACCTTTGTTTTATAGGCGTGCGCCCGGAAAACTTCCCCCGATCTGCTGTATGCGTATGATCCGTCAACGCCGTGCTTAATGACGACAAGGTCGGCGGAGTGCGCAAACAAATGGCGGACGGTTTCATCGTTATTTCCGCCGCTGCGGTTTTCCATTACGTCAAATTCGTCACGCGTACCGATGACGATATCGGATTGTTCCGCCACCAGCGTGTAGTACACGGCTGTTTCTTCTGCCGATTGCCATGTATACGGACGGTAGTCGAGCTCAAACACGACTTTTACGTCATGTTTTTTTGCGATTTGCACCGCTTTTAAGACGGCTTCGCGCGACGGGCTTTTCGCAAGCGCCGTACCTGATACGAGCAGCATTTTCGCGTTTGCGATGTAGCCTTCATTGACTTCGGACGGCTCAAGATACAAATCCGCCACGTCATCCCGGTACATCAGAATGCTGCACTCTTCGGGACTGAGAATTTCCGTAAAAGCGAGCCCGGCTTTGCGCCCTTCTCTGTCAACGGTCATTTGTGACGTATCAACGCCCTTTTCCTGCATATAAGAAACGATAAATCTGCCGTGCTGGTCATCCGGAATTTTGCCGATGAAACCGGCTTTTAATCCGAGCTTGGCGCTGCCGATCGCAATATTTGCCGGGGAGCCGCCGACATATTTAGAAAACGTCATCGTTTCTTCCATCGGCCGGTTGTATTCCGCCGCGTTCAAATCAATACACGCGCGTCCGATCGCGACAATATCAAACTCTTTTTCTTCATTAAACGTATATTTCATCGTTATCTGCCACTCCTCACTTGTTAGCGTTCCAGGATCCATTCATGGGCCGGATCATTATGAAACTTCCATTTTCGTGTCGGTCCCGCCATTACATTCAGGTAGTAAGAGGTATACCCGTCCGGAACACCAACCGGGTGATAGCCCGCCGGTACGATGACAACGTTTTCATTTTCTGCGGTCATCGTCTCGTCAATCGAGCGGTCGTCCGTGTACACACGCTGGAAGACAAACCCCTGCGGCGGGTCCGTTTCATGGTAATAGGTTTCTTCTAAAAAGGATTCAGCCGGCAGATTGTCTTGGTCATGTTTATGAGGCGGGTAGCTCGACCAGTTGCCGCTGTCCGTGTAAACTTCAACAACGAGAAGGCTGTTTGCCGATGGATCTGAATCGGGGAGAATATTATGAACGGTTCGTTTGTTTGCCAGCTTGCCGCGATGTTCCACACCGTTGTCTTCCGCTTTAATCAGCTTTGTCGGAAGCTGGTGTTCGGACGGAGAATAGCACAGCGCGACCCTCGCCCCGCTGACCGCTGTGATTTCAAAAGAGCGGTCATTGGACACATAAACGCTGTCCGTCGGTTTTCTTTCAAATACGCTTTCACGGGTGCCGATGCTTTCAAATGTCTGATCACAATCAGTGACGGTGATTTTTCCCGTTACCGCAACGATGCAGCACTCCGTCTTTTTCAAATCCTCTGTATATGCGGAACCGGGAGTGAGGTCAACGACTTTAAATCCGACGTATTTGAGGTCTGAATTGGCTGAAGTGACGTCATGTATGATGTTCACGCCTTGAGAAATCTCATCGGCCTGCGGTTTGCGCAGCAAATGACTCATGTTTATTCCTCCTTAATGGATGGTAAAAGAAAACCCGGACGGAATCACAAAGCCGTCCGGGCCGGCTGTCAGATCAATTGAAGTCAGGAGACGGGTATCGTGCCGTCACGACTTTTTTACGTGTATAGAAGTCGACGCTGTCTTTTCCGTTTGCGTGCAATGTGCCGAAGAAAGAAGACTTCCAGCCAGAGAACGGGAAGAATGCCATCGGCGCCGGGACGCCAAGGTTGATGCCGAGCATTCCCGCGTCAATATTCTCACGGAAGTAGCGGATCGCGTTCGCATTTGAAGTGAACAGACACGCGCCGTTCGCAAATTCAGACTGGTTGGCGATGTCCACCGCTTCTTTTAAGTTTTTCACGCGGATGACCGACAGAACGGGCGCAAAGATTTCATCTTTCCAGATCGTCATATCCGTCGTCACGTTGTCAAAAATCGTCGGTCCGACGAAATAGCCGTCTTCCGTTGCGTTTTCACGCCCGTCACAAAGAAGTCTCGCTCCTTCTTCGATGCCTTTTTCAATATAGCTGTGCGTGCGTTTTTTGTTGTCCTCGCGGATGACCGGGCCTAAGAACACGCCGTCATCCAGTCCGTTTCCGATCTTGATGTCCGCTGCTTTTTCCTGTAATTTCGAAATAAACTCATCGGCGATTCCTTCTTCAACCGTCACAACCGCGCATGCCATGCAGCGCTCTCCTGCCGAACCGAATGCCGCGCCGATAATGTTTGCGACCGTATCTTCAAGGTGGGCGTCATTCAGCACGATCGTATGGTTTTTCGCGCCCGTTAACGCCTGCACGCGTTTCAAATGTTCGCTGCCTTTTTTGAAAACATACTCGCCGACAGGTTTTGAACCGACGAATGAGATGGCTTTAATATCCGGATGTTCAAGAACGCCGTTTACGACGTCATGCGCGCCGTGCACGACATTGAAGACGCCCTTCGGCAGACCGGCCTGTTCAAACAGCTCTGCCAGTTTTTCCGTTAACAGCGGCGTGCGCTCAGACGGCTTCAGAATGAACGTATTTCCTAACGAAATCGCCATCGGGAACATCCAGCACGGGACCATCATCGGGAAGTTGAACGGTGCGATACCGCCGACCACCCCGATCGGATAGCGGTAGTTCGCCGCCTCTACATCCGTCGCGATGGAGGCGAGTGAATCGCCCATCATGAGTGACGGCGCGCCCGCTGCGAATTCGACGTTTTCAATTCCGCGTCCCACTTCACCGAGTGCCTCCGTCGTGTTTTTACCGTTTTCCAAAGTAATCAGACGGGCAAGCTCTTCTTTGTTCTGCTGGAGAAGCTGCTGATAGTTAAATAGAATTCTCGCACGGCGCGGCACTGCCGTCTTTGACCATGTTTGAAACGCCTCTGACGCTGAGCGGACGGCGTATTCCACATCCTCCCGCGTAGAAATCGGAACCTGGCACATCACTTCTTTTGTAGCCGGATTGACAACGTCTTCATATTGATCTGTCTTACTTTCAACCCATTCACCATTGATGTAGTTTTTCAGTTTTCTGATCTCTGCCATTCTCATTGCCTCCTTAAATAGTAAACATCCTGTTCAGCTGGATAATAACGGATGAATATATTCATCTTTTACATATAAAAGACATGAATTAAACGCTTACAAATGCTAAAATGATGGTGACTCCCAATCTTTCCATGTAAAAGTTGGTCATGTACCGGAAAAAGCAAACGGTTACATCTTTCACTTTTGATTTTACAGGTTATGTTTTGGTCATTTCTTGGTTACATTGTAAGCCCAACACATCTTCAAGTCAATCTAAAAAATCAAAATTTTTTCATTATTTTTATCATACTTTTTTTGATCGGGAAAACAGGAACTTGGAGAACCGTGTCGAATCGGAGGGGATGATCTCTCTTTTTTATCATTTGTTAAGTAACTATTGATTAACTTCTGGTGTTTATTATATATTTTAATTACTTTAAGAATTCTAGAAGGAGTTTTTTTATGAAACTGATGCGGATTCAGGAGATGGAAGAATACATTCTCAAACACGGAGCCACTTCGCTGGATGAGCTGTGCGAGGTATTCAACGTCTCTAAAAACACGGTCAGACGCGATATTAATAAGCTTGCGGAAAAAGGGGTTATCAAAAAGGTGTACGGCGGCGTGACGTCAGCCGAAAAATCTGTGCTCGTCCCTTTTGAAAACCGCACCATTCAACATCAGGATGAAAAAATCAAAATCGCCCGCTATGCGTCACGGTTTATCGAGGATCACGATCTTGTATTTATTGATTCCGGCACGACGACCAAATCGATGCTGGAGACGCTTGATCCCGATAAGAATGTAACGGTTTTGACGAACAGCCTTGATATTATTAACGCGGCTTCATCCTTGAAAAATATCGACCTGATCATCATCGGCAATAACTACAAACGGAAGACAAGGTCGTTTGTCGGCATTGATGATCCGAGCACACTCAATAAATACAACATTAACAAGGCGTTCATGTCCGCTACCGGGACAACGATCACCCACGGCCTGACGAATTCCGACTTACTGGAATACGAGGTGAAAAAGAGAATTTCCGAAAAGGCGAACGAAGTGTATCTGCTCGCGGATCATTCCAAATTCGGCAAATCCACGCTTTTGACATACGCGCCTTTCGACCGGCTTCACAGCATTGTCACTTCTCAGCAGCTCGATGAGGAATATACGAAGTATTGCCAAGAGCATCAAATCGACATTCACTTGGCATAGCGTTATAGTTAATAGAGAACGCTGCCGTATTTTTCCGGCAGTCGCTATGATATCCAATTTTTTCAGGGGGCGAAAACATGAGCAAAGTAACAATCGGCAAAACTGACCTAAAGGTATTTCCGATCGGTTTGGGAACAAATGCGGTCGGCGGACACAATCTCTATCCGAATCTGAATGAAGAAACAGGAAAAGAATTGGTCCGGGAAGCGATTAAAAGCGGCGTTACCATGTTAGATACCGCCTATATTTACGGTGTGGGCCGTTCTGAAGAATTAATCGGCGAGGTGCTGAAAGAATGCAACCGCGAGGATGTCTTCATCGCCACAAAAGCCGCTCACAGAAAAGAAGGCGATGACTTTGTTTTCGACAACTCACCGGCCTTTTTGAAACAATCGGTCGAAGACAGCCTGAAACGCCTGCAGACTGATTACATTGATTTATTCTACATCCATTTCCCGGATGAGCACACGCCGAAGGACGAAGCCGTTCAAGCGTTGAATGAGCTGAAAAAAGAAGGAAAAATCCGTTCAATCGGCGTATCCAATTTCTCATTGGAGCAGCTGAAAGAAGCCAATAAAGACGGCTTAGTCGACGTGATTCAAGGAGAATACAACCTGCTGAACCGTGAGGCGGAAAAGACTTTCTTCCCTTATACGACAGAACACGGCATCTCATTCATTCCGTACTTCCCGCTCGTATCCGGACTGCTGGCCGGCAAATACGACGAGAACACAACCTTCCCTGAAGGCGACCTGCGCAATGATCAGGCGCATTTCCAAGGGGAGCAGTTTAAAGAAAACATCAAAAAAGTCAACCAGCTCAAACCGATTGCCGAAAAGCACAATGCCGATACGGCGCATATCGTGCTTGCCTGGTACTTGGCGAGACCTGAAATCGATATCCTGATTCCGGGCGCCAAACGCGCGGATCAATTAAAAGACAACATGAAAGCAGCCTCCATTACGCTATCTGCTGAAGAAATCGCGTTTATCGACAAGCTGTTTTCCTAAGAAAGAAAAAAAACACGCCTTTTAAAAGGGGCGTGTTTTTTTATGTTTATATTTTTCTCTTCGGGGAATGAAATAGTTATCTAAATAAACTATTATGCGTTCCAAAAGATGAGGAGGATCATCTGTGAAGAAAAACACCAAAAAATACCTGATTTACTTTTTCGGAGCATTAGGCGGGCTGCTTTACGGCTATGACACCGGTGTGATTTCAGGGGCTTTGTTATTTATTAACAATGATATTCCTTTAAACACGCTGACCGAGGGATTGGTCGTCAGCATGCTGCTGCTCGGTGCGATTTTCGGGTCCGCCTTAAGCGGGACATGCTCTGACCGATGGGGCCGGAGAAAAGTGGTTTTCGTCCTTTCACTCATTTTTATTATCGGCGCGCTTGCCTGTGCGGCTTCGCAAACCGTCACTATGCTGATTATCTCCCGTGTCATACTCGGGTTAGCCGTCGGCGGCTCAACGGCGCTGGTTCCCGTTTATCTATCTGAGATGGCGCCGACAAAAATACGCGGAACGCTCGGCACATTGAATAACTTAATGATTGTAACCGGAATTTTACTCGCATATATTGTGAATTACATATTCACCCCGTTTGAAGCTTGGCGCTGGATGGTCGGTCTCGCCGCAGTACCGGCGGCGCTTTTATTAATCGGAATCGCGTTTATGCCGGAATCTCCGAGATGGCTCGTCAAACGCGGCCGTGAGAAGGAAGCCAGACAAGTTATGGAAATGACCCACGACAAAGAGGATATCGCCGTTGAATTGGCGGAAATGAAACAAGGTGAAGCTGAGAAAAAAGAATCTACACTCGGCTTGCTGAAAGCCAAATGGATCCGCCCTATGCTGCTGATCGGGATCGGCCTCGCCATCTTCCAGCAGGCGGTCGGTATCAACACGGTGATTTACTATGCGCCGACCATCTTTACAAAGGCCGGACTCGGCACTTCGGCGTCCGTTCTCGGCACGATGGGCATCGGTGTCTTAAACGTCATCATGTGTATCACCGCCATGATCTTAATTGACCGGATCGGCCGGAAAAAACTGCTGATGTGGGGAAGTGTCGGCATTACCTTGAGCCTGGCGTCACTATCAGCCATTCTCCTTCTGGCCGGCCTGTCAGCTTCAACGGCATGGCTGACCGTGCTGTTTCTCGGCATCTATATCGTTTTCTACCAGGCGACATGGGGTCCCGTCGTATGGGTTCTGATGCCGGAGCTGTTCCCGTCAAACGCACGCGGAGCCGCAACCGGATTTACGACATTAATTCTGTCGGCAACCAACCTGATCGTTTCACTGGTATTCCCGCTTATGCTGAGCGCCATGGGCATCGGCTGGGTATTCGGAATATTCTCAGTCATTTGCCTCTCATCCTTCTTCTTCGCCGCTTACATCGTTCCCGAAACGAAGGGCAGAAGTTTAGAAGAAATCGAAACGCACTTGAAAAAACGGTTCTCCTTAAAGAAGCGCAGCAAACAAAATCAAATTCTTAAACAGCGCACATTGTAATAAAAAAGGAATCGCCTCCGCCGGGCGATTCCTTTTTAGCGTCAAACCATGACTTTGCAGATGTCATTCGTAAATTCGACCGGATCATGGATCGGCAGCCCTTCAATCAGAAGCGCCTGATTGTACAGCAGGTTTGTGTATAATGCCAACTTTTCCCGATCTTGTCCGTGCGCGTTCTTTAACGTCTCAAACACTTCGTGATTCGGGTTGATTTCCAGCACTTTTTCCGCTTTGACCTGCTGGCTGTCAGGCATGGCGTTTAACACTTTCTCCATTTCGATCGTCACTTCGCCGTCTGTCGCAAAGCAGACCGGATGGGATTTTAAACGTTTCGATGCTCTGACGTTCTTGACTTTATCCGCAAGAATCTCTTTCATGCTTTCGAACAGGTCTTTATATTCGTTCTTTTCGGCTTCAGTCTGCTTTTCATCTTCGTCACTGTCGATGCCTAAATCGGCGCTGGATACGGATTTGAACTCTTTTTCCTCATAGCTTGTCAGCATTTTGATCGCGAATTCATCAATATCCTCCGTGAAATATAAAATCTCGTAGCCTTTGTCCGCCACCATTTCAGTTTGCGGCAGCTTTTCAATCCGCTCATATGAATCACCGGACGCGTAATAGATATATTTTTGATCCTCAGGCATTCTGGACACATATTCGTCCAGAGTGACGAGTTTTTTCTCCTTAGATGAATAGAAGAGAAGCAAATCTTTTAATACGTCTTTATTCGCGCCGAAATCATTATAGACGCCGAATTTCAGCTGTCTGCCGAAAGATTCATAGAAAGATTCGTATTTTTCCCTTTTGTTCTTCAGCAGGCTCTTCAGCTCTGCTTTGATTTTTTTATTGATGTTTTTCGCAATCAGCTTCAGCTGGCGGTCGTGCTGCAGCATCTCTCTGGAAATGTTCAGCGACAGATCCTCAGAATCCACCATGCCTTTTACAAAGCTGAAATGGTCCGGAAGCAGGTCGGCGCATTTGTTCATGATCAGCACGCCGTTGGAATACAGCTCCAATCCTTTTTCGAATTCCTTCGTATAATAGTCAAACGGCATGTTTTCCGGAATAAACAAAATCGAATTGTAGCGCACCGCTCCATCGACGCTGATATGCACATGGGTCAGCGGTTTATCAAAACCGTAATGCTTCTCGGCGTAAAAAGCCTCGTAATCCTCATCCGTCAGCTCGCTTTTATTTTTTCTCCAGATCGGCACCATGCTGTTGACCGTCTGTTCTTCCTGAACTTCTTCAAATTCGTTCTCGCTGCCCTCTTTCGGCTTGTTGACCGTCTCTTCCATTTTGATCGGGTAGCGGATAAAATCAGAGTACTTTTTCACGATCGCTTTGATGCGGTAGTTTTCTAAAAACTCATCATAGCTTTCATCTTCTGTGTTTTCTTTTATTTTCAAGGTGATTTCCGTACCGACGGTTTCCTTGTCACACGGCGCGATCGTGTAGCCGGCAGCCCCTTCCGACTCCCATACATACGCCTCGTCACTGCCGAGCGCCTTACTTTTCACCGTGACTTTATCAGCCACCATAAACGCCGCATAAAATCCGACGCCGAACTGGCCGATAATGTCATGGCCGTCTTTCGAGTCATTTTCTTGCTTGAAAGCGAGTGAACCGCTTTTCGCAATCGTGCCGAGATGCTGTTCAAGCTCGTCTTTTGTCATCCCGATACCGGTATCTGTGACGGTGAGCGTTCTCGCCTCTTTGTCCGCCGTCACTTTTATGTAGTAATTGTCTTGATCAAACGTTAATGAATCATCGGTTAACGCCTTGTAATAGATTTTGTCAATCGCATCGCTCGCGTTGGAAATTAACTCGCGGAGAAAAATTTCCTTCTGCGTGTAAATGGAGTTAATCATCATGTCCAGCAATCGCTTGGATTCTGCTTTAAACTTTTTTTTCCGCACTTCAGATCTCTCCTTTAATTATGCTTTGATGTTATGTAAAATCTTTTCAGCATCTATTTATCATATACAGTGACAATTGTCAACTAGGGTTGGCAGATGCATATATTGTAAATTTAACATGTTAATGGATTCATTTCACCCATTTTATTAATAAAAAAGAGAGAATGTTGATCATCCTCTCCTCTCTGCTTCTTTCCGGCGGCCAAATTCCTTCTTCATCCATATGTATGACGGGTAGAAAAACAAACTAAATAAGATAAGAGAACCTAAGTTTCGCAAAGACTCATGCAAAACATTTCTTACAGTGAGAGGAAATATGATGTCCTGAAATAGAATAGAGATAACGGTGTAAATCACAAATCCCATAGGAACAATGGCATAACAATAAAACGCTATCTCCTTCTTATGCTGTATCTTCAAAATATGTAAACCTCCCAATGATGTATATACATAATATTAACATATTTAATAGGTATTTAGAAACAGACCTCCGTATGTTTATCCCCCTATTCAGCGGGAACAGATATAAAAAAGGAGGAATCGCAATATGGGAAGATTAACAGACAAAACCGCAATCATCACAGGGGCCGCGACAGGCATCGGACAAGCGACGGCACGGGTTTTCGCCGATGAAGGCGCCCGCGTGATCTGCGGTGACATCAATGAAAGCGAACTGAATGAAACCGTCAGCGCCATCAGAAAAAACGGCGGAGAAGCAGAAGCCTTTCACCTTGATGTATCAGACGAAGAAAACGTAAAGTCTTTTGCGGATGGCATTCAGCAAAAGTACGGAACAATTGATATTCTGTTTAACAATGCTGGTGTTGACCAAGAGGGCGGAAAAGTCCATGAATACCCGGTCGACCTGTTTGACCGGATCATCGCCGTCGATCTGCGCGGCACATTTCTTTGCAGCAAATACCTGATTCCGCTCATGCTCGAAAAAGGAGGCTCCATCATCAACACCTCCTCCATGTCCGGCCGGGCCGCAGACCTTGACCGCTCAGGCTATAACGCCGCAAAAGGCGGAATCACGAACCTGACGAGAGCGATGGCCATTGATTACGCCAGAAGCGGAATCCGCGTCAATTCCTTATCGCCGGGGACGATTGAAACGCCGCTCATTGATAAATTGGCAGGCACGACAGAAGACGAAATGGGCGAGGCGTTCCGTGAAGCCAACAAATGGATCACGCCGCTCGGCCGGCTTGGAAAACCGGAAGAAATGGCAGCCGTCGCGCTCTTCCTCGCTTCAGACGACAGTTCTTACGTCACGGGAGAAGACATCACCGCAGACGGCGGCATCATGGCATACACTTGGCCGGGAAAAATGCTGATTGATAAGAAGTGGAAGGAAGAGACGGAGTGACGGCGAAAAAGAAACAAGCCAGTGCAAAAACACTGGCTGAACAAGCTGAGGGCAGGTTACTTAAACCAGCCCTTTTCTTTTGATCGGGTAATGGCTTCAATTCGATTTTTCACTTCTAATTTATCCAGGATCATCGAAACGTAATTGCGGACTGTGCCGCTTTTGATGCTGAGGGCGTTTGCGATTTCTTTCGTGTTTTTCCCGTCTGCGACAAGCTCGAGCACCTCTTTTTCCCGTTCGGTCAGCGGGTTTTCTTCACTATAGATGTCCTCCATTAATTCAGGGGCGTAGACGCGTCTTCCTTTCATGACGCTGCGGATGGCGCTGACGAGCTCATCGCTCGGGCTGTCCTTGAGCATGTACCCGCTGACGCCGGCTTTTAGCGCCCGCTGAAAATAGCCGGAGCGGGCAAAGGTCGTCAAAATGATGATTTTCACACCGCTGTCCTTGAGTTCTTCTGCCGCTTCAAGACCTGATTTCCCGGGCATTTCGATATCCATCAGACAGATGTCGGGCGCATGTTTTTCCACGAAATCGATGGCATCCTGGCCGCTTGTGCCTTTACCGACAACCGTCATATCCTCTTCTAAATTCAACAGCGAACCGAGTGCGCCGAGCAGCATTTGCTGATCCTCGGCAATGAAGATGTTGATCATCTGCTACCATCCTTTTCTTTTGATTTTGAATCATTCGGGATTCTCATGGTCAGCTTTGTTCCGGCGGCTGTATCAATGGCTAAACTGCCGTTTGCGAATTCAAGACGTTCCCTCATTCCAAGCAGGCCGTGCCCCTTTGAAAAAAAGCGGTCTTCTTTGCATTGAAAGCTGCCGTCATCTTCTACCGTAATGACAACCTCTTTCCAAAGCTGCTGAATGGTGATGCGGCATACTTTGGCGCCGCTGTGTTTCACGACATTGGTGACGGCTTCTTTAATGCACATGCTGACGATGTTTTCGTTCAGCAAAGAGATATGTTTGGGCGCTTCTTTTTCTTCATACACAAAATCAATTCCTGCCGCTTCAAGAATTTGCCGAACATTGCCGAGCTCATCCTTCAATCGGATGCCTTTCATCGATGAGACGATTTGTCTGACCTCATTTAACGAGGTGCGGGCCGTCTGCTGCACGCTTTTCAGCTCAGTGCGGGCCTGTTCAGGGTCCTTATATATCAGCTTTCGGGCAAGGTCGCTTTTCAGCCCGATTAAGGAAAGCTTTTGTCCAAGTGTATCGTGAAGGTCCCGGGCGATGCGCTGCCTTTCTTCCAGCTTCACAAGATCGGCGATTCGCTCATTTGCATATTCTAATTTCTCCTCAAGGCGCTCCCGTGCTTTTCTGCTTCGAATGCTGAGCGGGAGCAGGATGGCACTGATCAGTGTAATGACGATAAACGGAATTTGTGTCAAAAACCACCCTTTTTTCAGAACAAGGCTGAAGTTGACGGCAACCGCCGCACTGATGATATGAATGTAATATAAGATGTAAAAAGGAACTTTGTCTCGGATATGGCCGATGAAGTAGGCGATAAAGAAGGCGAAGTAAATATAGCTGAACAGCATAACTGAGCCGGTCGAAATGCCGATCAGAAGAAGCGCCCATAAGTAAAGCGGCCAGCCTTTTGCAACAAATGCGAAGCGGTATGCGCCAAAGAAAACAAGTGTGAAAATGATGCCGGCCACGATGACAAAGGTAGAAGAGCTTTTAAAAATAAAATAAAAAGGCAAGATGAAAAAAATCGTCCATATATAAGGAGAAATCCCGTTCAGTTTTTGAAATTTAAAATACTTCTTCATCTTTGTTCCACCTTCTGCTGCTTGTGTCTACCATCACTTTATCAAAACACCGCCTTCATTGCATCCTCACGCATGAAGAGAAGGCCCTTTCTGATAAGAGAAAGAGCCGCGCGCCATATCAGGCATTTTTCTTCAAAGGTTCTTTCGGCACCGGATGGGGCGCCGGTTTTTTCCGCGCCTCCCGAAAGGTGACAAATTGCTTTTCGTCCTCATCCCACAGACGGAATTTCATGGATTCAAGACTTGTTTTAAGCGTAATGGTCGGCACGTTTTTTAAAGGCTCGTGCCCCTCATGAGCGGCTTCCAGCTTGTAGTTCGGCACTTTCGGGCTTAAGTGGTGAACATGATGGTAGCCGATATTGCCTGTCAGCCATTGCAAAAGCTTCGGAAGCTTGTAAAAGGAGCTTCCTTCTACCGCGGCCTGCACATAATCCCAATGCTCATCGGCTTCAAAATAAGAATCCTCAAACGTGTGCTGAACATAAAATAGCCAGACGCCGATTGACCCCGAAATAAGGAAAATCGGACCCTGAACAAGCAAAAAGTTTTCCCAGCCGACAAGCAGGCACGTCGCAGCAGCCAATAAGACAATCGCCGCGTTCGTGAAATAGGTGTTCCAGCGCTCCTTGCGGCGGGCGCCTTTTACATTGAAACGGTTTTTAATCAGAAATACGTAAATCGGGCCGAGAATAAACATAATAAACGGATTGCGATAAAGTCTGTAGCGTACTTTTGTCCAGGCTGAGGCTTCGTTGTATTCCTTGACGGTCATCATCCAAATATCGCCGGTGCCCCGTTTATCTAAGTTGCTGCTCGTCGCATGATGAATGGAGTGGCTGCGCTGCCATTGAAGGAACGGAAACAGGGTCAGCACACCTGAAATAAACCCGAACAGCCGGTTCAGTTTCTTTTGTTTGAAAAAGGATTGGTGGCAGCAGTCGTGGAAAATAATAAAGATTCTTGTCAAAAATCCCGCTGCTATAACAGTAAAGGCGAGGGTCAGAAGATAGGAGACATTGAGGCTGAAGTAAGCAAGAAACCAAAGGGCAAAAAACGGCACAAACGTGTTGAAAAGCTGATTGACACTATGCTTTGTATCGGCGCCGGAAAATGCGGCAACCTGCTTTTTTAAAGATGCTTGTTTTTGAGTTGCGGTGTGATTGGTCATGAATGTCATGTCCCTTCTTTTTCATTATGATCCCAAGTATAACGGGGCGCCAGACGCTTTTGTAGTAGCAGCCATCATGCCCCGAATATGACATTTGTCATGTTTGGCGGCAGAATGCTGATCAGGCGTCATATGGAAGGTATCTTTTTTATAAGGGATAAAGCCGGACACTTCATATCGGCGCTTCTCAAAGAAAACAGCAAAAAAGAACCCGGCCTGTTTTCGGCTGAGTTCTTTTTCATCATCCTCACAGCAAAATCACCCGATACTTCTTCACATCCAAAAACTGCAGAAACTCCCGGGCCAGCATGTCCGGCGCGTGGTCTTTTCCTTCATGAAGACGATATTGAATCAAACCGACGAGCATGGACGCGACATAATATGCATAGAGTTTTTTGCCCGCCTGAATGTGCAGGGGCTGATGAAGATAAAACGATTGCAGCGCTCTGAACATTTCCGGGATGACGTCAGGCACTCCCGAACCCTCTCTCAGAAAATGAACGAGCGGCAGGCCGTCCGACAGTGCCGAAAAGAGACCGACGAGCGCGGATTCCGCTTCTTC
Source organism: Bacillus sp. GZB (assembly GCF_001975995.1). Classification (NCBI taxonomy): domain Bacteria; kingdom Bacillati; phylum Bacillota; class Bacilli; order Caryophanales; family Bacillaceae; genus Bacillus; species Bacillus sp. GZB. Next base: position 871,154 of record NZ_MTQG01000016.1, read on the forward strand.
CATGGAGCAATCGGCAGGCTCTCCTTTTACCGTCAATAATCCGATCAGATCCCGGCATGATTGATGGATGATCGTTTTCAGCAATGCTTCTTTGTTGGCGTAATGGTCATAAAAAGTGGCACGGCGGAGGTTGCTTTGACGGGCAATATCGGAAATCGTGATTGCCGCGTACTCTTTTTTTTCCGCCATTAAGCCGATCATGGCTTCTTGCAAGGCCTGCCTCGTCCTTGTCACCCGGCGGTCGGCGGGCTTTTTTTCTTCTTGTTCCGGCACCCGGCGGCCGAACAGCCAGTAAAACCGTTTTTGAGAAATCAAATCCCACACCTGTCCGCTGATCGCTTCCGGGGATGCCCCGGGCTCCTCATTCAGCCAGTACAACACAATGGCATACGTGTATAAAGCGCGGTAATGAATGTACATATCCTGTTCAGTCGGTGAGAAATCCGCATTGACCGGTGACAGCAGCACATCATGCCGGAACACATCTTTTAAAAAAGCATGAAAGTGAAAATAGGGCATTTTATTGCGATCCATCATCGTTTGAAAAAACACCCGATGCCGATCAACAAAAGACAGGGTCGGATGCACTTTTTGCCATCCGCCATGTAAATGAAGCACATCTTTATTCTTCAGCGAATCATACAGCGCTTCGCTCAGCCCGTCTTTCATTTCTTCCTCTATATCCTCTAAAATCGCATATTTATCTTCGTAATAAAGGTACAGTGTCCCCCGGCTCACACGCGCCCGTTCGGCGATGTTCTTCATGGTCACACGGCGGATATCCCGCTCTCCAAGCATGGCCAAAAGCGCTTGTTTGATGTCAGTTGTCACAGAATCCGGCATAAGAGACACTCCTTTCATTAGACAGATCACCGCAATTTGTACGGTAACGTATAGATGTGTTTACGCTGTCTTTGCCGCAAAAACACACCACATTATAATAGGCCCTGAAGAAACAAAAAAGCAACCAGAGGAGGAAGACCGATGGATCAGCATATAAAAGCAGACATCAAACGCGTCTTTGAGCTTCAGAAAAAAAATCAAAAAACGCTGCGTGCTTCAACAGCCGGGCAGCGCAGAGAAAAGCTTCAGCGCTTTTTAGATGCCGTCACCGCACATGAAGAAGAAATCATCGAGGCGATCAGACGGGACGTCCGCAAGCCTTATCATGAGGTAAAAAGAGCGGAAACGCAGGGAACGATTAAGGCGATTAAAGATAATATGAACAATCTCGACACCTGGATGGCGCCGAAACGCGTCGGCTCATCCGTCAGTCCCGACGCTGACGGCGTATTAATGTACGAGCCAAAAGGCCTTACCTTAATTCTCGGCCCGTGGAATTATCCGTTTATGCTGACGATGGCTCCGCTTGCAGCTGCCATTGCGGCCGGCAACAGCGCGATTGTGAAGCTGTCCGATTTTACAATGGAGACGAGCCATATCGCCGCGACAGTTATTCGCGAGGCATTTCACGAAGAAGAAGTCGCCATTTTTGAAGGTGAGGTCGATGTCGCCACAGAACTGCTCGACCAGCCGTTTGACCACATTTTCTTCACCGGAAGCACGAATGTCGGTAAAATCGTCATGACGGCAGCAGCGAAGCACTTGTCGTCCGTCACGCTTGAGCTTGGCGGAAAAAGCCCGACGATCATCGACAGCGACTATGATTTGATGGACGCGGCGAAAAAAATCGCCGTCGGCAAATTTGTCAATGCGGGGCAAACATGTATCGCACCTGACTATCTCCTTATGAAGAAAGAAGTGCAGAGCACCTTTACAGATCTCCTGCAAACCATTGTCAATGCAGGTTTTATGGAGGATGATCATACGGTTGACCGCAACAAATTCACGCAGATTGTCAACGACCGCAACTTTAACCGTGTCAAAGCTCTGTATGATGACGCCATTGAAAAAGGGGCGAAAACGGCGTTCGGCGGCGTATTCGATGCGCATGACCGCACGATTTCTCCGACCGTGCTGACAAACGTCACGCCTGATATGAAGATCATGCAGGAAGAAATCTTCGCACCGATTCTGCCGATTATGAATTACGAAGATATCAGTGAAGCCGTTGATTACATCACTGAACGGGACAAGCCGCTTGCCTTGTATGTATTCAGCCATAATCAGGAGCTGATCGATTATGTGCTGCAGCATACGACATCCGGCAATGCTTCTGTCAATGATGTCGTCGTTCATTTCACTGACGTCAACCTTCCGTTCGGCGGTGTCAATACGAGCGGGATCGGTTCATATCACGGTGTGTACGGCTTTAAAGAATTTTCTCATGAAAAAGGCGTATTTATTCAAGCCTCTAAATAAAAAAAGAATCCGCGCAGATGACGCGGATTCTTTTTTATTATTTTTTTGCCCCGAATGCGAGCAGTTTCGTATAAGTGCCGACGTAAAGCGTGCCGTCTTCAGCCAGAACCGGGGAGGAAATGACATTGCTGTCTGTTTGATAGCGCCATTTTTCATTACCGTCAGCGTCAACCGCATAGACATTTTTATCGTCAGAACCGAAGTACACATTGCCGTCCGCATCAATCAGCGGCGCCGTTCTCACAGGCCCGTCCGTATAGAAAGACCAGTTCATATTGCCGGTTTTGCTGATGGAAAACAGCTCGCCGCTTCCGGAACCGATATACACATTGCCGTTATGGTCGATCGCTAATGAAGAGCTGGAGAAACCGTTTAACGGGAACGTCCACTTTACAGCACCCGTTGATGTATAGGCGTATAAGTTGCCGTCCTGGTTTCCGGCGTAAACGGTGCCGTCTCTATCAATAACCGGATAGCCTTTAAACCCGTTGGACGTCGTTTTTGACCATTTCACTTGGCCCGTACCGGAATTGATCGCGTAAAAGATATTATTGTACGTTGCCGTATACAGAGTGCCGTTTGACGCTAACACGGGAGCGGAGCCGACCACGCCGTTTGTTTTAAACTTCCACTTTTGCGTCCATGTCGAAGGCGACGTCGGTTTAATCGCATAGATATAGTTATCCAGCGTCGACACATACAGCGTGCCGTCAGAGCCGATAGCCGCATCGGAACTCGGCGCTCCGCTCAGCGGAACCGATGTTAAAATGTTTCCGGTTTCTTTGTCGATGAAATACAGTTTTTTATCGTGAGAAGGAAGATAAATGACACCGTTTGTTCCGAGCACCGGAGTCAGCGTATAGGTCGTCCCGATGTTTTCCGTCACCCATTTCATAGTACCGTCCGGATGATACGCCGTCAGCTTCCCGTCTTTTGATTGAATAAATACGGTGCCGTCCCCGTCAACCGCGGCTCCCGCACCGTTTTGAGGGGTGGCCGGGACATTCTTTTCCCATTTTAATGCGCCATCGGCAGTGCTTGTAAACCGGCTTTCTCTTGACCAGTTGAACATCGTCGGAGACATCGCCTGCGCGTCATACCGTCCCGCCAAGAAACCGGATGCCGCATGATTTTGTTTAAATACCGTTTCCGCAGCTTGAGCAGCCGCCGGATGCAGCCATTTTGCCCCCGGCAGATCAGAAACCGCCCCCACAGATAAAGCCGCAGCAACCGCAGCGCCGGCCGCCAATGTTTTCATTCGCAATGAAGCTGTCTTTTTTTTCAATGTCAGTTCCTCCCGTTTCTATTAAAAGCTGCTATATCACTTTGATCATACCATAATTAACCTATGAAATATTTGTATTTTCGGCAGATTTATAGAACAAATGTCACATAGCCTGCTGATGCTTCGGGGATGATCGAAACGCGGCAATATACCACACCACATTGACGATAAAAGCCGCGCCTGACCAAACGAGAAGGCCGTAATAAAGAGACAGCTCCTGTTCCGAAGAAGTTACGACCAATAACGTTACCAAAAAGACAGCCGCGCAAATGAGAAGCCCGATTCCGCAAAAAACGGCCATGATGATTTTCATGACACGAACACCGAGAATATACATAATGAGCGGGACCGCATATATAAAAAGGATCTGACCGACGGCGGCCCACATGCCCGCGGAATTAAAACGATTCGCGTTCGGCCCCGTTTCTGCAAACGGAGAAAGCGAGCCGATGACCGGCAATAAACAAAACAGCAGAGCGGAAAGCAAGGTCATCGCAACCGCACCTTTTTTCTTTTGATTCATGTGAATATCCTCCTGACAATAACCCGTCTTTTTTACCGGTAATCTGATAATATGTTATATTTTAGCACGATATTTAGTTACTTTGAGAATGTTTTGTTAAAAACGAATTTACAAATCCAGAAAAATAGATATAATAAACGTTATGGAACCGATATTGATTCATAAAGCGCTATCTAACAAAACACGAAGTGATATTATGACGTGGCTTAAACACCCGGAAGACCATTTTGATGAAAGACCTTATCTTGATCAGGGACTCAGTTTCCGCACCGGAATTTGCGTCGGTGATATTCAGGCAAAGTCGGGGCTTGCGCAGTCCGTCATCTCCAGCTACCTGCTGACGATGCAAAAAGCCGGCCTGCTGGAATCCGAACGAATCGGGAAGTGGACCTATTACAGAAGGAATGAAAAACAAATTAAAGCCTTTGCTGACTATGTTCAGCACCAGCTATAACCATGAAAGGAGGGCTTTTTTTGTTCTAACATATCTATTTTTCTGTATATGTAGTTATAAAAGGAGGTATACATAACAATGAAAAAAAGCAGTTCCATCTTCATTCTATTTTTGGCCCTAGGGGTTTTCGGGATTATTACGACCGAGATGGGCATCATCGGGGTTCTTCCGCAAGTGGCGGACAGATTTCAAATTACCGCTTCAAAAGCGGGATGGCTTGTCAGTATTTTCGCATTCATCGTCGCTGTGTCGGGGCCGTTTTTGACCTTGCTTGCTTCAGGCATAAACCGGAAAGTCATTCTGCTTTTGGCGGTGCTGATGTTTGCCGTTTCAAATGCGGTCTACGCGTATACGGCGCATTTCAGTGTCATGCTGGCGTTTCGGATCATTCCGGCTTTATGCCACCCGGTGTTCTTTTCTGTAGCGCTTGCGGCCGCGGCCCGGCTTGTCCCCGCCGGCCAATCCGGAAAAGCCGTAACGAAAGTCTTTTCAGGCATCACCGCCGGCTTTGCGTTCGGCGTGCCTTTCACGTCTTATCTGGCGGATCGTCTATCCCTTGAAGCCGCCTTCTTATTCGGCGCTATCATCAGTCTCATCGCATTCACGGGCATTCTTCTCTTTTTGCCATCCATGCCGGTCACAGAAAAAATGTCTTTCAGAAGTCAGCTCGGCATCCTTCGCAAACCGGCCTTGTGGCTCAATATCGCTGCCGTCACCTGTCTCTTTGCGGCCATGTTTTCTGTCTACAGCTATTTTGCGGAGTACCTCGGACGAGTGTCCCATATGAACGGCACATGGGTCAGCTTCATGCTGATGAGCTTCGGGGTGATTATGATAGCCGGGAATTTCGTCTTCGGCGCTTTGTTATATAAAAATATGAAAAAGACCGTCATCCTGTTTCCGCTTCTTTATACAGCCGCCTACTTGCTCATATACGGGTTTGGGACGTCTTTCGCGCCGATGGCCGTTCTCGTCTTCGTATGGGGCGCCGTTCATTCCGGCGGTCTCATTGTCAGCCAGACATGGCTTACTGCGGAAGCAAAGGAGGCGCCCGAATTCGGCAACAGCCTGTTTGTCTCTTTTTCCAACCTCGGCATCACCATCGGAACGGCGGCGGGCGGCTGGTTTATTTCACATTTGGGAATCCATCAGCTGATGTGGTGCGGCATCATGTTTGCCCTTCTGGCTTTCGGGCTGATCATGGGACGCTTGGCATGGGGAAAGAGGCTGCTCGCAGAAGCTTAAGCTCCGTTGCAAAATCCGGAATGATTACGTATAATATTCCAGATTAAAGCAAGGGAGAGAAAAAGATACATGGAAAGACCGGCAGGATTTTGGATTCGGTTTCTGGCTTACGTCATTGATCAAATCATCATAGGAATTCCGATTTTTATCATTCAATTTATGGTCTCTTTTTTATTTGCGGCAGGCGTTGCGGCGGCTGACCCCTTCATGACCGAAAATCAGTTTAACATCTCTTTTCTGGTGTTCGGCGTCATCCCGATTCTTGCGAGCTCTTTTGTGATCAGTATCTTATATTTCAGCCTGCTCACGGCCTCAAAGATGCAGGGGACCCTGGGAAAAGCATTGCTCGGCCTTAAGGTCGTCAATGAAGATGGCGGACGGATTTCCATCGGCCAGGCCTTCGGACGCGCTTTCGCATATATCATATCTAAGCTCATTCTTTATATCGGATTCATCATGGGCGCCTTCGGAGAGAAAAAAACGCTGCACGACATCATGTGCAGCACCCGTGTTGTCTATAAATAACGACCTCAAGTCCGGGCCTTTTGAGCCCGGGCTTTTTTATGACGGCTGTGCCCGCCTGATGTCAATGCCGCCCTTTCCGTCAGCCTCAATGCGGATCGTCCCGTTCACAATGACAGACAGCGGATGGAACTCCGCATGCTGATCAGAAAAAATCCAGCGGCGGCCGCTCGGCCCTAAAAGCAAAAACGCCCCATCATTGTAATCACCCATAAAATGAAACCCATTTTCCCTAAGAGGCGCATGCTTTCTCACCGGAATGCCGAAACGCTGCAGCTTTCTCCCGGTTGATACGACTTCGGCAGCCGTCAGATTCACCTCGCCGATATTCAGAACGGACTCAATCGAAAAATGTTCCGCGCTTGGCGGCGATGTTTCTCTCGCGATGAATTCCGCCAGATTGTTGGACGGATCTTTGAAATAAAAGGAACGCGCCTGAATATGAGAGAAATACACCTCATCCTCCCCATCTTCCGTTTGAAAAACAACTTTATCCTTCATCCACGCCTTCGCCTCATCAAAACGATTATTCGGAATGTTAAACGCGAAATGATACGTCGGATGAGAGTGAGAATCGGCGCTCCTGAATTCCAACTCACTTTCTCCCGCCTTGATGGTAAACGAATCACCGGACTCATCAATTAAAGGAAAACCTAACACCCGTTCATAGAAGTGTTTCGTCTCCTCCAACGCACAACTGTACAAAGTAATGTTATTTATTTGCATGATCATACCCCCTTTGGTTTATACTGCCATATAGAAGGGTTGATTCCTACTGTTTCGATTCACCAATTGAGAATCCCCCTTTCGCCCGGCGCTAAACAGGACAAACAGCGCCAAACCGCTTATACCAGGCGTTTTTAAACGTCTAAAGCAAAAAAAGCAGAAAATAATACCCCATATAGCTTGACAAAAAATAAATGTTATTTAATAATCTATATATAATTAGAATTATTATTGAAAGATAAAGTGAATGCTTTGTCTTTTTAATATATTTCAAATCACATTTCAGGAGGAAGATATTATGTCTTTAATCGGAAAAGAAGTACTGCCATTCGAAGCAAAAGCTTTCAAAAACGGTGAATTCATCGATGTAACAAACGAAGATTTGAAAGGTCAATGGAGCGTTTTCTGCTTCTATCCAGCGGATTTCTCTTTCGTTTGCCCGACTGAACTTGAAGATCTTCAAGGACAATACGCTGCACTGAAAGAATTAGGTGTTGAAGTATACTCTGTTTCTACAGATACTCACTTCGTACACAAAGGCTGGCATGACAGCTCTGAAAAAATCGGCAAAATCACTTACGCAATGATCGGTGACCCATCTCAAACGATCTCCCGCAACTTCGACGTTCTTGACGAAGAAACTGGTCTTGCTGACCGCGGAACATTCATCATCGATCCTGATGGCGTTATCCAAACAGTTGAAATCAATGCAGGCGGTATCGGCCGTGACGCAAGCAACCTTGTAAACAAAGTAAAAGCAGCTCAATACGTTCGTCAAAACCCAGGTGAAGTCTGCCCGGCTAAATGGGAAGAAGGCGGCGAAACACTTACACCTAGCCTTGATTTGGTAGGTAAAATCTAAGGAGTGCATTCCATTGGTACTTGATGCAAATATCAAAGCACAATTAAATCAATACATGCAGCTAATTGAGAACGACATTGTTCTCAAAGTAAGCGCCGGTGACGATGACACTTCTAAGGACATGCTGGCTCTCGTTGACGAGCTGGCTTCCATGTCATCTAAAATTTCAGTTGAAAAAACTGAATTAAACAGAACACCGAGCTTCAGCGTTAATCGTACCGGAGAAGACACAGGCGTTACATTCGCCGGTGTTCCTCTCGGCCACGAATTTACATCATTAGTGCTGGCATTGCTTCAAGTCAGCGGCAGAGCGCCTAAGGCTGATCAAAAGGTCATTGACCAGATTAAGAACATTAGCGGAGAATACCGCTTTGAGTCTTATATCAGCCTGACGTGCCACAACTGCCCTGATGTCGTCCAAGCATTAAACATGATGAGCGTGCTCAACCCGAATATCACTCATACAATGATTGACGGCGCGGCATTCAAAGAAGAAGTGGAAAGCAAAAACATTATGGCTGTTCCGACTGTATTCTTAAACGGTGAATCTTTCGGAAGCGGCCGTATGACCATCGAAGAGATTCTCGCAAAAATGGGCAGCGGCGCAGATGCGTCTGAGTTTGCCGACAAAGAGCCGTTTGACGTTCTTGTTGTCGGCGGCGGACCTGCCGGCGCAAGCGCGGCGATCTACACGGCGCGTAAAGGCATCCGCACCGGTGTCGTCGCTGAACGCTTCGGCGGCCAGGTACTCGACACCATGAGCATCGAAAACTTCATCAGCGTCAAAGCGACTGAAGGACCGAAGCTCGCTGCAAGCCTTGAAGAGCACGTGAAAGATTATGATATTGACGTCATGAACCTTCAGCGCGCGAAACGCCTTGAGAAAAAAGACCTCTTCGAACTTGAACTTGAAAACGGCGCTGTACTGAAAAGTAAAACAGTGATCCTTTCAACAGGTGCCCGCTGGCGCAATGTCAACGTACCTGGTGAGCAAGAGTTCAAAAACAAAGGTGTCGCTTACTGCCCGCACTGTGACGGACCATTGTTTGAAGGCAAAGACGTAGCGGTTATCGGCGGCGGAAACTCCGGAATCGAAGCGGCGATTGACCTTGCAGGTATCGTTAATCACGTGACTGTGCTGGAATTCGCGCCTGAACTGAAAGCAGACGAAGTCCTGCAAAAACGTCTTTACAGCCTGCCAAACGTCACTGTGCACAAAAATGCACAAACGAAAGAAATCACAGGCGACCAAAACGTAAACGGCATTACGTTCGTTGACCGTGAAACAGGCGAAGAAAAACACGTTGAACTCCAAGGTGTATTCGTCCAAATCGGCCTCGTGCCTAATACAGAATGGTTAGACGAAACGGTCGAACGCAACCGCATCGGCGAAATCATCGTCGATAAGAGCGGCGCGACAAGCGTTCCCGGCCTATTTGCCGCAGGGGACTGCACAGACGGCCCGTACAACCAAATCATTATCTCCATGGGATCAGGTGCAACTGCCGCTTTAGGCGCATTTGATTATTTGATCCGGAATTAATGTGAAAGCCGCCATATGAATGGCGGCTTTTTTAAATATACTAATTAAGAAGGCAGTATTTCCTCTAAACAATCCTCGCTGATTTTATAAGATTTTGGCCTTCTGCTTACCAGCTCAACAAATCCTTGCTGTTCTAAATAATCCATTACTCTGTTAATTTTATGTCTCGATTTATTTGAGAGCTCCATTAAATCTTGCACCGACAGCGTAACCTGATCATTTACAAATACATTAATCGTGATAATGATATTAAAAATATCACGTTCATCTTTATAATCAGCCCATTGATCGCTATCAATATAGTTCCTAATTCGTTTCAGTTTCATTAAATTAAATTCAAGATCCTCAATAATTCCTTTTTGTCCTGACAGAAGCAACTCCAGCATATCCATTAAATAAAAAGTCAGCTCTCCCCGGTTTAAAGGTGCGGGAATTTCCTCTAATGCCTTATAATACTTATCTTTGTTCTTATTAACTGCGTAAGAAAAAGTGATGGCTGAATATTTTTCTAAGTATCGGGACAAATAACTCCCAACGATAAGGCGTCCTGTTCTTCCATTGCCGTCATAAAAAGGATGAATGTATTCATAGTAGTAATGAGCTGTCATGTAACGATACAGCTGGGGATGTGTTTCATCATGAAGATAAGCAATTAAAGCCTCAAGCGCTTCTGTTATCTTCTGTTCAGAATTAACGCCGATATGGGTGGTCATGTTCCCATCGTTCACTTCAACATAGCCTTTTCTGAATAGCTCACCATCCGGCGCATCTTCTGTTCCGATTTCATCTGCGACCAGCTCGTCATATAATTCCCTAAAGTCATGAATGCTTGTAAACGACGGAATTCGGTCTATAAATTGATATGTTTTCATCAATCCGACAAACCGCTTATGTGAGGGCTCGGATTGTTCTAACGCTTTAAGAGCCTCTTTCAATTCTTTTTTTGTACTGCGGATTCCTTCAATTTCATTATTACTCTGTGCTTCATTAATAATTAATTTATCAAAATAAGGTTTGACGGCAAATTCGGGGAGCTGACTGATAAGGGATGAAATTTTGGAACTGTTTAACAACACTTCATTATTCAGCTTCATGAGTTTATGTGTATTCACATAAAATAGCTCAAATGAATCGTCCGTGGGTCGGCCTTTTCGGAACCCCCGTATGTTTAATGATGTTGAATAACTGCCATAGCTGCTTGTTCTCTTTTTAAATTCTTTCTCATATGAATCAGCATCCATTTTATAAAAAAGCTTAGATAACTTCTCATACTTCATATTATCACCTCGCTTAATTTAAAATTATACACTTTTTTTAAATTATACAATCATTATAGCCTGATTTCTAACAAATATTCTCGCTTTCCAATCAAAACAAAAAACGGCATACTGCATGGCAGTACACCGTCTGAAGCAATTCAATCTGTCTTTCTCCCTCTCGCCCGATAGATAAGAAATAATCCAATAAACCACAGCGGCGTCAGCAGCAAAGCCGGGCGCGTTGCATCCGCAAACAGCATAATCACCAGAATGACGGCAAACAGCGCCAGCACGGCGTAATTGATAAACGGCGCAAACGGCGCCTTGAAAGACGAGCTTGCGTGTAAGTCCGGACGGGTTTTCCTGTATCTGATATGACAGACAAGAATCACGCCCCACACCCAAATGAAACAAATCGCGCTGATGGTGGTCACGATGCCAAAAGCCGCTTCCGGTATCAATTTGCTTAAAAGAGCGCCAGCTGACAGCACAATAACCGATATCCATAATGCGCGGCTCGGCACATGATTTTTATTCAGCTTCGCAAAACTTGCAGGCGCTTGTTTCGTTTTGCTTAAGTTATACAAAATCCGGCTTGTTGAAAACATCCCGCTGTTACAAGCAGAAGCGGCAGAGGTTAATACGACAAAATTAATGATTCCCGCGGCTAACGGAATGCCGACCAGACTGAAGGTCTTTACAAAAGGACTTTCCGCCGCATTCAGCTGCATCCACGGATTAATACATAAAAGAATGAGCAATGCCCCGACGTAGAAAAATAAAATCCGCAATGGAATTTTATTGATAGCGGACGGAATATTTTTTTTCGGATTTGACGTTTCCGCCGCCGACACACCCACTAATTCCACACCGACATAGGCGAAGATCACCATCTGGAACGAAAGCAAAAAGCCTGAAAATCCGTTCGGAAACAAGCCGCCGTGCTCCCACAGATTCGCCGCTGAAACCGTTCCGGTATGCGTTTTGAACCCAATCACCAGCAGAACCACACCGATGACAATTAACGCGAGAATCGTGACTACCTTAATTAAGGCGAACCAAAACTCCAATTCTCCAAAAATCTTAACCGTTAACAGATTAAGCCCTAATAAAATGAGCAAACAGATAAGTGCCGGAATCCACTGCGGAATATCAAACCAATATTTCACATACACACCGACGGCGATCACATCCGCCATAGCCGTCATCATCCAGCAAAACCAATAGGTCCAGCCGGTGACAAACGCTGCACGCGGCCCTAAGTACGCCTCGGCAATATCCGTTAATGATTGGTAGCCCGCTTTAGATAACAGCAGTTCTCCCAGCGCCCGCATGACGAAAAAAAGCGCAATACCTACAATAAAATACGCAAAGATGATAGAAGGACCCGCCAGCTGAATCGCCTTACCGGACCCTAAAAACAATCCGGTGCCGATCGTGCCGCCAATGGCGATCAGCTGCACGTGCCGATTCGATAAGTCCCTCTTTAGCTCTCGCTGCTCCACATCTGACTCCTCCTTACCTCTCTAGTGAACGACGAGCAAAAAAAGCCAATAAAAAAAGAGATTGGATGCCCTCCAATCTCATGGTCATAAGAATATCAAATTATATCTGCGCCGCTGACAATCAACAGCATGACAAATACATATTCGGTACTCTTCTGTCCTTTTGCCTGAGATTGTGAACCCTTCGGCGCCGCGGAAAACCCGCGGTCTCTCCAGAAGCCGCTCCTGCTGTAGTTCGACCCACAGCAATCATAGCCTGCTACGTATTGAGTTTCTGATAGAAATACCTATCAGCTAACTTTTTATTTTAATGGAACTTGAATGCATTGTCAATAGAGGGATGAGCTGCACGGCGTTATCCCGGTCCAATTTTTAATGCCTGAAGCGCGTATTTTCCGTTTTCATTGTCTCAAAAAGGCGTTATGCGGTACTATCATATAAGGTCTAATCATTTAAACATTATGTCATACTTTAAATTCACTTTATCATACAATTGCTCGTAAATAAAAAGGGGATGGACGAGATTGGAAACGAAATATTTAGATCTGCTCGCACAAAAATACGATTGTGAAGAAAAAGTGGTCACGGAAATCATTAATCTGAAAGCGATACTGAACCTGCCGAAAGGAACCGAGCATTTCGTCAGTGATCTGCACGGGGAGTATCAGGCATTCCAGCACGTGCTGCGGAACGGTTCAGGAAGGGTAAAAGAGAAGATCCGCGATATTTTCAGCGGCGTCATTTACGATAGAGAAATTGATGAACTGGCGGCTTTGGTCTATTATCCTGAGGACAAACTGAAGCTGATCAAACATGACTTTGATACGAAAGAGGCATTAAACGAGTGGTATAAAGAAACGATTCACCGGATGATTAAGCTCGTTTCTTATTGTTCTTCCAAGTACACCCGCTCCAAATTGCGCAAAGCGCTGCCCGCCCAATTTGCTTATATTTCTGAAGAGCTGCTGTACAAAACAGAACAAGCCGCCAACAAGGAACAATACTACTCCGAAATCATAGAACAGATCATTGCGCTCGGCCAGGCCGATAAGCTGATCACCGGCCTTGCCTACAGCACGCAGCGATTGGTGGTCGACCATCTGCATGTTGTCGGCGATATTTATGACCGCGGACCGCAGCCGGATAAGATCATGGAAGAACTGATCAACTATCATTCAGTGGATATTCAATGGGGGAATCATGATGTTCTCTGGATAGGCGCTTATTCCGGCTCAAAAGTATGCCTGGCAAACATTATCCGCATCTGTGCCCGCTATGACAATCTGGATATTATTGAAGACGTTTACGGCATCAATCTGAGACCGCTATTGAACCTTGCCGAAAAATATTACGATGATACCCCGTCTTTCCGCCCGAAAGCGGACGAAAACAGACCGGAAGATGAGATTAAACAAATCACAAAAATTCATCAGGCGATTGCGATGATCCAATTCAAGCTTGAGAGCCCGATTATTAAGAGACGGCCGAACTTTAATATGGAGGAACGGCTGTTACTGGAAAAGATCGATTATGACCGCAATGAAATTACGCTGAACGGAAAAACGTATCAACTGGAAAACACCTGCTTTGCGACGGTGAATCCCAAACAGCCCGATCAGCTATTAGAAGAAGAAGCAGAAGTCATGGACAAGCTGCTGTTCTCTGTTCAGAACTCCGAAAAGCTGGGCCGCCATATGAATTTTATGATGAAAAAAGGCAGCCTGTATCTGAAATATAACGGCAACCTGTTGATTCACGGCTGTATTCCCGTCGATGAAAACGGCAGCATGGAAACGATGATGATAGAGGATAAAGCTTATGCGGGCCGTGAGCTGCTCGATGTATTTGAACGGTTCTTACGTGAAGCGTTTGCCCAACCGGAAGAAACCGATGATCTGGCGACAGATATGACTTGGTACTTATGGACAGGCGAATACTCCTCCCTCTTCGGAAAACGCGCCATGACAACCTTTGAGCGGTATTTCATTAAAGAGAAGGAAACGCATAAAGAAAAGAAAAACCCGTATTACTATTTGCGTGAAGACGAAGCAGCCTGCCGAAACATCCTGAAGGAATTCGGCCTTAATCCAGATCATGGCCATATCATCAACGGCCATACACCGGTAAAAGAAATCGAAGGCGAAGATCCGATCAAGGCAAACGGAAAAATGATCGTCATCGACGGCGGCTTCTCCAAAGCCTACCAATCCACAACAGGCATCGCCGGCTACACGCTCTTATACAACTCCTACGGCATGCAGCTCGTCGCCCATAAACACTTTAACTCCAAGGCCGAAGTGCTGAGCACCGGAACCGACGTCTTAACAGTGAAACGATTAGTCGACAAAGAGCTGGAGCGGAAGAAAGTGAAAGAAACAAACGTCGGTGAAGAACTGATGAAAGAAGTGGCGATTTTGGAGAAGCTGCGGGAGTATCGGTATATGAAGTGAAGAATATGGAGTTCAGGGATGATTCTCTGGGCTCTTTTTTTACGGTTTCCCTGTATGTAAAACCGATTTAACCGCTTCTTCAATCTCCCTATAACCCGTACATCTGCAAATATTGGACTCCAGCCAATTTTTTATCGTGTCATCACTTGCATTCGGCTCAGTATTCACTAAAGCATGACAATTCATGAGAAAACCCGGTGTGCAATAACCGCATTGAAACGCGAATTTTTCAATAAAAGCCTTTTGAATCGGCGTATTGATCAGTCCTTCAATTGTCGTAATATCCTTTCCTTCCCCTTCTGCCGCAAGCATTAAGCAAGATTTCATCGGCACCCCGTCCGTTAATACCGTACAGGCGCCGCAATCCCCATTTAAGCAGCCCGGTTTTGCACCAGTTAATCCGAGACGAAGACGAAGAGCAAATAACAAAGTATCAGCCGGCCTGACCGTAATCTGTCTTTCCTCGCCATTTACTTTCAACGTAATAGGATCAGACATTTGGACCTCCTTCTAATTCCCGTAGGGCATCTAAAATTGTATTTTGCAAGACAAATATTCGGTATTCACTTGAGCCTTCTGCATCATCAAGAACGGGTTTGGGTACATACTGTAAAGACCTGCGCACTCTTTCTTCTGCTGATCGGCTTTTATCGTTAAGCACAGCCTCCATTTCAGCAGAACGAAACGGAAATGGACATACGCCGCTGAAGGCCATTCTGATCTCATCATCTTTTTTCAGCGCACAGACTGTCACCAATGGATATCCGACATTCCACTGCTGTCTTCTTTTGATACTGACAAATGGCAGGTCAACGTACGCTCGATCGACAACGACATGAAATAAAAAATCACCTTTTTGCAATTGTATTTCCTTGTTAAATACTTTATTTATGGGACGGTAATGAATCCCCGCTCTCCCTGCAATCCCTAGCAAACTATCAGAAATCAGCAATGGCAGCACGGCCTCACGGTAATAGATGCCCCCGCAAATGTTTCCGCCCAGGCTGATTTTATTTCGAGTCGTCCGATCCGCAATTTCACTTACCGTTTTACTTAATAGCGGAAATGGATTTTCTTCCTCCAGTTTCGTTAATGACACGCCTGCTCCGATCACCAGATCATGTTCATAAAAGCGGATGGTTTGAAATTCCGGAAGCGCGTTCATATCTATCACCGCATCCGTATAGATGATATTCAGCCTTCCTAACGTGATAATTTCCGTGCCGCCGGAATAATACATTGGTGTTTTCTTTTCGGCCGCAAGCGAGTGAAACAGGCGGGTTGTTTCTTGAATGGTCTTCGGTTTAAAATAATCAAAATCAAACGGTATCATCTTTCCACCCCTCTTGCGTTCTCCATAGTTGTTCGGGAATGAGAGGAAGTTGATTCAATTGGACACCTAAAGCGGCGGAAAGGCAATTTCCCAATGCTGCCGGCATCCCCAACAGTCCGTGTTCCCCGCCTCCGCGCGCTCCATAAGGCGCAATCACATGCGGGGTTTCAACAAATTCAATGATATATTCAGGCTGCTCTCCATAGTGAAGGGGGCGGTATGTTCTAAGCTGAGGATTTAATACTCTGCCATATGAATCAAAGACAAAGGTTTCTCTTCCTCCAAATGCGATTCCCATACTCATCCCTCCCATCACTTGACCCCTTGCAGCTCTTTCATTCAGTACAGTTCCTATATCCACAACAGAATAGGCTTTTGTAATTCGGTACGTATAATCCCGTTTATCCAACTCAACTTCAATTCCCTGAGCACCGACAGCCCATTCGGGTCCCGGCTTTCCTCTTCCCGTTTCCCGGTCTAAATTCGTCATCCGGGTTAATGTGTAATTGCCGCTCGCAATGATTTGGCCGCCAATGGTATTTCCATTTGGAAACGTATATCCGTAAGCAATGTCTTTTATGTCAACATGTACAGAAGGATGATCTATAAAATAAACCTTTCCGTCGGCCACTTCCAATTCCTCGACAGGAACCCGCAACACACATGATGCCACGTCCTTCAGCTTTCGAATGGCTTCCTCCGCTGCATTCAGTACGGCATTTCCGGCCATTAACGTCCCTCTGCTCCCCACGGTTTTCCAATGCTCGGGTGTTGTTTGTGTATCTATAAGCATTTTTACATGAATTTTGCTTATATCCATTTTCATTCGTTCCGCCAGGATTTGGGCTAGCACTGTTTTTGTCCCTGTTCCAATTTCCACTACGCCTGACATCAAATTAATGCTTCCATCGGGATTAAAGGTTAAAATCACCCCGGACGTTGCATTTGTATCAAATGTTGAGGTTTTCCAAATGCAGCTGATTCCCTTCGCCCGTATCTTCCGGCCATCGATTTCAATTCGCTGTCCCTCGTCCCAATTCATTAATTCCTTTAATCTTTCAATGCATTTCGGCACATTTCCGACCGTGCTTGAATTGAGAAGAACTTGAGTCGGTGTGGTGTCACCGGGGCGAATGGCATTTTTATAGCGGAGTTCTAATGGGTCCATGTTCAGCTTTTCCGCCAATACATCCATCGTCCGCTCAAAGGCAAATAACACTTCAGCATGGCTGTAGCCCCTGAATGCGCTTGGATATGGATGATTCGTATACATACAATATGAATCACACCGTATATGATCGATCGCGTACGGACCCGTACAATCAACCACCGCAGCCCGGCTGATGTCCACTCCTTTATCAGAATACGCTCCGCCATCAAATAAAAGCTGAATGTCCGCCGCCTTTAAGATTCCATCCTTTGCAGCCCCTAATTTGACAATGGCATCCAATCCTACATGAACGGGAGATGTGATCATATCCTCTTCTCTCGTATTAAACAATTTGACGGGCCGGCCTCCAACCGCTTTTGATGCCAAATAGGCAATCACCTCTAACTGAACGGCCGCTTTTCCCCCGTACGCCCCGCCTACTAAAGGCGTTTTGACGATCACCTTTCCGGGTTCAATTCCAAAATACCACTGCATTAATTTTTTAATGGCAAAAGGGGCTTGAGAGGATGTGGTAATGATAATCTCCTCATCCGCTCGAATTTCAGCGATCGAGCATCTTGTCTCCATCGCAGCGTGATCAGAAGGGTTAAAGGAAATCTGGAATTCTGCTGTCACATCACTTTCCCTAAACCCGTCTTCAATATTTCCTTTTCTAACCTTATCCAGGTTTGCGATATTGGTCTTCGGAACCGGGAATACACCTTTTGTCTTCTCATAGCGGTCCGCATGTTCATGAACGAGTGGCGCATCCTTTTGAAAGGCCTCACGGGGGGAATTGACGACGGGAAGAGGTTTATAGGATACTTTGATGGCATCCGCTGCCTTTTTAGCTGTAATCGGATTTTCCGCAACAACAACAGCAACCGGCTCACCATGGTATCTGACCCTTTTATAAGCAATCGGCGATCTGTCTTTAATTTCCTCACCTGCAAGCGGAAAAGGTTCATCACCCAATATCGCTCTCACGCCGGGAATCTTCCAAGCTTCTGAAAAGTCCATAGACACAATATCGGCATGCGCATATGGACTGACCAGCATTTTTGCGTGTAATGTGCCTGTTTCTTGAAAATCATCCGTATATTTCGCTTTACCCGTCACTTTTTCAAGGGCCTCTTTTCGAATGACACTCTTCCCGATATACTCCAACTCATTCACTCCCCGAATTTATTCAGCAGCAGCGTATAATCTTCAACTGTATCGACGTCATAAAAAAGCAAAGGGTCTTGAAAGCTGATCATTTTTCCCATATTGATCATACTTTCACGGATGACATGCCGGGCGCCCTGATCTCCCTTTAACTGAAGCAATACCGGAAAACATTGATTTGAGAATAAAATGGGGGGCATAGGAAGATATTGATTTTCAGCGGAGATAAATAAATAACGGTGCTCCTTTTGATAGGAATCAATTAACGTATTGATGATATCTGCGGTGACAAACGGCTGATCTGCAAGGAGAATGATAACGGCGTCAGCCTCGTACTCTGCCGCTTTTTTCACACCGCATTGTATAGAATGGCCTTGGCCTTTACCCGCTTGCTCACATTCTGCCTGGCTCCACTTGCTTGATATGGGGTCTAAAAAGAAAAAATCCGAAAGCCAATGCAGTGAATCTCCCTTTCCCGTAATAACGAAAATATGATCTAATTCAGATAACAAGGCATTTTTAAGAGCTATACTTCCCAGAGAGACGCCATTGAGAAATAAACTGCGCTTATCCGTCCCCATGCGTCTGCTTGTACCGGCTGCCAGGTAAATGGCTGCTGTTTTCATAAGCGAGACCTTTGTTTTCGCATTTCTTTAATCATCTCGCCAACAATGCTTACAGCAATCTCTTCAGGGCCCTGTGCCCCGATGGGAAGTCCGATAGGGGAATGAATATCCTCCGGAATCTCAGCTCCGCCTAATAGCCGTTCAGTGCGCCTTTTAGGGCCTAATACACCTTTATAAAACACATTCTCGTTTTTTAATGTATGTAAAATGATCTGATCTTTTTGAAAGCTGTGTGTCATAATGACAACAAAATCTCTTTTTGTCATGCTCAGGCCTTCCATGACTTCTTCCGGTGCCCCTGTTATCAAATGGCCGGCTTCAGGAAAATGGCCGTGATGACATAAAGCGGGACGCCAGTCAATCACCGTCACATGAAAGCCAGTGCCAGCTGCCAACGAAACTAACGGCTTCGCATCTTCCCCTGCTCCGAAGACATATAAACAAGGTTTTGGCACCATCTGATGGATAAAAAATAAATCAGAGGTATGTTCATCCCTCTTGATTCCCTTTTCCGTCTGTCTCAGTTTTTGAATACGGCCTTGTTCCATAACATCCCCGGTTCCAAACACGCTGCCGTCTTCCACTATGTACAGATCTTCCTTCAGCTCTAACGTTTTAGTGAATCGTTTCATTCGGGTCACAGACTTTTTTTCATCTAAGCATGTCTTGACTGTCATCAGATGTCTTTCCAATTCTCCTTTTACAGGCTCAAGTAAAACCGTCAAAACACCATTACAGCCAACGCCTTGTCCCCAGGATAAATCGTCCTCCGCGCTCATATCAAAGCGGACAATCAACGGCTCTCCTGCAGTCCAGACCTGTTCCGACCGTTCAACGAGATCTTCTTCCAGACAACCGGCGGATAACATTCCGACTCTTGTTTTGTCCCCTAAAATCAGCATGGAGGCCCCTTCTTTCTTATAAGCGGACCCCTCTGTTTTAATAATGGTAGCCAGTACCTTAGCTTTTTTAGAAGTGGCGATGACATCCAAAATCCGGTGTATATCATCCATTTCATGTCCCCCGTTTTACCTGATCATATCTGCATCTGTATATCCGTATTCTTTAATTCCAGAAAACATTACAAACGCTTCAGCAATTTCTTCGTTTCTAAAAAAAAAGAGTCTTTATAGACCTTATGACCGGGCGGCGGGTGCGACAGTATGTCGGAACGGAGAGATTCCAATAACATGTCCTGTTCCTTCTGTTTCCAATTGTCTGTTTCACCCTGCTGTATGCCTTTAAAACCCGCAAAGTATTCACTTAACACTTGTAAATCATTCCCCAGCTCTATTTTGTCACTTGAAGATAACTCCCCCTCTTTTTCCCATTCTTTTAACGTTTTCACTATATTTGATAAATACTCAAATCCGGCGTTCAACTTTTGCATCTCAATTTGATAGCTTGAAATGATGATTTTATGTTTTTTTCTGACGGGGTTGAATTTTAAACTGTCAGAGGCTGTTTGCAGCATCTCTTTTGTCATATGCAGCTCTTGCAGAAGATTGTTCATTCTATACGCCATAAGGTTCCCTTTTCCTTGCCCCCACTCTGATTGCACCCATTTGGAAAGGTCTGAAAGTGTGCCGGAAAGCTGACGAGCCAATGTTTGAAAAGAGTCCGCTGCCTTTTTTGTGTAGTCCGGCGGAAAAAGGAACATGTGAACCAGAATGGCGATGATGACGCCGATCACCGTATCGATGATTCGGTCGAATGCATAATCTTTAGCGTTTCGTTCAAAGGTAAATACCAATAAAATGGTGAGCGCTACCTGATGTAAAACCGTTACATCTATTCGCAACAACTTGGCAATGTAAGTACCGCCTAATAGGAACAGCCCCAGCATCCAGCCATTCATTGGCAAGTGACTGACAAGATAGGATGTTAGCATGACCCCAATTGCAGTTCCCGCAATACGATGAAAAGAAAAGCGAATTGACTGATCTATCGTTGGCTGCAAACATAAAATAACAGACAGAGGCGCTAAATAGGGGTGATCAGAGCCAACTAGTTTTGCCGCTTCCCAAGAAACAGCAGATGCAATCGCCATCTTCCAAACCAAAGATGTTTTGTTTTGAATTTTTTCACTTTTCATCATACGCCCCCTCCTTTCAGAAACCTTTTCCACTAGGTTTCCGTGACGGAAAGGGATTTATACTGTCGTGTGGAAAAAGCGGAAGAAGCTGTTGTTCAAAGGAGGATTCTTGAATGACGGCTTCTTTTTGGGATTGGGCAAGCATTAGTAAATAAATGATATATTGTTGACGACTCTTTGCAGTAAAGGGGCTTTAGGAAACATGAGACTGCAGTTAGGCAGAATGAGAACTATCATCAATTCTTTTTTTGTATTTAAGACTTAAATATAAAAAATATTCTTTGGACACTTTATATATATTTATTCGAATTTAATTTTAGGTATTTATTTAGGATACGACTCCATGATACTAATTAACATAGTAAGCCTAGATAATAAAATATTGTTAACAAATTAATTGAAAAGACCAGTCATTTTAAAGTGGTCCAAAAATAGTTTACATGCTATTACTGATAGATTGCCAAGACTTCAAATATAATAACGTCCTCATTACTTTCAATGCTATTTAACCCACTCATTTGTTCTTGCCCTACTTGACGTCTAATCCCCCGGCTCAAAGAAAGTAAATCTTTCATAATATCGAATAAAACAATAGGCTTATTTTGTTTAACATCTTTCCTCGATAAAACTTTTGCAATTATAGTTACATCTTCATCTTCAAAATCCTCTAGATGTTCTAACTCATATAGTAAGTTTTGCGAATTAAGTTTAGCAAAACCTATTCTGTTGTTAAAGCTGTCACTATCAAGAAACGCAGGTATTTTAGTACTTTCTTTAGCAAATATCTTGTTGAATAATTCTTCTTCTTTATCATTCTTAATATCCATGCTTGATGATAACATAGGTTTAAATTGATTGATCAAATCCATCATATCAAACTCTTCTGGAATCTTAAATCCACCCTCAAACCTTACAATAGATGTTCTTGGAATCGTCTCGGAATCATAGTCATCTTCTAAAAAATTAAAATAATTATCCGTTCCTTTATCGGCAAGCAATTCTTCAAACTCATTGCAATCAAGTAAAAGGTTTTCAACAATTACGCCTTCCATTTCATTATTTCCATTAATCGCCGCTGAAACTAGAGGAATTTTAGCACTAGCTGATTTATTAGAGCTTACTTTAACATTTCTAATGGCTACATGCTTTTTCCCCTCTAGTAATGCTCCGTATTCTGCTATTTTAATATTATCGAAATAAATCAGATTCTTAAACATATGTATACTCCCATCCACTATGTAATAGTCTTTTACTTAGTTGAAAGATCTTTAAAGAAAACCATATTCATCATATTTCATAAGATAGGACATTGTTATACCTAAATTTTAAATCCCGAGTAATCGAGGTAGGATGGAACTATTTAAAAGTAACCCTAACAGAAACCCACCAAATGCAATAAATGTTGATGTTATTTACCATAGTCCCCCCCCCCTTGAATACTAGCCAAATTACATTGTCCCCATTCTTCTCTTGGCATTCCGAAGTCTCCTTCATCTGGGGCAGGACAATATAATTATATCAAATATCTATTTTTATGCATTCAGAAAGCGTTGAATGCTAAAAAGTGTGTAGAATCTTTTTTTATTTCTCCAGTGCTTTAAATCCTCTAATCAAATCTCTTTCAGAATACTTCTTCAATAGTATATATAAATACCATTTATTGACCTTGTTCTTTTTCACATGAAGAACATGATAATTATATATATCAGATATTCTGATAGTCGATATACTGTCTCCAATAATTCATCCGTTAAAACTAATTGGGGATAACTATCAATTACCGTTACTTTCTTATTCACAATTAAATTTTTAGCGTTCTTCAAATTTGTATTTATGAAAGTCACGTTATTGAATGTTACTTCTTTAAAATCTATGCCTTTAAATTAGCACTAAAAAAGATTACATCTTTTAGTATTGCACCTCTAAAATTTGTTCTCTTTAAATTTACATTAATAAAATCTACCCCCGTAACTTTTGTATCCTTAAAGTTACAGTAGGTAATGTTAGATGCTTTATAATTTATAT
The DNA here is from genome assembly GCF_001975995.1 of Bacillus sp. GZB. Taxonomy (NCBI): domain Bacteria; kingdom Bacillati; phylum Bacillota; class Bacilli; order Caryophanales; family Bacillaceae; genus Bacillus; species Bacillus sp. GZB. Next base: position 894,246 of record NZ_MTQG01000016.1, read on the forward strand.
ATTTTCAAAAACAGCACCTTTATAAATAAGATTGTGCATATTAGATTGGTAAGCATACCTATCTTTTATACCACTCATCTTTATTGGTGCATTAACTAGATTAAAAGCGAACAATCTACCCGAGACTTCTTTTTCTCTTTTTACGCTCTAATAATCCTTCTTCTTTTTTTGCTTACTCCTACCCACTCTGAACCTCTCCTTTAGTATTATTTGTTAACATTTATAAATGTTATTTTCTCTCCCTCATTACATAGAAATAGCTAAAAGGTGCAGAAGTAGAACAGCATATGCAATCTATGTTAAAAAAGGCAGTCATATTGGTAAGAAGGACCCCCTATTTAAAAAAGACACTTAATAAGTGTCTCTTAATTAGCGCACATTAACGAAACTCACTTTATTCGCTAATAGCTCTTTAAAGAACTTTGTAATGTCCTGGTCACTATTTTCATGTTGCCATGCATAATTGATTGGAGATTCTACTTTTTTTAATTTATCAGCATTAAAGAAGATAGATTGTTTCACTCCATTAGCATACTTCTTGTATAGATAATCTTTATATTTCAAATACAGTTTTTTCCTTTTATCTGAATTTATTCTATTGATAATATGATACTTAAAGAACCAATGCTCTTCTTGCCATGAAGTTGAGTTTTCGAGTTTCGATTCTAACGTTTCAAACAACTCATCATTGATATTATTTTCACCTTGTAATAAGATTTCAAAAGCTAAGGTAGAACTTAAATCATCCATTTTCAATATAGTTTCTAATAATTGTTCTATTGGACAAACAATTAATATGTCTAGATAATAGAAAATACTAAACAATGAGTATAACTCTTGGCTAAAGCCTAGATCTATGTATCTATTAATATTGTTTTGAATTTCTCTCTTTATATCTTTTATACCGAATCTCACTTCATCATGTTTGTTCAAAACATCCAAAAACTCCAAATAATTAACGGTTAAGTCAGGTTGCATTAAAACTAGATTAAACAGCTTGTTCAACATAGGCATTGTAAATGCTTCTCTATCCAATTTATCTTTACTTATGCTATCTTTTAACGCTTGGAACATTAATTTTAGGGAACCCTTGTACCCTTCTCTTTCTTTAAAGATACACTCTTCAATAAAATTATAAATTCTTTTTCGTTGAGTCTTGACTGCTCCATCATCATTAGAAAAATAATCGAAAAAGAAGGCTGAATTATTTCCATCCTGGAAAGGAAAAGAATCTGTTTGATTTTTCTCAACCTTAATCTTTAAGTTTAGACTAGTTAGTTCCTTGTTAAGGTCTTTATAGAATAAATCCTTCTCACTATCATCATTATATGGAAACTCAAAATCATCCACATATCTTACATACTCATATCCATTTAATTTTTCATCGAGTTTACACATATAAATCTCTGCAATTAATCTTGATGCAAAACTCCCTGTGGGGAGACCATGAGTCTCACCTATCTGGCATCTTTGAATTAGATTATCAAGGGCATTGTAATATATTTTTTTGTCTCTTTTCTTACTCTTTGCTTCTGTTTTCCCCACTAAAACCCAAGGAATTGAATGAGTGTACACACTAGGATAAAAGTTTTGAATGTCTGTTTTAAATAGTTTCCGCTTTCCTATACGGTTATTCTCGCGTCTAATCTTACTTGTTAAAAATGAGGAACTATAAAATTCACTAGATAATGACTTGTTACTCGCTCCTAAGATAGCAATATATTTATCTTTGTTATCGATAAGATGCTCACAAAGACAAATATAAGAATAAATATTAGGTAGTTTGAGAACCCTTCTTTCATTTTCGTTTTTATAGATTGACAGCTCAACAGGTACTGTTTCTTTGAAGGAATTAAATTTCACTTTATCATTCAAAGATAAGTATAGCTCGTTCAAGTCGTTAGTATTGAACACTTTCTTAAATACCATATTTGAAAGGATATAGTCTTCTCTGTACAACCTTGGTTTGTATTTAAAATCAAAATAACCATACTTCAAGAGGTATTCCATAGAAAAATACATTCCAAATTTAAATTCATTTAACCAATTTAGTCTCACCACTCTTTTTCTCCTTTTTATTACATAATTTTATCATAGTTTATGAACAAGATATTCTTCCTCATTTTAAAGATGAACTGTATTCTCGAACCAAAATTCCATATAATAGAACATCTATGTACTAAATGCTTTGTTCTATGTATTACGGACTTAACCATCAGAACAACAAAAAGACTTTTTACACCCTATAATTCATAAATTGTTAATAAAGGTAATTCTCCAAGCAAAATAAGCATTAAAGAAGTTGAACTATTCTTTGATGCTTTCTCCTTAACTAACTATGTGCTCACTTATGATAAGGCTCCCCACGATTAATCCGAAACGCCCGGTAAATCTGCTCAACTAGTATGAGGCGCATCAACTGATGAGGAAACGTCATCTTCGAGAATGACAGTTTGTCGTCTGCCCGTTTCATGACGGCGTCGCTTAGGCCGAGTGAGCCGCCGATGACGAAGGTGATTTTGCTTTTTCCATAAGTCGCCAGCTTATCTATTGTATCGGCCAGTTCTTCGGATGTTTTCATTTTTCCTTCGATGGCAAGGGCGATGACGTGGGTGTCCGGGCTGATTTTGGCCAGGATGCGATCGCCTTCTTTGTCTTTGACGATTTTCATGTCTTGGTCGCTCAGGTTTTCCGGCGCTTTTTCGTCCGGGAGTTCAATGATGTCGATTTTTGCGTAGGCTGAGAGTCGTTTTTTGTATTCTTCAATGCCTTGCTTGAGGTATTTTTCTTTTAGTTTTCCGATTGTCACAATATTGATATTCACAGGTCATCCCCACTTTAGAAACAAGTTATTCATATATATTGTCCACAATTGTGGATATCTTTTCTGTATTTTGTGTAGGATCATTCGTTCCCTACTAGATATGTTGCAGTGTCCCCACATAATTCACAGGCTGTGGATAAACTGTTAGTATGTTCGATTTTTCTGATTTCGGGCGGAAGCTCATGATCATCTATGTACATGTCCAGCACGGTTTCGATATGTTCTTCACAAGAATAATAAGCGGTTTTCATCGTTACGTCCTCCGGTTTTCTTTTGCACGCGGCAATTGTTCTCTTTTCAATATAACCTATTTATACACATGTTAGTAGTGCTTCGGGCTGAGTTTTATCCACAATTCGGCAAATCACGCGCAAAAAGAGCCGGCGTTTGCAGCATCCGGCTCTTTACGTGTTTTCTCTTTTTTCTAAGCGAAGGACGAACAGAATTCCTAATAGACACGCCAGCAGCGTACAGCATACATCGATCCAGTCCGGCTTTCCGCCGTTTAAAAAAGAGTTGGTTATTATGGAAACCAGGAGAATGGTGACAGTCACCGCGGCAAGCTTTTTCTTCATCGGCTCCCTCCTTCATCTGACTGTCTTCTGCTTTTACGGTTCAAATTCCTCTATCTCTATGTTCGGTCGGCTTTTTTCTTGCTATATAGCCTGATTAAGAGGGTCACAACGATATATACAATCATCATCAATGCCCCGTTACTCACATCAGGGTATCCAATCAACATATTCATTATGACAAAAACAATGGTTATACAAATGACGGACAACAATAAGAAGATACTGAATGATTTCAAATGACCACCTTCTTTCTTGCAGTAACGTTTCATTATAAAAAGCTTACCAAAAGCGGCAAGCTCTTCCGAAATGTTTATACTCTTCAAAACCCATCCATCACCTGCACATCATACAGCTTGAGATGGCTTTTCGGCGTGACGATGTTTTTTAAATTTGGGATGGTCAGGTCGTTCAGCTTTTTGCCCGTTTTCAGGTCGAAGGATTCGATTTTGGCAGGCTTTTTGTAGCTGTACGTGAACAGATACAGCTTTCCGTTTTGATGGGTCAGCTCTTTGAAGTCGGCTTTCATTCGTGATGCGGGGAGCTTGAAGGCTTTTTTGCTTTTTCCGGTCTCAGAGTTGATACGGTACACGTTTCCGAAGCCGTCAACGAAATAGAAGCTGCGCCGCTCCATGAAAAAGCTTTTTTTGAAGCTGAACGGCATGGAGTCATAGATCGTCTGTTCGTCATTTTTATAAGCGGCGATATCATACGTTTTGATGGCGCCGCTCTTTCTCATAACTTTCACCATTTGATAGATGTGATCTGCTTTTTCCCCTCTGGTGACAAAGCAGACGGCGCTGTCGTCCGCGGCGAGCTGGGATTCGACAGACGTGCCATCTTTATACGTCCATGTCGCGATTGATTTTGTATGGAGCTTCTCTTTATCAGCCTGAATGTCTTGAACGTGATAGCCTTTTTCGTCATCTGTCGGCGTGAGTGCGAAAAGATGATCTTTAAAAAAGCCTGAAGCGCGGATATAGTGCGGGATGACGTCTTGCTTCCACTTGCCGTCAATCTGGCGGTACAGCTCTGAGCGATAGCTGCCGCCGCTCTTGTCGTAGCCCGAATTATACAGCGTGTAAAAGCCTTTCGCCCGTTCGATATATCCCGCGCTGTCTCCCGTATGCTGGTATGCTCTTTTATATGTGTGAAGGCCGTCCTGAACGGTATAGATTCCTTTTTTGTCCTCCAGCAGCACGCTGCCGTCATGCACTTTGGCCGATCCGAGCTCAAGCCCCTTCATGTGATAAGAAGAGAGCCGTCCTTTTTCATCGGCGAAGAGGGCGTAGCTTTTTCCGCCGCCGAACGTGTCTTGGTCAGCCGCCGTGGAGAAGTACAGCAGCGCCTCTTTATCTTTCAGAAAATCAGGGTCATTTAATGTGTCTCTCGCAACCTCCGCAGGATCTTCCGTGCGGAAATAGAAGAAGCATAAGACCGCTGCGGCGGCGATGATCACTAAGGGTATCCAGATGATTTTTTTCACGTTGTTCTCCTTAGTGAATGGTCAGAATCGTGGTTGTGTAGGACGAGCTTGTGATGTCGCGCGGGTATACGCCTAAGCCGCCATTAGAGTCGATATCAATCCCGGCTTTTAAGAGGAATGCCGACCACAGCAGTTTTGAGCAGTTTTTGGCGCCTTCATGGCCCGTATTTCTGTTATTGACGAAGTTGAAGGAGTACTCATCACCGACTCTTGATACAGCCCAGTCAGCGGCGGCTTGTTTTTGGGCATCGGTAACTTTCACGGTCTGAACGATTGAATTGTCTTCGACTTCTCTGCCGTTATAAGCAATCTGGCGGACACCGTCTCCCGGCACGGATTCCACAATTTTATCAGCGGATGAATACATGCCGACATGCCCGTGGTTGTAATAAGCCGTGTATGAGTTCGTGTAATAAATATTGCCTTTTGTGCTTTTCGGAAGTTTTTTGGTTCCTGACGATCCGCCCATCGCAGAGAGCCCTTCTTTGGAAGCGATTACATTTCCCTGCACCTTGTCTGCCGTGATTTCTTGATGAAACTGCTTGAGAATTGCTTCTGTTGAAACGTGCTTCTGTTTGGCAAGCTCTTTGGCGGATTGGAGAACGTCTTGAGGGGTCGTGCCCTGCTGAAGGTCTGCGATTTCTTTTGCGTAGCGGGCTGTTTCTGTTTCTTTCGCTTTTACATTCAAACCGGAGAACGACAGAACCATGGTGAATGACAGGGCAAACGGGAGGACGGCTTTGAACAGCTTTTTACACATATTACTTCGCCTCTTTTCTTTGAGTATAATTTTTCCACATTTGTATTATATGACGGAATTGCGATAAAAAAATAGATAATTTACAGATTTTTAAAAATTTTATAACAATATGTAAATCATATGCATAAAACATTTTCAAATATCAGGAAATCCGGTTATCATACAAGAAAGGGGGAGGACATATGAAGGACAGAACGATCGGTTCGATGCGGGTTTCCGCAATGGGGTTAGGGTGCATGGGCATGTCGGAATACTACGGCAGCCAGAGTGAGGAAGAGTCGATTTCCACCCTGCATCATGCCGTTCATCTCGGCGTGAATTTGTTTGATACGGCTGATCAATATGGATTGGGTGCAAATGAAGAGCTTGTCGGCAGAGCACTCGCCCCATTCAGAAAGGAGCTTTACCTCGCGACGAAATTCGGTTATGTCCGAAGCGAAAAGGGTGAGTTTATCGAAATTAACGGACGGCCCGATTATGTGAAAAAAGCGTGTGACGCCAGTCTGAAACGCCTTGGGACGGATTATATCGACCTTTATTATCTGCACCGGGTTGATCCGCGGGTGCCGATTGAAGAAACCGTCGGCGCCATGAAGGAGCTGATAGACGAAGGAAAGGTGAGATATATCGGATTGTCAGAGGCTTCCGCAGAAACGATCAGGCGGGCCGTCCGAATTCACCCGATTGCCGCGCTTCAATCGGAATATTCTTTATGGAGCAGGGAAGCGGAGGAGCATGTGCTGCCCGCCTGCCGTGAGCTCGGCATTTCATTTGTGCCTTACAGTCCGCTCGGCAGAGGTTTTCTTTCCGGAAAGATGACGTCGACCGATCAGCTGGATGCCGATGATTACAGAAGAAGAACGCCGAGATTCCAGGGAGACAATTTGGCGGTGAATATAGGGCTCGTCCAAAAACTTACCGCCATTGCCCGGGAAATGAATATCACTGCTCCTCAGCTTGCGCTCGCATGGGTTCTCGCAAATGGCGATGATCTCATTCCGATTCCGGGTACAAAAAAGAAACACTACTTGGAAGAGAACCTCGCCGCTCTCGACATTGTGCTTCCCGAGGATGTGAAGGCGCGTTTGGATGAGATGTTTCCGATCGGCACCGTGGCCGGCGAGCGTTATCCGGAACACATGATGACATTGTTAGATGAATAACAAAAGAGGCCCATCGTGCGGGCCTCTTTTCATGACAGCTTTTTGCTCATGATGACATCCGTCTCCAGAAATCCGGTCTTCTCATACAGCTTCCGCGCCGTTTCGTTATGAGCGAACACATGGAGAGAAATCTTGCGGACACCCAGGTCTTTGGCTTTGTCCTCCAGCCTTGCGAGTGCCTCTTTTGCATAGCCTTTGCCGCGGAAAGGCGGATGAAGGCCGAAATCATAAATAAATGCGTCCTGCTGCGGGTGGTCCGGATCGGCGTGCAGCCACAGCCAGCCGGCATTTTCCTTTCCGTCCAATGCCAGCGTCCATAAATAGTGATCGGCCGTCTCCAAGCCGTCAGGAAGCAGGTCATTAAACGCCAGCTCCGCTAATTCCGGCGCTTCGTCAGGCAGCCACGTTCCCGCTTTTACCTTTTCTTCACCGTAATGCTTGGTTGAATGAGCGAGATAGGACTGAAATTCTTGTCCTGTCATCGGCCGCAGCGTGATAGCCATTGAATCACTCCTTACAAAACACGGACTGAAAGCGGGATCATGAAGTATTATCCGAAGGCTCCGTTTTCCGCCGGTTTTATGATTTGTTCGGCTTGTGCCGTTGAACCAGTTTGCGCAAATAATCCAATCGAAATGAGACTTGCCAAGGCTGCTGAGAGTACAATGAATTTACATGTTTTCATTACGAATCCCCTCCGTTAATCTCAAAATTTGGTCATTGGCATCAATTGATTCTTGAAAATACTTCGCCGCCAGTTTGTAATTCTCCTGTTTTTTAAAATGCGCAGCGGCCTGATACGACAAGTCGGAAACGTCACTCCACAGCTCTTTCCTTCTTAACTCGGCGAAAGCTGATTCAAGCGCTTCTTCATTGTTGTCAATAAAGACATGCTGTAAGATGCGCAGCTTTTCGGTGTATACGGGCTCGTTTTTTTCTTCAGCGGCATTCAGCGCTTTATGCAGCCAAAACCGGCCCTCATCCGTCTGTTCCTGTTTCAATAACACTCTGGCCAGCATGTACAGACTCCGCACCGAATACGCTGATTGCAAATGCTCCTTTTGATCGAGAGCCGTTTCAAACTCGACCCGCGCCTCCTCAAGCTTTTCCTGTCTTTCATAGCAAATGCCTGCGTTAAAGTGGGCGAGCGCCTCAATATGCGGATCGCCCGCTTTGGCGGCTTGATGAACCGCCGTCTGCAGGAGCTCTTCGGCTTTCTGGTAGTGAAACAAGTCCATTCTGTTACAGCCGATCACCATTAAACACTGTGCTTCTCTGACCGCGTACATTTCATTGGCTTTGTAGATCTCCAACGCTTTTTCCGCGTGGTTCATCGCAAAGTAGTTTTGGCGGATTTCATAGTAGGCAATCGCCACTTGATAATTAAACTCGGCTCTTTCAATCTCATTCGGTATGTGCCGGAGCCTGCTTTCAGCAATCCGGTAAAAATTAATGGCGTTCATAAACCGTTTACGGTAAAACTCGTGCATTCCGGAAAAGAAATAATAGTAGTATTGAATCATCTGATCTGTTTTTTCTTTATCGGCGTTCAGCTGGATCGTTTTTAAAATGCCGTCTGTTTTCTCATACTCTTCCATCAAAAGCTTATAGCGGGAATCAATTAAATTAAAATAAAGGAGCACCGTTTGATTTTGTGTCATATTTTGCAGATCCGTAAGCAGTTGTTCTCTTAACGCCTCAGCCGATTCAGTGTTGTGCTTTTTGATTTCCTCATACCAGTCACTGATTTTTTTCGCAACTGTTTCGTGGGCCATCACTTCAGCCATCTGTCAGGACACCTCCCTTTCCCATTTTGTGTAATAAATATATCATATTTACAGGTCTAAAAAGAGGGTGACAGCCTGCTAGTTTCCTCGTGGCAACAAAAAAACCCCCGCAAGTGCGGAGGCGCATATTTTATAATAGTTTTTTTCCTAACAAAGATTCTACCAGCTCGACCGCTGTTTTGCCGGTTTTGTTTTTGTGATCGAGGATCGGGTTGACTTCGACAAATTCAGCTGAAGTGATGATGTCCGCATCATACAGCATTTCCATTGCCAAGTGGCTTTCACGGTAGCTGATGCCGCCGACGACAGGCGTGCCTACGCCGGGTGCGTCGCTCGGATCAAGGCCGTCGAGGTCAAGGCTGAGGTGAACGCCGTCACAGTCTGACAGGTAGTCAATGGTTTCTTCAATCACCTTGGTCATGCCGAGGCGGTCAATCTCATGCATCGTATAGACCTTCATGCCTGTTTCCTTAATGTATTCACGCTCGCCTTCATCAAGCGATCTCGCGCCGATGATGACGACGTTCTCCGGCTTGATTTTCGGGGCATACCCGCCCAGATTTACCAGCGTGTCGTGCCCGACGCCAAGGCTGACGGCCAGCGGCATTCCGTGAATATTGCCTGACGGCGATGTTTCCAGGGTGTTTAAGTCGCCATGCGCGTCGTACCAGATGACGCCGAGCTGTTTATAGTGCTTTGCCGTTCCTGTCAGCGTTCCGATCGCGATGCTGTGATCGCCGCCCAAGACGAGAGGGAACCGCTCATTCTCAATGACGCTGTCCACCTTTTGGGCGAGCTGCTCGTTCCCCGAGAGCACAGAGTTCAAATTTTTCAGCTCTTCATCATTTTTGAGTTTTTCACGATTGACGGGGATGTCGCCTAAGTCTTCCACCGCATACCCCATGTCAGATAACCGTTCAATGAGATGCGCGTAGCGGATGGCGCTCGGGCCCATGTCCACTCCGCGTCGTGCTTGTCCTAAATCCATCGGCATTCCAATAACTGAGATATTCTTGTTCATCCGTTTTTCCACCTCAACATGTTGTATGTTGTCCTGTGCGGGTTTCTCAAAGATGACTTGGACACGAAAAGATTTAAAGCTCTATCTGTTTTTCTGACTGCTTACGCTTTTTTACATACAGATGATAAACGATAACGCACACCGCCATGAACGGGATGCCGCAATAAAGGGCGAGCCGCTGTTCTGAATCAAATGCGAGGCTGATCAGAACAACCGTATTTAACGTCAGCCCGATAATAGGCAGCACCGGGTACAGCGGTGTTTTAAACTTCAGGTCTTCCACTTTGCCGCCTTCGCGGATGTATTTCCGTCTGAACATCAGCTGCGACAGGGAAATCGTAATCCAGCCGACCTGCGCGCTTAGTCCGGCTAATGATAAGAGAAACATATAAACGACTTCCGGCGCAGCCACCTTAGACAGCAGGGACAGGCAGGCGACGGCCAGCGTCACGATCAGAGCGTTCATCGGCACGCCGCGTTTATTTATTTTGCCGAGCGATTTAAAGGCTTGTCCTTCGTTCGCCATAGCATATAGGATACGCGTCGATGCAAACAGGCCTGAGTTGGCCACTGAGAGCAGCGCAATTAAGATAACAAAGTTCATAATATCGGCCGCATATGGAATACCGATTTGTTCAAACACCACGACAAACGGGCTTTCGACCACTCCCGCCTGCTTCCACGGAATCATCCCGGCAATGACGATGATGGAGAGAACGAAAAAGACAAGCGTTCTCCATACCGTCTGCCGGATAGAGCGCGGAATCGTTTTCTCGGGATTTTCACTTTCTCCCGCGGCAACCCCGATCAGCTCCGTTCCCTGGAACGCGAAGTTTACGGTAATCATCGTAATAAGCATAGCCTTAATGCCGTTCGGAAACAATCCATCCTCATAAAAATGAGAGAAGAAAGGAGCCTGCTCGCCGTGTTTCATGTCAATCAGGCCGAACATGGCGGCGCCGCCCAAAATAATAAACAGCAGAATGACTAAAATTTTAATGCCGGAAAACCAAAATTCCGACTCAGCGAACGCTTTTGTGGTAATGGCGTTCAAAAGAAACATCAGTCCGACAAACACGAGGCACCACACCCATACGGGAACATGCGGAAACCAGCGGAGCATCAATTGTCCCGCAGATAAAAACTCAATGGCGCATGTCACCGCCCAGCCGAGCCAGTACAGCCAGCCGAATGCGAAACCGAAAGCGGGGCTGATGAATTTGGTTGCGTACGTCTGAAACGACCCTGATACGGGAAGGGCAACCGCAAGCTCGCCTAAGCAGAGCATTGTCAAAAACATAATAAAACCGCCGACCAGATAAGACAGAACCGCGCCCAGCGGTCCCGCCTGGTTAATTGTAAATCCGGTACTCAGGAAAAACCCGGTGCCGATCACTCCGCCCAAAGAAATCATAAACAAATGGCGTGATTTCATTGTGCGCTGAAGCTGATTCTCTTTTTGATTTGTATTCACTATTCTGCACCCCTTCAGCAACTTGTATTGGAACCAAGCCGGTGCTTTGAAACCGATTTGCTGTCCAAAGAGCCTCTATTTGTATATGAATGTTATATGAAATTCATTTTCGTACATAAAGATACATTATACTAAAATACTGTCGCCGCGCAAATAGAGTGTGCTGAATTTTTTATTTGTAAATTCCATACAAGCCGAGGGAAAGCATTGCCGCATCAAAGTTTTACGCGTTTTGAAGCACGTTTGTGATCTTTTGGACCGCCCAGTCCAAGTCTTCCTTGGAAATCATTAACGGCGGTGCAAAACGGATCACGGTATCATGTGTTTCTTTGCATAAAAGCCCTTCGCCTTTCAGCTTTTCACAGTACGGGCGGGCCGCTTCTGTCAGTTCAACGCCGATAAACAGGCCGCGTCCGCGCACGTCTTTTATGATCGGGTTATCAATTTTCTCAAGCTCTTCTTTAAAATAACGGCCAAGCTGAAGGGAACGCTCTGCCAGCCCTTCTTCCTCAAGTACTTCAAGAGATGCGAGCGATACCGCGCAAGCGAGCGGGTTTCCGCCGAATGTCGAGCCGTGGGAGCCCGGGTTAAACACGCCGAGAATGTCACGGTTCGCCGCGATGCACGAAATCGGGAAGACGCCCCCGCCGAGCGCTTTGCCTAAGATGAACATATCCGGTACGATATTTTCCCAGTCAACCGCGAATGTTTTCCCTGTGCGGCCGAGTCCCGTCTGAATTTCATCAGCGATCAGAAGTACATTTTCTTCCTTACAAATGGCGGCCGCTTCTTGTAAAAATCCTTCCGGCGGAATGACGATGCCCGCTTCTCCCTGAATCGGTTCGAATAAGAAAGCGGCTGTGTTCGGCGTGATCGCCCGGCGCAGCGCTTCTGCGTCTCCGTATGGAATTAATTTTATACCCGGAAGCATAGGTCCGAAACCGCGTTTATACTCATCTTCTGAAGAAAGGGATACCGCAAGCATCGTTCTGCCGTGGAAGTTGCCGATACACGCAATGATTTCCGCCTGATTATCCGCTACTCCTTTGACCTCATATGCCCAGCGTCTCGCCGCTTTGACAGCGGATTCAACGGCTTCCGCCCCCGTATTCATCGGCAGAATCATATCTTTTCCGGTCAGCTTGGCTGTTTTCTCATAAAACGGACCGAGCTGATCATTATGGAACGCGCGTGACGTCAGAGTGATTTTATCCGCCTGATCCTTCAGCGCCTGAATGATCTTCGGATGTCTGTGCCCCTGGTTCACCGCAGAATAAGCACTCAGCATATCCATATATTGATTGCCTTCAGGGTCTTTTACCCAAACACCCTGCGCTTCAGAAATAACAATCGGCAGAGGATGATAGTTGTTCGCGCCGTAATGTGAAGTTTGGCTGATAATTTCTTGAGATTTTGTGAAAGCTGACATAATCTGATTCCCCCTTGTTTTGTAATCATTCAACATTAGATCTTGCTTTCCCTTTTTATAAAGCAAGTTCCGTGCCAATCCGAAAAAACGGGATGTTTCGCCAGCATTCTTTCTTTTCCCGCAAAATTTTCCGGCAGTTTGTGTGCAAACTTCAGCCAAGCGCAAAATTTTTTTGCGTTTCCCGCTGACAAAATAGGAGCAATCCAATTAGATTGCTCCTACTCAACAGTTATTTATTCAATTGTCTCTGATATACAATGTAAGAATATAGTAAAGATAATATGATACAGCCGATTGCAGCCACGAAAATGACTGACACTCTATACACCGGCGGCAAAAAAGCTGCAAGCATCATGAGCATACCCGCTAAGACAAAAAGTTTTGAACTAACCCTGTGTGTATCCTTCCAAACTCTTTCACTGCTCAGCGTCCAAGGTGTTCTTATCCCTAAAAAGAAATTGGGCTTAACGATCTGAATGAAGTTTCCAAACACCATGAAAATGACTCCCACTATAAAGTTTCCTAAATAAGATATAGGGAGATCATATCCCAGGCCGGTCAAGATGGTCATCAGATTAATGACAAACAGAACCGCAAACATTGTATTAAATATAGCCATATATGGCCGGATAAATGTTTTGTAGTTATTTTTAGGATCAATCTTAGGGATGATAACCATTAAAATATATAGAATAATCATGATGCCAATAAGCATCATCATCGCATTAGCTTTCGTTTGGTAATCATTTGCACTTCCGTTTAATCCCCAGTGTGTCGCCAAATTGTCCGGTAAAGATGAATATGTGCAAACCCATGTGAAAACAGTTAAAACTATGATTCCTGCCGAAAAGAGATATTTTTTCATGATTCCCCGCCTTTCTTATTATCATGTTCTGAATCAGTCAGAGAAAAGAACCAGCCTATAAGATCCTGTAATACAGTGGTATTTAATGAATACATAATAAATTGGCCTTTCCTCTCATCGTGAACCAAATCAGTATTTTTCAATATAGTAAGGTGATGAGAAATACTGGGTTTTGACATGTCGAAGTGTTCCGCAATTTCGCCAGCTGTCATGTCTTGTTTCTTTAACAAATCCAAAATTTTTCTCCTTGTAGGATCGGCCAGTGCTTTAAAAGCTTTATTCAAAAACTTTCCCCCTCTCATACGTACATGATTTAGATATTTAAGTATATATCTAAATATCAATCATTTCCCTAAAAAAGTCAATGGTTTTATTACCTCAATTTCCATTTATTTTTAAACATCGTCCAAGCGCAAAATTTTTTTGCGTTTCTCGTTCGATTTATTTTAAAATAATGAATGTTAAGACGATTGAGAGGGGGAATTGACCTGCACACAACCAGCGAATTTTACACACTCGTGTTACAAAGCATTCTGGAAGAGATTGATGTCGGGCTGCATGTGGTGGACGAGAAGGGCAGCACCGTCATTTACAATAAGAAAATGATGCAGATTGAAGATATGGATGAACGGGACGTCCTGCATAAAAACCTGACTGATGTATTTATGTTTTCCAATCAGCAGGACAGCACGCTCGTTCAGGCCCTTCAAGAAGGCAAAACGATTAAAAATGTGAAGCAAAGCTATTTCAATAACAAAGGCCAGGAAATCACGACGATCAACCACACCTTCCCGATTGTGCAAAACGGCGAGATCAAGGGCGCCGTGGAAATCGCCAAGGACGTCACCAAGCTCGAACGGCTGATCAGGGAGAACATGCACAGGAAAGAACAGAACAGCTACACGTTTGACAGTATTCTCGGCAACAGCTCAGTTATTCGGGAGGTCATCGAAAACGCGAAACGGGCAACCCGTACGTCATCGTCCGTTCTTTTGGCCGGCGAGACGGGAACGGGCAAGGAACTGTTCGCCCAAAGCATTCACAACGGCAGCCAGCGCTCAGGCGCCCCGTTCATCTCACAAAACTGCGCCGCCCTGCCGGATAGCCTGGTCGAAAGTATTTTATTCGGCACGAAAAAAGGCGCCTTTACCGGAGCCATCGACCAGCCCGGCTTATTTGAGCAGGCGCAGGGAGGCACCCTGCTCCTTGATGAGATCAACTCGCTCAATCTCAGCCTGCAGGCAAAACTGCTCCGCGCCCTGCAGGAAAAGAAAATCAGGCGCATCGGATCAGCTCAGGACAAACCGATTGACGTCCGCATCATCGCCACGATGAATGAAGACCCGATCACCGCCATTTCAGAAGAGCGGCTGCGCAAAGATTTATACTACCGCTTAAGCGTTGTCACGCTGATCATTCCCCCGCTCCGGGAGCGCAAGGAGGATATTCTGCCTCTGGCCGAAGTCTTTATCCAGAAAAACAATCACCTGTTTCAAATGCATGTCGATTCGATCAGTGACGATGTGCAGCGATTCTTCCTGGAATATGACTGGCCGGGCAACATTCGCGAGCTTGAACATATGATTGAAGGCGCCATGAACTTTATGACGGATGAAACGACGATTACGGCGGCCCACCTGCCTTATCAATACCGCATGAAAATCAAACCCGCTGACACGGAAAGCAAAGCCGCCGCAAGCACCCAGCCTGGCACCGATTTAAAAGACAAAATGGAAAACTTCGAAAAATACATGATCGAAAAAACCCTGAGAAAACACGGCAATAACATATCCAAAACGGCAAACGAGCTCGGAATCAGCAGACAGAGCCTGCAATACCGCCTGAAAAAATTCGGTCTGGACCGGATGAAATGAATCCATATAAAAAAAGGCTGAGATGCTCCTCAGCCTTTCGTTTATATCTGATTGGCAAGCCGCTCTCCGGTAAACCAAAAATTCTCACTCACTGCCAATGTGTGTTCCGTATTCTCGACTTGATGCCACCAATGGCGCGGCGCGTAAATGATTTCTCCCGCCTTTTGTCTGAAGCGGATCGGAGACGCCTTTTGCACCAGCGGTTTTTGCTCAATGTCTTTTTCATCAAAGACATTGATATTTCCTTCGTACAAATACGGAGAGTCGTCCGGATGATAGAAGATCCATTCCTTCTCCCCGAAAATGACGCCGTTCCACGCGTGCGTGTTGTTAAAATCCTGATGCAGCGGTGTACCTGTCTGCTTAGAACCGAGAAAGAACCATTTCCAGTCCCGTCCCGTTTCTTCATCCGCTCTCAATGTGTCTTTTGTAAAATACTCGGGTGCGGAATAGACAAGGTCTAAGTCATTTTGGTTCAGCTGCGTAAAATTCCAGTCACAGTACCATTTGTCATCATTCTGATCAATGTACTCGATATAGTTGGAAAGCTTTACTTGTTTAAACGTTTTGACCCCTTCGATATCTGATTTCCGGATGGTGACCATTCTGTCTCCATAGTGTTCGTCAATGTATTCAAGCGTCCACGGCCTGCATTCCCAGTGATCCATTGCCCCCGTCAAAATAAAAGGTTTTTTATCAGCATACTCGCTTACAAAAAGATCGTACGATAACTCATTGATTGTCAGTCTGTCAATGGTCATATCCATTCCCCTTTTATTCGGCAATCTGCCGTTTTTTTTGTTTGGCGTAACTGTATGGACCTGAAAAGATGGTGACGTTTTGATTCTCAAGCCAGAAAATCTTGTTGAACTTCTCCAGCAGGTTTCTGTCGTGAGAAACGCAGATGATGGTGCCTTGAAACTGCATCAGGCTGTTTTCGAGAATTTCCTGTGATTCAATATCCAAGTGGTTGGTCGGCTCATCCAGGATCAGGACATTCAGCTTTTTTTCCATTAAGATGGACAGCTTCAGCCTGATTCTTTCACCGCCCGACAGGACGGAAAGTTTTTTAAAGACCGACGACCCGTAAAATCCGTACTTGGCCAGCATATTCCGGGCCATGCCCTCTTCAGTCAGCAGATTTTCTTTAAAGAATTGCAGAATCGTCTGACTCGAATCTCCGACGTGGCTCTTTTGATCAATGTAGCCTATCTTAAGATTTTCCCCCACTTTAATGGTGCCGTCCGACAGTTCTCTTTCCCCGATGATGCAGCGGATCAGCGTTGTTTTGCCGACGCCGTTTCTGCCGACGATGCCGATTCTGTCTTTATGCTTTATGCGCAGGTTCACATTTTGATATAAAAGGGAAGATCCGTTGGTCACCTTTCCGTTTTCAATGAACACAATATCTTTTGAACCGGCGCCCGCTTCCTGAAATGCGTTTTTTAATTTTTGCTCCGTCCGGACCGGCTTATTGATCAGCTCGATTCTTTTCAGCGCCTTTTCCATATTATTCGCGCGTCTGTGCAGGCCGACAGACGGCGGATTTGAGCGGTTGGCCCAATCTCTCAGCTGGGCGATGGATTCCTTCATCTTCTGTATTTTTCTCTGCTGTTCTTCATATTTCTCAAACTGGGCGATGATGAATTCTTCCCGCTTTTTCAGGTATTCGCTGAACCCGTAAGGCCAAATCTTCACCTCAGTATCATCAATCTCGAGCACCTTCATCGCCGTTTGGTCGGCAAACGTTTTATCGTGGGTCGTAAACAGAATGGTTTTATTAGATTTTTTAATAAACCCTTCAAGCCACTCAATCGCATGGACGTCCAAATGGTTGGTCGGCTCGTCCAGCAATATAACGTCGTCGTTGCGGATTAAAATTTCGGCAAGGCCGGCTTTTGTTTTTTCGCCGCCGCTCAGCTTTGAAAACGGCTGATCCTTTAATTCGCTGAGGCTGAGCCCGTTGCATACCTCGTCAATCATCGCATGCATCTGGTAGCCGTTGTTCCGCTCAAATGTTTCCGTGTATTGACTGTATTTTTCCAATAAAGCAGTCAGCTCGTCATCACTCATCGGTTCCGAAAGCTTCAGCTCAATGGCCTTCATTTCCTTCTGGATCGCCGCGAGAGCTTCAAACGATTTTTCCAGATATTGATACAACGTCAGATCCTCATGGGGATCAGCGATCTGCTTCAGCAAACCGACCTTCGCCCCTTTGTTGATCGCAATCGTTCCTTCATCTGCCTCAAGCTCTCCGGAAAGCACCCTGAACAGCGTGCTTTTGCCGGAACCGTTCGGCCCGGCCACAAGCACTTTTTCGCCTTCATTGATGAAAAAAGAAACTTGTTTGAAAATCGTATCCCCCGCTAAATTTACCGTAAGATTATGAATATTCAGCAACTCACATCATCCCTTTGTCATTCTGGTTCAAAGCTCGACTTTATTCTGGATGGCGACGCTCGCTTTCAGTTTGTAGAAGCTGAGCATCATAAACAGCGACAATAAGATGGATAATACCCCGATTGCGGTCAGCAGCAAAGCTGAATCAAAATAGTCCGTTAAGAATCCGATAAACGGAAAGGCAATGAACATGAAGAGCGAGGTCATCAAACTGATAATGGACAGCAGCGTGGCTCTCGTTCTGGATGGAATCTCATTATTCACCACCTGACTGGATACGGGTTCTATCACATCATAGAGCGCGTTAATGACGACAAAAGCTGCAATCGTCACGTACAGACTGCCCGAAGGTATAAACAGATAGGCCGCCCCGATGATGCAGAATGTCAGCAGAAGCACGCGCCTCGGCGTGAATTTTTCCGCCGGCTTGGAAGAAAAGATGGAGCACAGCGCCTGCAAGATGGACAGTCCCGCAAAAATAATGGATATATTGCGCACGGACAGCCCTTCCTGACTTAACAAATCCTGTCCGTACATATAAAAAACCGATGTAATCGCAAAGAAAACGGAGAGTGACAGCACCAGATATTTAAAGGCTTTGTTCAGCCTGAAGAAATCTTTGACTTCTTTCAAGATGTCACCGACCGTCTGCGTTTCGTGTTCACTGTTTTCAAATTTGATTTCCGTCAGCTGTGTAATGACCGCCATTGCAATCAGCTGAGTGACAATCCCGGCGATAAACACATATGACCATGATATTTCCTGCAAGTAGCCGCCGATGCCCATGGCAATCGCAAGACCGAGTATGACAAGTCCGTTATAGTTTCCGATGGATTTGCCGTACCACTTTTCTTTCCCTTGTTCTTTCAGTGAATCAAACAAAAAGGCGTGATCCGTTCCTGATATAAACGTCAGCCCGATACCGTATATAATATGAGCGATGAAGAGGGCGATGAAGTTATGGAAGCTCAGGAACATCACCAAATAGATAATGACCATAAAATGGCCGAGCAAGAGCGATTTTTTTCTCCCGATTCTGTCCGAGATGACGCCGCTCGGCACTTCCGCCAGAAACATCGCCAAATTCAGGACCGATTGCAGGATGCCCACTAGAAACAATGAATAATTCATGCTTGTTAAATATAAAATCCAAATTCCCCGTTCGAAAAAGAAGTTTCCGAAAAAACCGGAGAAGTAAAGCAAATTTCGGTTCCGCAAATGAATACCCCTTTCCAGCTATCTGCATTTAACATCATGAACAGAAAGGAGCCCGTCAGTCTTTACACTAAAACCCTCTATACATGGATCTTGCAGATACAGACTTTTCCCAAAACAAATTGGGCAATAATGAGTTGTATTCTCGAATAACCCAAAAAGTTCCTTCTTTTTTTCAGATCCTATGGCATCAATGATCGTTTTTTTCTTCTCTGGATCGCTGATGTCGCGGATGAAATACTTGATATAGCTCAGCTCATGCATGTAAGCCGGCAGGAACAAATGGAGCTCAATATCAAACCCGCTTTTATCCATATGATAATAATCATTGAAATGACTGACGCGTGAGACGGATACGTCCGCTCCGGCCCGCCGAAACAGATCAGCCAGCCTTTCAATGATCTCTCCGTTGGGATAATAATCGGCATAAACGATTCGGATCGGCTTTTCTTTTGTCAAAAGGGGCGGATCTTTCTGCGGTGTCCTCCCGCTTTCCCATATACCGATCAGTGAATCAGTCGGTGTGATGATATGCCCCAAATCCCCGGCCAGCTTTTGTTTATCAAAATAATGCTGAATAAAAGTTCTCAGCATGTCGTCCTTTACCTTGAAGGTAAATAACATCGGCAAATGATTTTCTTTAAAATCAGCATACTGCCGATACCTCATGTTTGAATGATGAAACTGGGTGTGGCAGGTCACGTCCGTTTGATTCGCTTCGTACAGCCCGATGCTTTTTTCCAGATCATCATTCAAAATAAATTGGATGGTCTGAACCGTGCGGTGATCCGCGGGCGTCATTTTATATTGCGGATTCCGCTCAAATTCCAGCCCCTTCTCAAACGTTCGCTTGAATCGGTACGGGCCGTTTTCCGGCACATCGCCCCCGGCGGTCCCCGGAATCAGAAAGCTGCTCTGCAAAACGGCTTCTATTTCATCAGACGGCTCGTCCAAGGTGACTTCAAAGCTTTTTTCACCCGTTACGTTCACCCCGAGCTGATCGGATGAGACGAGGCCTTTTACATACGGAACGGCCTGTTTTATGTTCAGGAAACTGCCGAGATGGGGGCTTTGATTTTCTTTCGTCAGATGATAGATGATCGTTTGAACCACACCCTCGGCGTCACCTAAATAGTCCGGGTGAATGTCCACCTGACAGGTGCGTGGATCTTTGCGGATGATCCGGCAGTTATAGCCGTCCAGCAGACTTTCATACATAATGCTGCAAATCATCTTGCTTGTGTAATCCTGCGTATCTAATGGGTTCAAGCGTATCGGGCTTGTGTCGATTTCTATTTTCAGAGGGTCGCCCGGTTTTCTCGCCGTACGATGCATCGTCTTCATAAAGCGCTTTCCTTTTGAGAAAGCTTCGTTTCTGTAATATGAAGGCCGTCAAAGTCCAGGCCGATGCGGGTATTCAGGGATTTCGGGCTTCCGCCTGCAAGGTATGTGATAATGTCATGAGACATAAACGAGGATATAATACCGTTTGTCGCTCCTAAGGAACCTTTGATCGGCTCATTGGGGTAACAGTTCAGAAGTCCGGCCGGCATGTTTTTTTCATAGGTGATGCCGGATTGATAGGATTCAGGCGTGAGCAGAGGCCCCCATTGGCCGCTGAAGCTGCCGACACCCCCGGTCATAAATGCAATACTCCGCTCCTTGCAATACCGGTAAACCCATTCAGAAATGTTATGGGGTTTGTCAGCGGCATTTATGACGATATCAATTTCATACGGATCTAACACACGCAGGTCCTGCGGCTGTGTAATTTCCTTATGGTAAAGTGCTGCGTCCGCATGGGAATTGATACCCGCAATATAATCTCTGCATTCTGAGATCTTTAATTTGCCTACAGAAGATTTATTATAGACGAATTGTCTGTTCAGGTTATGTACTGATACGGCATCGAAATCAATGAGAATAAAATGCTGCATGCCCGCCGCCAAAAGGTTTTGAAGAATGATCGTTCCGACGCCCCCCAGACCCACGATCGCTGCCCTGCTGCCGTCTAATCTGTTTTGGATCAGATTGGGGTTTTGGTTGTATTTCTCAAAATGGTACAGCTGCTTTTCAGTGATGCGGCCTTCACGGCCGTTTTGCCATGGCTCTATTAAAGCATCCAATTTCATTAACGCATCGAAAAACTGGTTTCCCGCTTTCTCCCCCAAAAGATCAGAAAGCTCTTGTTTCTCACAGCCGGTGATCAGCCGTTCAACCGCCTCCTTGATCTCACTCGTATGCGGAAGCTTAATCGCCTTTCGATTTTGAATGATAATATGCGCCGCGTAGGTCAGCACCTGCACGCTGTCTTTAAACTTCCAGCGCTTACAGTCCGTTGACATCATGACATACCCCCTGAAAGATAATAACTCCCCAATGAGGGGAGTCACGGCTTTACTAGCAGCGATGCACCAAGCTTGCTGTTTCTGTATCAAGATCAAGTTCTTCAATCTTCATCAGTACACACCCCCTTTACCAATAACTAGATATTATCACCAATATTGGAAAAGGACAAGTTATTTTTTGAAAATTTAGAATTTATATATAAATTGTGATATTTCTTCCTGCTTTCCGGTTTTATCCCGGCAGCCGGATGATGAACACGGAGCCTTTTCCCTGCTCACTTTTCACTTCAATTGTTCCGTTATGGCTGTCGATAATGGTTTTTGTAATGGCAAGACCCAGCCCCGCGCCGCCGGATTGACGGGATCGGGAGGTTTCCGCCCTGTAAAACCGGTCAAACAAATGAGGCACATGCTCCGGAGCGATTCCCGTTCCGTTATCCGCAATCATAAGCATGATTCCTCCGTCTTTCTGCAGGGAGACGGTGATGACACCCGTGTCTTCATCCGTATGCTGCACCGCATTGTAAAAGAGATTGAGAATGACCTGCTTCATTTTGTCTTTGTCAAAAACGGCTTCTATCTTTTGATCGACAAAGAACTCGAGCTTCCGGTTTCTCGCGAGCAGCTTCAGCTGAGCCTCCATTTCCAAAATGACGTCTCCCAATGCGCCTTTTTTCATTTCAAAGCTCGGCACCCGGTCAATCTTCGCGAGAAATAACAGATCCTCTATCAGCTTATTCGCCCTGGCGGATTCCGCGTACATGCTTTGAAGCGCTTTTTCTTTCTGCTCCGGCTTCTCCGCCGCTCCGCGGATTAAAATTTCGATAAAGCCGTGAATGGAGGTAAGCGGCGTTCTCAGCTCATGTGATGCGTCTGATACAAACTGCCGGATTCGTTCCTTCGCTTCTTTTTCCGCCTGAAAAGAGGTTTCAATCCGTTCCAGCATCTGATTGATGGAGATGCCCAATGACTCAATTTCGGCCTGCTTCCTATCGATCGGCAGCCGTTTATCGAGACTTCCGGCATGAATGTCACCCATCATACGCACAATGCGGGACAGCGGCTTGAGTGTGAGCCGGATCACCGGCAAGAAAACAAACAGTCCGATGACCAAAGCCGCAAAGGAAAGCACCGCGAAAATGCTGATCTGGCGGAAAAGCGAATCATTCAGAGGCTGGGTCAGCGTGCTCATCTGCACAACTCCCGCCTGCCTTCCGTCAACGGAAATCGCCTGAAACACGACGATGATTTCCTCACCCGCCTTATTGTGAGCCACCTGGTAGTGAAGCGCCATTGTATTTGTCAGCGCATCCCGATACACGTTTTTCGGAAAAGAAGGAGCGGCCCCCGCGTGCGGGTCTTCTGATAAAACTGACATCTTGTATGATTGATTGATAAAAGCAACCGTCACCCCGGGGTAAATCACCTTCGGATGAGCGGGTGTTTCGGAACGGGCAAGGGTTTTGATTGACCTCCATACGCTTTGATCCATTGAATTGATATCACTCTGAATGCTGATCGCCTGATTTTCATACATCGTCCGTTTCATCAACATGTACTGTGTGCCGCCGATGAAACATAACAGCAAGGTCAACATCGCCAGTGACCTGAACAGGAGCTGGAACCGCAGGGTTCTGTAAAGCCGTTTCATGCCAGATCCACCCTGTACCCGGCGCCCCGAACCGTGCGAATCACCTTGTGTTCTTTGTCCTTCAGCTTTTCGCGCAAAGAACGGATGTACACCTCGACGATATTGTCTTCCCCGAGGACCGTTCCGTGATGAAGCCCCATCGTTAAAGAATCAATGAGTGCAGTCTCGCCGTCTGCACTCAGCAGCTTGATGCCTTTCAACTTATTCATGATGCAGTCTCTCCTTAGATGTATCAGCCTGTGTTTATTTTTTTCGCTTCCCCTTCTATTATTCGCTTTTATCAGAAACAAAACGGAAGCTAAGCTGAATTGGTGAAAGTAAACGCTGAAAACGGAGCCATCTGCAAATCATAATCAATAAGCTGCCGCTTCAATTCAGCACCAGTCTGTTTCAATCACAAAGTTCTAAGGTCATGTCTGCCTTTTTCTAAACATACCCATTTTCAACTGAACGTGTTGAGACCCGCGTTCAGTTCTTTTTTATGGCTTCTGAAAAAAGGCATAAAAAAAGCGCCCCCGAAAAGGACGTTTGATATGACGTGTTTCGTTTTCTTAAATTCTGCATTCTAAAATAATTCTTCCTTCACATTCACCCTCGATTTCATTCAATACGATGATCACATCAGCCGTTTTCATATGTTTCACCTCCCCGCTTCACAATAGTATAATATTAACAAATAAATCAATAAAAAACAGCCCGGATGTCCGGGCTGCTTTTTTATTTCTGTAATCGATCCGCTTCTGTCAGTTTGACTTCCGCTGTTTTTTTCTTTCCCGAACGGTAGAATGTGATGTTCACACGGTCGCCGATCTTTTTGCGATACAGGCGCTCACGGAGATCCACAACGTCATTGACCTTATGTCCGTCGAACCCGGTAATCACGTCGAGCTTTTTCAAACCCGCTTTTCCGGCCGGTGAAAACGCGTCGACACCCATAATGACCGCCCCGGTTTTAACGCCTTTCGGGAGTTTCAGCGTCTGGCTCCAATGGTAGCTCGCAATATCCGTTAAGGATTTCATCTCAATACCGAGGAAAGGCCGTCGGACTTCTCCGTATTTTTCTAAATCCTGAATAACGGGAATGACAAGCTTTGACGGAATGGACAGGCCGATTCCTTCAACGGCGGATTCAGCGATCTTCATTGAGTTGATGCCGACCACCTTGCCCGATATATTCATCAAAGCGCCGCCGCTGTTGCCGGGATTAATCGCGGCGTCGGTCTGCAGCACTTCCGCATTCCAATCCGGATGTCCGTCGCCGTTTGAGTCAACGGGCACCGCTCTTTCCGTGCCTGAAATGATCCCCTGTGTCACTGAACCCGCAAATTCAAGTCCGAGCGGATTTCCGATCGCAATGACCGGTTCTCCGACTTTGACTTGATCAGAATTGCCGAACTGGGCGGCCGATTTGATTTTATCAGACTTCACCTTCAGTACCGCGAGATCCATCAGACGGTCGCTCCCGATCAGCTCAGCAGGCACGCGCGAGCCATCCTTCAGGCTGATCTCAATCTCAGTCGCACCTTCAATGACATGATGATTGGTTACGATATAAGAAGTGTTTCCGTTCTTTTTATAAATGACGCCCGACCCGCTTCCCGCTTCGCCGCCCTCTCCCCAAATATCGGTCTTTTGGATATTGAGAACGCCGACTACCGAATCCGATACACGGCTGACCATATTCGTGACAGCGTCATTGACATTTACGTTGACTGTTTTCACCTGTTCGCTGCCGAGACGCTGGCTGGTGCTTTTGCTGCTGTCTCCATGGTCTCCGCCTGTCCAGTACGGCAGCAGGATAGCCATGAGCGCGGCCCCGACGATGACGCCGATCAGACTTGATAGAAAGTATCCTCTCTTGCTTCGGCGGGGCTGTTCGGAGGCGTACTGTTCATCATCGCGATTATAATCCACCCTATCTCAAATCCTTTCAAGAGTACTCGATTTGCTTATAGTGTGGGTCAGATCGCGGATTAATAATCATGATTCATTTGGAAAAATTACACGGCGCACAGCGGCGTCGGAATTTTCGGATCGGTATCAAATAACTGAAACGTTTCCCCGGCGACAAATCCTTTCGCAGCCAATGTCTGCTGCACGGACATTCTCGCCAGTTCCTTCATATTGTTGTCTTGGCTCAGATGCGCCAAATAGATGCGCGATGTGCCGTCGCCGATGACATCAGTCATGGCGAGCGCCGCATCTTCATTCGAGACGTGGCCGACATCGCTTAAAATCCGCCGCTTAATGCTCCAAGGGTATCTGCCCATTTGCAGCATGCCGACGTCATGGTTGCTTTCAAACACAAACACATTGGCCGAACGGATGATGCCTTTCATTCTGTCGCTCACATATCCGGTGTCCGTCATCAGCGCGAGCTTTCTGCCTTGGTAGTGGAAAACGTAAAACATCGGCTCGGCCGCGTCATGAGAGACGCCGAATGACTCAACATCAAGCCCGCCGAAAGATTTCACGCTTTCCATCGGGAACAAAAACTTTTGTCCGGTATCCAGCTTGCCGATCTGATTCTCCATCGCTTTCCACGTCTTTTCATTGGCGTAGACGGGTAGACCGTACTTTCTCGCAATGACGCCGAGCCCTTTAATATGGTCGCTGTGCTCGTGAGTGACAAAGATGCCGTCGACGTCGTCTATCTTACGGCCGATTCTCTCCATCAGCCCGTCCATCGCTTTACCGCTCAGGCCGGCATCCACCAGAAAAGAGTGCTCCTCTGTCTCCAGATAAAACGCGTTTCCGGTACTCCCGCTCGCAAGCACGCTAAATTGCAAGCCCATTGTGTCTCACTCCATTATTTATTTTGATTGTTATCAATGACTGTGCTTTCCAATGCATTCACAGTGTACGTTTGCTGTGTCTTTTTCTTCGTCCCTTTTGACTTATCTTCAATTGTAATTCTCCATACCGGCGCCAGCACCTGCGTACTTGTCAGCGGGTATTGGGCAATATAGCCGAACTTGACGCTTTTAACGGCGCAATTCGCTTTTAAGTAATTTTGAGAATACAATAATTCGACCGCATCAAGCTCAGGAATCAGGCTCTCGGTCTGGATTCGCTTGAATGACTCCAGCATGGTCTGCTCGTAGGATACGACCTGGTTTTTATCGTTCAGATGCAGAATCACCTGTCCGATCGCATCCGTGGACGAGTCAAAATCCTGATAAATAAACTGTCCGTCATACGTCTGGTAAAAAATGATCTGTTTTTGATCCTTGTCGACTTTCCACAGTTTATATTTTTCACCGCCGGTTACTTTAGAGCTGACGAGCGATTCCGCATCCTCCTGCGGTTTTTGCTTCGATAAACCGACCGGATCGGTAAATTTCATTTTCAGCGTTGTGACCTTGTGATCATCCGCCGGCATTTCCATTAACGGCTTTTGATCCTTCAAAGCATCAATATCTTCAGCGGTAAATACTTTTTGGCCCGCCGTCAGCCGGTAGCCCGTCGCGGAATCAGAAGACAGGTTGCCAAATGTGATATGATCCATCTCCATGTCTTTTTCCACGTTTGAATTTTTAATCACTTCGTATTCACTGCTCGAGCGTTTTTCAAAAAACTGATAGCCGAGAAAAATATCGAGGATGAGGAAGGCAATGATGAAGATCGTTTTTGTCTTATTCCACTCCATTATCGTCCTCCTCCTTCCCCAGCAGATCTTTCGTAATCGGGACGATCTTCCCGTTGATTTTCATACTCCAGACGGGTTCCAGTTCAACGAGATCATTCGTTGACGAAGAGACCATTTGATAGGACAGGAAGATCTGGTCGATTTTGTTCACGTCGTATTTATCCTGCTGCTCCAGCAGAGACACAACCTCATTGCCGTTCATCATTTTTACGTCTTTTGTTTTAATCGGATTCGGCCCGAGAACATAGTTCGGCCGCTTGTAGCTGAGAACCTCGTCATTGGCCCATTGCAGGGTCAAAACAGGTCCGGATCCGAAAGGCTTAGACGTGCTGTTGATCACAGGCATTTGGTCTTTAAACATGTAGAAACTCAGCTGCTGGTTATCACTCACATTGAAAAATTGATAATGATCCGTCCAGCTTCCCGTATCCTCTAAATATTTATAGCTTTTCTTAATCAGCTCACCCGTTTGGTAAGAAGCGCTTTGTGCCAGGTTCCGATGCTGGAATTGAATCTGCCGCTGTGTCGAATTGATTTCCAGACGGCTGATTCCGTCAGTCAGCACATTCCGATTGTAATTCGGGTCCTCTCTGACCGTGCTCGGATCATTAAAAAGCGTCTGCTTAAACAGGTTCGTCTTAATGGTTTCAGTGATAAATTCTTTTTCCTTCATATTAAACCGCGCATTCGGCATGAGAAATTCTTTGCTTTTTCCGACCGAATAGAGGTGGTATAACGGCATACTCGACTTTTTGCTGTACAGCTCATTCATCAGATTGCGGTAATTCGCCGATTCCACAGTCACTTCCAAAATCAGCTGCTTGCTGTATGAGACCATGTAAATCTTCTTATTCGTCTTATTCTCATTAAACGGAATGACAATATGGTCAAATGAGCTGTATTCCATTGACGGATTCGACCATTTAAACATCGATTGGAAGAAATCAATCGGAATGGTGTCATTGAATTGCAGATCGAGCTTTGCCGAATTGCCGTTTCTGCCGTAAAGCCAATTTTTAAAACCGAGCTTGTCGTATTGATCGGAAATATCCTTCATCCCTTTTACTTCCCATTGCGGCAAATCCGCCCACAGGTCATTAAAGAGCGTCTCATCATCCACTTTATAATGAGAGCCGTTTGTATGAATAAACATATCCCGGGGTTTTACCGTTTGCGACACTTTTTGGCTCGTTTTATCAATTTTATGCTTTTCCCGGACAGTCGATTTGGTTGAGGCCGTGCCTTCTGAAAAATTGGGCTGGAATGTCCAAATTCCCCATGTTAAAACAAGACTAATGACGACCAGCACTGACAGTATGACTGTTTTTATATTTTCACGCCTCATCCCAATCATCCTCTTGCTCTTCTTTATATGGAAGAGTAAATGTAATCTTCGTTCCTTTGCCTTCTACACTGTCGGCCCAAATGTCTCCGCCGTGCGCCTGAACCATCTCTTTTGCAATCGCAAGGCCGAGCCCGGTGCCGCCGAGTTTTCTCGTGCGCGCTTTATCCACTCTGTAGAAACGGTCAAAGACTTTTTCCACATCTTTTTTCGGAATGCCGATACCTTCATCTTTTACGCTGATATAAAGCAGCTCTTCTTTCTCGTTCACATCGACTGAGAAAGTGACATGCCCGCCTTCCGGTGAGTATTTCAGTGCGTTAGAAATGATATTATCGAGAACCTGCGTCACTTTATCCTGATCAATCTCCACGTACAGATTTCTGTCCGGAAGCTCGCGGATAAATTCAACATGCTGTTCTTTCGTCATTTCGAAACGATCGATAATCAGTGACATAAAGCGGATCATATGAATCCACTCCCGATTAAACTGATAATCTTTGCTGTCGAATTTAGAAAGCTGAAGCAGGTCGTTCACCAATCTGATCATGCGCTCAGTCTCATTTTGGGTCACCATTAAGAAACGCGGAGCGATATCTTTGTTTTCCCACGCGCCCTCTGCAAGCGCCTCTAAATAGCTTCGCATGGTCGTCAGCGGTGTCCGCAGCTCATGAGACACGTTGGCAACGAACTCTCTGCGTTCCCGATCGAGTTTTTCCTGTTCGGTGACATCATAAAGAACCGCGATTAAACCGTCGATTTTTCCGTGCTCTCTCTGAATAACGGAAAAATTCACCCGCAGTACAGTCGTTTCATCGTCACGTTCGATCTCCAGCAGCATTGAATCCTGCTGTTCTACTAAATCCTCAAATGTAAAGTTCTCTTTTATGCCCAATAAAGACGTAATCGGCATCTCTAAAGCCGTTTCACGTGAAACATTCAGCAGCTCAAGCGCAGGGCTGTTTAAAAGAATAATAGCTCCATTGCGATTCGTAGCGATGACACCGTCCGTCATATACGCGATAACGGAAGAAAGCTTTCTTCTCTCCCCTTCCGTCATGGCTTGGGCATCTTCAAGCTCTCTCGTCAGATGGTTGAACGTCGTTGCGAGCTGACCGATTTCATCATGCCCGTATTTCCGCACCTTTCTGGAGAAATTCCCTTTTGCCAGTTCCATCGCCTGCTTCCGCATATCCGACAGCGGATGGGTGATGGTGCGGGCGAGAAATATACCGAGAAGGGCCGTCAGAACAAGGGCTAAGCCTGTTCCTGAAGCAAGAATCGAGTTGACGGTTTTCATCTGGTTAAAGGTATCTTCCATACTGGCCACGACATAAATCGCGCCGACAACTTCCTGATTCTCTGTGACGACAGGTTTTGCTGAAATCAGCACTCTGTTTTTGCTTTTAGGATCATAATATTTTTTTGAATAGGCCTGTTTTGTTGAGAAAATCCGTTTAAAAATCGGGTCAGTCGTCTGTTTCCCCGCTATTTCCTCGCCATAAGGCCTCGAAGAACCGACGACCTCATAGCTTTTATCAACAAATGTAATCTCCCGTATTTCATTGTTTTTCGTAAAATCATTCAAAATCCGTTTGACGTCATCTTTAATGACGGTGCTGTCATTATCTCCTTTATATTCCTGCTCAATATAATAGGAAAGATTGTCAATCCGCTGATTTAACGATAATTCATAGGACTTGAGAAGAGAATTCTCCACCTGTTTCACAAAGTACACGCCGATAATCTGCATGGCGATGATAATGAGAAGCACATAGATCAGCGTGATCTTAAACTGAATCGACCGAAAAAAACCAACCTTATTCATCGCCGGTTAGTCCTGTTCAGGATTTCTCAAGTAATAACCGACACCCCGTCTTGTGACGATCCAGTTCGGATGGCTCGGATTATCCTCGATTTTCTCACGGAGACGGCGCACTGTTACATCCACCGTTCTCACGTCACCGAAATAGTCATAGCCCCACACAGTCTGCAGCAGATGCTCACGCGTCATGACCTGTCCGATATGTTTGGCTAAGTAATGAAGCAATTCAAACTCACGATGAGTCAGCTCGATCGTTTCTTCTCTTTTTGATACGACATAAGCGTCAGGGAAGATGACGAGAGAACCGATATGAATGTCATTAGAAGCTGATTCTTCCTCAGCCGGCGCAACCGTAAGCTGGCGGCGCAGGTTCGCTTTGACGCGGGCCAGAAGCTCACGCGTGCTGAAAGGCTTCGTGACATAGTCATCCGCTCCGATTTCAAGCCCGATGACCTTGTCAATCTCCGAGTCTTTTGCCGTCAGCATAATAATCGGCATATCATATTTTTTCCGGACTTCCCGGCACACTTCAACTCCGTCTTTATTCGGAAGCATAATATCTAAAAGAATTAAATCAGGCTGAAGCTCCTCCACCATTTCCACGGCTTCGTTTCCGTCGTACGCACAATGCACGTCATAGCCTTCTTTTCTTAAATTAAACTCTAATATATCTGCAATCGGTTTTTCATCATCGACTACAAGGATTTTCTTATCCATCATCTTGATTTTCCTCCTGCCAGAATGACTTCATTTCATCTATTGATGTTTCATGATGATCACAATTCGCATCGTGAAAAACGTTCCCCGTCTATTATAACGGTTTCAGGTCAAAAGATAAAAAAATTAAAGAGAACAGCGCAAAAACGTATTGAACTGCCATCCTTTTGTCATGTTTTTTATTTTCTTTTAAAAAATAATATTTTTTTGAAACCTCACGAAAAAAAACGCCGTCTAGTGTTTGACGTCTTCTTCTGGGCCGGCTGAAAAGCCGGCTCTCCCTTTTTTATAACAAAAGAAAAAACGCACCTACTATTGCAGATGCGTTTGGGTAAGTGGCTCGGGACGGAATCGAACCGCCGACACACGGATTTTCAGTCCGTTGCTCTACCAACTGAGCTACCGAGCCAGATGTTTCTTTTCTATACTATAAAGTAAAGTAAAATGGCGGTCCGGACGGGACTCGAACCCGCGACCTCCTGCGTGACAGGCAGGCATTCTAACCAACTGAACTACCGGACCTTACAGTAATTTGTCCGGAGAACCGTATCGTGGCGGCCCTCCGAGGACAAATAAGGAGTTAGCAATAACGCTAAAGTAAATCAATGACCCGTACGGGATTCGAACCCGTGTTACCGCCGTGAAAGGGCGGTGTCTTAACCGCTTGACCAACGGGCCATAAAAAGTGGTGAGCCATGAAGGACTCGAACCTTCGACCCTCTGATTAAAAGTCAGATGCTCTACCAACTGAGCTAATGGCTCTTGATGTGTCGGATTATGTATCATAGAGCATTGAGACAAAAGCTTTCTTGCAGTACTCTATTGAAGCTGTTCCGTAACAACGAGATTTATAATATCATAGAACATTCGAAAGTGGCAACTACTTTTTTGAAAAAAATCTATTATTTTTTTCCTACATAAAAAAACAAGCCTCCGTGACCGGAGGCTTGTTTGCTGCAAATTCTTAGTTAGCGCGGTATACGCTGCGGATGACGTTCGTTTGTGAACGGTCGGGACCGACAGAGAAAATAGAAAGCGGAATACCTGTCAGCTGAGATACGCGTTCCAAATAATGGCGCGCATTTTCAGGAAGATCGCTCAATGTTTTTGCGCCTGTGATATCTTCCGTCCAGCCAGGCATTTCTTCATATACCGGTTCACACTCAGCGAGGGCTTTCAGGCTTGCCGGGAATTCTTCAATCACTTCACCTTTGTAGCGGTAAGCGACACAGATCTTCAGCGTTTCAATGCCAGTCAGCACATCAATTGAGTTCAAAGAAAGATCTGTGATTCCGCTGACGCGGCGGGCGTGGCGGACAACAACGCTGTCAAACCAGCCGACACGGCGAGGGCGTCCTGTCGTTGTGCCGTATTCGCGTCCGACTTCACGGATTTGATCCCCGATTTCGTCTTTCAGCTCAGTCGGGAAAGGACCGTCACCGACACGGGTTGTGTACGCTTTCGATACACCGACGACGTGCTGAATTTTTGTCGGGCCTACGCCTGAACCGATCGTCACCCCTCCGGCGACCGGGTTGGATGAAGTGACAAACGGGTATGTCCCTTGGTCGATATCAAGCATAACCCCTTGAGCGCCTTCAAATAAAACGCGGCGGCCTTCATCCAGCGCGTCATTCAGAACGACGGATGTATCGCATACATACTTTTTAATCTGCTGGCCGTATTCATAATACTCATCCAGAATATCTTCAATTTTGAAGCCTTCCGTTTCATACATTTTTTCCAGCAGACGGTTTTTCTCTTCAAGGTTCCGTTCAAGCTTTTCTGCAAACACGTCACGATCTAGCAGGTCTGCGATCCGGATGCCGATCCGCGCCGCTTTGTCCATATAAGCAGGTCCGATGCCTTTTTTCGTTGTGCCGATCTTGTTGGCCCCTTTGCGTTCTTCCTCTACTTCATCCAGTTTCAGATGGTATGGAAGAATGACGTGGGCTCTGTTGCTGATTCTCAAGTTATCCGTGCTCACATTGCGTTCATGAAGATACGCAAGCTCCGTTACGAGCGCTTTCGGATCAACAACCATTCCGTTCCCGATGACACACGCTTTTTCTTTATAAAAAATTCCTGATGGGATTAAATGAAGCTTGTACGTGACGCCATCAAACTTGATGGTATGTCCTGCATTGTTTCCGCCTTGATAACGTGCGATCACTTCTGCATTTTCTGATAGGAAATCTGTAATTTTACCTTTTCCTTCATCGCCCCACTGCGTACCTACTACGACTACTGAAGACATATATCCGTGCACCTCCGTTAACCTTTCAAAACGATATCTCATTCAAACAAATTAAGTGTATCAGTGCCGAAACAGAAAGTCAATCGTAAATCCGAACGTTTAAATCTTATTTTTCTATATTTGTTCGCCTTAAACCTGATTAAAAGCGTTTTCTCTTTCATTTGCTATCTATTACTCCCGAAACTTTCATACTTTAACATGAAAAAGAACCCGTATCCCAGGTTCTTCAGACAGTCATTTATATTCCGCTTGTATTCATCAGGACGATCCGCCAGCCGTCAGGATCTTCGATGGTCACGCCTTTTTCTTCCCAGTACGGATTTTCGGATTCTTTCTCCTCATATCCCATCTGCTTTAATTTCGTGCTGATGCGAATGACCTCCTGCTGATCAGGGATGTAAAAGACAAGCAGGCTGTCGCCGTGCGGAACGGGCGCCGGCTGAGACGAGCCGGTTTCTTCGGTGAATTCTAAGTGATATTGCGTATGCGGCAGGCCGAACATGACGCCGCTGTAGCCCTCATGTCCGGAAAAACTGCCGATTCTCTTCAATCCGAGGCCTTCTTCATAAAACCTGATGATTTCTTTGAGCTGTCCGGTCGGCCGGGCAATCCGGATTTGCGCCGCTTGGAATTGCGGAAATTCAATTGTCATCATCATCCCTCCCTTAATGCCATTATATAAAAGCGCTTTCTTTTTTTCGTCTGCCGAACGGACGGCATTCTCTCATTCTTTCGGATGAAAAAAAGCCTCAAGACATTGCTTGAGGCTTTACGCACCTGCCGGAACACCGCCGTCATCAAAGCGCCTTTCCAGGTTTACGAACTTATTGTATTCTTTCACAAAAGCCAGTGAGACGGTGCCCACCGGGCCGTTACGCTGTTTGGCGATAATGATTTCGATGATGTTTTTGTTTTCGGATTCTTTATCATAGTAATCATCACGATACAGGAAGGCGACGATGTCGGCATCCTGCTCAATACTTCCCGACTCACGGATATCTGACATCATCGGACGTTTATCCTGCCGCTGCTCAACACCCCGGGAGAGCTGAGACAGGGCGATGACCGGGACTTCGAGCTCCCGCGCCAGCGCTTTTAGCGCCCGTGAAATTTCCGATACCTCTTGCTGACGGTTGTCGCTCGAACGGCCGCTTCCCTGAATGAGCTGCAGGTAGTCAATTAAAATCATGCCCAATCCGTTCTCCTGCTTCAGCCTGCGGCATTTTGAACGGATTTCGCTGACGCGGATGCCGGGGGTGTCATCTATAAAGATACCGCTGTTTGACAGGCTTCCCATCGCCATCGTCAGCTTGCCCCAATCTTCTTCCGTCAGATTACCCGTTCTGAGATTTTGGGCGTTAATATTCCCTTCAGCGCAGAGCATACGCATGACAAGCTGCTCGGCACCCATCTCAAGACTGAATATCGCGACGCTCTCATCCGTTTTGGTGGCCACGTTTTGCGCAATATTTAAGGCAAACGCCGTTTTCCCCACGGACGGACGGGCTGCGACAATGATCAAATCATTCCGCTGAAAACCCGCCGTCATCCGGTCAAGCTCGATAAAGCCGGTCGGAATCCCGGTAATATCGCCTTTCCGGTTGTGAAGCTGCTCAATGTTGTCGTATGTTTGCACAAGCACGTCTTTAATATTTTGGAAGGCGCCCGAATTTTTTCGCTGCGCGACCTCCATAATCGTTTTTTCCGCATCGCTTAATAAATCTTCAACTTCATCCTCGCGCGTATACCCGTCTTGGGCGATTGAGGTCGCCGTTCTGATTAAACGGCGGAGAATGGATTTTTCCTCAACGATTTTCGCGTAATATTCTATATTAGCCGCTGTCGGAACGGAATTCGCGATATCCGTCAGGTAAGAAACGCCGCCCACCTCTTCTAACAAATCGGTATTCGCAAGCTCTGACGTTACCGTGACCAAATCAACCGGTTCACCGCGGTCTCCGAGCACGAGCATGGCATTGTAAATTTTTTGATGTGACATTCTGTAGAAATCATCCGGAATCAACACTTCAGAAGCCAGTGTCAACGCAGACGGCTGTAAAAAAACAGCACCTAACACGGCCTGCTCAGCTTCTATGTTTTGCGGCGGCAGCCGATCATTCAGAAGGTCTGTCATGCTAAGCACCGTCCTCTCCTTAAAAAATATCCAAACTCCATTTTACCATTTCTCATGAAAAAGAATAGAAAAATATCACTTTCCCTGTATTTGGAGGAGAGGGTTATGTGTTTTGCCGTTCCGAATGCCGGGAAACAAATAAATAAATCGAAACCGGGAGGTAAGAAGGATGAAAACATATGCTGTAACACCCAGTGTTGATGCGGACGGATGGTTTGTGAAGGTGGAAAATGTGGCGCCGACGGCTCTTTATACATCAAAGGACGCGGCGATCGAGAAAGCGGAGCAGACGGCGAAAGAGAACAGCCCGTCTAAGCTTGTCATTTATGATCAGCATAAAAACATTGAAGAAGAACGGTCCTTTTAAGAAAAGCCTTCGCCCGAGCGAGGGCTTTTCCTTATTCGATGAAACGGATGTGCAGCACCGTCTGCGCTATGAGATCGGCCGTTTTTTGATACAGCTCCCATTCTTCACAGGCGGCGAATACTTTCATCATGTCCTGCAATGTCTGTTTCAGTATGATAAATTCGTCAATTGTCCGCAGTTCTGCGGCTTTTTTCTGATAATCAGCCAGCTTCAGCTGTAATAACATCAATGGCGATTGCATAAAAAACCTCCCCCATTCTGTTATAAAGCCCCGCTTTTCAAACCTCCATTCCTTTGTCATATCCTCTTACGATAGATTTCTGATTTTAGTACAATAAAGAAACGGAAGGAGTGATCACATGAAACCGCTGCAAATTTCCGCCGAAACGGCGCAAAAGCTCGCAGAATCACTGAATATGCCGCTTGAGAGAATCATGCACATGCCTCAGCACATTCTGCTTGCCAAATTAGCTGAAATTCAAAAAGAGAACGATCACAAATAAAGGCCGCTCTCTCATATATATGTGCGGGAGGCGGAAGCGATGGCTTTCCGTCTCTTTTTTCCGTGAAGAAAATTTCGGTAAAACCGTCTCACAGCTGAAACAACTTGTTGACGAAGGAAAAGTGAACTATTTCTTATAATCCGGAAACAATTCAGGCAACACAAAGCTTGTCTCATGAATTAAAAAGAACGGCACAAAAATCTCAGCTGACCGATACAGCACCGGAAAAACACGCTCAGCCCGGCGAGGAATGACAGGCGGCCCGGGCGGACAAAGCCAGCAGACTCTGTATGAGATGAAAAAACAGCTCGGAAAGAGGCTGGATAGTTAAACGCCGGCCTCTTTATTTTGCTCTTGAAGCACCTGCCATGCGGCGCCGGTATCATTCAGAAAAATGATTGATAAATCCTTTCTATTTTTGAAACCATCAGTTCCTGACGCAGATGCCGGACGGCATAGGAGCGCGCTTCTTTTCCAAGCCGTTCCCTGAGAGACTGATCCGTAATCAGCATTACGAGGGCATCAGCAAGTTCGCGGCTGTTGCCGGGCTGACAGATAAGCCCTGTGTCCTCATGCCGGATCATCTCAGGGATTCCTCCGCAGTCAGTTGCGACAATGGCTTGACCTGAGAACATCGCTTCGATGATCGCTATGGGGAAATTATCATTCAATGTCGGCAGGACAAATATAGATGATTCAGCCAAAAGCGCCGGCACATCATGTCGTTTTCCGAGGAAAAACACGTTTGAGAGGCCCAGTTTCCGTCTCTTCTCTTCCAGAAACCCTCTCATGTT
Source organism: Bacillus sp. GZB (assembly GCF_001975995.1). Taxonomy (NCBI): domain Bacteria; kingdom Bacillati; phylum Bacillota; class Bacilli; order Caryophanales; family Bacillaceae; genus Bacillus; species Bacillus sp. GZB. The sequence goes on from NZ_MTQG01000016.1 coordinate 930,703, forward strand.
TCCGTCTCCGATGATCCATATATCCACTCCGGATAAATGGTGCCGGATGCGGGCGAGAGCGTCCAGCAGCACATCATGTCCTTTTCGCTCGGTCAGACGGGAAACGCACGCAATCACGAGCTTTTCAGCACGTTTTGGCTCGGGTGCATCCCGGATGTCAATGCCGGTATGAACAGTCGTCAGCTGAGCCTCCTTCGCTCCGTACTCCAGCAAGGGCTCGTGAAAGGAGTCGCTGATTGTAATGATTTTATCCGAAGCCCGAATACCCTGCCTTTCTATTTCACTGAAATATGCCTCTTCTATTGAACCCTTTTGGATTTTATGAAACTTCATCCGGCTTTTCGTAAAATGTCCGTGCGGCGTGAAAAAAAGAGGACGCTGGTACGTTTGATTAAGGTATCCCAGCAAAAATACCGCAAATAAATCCTGCGCGTGAAACAGGTCATATTGTTCTAAGTCTTTCTCCTTCAAAAATCTTTGAAAGACATGCAAATAGCTGAGATTCTTCACAAACTTTTCGTTTGCGGCACCGTATCTGCCAACAAGTAACGCTCTGATCTCGTCAGCGGCCCGCGGGATATCTTCCTGAAAAACAGTTGGCGGCATTTGGAGCGGCGAGATGACATCCGCCTGATGACCGATGCGCTCAAAACCGGTCTTAATTGATGTGATATAACTCGCCAACCCTCCGACATTCGGGTAACGGAGAAAGGTTGCGTACAGAATACGCAATGGCTTTTTTCGTTTGGGGGAGCTTTTTCCTTCCGCACAGAACGAATACAGCATCTCCGGCTCACTTTGATGTTCGATCCCGTAAAATTGATCCATGACGCGCAATAAGGCTGGAGGCACCAGACCGTTCGGCTTGCCGATCTCTTCTTTCACATCCGCTCCCCCTCTCTCAAACTTATAATCCTAATTCCCGTCCCCATTTTGACACTTTGTCAACATGATACGGCAGCAGTTCCCCTCCCCGATTGTCGAAGATTCTCCGCAATTGGGTATGAAGCCCTTTCTCAAGTGTTCTCTGCAAATAAGCCATTTTATAAAGCGTCATAGGAGGGGTCTGAAAATGAATGCCCCGCTTTTTCATTTCTTTCGTATACACTTTTACGCAATACGTCCGAATATCTTCTGCGTGCCGGCTCCAATCTTTTCTGAAGCCAAGCAGAATTTCGACCAGCACTGTCATATCAAACCAAACCGGCGCGTATTTTGCGGATTCCCAATCGATGAATTGAATATCCCACGGTTCATGTCCGGACGCATCGTGGGTGCAGATATTCTGCATATGAAGATCACCGTGTGTGATGGCTGAGCCGTTTTGTATCAATTCAGGGAAAAAATCCGGCTCCTCCTGCTCAAGCAAGTTTGTGATTTGCCGATAATGAGGCTTCACGATATCTTTTGTACGCTCATCTTTAAGCGCTCTATCCAAAAATTCCGCTGTCTTTTTGATCTGCTTTTTACGCCCTTTTCTCATGGTTTCCGATTCGTATACCGGCAGCCACGACCGCCATTTACCGTCAGAAATAGTCTTGTTTTCAAAGGTGCGGCTGTGCAGTTCTGCGACAGACGGAATAATATACTTGAAATGCTTCGGGTGAAATGTAAGCTGTCCCCTGATCTGGCTGACAAACTCCATAAATATCCACGTTTCATGGTCACTTTCTTCTATATGATAGATGTCCGGCAGCAAATCCCCTAAAACAGAACGGGCTTTCCCGTATATATTAATCTCGACCTTATTTTTTTCACGGGAAGATTTATATACTTTCAATATCAGCGGAACAGTGCCGGATTTTTTCTTTACAGACAGTTTATAAATGGCGCTTCTGTCCGTCGATTTCAGGCACGTGATGTCATCCGGATTCACCGCGGCCCTTTCACCGAACGAATACGACAGTTTTTCGTCAATTCTCAGTTTTTGAAATGCGCCATACAAAAGATCCTTTTCATACATGCCGATCTTCCTTCCGCTTCCGTTTCCAGCTGTTTTTGAGATGAGACCAAGTGTTTCTGATAAATGGCATCGGGTCATTCCAAGCAAAAAGAGCGTACGCTTTTTTTCCTTTACACCCTTTCCAAAAATCCCGGAACGTCATTTCTCCTCTTTTTCGTTTCTTCAAAAACGTTAAGAAATAACGCACCTCATAAATCCAGTTGATTCCGTCTTTTTGTTCGAGCTGGGGCTTCACATGTTGTCCGGTCAAATACAGATAGTACATGTAAACGAAGTGAACGCCTGCCGGTTCTGTCAGGCTATGGCTGAGCCAAAAGCGCGGATTAATTTCGATAAACTTGTAAACATTGTCCCGGGGATCCTTTTTAAATTCCGCCATGCCTACTCCCTTCAGCTGAATCGCTTCAAAAAACGGCAGGGTCTTCTCGATTAAATCAGGAAGCCGTTTGCTGACGACGTGGGCCCCCGCGCCAAAATCTGCAGGGAATTGATGGTTCTTTTGCAGAGAGAATAAGCCCATTAATTTCATTTGGTCATCATAAAAAGTGGCGACTTTATAAAAACACTGGTTGTCTCCGGGGATGATCTCCTGCACGAGCAGTTCTCCATTTTCTCTGTAGGAGCTGAACTCCTTGCGCAATTGTGCGGCATCCTTCATTACAATTGCTTTTTTGTTTACTTTTTTTCTGTATTCATGGCCGGCCACCGGTTTTAAAATACACGGGAAGTCAATATTGGCGATGGCCTCTTCCAGCTCATCCTGGTTGTTCGGAAAAAAGGTTTTCGGGCAGGGGATGTTATGCTTGACCGCTAATTCATATGCTTTGCTTTTATCTAAAACCGTTTCTAACAGAGAGTGGCTCGGGAGCAAAAATAAAAAAAAACCGGCTAATGTCTCGCGGAATTTAGATATAAATCCCGCATAATCATCAGATCCTGCGTACAGAACCGGCTTTGCTTGGAATCGCTTCCCGAAATCAGTCAGAAATGTCAGCAGTTCTTCCTCTTGTGTTAAAGGGCTGGGACATATCCCGCAATCTGCCAACCTTGATTTTCCGATACGATAAGGTCCCTCCGTGTCAAACGCGTAAACATCGATTCCTCTTCGGGCCAGACTGCGAATGATCCCAATCCCGTTTGCACTGAAATCAAGTACAACGGCTGCATGTTCATGTTTCATGATCTCCCTCCGAGCTGTTGGTATTTTGATAAATCGATTCGATATTTTTTATCATCGTCTCACTGCTTAAATATTTCTCCGCGTAGGCCTTTGCGTTTGAAGCAGCTATCTTCCGCGCAGATTTGTTAGTGATAAAAAACGCTAAAGCCCGGGCAAGAACCTTTGCATTTCCCGGCTCGACAATAAGCCCCGTTTTGTTATGGCGGATCAGATCCGGAATACCCCCGCAATCGGTCGCGATGATAGCCGAGCCGCTGAACATCGCTTCAATAATCGAGATGGGCAGGCTATCATTAATGGTCGGCAGTACGAATATGTCCGTCATATTCAAAATAGCGGGAACATCATCTCTTTTTCCTAAAAAGGAAACCATAGATAGATTCAGTTTTCGAGCCTGTTCCTCTAAGGCGCTCCTCATCTCTCCGTCGCCAGCGATCAGCACTTCAACATGTTCGAGTACATCAGATGGAATTCTCGAAAGTGCGTCCAGTAAATATTTGTGACCTTTTCTCGGGCCTAATCTTGCAATACACGAGATGATGAGCTTATTTTTCGGTATCGGGGTTTTTCTTTTCCCGCCTGTTTTTGCATCGTAATCGATTCCTGTGATCACCGTTGCCATGTCTTCCTGTTCGGCTCCGAGCTTCATGAGCGGGCTGCGGAACGTATCGCTGATAATAATCAGGCGATCTGCGTATTCAATGGCTTTCATCTCTAGTTTTTTATAATAAAACTCTTCTACCGATCCTTTTTTAAAGATGTGAAATTTAAGTCTGTTGAAAGTAAACATGCCATGCGGTGTGAAAAATAAAGGTTTCTTATAGATTTGATTGAACCTGCCTAATATGTTGGCTGTAAATAAATCTTGAGCATGAAACACATCATATTTTTCCAAATGAATCTTTTGAAGCATTTGCTCGTATATAAACATCAGCCTATTATTTTTCAAAATATGATTGTTATAATCCCCATATCTGTCCTTAAAGAAATCTTTTAACTTCGGAACAACAGCCGCCCGCAGTTCTTTTACCTGTGCGGACGGAAACAGATTAGGGGAGATGACATCCACCTTATGCCCCCTCTTCTTCAGGCCTTCACTAAGCGTTTTAATATAGTTTGATAAACCGCCCGTGTGCGGGTAGTCCCAAAACGTGGCAATCAAAATGGATAACTTCTTTTTTTTCCTGTATAACCGCGGAATATGATGTTCATGTTTCAACTGTGTCTTTACTGCCGCCTTTTTTTGAGGGCGCGTTTTGACCCCGTAGTAGCGGTCAAGCGTCTGAACCATATACGGATACGGGACGGAAAATGTCTTGATCATTTCCAGATCCTCCGCACGACTTCAAAAGCTTCAGCGTATTCCACACCCGCCGTCATCCCTCTGACTCTTCCTAAATGTTTAACGCCTTCATATGAACGGGGATGAGGGTAATCCCTCATTTCTACGTCATAGTGGTGAAGCGCCGCGAGTTTAGCATCCATTGTGTCTGTGATGTTAACGAAGTAATTAGGTTTGAAGAGTTTATCAGCCGTATTCCTCTCCCACTCGCTTGAAGATAGCGTTTCGAACGTAAGCAGTTCGATAGGCTTTTGATTCGGAAGCGGTCTGGCGGCTGTTAAAACTGCTTGGAATGTTCTCTGGTGGTCCATATTGATATCGCCGTAATGATGTGTAAAGATTTTATCAGGCTGATAGACGCGAATGAGCTGCTCTAATTCTTTGACAAGCTTATGAAGCGGGATACATTCCAGCTCTAAATTCGTATGCTCCAAAAAGATGACTTTCTCAATTCCAAGCTCTTGATTCGCGCGTTCGCCTAATTGTTTAATATGATGAGCTTCTTCTTTTCTTCCTAATGCCGTAATAATGGAAATCACTTTATATCCTTCATTGATCAGCCGTTTTATGGTGCCCGCTGCTCCCAAAAGTTCATCATCGGGATGAGCGCCGATAACCATAATGTATTCTGCCATTTTTTCCACACTCCACCAAACAAATGTTACAAATATCATATGACGACCCTAAAAAAAGGAAACTTACATATGCGGATTTTCAGAAACTTACATGTGCGGCTGCCATTCCAGGTAACGTGACGGATTTAATTTTTTTATAGTGTTCAAAAACTCATCCGCCAAGCCGTATTTGTCCAGTCCTTTTAATAGTTTTACGGGAAACCGGGTAATGGCGGAAAAAGCTCTTTTATGGTCGATGACTTTAAGATTTCCGTGTTCGTTAATCAGAATGTGCCTGATTTCGGCATCCCATCTGGTAAAACCGATTCTTTTTAATTCATCCAGCATATTTAAAATATCAGCAGTCAGTTTGACGGACAGGGATTTTTCTTTTCTGATATGGCGGGCAAGAGAGGTGCCTTGGACATATTCCATCACAATATAACGATCTCCGTATTCATACAGTCTTGGAATCACCGGGGAACCTTGTCCGGTCTTTAAAGCCGCCAATTCCTTCTTGCATGTCCCTTTTTCAAAGAAGTATTTTACGCATTTGTCGTGTGTTAAGCGGTAGACTTCCCCGTCTTTTCCGTCTCCGATCAGCGGATAATGCTCCAGCGCCTTTTTATTCTCCGGATTATTAAAATATGTTTCAGAAAAAAATCGTTTCATACCGACACATCCTTCGTTATGATGTAATATAATATGCACTCTGGTGATGATCGGAAATGAAACAATCTCATCATTTTCTTGCGCTGCACCGTCTGCTGACATGAAAAAAACCCGCCGGATCGGCGGGTTTTTCATTGTGTATTACGCTTCTTCTTTTACGTGAACCTTCAGCACAGCCTGAACTTCAGGGTGCAGCTTTACAGGAACGTTTGTATATCCCAGTGTGCGGATACCGTCTTGGAGCTCCAGTTTCCGTTTATCCACTTTAATCTTATGCGTTTTTTGCAGCGCTTCTGCAATTTGTTTGCTTGTGACAGATCCGAATAGACGGCCGCCTTCACCGGATTTGGCACTCAGCTCAACAGTCAGCTGTTCAAGCGTTTCTTTCAAATCTTTCGCTCTTTCAAGCTCGGCAATCGCTTCTTTTTTCTCTTTTTCTTTCTGTCCTTTCAATGCGCTGATGTTTGTCGCATTTGCTTCGACAGCGAGGCCTTTTTTAATGAGAAAGTTATGTGCATAACCGTCTGCTACGTTTTTCATTTCGCCTTTTTTTCCTTTACCTTTTACATCTTGTAAGAAAATAACCTTCATCTCTGAACGCCTCCCTCAAAATATTCATCAATGGCTTCCTTCAGCTGGACGAGCGCTTCTGAGACAGAAATGCCCGATAACTGGGTTGCCGCATTGGTTAAATGCCCTCCGCCATCCAGCGCCTCCATAATAATCTGCACATTGACCTCGCCCAGCGATCTCGCACTGATGCACACCGTATGCTCATCCCGTCTGGCTACCGCAAATGAAGCTTCCACTTCACTCATCGATAAGAGGGAATCAGCCGCCTGCGCAATCAGCACCTGGTCAAAGTACTCCTCTTCGTTCTCAGGAAGAGAAGCAATCGCGATATGTTCTTTATAAAGAGACGTATGCTGGATCAGCTTCGCCCGCTTGATATAAGAACCGACGGATTCTTTGAGAACTTTCTGCACCAGAACCGTATCTGCGCCTTTCGCTCTCAAATAAGAAGCGGCGTCGAACGTCCGCGAGCCCGTGCGAAGGGAAAAGCTCTTCGTATCCACTATTATACCAGCTAACAGGGCCGTCGCTTCAATCATATTGATTTTGAGCCGCTTCGGCTGGTATTCAAGCAGCTCCGTCACGAGTTCTGCGGTGGATGAAGCGTATGGCTCCATATAAACGAGCAGCGGGTCTTTAATAAATTCCTCGCCTCTGCGGTGGTGGTCAATCACAACGATGTGCTCGATTTTGTTCACGAGACGCTCTTCCATCACAAGGGATGGTTTATGTGTATCAACGACGACAAGCAGCGTGTCGTCATTTGAAATTTCCATCGCCTCTTCCGGCGTGATGAACCGCGACCACAGCTCTTCGTATTTTTTAATTTCTTCAATCAGGCGCTGAACGCTTGATCCGATCTGGTTCGGATCAATGACGATGTAGCCTTCTTTGCCGTTGGCCTGCGCCACCTTCAATATTCCGATTGCGGCTCCGACTGCGTCCATATCAGGAAATTTGTGCCCCATAATAATGACATTGCTGCTTTCTGAGACAATTTCCTTGAGCGCGTGAGAAATCACCCGGGCGCGCACCCTTGTGCGCTTCTCCATCGGATTCGTTTTGCCGCCGTAAAATTTCACCTTGCCGTTCGGCATTTTGATCGCCACTTGGTCGCCTCCGCGGCCGAGAGCCAAATCGAGGCTGGACTGCGCCAGATCTCCAAGCTCCTTCAAGGAAGAAACCGATGCGCCGATCCCGATGCTGAGGGTCAAAGATACAGTGTGAACGGATGTTTTTTCTCGGATTTCATCCAAAATTGAAAATTTCGCGTTTTCAAGCTCCGTTAAAATGTGTTCATTTAACACCGCGATAAACCGCTCCGAGGACGTCCGTTTCAGAAAAATACCGTACTCCTGCGCCCACGCATTTAATAATGAGGTGACCTGGCTGTTCATCGTGCTTCTCGTTTGGTCGTCCAGCCCCTGTGTGACGTCATCATAGTTATCTAAGAAGATATATGCCAGCACGGTTCTCTCATTTTCGTACTGCTTTTCAATCTGAATCTGTTCTGTCACATCAAAGAAATAAAGCAGGCGCTCATCTCTTTTAATCACTACTTTAAACTTCCGCTCATTCAAGGTGATCGTTTCCGAATCGACCTCCTGCTTGATCAGCGGCACGACGGCCTCGCATGTGTCATACAGCGAGCGTCCGACGAGCGTGCTTTCATTAAAACAGGAAGACAAAAACGGATTCGCCCACTCAATGTAATATTGATCATTAAACAGCATAATCCCGATAGGCATTTCCATTAATGCCTCTTCGCCTACTTTTTTCAATCTATACGATAACGTGGAGATATAATCGTCAATTTCTTTTCTGATCAGAGAATCCGCACGCTTAATGAAAAACAAGATCACGGCGAGCAGCACAACGCCGATGGCTCCTATCAGCCAGTTAAAGTAAATGCTGATGAGGATTATGATGATTGACAATGCAATCAATGCATAGATGGGATACCGAAACAACGGTTTTTCATAAAAACTAGGCATTTCTATCAACTCCCCACCTGTAAGTCACACTCAATTTCGCGTCACCTTATTTCTTATGTTAAAGCCTATGTCAATGATGCCTAAGAGGAGATACACGGACAAGATGAGCGGAAAAAGCACCCCCAGCACAATTGCTAATACAGGAACGGCTTTCGGCATCTCCATTTCGCGGCAATAGAAAAAAATAAACGCTAATCCTTGAATACAAATCAGCAAGCTGAGAATAAATCCCCCATTCAATGAAACCGAATACAGCATATGCCCTTTTTCTAAAGGCAGAAACCCTAATATCGTCACAATAAAATACAGAATGACAACGCTTTGCGGGAGTTTGAGCTCTCTAAAAGGCTTCATCTTCGGAAGATCAGGGGAAAATCGCCGTAAAAGCGGCCTTGCCATAGCATAACTGAGGAAAGAAAAAACGATGCCGGTCAATACGAGCACTGCCGGAAAAAGATATTGAACCGTGCTCAGCTGACTTTCCATCAGCTTGATCTGCTTCCCGAACTGGTCTCCGTAACCGAGCTGTTTTGACATGGTATCAGCCACAGACAGCGACTCCCGAAGCTGGGACATGGTGGTATCAACCACATTCATGTTAAGGAACACGATGCTGACCACAAAAAAAACGACGCCGCACAACACATACGCCATAGCGCCGGCAGCAACCGCATAGCCGGGCTGTTTCTTTTTAAAATAATATCCCATGGCGATTCCCGTACAGGCCGCCGTAAAAGCGCCTGTAAGCCCGGTAAACGAACTTACAATAAAGCTGACAGGAAGGCTGGCAAGCCCCATCCATACCCCGGGCTTCAGACCGTGCCGAATGGTGTAAAGAATGATCGGCAGCGGCAAAGCAAAGAGAAGAATTGCCCCCAGTAAAGGGAGGTACACGACCAAAAGGGAAATGATTGCAAAAATACTGATCAAAATGGCGCCTTCTATTAGAGCCCTTGTATTTTTCACTTACTCACCTCAAACCTTGTATCATTCGAACATACGAATAGAAAAGAGCAGCTTAGACGACTGCTCTTTTGACGCCGCAATGTCTCTTTCAAGACCTGAATTTTCCATAAACTCTCCAAAATACACGTATATATTTTAACATAAGTCGAAATCGCAAGTAAAATGAGCGCGGACAGCCTCAATGTTCCATGTGAAACATGAAAACAGACAAACGGACATCCCAGTGAAAGAATGCCCGTTGTATCAGTGATCCTGATCATCCATGAAACCAGAAGTATCTCTGTTTTTCTTTTTGGTTTTTCGTACATATAACAAGACGATAACGATAAGTAAGAGAGTGGTCGCCTGCAAAACACCGCTGCTGAAAAGGAAGAAGTTCTTTATCATGTCCCACATATAGTTTCACCTCTATTTCGTATTTCCTTTAGATTGATTTTCCCTTTCTGGAAACTTCAAAACATCAGGAACAACATCGGGACCGGGGCATATGCTGAAAGTGAAAATGAAGGATAAAGGAGATTCTTACACCATGACTGAGCGGAGAACATTAGCATGGCATGAAACGTTAGAACTGCATGAGTTAGTAGCTTTCCAGGCAAACGGACTTGTGAAATTAAAAAGAACAGAGCGGGACGTAAGCGATGCCAGATTAAAACAGCTTTACAGATTTTCCATCCATTCGCTGGAACAAAATCTGCGTGAACTGCTTCCTTTCTTCCCTGAAGCTCCCGCTTTTCGTGAAGATGAAACAGAAGAGCGCGCTGATTCCTCCTTTTACAGCGGCGGCCTGCTCACCCTGGCCAAAACATCTGTCCGCAATTACGCCGGAGCCATTACAGAGACGGCCACACCTCAATTAAGACACGTTTTCGTCAAGCACTTAAACGCGGCCATCAAGTGGCATCAAATGGTCTTTGAGTATATGGAAGAACGCGGTCAATATCCGGCTTACAACCTGAGCGAATTGCTGAAGAATGACGTGCGCAACGCCAGAAAGGCCATCGCGATGAAATAAAAAAAAGCAGCAAGGAATTTAATCCTTTGCTGCTTCTTATTTTTGAGCGGACTGATCTTGAGGAGACGTTTTTTCCCGGTATGCCTCGAGAAACTCCCGGTTGGCATCTCCCCATTTCTTCATTTGCAAAACGATCGGTTCCAGCGACCTGCCGAATTCGGTAAGAGAATACTCCACCTTTGGAGGCACCTGCTGATATACCTCGCGATGCACGATGCCGTCCGCCTCAAGCTCGCGAAGCTGAAGCGTCAGCATACGCTGCGTAATGCTGGGGCAAATGCGCCGAAACTCATTAAACCGCTTTTTTCCGCCGATCATATGATAAAACAAAATACCCTTCCACTTTCCGCCGATAACGGAAAGCGTCAGTTCAACCGGACAACCTTCTTTATTCGGATATATGTTCATTTTTCATCCTCCATAGTACCTTTTTTGATACTATATGCTGATTAGCATCTGACTTACCCAGTATTTTACTCGCAATCCTTCCCACCTCTCAACAAAAATGCTTCTTTTTCACATCAATTTTTAAGGTTTTGAAGATTACACCCTCCTCAAGACGTGTTAAACTATAAAAAGATTGTTTACACTACAAAAAAGGACAAGGAGTTATTATGGAAAAAATTCTTATTTTCGGACATCAAAACCCAGACACAGATACCATTTGCTCTGCCATTGCCTACGCTGATCTAAAAAATAAACTCGGCTTCAATGCTGAGCCCGTCCGCCTTGGACAAGTCAACGGCGAAACACAATACGCGCTTGATTATTTCAAACAGGAAAGCCCGCGTTTGGTGGAAACAGCCGCAAACGAAGTAAACGGCGTCATCCTTGTTGACCACAATGAACGCCAGCAAAGCATCAAGGATATCGAAGACGTTCAGGTTCTTGAAGTTATCGACCACCACCGTATCGCCAACTTCGAAACAGCGGAACCTCTTTACTACCGTGCTGAGCCGGTCGGCTGTACGGCTACGATCTTAAACAAAATGTACAAAGAAAATAACGTGAAAATCGAGAAAGAAATTGCGGGCCTCATGCTGTCAGCAATCATTTCCGACTCTCTGTTATTTAAATCTCCGACTTGCACGGAGCAAGATATCGCAGCGGCAAAAGAGCTTGCTGAAATTGCCGGCGTAGATGCGGAAGAGTACGGCTTAAACATGCTGAAAGCGGGCGCCGACTTAAGCAAAAAAACTGTGGAAGAACTGATTTCTCTTGATGCGAAAGAGTTCACGCTCGGCAGCAAAAAAGTCGAAATCGCCCAAGTCAACACAGTTGATATTGAAGATGTTAAAAAGCGGCAGCCGGAATTAGAAGCGGCTCTTTCAAAAGTAATTGCCGAGAAGAACCTTGACCTGTTCCTTCTCGTGATTACGGATATTCTGGAAAACGATTCCCTTGCGCTTGCCATCGGTGATCAAGCGTCAAAAGTGGAAAAAGCATTCAACGTGACTTTAGAAAACAACACGGCTCTTTTAAAAGGCGTCGTATCCAGAAAGAAACAAGTCGTTCCTGTTTTAACAGACGCGATTTCAGAATAACCAAAACACCCCGGAAACCCGCCGGGGTGTTTTTTTATTGCTCATTCATCAGACAGCCGTTCGTAAGCGCTTTCTCCAAAAATCATTTTGACGAAAACTAATATGTAATATATAATATATCACATGCAAGACGTCATTTTCTAATTATTGTAAGTTAATGTCGCAACATCAGAATCGGGGGTGTCTATCCTGGAAAAACACGCTGCTCTTTCTTATTCACGAACAACAGGCATTTGGCTTGTGCTGACAGGAGCTATCTTATGGGGGGTCTCGGGAACGGTTGCCCAGTATCTGTTTCAGCACCGCCATTTTAATACAGAATGGCTGACTTCGGTGCGCCTTCTGGTGTCAGGGGCGCTTCTGCTCGGCATCGCGTACCGTAAAGAAAAAGGGCGGATATGGGCTGTTTGGAAAGACAGACAGGACAGAATTCCCCTTCTTTTATTCGGGATTTTCGGAATGTTAGGCGTTCAATACACCTACTTCGCGGCAATTGAGTACGGCAACGCGGCCGCTGCTACCGTTCTTCAGTATTTAGGGCCAGCGATCATTACATGCTTTTTAGCGATTCGCGCAAAGAGAATTCCTTCAGCAAAAGAGCTTCTGGCCGTCTTATTGGCGGTTGCCGGCACATTCATTTTGGTCACGCACGGGAATGTCGGAAGCCTGTCCATATCCGGTCTGGCCGTCTTTTGGGGCATCAGTTCGGCGTTTGCATTGGCGTTTTACACCCTTCAGCCGCATCGTCTGCTGAAGAAATGGGGATCGGCCATTATTGTCGGATGGGGCATGCTGATCGGCGGGGCCGCCCTCAGCTTGATCCGCCCGCCCTGGAAATTTGAAGGCGAGTGGTCCTTGCCGGCATACGCCGCGATTGTGTTTATCATCATTTTCGGAACGCTCATCGCTTTTTATTGCTACTTGGAAAGCCTGAAATATCTGAGTGCCTCTGAAACCAGCCTGCTCGCCTGTGCAGAGCCGCTGTCGGCAGCTTTTTTAGCTGTTATCTGGCTGCATGTTCCCTTCGGAATATCAGAATGGCTGGGTACTTTGCTGATTTTAGCCACCATCGCTTTATTATCTATCAAGAAAAAATAACCTCTCTTTTTTAGAGAGGTTTTTTCCTAGGCCCAGAGCACCCCTTAGTCTCAATTACCCATATATTAAAAGGCCTTTTTTCATTTTACTATCATCCAAAAGAGGAAAATAGACCAGTTGTCAATAGAATCAGAGTCTAATAGAATGATGTCGACAAGTAAATCATGCAGGATTGTTACTGATAAAGCAGGCAAGACCTAAAATGTGTTAAGGGCAAAGTGTATTCTTTGGCGTCACCCCTTACATATTTTAGGTCTTTTTTTCTGTAACAAACCTGCCATCCATGAATGCAGGAGGATCGAATCGGCAGATCGCAAAAAAAGGTACATACAAAAGGAGAAATGAACATGAACATCAAAAAATTTGCAAAACGAGCCACAGTTCTAACTTTTACGACTGCACTTCTGGCAGGAGGAGCGACTCAAGCCTTCGCGAAAGAAAATACCCAAAAACCTTACAAAGAAACGTACGGCGTCTCTCACATCACACGCCATGATATGCTGCAGATCCCTAAACAGCAGCAAAGTGAAAAATACCAAGTGCCTCAATTCGACCAATCAACAATTAAAAATATCGAGTCCGCAAAAGGACTGGATGTGTGGGACAGCTGGCCGCTCCAAAACGCTGACGGAACAGTAGCTGAATACAACGGCTATCACGTCGTGTTTGCTCTTGCCGGAAGCCCGAAAGACGCTGATGACACATCCATCTACATGTTTTATCAAAAAGTCGGCGACAACTCGATCGACAGCTGGAAAAACGCGGGCCGTGTCTTTAAAGACAGCGATAAGTTCGACGCCAACGATGAAATCCTGAAAGAACAGACACAAGAATGGTCCGGTTCTGCAACTTTTACATCTGACGGAAAAATCCGTTTATTCTACACTGACTTTTCCGGTACACATTACGGCAAACAAAGCCTGACAACGGCGCAGGTAAATGTGTCAAAATCTGATGACACGCTCAAGATCAACGGAGTGGAAGATCATAAAACGATTTTTGACGGTGACGGAAAAACATACCAAAACGTTCAGCAGTTTATCGATGAAGGGAACTATACATCCGGCGACAACCATACGCTGAGAGACCCTCACTACGTTGAAGACAAAGGCCATAAATACCTTGTATTCGAAGCCAACACGGGAACAGATAACGGATACCAAGGCGAAGAATCTTTATTTAACAAAGCATACTACGGCGGCAGCACAAACTTCTTCCGTAAAGAAAGTCAGAAGCTTCAGCAAAGTGCTAAAAAACGCGATGCTGAATTAGCGAACGGCGCCCTCGGTATCGTAGAATTAAACAATGACTACACATTGAAAAAAGTCATGAAGCCGCTGATCACTTCAAACACGGTAACTGATGAAATCGAGCGCGCGAATGTTTTCAAAATGAACGGCAAATGGTACCTGTTCACTGATTCACGCGGTTCAAAAATGACGATCGACGGTATTAACTCAAACGATATTTACATGCTTGGTTATGTATCAAACTCTTTAACAGGTCCTTACAAGCCGCTGAACAAAACTGGTCTTGTACTGCAAATGGGTCTTGATCCTAACGATGTAACATTCACTTACTCTCACTTCGCAGTGCCGCAAGCCAAAGGCAACAATGTCGTGATCACAAGCTACATGACAAACAGAGGCTTCTTTGAGGATAAAAAGGCAACATTTGCGCCAAGCTTCTTATTGAACATCAAAAACAAGAAAACATCCGTTGTTAAAAACAGCATCCTTGAACAAGGACAGCTTACGGTTAACAACTAATAACAACAAAAAGAAAATGCCGATACTTCATTGGCATTTTCTTTTATTTCTAAACAAGATGGTGAATTCAATCATGGCACGAAAATGGCCCATTGTAATATTGATCTTTTTGGGTGCGTTCCTGTTTGTCGGCTTACTGCCGCACAAAAGCCACAATTCCTCTGACACAAACACGGAGCATAAGAAAGATTACCGGGCGGCGTATCATTTTACGACCCCGGACAAATGGAAAAACGACCCTCAAAAGCCCATTTTTTTCGAGGGGAAATATCATTACTACTATCTTTATAATCGGGATTACCCGAACGGCAACGGCACAGAATGGCGGCACGCCGTATCAGAGGACTTGGTGCACTGGACGGACGAAGGCACGGCTATTCCGAAATACACCAACGAAAACGGCGATATATGGTCCGGTTCTGTCGTCATTGATAAACACAACACCGCGGGCTTCGGCAAAAACGCGCTGGTCGCCGTCACAACGCAGCCGACAGCCAAAACAAAAGCCCAGGAACAATATTTATGGTACAGCACGGATAAAGGAAAAACGTTTACTTCCTATAGTGATCAGCCCGTGATGAAAAATCCGGGAACTAAGGATTTCCGGGACCCGAAAGTGATCTGGGATGAACAGGATGACAAATGGGTGATGGCCATGGCCGAAGGCGAAAAAATCGGTTTTTATGAATCACCCGATTTAAAAAATTGGACATACACGGGCGGTTTTATCACTCAGCAGATCGGCCTCGTCGAATGCCCCGACCTTTATATGATGCGTGCAGATGACGGAACAGCCAAGTGGGTTCTGGGCGTAAGCGCAAACGGCAAACCCGCAGGCAAACCGAATACGTACGCGTATTGGACCGGAAACTTTGACGGGAAGGAATTTACCGCCGATCAAGAAGAACCGCAATGGCTCGATTACGGCTTTGACTGGTACGGCGGCGTCACATTTGAAGACGGTAATAGCGAAGATCCGCTGACAAAACGCTATGCGCTGGCATGGATGAACAATTGGGCTTATCCGAATGAAACACCGACACTAAAAAACGGCTTTAACGGCACGGATTCTATCGTCCGTGAAATCCGCCTTCAGCAGCAGGACGGCGGTACATACAGCCTTGTGTCAGAGCCGGTTGAAGCATTGAACCAATTAACATCTTCAACTGACAGCATAGAACATAAACAGGTGAACGGTTCAGAGACACTGCCGATCAAAGGTGATACATATCAGCTTGATATGGATATCGCTTGGTCAGATATCAAAAATGCAGGCGTCAGACTCAGAGAATCCGCAGACCAAAGTCGGCATATTGATGTCGGTATTTCAGCAGAAGACGGCTATGCCTATGTGAACAGATCGTTTACAGACCAGCCTGATAAAACCGGCGCATACGCCGAAAGCAAAGCCCCATTTGACGGAAACAAAGGGCGCGTCCACCTGAAAATTCTCGTGGACAAAACAAGTATTGAAGTATTTGCAGACGACGGAAAAACCGTTTTGACAAATGAAGTGTTCCCAAAACACGAAGATCAGGGAATCACGCTCTTTTCTGAAGACGGCTCCGCTGACTTTCAGCATATTGAGATGAAGCATCTCGGTTCGATTCATTCTTAGACGTCCCTCTTCATTTCTAACCAGCGCCCGGACTGTGGTAAAATGCAAATATGTATACTACGATTCATGAGGTGTTCCATTGGATAATCAAAACAAAGAACCTGTGCTGAAAAGAACCATCATGCGGGACGAAGTGTATCGCACACTCAGAGACTGGATCATAACGGGCAAGCTCAAACCGGAAACAAAGTTAAAGGACAAGGATTTGTCGGAAACATTGGGAATCAGCCGCACCCCGATACGGGAAGCCTTATTGCGGCTGGAAGATGACGGCTTGGTGATAACAAAAGCGAACAGATGGACGCTTGTCGCTCCGATTGAGTTAAAAGAAGCGGAAAACTTGTATTCCATCGTCTGGACGCTTGAAAAACTCGCATTGCAGCAAGCCCTCCCGCGTATGGACGATGCCGTGATTCAGGAATTGAAACAGCTGAATGAAAATCTTCTTCAAACAATGAAAGACGGCGATAAACCGGCCATCCTGGAAGCGGACAATGCATTTCATCATCGCATCATTCTGCTTGCGGACAACGCCGAACTTCACAAATTGCTTGTAAGCCTGAAAGTCAAAATTCAGAGAATGGAAATCCGCTATTTCAGTGAAAACGGCGCTTTAAACAGATCATATAATGAACACTCTGATATCATTCACGCATTAGAACAGCAAGATGCCGCCGCTGCTTTTACAGCGCTTGAAGCGAATTGGAAAAACAGTTTAGAACGGCTGCAGAACATGGCATAGCAAATGAAAAAGCCAAATCATATGATTTGGCTTTTTTACGGATATCACAAGACAGCCGCGTTGGCTGTCTTGTTTACTTTTTGTTTATATATAAATACATACCGTAATCCGTCGGCACAGAAGCATACCCCATCTGTCTGAGCATGGCTGTTATATTCCCGCGATGGTACGTTCCGTGGTTCACAACATGGAGGATCATATCGGCTGCTGCGGTTTTCATGATGTCACCTGACGGATGCTCTATTTCAAGAGGGAGACTGATATTTTCTTCCTTTTGCAAAAATAATTGATATCGATCTGATAATTCCAAAAACATATCTTCCAGCTCTTCTATCTCTTTAGACAAGATGTCCTCTTTTTGCTGTTCAGCTGATTTCAGCGTATCCTCCAGACGCTCTCCGGAGAACACATCAAACCACCCCTTATCCGACAGATACACATGAGTCAATACACCGGCTATCGACGGAAAGACACTTTGAATCTCCTTACGGTACACATCCTCCGGAAGCTCTTTAAGCCGGGTGAATATTTGCTGATTTGCCCAAAGATGATAATCATACAATTGCAGTGCCAGATGTCCCACATTACCCTCTCCTCTCTCGATATAGAACGTACGTTCCTAATTATACTACACTACATGCGGCTTTGTACCATCTTCTTCATTCGCAGCTGAGAAAATCCGATAAAAGCCGAAATTAATAAGAGGAGGCCTGCGCCAATATAAATAAACCGCACGCCGAATACATCCGAGATAACCCCCGTTCCGATAATGGAAAACATAAAAATGAACTGAACTAAAGCTGATCTCGCCGCTAATATATTGACCCGTGTCTTTTCGGTCGTGATGTTTTGAAGGAATGTTTCCTGCGTGAGATCTCGTAATACACAAGCCGGCCCCATGCACAGCACCAGAAAAAGGGCGGTAACGGCGCTTGTGATCAGCCCGTAAATAAACGTGAACATTCCATATGCCAAGGCTCCCGTCAGCATAAGCGGAATGAGATGATGCTGAAACTTGCCGGATAACTTATAGATGATCAGTCCGCCGATCATCGTCCCTGCATAATAGACTCCGTTGACATACCCCCACCAAGCCTCTCCTTTATGAAGGACGTCATGCACATAAGTCAAGGACACAGAACCGATCCATATCATGCCTGCCCACGATTCGATCACATCCATCACAATGAGAACCCTGAGCTGTTTTTGCTGAAATAAATACACCCAGCCGCTTGCCGCATCTGCAAAAAGGGAACGTTCCCTGACTGCTGCCGGCGCACACATGCGTACTTGAAGAAACAGAATGATGCCCAACACCGAAGAAACCAATAACATGACAGTGACGATCATTGTATCGCTCTCTCCCAAGAACGCTATGATGACGCCGCCCAGAGACCACCCCGCAAACTGAACGGTCTGATCCGCCGCAGATAATAAACCGTTCGCTTTCGCCCTTCGATCAGGAGGAATGATTTCCCCAATCAGTGCGCTTTTTATCGGAGCAAACCATCCGTTGCAAAAAGAAATGCCTCCGATCAGACAAAACATCAGAAAAAAGAATGCGGATGAACCGGTTTGGATGACAAAAAACAAACAGACTAACAGTGTGATCTGAATCAATTGAGAACCGATTAACAAAGACCGAAGCGTGAACCGGCCGGTGACCAGCGGCAAAACGGCGCTGCCCAATACGCGACATACAATGCTGACGAACGTCATAAGAGAGGCCATCGCCGTCGAACCGGTTTTTGTAAACAAAAACAAGATGACAGCCATCGTATAAAGTGAGAACCCCAAGTTGATAGCGGTCTGGCTGTATAAAATAGCATAATACGCCCTCTTCATATTCATCCTCTGCAACCTCACTCCCTGATTATGTAAATCATACCATATTTGCCGATCAGCTTTTTTTAAAAAACAGATTGACATGGAGTCGGAGCGGCAGCTGATTTGACGCTTGGGTCAACTGAAAATTGACATGAAGATATATGTGTTGAAACGAGCTGATCACATCCGGAATCATACTCATTCCAAGCGACTGCAATATTGCGCCACTGTCTGAAAATAATGAATCTGATGCCAATCCATACGTCACCCGATCTATAGTGATACATATCAGGAATGATTTTCAACACAGAATAAAAAAAGAGGGCTCCCATTCCGGAAGCCCTCACTCCGTTCTGCCTACGCCAATAAAAGAAAAATAAGCGCTAAAACAGCCGGAAGTCCTTGTTTTACGATAATTGATTTGTTTGAAGTAAAGCCTCCGAAAATGGCCGCGATGACCACGCAGATGACGAAAAACATTTGAATCATATGGCCAATCGGATCAGCTCCGAGGATCAGCCCCCAAATGAGGCCGGCAGCCAGAAATCCATTATACAGACCCTGATTTGCAAACATGACCGCTACATTCCGATCACCTTCTAAATGCTTCGGCAATTTGAAGGACCGCTTAGCTGCCTTCGAATTGAAAAAAAACATTTCAAGTATCATGATAAATATATGTTCTAAAGCTACAATTCCGACGAAAACAGCCGCAATCATGTCCACTGTCCCTCTCCTCTCAGCTTCACTTCAACCTTATTTCCATTGTGCGATTGTTTCGATAGGAAGACGGTAGGAAGCATATCCTTCGTCTGCCGCTTTTCCGATTGATAACAGCATGACCGGTACATAACGCTCTTTATCCATTCCGAAAACCTCGGCAATCTTTTCTTTATCGTAGCCGCCGATCGGGTTTGTGTCATAGCCGTGCGCGCGTGCCGTAAGCATCAGCTGCATGGAAACGAGTCCTCCGTCAATCAGAATCGTTTCACGGTTCACTTGCTCCGGAAGTTTTTCAAAATGCGCCGTCAACGCAGCGATTTGTCTGTCTTTTACTTCCTGCGGCATGTAGCCCAGTTCGACCGCTTTTGAATAAATTTCTTCTAAATAGTCATCACTGTTCATATCTGCGAAAACCGCGATCACCGCAGATGATGTGCTGACTTGTGTTTGGTTAAAGCTGGCAAGCGGCGCGAGTTTTTCTTTTCCTTCAGGGCTGTCAATGACGAGAAAACGCCACGGCTGCGCGTTGACTGAAGACGGCGCTGTCGTTGCTTCTTCCAGGATTTGAGTCATTTCTTCTTTGCTGATTTTAACAGCCGGATCGTAATTCCGAATGGAACGGCGGCCTTTCATAATGTCCATAAAGTCGTTTGTTTTCAGTTCTGTTTTCATGTGTAAAACACTCCTATGCTTTCATATTTTCTATATTATTCTGCATCTGTGACAATACGTTTTTTAACATACTGCGTTCTTCCTCGCTGACACCGGCAAGCATTTCCTTTATGAAACGCTCCTTCTCCTTTTTGGAAGCCTCAATTCTCTCCCGCCCCTGTTCAGTAAGCCGGACAAGTATAATTCGGTTGTCCTCGGGCTTCCGCCTTCTTGTGACCATTTCTTTGGCTTCAAGCTGTTTCAAGTGTCTTGTCACGGCTGCGCCATCAATATTCACCTTTTTCTGAAGATCGCTTTGGCTGATCTCATCGACGTAAAAAAGCACGGCGAGAAGCTCAAGGCGGGATTGGCTGATTCCGGTGCACGCTTCAAACTTCGTGCCGATCACTTTATGCAGTGATTGGAGCTGATATAAAATCTCGCCTTCCTCTGAACAACATGCTGTCAAAACCCATCCCCACTTTCTTTTGCGCAATTAATTGACTAGTCAACGTTTGACATATCAATAATATACAGCTGCCATTCTAATTTTGCAAGTTTTTTCTCCTTTTTTAAAAAAAGCTGCCGATTAACGGCAGCTCGCTTCTTAATGATTATGGACTTTTCTGAAATTACTGCCTTTTACTTCTGCGACATCATATACCGTCACAAAGGCTTGTTTATCAATGTCATTAATAATTTCTTTCAGTTTGGTTTCTTCCAAACGGTTGATGACACATGTGATTTCTTGGAATTTTTCATGAGAAAAACCGCCGTATGCTTCTTTATAAGTAGCGCTCCGGCCCAATTCTTCACGAATGGTCTCTACCATTAATGCAGGCTCATTGGTGATAATCTGAAATGTTTTAGAACCGCTTAAGCCTTCCTCAACCACATGAATCACCTTAGATGCAATGTAGTAAGCAATGACGGAAAGCAATCCGCCTTGCAGCCCGAATACAAAAGAAACAAAAATAAACACAAACATGTTTAAAAATAAAATGAGGTCGCTCGTGCCAAACGGCAATTTCCGTGACAGAAGCACAGCCAGCATATCAATTCCATCTAATGCGCCGCCGTTGCGCAATGCCAATCCCATTCCAAAGCCGAGAATAATCCCGCCGACAACGGTGATTAACAGGGTGTCTCCCTCGATGATAGCCGGTGTGTGGTGGAAAAAACTCGTGCCCGCGGCAAGTGAGACAATACCGATAATTGATAGAAACGCAAAACCTTTCCCGATTTGCTTATATCCTAACCAGACAAACGGTATATTGATCACCGCAATTAAGATCCCAAGAGGCAAATGAAACAGCTGTGAACAGACAATGCTGAGTCCGGTTACACCGCCGTCAGATACACTATTCGGAATCAATACGGTTTCCAGTCCATACGCGGCAATAATTCCGCCGATGATGACCATGATGGCCCGTACGATTGATTTCGCTCTGATTTTCTTACGTCTTTGTTTTTCGATTGTACTCATATCATTCCCCGCTTCAATTATTTTTTCTTATTTAAATATACCATAATTGATACTTTTCGTTAAAAATAAGCCTATCGGCTAGTTGAAGCAGGAACCGAGGAAGGAGATTTCACAGATAACGTATCCATTTATGACTTTAATCATTCACAAAAAGGAATTAATAACCATCAATAATCTCTTTTATTCCCCTTCTTCACATATTCCCAATCATGTTCTATATTTTTTCTCACCCGCTGAAGAAGGCTGAAAATGGTTTCTTTTTCCTCAGATGTAAAGCCGGACAGGGCTACCTCCGCAGAATGCTCTCCTTCTCTTTGCAATAACGGATAAACCTTTCTCCCTTTTTCAGTCGGAAACAGCTTTTTTATTTTTTTATTTTGATCATCAGGACGCTTTTCAATAAACCCTTGTATTTCCAGTTTTTTGATTGCCCTCGCCGCTGTTGTTCGGTCGACTTTAATCATTTCCGCCACTTTTTCCTGTATCACTCCCGGGTTTTCACATATACGCACAAGGTAGAGATACTGTCCTTTTGTTAAGTCTAATTCCTTAAATTCAATATTGCTGATGGAATCCAGTGCCCGTGCGATCATGCCGATTTCCCGCAAAATATCAGTCATATCTTTTCAAACCCTTCATGTTTTTGTTGCATATGCAATATAATTGTTTTATCGTTACTTCTATAAGACCACAAGCAAGCCGTGCAGTCCAGACTAATATGTGAAAAGGATTGATTGATCATGAGGATAAAAAGAATAACAACGGAAATTGATTTGCAAGCAGCGCTTGAGATTAGAAAAGCAGTATTCATTGAGGAACAGCAAGTACCTGAATCCGATGAATTTGATCAGTTCGATACGCTTCAGGAACAGTGCGGGCATGTCTTGGTTTATCATGAAAATCAGCCTGCCGGCACAGGACGCGTCCGCATTGTAAACCATACAGGCAAGCTCGAACGAATCTGCATCCTGAAGCCTTATCGCAAATACGGGTTGGGCAAAGTCATCATAAGCGAATTAGAAAACATGGTAAAAGAAAAAGGCATCACCCAATGTAAACTGCATGGACAAACACATGCGGAAGGCTTTTATCACAAACTGGGCTATCAGACAGATTCACCGGAATTTATGGAAGACGGCATCCCGCATGTCTTGATGACAAAAGAGCTGTGAGCTGTCACTGAATGAGCAGCCAAACGGCTGTATATGAATTATTTACCGAAAGCCTTGTATAAAGGCTTTTTTTCTTAGCCTGAAACTCAAATTAAAAGGGATGTGTGCTCAGCCGGTGCTTGTCACAAATGGCCGCCACAAAAAAATTAAAGCTGGAATAAAACTACCAATTTAAGCTTTTAATCTATTAAAAATTAACAGTTAAAGAGATTATAAAAAGGGAAGAAAATCTCAAATTATACAAGGAAGGCTGATTCTCTCTAATATGGACTGCTGACGCGTTACATTTTTTCTATCTTCACATATCTTTAATACTACGTACGTTATAAATAGATTCCAGGAGGAGATATGAAGTGGAAGAAACGAGTATGGAGCCATCACGGCTCTGCAAAGAATTTGCTAGAATTCTCAATTCAACGCCCAGTGTCGTAAACGGCGTATGTACGGCGACAAGATTTCGAAGCAACATTCATCCGGTGGTACTCGGAAGAAGAGCCGAGGCATTTCCTTTTATTCCTCAGGCCTTTTCATTTGAAAGCATGGATCGGGAAGGCAGAGCTTTATGTTTAGGTGAGACTGTTTTACTGCAAGAAGAAGTGAACCCGTTAATGAGTGAGCTGCGCAAATTCGGTATCATCGTAACTGCCGTTCATAACCATTGGCTGTTTGATAAACCGCGCCTGATGTTTATGCATTTTGAATCAATTGATAAACCTCTCAATTTTGCAAGAAAAGTGAGAGAGGCCCTGAGGGTTCTAACTACTAAAACTGTGCGTGCGGTACCAAAAACTGACGGGGAAATGATTGAACGGCATGGTCTTTGTGACGAGTTCAACGATATTCTAGGCGGAACCATGCATACGTTTGAAAATGGAATTTGTACAGTAATGAGATCACGAACGAATATAAAACCTGTAGTACTTGGACGGCCCGGAAGATCATTCTTGCTCATTCCGCAAATGTTTTCATTTGAATCAATGACAAAAGACGGCCGTGCTCTTTGCAGCGGAGAAACTGTCATTCTGCAAAAAGAAATCAATCCATTTATCAGCGTCCTTCGGAAACATGATCTGACTGTAACGTCACTTCACAATCACTGGCTGTTTGATAAACCGAGACTGATGTATATTCATTTCGAATCGATTGATAAACCTGTCAACTTCGCCTTAAAAGTGAGAGATGCTTTAAAAGTGCTTACTGATAAAGAGGTCGAAGGTTAGCATGTTTCTAAGTATTAAAAAGCGATTAAAATAATCGCTTTTACATATGATCAACCGAAAACAAAAAAGAGACCATATATAGGCCTGGCACAGACTTTTTTATGATAAGCGAGACTATTAAAAAACAGCCTTATAGGCTGTCGTTTTGTGTATATTCTATTGATGAGTTTATACTAATTCATCCCGCATTCCCCAAGCTCTTTATTTCTCAATGGTTTTCTACATGTCGTTGTGCAAACACCTTCTTAGCCACTGAAAGAGCATTAAGTACACGCGGGAAGCCTGTATAAGGAACCAATTGGGTGATACTCTCTACAATCTCAGTCGGTGTTAATCCGGATGTAAGCCCTGTATTGATATGAAGTTCAAGCTGAGGCTCGGTTCCTTGCGTTACAAGGGATGAAATGGTAACAAGCGCACGCTGTTGATTGGTTAATCCCGGCCGTGAATATATATCTCCATAAGCAAATTCTATAATGTACTTACTTACATCTGGGGCGATATCTTTCAAGTCTTCAGAAATCTTTAAATGCGTAGAGATTTTATCATCGCTTGTTAAAGTGTACTCCATTAATTTGTCTAAACCTTGTTGGTAACGGCTTTGATCCATTTGAATTTCCTCCTGAAAGGTACTTATTTTCTGACATAAGATAATATATCGCAGCCCTCTCTAACCGTAAAATACATAAAAACTATAAAAACCATTCATTTTTTTCATGAGTTATCTTGATTTACGTAATTACTCTTACAAAAAAATGAAATATACCGGATAAATTCGCGTACTGCGTGTGAAACGTATTTACCTTTTTTTAAAATAATCGCCACTTTCCAAGGAATTGATGGATTAACAATGGAGATTGCCTTAACTAAACTTTGATCAGTCTTTTTCACTATAGACTGAGGGAAAATGGAGACACCTAGTTCTTCTCCAATCATTTCGCTGATAAAATCCCATTGAGAACTTTCATAAACGATATTTGGACGAAAACCGGCTCTAATACACTCTTGAATAATCCGATCGTGAAGAGAAAAATCTTCACTAAACAGGATGAAAGGTTCATTTTTCAAGTCTTGCATTTCCACAATCTCTTTATGAACAAGCGGGTGAGCGGAATGAACGAAGAGCATCAGTTCTTCATTAAGCAATGGAATGATATCAAACTGCTCTTCGTCCACTGGTTCAATAACCACTCCAAGATCCAGTACCCCATCTTCAACCTCCTGTTTCACCTTGTTTCCCCCATGTTCTATCAGCTTGATGTTCACATCAGGATACAATTGTTTAAATCCTTTAATGATTTTAGGAAAAAATAAGACACCGATAAGCGGCGGTATTCCAATTTTCACTTTTCCTTTTTTTAAATGTAAAAGATCGTATAAGTTCGTCGACAAGTCATCTATTGACTTCATAATCATTTGGCCTTGTTCAAATACAATTTCGCCTGCATCTGTCAATGCGATCTGTCTAGCGGATCGATCAATGAGCTCAACCTTTAATTCCTCTTCCAAACTTTTAACCATCTTACTTAAGGCAGGCTGTGACAAATGCAAATTTTCTGATGCCTTAGTAAAACTGTTGGATTTAGCAACTTCAAGAAAGTAAGTGATTTGGCGTATATCCATCGTATGATCTCCATTCCATAAGTTTAACGAATACATTATATTCTTTTTATTCATTTTACTTATACAATTGCCGGGTGTAAACTTTTAGGAGACCAAAATGTTTCCTGGAGGGGTTACTATGAGTGAATTATTGGAAAGTAAAGTTGCTCTTGTTACAGGCGCGGCTAGCGGAATTGGTTTAGAAATTGCACGTGAATTCGCTAAAGAAGGCGCAAAAGTGGTAATTTCCGATTTGAACGAAAAAGCCGTGCATCATGCAGCTGAGGAACTTAAGGGACAAGGATACGAAGTCCTCTCTGCAGTTTGTGATGTAACAAACGAAGAACAAGTTGAAAAAAGTTTCTCTAAGACACTTGAAACCTTTGGGCGATTGGATATTCTGGTAAACAATGCGGGGATTCAGCATGTATCGGATATAGAAAACTTCCCGACTGATAAATTTGAATTTATGCTGAAATTAATGCTTACTGCTCCTTTTAGTGCGACAAAAAGAGTATTCCCTTTGATGAAAAAACAAAAATTTGGCCGCATCATCAATATGGCTTCCATAAATGGTTTAATTGGTTTTGCAGGGAAGGCAGCTTATTGCAGCGCTAAACACGGTTTGATCGGTTTAACTAAAGTATCAGCATTAGAAGGAGCGGAATACGGAATTACTGTCAACGCCTTGTGTCCGGGATATATCGACACTCCATTGGTGCAAAACCAGTTAAAAGATATTGCAGAGACTAGAGGCATTTCTATAGAAAAGGTGTTTGAAGAAGTCATTTACCCCTTGGTTCCTCAAAAACGTTTGTTAACCGTGCAAGAAATCGCTGATTACGCAGTATTCCTCGCCAGTGACAAAGCTAAAGGTGTTACAGGGCAGGCCGTCGTAATGGACGGCGGTTATACAGCCCAATAATCTGAAAAAGCGCTATTCTTCATCTGTAGATATAAGAATTTCTGTGAATGATTTACTCTTCATAAACCAAGCCGATGTTCTTCTAGGAAAGACATAGCCATACAGATTGAAGTTTGAATAAAACAAGGAGGGCAAAGATTAACCTTTTTTTAACATTTTGCATCTTAACTTAAGAAAAGCCGCTTTGTTGGCGGCTTTTTTATCCTGAATCCTTTAATGTGAGAATGTTAAAAAGCAGCGGAATAGTTGTTGTCTTGCAGAATGCGAAGAAGTTGTGGGGGGTTCTTTTACAAAGTATGTCGGTGAAGCTGCAGATAAGTGTGTAAGATTCCCCTCTCCCCATAATGCGCCCGCACTTTTCATCTTAGCAGCATGAGCATCCGGCAGAGTAGATTTAATGCTATTCTGCTTCAATTTTTCTTCAATTGTTGGTATTCTGGCAACGAAATCTTCATAACGCTGAAATTGGCCAAACGGTATACTTAATTTTCCGGATACATATATAATCAACTTGAAAGACCGTTAGAAATAGTCGAAGAAAAAGCTGCAGCTGTAAAAATACAATCTAAATGGACATTGATGGAGTATGCGTCGACAATATAACAATTAAATTAAATTAATTCAATTCGGTTCCTCTTTCCCTAAAGAAAAACTTGTGCCTAAAAATCAGGCCCATCATCCATCTTCAGTCTCCAAACATTATCAAGCCTTGATGAGGCAAGCAAACACGGGGTATCATAGTAAAACACACCAAAAAAGATCTCATTATCCAAAGTCAGATTGAGTATTTTTAGTTGTATAAGATAAAGGAGGAAATAGATTGACTTTACATCATTTTATTGGGGCTGACAAAGAACTTCCTATTGGTGAGTATGGCAGGAATCCTACACTTAAGCCCATTTCTGAACTAAAAATAAAAGGAATTGATGTCAACAAATGCTCTCAAGTTAAAAAAAATCGAAAGAACAGCGAAAATTCACTTGTAAAGGTTTATGACACAGAGGAAGATGCATACGGAATTGATATTGTTCATTTAGATCCTGAATATGAAGCAGTCAGAAACAAATTCACACATCCTTATATATATGAATTACAAGGGTACTTACACGCCAACAATACACCTGGCCAACGTAAATCTATTAAATCACTTTTTCTTTTCATCGAAAAACACTTGTCAAAAGGTGAATCAATTGAAATATATTCCTGCTTAGATGGATATGAAGATGAAGATAAAGATGAAAGTATGGATGTCGTTATCAATTTAAATAATTCACAATTTGGAAAACATATAAAGTTTAAAGATATAAATCACCTTAGTCATATATTCTATTTGGAAGATAAACAATATGTATTAGTCAAGAAATAAACAAGAAAAATCCCAATTGAATAATGTTGGTTTAATAAGTAAGGAAACCATTCTATACGGTTTCCTTACTTATATATATTATTATTCGCTAAAAACCATGAAACTCTTTTATAAAAAGTTGAATGATTTTAATCCCATTTTTCAAAATGCACTTTTAATCCTGGTATACTCAATATTCTTTGTATTTCTTTATCATCTTCAGTATCGATATAACTTTCTTCTTCATGAGAGCATGTTACCAACCACTCCTTTCCATCTTTGAAAAAAGACAAGTCTTCTGGTAAATGTGGCTGCTCCCAAGCATATAAAGAATTTGCGGATTCTTTCAGAATGTTTTTTGCGTTTTCATCTGTATAATAGTAATAAACTTTTGCTTTTTGATTGTCTCCTAGAATAGTACTGGCCCATTCTGATTGCTCTTTCATTACTTTCAACGAACTTTCAAGTTTTTTTAACAGAGAATCGAATGATTTTAAAGATCCCATATCTTTTCTTAAAACTAAATGAAATTCATCGCAAATCTCGAAAGCCAAATCAATTAACTCTGAATACAGCTGATCCTTTGGGTTGTGATCAATAATTAACATAGTTACCTCCTTCTCCTATTATAATCTCCTATCTTTTAATTACTTTAAAGTTAGGTGTTTATAAATTAATCTATATTATCTTGCTGCACCATAGAAAGCATGAGCTTTCATACGGACACCTTTTCCATGTTTATACCTAGAGATCGAGTGATAATGATAATGTTTACCTTTACCCTTTTTATCTATCTCCGGACCAACTATTTTTTTAATCGGACTTGCGGCTTTAGCAATAGATTTGGCATTGTTCTTCGACGTAGACCAAGTGTCATCACCCCTTTTAAGGCGTGCAATTGCAGCAGGTCTTTTCAAACCATTACCGATAAATAATCCTTTAGACTTTCTTACTGCCATATAATGAGAATAGGTTCTTTTTCGCTTCTTAAACTCAGAATAGGCAACATAAGTCACTCCTGAAATAGTCACAGCTAATCCAATTGAAATTAAATGCGCTAAAAGTGCCTCTCCAATAACTATTCCTACAGGTATAAACCAAACAAAAGAAGCTGTTACCTCATCTGAATTAATCTCATATTTTTTATTTGTTTCCGTATCAGTAAAAGTTGCTTCTATCTTCTCATTTGTAGCATTTTCAATATTAATTTTATATTCTTTACCTTTTTCACCAGTCTTCTGCGAAATTTCATCGGTTATTAATGAAAGCTTCATATTTTCTTTATCTAAAGTCATTAAACCTTTAACTCCGCCTTTTTCTGCTGTGATTACTAATTTCTCTTCATCGTTTGTAACAATTTGGTAATCCTTACTGTTTAAAGCCTCAGCTTTTGATTCATTATGTAAAATAAAAGTAAAAGTTAATACTAGACTTAAAAAAACTGCAATACTCTTTTTAAAACATTTCATTGAAAGTAACCCCTTTACTTAAAAGATAAAAAGCCTTTTCCATAAATTTCATCTCTTCCTTTCTTTCCAAGATCGATGGATAATTTGGACAATACACGGTTAACTTGATTATAAATATCCTCTTTTGAATCAATTCCAAATTTATCTCTATTTTGTAAAATTAATGATATTATGCCGGTAACATGTGCAGCTGCTAAAGATGTACCACTTTCAGTTTTATATCCATTATTGAGGGATAGTATCGGTATATCTACACCAGGTGCGGAAAAGTCAATCTTTCCTTTAGGTGAAAAGTTAGCTATTTTATTATTTCTATCTACAGCATTAATAGAGAGAACTTTTTCATAAGCTGCTGGATAATCAACATCCCCGCCATAATTGTTACCTGCGGCTGCAACGATTATGATCCCACTGTTTACTGCTTTATCAATTGCAGCTCTTAACAACGGTTTATCTTTGGATAATCCAAAACTCAAATTTATTACGTGAATATTATTATCAATACACCACTCTATAGCTTTAACAAGGTTATCTAGCGAACCTTTTCCTTTTGAATTTAGTACTTTAACTGAATATATTTCAGTGTCTGGAGCAATTCCAACTAATCCAAAGCTATTATCTTTAGCTGCTATAATGCCTGCAATAGCAGTTCCATGCCCCACATCATCATCTGAGGTTAAAGTCATGTTTATTGGATTAAATTCTCCTTTAATTTTCCCTTTTAAATCTTTATGTTCTTTATCAATACCACTGTCTAATATAGCAACTTTCACTTTCTGTTTCTCTCTTAAAGTCCATATTGAAGCAGCATTGATTTTTTTCACCCCCCATGGTACTTCTTGTACACGGTTATGATTAACTTTTTCTGTTTCATTTCTCTCTATATGCTTAAAAATGAATAAAAAGCACGCAAAAAAACCTAATGTAAAGATTAATATAAATAATAAAATATGAGGTTTTTTAATTGCTAACACCACTTTTTGAAGGTTTGTAAATATTCTCATCCTTGGCCAAGAATAACAAATATATTATAACAATGTACAATTAAAAATCAAAGTTATTTTAGGAAATATTTCATTAATAGATTGCAGTTATAAAGTAGTATAATTCTTAGTCATGATAAAGAAAATTGACCTTCAAATACATATTTAAAACAAATCTCAATAAAGACTGGCATATTAACTTAAATAACTTTGAAGACTTCTGCTAGTGACGGTTTTGAAGATAATCTTTCTCTTACAGCTCTTTAAATATCAAGTTCTCTTTCACTCGGTACTTTTTAACCAGTACCCCAACCGTAGTCAGCGAACAATCCGCCATTTAACTTAATCGAATTTGACCGCCGGCGATTTCTCTTTTTATCTCCAAAAATTCCCAGGATAATGAAAGCAGGTGAGCCCATGCCAACTAACAACAACCCAATAGATTAATCGCTGAGATGTCTCCATTTACTTCAACACGCACACCCCTGTAAACTGGCACCCTTGGGAAGAAGAAGCATTTGAAAAAGCGAAACGCGAAAACAAGCCGATTCTTGTCATTGATAGCATGTCTCTTTCTATTAAAGTAATCATTATATATTTATCTGCTTGCCAATTCTTTAATCATCAAACCCAATTCATAAATTCCCTTTTGAAGGTCTTCAAGAGATGCATAAGCATATGATAAGCGAATATAATTCCCTTTTTCTTGAGCATAGATACTGCCGAGATTGAGAAGTATCCCTTTTGTCAAAGCTTTTGTATAAAGTAATTTCATAGATAGTGGAGGCAATATTTTTACCCAGACAAAGAATCCTCCCTTCGGCATATTCCATGCAGCGACATTCTTCAAATTGGTTTCTAAAAGACTCATGACCAATT
The DNA here is from genome assembly GCF_001975995.1 of Bacillus sp. GZB. Lineage (NCBI taxonomy): Bacteria > Bacillati > Bacillota > Bacilli > Caryophanales > Bacillaceae > Bacillus > Bacillus sp. GZB. The sequence goes on from NZ_MTQG01000016.1 coordinate 962,075, forward strand.
GTCTTCTCACCTTTAATTGACTTCTCACCTGTTCTAGATGTTGCTGGTATTCACCGGATGTAAACCACTCTGCCGCTACTCTCTGGGATAACGAACTGGAGCCGTAATCTGTTTGCATTTTTATGTCGGATAAACGTTCAATCACTGGTTCCGGACCGACGATCCATCCAATCCTCAAACCCGGACTTAATGTTTTCGATAAACTGCCTATGTAAAGCACATGCCCATTTTTATCAATTGTTTTAATAGGATCTGGAGGAATCTCATCTATCCATAACTCACGATAAATGTCATCTTCAATAATGGGAAGCTGTGCATTCTCACTTGCCGCAAGGATTTCTTCTCGTCGCCGTTCTGACATTAAAATACCTGTCGGGTTATGAAAACAGGGATTTGTATATAAGATAGCCCTCCCCCGCTCCCCCCTTGCCATGTGGATATGTTCAGGCAAAAGTCCATCATTATCCATAGGAACTCCAGTCAGCTTCATCCCGGCTGACTGAAATACATGCAGCGAATAAAGATAAGACGGCTGATCGAGAAATACGGTCGATCCCCTTTGTAAAAGCCCCATTGATATAAGCTGTATGGCTTGCAGTGCGCCCGAAACAATAAGAATGGAAGAAGGAGAAGCTTGAATGCCGATTGTTCTTAAATAGCCGCTTAATGCCTCTCTCAAAGGTAAATATCCTTTTGGTTCCTCATATCCGAATGCCTCTATGTTTTGAGATACCTTTCCCATCATCTCTTTCATAACAGCTAAAGGAAAAATCTCCTTTGAAAGTTCTCCTTTACTGAGCTGTATAAGATCGGAGTTTGATTCTGATTTATTGATCTCTTGAACGATTTTTTGGCTTGGCTGCTGGATTCCGGAGGTTACATACTGATCCCAATCAGGGGCGGAATTCTTAGCCAAAAGTGTCCATGTATTGTTCGTAACAACTGTCCCTTTGCCCATTCTGCCTTCGATTAATCCATCCGCCATCAATTCCTCTAAAGCTGTAATGACTGTGCTCCTATTCACCTCAAAGTGTTTGGCAAGCGTGCGCTGGCTTGGAATCTTACTTCCAATCGGCCATTCTCCATTTCCTATTTTCTCTTTTATAAATTGAATGATTTGTATGTACTTAGGAAGCTTTCTCATCTTTTTTTCTTCTGGAGCGCTCATAAAAAGTATCCTCCTTAAAGTGGTTGGATCAAAATCTATTTAACTGGTTGAAGTCATATCATCAAATCTTTATTAATATAGAACACATTAAATAACTGGTTGGTTTTTGTAAAGAGGAGTGAGAAGGATGCGAAAGAAAACAGTTCGAATCGGCATATCTTACAGTCTGATGATTGGGTTGTGGGCATCAGCTTTCCCGGGAATTCGCGCGGGTTTGGAGAGTTACACACCGGAACACCTCGCTTTGTTTCGCTTGTTGATTGGGTCAATGGCACTGGTGGTTTTTGCTGTTTTGACTCATATGCGTTTACCTGACATGAAGGATATCCCTGCTATTTTATCTTTAGGATTTTTAGGTTTTGCACTATATCACATTTTGCTGAATATCGGAGAAAAAACAGTCAGCGCAGGGGTAGCAAGCTTACTCGTGACCATGACACCTATTTTTTCTGCAATGTTATCTCGTCTTTTTTTTGGTGAACATTTTGGGCTTTATAAATGGATTGGCTCTATCATAAGTTTATTGGGTGTGTCGATCATTTCATTTGGGGCAGGAAACTATACTCATTCAGCAAAAGGCATTCTTTTCATTCTGCTGGCTGCTTTTTCAGAGAGTATCTATTTTGTCTTTCAAACTCGCTATATAAAAAAGTATGGTTTTATTCCATTCGTTACATTCACTATTTGGGGCGCGACATTGCCAATGCTGGTATTTCTTCCGGGGTTATGGGGAGAAGTTGTTCACGCATCGATGAATTCCACATGGTCTATCGTTTACTTAGGTTTATTACCAACGGTTATCCCTTACTTTGCACTTGCATATGTCACTTCACTCGTCGGTGCTTCAGAAGCAACCATTTCACTTTATCTAACACCAGCCGTAGCCTTGGCCATTTCTTGGGTGTGGTTAGGTGAAGTACCCACGTTTATTGCATTGACAGGCGGGATGGTTACAGTCGCCGGGGTGTGTTTCACTTATCTAACAGCAAATAAAATGATAAAGATTTTAAATCCTTATTTCTTATCTAAAAAGCAATAAGGTAGATGAAGTTTAACCCTGAAAATAGAGTCATAAGCAGTTCTCTTTTTTAATGACTTGGGTTTCGAAGGCTTCTTCTCCCCAAGGGTGCCAGTTTACGGGGTTGTGGGCGTTACCTTTGTTCAAGTTGCAAGCAAATTCCCCCACTCCCCTAAAGAATTTCGAAAATTCACACGGCAGATTGAACATTTCTTGACAAAGTTAAAATGTAAAAAGATACAAAGTGTCTATTGATTAAATTATTCTTTTCGTTTTTATTGCGGTTATTGTATGTCTTTTGTTTCTTGACAGGTTTTTCATTTTCACAAATAAAAAAACACGCTAGAAGATGCTCTAACGTGTCATGATTTACTTCAAATGAGATATTGTTCAACCCATCTTCTTGCAATGTTTTAATGTTGTTTACTAAATCGGGTAATTCAGCAACTGCTGATTCTAATGATGCCACTCCAATTACATTTATTTTCCTTGGATTCGGTGCGTCGAGATCTAAAGGGACGTCTTCATTGGCAGGTATTAATCCGGGTTCATAAGCAAAAGAAAGACTTTGAGCAATTATCCTCTTCACTCCAACTTCATGACACGCATCAACAGTATTTCGCGCACCTATAATTCTGATTCTCGCTTTTTCTTCAAGATTGTAACCTGTTAAAGAGGTAAGATGATGGACAACAAACTCAGGTTAAATTTTCCTAAAAGCATTAAGAACAGCATCTCGATCCATTGCATCTGCTTTTACAGGAGTTACCCCTATTCTTTTGAGGAACGTGTTCGACCGATTACCTCGGGTCAATGCAAATACTTGATGGCCGTTCTGTTTTAGGAAGAAGGGCCCGACCAATTACTCCAGTCCCCCCCAGCAACAATGATCTTCATACTATTTCTTATTTACCTGCTAATCTTGAAGCAGCTTCTTCAACTTCTTTATTTGCTTTTTGTAAAACATCCTCCGGACTCAGTAAGGCTGTTCCTTGCACTCGGATAATTTGATAATCCTCAATACCGAGGAAATTGAACATTGATTTCAAATATTTATTTGAGTATTCAACTTCTTCATACCAGTCATCATTTGTATAAATTGATCCGCTAGCTTGTATGACAAGCATTCTTCGTCCATCTTTAAGCAGACCTACTGACCCAGTGTCAGTATATTTAAATGTTTCACGTGCGATCATAATATTGTCCATATAGTCTTTTAATTTTGATGGAATATTGAAATTATGCAAAGGCAAAACAATGACATACGTTTTTGCACTTTTGAATTGTTTCAATACTTCTGTCATGCGTTCTGTTACTTTTTGTTCATCACTTGTCAGTTCTTCGCCTTTTCCTGCCTTATCCCATGCGCTTAAAACTGTTTTATCAATCATAGGCACTTCATCACTATATAAGTTAATTTGCTCAAGCTCTTCACTCTCTGGAATTAATTCTTTGTAAGCCTCTAAAAAGTGGTTCATTACCCGTAAACTGTATGATGATGTATCATCTACTTTTGGATGTGCGTTAATGATAAGTGTTTTGCTCATTTGAAACTCTCCTTTTATTTCACATTAAAGACTATATTGATCGACGATTAACTCGGTCACTAATATAAACCTTGTATTTTATTTTGTCAAACGGAACAAATAATATCTAAAGAAGGGTTTTAAGATTGACTATCATCAAAAATACTCCTAAGATACAATGTGATAACCCTTAAAATCAAAAGCAGGTGAATTTATATGCAGTACAGTGTTGGGGTTGAATATGCTTTACATTGTCTGGTTTATTTAATAGATGTTCCCTCCAAGGAAAGTGTCGGGATTCGGGACCTTGCAGAGTTCCAAGGACTTTCAGAAACATTTCTTTCAAAAGTTTTCGGTAAATTATCTAAAGCTGGTATTGTAAATTCTGTCCCTGGTGTAAAGGGAGGATATAGGTTAGCAAAATCTCCAGAAGATATTTCCTTTTGGGATATATTAGAGGCTGTTGAAGGACCAAAACCCATTTTTCAATGTAAAAATATTGTAAGCAATGGTCTACTTTATCGAGACAAATGCAACTCTTGTGAATCCAGCAATTCTTCTTGTACAATTAACTTGGTAATGCTTGAAGCAGAAGAACAGATGCGTAATTATCTTCGTAATAAAACGCTCGCATGGTTAAATAAAGAATTGGACGTAGTATTGCCTAAAAAAACAAGGACAGATACTCGGGAATACTTCATAAAAAAAAGCTCTGACTAAATTAATTAGTCAGAGCTTTTTTGTGCTTCAAGATGCCTTTAAATTACAAGTCATATTATGTTTTTTCGTTTTCCATCTCGACGTTTGAATTTGTAAAAACAATGCCGTACCTATTGGTGCTTCTCTTGCATAAGAAAGCGCAAATGTTATACTCATATTAAAGACTATGTTAATCGTCGATTTATATAGTCTCATATAAACGAGAATAACAATCTTCTTATTTTACGGACTAATTTCAAAAAAGGAATGTAAAATGAAAGCATTAATGCCCCTGTACCTTAGGCTCGCTTTAGGAATTAGCTTTTTAACATCTGTAGCCAATCGATTTGGAATATGTGGGACACCTGGCAAGCCTAATGCCGTATGGGGAAATATTGAAAATTACACGGATTATGTCGCTACCTTAACTCCTTTTATACCAGATGCTCTTGTACCGATAGCAGGATGGATAGCAACTATTTTTGAAACCATCTTAGGAATACTTTTGATCATTGGTTTCAAAACAAGAATAACTGCTGTATTGAGTGGTGCTATGTTGATTATTTTCGCTCTAGGTTTTAGAAGAGGGTAGGATATAATATACCTGATGATTCATTGGATACCTATGTTAAAGCTATAACATTTAGCTTTACTGGTAACTCGTTTGGATACAGCAATAATGCCTCTTCACATAATCATGCTATGTTTTCAAATCTTTCTACAAAAGGAGTACAGATATTCCCAGATTCTCTTGAAAATAACACATCATACACATGGCATTTTATGAGCCCAAACCCTGTGAAAAGACTAGTTGAATTATTAAAAATATTGGAAAGTAAATCAAATTTATTACCAAAGCACAAGATAAAAATAACCGAGTTTTTAAAGAAGAAAGCATTGCGAGACTATTTTACATAAAAAACATCAAGCTAAAATGGTTTAAATTTTTAGACTTGGATAATCTAATTGTAACCATTTTATTTAGAGGAAAGAAGGTGATCCAATGCCAAACAATAGTAAACCCAACAGCCTAATCACGGAGAAGTCCCCCTATCTACTCCAACACGCCCACAATCCAGTAAACTGGCACCCTTGGGGAGAAGAAGCCTTCGAAAAAGCAAAACGCGAAAACAAGCCGGTTCTTGTCAGCATCGGCTATTCGACGTGTCACTGGTGCCACGTAATGGCCCACGAATCTTTTGAGGACGAAGAGATCGCCGGTATGTTAAACGATAAATTCATAGCCATCAAGGTTGATCGTGAGGAGCGGCCTGATGTGGATTCCGTGTATATGAGAGTCTGCCAGCTGATGACGGGGCAGGGCGGGTGGCCGCTGAACGTGTTCGTCACACCAGATCAAAAGCCGTTTTATGCGGGGACGTATTTTCCGAAGACGAGCAAATTTAACCGCCCGGGCTTTATCGATGTGCTTGAACATCTGTCCGAAACGTTTGCGAATGACCGGCAGCATGTCGAGGATATCGCCGAAAACGCCGCCGCTCATCTTGAAGTCAAGGTTCACCCGGCTGAGGGCACGCTTGGCGAACAGGCGGTTCATGACACGTATCGCCAGCTGGCCGGCGGGTTTGATACGGTGTACGGCGGGTTCGGCCAGGCTCCGAAATTTCCGATGCCGCATATGCTCATGTTTCTGCTTCGCTACTACAGCTATACGGGCAAGAACCAGGCTTTGGCCGGCGTAACCAAGACACTTGACGGCATGGCGAACGGCGGAATTTTTGACCACATCGGGTTCGGATTCGCCCGCTACTCGACTGATAATGAATGGCTCGTGCCGCATTTTGAGAAAATGCTGTATGACAACGCCCTTCTCCTGACCGCATATACAGAAGCCTACCAAGTCACGGGTAATGAGCGCTACAGACAGATTGCGATGCAGATCGTAACGTTTATTCAGCGGGAAATGATGCATGAAGACGGAAGCTTTTTCTCAGCTTTAGACGCTGATACCGAAGGCCGTGAGGGGAAATATTACATATGGTCCAAAAAAGAAATCATGAACCTTCTCGGTGATGAACTCGGCCCGCTTTACTGCAAGGTGTATAACATCACAGATCAAGGCAATTTTGAAGGCGAAAACATCCCGCACCTCATTTACACGCGGCGTGAGGCCATCCTCGAAGAGACCGGCCTCACAGGACATGAGCTGGCCGAACGCCTTGAAGAGGCAAGAACTAAATTGCTGGAGGCCCGTGAAAACAGAAGCTATCCGCATACAGATGACAAAGTGCTGACCTCATGGAACGCGCTGATGATTGCCGGGCTGTCAAAAGCCGCAAAGGTATTTCACGAGCCTGACTTTCTCAGCATGGCGGAAACAGCGATCCGCTTTCTCGAACGGCACCTCATGCCGGACGGGCGCGTCATGGTCCGCTATCGCGAGGGCGAAGTGAAAAACAAAGGGTTTATCGATGATTACGCTTTTCTCATCTGGGCTTACCTTGAACTGTATGAAGCGGGTTTTAATCCGTCTTATCTGCAGAAAGCGAGAACGTTATGTACAAGCATGCTGGAGCTGTTCTGGGATGAACGGCACGGAGGCTTCTTCTTTACGGGGAATGATGCTGAGACCCTTCTTGTCAGGGAAAAAGAGGTTTATGACGGGGCCGTGCCTTCCGGAAACAGCGCGGCTGCCATACAGCTGCTTCGTCTCGGCCGCCTGACGGGTGACATATCACTGATTGAAAAAGCCGAAGCGATGTTTTCCGTGTTCAAACGGGAAATAGAGGCCTATCCGAGCAGCAGCGCTTTCTTCATGCAAAGCGTACTGGCACATACAATGCCCCAAAAAGAAATTGTTGTTTTCGGAAGGAAAGATGACCCGGACAGAAAACGTTTCATTGAGGCGCTTCAGGAGCATTTCACTCCCGCCTATACGATTCTCGCCGCAGAACATCCGGAAGAGCTTGCCGGCATTTCTGACTTTGCCGCGGGTTATCAAATGATCGATGGGAAGACAACGGTCTACATTTGTGAGAATTTCGCCTGCCGGAGACCGACGACGGATATTGATGAAGCGATGAACACCTTACAAATCAGCAGCAGAGCCTAGGCGGCCTGCTGCTTTTCTTTTTTCACAAAACGGAACGCGAGCCATACGAAGATGATATTGATCACCAGAGTCGATATGCAATCATATATTTCATAGCCGCCGGCTGCTGTTGTAAATATCGACGGAATGCCGCCGTACACCGAATGATCCTCTGTGAGAAAGATAAATAAAAACATATTATTGGCAGCGTGACCGCCAAGAGACATCTCCAGACTGCCCGTTTTAATCGTGATAAAGGTCCAGATCATGCCGATGGTGACATATCCGATTCCCGCCCAGAGAGCCCCATTATCCATCTCCGGATTTCCGAAATGAAGCGCGCCGAATAATCCGCCGATAATGACTGTCAGAACCACCGCGTTTGCCGTCAATTTTCCGGCGAACTGAAGCAGAAAACCGCGAAAGAGAAATTCCTCCGCAGAGGTTTGAATCGGCACCAACAAGACGGCCGCCGCTAACAGCAGCAGAAAACGTGAAGCATGGAATTCCTGAAGCATGAAACGATCCGGATGAATTGTAAAATCAATCAGCCCTGCGACAAACATCAGCACAACATATGTGCCGAATCCAAAGAAAATTCTCTTCCAGTTCAGCGACTGATTCGGTGTGATGATGGATAAAAACCGACGTTTCATAATGAAACGAACCGCTATCCAAATGCCCGGGATCGCTATGAAATAGACGATATGCTGTAAATAAATATCCGCCAGCGGGTCACTTAATGCCCCCTCATCCCAATTTATCGTCAGTGAAGGATTGAAAGCGGACGCGAGAAACATATAAAACACGGTCAGTATGCTTCCGAAAAAGAACAAACCCACAATGACCAACAGAGAAAGAAGATATCTCGATACACTATTTCTTCCCTCTGCGGGCCGTACAAACGTATTCATATTTATGCATCAACTTCCTTTCCTTCAACATTTTACAATATAAACAGAAACAGATATAGGAAATGTTATATATTTTAAGATTTACACTCTGTTTTTGCCAAAAAAAGACCTTTATAATATATTCGTCAGATAAATTTACAGTATTTTCTGATTACAATTGCAAAGTCAGGGGGTTTTTTATGAAACATCAGACATTCTCAAATGTAGCGAACCGATTAGACCGTCTCCCCATTTCGCGTGTGCACTATCAAGTATTAACCGCTCTCGGAATCATCTATTTTTTTGATCTCGCTGATCTGTTTACGCTCAGCAACGTGGCTCCGGCGCTGATTGAGCATTGGGGCGTGAAGCTGTCCACCATTGCCGACATCACGGCCGCATCCTTCCTGGGCATGTTTTTAGGCGCCTCCATCGGCGGAAGGCTGTCCGATCGGATCGGCAGGAAAAAAGCGCTGAATTGTTTTGTCCTTGTCTTTTCGATCTCATCTTTTCTGAATGCGCTGGCATGGGACATTCCGTCCTTAATGATTTTCCGATTCTTGACCGGACTCGGCGTCGCGGCCGCCATGATTGTGACGAACAGCTATTTGGCGGAATTTTTTCCATCCTCCGTACGGGGAAAATACATCTCCCTTTGCGCCATGATCGGGCTGGTCGGCGTTCCCGTTACAAACGTTGTTTCCGCTTTTGTCATCCCTTTAGGCTCATGGGGGTGGCGGCTCGTATTCGTATGGGGGGCGGCCGGTCTCATTTATTTCTTTTTTATCCGCCGGCTTGAGGAATCGCCGCGCTGGCACGAAAATCGGGGCGCATATGATCAGGCAAACGCCATTATGAACCGTCTTGAAGCACGTGCAGAGAAAGAAAAAGGCCCGCTTCCCGCGCCAAAAGAGGCGGCAGAAGTACATACAGTGAAGCACGCAGGCTACTTAGGGCTGTTTCAGGGCAGGAATTTAAAGATCACCATCATCCTTTCAGCGGTATGGATTCTGGAAACCTTTGGATTTTACGGCTTTGCTTCATGGGTGCCCAGCCTGCTGAAAAGCAACGGCATCACCATGGAAAAAACGCTGTGGTATAATGTGCTTCACTCTGTCGGCGCACCGCTTGGCGCATTGCTCGGTTCCATGATATCCGAGACGTTCCAAAGGAAATGGATTCTGGCCGCAAGCGCTTTTCTGACTGCCATTGCCGGACTGTTATACGGCATGACGTTTATTCCCGTCATGATTATTGTGTTTGGATTTATCGTTAACGTCACGGAACGGATCTTCACCTCAAACTTATACGCCTACACATCGGAACCGTATCCTACGGAATATCGCTCGGCCGGGAGCGGGCTGGCGTACGGGCTCGGCCGTTTTTCCAATATATTCGGCTCCCTGCTCGTCGGATTTATTGCCGTTAAGCTCGGCTACATCAGCGTCTTTTTGTTCATCGGCGGCTGCTGGCTTCTATGTTCCGTTCTGTTAATCCTCTTCGGTCCGAAAACAAATGCACAGCAAATTTAATCAATAAAACAGTGCGGGTTCCCCCGCACTGTTACACTGTGATTTCTATCAAATTGCCTTCCCCATCCTCTATCACGCTCTCATAATATCCGTCACCCGTCACGCGCGGGCCGCTTACAACCTGAAATCCATCGTTTTTAAACGTTTCCGTCAATTCATTCACCCGCTCCTTGCTGCCTGTAGAAAATGCGAGATGCGCCCATCCGGTCATATTCTGTGACGGAACTTCATCAATGCCGCCTTTTTTCATAAGTTCCAGCCTGCATCCGGAGTCAAATGTCAGAAAATACGATTTGAAATCTTTTTTCTCATTATGATAAAGGTCATTGGCCTTGGCGCCGAAGTATTTCTCATAAAATTCTTTCATTCGTTCTAAATCTTTCACCCATATCGCTGCATGTTCAATTCGCATATGTCCGCCTCCCTTTTTTTCTCAATCTATTTATAAAGCATGAAACCCATTTCAGCTCAAGACTTTTTCCGCTGAAATTGATGCATAATTTGTTTTTTAGCCGTTTCTTCGTGAAAAAACAATAAAAATGCTTCCTTTCCGACCCGTTCCAAATGAAGTTCCAGGGATGGAATATTCAATGCCCGGCTGACGCTCAGATTTCCCTCGCCGATGATCTCCGCGTCCCATTTCTGTTCTTTCGCAAACTGGTACAAGCCGGCAGCCACATCATCACTGTGCGCATAGATGGCCGTCGGCGCCTTGTCGAAACCCCAGAAGTGCTCACCCGCCCGCTTTCCGTCGCCCATATCATGGCATCCGACCAGAATGCGGGTTTCATCAAAAGAACCGAAAACGGCCTTATATGCGGTTACCTTGTCGGCCGTACTCGGGCTTTTTTCCGCTTCCCGCACACATGTAAAAGCAACGTCTTGATGCCCGCGGTTTTTCAAATACAAAAAGCTTTCTCTGTATGCTGCCTGCCTGTCATTATAAGCGCAGGGAATCTCTTGATGCTGTGTATATTCACAAGCGACAATGGGACCGTATTGCAGGTAAGGCACGGCGGTCTCCCATTCATTCGCGCGGGACGTGACAATCAGTCCGTCAATCTTTTTCATTTTCAGCAGTTCGAAATATGTCATCTCTATAGCGGGGTCATAGTTGGTGGGGAGAAGGGTTGTCACGTAATCATGGGCAAACGCTTCCTTCGTGATACCGTTTACAATTTTGTCAAAGCAGGGATGGTCACTGTACGGCAAAATCACGCCGATTGTATTGGTCTTTCCGCGAATCAGATCAATGGCGGTTCGATTAGGGGTATAATCCAGCTCCTTCATCACTTGATTCACAAGACGCCTTTTCTCCTCAGATACGTACGGGTGTCGGTTTAATACGCGTGATACGGTGGCCACCGACACATTCGCCAGTTTCGCAATCTCTTTTATATTTGCCATGTGCTCCTCCATTTTCAGTGATAAAAAAGCAGCAAGAGTGGATTTCTCTTACTGCTATCTCATCATAAATCCACTGTCATTTCAACAGGGCAATGGTCAGAACCCATGATATCGGCACAAATGGCCGCTTGGCTGATCCGCTGCTTCAGTCTGTCTGAAACAATGACGTAATCAAGCCGCCAACCGATGTTTTTCTCACGTGCGTTCGTCCTGTAAGACCACCAGGAATAGGCGCCTTCCCGATCAGGATATAAATAGCGGAATGAGTCGGTAAATCCCGCGTTCAGCAGGGCGCTGAACGCTTCCCGCTCCTGCTCCGAGAAACCGGCGTTCTTCCGGTTGGCTTTCGGATTTTTTAAGTCTATCTCCCTGTGTGCGACATTCAGATCGCCGCATAAGATCACGGGCTTCTTCCGGTCAAGCTTCTGCAGATAATCCTTAAAATCGGCTTCCCATTGAAGACGGTAATCAATTCGCTCTAATCCGCGTTTGGCATTCGGCGTGTAACAGTTGACGACAAACACGTTCTCAAATTCAAGCGTGATCACCCGTCCTTCTTGATCATGATCGCCAATCCCCAGTCCATAGAACACGCGCAGCGGCTTTTCTTTCGAAAAAACAGCCGTGCCTGAGTAGCCTTTTTTCACCGCATAGTTCCAATAGGCGTGATATCCTTCAGGCTGTAATGATACTTGTCCGTCCTGTACTTTTGTTTCTTGCAGACATAGAATATCCGCTGCCGTTTCCTGAACGTAAGTATTGATATCTATTTTTTTCATCACGGCACGCAAGCCGTTTACATTCCAAGAAATCAGTTTCATGTGATCCCTCCTGTCCGGCTCAGCCGGTATTCCAGTGTTTCAATGTTTCCGCCCTCTAACGCCAGCAGCTGCTTTTTCATTTCTAAACCGCCTCTGAATCCGGTCAGTTTCCCGTTTTTTCCGATGACACGATGGCACGGAACCGTAATCAATACCGGATTTTTTCCAATCGCTGCCCCCACGGCTCTTACAGCTGCCGGTTTCTGAATCATTTCTGCTATATCCGAATAGGAGTATGTCTCGCCGTACGGTATGTCCATAAGCGCTTTCCATACAGCAAGCTGAAATTCTGTCCCGTAAAGATCCACCGGCACTGAAAAAGCTGATCTGCCATTTTCAATGTACTCGGACAGCTCTGCCGTATAAGGCGCCAGCTTTTCATCATCACGTGCCAATCGGTATTGCGGCAGTGATTTTTTTGCCCACTGCTCAAACTCTTCAAAGCTTCCATAATTTGAGCCTATAAAGCAAAGCCCCTTAGATGTGGCGGCTGTATAAAGGCTCCAATCATTCCGTGTGAAGAGTGTCCAATAGATCATAGGCTCTTTACTCATATTGAACCTCCCTGTCCCATTTTGACGGTTTTTCGGTATTCTGTGGGCGAACTCCCGGTTCTCTTTTTAAAAAGAGTCGCGAAATGCGCTGTGTTTGGAATTCCGACAGTCAGAGCGATCCCCATGACTGTCATATCAGTATGCTTTAAAAGGTGTTCCGCCTTCGACAATCTTATTTTCTGTATATACTCAATCGGGGATATTCCCCTGATTTTTTTAAATGTCCGCTGTAAATGATAGGGGCTGCCGTGACACATTTCGGCCAGTACACTCAGAGTCAGGGATTCGTGATAATGGCGTTCAATGTATTCAATGATTTGAGCAACCCATTCTTCATCAGGAAGACGAAGACCGTTCGGCCGGCACCTTTTACAGGGACGAAAATGTTTATCGAGCGCTGCATCAGCCGTATCAAACACCAGTACGTTTTCTTTATTCGGAACTCTCGATTTACAAGAAGGCCGGCAGAAAATCCCCGTCGTTTTTACTGCATAATAAAATACTCCGTCATAAGAAGCATCATTGCGTATGATTGCGCACCACTTTTCATCAGTCAGGATATTTCTGTCTGTCTCCATCTCAGCCACCCCCTGTTTTTCAGTATAAACAAATTCATTGCATAAGTACGCGTTTTTGAATAGAGGAGCAAGATAACAAAGGTGTAAGAAGCACTTCCATGTTTCATGTGAAACATTTCGGCAGGATGGAGGGGGACTGATATAAAAAAAGAGCAGGAGCCCGCAGGCTCTTGCTCTTTTCTTTCGGCTTACTCGCCAGTTACGTATGGAAGTAAAGCCATTTGACGTGCGCGTTTGATCGCGATAGTCAATTTACGTTGGTATTTCGCGTGTGTTCCAGTTACACGGCGAGGTAAGATTTTACCACGCTCAGAAACAAACTTTCTAAGAAGATCTACATCTTTGTAATCGATGTGCGTAATGCCGTTAGAAGTGAAGTAACAAACCTTACGGCGTTTCGCACGACCGCCTCTGCGTCCTCCTGCCATTGTCATTTCCCACCTTTCTCGTTATGAATATAGCGATAATCTATTAGAACGGAAGATCATCATCCGAGATGTCAATCGGCTTGCCGTCGTTGGCAAATGGATCATCATTAAAGCTGTTCCCTTGATTTCGTCTCTGGTTGTTCTGATTTCCGCCGAACGGATTATCATTTTGGCCTCCGCCAAAGTATTGGCCTCCGCCGCTGTTTCCTTCGTTGTATCCGCCTGATCCAGAACCGCCGTTGTTTTTAGGCTCAAGAAATTGAACACTTTCAGCTTGGACTTCTGTCACGAAGACACGCTGTCCCTGCTGGTTTTCATAATTTCTTGTCTGGAGTCGGCCGTCTACGCCGGCAAGGCTTCCTTTTTTAAGAAAGTTTGCAACGTTTTCGGCTTGTCTTCTCCAAGTGACACAATTAATGAAATCGGCTTCACGTTCTCCGGACTGGTTCGTGAATGTACGATTCACAGCAAGAGTAAACGTGGCGACAGCCGCACCGCTTGGCGTATAACGAAGCTCTGGGTCTTTTGTCAGTCTTCCGACTAATACAACTCGGTTAAGCATATGAAAGACCACCTTTTAACATTATATATTTCAAATTGCTTATTCTTCTTCTTTAACAACGATGTGGCGAATGATATCGTCACTGATCTTAGCTAAACGGTCGAATTCAGCAACCGCTGCAGCTTCAGACTGAACGTTTAAGATTTGGTAGAAACCGTCACGGAAATCGTTGATTTCGTAAGCAAGACGACGTTTACCCCAATCTTTTGTTCCAGTGATCTCCGCTCCGTTAGAAGTTAATACGTTGTTGAAACGCTCGATAACTGCCTTCTTTGACTCTTCGTCAATGTTCGGACGGATAATGTACATAACTTCGTACTTTTTCATCTGTTTGCACCTCCTTTTGGTCTAAGCGGCCCTATAATGGGCAAGGAGCAATAATTCTATTACTCACAAGTTTATATTATACCAAAGCTCTTGTCCCTTTACAACTGTGTCCTATACATTAAATCGGAAATGAATGACATCTCCGTCTTGGACTACATATTCCTTACCTTCCAGACGCACTTTTCCGGCTTCTTTCGCTCCGGACATTCCGCCGCCTGCCAAAAGGTCTTCATAAGCAACCGTTTCAGCGCGGATAAAGCCGCGTTCAAAGTCAGTGTGGATGATACCCGCACACTCAGGAGCTTTCATGCCTTTTCTGAATGTCCATGCGCGCACTTCCTGTTCGCCCGCCGTAAAGTATGTCGCAAGGCCGAGAAGAGAGTATGACGCTTTAATCAGCTGATCAAGACCTGATTCTTCGATGCCGAGCTCCTCAAGGAACATTTGCTTTTCTTCGCCTTCCAATTCAGCAATTTCAGACTCAATTTTCGCGCAGACGACGATAACTTCGGCGTTTTCACCCGCGGCGTACTCCCGGATTTTCGCAACATATTCATTATCTGAAGGATCAGCCACTTCATCCTCGCTTACATTTGCCACATAAAGCACGGGTTTTGACGTAAGCAAATGAAGCTGCTTCACAAGCTTTTGCTGTTCTTCCGTAAATTCAACGGAACGGGCAGGCTTTTCTTGTTCGAAAGCTTCTTTTAATTTAGACAGAATGTCAAATTCAAAAACCGCTTCTTTGTCTTTTTGCTTAGCAAGCTTGCTTACACGCGTGATGCGTTTTTCGACTGTCTCCATGTCGGCAAGAATCAATTCAAGATTGATGGTTTCAATATCGTCAATCGGATCGACTTTCCCTGACACGTGCGTAATATTGTCATCAGCGAATGCGCGTACAACGTGACAGATCGCATCAACCTGACGGATATGAGAAAGAAACTTATTTCCGAGTCCTTCACCTTTAGATGCGCCTTTTACGATCCCCGCGATATCAGTGAATTCAAACGCAGTCGGCACCGTTTTTTTCGGGTTCACCAATTCAGTCAGCTTTTGCAGACGTTCATCCGGCACTTCCACGATTCCCACGTTCGGATCAATTGTACAGAACGGGTAGTTGGCTGATTCGGCACCAGCCTGGGTAATTGCATTAAATAACGTCGATTTTCCGACATTCGGCAAACCGACAATTCCAGCAGTTAAAGCCATTCTTTCATCTCCTCTATATCAAACCATCATCGTATAAACGTATTGTAAACCTAGAGCAATTATAAGGAGGTTCATAGGAAAAGACAAGCTGAGAAAAAAGCATTTTCCGCCCTCTCTCTCCTTAGATTATCCTTTTTTAACCGCTACCAGACAGTCAAAAAGCGTACTTCCCATTCCATTATCGGAATTTGAATCCTTTGTGAGCATGTTGACGGAGCCTCCGAATGCCGCCCACATGCCTTCATCTATATTTACTGTCTTCGGGTGAGCCTGCTTCATGATTTTCACCCTGCCGCGCAGACGGCCGCGGTCATTGTATACCTCTGCCGTATCTCCGTCTTGAAGTGAAAGCTCCTCGGCGATATCCGGCGACAGATCCACCTGAATCTGCTGAAGCTTTTCAATAAACGGCACGTGCTGTGAATGATTGGAGTGCTGCGGGTGAATGGACAGCAGCGTATACGGATATTTCCCGGCCAGTCCGGCGTCATGATAAACAGACTCCTCCGGCACTTCCAATTGAGGGAGGCTGCTGTATCCTTTCTCTTCTGCCAGTGACGAGACGAATTCAAATTTTCCGCTCGGGGTTAAAAATTGAAAATCACTCCACGGAACCTGTTTGACCGGAAGCGGCATATGTCCTTTTTCCTTTAATTGCTCAAGGGTGATTCCTTCTTTCTCCAAAGAAGAGAGCCCCATTTTTAAGAAATCTTCCGTACTGTAATCAAAGAGCTCCCCGAATCCGAGACGCTTTGCGAGCTCCGTCCAGATCCAGCGGTCTGATTTTGCCTCTCCCTGCGGTTCCGCAAGCTTCTTGCCATATTGAACATAGTGATGATACATGCTGGAATAATAAATATCTTCCTCTTCGAAAACAATGGCCGTCGGCAGCACATAGTCACAGAGCTTCGCCGTATCGGTCATGACCGAATCAATGGCCACTGTGACCGGTGTTTTTCCAAACGCTTCCTTCACTTTTTTTGTATTCGGCACCTGTGTCAGCGGATTGCCGCACGTCACGATGATCATCTCAATCGGCGGATCGGCTGCATTCAGCGCCTCTTCGGCTTGAGTCATCATCGAAAACGTTCTCGAACTTTTCTTCAGATCAGGACGGGTGAGCTCGGCCTTTGCAAAGCTTTCACCGACTTGCACATTTCCGAAGTTTGCGCCGCCGCCTTTGATACCTACATTTCCGCTCGCCGCAGCTAAAGCGTCAATCCACCGTATCGTCCCGCCCCCGTTTTTATATCTCTGCATCCCAAGACCCATAAAAGTGGAGGCGGGACCGTCAGCATATAAATCAGCAAGATATTCAATCACTTCTAAAGACGTTTCTGTTTTCTCAATGATCTCCTCAAAAGAAATCGTCTGCAGAAGCTTTTCTATTTCTTCAAAACCGACCGAATGCCTTTGAATGAAATCGGAATCGGTTCTGCCGGTTTGGCATAATATTTTTATAACACCCGCCGCAAGCCAGCCATCCATGCCGGGTTTGACGGATATATACCGATCGGCAAGCTTTGCAGTCGGGTTAAAAATAGGATCAATGACCGTCAGTGTCGCTCCTTTTTTCTTCACCTGCTGCAGATGATGATAGAGGTGCATATTCGTCCGGGACACGTTTCTGCCCCATACGATCACATGCTTGCTGTGATAAATATCAAGCGGTCCATGCCCGTAAGAACGCCCGAAATCCCAGCGCTGCGCTTCAATGCCGGAACCCCAGCAAATGCTGCCCGCAATCTCCGTCACACCGCCGTATCCATTGAAAAAACGCTGGTCGAGCGCCTTCAAAAGACCGTTATTGGCGTAATCATGACTGTGCAGCACTGCGGCAGTGCCCAACGTCTCCTTAATCACCGCCATTTTTTCAGCAATTTCATCTAACGCCTGCTCCCAGGAAATGCGGACAAATTCGCCGTCTTTCTTTTTTAAAGGAAAACGAAGCCGTTCCGGCGCATTCGTTTTCGTCTCCAGCATTCTGCCACGGCCGCAAATTTTCCCTTCTGTAATGGGATGATTCGGGTCTCCGTCTACTTTCGTCACTTTTCCATCCTCAACTGTCACCAAAAAGCCGCAGCTGTCCCAGCAATTCAGCGGGCACGCTGACTGATGCACTTTGCTCATCGGGCCTCTTCCTCTCCTCTATATGAAAAAGCATGAGCGCCAGCCCTTATGATGTAGGCTCCTCATGCTTGACGAGTACTTTTTTCAGCTTTCTCTCAAAATCTCTTCTCGGAATCATGACACTGTGGGAACAACCCGTGCATTTGATCCGAATATCCATTCCCATCCGAATGATTTTCCACCTGTTTTCACCGCAAGGATGCGGTTTCTTCATTTCAACAATATCATTCAGGCCAAAGTCTTTATCCGCCAAGACCCTTCACCTCTCTCCATAGACTGCTTTATTTATTGTACAAAAAAAGACAGGATAAGAGCAACGGCCGCACTCAAAATGAGCATTATACTTTTTTCCATCTCCCTAAAATAGGGTAAAGAAGAAGACATACCAGCAAATAAAGACTTAAAAGCCCGTAAATGGGATATAAAATCGCGATCAAATCTGAAAAACCGATTGTCGTAAAAGGCACCATCACAGCTAAAAGAAGAGATACGAGCGTCCATCTCGGCAATTTCACAAATGCAAGCATGCGGCTGGACAGCCCGAACAGACCGGTCACGGTTGTCGTATAGATAGCTAAAAAAAGCACGGCGGCCATACAAAGAAATAACGGATAAGGAGCGCCTTCAAGAACGGCGAAAAGAGGAATCTCATATTGTGTAAGACTGCCCGCAAGCTGTACAAGCGTTTCATTGTAAACAAATGAAATCATACCGAAAATCAGTCCGCTCGCAACGCTTGCGATTTTCGCTTCTCCCAGTCCCTTCATATCTTTCCCGATTGAAGAAAGAACAGCGACAACAGAAAGGATGTTTAAGGACGTGAAGGTAATGCTTGCCGGCCAATTATACTGGCGGGTCAAATCTATCGTCCACGTGTAATGATGGGTTGTCTGAAAAAAGACCAATGCATATAACAGCCCCGCTACAAGAATCGGTATCAAAATACTATTCAGAGATAATATTCCTTTTATATCCCAAAAGAATAAACCGACGGTCACAATGCAAAGAAGAAAAATACCGATCCAAAACGGCAGCTTGTACATTTGCAGCGTCACACCGCCGCCGGCAATCATAACCATCGTCATTGAAAACAAATAAAACATAATAAGCACATCATAGACTTTAGCAAGAGCCGGCCCCATCAAATGCTCAAGCACAGGTAAAAAGTGCGTTGATTGAACCCGATAGCTGATCTTCAACACAATATAAGCCGAAATCGTAAACATGACTGTAAACAATACAATAGCCAGTCCGCTTTCGACACCGAAAAACTGCCATATTTCCTGCCCGCTTGCATATCCAGCCCCAATCTGGCTGCTTAATATGAGCAGCATCCACTTCATCCCGGCTCTCCACACCCTCATCACCTCATAAAATTTCTGATCATCTCCGCATATTGCTACTATATTGAGTGACAGCGGCAAACATTCATACAAATGGGACAAATATGGTATGATAACGACGATTAACTATTCAGAAAATTTTATTTATATAAGGAGCTCAAATCATGTACATCAGGCGTTTAACCGCAAGTGATACCCAGCCTTACTCCGATATCAGGCTCAAAGCTTTAAAAGATCACCCCGACGTATTCGCGGTCAGCTATGAGGAGGAGAAAGAATGGCCGTCCGAAAAATTCAAAGCCAGGCTAGAAGCCGGCAATGCCATCTTGCTTGGCGCCTTTGAACAAGACAGACTGATAGGAATCCTCAAGATCTCCAAGCATCCGCTGTTTAAACTAAGACACATTGCGGTTATCGGTTCTATGTATATTTCCCCCAAACACCGAGGGTCAGGCGCGGGAAAAGCGTTAATGACGGAAGCCATCAACCGGGCAAAAAAGATGAAAGCCACAGAACAGCTCCATCTCTCTGTTACTTCAACAAATGAACCCGCAAAAAAACTCTACGCTCAGTTAGGATTTATCCTCTTCTCTACAGAAAAAAGAGCGCTGAAATTAGATCATCAGCAATATGTCGACGTAGACCAAATGGTCTTATTTCTTTCATGAACTTAGAGAATAACTGCTCTGAGTTCTTTTTTCTATCCCGCTCTTTTCAAACAACCGGCATGCTGATCATGACATAAGCATAAAAAAAGGCAGCGCTGGATATACTGTAAACAACCATACAACACCAAAAACAACAATGTATTACTCGTATGACATGACAAGGAAGTGAACCTTATGAATCGAAAAGGCGGGCTTTTTTCTCAAGAACGGGCAAAACAATATGTATCTCATACCGATTCTTCTGCTGCGAATCAAATACAAGCGATCCTTACTTCATCTTTACGTAAAGCAGCCGGCAGACCGTTAGTCACCGTGTGTATCGGTACAGATCGGTCGACCGGAGATTCATTAGGTCCGCTCGTAGGAACAAAGTTAGAAAAAATGAATTTAGGCAGATTGCACGTTTACGGCACGCTGTCAGATCCTGTTCACGCCGTCAATATGAAAGACAAGCTGAAAGATATTCAACATCTACATAAAAATCCGTTTATTATAGCGGTTGATGCTTGTTTAGGCCGCGTCAAAAGCGTAGGGTCATTTCAAATCGGCGATGGGCCGCTGAAGCCCGGAGCAGGTGTTCAAAAAGATCTTCCTGAAATCGGTGACGTCCATATCAACGGAATCGTCAATGTCAGCGGGTTTATGGAGTATTTTGTCCTGCAGAATACGAGGCTTCATCTTGTTATGAGCATGGCAAATGTTTTAGCAGAGGGGTTACAGCTGACAGATAAATCAGAAGGCCGGCAGGAACGGCTCAGTCCATTTCATAAGCTGACAAGACGTATATAAAAAACCATCTTTTTTTAAAAAGATGGTTTTTACGCTTCTCTTTCAGACAATAGTTCTAGGATACGTTCAAGATCTTCATTTGAGAAAAACTCAATCTCAATCTTCCCTTTTTTCTTTTGTCTCTTTATATTTACTGTTGTTCCGAAGTAATTTTGCAAATACGATTCCCGCTCTTTTAACACCACATCTTGGACAGGTTCTTTTTTCTTTGTTTCACGTGGAACATTGTTGTTTAACTGCTGAATCAGCTGCTCAAGCTGACGGACGTTCAGCTGTTCTTCAACCACTTTCTTCACAAGCGGTTCAAGCTTGTTTTTATTTTTCAAACCAAGCAAGGTTCTGCCGTGTCCCATGGATAACGTACCTTCTGCAATGAGGTTCTGGATGCTTTCCGGCAGCGTCAGCAGTCTTAAATGGTTGGCAATATGAGGCCTGCTTTTTCCGAGCCGTTTAGCGAGCTGTTCCTGGGTTAAATCCAAATGCTTCAGCAGTGAGTCATATGCCAGAGCTTCTTCAAGCGGTGATAAGTCTTCACGCTGAAGGTTTTCCAAAAGAGCGATTTCCCGCATCAGCGATTCAGATAAATCCCGCACGATGGCCGGCACTGTCTCTTTACCGGCAAGTTTTGCGGCGCGGTAACGGCGTTCGCCGGCTACAATATCATAGCCCTTCAATGATTTTCTCACGATAATGGGCTGAAGAATGCCATGCTGAATGATGGATTCCTTCAGTTCAGCTAATGACTCATCGTCAAATTGTTTTCTTGGCTGATAAGGATTGGGACGTAAATCACTGATTTTAATCTCTTCCACTGTCTCTTCAGACAAATCAACCTGATTAAACAACGCGTTAATCCCTTTTCCGAGCCCGCCTTTAGCCATTCGCTGCCACTTCCTTTGCTAAATCTAAATATACTTCCGCACCTCTCGAACGCGGATCGTATAATATGATCGGCTTGCCGTGACTCGGCGCCTCACTTAAACGGACATTGCGAGGAATAATGGTTTGATACACTTTATCTCTAAAGTATTTCTTTACCTCTTCTATCACTTGAATGCCGAGATTCGTTCTGGCATCAAGCATCGTCAGAAGCACTCCTTCTATCATTAAGTCGGTATTTAAATGTTTTTGCACAAGCCGAACTGTATTTAATAATTGACTCAATCCTTCAAGAGCGTAGTATTCGCACTGAACCGGGATAACGACTGAATCTGAAGCGGTAAGCGCATTAATCGTTAATAACCCGAGAGACGGAGGACAATCAATAATCATGTAATCGTAATTTTGTTTCACAGATTCTAATGCTCTTTTCAGCCTGACCTCCCGTGAGATCGTCGGAACCAATTCGATTTCCGCTCCCGCAAGCTGGATCGTGGCCGGAATGACATCTAAGTTCTCTACTGAAGTCGGTTTAATAATATCTGTAACATCTGCATCATCTACTAAAATGTCGTACACACAATGATCCACATCGGCTTTTTCAATCCCTAATCCGCTCGTTGCATTGCCCTGCGGATCAATATCAACAAGAAGAACCCTTTTACCTATGTAAGCCAAGCAAGCCCCCAGATTAACAGAAGTCGTCGTCTTCCCGACTCCGCCTTTTTGGTTCGTAATTGCTATGATTTTTCCCACGATGTCACCTACCTTCACATGAACATGTACTGTCTTGTTTCTATCTTATCAAAAAAAGAGTAAAGCGTTTTATTTTTTTCATAATTTGTTTATCAGCAAGTGAAAAAAATGTAAACGAAAAAGACACTTTCTAATATAAGTTCTCCGATAAAGTGACTTTTTTGACTGTAAAAAGACAATTCACGACACAAAAAGATAAAATTTTACATATATAATGTATAGTGCACAATAAATCTATCATTATCTCAAAATAGTTTTTTGATTAAAATAAAAACTCCCCTGCTGATCAGGAGAGTTTTTATTTAGGTATCCGAATGGTAAGCTGGATGTACTCTTCGAATTCTTCTTCTTCAGTGTTCAGCCTGACGCCGCTGTCTTCTACCATAGACAGTGACTGACGAATCGTATTCATCGCAATTCTTGTATCCCTGCTGAACGCTTTGCGTCTCGGCTTTGGTTTCTCCTTATTCTGTTCAAGCATTTTCACCACTCTGTCTTCCGTCTGCTTAACGTTTAAGCTTTTCTCAATGATTTCCGCAAGCAATGTGACCTGAAACTCCGGCTGTTTGAGCGGAATCAGTGCTCTTGCATGACGTTCCGTAATTTTTTTCTCCATAATCGCATCCTGGACGGGTTCCGGGAGCTTTAACAATCGGAGCTTGTTCGCAATCGTTGACTGGCCTTTTCCTAAGCGCTGCGCCAAGGCTTCCTGTGTTAAATCATGAAGTTCTAACAGCCTTGCGTACGCATGAGCTTCCTCAATGGAGGACAATTCTTCCCTTTGCAGGTTTTCAATCAAAGCGACAGATGCTGTTTCCGTATCAGAAAAATCTTTAATAATTGCGGGAATCTTCTCCCATTCAAGCGTCTGTACCGCTCTCCAGCGCCTTTCACCCGCAATGAGCTCATATTGTCCTTCATCTTCTGTATGTCTGACAACAATCGGCTGAATGATGCCGTGTGTATGGATAGTCATTGCTAACTCTTTGATTTTTTCATCTGAGAAAATGGTGCGTGGCTGAAAACGGTTGGGAACGATAGCATGTACCGGTATTTCGAGTATCTCTTCTTTGTTTGTATCATGCTCAGCTATCTCCGGTTCCTCTTCCTTCTCACCAAACCCGAAGAAACGAGAGAATGAATGCTTCATGTACCTACACCACCTTTAAAAACTGCCATTTTTATAATTCTATTTTCTCATGGTTTTTCCTGCTGTATCTTCATCAATTTTGCAGAAAATATGATGGAATTGTCACATCAGGCTGTCTAAATTACCCTTCAATTGGCGATTTATTTGGAGTACCCGGTTTTCTCGGATATTTTTTCGGAGTGCTTTTCGTCTTGCGAATGATCATGATGTTCCGTTCACTTTCTTCAACAGGAAGTGTAAAGGAATGAACTTGTTCAAGCTCTCCTCCCAATACTTTAATCGCCTTTTGCCCCGCTTTCAGCTCTTCATCAGCTGCTGCTGCTTTTAGTGCCGCAAATACGCCGTTTTTCTTGGCCAGCGGCAGACAAAGCTCACTCAGGACCGACAGACGCGCCACCGCACGGGCCGTCACGAGATCGAAGCTTTCCCGTACGTCTTTCCGTTGTCCGAATGTCTCCGCTCTGTCATGGACAAATGTCGTATGCTCTAATTGTAAAGTATCAGAGAGAGTTTCCAAAAACGTAATCCGCTTATTCAGTGAATCGACGATGGTGACATGCAGATGCGGGAAACAGATTTTGATGGGCAGGCTTGGAAAACCGGCGCCGGCGCCGACATCACAAAGAGTGGTGACCTTTTCAAAATCAATATAAAATGCCGCCGTTATCGAATCATAAAAATGCTTGAGATAAACTTCCTTTTTCTCAGTGATGGATGTCAGATTCATTTTTTCGTTCCATTCCACGAGCATCCGGTAATACAACTCGAATTGCTCCAGCTGGCGGTCAGAAAGGGAAATCCCTTTCTCCGCTAAACTGGATGTAAATTCCTCTATATTCATGCCGTCATCCTTTCTATTCAGCTACCTTGGCAATACGGCCCTGCTCCAGGTATACCAGCAGGATTGAAATGTCTGCCGGATTGACGCCGGAAATACGGGACGCTTGAGCAACTGATAAAGGACGCACTTCTTTCAGCTTTTGACGGGCTTCAGTAGCAATTCCTTTAATGGCGTCATAATCAATCCGATCAGGGATTTTTTTGTTTTCCATTTTCTTCAGCTTTTCCACTTGCTGCAAGGATTTTTCGATATATCCTTCATATTTCACCTGAATTTCCACTTGTTCCGCCACATCTTGCGGAACCGGAGAATCTGCAGGCGCAAGTTTTGTCACTGTTTCATAGTTCATTTCCGGACGTTTCATTAAATCTGTGCCGCGCACTCCGTCTTTCAGCTCGCTTCCGCCGAGTGAACGGATATATTCCTGATTCTCAGGAGACGGCTTGATAATAACAGACCAGAGACGTTTTTTCTCTGCCTCGATCGCCGCTTTTTTCTTCTCAAACGCTTCATAGCGCTCATCAGAAATTAAGCCGATATCGTGGCCGATTTCCGTCAGACGAAGATCCGCGTTGTCGTGACGGAGCAGCAGTCTGTATTCCGCCCGTGAAGTCAGCAGACGGTACGGTTCATTGGTTCCTTTCGTTACCAAATCATCAATCAATACACCGATATAAGCATCGGAACGGCTGAGGATCACTTCTTCTTTTCCAAGCGCTTTGCGGCCTGCGTTGATCCCTGCCATAATTCCTTGCCCGGCTGCTTCCTCATAACCTGATGTACCGTTAATTTGACCGGCCGTGTACAGGTTAGGGATTTTTTTCGTCTCCAGTGTAGGCCAGAGCTGCGTCGGTACAATCGCGTCATACTCAATCGCGTATCCGGCTCTCATCATCTGCACCTTTTCCAGTCCCGGAATGGTCGCCAGCATCCGCTGCTGCACGTCCTCAGGAAGACTCGTGGATAAACCTTGAACGTATACTTCCTGCGTATTTCTGCCTTCCGGCTCAAGGAAAATCTGATGACGCGGTTTATCATTAAACCGAACGACTTTATCTTCAATCGAAGGGCAGTATCTCGGTCCCGTTCCTTTAATCATACCGGAATACATTGGCGAACGATGCAGGTTGCTGTCGATGATCTCATGAGTCTCAGGACTCGTGTAAGTCAGCCAGCAAGGCAGCTGATCGGTAATGTATTCAACCGTTTCATATGAGAAAGCGCGCGGAACCGGGTCCCCCGGCTGGATTTCTGTTTTGCTGTAATCAATGGAATCGCTTGAGACACGAGGAGGCGTGCCCGTTTTAAAACGGACGAGATCAAAACCGAGCTCCTCTAAGTGCTCAGAAAGTTTAATAGACGGCTGCTGGTTATTCGGACCGCTTGAGTAAGACAGATCACCGAGAATGATCCGCCCTCTTAAATACGTTCCGGTTGTCAGCACGACCGTTTTTGCCTTATATTCAGCACCGGTTTGCGTAATGACACCGCGGCACTCCCCGTCTTCAATGATTAAACGCTCGGCAATTCCTTGAAGAAGTGTCAAATTCGGTGTTTTTTCCAGCGTATGCTTCATTTCGTGCTGATATTGGAATTTATCCGCCTGCGCACGCAGCGCCCGTACGGCCGGACCTTTTCCTGTATTCAGCATTCTCATTTGAATATGAGTTTTATCTATATTTCTAGCCATTTCTCCGCCGAGCGCGTCAATTTCGCGGACGACAATCCCTTTCGCGGGGCCGCCGACAGACGGATTACATGGCATAAACGCAACCATATCAAGATTGATCGTCAAAACAAGCGTTTTGGCTCCCTGGCGCGCGGATGCGAGGGCAGCCTCAACACCGGCATGCCCGGCGCCGATGACAATCACGTCGTATTGGCCTGCTTCATACCCCATGGTTTTTTCCTCCCTTTTATTTACCTAAACAAAATTGTGAAAAGAGCTGATCAATTAAGCTTTCGTGGACGGCATCACCGATGATTTCGCCCAGCAGCTCCCAGCACCTTGTCAAATCAATTTGCACCATATCAATCGGAACATCCTGTTCAATTCCGTTCAGCGCATCATCAATCGCTTGCTTTGCCTGATGCAGAATCGAGATATGACGGGTGTTGCTGACATAGGTGAGATCTCCGCTTTCGATCGCTCCTGTATAAAATAGCGACTGAATCGCTTCCTCTAAATCTTGAATGCCTTCTTCTTTCAGCAATGAGGTCGTGACGACAGGCCGGCCTTTCGCCAGTTCCTTGACGCGCTCAGCGTCAATCTTAGCCTCAAGGTCCGTCTTATTCATAATGACAATGACATCCATTCCCTCAACCGCTTCAAACAATTTCACATCTTCTTCAGAAAGCTCTTCGCTGTGGTTAAGCACAAGCAAAATGAGATCCGCTTCCTTCAGAACCTGCCGTGACCGTTCCACACCGATTCTTTCGACGATGTCTTCTGTCTCACGGATTCCGGCGGTATCGACAAGCCGAAGCGGCACGCCTCGGACATTGACATATTCCTCAATCACATCACGCGTCGTTCCCGGAATATCGGTTACGATCGCCTTCGTTTCATGGACAAGGCTGTTAAGCAGAGAGGATTTTCCGACGTTCGGACGGCCGATGATCACGGTAGACAGTCCCTCACGCAAAATTTTTCCCTGCTCAGACGTACGGAGCAGCGCCTCGATTTCTTTCTTCACGCCGCTTGCCTTCTCCACTAAAAGCTGATGCGTCATTTCTTCGACGTCATCATATTCCGGATAATCTATATTAACCTCAACATGGGCAAGTGTTTCTAACAACTCATCACGCAGACGGCGGACAAGCGCGGAAAGCCGTCCTTCCATCTGGTTCATGGCGACATTCATGGCACGGTCCGTTTTGGCCCTGATCAGATCCATCACCGCTTCTGCCTGTGATAGGTCAATCCGTCCGTTTAAAAATGCGCGCTTCGTAAACTCACCGGGTTCTGCCAGTCTCGCACCTTCT
Organism: Bacillus sp. GZB; assembly: GCF_001975995.1. Classification (NCBI taxonomy): domain Bacteria; kingdom Bacillati; phylum Bacillota; class Bacilli; order Caryophanales; family Bacillaceae; genus Bacillus; species Bacillus sp. GZB. Next base: position 989,393 of record NZ_MTQG01000016.1, read on the forward strand.
CTTAAAGCAAGCTGGAGCACCTGATTAACCGTCACAATACCCCCGTGACAGTTGATTTCAATGACATCTTCCCTTGTGAATGTTCTGGGCGCTCTTAAAACAGACACCATGACTTCCTCAATAATCCGTCCCGTCGTGCTGTCCGCGATATGCCCGTAATGAATGGTATGCGATTCTGCCGAACTGAGCGTTTTGCCTTTCGGACCCTTGTACATTTTGTCGGCGATCTTTACGGCTTCCGGGCCGCTCAGCCGAACGATCGCGATCGCGCCTTCACCCATCGGAGTTGAAATCGCTGCAATTGTATCCATGCTGTTCACCTCTCTTTATCTCTGTTTCCATCTATATAAAAAATTTTATTTACGCCAAAATTAAAAGATAACATAGTTTGGTTTGAAGTGGAAGATACGTTATCCACAAAGGCAGAAATTCATCCCTTATTACTTTAACTTATCCACATGTGAATAACAATTAATTTTATTTCCTAAAACCTTTTTTATCAACAGCATAGACCGAAAAAGAAAAAACTTAAACGCGAAAAGTGCGATTCTGCTTAGGAATAGAGCCATTTTTACCAATAAAAAAACCGAAGTTCCGATTTTACCCGGACTTCGGTTTTCTGCTATCTTTATGGGAAATAACGAGATGGCGGTACCGGCCTTCACCGGTAGAAAACGTTTTGATATTTGGATGCTTTGACAGCGCGTCATGGATGATTTTTCTTTCACCTGACGGCATCGGTTCTAAATGCACATCTTTTTTCGTTTTCGACACTTGCTTGGCCAGCCTGTTTGCCAGCTGCTCCAGAATTTCTCTTCTTTTCCGCCGATAATTCTCAGCGTCGACAACGGCTTGGCGATACTGGCCGGAGCCGCGGTTCAAAACAAGCTGCGTCAATGTTTCCAGGGCATTGAGTGTTTGTCCTCTTTTGCCAATAAGCAGCGCCGCTTTTTCACCTTTAATGTGAAAACAGACTGTTTTCTTGTTTTCTTCCGTAACAATCTCAGAAGGTCCGGCAATGGAATGGATGATTTCTTCCAAATACGCTTTCGCTTCATGAACAGGATTTTTTTTCTCTTCCAGTTCTACGATCGCATTCTTTTTTCCAAAAATACCCAAAAACCCTTTGTATCCTTCTTGCACCACCGTTATTTCTACTTGATCTTTCGTCAGTTGAAGTTCCTGAAGGCCTGATTGAACTGCTTCTTCGACATTCCGTCCCGCAGCAGTCACCTTCTTCACTTTTTCTTTCCTCCCGCTTTCTGCGTTTCCGGATCGTGTTTAATGTCAGGTCCTTTAATAAGGAATGTCTGAGCAATCATAAACAGGTTTCCGACTACCCAATACAGAGAAAGCGCGCTCGGGAAGTTGATCGCAAATACGATGATCATGATCGGCATAATCCATACCATCATTGCCATTTGAGGATTCTGAGTCGGATTTCCGGCCATCATCAGCTTCTGCTGGACAAAAGTGGCCACACCAGCAACGATAGGAAGAATATAGTAAGGATCCTTCTCTCCTAGGTCAAACCATAAAAAGCTGTGCTGTGAAATGGCTTGCGTACGCATAATGGCGTGGTAGAATCCGATCAAAATCGGCATTTGAATCAGGATCGGGAAACATCCCGCCAGCGGGTTTACCCCGTGCTTTGAAAACAGGGCCATCGTTTCCTGCTGAAGCTTCTGCTGCGTTTTTTGATCTTTAGAGCTGTATTTTTCTCTGAGCTTCTGCATTTCAGGCTGCAGCGCCTGCATTGCTTTTGAGCTTCGAAGCTGCTTGATCATCAGCGGCAGAATCAGCAGACGAATTAAAATCGTAACGATGATGATCGATAAACCATAGTTATCGCCCGTCAGTTTCGCTACGTACGTAATGACTTCTGACAATGGATACACAACATATTTGTCCCAGAAATGCGGACTATTCGCCGTAATCGGCTCTTTCACACTCGAGCACCCGGCCAGCAGCACGAGCATACCGACCATACTCAGTAGTAACCATATTCTCCTTTTCAAGAACGTTTCCTCCTATACCAATCTTTATGAACCTTGTATGTATTTTAGCATCTTTCAGTTTCAAATGGCGTTCATTTTTCGCCAAATAAAAGGAAGCGCTTTTAAAAACGTGAAGAAAACAAAATATGAGCTATTTTGACGAAGATTTCTTATATAATGAGGTTTTTCTGAATAAGTGCTGCAGACTCTTTTTCGTTTCTTCAAAACTGAGGTCGCCGGCGGGTTTTCTTGCGATAATAATAAAATCTTTCGGCTTGAGCAGCTCTTTTTCCTCCTGAACAGCCTGTCTGATTAACCGCTTCACCCGATTGCGCACGACGGCATTGCCGATTTTTTTACTGACAGAAAGCCCTACCCGGAGCTCTTCCTGTTTCGGCTGATCAAGCGTATACAGCACGAACTGGCGGTTTGCCATAGACGTTCCGCGTTTAAACACTTTTTGAAAATCTTCATTTTTCTTTAACCGATTTCGCTTCTTCACTTTAATTCACTCCGATATTCACTCGCAGAAACTTTTATTTCTATCTAAAAAAAACGGGCCGCCGGAATACTGAAGAAATTTCTCCAGTACCGGGCGACGCATGACATCACTTTTCTCTTAATGTGAAAAAAGACCACTGACATTATTCAGTGGCCTAAGCTGATAATACTTTTCTGCCTTTGCGGCGACGGCGTGCTAATACTAGACGACCGTTTTTTGAACTCATACGGCTTCTGAAGCCATGAACTTTACTGCGTTTACGGTTATTCGGTTGGAATGTTCTTTTCATTTATGACACCTCCCTCGAGGAATAGCTGTTAAAGACAGTCTTACTTATTATATTTGTGCTGCCTATTCATTGTCAACTTCAGCAGTGCTTTTATTTCTTACAACCATAATAGGATAACATACCTTAACCAGTTTAGAAACCTTATTTTTCATATTCCTTTTTTTAACGCAAAAAAAAAAGCCGCGCTCCCCCGGAAAAACGACATGTGGATAATTTTTTGGCCTTTTTTTAATATCCACAGTCGTTATCGACAACATTTTCACATTGCTAACCCATGTGGACAAAGATTTTTCAACAAGTTGTCAGGTTTGTGGATAAGATTACGAGAACCATTGCAAGTCCTCGCTTAATTTGATATTATATTTGTGTTTTAACTCTTAATTACTTATCCAGCCCATTCTCTTTATCCACAAACTGTGGATAAGTTGTGGATTGTTTTCACACAGCTTGTGTAGATTGTTGTCCACAACTTGTGGAATTTGTCGAAAAGCTGTTTTTCTACTATACTATATGTTTTCAACATTTCGTGTGTACGAATGGTCAGAGCCATATGCTCTTTTTTTGTGTTCTATAACAGGGAAAGGGCGCTGATTTTTAAAGAAAAGGAGGGCTGTGCCGGATAATGGAGAATATATTGGATCTTTGGAATCAAGCTCTAGCTCAAATTGAGAAAAAGCTAAGCAAACCGAGTTTCGAAACTTGGATGAAGTCGACGAAAGCCCATTCGCTGCAAGGGGATACCTTAACCATCACCGCTCCCAATGAATTTGCCAGAGACTGGCTGGAGTCCAGGTACTTACATCTCATTGCAGATACCATATACGAATTAACCGGGGAAGAATTGAGCGTCAAATTTGTCATTCCTCAAAATCAGGACGAAGAAAACTTTTTACCGAAACCGCAAGTGAAAAAAGCGGCAAAAGAGGAACCGTCTGATTTTCCCCAAAGCATGCTCAACCCGAAATATACATTCGACACATTCGTCATCGGATCGGGAAACCGATTCGCCCATGCAGCATCACTGGCTGTGGCGGAAGCACCCGCTAAAGCGTACAACCCTTTATTTATATACGGGGGAGTCGGCTTAGGAAAAACCCACTTAATGCACGCGATCGGCCATTATGTCATTGATCATAATCCTTCAGCCAAAGTGGTGTACCTGTCTTCTGAAAAATTCACAAATGAATTCATCAACTCAATCCGCGATAATAAAGCCGTTGATTTCCGCAACCGCTACCGGAACGTTGATGTACTTTTGATAGATGATATTCAATTTTTAGCCGGAAAAGAACAAACACAGGAAGAGTTTTTCCATACATTCAACACGCTTCATGAAGAAAGCAAACAAATCGTGATTTCCAGCGACAGACCGCCGAAAGAGATCCCAACCCTTGAAGACCGCCTGCGTTCGCGGTTCGAATGGGGATTGATTACGGATATCACACCGCCGGATCTGGAAACGCGGATTGCCATCCTGAGAAAAAAAGCGAAGGCGGAAGGTCTTGATATTCCGAACGAGGTCATGCTTTACATCGCGAATCAGATTGACAGCAACATCCGCGAACTGGAAGGGGCATTAATCCGGGTTGTCGCCTATTCATCCTTAATCAATAAAGACATTAACGCAGACCTGGCTGCAGAAGCATTGAAAGATATTATTCCGTCTTCTAAGCCGAAGGTCATTACGATAAAAGAGATTCAGCGGATTGTCGGACAGCAGTTCAACATTAAGCTTGAAGATTTCAAAGCGAAAAAGCGCACGAAATCCGTGGCGTTCCCAAGACAAATTGCGATGTATCTTTCAAGAGAAATGACGGATTCTTCTTTGCCTAAAATCGGGGAAGAATTTGGCGGCAGAGACCATACAACCGTCATTCACGCCCATGAAAAGATTTCAAAACTGCTGATTGATGACGAGCAGCTTCAGCAGCAGGTGAAAGAAATAAAAGAACTGCTTAAATAATAGTGCCCTCGGATGAATCGGGGAAAGTGTGAATAACTTTTTCATAGCCATACACAGTCTGTCCACATGTGGATAGGCTGTGTTTCCTGTCTTTTTCACAACTTATCCACAAATCCACAGGCCCTACTATTACTACTGCTATTTTTAAAATATATTAATTATATTATCCGTTAGGAGGATAAACATGAAATTTACGATTCAAAAAGATCGTTTAGTCGAAAGTGTACAAGACGTTCTAAAAGCCGTTTCATCCAGAACCACAATTCCCATTCTCACCGGTATTAAGATCGTCGCCTCAGATGAAGGAGTATCTTTCACGGGAAGTGACTCTGATATTTCAATCGAGTCATTCATTCCGAAAGAAGAAGATGATAAAGAAATCGTGACGATCGATCAGCCGGGAAGTATCGTGCTGCAAGCGCGTTTCTTCAGCGAAATTGTTAAAAAACTTCCGATGGCGACTGTTGAAATTGAAGTTCAAAATCAATATTTAACGATTATCCGTTCCGGAAAAGCCGAATTTAATTTAAACGGCCTTGATGCAGATGAATATCCGCATCTGCCGCAAATCGAAGAGCATCACGCCATTCAGATTCCGACGGATCTTTTGAAAAACCTGATCCGCCAAACCGTGTTCGCTGTGTCCGCCTCAGAAACACGCCCTATCTTGACAGGTGTAAACTGGAAAGTCGAAAACGGTGAATTATTATGCACTGCCACCGATAGCCACCGACTCGCTTTAAGAAAGGCGAAGCTTGATATTCCGGAAGACAGCTCTTATAACGTGGTCATTCCCGGGAAAAGCTTAACCGAGCTGAGCAAAATTCTTGATGACAACCAAGAACTGGTTGATATCGTCATTACAGAAACCCAAGTTCTGTTCAAAGCGAAAAACGTATTGTTCTTCTCAAGATTGCTTGACGGAAACTATCCGGACACGACCAGCTTAATTCCGCAGGAAAGCAAAACGGAAATCGTCGTGAACACGAAGGAATTTTTACAGGCGATAGACCGTGCTTCTTTATTGGCGAGAGAAGGCCGCAACAACGTTGTAAAGCTTTCTGCCAAACCGGCGGATTCGCTGGAGATTTCATCAAATTCTCCGGAAATCGGGAAAGTGGTCGAAGCTGTGCTGGCTGACCAGATTGACGGCGAGGAATTAAATATTTCATTCAGTCCAAAATATATGATGGACGCACTGAAAGTACTTGAAGGAGCGGACATCCGTATCAGTTTTACGGGAGCGATGAGACCGTTTCTTATCCGTACGCCGAATGATGAAACCATCGTTCAGCTCATCCTTCCGGTCAGAACGTATTAATCAAACAGAATGTGCTGCCGGCTTAGTTCGGCAGCTTTTCTATTCATCAGCCGCTCCCTCAAGTTTTCCCTTTCCTTATTTCAGGATTTTTTAGTACAATTAGATATTAGTGATATTTGAAAGAGGTCGATATTATGGCAAATCCGATTTCGATTGATACAGAAATGATTACGCTTGGCCAGTTTTTAAAATTAGCCGATGTGATTCAGTCCGGCGGCATGGCGAAGTGGTTTCTGAGCGAGCATGAGGTGACTGTCAACAATGAACCTGACAATCGCCGCGGCAGAAAGCTTTACGTTGGAGACGTGGTCGCGATTGAAGGATTTGGTTCATTTCAAGTCGTCAATTAAAGCGGGTGACAGCGGTTGTATATCCAAAATTTAGAATTAACATCCTACCGTAATTATGAGCGCGCTGAGCTTCAATTCGAAAACAAGGTGAATGTGATCATCGGGGAAAATGCCCAAGGCAAAACCAATCTGATGGAAGCCATCTATGTCCTTTCGATGGCAAAATCACACCGCACCTCAAATGACAAAGAACTTATACGGTGGGACGAAGACTATGCTAAAATAGAAGGAAGAGTGATGAAGCGAAACGGGGACATCCCGATGCAGCTTGTCATCTCCAAAAAAGGTAAAAAGGGCAAGGTCAATCATATAGAGCAGCAAAAACTCAGTCAGTATGTCGGAGCGCTGAACACCATTATGTTTGCCCCTGAGGATTTAAATCTCGTCAAAGGAAGCCCCCAGGTGAGGAGGAGATTTCTCGATATGGAGATCGGGCAGGTTTCTGCCGTTTATCTGTATGATTTATCTCTTTATCAAAAAATCCTTTCACAGCGGAATCATTTTCTGAAACAGCTGCAAAGCCGGAAACAGACTGACCGGACCATGCTTGACGTTCTCACTGATCAGCTGATTGAAGCAGCCGCAAAAGTTGTCGCCAAACGTCTGCAGTTTACGGCGCAGCTTGAAAAATGGGCGCAGCCGATCCATTCCGGCATTTCCCGGGGACTTGAAGAACTGACGCTTAAGTACCACACGGCGCTTGATGTATCAGATCCCAAAGATTTGTCGAAAATAGGTAACAGCTACCAGGAGTCTTTTTCGAAATTAAAAGAAAAAGAAATAGAACGAGGCGTCACATTATTCGGACCGCATCGGGATGATGTCCTTTTTTATGTGAACGGACGCGATGTGCAGACGTACGGTTCGCAGGGACAGCAGCGTACGACGGCTTTGTCTTTGAAGCTGGCCGAAATAGATTTGATTCATGAAGAAATCGGAGAATACCCCATTTTACTTTTGGATGATGTACTAAGCGAGCTGGATGATTACCGACAGTCCCATTTGCTTCATACGATCCAAGGCCGTGTGCAGACATTTGTCACCACGACAAGCGTGGATGGCATTGACCACGATACCTTACATCAAGCAGGAATGTTCCGTGTGGAAAACGGTACGTTAGTGAAGTGAAGAAATGAGGTGAGCGATTGTATATTCATTTAGGTGACGACTTTGTCGTTTCAACACGCGATATCGTCGGCATTTTTGACTGCAAGGTCAATGTATCGCCGATCGTTGAAGAATTTCTGGACAGACAGAAAGAAAAAGTAGTGCCGTCCGTAAACGGCACGCCAAAGTCTATCGTAGTCACGACTGAGAATATATATTACTCTCCCTTATCTTCCGGCACACTGAAGAAACGTGCGCAATTTATGTTAGAAATAGATTCTTAGCGGATCTTTACAATGAATATATCGTTTAAGAAAAGTGTAGGTGAATGTGCATGGCTATGGAACAGCAGCAAAATAGTTATGATGAGAATCAGATACAGGTATTAGAAGGTTTGGAAGCTGTTCGAAAGAGACCGGGGATGTACATCGGATCAACTAACAGCAAAGGCCTTCACCACTTGGTGTGGGAAATCGTCGACAACAGTATTGACGAAGCCCTGGCCGGTTATTGTACAGATATTAACATCGAGATTGAAAAAGATAACAGCATTACCGTTAAGGACAACGGGCGCGGAATTCCGGTCGGTATCCAGGAGAAGATGGGCCGCCCTGCGGTTGAAGTCATCATGACCGTTCTCCACGCCGGCGGTAAATTTGACGGAAGCGGATATAAAGTATCCGGCGGTCTTCACGGTGTAGGGGCATCTGTCGTAAACGCCTTGTCGACCACTCTTGACGTTACGGTTCATCGTGACGGAAAAATCCACTATCAGGCGTACGAGCGCGGTGTACCTGTGGCCGATCTTGAAGTGATCGGTGATACTGATAAGACCGGAACGATTACGCACTTCGTTCCGGATCCGGAAATTTTCAAAGAAACAACCGAATACGACTATGACCTGCTTTCAAATCGTGTCCGGGAATTGGCCTTCCTGACAAAAGGCGTAAACATCACGATTGAAGACAAACGTGAAGGACAAGAACGGAAAAACGAGTACCACTACGAAGGCGGAATCAAAAGCTATGTTGAGTACTTAAACCGTTCCAAAGAAGTCGTTCATGAAGAGCCGATTTATATCGAAGGCGAGAAAGACGGCATAACGGTTGAAGTTGCATTGCAATACAACGACAGCTATACAAGCAATATTTATTCTTTCACAAATAATATCAACACATACGAAGGCGGCACGCACGAAGCCGGATTTAAAACCGGTCTGACCCGTGTCATAAACGACTATGCAAGAAGAAAAGGGATTTTCAAAGAAAATGATCCGAATTTAAGCGGGGATGATGTGAGAGAAGGGCTGACTGCCATTATTTCAATTAAGCACCCTGATCCGCAATTCGAAGGTCAGACGAAAACGAAGCTCGGCAACTCCGAAGCGAGAACGATCACTGATACGCTGTTTTCTTCTGCGCTGGAAACATTCCTTCTTGAAAATCCGGACTCAGCCCGCAAAATCGTTGAAAAAGGTTTAATGGCCGCAAGAGCGCGGATGGCAGCGAAAAAAGCGCGGGAATTGACCCGCCGCAAAAGTGCGCTTGAGATTTCCAATCTGCCGGGCAAACTGGCGGACTGTTCTTCTAAAGATCCGAGCATTTCCGAGCTGTATATCGTAGAGGGTGACTCTGCGGGCGGATCAGCGAAACAGGGACGGGACCGTCATTTCCAAGCCATTCTGCCGCTGCGCGGTAAGATTCTGAACGTTGAGAAAGCCAGACTTGATAAGATTCTCTCAAACAATGAGGTCAGATCAATGATCACGGCCCTCGGAACAGGAATCGGAGAAGATTTTAATCTTGAAAAAGCGCGTTATCATAAAGTGGTCATCATGACGGATGCCGATGTTGACGGCGCCCACATCAGAACGCTTTTATTAACGTTCTTCTACAGATACATGCGGGAAATCATCGAAAACGGCTATGTCTACATTGCCCAGCCGCCGCTTTATAAAGTGCAGCAGGGAAAACGGGTGGAATACGCTTATAATGATAAGCAGCTTGATGAGCTGTTAAAAGAACTTCCGCAATCACCTAAGCCCGGCCTCCAGCGTTATAAAGGTCTTGGAGAAATGAACGCGACTCAGCTTTGGGAAACGACAATGGACCCTGCGACCAGAACGCTTCTGCAAGTTAATCTTGAAGATGCAATGGACGCTGACGAGACTTTTGAAATGCTGATGGGTGACAAAGTAGAACCGCGGAGAAACTTCATAGAAGCAAACGCCAGATACGTGAAAAATCTTGATATTTAACCAAGAAAGCCTTATTTTCGTTAAGAAATAAGGCTTTTTTCTCAAAGCGGCTTCTAAAGCCTCTGAAAACCCGTAAAACCCGTATATTCTACTAAATTAATGTGTATAAACACAAGTTTATTGATATAATGGAGAATAGTGAAATCGTATTGAAGATCATAATGGACAATCTACTCCCACATTATTTCATGTGATACTTCAGGGAGGTTTTTTTAATGAGTGAACAAAACACACCACAAGTACGTGAAGTCAATATCAGTCAGGAAATGCGGACATCCTTCCTGGACTATGCAATGAGCGTTATCGTATCCCGGGCGCTTCCGGATGTGCGTGACGGTCTGAAGCCGGTTCACAGGCGGATTTTGTACGCAATGAATGATTTAGGCATGACCAGTGACAAACCATATAAAAAATCTGCCCGTATCGTCGGTGAAGTTATCGGTAAGTACCACCCGCACGGTGACTCAGCGGTTTACGAATCAATGGTCAGAATGGCGCAGGATTTTAACTACCGCTACATGCTTGTTGACGGACACGGCAACTTCGGTTCGGTTGACGGCGACTCAGCGGCCGCGATGCGTTACACAGAAGCGAGAATGTCAAAAATCGCAATGGAAATCCTCCGGGACATTACGAAAGATACGATTGATTATCAAGATAACTATGACGGCGCAGAAAGAGAACCTGTCGTCATGCCTTCGAGATTTCCGAATCTGCTCGTAAACGGAGCTGCCGGTATTGCGGTCGGAATGGCGACAAATATTCCTCCGCATCAGCTTGGGGAAGTCATTGAAGGCGTGCTTGCCGTAAGTGAGAATCCTGAGATTACAAACCAGGAGCTGATGGAATACATCCCGGGCCCGGATTTTCCGACTGCAGGTCAGATTTTGGGCCGGAGCGGCATCCGCAAGGCATATGAATCCGGACGGGGATCCATTACGATCCGGGCTAAGGCTGAAATCGAAGAGACATCATCGGGAAAAGAAAGAATTATTGTCACAGAACTTCCTTATCAGGTGAACAAAGCGAGATTAATTGAAAAAATCGCAGATCTTGTCCGGGACAAAAAAATCGAAGGAATTACCGATCTGCGTGACGAATCCGACCGTAACGGAATGAGAATCGTCATTGAGATCCGCCGTGACGCCAATGCTCACGTCATTTTGAATAACCTGTACAAACAAACGGCCCTGCAGACGTCTTTCGGAATCAACCTGCTGGCGCTCGTTGACGGACAGCCGAAGGTACTAAGCCTGAAACAATGTCTGGAGCATTATCTTGATCACCAAAAGATTGTGATCCGGCGCAGAACGGCTTACGAACTTCGCAAAGCGGAAGCGAGAGCTCACATTCTGGAAGGTTTAAGAATCGCTCTCGATCATTTAGATGCTGTTATTTCTCTTATCCGCAGTTCCCAGACGGCTGAAATTGCGAGAACAGGTTTGATCGAACAATTCTCACTGACTGAAAAACAAGCGCAAGCCATTCTGGATATGCGCCTTCAGCGATTAACCGGTCTGGAGCGCGAAAAGATTGAAGAGGAATATCAATCACTTGTTGCGCTTATCGCCGAGCTGAAAGATATTTTAGCCAATGAAGAAAGAGTTCTTGAGATCATCCGTGAAGAGCTCAATGAAATCAAAGAGCGTTTCAATGATGAGAGACGCACTGAAATCGTGACGTCCGGTCTTGAAACAATTGAAGATGAAGATCTTATCGAGAGAGAAAACATCGTCATCACATTGACCCATAACGGCTATGTTAAACGTCTCCCGGCGTCCACATACCGCAGCCAAAAACGGGGCGGAAAAGGCGTACAGGGAATGGGAACGAATGAAGATGACTTTGTGGAACACTTAATTTCCACATCAACGCACGATACGATCCTGTTCTTCTCTAATAAAGGGAAGGTATACCGTTCTAAAGGATATGAAATCCCTGAATACGGCCGTACGGCAAAAGGCATTCCGATTATTAACCTTCTGGAAGTTGAAAAAGGCGAATGGATTAATGCCATTATTCCGGTCAGCACGTTTGATGAAGAGCAATACCTCTTCTTTACGACCAAACAAGGGGTGTCGAAACGTACGGCACTGTCCCAGTTTGCGAATATACGGAATAACGGGCTGATCGCCCTGGGTCTCCGGGAAGACGATGAACTGATGGCCGTCCGCCTGACTGACGGCAAGAAACAAATCATCATCGGAACGAAGAACGGTTTGCTGATCCGTTTCCCTGAAGAAGATGTAAGACAAATGGGACGCACAGCTGCGGGTGTTAAAGGCATCACGCTGACAGACGATGATGTCGTTGTAGGCATGGAGATTCTTGAAGAAGACTCCCACGTCCTCATAGTGACAGAAAACGGCTACGGCAAACGCACACCTGCTTCAGAATACAGAGTTCAAAGCCGGGGCGGAAAAGGCCTTAAAACATGTAAAATCACTGACAGCAACGGTCCGTTAGTAACCGTGAAAGCAACAAAAGGCGAAGAGGACTTAATGATTATTACGGCAAGCGGCGTGTTAATCAGAATGGATATTAATGATATCTCCACTACGGGACGCGTAACACAAGGCGTCCGTCTGATCCGCATGTCTGATCAAGAGCATGTAGCCACTGTGGCGCTTGTGGAAAAGAATGAAGAAGAGCCGGAAGAAACGGAAGAAGTATAAACGTAAAAGCGCAGCCTGTTACAGCTGCGCTTTTACTATATAAAGAAATGAAAAAAAGCTTTGACACATAGTGATGATGCTGATATAATCATTTTTGTTGTCTTTTTAATAGAAAGGCAAGCCTAGCGAAAATATTTTTTAAAAAAGTATTGACCTAGCAAACTGAAAATGTTATGATTAAGAGGTCGCTTCGAGAGAAGTGGAAAAAGTTCTTTGAAAACTAAACAAGACAAAACGTACCTGTTAATTCAAAGTTTTAAATAAATCGCACAGCGATGTGCGTAGTCAGTCAAACTACTTTATCGGAGAGTTTGATCCTGGCTCAGGACGAACGCTGGCGGCGTGCCTAATACATGCAAGTCGAGCGGACAGATGGGAGCTTGCTCCCTGATGTTAGCGGCGGACGGGTGAGTAACACGTGGGTAACCTGCCTGTAAGACTGGGATAACTCCGGGAAACCGGGGCTAATACCGGATGGTTGTTTGAACCGCATGGTTCAGACATAAAAGGTGGCTTCGGCTACCACTTACAGATGGACCCGCGGCGCATTAGCTAGTTGGTGAGGTAACGGCTCACCAAGGCAACGATGCGTAGCCGACCTGAGAGGGTGATCGGCCACACTGGGACTGAGACACGGCCCAGACTCCTACGGGAGGCAGCAGTAGGGAATCTTCCGCAATGGACGAAAGTCTGACGGAGCAACGCCGCGT
>NZ_MTQG01000006.1:0-2022 GCF_001975995.1 Bacillus sp. GZB
TCTTCAACGACATCACAAGGCTTATCAGGCTTACGATCCCTGAAGCCGCCAAGGTATGACCGATATTCGGTTTCGTCGACGTTAATGCACAGTAGCTTCTTTCCTCTGTATAGTCTTTAAATGCCTCTGCCAATGCATTAATCTCGATCGGGTCACCGAGCTTTGTCCCCGTTCCATGGGTCACGATGTATTCCATATCCTCTGCCTTGATATGAAAACGATCGTACACTTCTTTGATGAGCCGGCTTTGCGAACGTCCGCTTGGCGCGGTAATTCCGTTCGTTTTTCCGTCATAGTTAATTCCGCTTCCCACTACGGTTGCGTATACAGGGTTACCGTCGGATTCCGCTTTTGACAGCCTTTTTAAAACAATAACGGCCACGGCTTCCGCCGGCACCATTCCATTTGCACGCTTGTCAAAGGCGTAACACTTTCCGTCTGCCGACAGCATTCCCGCCTTGTCCATGCTGTTATAGTTTTCAGAAGTAATCAAAAGATTGGCCCCTGCCACGATGGCAGTATCGCATTCTCCGTTTCTGAGGCTCTGACAAGCCTGATGAACAGCTACAAGTCCTGACGAGCACGCCGTATTGATAGCCATGTTTGGACCATCAAGGTTTAGAAAATAAGAAAGTCGCGCAGCCAGAATGGCATTATGGTTTGAGGTAATCCCGGCCTCTTCGTCAACTAGCAGTTTGTAATCCCCGTCCTCGATCCCAACAAACATTCCTATTTTTTCGTCTTCAAATGACTTGGAACCATAGCCGGCATCCTCCAACGCCTTCCATGTTTCCTGAAGCAGAATCCTTTGTCTAGGATCTATGTTTGCTGCTTCACGAGGTGATAGTTCAAAGAAAAGAGGGTCAAATTCAGCAATTCCCGGGATCACTCCAAGTTTTCTGTTCACTGATTTGCCAGCCCCAGTGTTTTCATAACCTTGCCACCATCGAACTCGCTCATGCGGGAGCTTACGGATTACTTCCCTGCCTTCGAGTAAAATGGACCAAAATTCCTCTATATTCCTTGCATCTGGGAACCTTCCGCTTATTCCGATAATGGCAATGGGCTGATCATTTTCTTTTATTTTCGTATTCTTTCTGCCAGCAAGGTTCCGTCTGATCTTTTTCCCCTTACTCTTCAAATTCTGTTCTGTTGCTGAAGCACCCTCTGCTAATGCCGCAGAAACTTCCTGCACGCTATCCTGATAAAATCTACTCAGTTGATCAGGGTAGCGATCAAGTAAATATTTATTTAAGCTATCAATCGTTGGATAACTAAAGAAGATATCTGGTGTAATTGGCAGCTCATAACGCTCGCTTAACACTTCTGCGAATTCACCAAGACTGACTGAATCAAAACCGAAGTCAGCTAAGTTTTCGTCTGTACAAAGCTTTTCTCCTGGAATTCTAAGTATTCGACTCATCACGTTCTTTAATTCCCAAAGTAGAGACTCTTCTAGACTCCGGAGACTTCTACCTGTTTCTTTTTCACAGCCAAAGCTCTCTAGTGACATCATTTTCTTCACATGAATTGCTTTTTCCTTTTCTTTCTTATGTCTAGCAACTGGCATAAATCTATACGCATCTTTCTGATAGAATGCCTGCATATCATCAGAATAACGTTTAAGCAAATACTGACTTAACCTCTCTATTGTCGGATAACTAAAGAAGATATCTGGCGTAATATTCAACTTATAATAGCTGGTTAATACATCTGCATATTCACCAAGACTCACTGAGTCGAAACCTAAATCTGACAGATTTTCATCTACATCAAGCTTATCTCTCGATATTCTAAGAATTTGGCTGATCGCATCCTTTAGTTCCCAAATCACACACTGTTTTATGTTCCAGCCGCTCATTTCCGCTCTTCTGCCTTTTCCAGAAGGTAACGCTGCTCTTTTCACTTCGGTTTTTGTCCTTGTTTCTTCACTTAATCCAAGGAATTTATATACTCTCTTCCGATTTCCGGTCATGACAAGCCACTGAGTCTGTTTCTGGCGAAGAATGGCTTCAAAAACTT
>NZ_MTQG01000007.1:0-1617 GCF_001975995.1 Bacillus sp. GZB
AAGTTTTTGAAGCCATTCTTCGCCAGAAACAGACTCAGTGGCTTGTCATGACCGGAAATCGGAAGAGAGTATATAAATTCCTTGGATTAAGTGAAGAAACAAGGACAAAAACCGAAGTGAAAAGAGCAGCGTTACCTTCTGGAAAAGGCAGAAGAGCGGAAATGAGCGGCTGGAACATAAAACAGTGTGTGATTTGGGAACTAAAGGATGCGATCAGTCAGATCCTTAAGTATCCAAAAGAAAAGCTGAATATAGATGAGGGTTTAGGTGACTTCGGCTTCGACTCTATCAGTCTTGCGGAATTTGCCGATGTGTTAAGTGAGCGTTATGAATTAGAGATTACGCCGGATATTTTCTTTGGTTATCCGACGATAGAGAGGTTAAGTCAGTATTTCCTTGAACGTTATTCTGATGAAATGCAGGCGTTCTATCACGAAAGCGGGAAAGAAGTTTCTTTAACAACACCACCGGAAAATAGAGGACAGAAAATAAGAAAGAGCCGTTCCAAAAAATTGGGGATAAAGCAGAAACAGCCTGGGGTTGAAAAAGATCCGATTGCCATCATTGGAATGAGCGGAAGGTTTCCGGATGCAAGGAACGTAGAGGAACTATGGTCCATTTTATATGAGGGTCAGGAGGTAATATGTCAGGTTCCATATGAGCGCGTCGAGTGGCGGGCAGGCAATGACACTATCGAAGGTAACAGATCGAAGAAGAGAACAGTTGGAGTGGTACCGGGAATCGCTGAATTTGATCCTCTTTTCTTTGAACTATCACCTCGTGAAGCAGAGACGATGGACCCTAGACAGAGGCTGCTCCTTCAGGAATCTTGGAAAGCATTAGAAGATGCCGGCTATGGTTCTAAGTCATTTGGAGATGAAAAGGTAGGTTTTTTCGTAGGAGTAGAAGATGGTGACTATAGCCTTATGACTGGAAGTAAGGGCGGCGTTACTTCCAATAATAATGCTGTGCTTGCCGCCAGACTTTCTTATTTCCTAAACCTTGATGGTCCAAACATGGCCATCAATACGGCGTGCTCGTCAGGACTTGTAGCTGTTCATCAGGCTTGTCAGAGCCTCAGAAACGGAGAATGTGATACTGCCATCGTGGCAGGGGCCAATCTTTTGACCACCCCCGAGGGTTACGACAGTATGGACAAGGCGGGAATGCTGTCGGCAGACGGAAAGTGTTACGCCTTTGACAAGCGTGCAAATGGAATGGTGCCGGCGGAAGCCGTGGCCGTTATTGTTTTAAAAAGGCTGTCAAAAGCGGAATCCGACGGTAACCCTGTATACGCAACCGTAGTGGGAAGCGGAATTAACTATGACGGAAAAACGAACGGAATTACCGCGCCAAGCGGACGTTCGCAAAGCCGGCTCATCAAAGAAGTGTACGATCGTTTTCATATCAAGGCAGAGGATATGGAATACATCGTGACCCATGGAACGGGGACAAAGCTCGGTGACCCGATCGAGATTAATGCATTGGCAGAGGCATTTAAAGACTATACAGAGGAAAGAAGCTACTGTGCATTAACGTCGACGAAACCGAATATCGGTCATACCTTGGCGGCTTCAGGGATCGTAAGCCTGATAAGCCTTGTGATGTCGTTGAAGA
>NZ_MTQG01000008.1:0-1608 GCF_001975995.1 Bacillus sp. GZB
AAGTTTTTGAAGCCATTCTTCGCCAGAAACAGACTCAGTGGCTTGTCATGACCGGAAATCGGAAGAGAGTATATAAATTCCTTGGATTAAGTGAAGAAACAAGGACAAAAACCGAAGTGAAAAGAGCTGCGTTACCTTCTGGAAAAGGCAGAAGAGCGAAAATGAGCGGCTGGAACATAAAACAGTGTGTGATTTGGGAACTAAAGGATGCGATCAGTCAGATCCTTAAGTATCCAAAAGAAAAGCTGAATATAGATGAGGGTTTAGGTGACTTCGGCTTCGACTCTATCAGTCTTGCGGAATTTGCCGATGTGTTAAGTGAGCGTTATGAATTAGAGATTACGCCGGATATTTTCTTTGGTTATCCGACGATAGAGGGGTTAAGTCAGTATTTCCTTGAACGTTATTCTGATGAAATGCAGGCGTTCTATCACGAAAGCGGGAAAGAAGTTTCTTTAACAACACCACCGGAAAATAGAGGACAGAAAATAAGAAAGAGCCGTTCCAAAAAATTGGGGACAAAGCAGAAACAGACTGGGGTTGAAAAAGATCCGATTGCCATCATTGGAATGAGCGGAAGATTTCCGGATGCAAGAAATGTAGAGGAACTATGGTCCCATCTGCATGAGGGGAAAGATGTCATTCGCAAACCTCATGAACGTGCAGAATGGCTAGAAACTCATACGGGCGACGGCGGAGCAACAAACAGAAGTTTCGGAGTTGTACCGGGAATTGATGAATTTGATCCTTTCTTCTTTGAATTATCACCACGTGAAGCAGAGATAATGGATCCAAGACAAAGGCTGCTGCTTCAGGAAACATGGAAGGCATTAGAAGATGCCGGCTATGGTTCCAAGTCATTTGAAGACAGAAAAATAGGGATGTTTATAGGAATTGAGGAAGGCGACTACAGGCTGTTAGTAGGAAGCGAGGGGGGCGTCACTTCAAATCATAATGCCATTCTGGCTGCGCGACTTTCTTATTTCTTAAACCTTGATGGTCCAAACATGGCTATCAATACGGCGTGCTCGTCAGGACTTGTAGCTGTTCATCAGGCTTGTCAGAGCCTCAGAAACGGAGAATGCGATACTGCCATCGTGGCAGGGGCCAATCTTTTGACCACCCCCGAGGGTTACGACAGTATGGACAAGGCGGGAATGCTGTCGGCAGACGGAAAGTGTTACGCCTTTGACAAGCGTGCAAATGGAATGGTGCCGGCGGAAGCCGTGGCCGTTATTGTTTTAAAAAGGCTGTCAAAAGCGGAATCCGACGGTAACCCTGTATACGCAACCGTAGTGGGAAGCGGAATTAACTATGACGGAAAAACGAACGGAATTACCGCGCCAAGCGGACGTTCGCAAAGCCGGCTCATCAAAGAAGTGTACGATCGTTTTCATATCAAGGCAGAGGATATGGAATACATCGTGACCCATGGAACCGGGACAAAGCTCGGTGACCCGATCGAGATTAATGCATTGGCGGAGGCATTTAAAGACTATACAGAGGAAAGAAGCTACTGTGCATTAACGTCGACGAAACCGAATATCGGTCATACCTTGGCGGCTTCAGGGATCGTAAGCCTGATAAGCCTTGTGATGTCGTTGAAGA
>NZ_MTQG01000009.1:0-1532 GCF_001975995.1 Bacillus sp. GZB
GCCTTGGTGAGCCGTTACCTCACCAACTAGCTAATGCGCCGCGGGTCCATCTGTAAGTGGTAGCCGAAGCCACCTTTTATGTCTGAACCATGCGGTTCAAACAACCATCCGGTATTAGCCCCGGTTTCCCGGAGTTATCCCAGTCTTACAGGCAGGTTACCCACGTGTTACTCACCCGTCCGCCGCTAACATCAGGGAGCAAGCTCCCATCTGTCCGCTCGACTTGCATGTATTAGGCACGCCGCCAGCGTTCGTCCTGAGCCAGGATCAAACTCTCCGATAAAGTAGTTTGACTGACTACGCACATCGCTGTGCGATTTATTTAAAACTTTGAATTAACAGGTACGTTTTGTCTTGTTTAGTTTTCAAAGATCATTACCGCTTGTTGAAGCAGCTTTATTATCTTACCACTCAGCTTCTTTTATGTCAACAACTTTTTTCAAGTTGTTTCCGAAGCTTTTTGTTGTTATCTGCTGTTCATCAGCGACGTTTAATAATATACCACGGTGTCTCTCTATAAATCAAGTATTTTTTTAAAAAAAAGAGAGAAAAAGAAAACCAGTATATTATCTTTAAAGTTTGAGAATGGTCGGGAAGACAGGATTCGAACCTGCGACCCCATGGTCCCAAACCATGTGCTCTACCAAGCTGAGCTACTTCCCGATTTTTAAAAATATTATGGCGCGCCCGAGAGGAGTCGAACCCCTAACCTTTTGATCCGTAGTCAAACGCTCTATCCAATTGAGCTACGGGCGCAATTAATATCACAATATCCCGTTGGGATAAAATGGAGCGGAAGACGGGATTCGAACCCGCGACCCCCACCTTGGCAAGGTGATGTTCTACCACTGAACTACTTCCGCAAGTAAAAATGTAAAGCATGGCCAGAATACAGCCTCAGATAGCGGTAAACTGTATTATTATTTATTCAGTAAAAATCCAAACGGTATAACCCGCAGATCAATCTAAACATACTGCTCATTATGACAAAAGTAATTATATCAAGGTTTTGATAAAAGTCAATACCGTTTAACAATTAATTATGTTAATCTCTTTGAATCATTGAAGCAAGGCTAACTTCATCAGAAAGCGCGCTTTAAACACCTATACCTTAACTGTTGCAATCAGTAACAGTTTTTACTGATCCAAATAAAAAAATAACAGTTCCATAACATGCGGAAACTGCTTCAGATCAACGTATTTTAGATAAGCTTCCAAGCGGGCTCGAACCGCTGACCTCTTCCTTACCATGGAAGTGCTCTACCTGCTGAGCTATGGAAGCAATGGCTCCGCAGGTAGGACTCGAACCTACGACCGATCGGTTAACAGCCGATAGCTCTACCACTGAGCTACTGCGGAATATTATAAGCTTCATAAACAAAAACATGGTAGATAAAATAAAAAAGCTTGGCGGCGTCCTACTCTCACAGGGGGAAACCCCCGACTACCATCGGCGCTGAAGAGCTTAACTTCCGTGTTCGGCATGGGAACGGGTGTGACCTCTTCGCTATCGCCACCAAACCATTGAGAGT
>NZ_MTQG01000011.1:0-1458 GCF_001975995.1 Bacillus sp. GZB
AAATGAGCGGCTGGAACATAAAACAGTGTGTGATTTGGGAACTAAAGGATGCGATCAGTCAGATCCTTAAGTATCCAAAAGAAAAGCTGAATATAGATGAGGGTTTAGGTGACTTCGGCTTCGACTCTATCAGTCTTGCGGAATTTGCCGATGTGTTAAGTGAGCGTTATGAATTAGAGATTACGCCGGATATTTTCTTTGGTTATCCGACGATAGAGAGGTTAAGTCAGTATTTCCTTGAACGTTATTCTGATGAAATGCAGGCGTTCTATCACGAAAGCGGGAAAGAAGTTTCTTTAACAACACCACCGGAAAATAGAGGACAGAAAATAAGAAAGAGCCGTTCCGAAAAATTGGGGACAAAGCAGAAACAGACTGGGGTTGAAAAAGAACCAATTGCCATCATAGGAATGAGCGGAAGATTTCCAGATGCAAGAAATGTAGAGGAACTATGGTTCCTTCTGCATGAGGGACGGGAAGTAATCAGTGAGGCGCCATATGAGCGCGTCGAATGGCGGGAAAGTCAGAACAATACTGAGGATAGAAAAGAAGTCAACAAAAGATTCGGGGTAATTCCAGGTATTTCCGAATTTGAACCTCAGTTCTTTGAAATATCTCCGCGTGAAGCAATGAATATGGATCCCAGACAGCGACTGCTGCTTCAGGAAACATGGAAGGCGTTGGAGGATGCCGGCTATGGTTCCAAGTCATTTGAAGACGAAAAAATAGGAATGTTTGTTGGGATCGAGGACGGGGATTACAAACTGCTAGTTGACGAAGAGGCCGGGATTACCTCAAACCATAATGCCATTCTCGCCGCCAGACTTTCTTATTTCCTAAACCTTGATGGTCCAAACATGGCCATCAATACGGCGTGCTCGTCAGGGCTTGTAGCTGTTCATCAGGCTTGTCAGAGCCTCAGAAACGGAGAATGCGATACTGCCATCGTGGCAGGGGCCAATCTTTTGATTACTCCTGATAGTTATAACGCGATGAATAAGGCGGGAATGCTGTCGGCAGACGGAGAGTGTTACGCCTTTGACAAGCGTGCAAACGGAATGGTGCCGGCGGAAGCCGTGGCCGTTATTGTTTTAAAAAGGCTGTCAAAAGCGGAATCCGACGGTAACCCTGTATACGCAACCATAGTGGGAAGCGGAATTAACTATGACGGAAAAACGAACGGAATTACCGCGCCAAGCGGACGTTCGCAAAGCCAGCTCATCAAAGAAGTGTACGATCGTTTTCATATCAAGGCAGAGGATATGGAATACATCGTGACCCATGGAACCGGGACAAAGCTCGGTGACCCGATCGAGATTAATGCATTGGCAGAGGCATTTAAAGACTATACAGAGGAAAGGAGCTACTGTGCATTAACGTCGACGAAACCGAATATCGGTCATACCTTGGCGGCTTCAGGGATCGTAAGCCTGATAAGCCTTGTGATGTCGTTGAAGA
>NZ_MTQG01000012.1:0-1414 GCF_001975995.1 Bacillus sp. GZB
GCCTTGGTGAGCCGTTACCTCACCAACTAGCTAATGCGCCGCGGGTCCATCTGTAAGTGGTAGCCGAAGCCACCTTTTATGTCTGAACCATGCGGTTCAAACAACCATCCGGTATTAGCCCCGGTTTCCCGGAGTTATCCCAGTCTTACAGGCAGGTTACCCACGTGTTACTCACCCGTCCGCCGCTAACATCAGGGAGCAAGCTCCCATCTGTCCGCTCGACTTGCATGTATTAGGCACGCCGCCAGCGTTCGTCCTGAGCCAGGATCAAACTCTCCGATAAAGTAGTTTGACTGACTACGCACATCGCTGTGCGATTTATTTAAAACTTTGAATTAACAGGTACGTTTTGTCTTGTTTAGTTTTCAAAGATCATTTTGTTCACTTTCTCAAGCAACTTTTTAAGTTTATAATAAGTTTCTTTTAAAGTCAACATATTTTTTATAAATGGTGGAGCCTAGCGGGATCGAACCGCTGACCTCCTGCGTGCAAAGCAGGCGCTCTCCCAGCTGAGCTAAGGCCCCGAAGTGGTCGGGAAGACAGGATTCGAACCTGCGACCCCATGGTCCCAAACCATGTGCTCTACCAAGCTGAGCTACTTCCCGATTTTTAAAAATATTATGGCGCGCCCGAGAGGAGTCGAACCCCTAACCTTTTGATCCGTAGTCAAACGCTCTATCCAATTGAGCTACGGGCGCATAACAATAATGCCGAGGGCCGGACTTGAACCGGCACGGTAGTCACCTACCGCAGGATTTTAAGTCCTGTGTGTCTGCCAATTCCACCACCCCGGCGTGGATGGTATAGTTGGAGCGGAAGACGGGATTCGAACCCGCGACCCCCACCTTGGCAAGGTGGTGTTCTACCACTGAACTACTTCCGCATACAGGATAACTATCCTGTATAATGCGGGTGAAGGGACTTGAACCCCCACGTCATAAGACACTAGATCCTAAGTCTAGCGCGTCTGCCAATTCCGCCACACCCGCGTAACATGGTGAGCCATGAAGGACTCGAACCTTCGACCCTCTGATTAAAAGTCAGATGCTCTACCAACTGAGCTAATGGCTCTTTTTAAAAGACTTATGTTATTATCTTGTCCAAAAATGGTGCCGGCCAGAGGACTTGAACCCCCAACCTACTGATTACAAGTCAGTTGCTCTACCAATTGAGCTAGGCCGGCAAATATGGTGGAGGATGACGGGCTCGAACCGCCGACCCTCTGCTTGTAAGGCAGATGCTCTCCCAGCTGAGCTAATCCTCCATATATTACACTTACGTATAATAGCTTGGCGGCGTCCTACTCTCACAGGGGGAAACCCCCGACTACCATCGGCGCTGAAGAGCTTAACTTCCGTGTTCGGCATGGGAACGGGTGTGACCTCTTCGCTATCGCCACCAAACCATTGAGAGT
>NZ_MTQG01000013.1:0-753 GCF_001975995.1 Bacillus sp. GZB
CTTTGGGATGAGCGGTACGAATGCCCATGTCGTGCTTCAAAGCTATACGCCAGAAAGTACTGTAAGAGAGAAGGAAAACACTCAGGACGACAAACCATATTATTTGCTTGTCTTGTCAGCTAAAACATCTGGAGCCTTGCAGGGGAAAATTCATGAGATGGCGGGCTTTCTTGAAAAGTCTCAAAATACTGGAGCGATGGACCTGGCAAAAATCAGCTATACGCTGATGGAAGGAAGACATCACTTCGATCATCGCTGTGCCGTTGTGGTCAAAGACAGGGAGGATGCGGTCCGAATACTCAGGCAAGCTGAAGGGAACGAAAAACCGCCGAATTTGTTTAAGGGGAGAGTACCAAAGGACTTTACAGCTCAGAAAGCTATCCATAAATCTGTGAGAGGTCTCGTCGAACAAAGCCATAAGGACCGGGAAAATCCGTCTGAATATAGAGAGAATCTGTATGCATTGGCTGAATTCTACTGTCTAGGTTATGAAGTATCGTGTCAAGAGCTGTTTGATAATGGGAAACAGAAAAGAGTCAGTCTTCCGACCTATCCGTTTGCGAAGGAAAAATACTGGGTGCCTTCAGAAATTAAACAGCCGTCTGCAGCATCAACGAACCAGCTCGGTACCATACACCCGTTGGTCCATGAAAATACATCTGATCTTAGTAGGCAGCGTTTCACTTCTGTATTATCTGAGACAGAAGATTTCTTCTATTCCGTTAACGAAAGCTCTGCTTATCTGCCGGAGTC
>NZ_MTQG01000014.1:0-713 GCF_001975995.1 Bacillus sp. GZB
CGGTCAAGCGGACCCATCAGTTCCAGCACAGCCGGCATATTGTAGCCGACACCGCCGTCTTCAAGCTGTTGGAGCACATACATCCGTTTCTGCGCCGAAGACACCGGGTAGGTGTCCTGTTTTTGCGCAGGCTGAATTGCTTCATACGGGCTCTCTTCCAAGTCCTGAATAACCGAAGCGAGTTCTTCCACCGTCGGCCGGGCGAAGATGTCTTGTAACGGCACCTGAACACCGAACTCTTTGGCAATGCGGGAGACGAGAGCCGTCGCTTTTAACGAATGGCCGCCCCGCTCAAAAAAGTGATCTCGGATGCCGACGGGGCCGTTTTTCAGCACCTCTTCCCAAAGAGCGCAAAGCTTCATTTCCGTGACGTTCCGCGGGGCGGTGTACGCCTGTCTGTCTGCCGCTCCGCCGGGAGCCGGCAGCGCGCGGCGGTCAAGCTTTCCGCTCGGCGTGACCGGCCATTCGGTCATCTTTATGAACTGAGCCGGCATCATGTAAGCCGGAAGGCGTGTCGCAAGCTCCGCCCGCACGTCATCGCTTTCCCGTCCTTCGATATAGGCGTAAAGCGCGGTTTCGCCGTGTTCGGTCCGGGCAGTGACCGCCGCCTCACGAATGCCGTCGATGCGCCGGATCGCCGCTTCGATTTCTCCCGGTTCAATCCGGTAGCCGCGGACTTTCACCTGTCCGTCTGAACGGCCGAGCCATTCGAC